>NZ_AP024485.1:195000-1490000 GCF_020886695.1 Pseudodesulfovibrio sediminis
GATCTATCCATGAGCAGGCTGAAGCTTGAGTAAAATCAAGTGGAGGGCCGAACCAGTATCGGTTGAAAACGATTTGGATGACTTGTGGATAGGGGTGAAAGGCCAATCAAACCCGGTGATAGCTGGTTCTCTCCGAAATATATTGAGGTATAGCGTCACATTAGTTTGCCGGAGGTAGAGCACTGACAGGGCTAGGGGCCTCACCAGGTTACCAACCCCTATCAAACTCCGAATGCCGGTAAATGTTGTGTGGCAGTCAGGCTATGGTTGCGAAGGACCATGGCCAAAAGGGAAACAGCCCAGACCAACAGCTAAGGTCTCGAAATCAATGCTAAGTGGGAAAGGTGGTGGAGTTGCTGATACATCCAGGAGGTTGGCTTAGAAGCAGCCATCCTTTAAAGAAAGCGTAATAGCTCACTGGCCTAGCGATTCTGCGCCGAAAATGTAACGGGGCTAAGCATTGTACCGAAGCTTTGGGTTCATACTTTGTATGAGCGGTAGGAGAGCGTTCTCAGATGGGATGAAGGTGGACCGTGAGGTTAGCTGGACTAATGAGAAGTGATCATGCTGGCATGAGTAACGATAAAATAAGTGAGAAACTTATTCGCCGTAAACCTAAGGTTTCCTGGGTAAAGCTAATCTTCCCAGGGTAAGTCGGCCCCTAAGGCGAGGCAGAAATGCGTAGTCGATGGGAAACAGGTTAATATTCCTGTACATGTATATGTGTGCGATGGAGGGACGCAGAAGGATAGATGATCCGGGTGTTGGATATCCCGGTGCAAGCGCGTAGGGTTGAACTGTAGGTAAATCCGCAGTTCTGTATGCCTGAGACGTTATGCCGAGTCTTTAATCGACGGAAGTCATTAATTCCATACTGCCAAGAAAAGCTTCTAAGTTTAGCATATGCATACCGTACCGCAAACCAACACAGGTAGGTGGGTCGAGCAGACCAAGGCGCTTGAGAGAACTCTGGTTAAGGAACTCGGCAAAATGACCCCGTAAGTTCGCGAGAAGGGGTGCTCGAAATTGTGATCATTTAACTTTGTGAGCGATTTTGAGACGCAGAAAATCGGGGGGGGCGACTGTTTACTAAAAACATAGGTCTCTGCTAAGTCGTAAGACGATGTATAGGGACTGACGCCTGCCCGGTGCTGGAAGGTTAAGAGGTGGGGTTAGACTTCGGTCGAAGCTCTGAATCGAAGCCCCAGTAAACGGCGGCCGTAACTATAACGGTCCTAAGGTAGCGAAATTCCTTGTCGGGTAAGTTCCGACCTGCACGAATGGCGTAACGATCCCCCCACTGTCTCAACCAGAGACTCAGTGAAATTGAATTCCCAGTGAAAATGCTGGGTACCCGCAGAAGGACGGAAAGACCCTGTGCACCTTTACTGCAGCTTGACATTGGTATTTGATTAATAATGTGTAGGATAGCTGGGAGACTTTGAAGCATGTTCGCCAGAGTGTGTGGAGTCAACCTTGAAATACCAGCCTTTATTACTTAGGTATCTAATCCAATGCCGTGATCCGGCTTGGAGACAGTGTCTGGTGGGTAGTTTGACTGGGGCGGTCGCCTCCTAAATAGTAACGGAGGCTTGCAAAGGTTACCTCAGGCTGATTGGAAACCAGCCGTTGAGTGCAAAGGCATAAGGTAGCTTGACTGTGAGAGAGACATCTCGAGCAGGAACGAAAGTTGGTCTTAGTGATCCGGTGGTTCCGCATGGAAGGGCCATCGCTCATAGGATAAAAGGTACGCCGGGGATAACAGGCTGATCGCGTCCAAGAGTTCACATCGACGACGCGGTTTGGCACCTCGATGTCGGCTCATCACATCCTGGGGCTGAAGCAGGTCCCAAGGGTACGGCTGTTCGCCGTTTAAAGTGGTACGCGAGCTGGGTTTAAAACGTCGTGAGACAGTTTGGTCCCTATCCTCTGTGGGCGTAGGAGAATTGAAGAGGGTCTGCCCCTAGTACGAGAGGACCGGGGTGGACGAACCTATGGTGTTCCTGTTGTCACGCCAGTGGCATTGCAGGGTAGCTATGTTCGGAACGGATAACCGCTGAAAGCATCTAAGCGGGAAGCCAGCCTCAAGATTAGTTCTCCCTGGACATTTATGTCCCTAAAGATCCCTTGAAGACTACAAGGTTGATAGGCTGGAGGTGTAAGCAACGTGAGTTGTTCAGCTGACCAGTACTAATAGATCGTGCGGCTTATTTAAACATTATATGGAATTCTCTCTTCCCCTATTTACTTATATATTTGAGTAAATATTACTCAACTCTTTTTTCTTGGTGACCAAGGAGGAGGGGGTACACCCGGTCCCATTCCGAACCCGGTAGTTAAGCCCTCCATCGCCGATGATACTGCATGGTAGCGTGTGGGAAAGTAGGTCGTTGCCAAGGAATATTTCTAAAGCCCTGATTCATACGAATCAGGGCTTTTTTGTGTTCTATCCACAAGGCCTGGAGCCCATCCCGCCATCCAAGGCAGCCGTACCCGCACCAGGTCAACACCCGGCTGTTCGGCAAGCACCCACAGCTTCAAGTGGTGAGCGCCGGCTACAGGGACTGGCGTTGCCGATGACGCCTGATCCAGCCAGAACAATGCAGACTAGCTCACGGTTTCCCACCGCTTCGGCCTGTACTCCTATCTGTCTTTAATGATAGACGATCCTTGTGTGCGGCAGCGCCGTCTGCAATCGTTCATACCGTTGCTGGCTGATGCCGTCGCATCCTCATATGTCGAGCCGTTCAAGCGAAGTGTGCTTGGCTAGCTCCGGCACGGAAGCGTCAGTGATATCAGTGAACGAAATGAAAAGAAAACGAAGCGGCATCCCGGAAAATACGGACACACCCGCATCCGTAATTTTTATTCCGGGTGGGGTTCATATTTGAATTGTCGGTTTGTCAGATTGGTCTTCTTGATTTATGATAGATTCAAAATCATTAATATATTCATACACAAGGTCTATGTTGTTGATTCGAAGTTTTTTCTTCTCAGAAGGTCAGAAATCAGGAGTTGAGTATGTCACACCTCCAAATTGTTCCCAAGGTTATTCCAATACGAAATAAGGAACAGACAAAAGAAAAACTCATTCGAGCCGTAGGGAAGGTCGTGGCCGAAGTCGGATTCCAACGTCTTGGGGTTAATATGGTCGCTCGCGAAGCTGGTGTCGATAAGAAGCTCATATATCGATATTTCCGTGGGCTTCCTGGCTTGATGACGGAGTATGGTAAGACGATAGAGTTTTGGCCAACTGCTGAAGAGTTGATCGGAGATGATACAGATATCATCAGAAAGACTCCTCCTGGTAAGCTCATGGGGATTTTCTTTAAACGGTATTTACGCGCTATACTCAAGCGGCCTTTAACGCTAGAGATTCTTGCTTGGGAGGCAATAGAGCGCAATGAGCTGACTCAGTCCTTGGAAGATGTTCGCGCCAAGACAGCTTTAGAGTTTTTTGAGATGATGGAAGAAGATCCGCCAGATGAAATTGATTTGACCGCTCTCGTTCTTATTATGGCAGGGGCGGTGAATTTCCTGGCGGTTCGATCAAGGATTCATCGGACTCTAGGCGGGGTAGATATTCAGTCCGAAGACGGTTGGAAACGTATTGAAGATACAATTGACCTTATGCTGGAACGCACATTAAATCTGTCCTAAAAAAAGAGGCCCGGGTATTTCCCGAGCCTCTTTTATCACTTAGCTGTTCTGGCCTCGTTTCGTCCAGAGCTTCATTTCTTTCATTTTCTTTCTGCGTGCTCTTTGCAGGGATTTACATACCAATGGCAGTTTTTTCTTATAGCCATATTTTTCCCTGTATTCTTCAGGGGTAAGTCCATGGCTGGCAAGATGCTTTTTGGTGATGACTTTAAAAGACTTGCCGCAGACACAGCAAAGAATGGATTTTTCGCGAATAGCTTTTTGAGGATCAACTGCTGTTGATTCTTCTGCTGCGACAGGTGCTCCTTCTGCGATGGCCTTGATGCCAGTAGCCAGTTTTTGCACCATTGAAGTGATTTCGTCCTCAGTCATAGTCCTGACACTTGCCTGTGCTTTGACTATTTCCAAGGCTTCCTTCAAATAATCTTCCATAAAATAACTCCTTATATGTGTTAAGTAAGTATGCACCCGTATCTATGCCAGGCTGCAATAGTGTGAGTGCCTGTCGTGAATACAATAATACGAGGTGCAGAGTTTGTTAGGTTGCTCTTGATGTTAACATTAATAGTATACAGTATACTATTTTCAATATGTCAAGAAAGATTGCTAATAATCATATATGAGTTTGTGTACAATGGTAACTCTGTTATATTTGTCCATTCTTTATGTACTTTTACTTGGGCCTTGATTCCAAAACTGCCGTAGAGTAAGCTAAAATAATCGGCACTGCACTTATAAATTTAGATTACTGGAGAATTCAATGTCTATTGATAATAATGTTCATAAATTGAAAACAGTCAAACCTGATGAGTCACAGGTCGGGGAGTCTGAACAGACGGTTCAGGCCTCTATGGATCAGACTCAACGGGATATGAGCAAGGTCGCTATAATTGTCTCTCTGCTTGTTGTGGTACTTCTGATCATTTTCTTTTTTGGTATGAATCGAAATATTGCTGGATTGACCGATGAAGTGAAAAGCCTTGGAGCTTTGCGTGAAGACGTGTCTTCCCTTGATCAACGAGTTGTTCAGATGGAAGAAGATATGCCAGCCAAAATGAAACGCATGATCGCTCAGGATATTGTAAATGAAATGGCCATGCGTGCAGCTTATCTTGGTAATACTTTGGACGATGAAGCTCTTAGGGTAAAAATGCAGGAAATCTTGCAGAATCTTAAGGAAGTCCGTGGAGAATTGGCTGAGTAAATTCTAGCTCTCATATACAGTGCATTGGATGCGTCGGACATTTCCGACGCATTTTTTTTGTTTTTGATGATTTCTATTGATTGTTCATTGTTGTTTAAAAATATGTTGACAATAAAGAAAATTAACATTTATAAACATAGTGAAGAGCGATGA
The DNA here is from genome assembly GCF_020886695.1 of Pseudodesulfovibrio sediminis. Lineage (NCBI taxonomy): Bacteria > Pseudomonadati > Thermodesulfobacteriota > Desulfovibrionia > Desulfovibrionales > Desulfovibrionaceae > Pseudodesulfovibrio > Pseudodesulfovibrio sediminis. Next base: position 200,018 of record NZ_AP024485.1, read on the forward strand.
TCAACAAGTGAGTAAGGCTATGAATAAAAAATTTATCAGCTTGAGAGAGGTTGGTCGACAGTTGGATATTCCGCCGTCGACTATCGTCTATTATAAAGATAAATTTGCAAAATATATCCCATCAGAGGGCGGAGAGGGGCGGCGCACGCGCTACCCAGTTGAGGTTCTTGAAATCTTCAGGAGGATTAGAAAGATGTTCAATGACAACTGGTCTACTGAACAAATTGAACGAGAATTAGCTCTCAAATTCAGTGTGTTAATGAATGATCAACAGCGTGATCAACTTTTTGAACAGCCTCTTTCGCGTCAAGGGTTGGACCACCTTTCAGGGGTGTTGTCCAAGATGTCTGACGTGCTGGAGAATCAATCACTCTTCAGGAGTGAGATACGTTCACTTCGGGATGAGGTCGCTGAGTTGCGCTCTGAGCGTGACGCTGAAAATTTGCGTCAGCAGGAGTCGATTGTCTCACTTCAGCAGGAGTTGGCTTCCCTGAAACGGCGTGTAGCTGGACAAGGGGGAGGCGACGGCATTGATTTCCCGCCTGCTGATTTTTTGGCCGGGCCGTTGGTTATTGAGTCCGGTGGTGAGTATCTTGGTGTGCAGGGGCGAGGAAAAAGTCCTTTTTCATTGGCTGATTTTGTTCAGCTTATCGAGCGTAAGCAGTCTGATGTCGTCTCGGTTGAAACTTCATGGAAACGGCAAAACGGTCATTGGGTGCTTGTAGTGAGTACTGATGACGCTGAAAACGGTCGTGAGCAGAATATTTTTTTGGTAGCCAGACAGACTGTGACGCCAAGCAAAAACACTGTTACCGAGATTATTCGATTGAACATCGATGGGCAGGATGCGCCGGATGCTTTGCTGCTGACTTTGTTCCGTCAGTTGAAGACCGTTTTTAATGGATAGTTTCTCTATTTTTATTAATAATATTCTAGAAAAACTCTTGATTGATTTGCGCGTTTCACTTATATAGCTACTGCTGATGAAACTAAAAAAGTATGTTTCGCCGGTTCATTTGGAGGAGACGGTATGCCCCAGGTTGCAGCTAGAATTACACATGATCAGGAAAAATGGCTCAAGGACTATTTTAAGACCAAGAGCGCTGGTGCAGAATTCATCCTGCCATGGGCTGTGGATGTCTTTTTCAAGTCTATCCGAAATGTCTCCAGTGACTTTTCCGTCGCAGAACTGAAGACCATCTTGGAGTCGCACAAGGAATTGAAGTTACTCCCGAACCAGTCGAAGCAGGCATATCTACTGCTGAGGGTCGAGGAAGCGTGTGACGAACACAGTGTGCATATTCAACACGGTGCAAGTAAGTCTAACCTCGAAGTGAAGCTTCGTCGTCTTTCTGATCTGCAGGCCACTGCCCTGATGATATGGGCCACGGCATACTGGGTATCCAAAGCGTGGAACGGAGTTTCTGTGGAAGATTATGTGAAGCTCTCCTGCGGTTAACCTTCCGCATAGTATTTTTTTAATGCGAATGTCGTGTGCCGGTGTTAGTACCAGCACACGACATTCGCATTTTTGGAGGCAAGAATGGATCGACTCCCTTGCATACTGACCATTGCCGGTTCGGATTCCGGAGGTGGGGCAGGTATACAGGCCGATATCAAGGCCATAACCATGCTCGGTGGATACGCAGCTAGCGTCATTACCGCGCTGACTGCTCAGAATACCAAAGCTGTGACGAGCATCCATGCTCCGTCGGCTAAGTTCGTGGCGAAACAGCTGGTCACGGTTCTAGATGATATAGAAGTGGATGCAGCCAAGACGGGCATGCTGTTTTCGGCTGCCATTATCAAGGAGTTGGCTCCCGTCCTCGCCAAAAAGACTTTCCCTCTGGTTGTTGATCCTGTCTGTGTAGCGACTTCCGGCACTAAGTTGCTAAAGGACGATGCGTTGGATGCCTTGATTGAGCACATCTTCCCGCTGGCTGACTTGCTGACCCCCAATATTCCGGAGGCCCAGCTTTTTACCGGCATTGAGATAAAAGGGAGGGATGACGTTTTCAAAGCTGCCGAAAAGTTGCTTGCAATGGGCCCGAAAGCTGTTTTGATTAAGGGGGGGCATTCCGATTCATTTGCTGTTACAGATTGGTTTGTGACACCCGGAGCCCAGCCTATGCCATTTATGCAGCAGCGAGTGGATACGAAAAACACGCATGGAACAGGGTGTACGCTTTCTGCTGCCATTGCTGTCGGATTGGGCCAGGGTTTGAACATGGGGGCAGCCATTCTCAAGGCCCAGGATTACTTGAATCTGGCTCTGCGGGCTGGGTACCGCCTTGGAGAGGGCGGCGGGCCACCTAATCATCTGGCTCCATGGTTCAAGGAGCAGGCGCGAAATGACGTTCTTGCACAGGTGGATGAAATAGGGCGACGGCTTATTGCAGCGTCTGGTTTCAAGGTCATGCTGCCGTTGGGACGTGCCAATATTGCAGTGGCATTGCCCTATGCTGACAACGTTTCTGAAGTTGCTGGATTTTCTGGTGGTTTTATAGTTTCCTCCAGGGATCATGTGTCTGTGGTTGGGTATCCTGAATTCGGTGCTTCGCTCAGGTCTGCTTCCGTCCTTTTGGCTGTGAACCGGCTACAGGGACAGTTTGGCGCTTGCATGGCTCTTGGGTCTACCCCGGTCATAAAGCTCGCCTTGGAGAAAGCAGGGGCGGAAGTCATCTGGATGGATCGGGATGGTATGCCGGAATCCATGCGAGATGAGAATGGGAGTTTTGAAGAGTGGGGCGCCTTTGAAGCTTACAAAAGTTGCACGAACCCCGAAGCTGTTCACGCTGTCGGTGATCCAGGTGCCATTGGGCGTGAATCCGTTATTTACATTCTGGCCGAAGACACCGAGGCCTTGATGGAAAGAATGCATGAAATAGCCGATGTTTTGACCGCAGATGTGGACAGTTTATAGTTTTAATGGTTTCAGTCGCCTTATAAGGTTGACATATCTTGAGGAGCTTGCTTAATAAGCACGTTCTTTTCGCGGGCGTGGCGGAATTGGTAAACGCGTCAGATTTAGGATCTGGTACCTCACGGTTTGGGGGTTCGAGTCCCTCCGCCCGCACCACAATTGCCATATTACGCGCCAACAGTGGCGTTTCAGGAGGATACATTTCATGGAATACAATGTTGAAGAGATCTCGCCGGTAAAACGGAAAATTACGGTCGAAGTCCCTGCCGAAGAGGCAAACGCCGCTATTTCTGCTGCCATCGCCCTGTATCGTATGCAGGCTGACGTCAAAGGTTTTCGTAAGGGCAAAGTGCCTTCTACTGTTGTGGAGTCCAAATTCCGCAAACAGATTTATGGCGAAGCTACTACTGATTTGATCAACTATCAGATCAATGAAATCATGAGCGGTCTGGCCATGCAGCCCATGTCCCGCATCGATGTCGATGCCAGGGAAATCGTTCGCGATGAAGATTTTTCGTATGCCATCGAATTTGAAGTGGCTCCCACTCTTGATCTTCCCGAGTACAAGGGGCTTCCTGTCGAGGAAGCCGATGTTTTCGTTTCCGACGAAGAAGTCGCCGAAGTGGAAAGCCGCATTCTGGCCAACAACGCCGAAGTCAAAGTCATTGAAGATGTGCGTCCTCCCAAGGATGGCGAAGTCGCTTCCGTGAGCTTCGGTGCGTATCAGGGAGACCAGATTGTTGAGGGCATACAGGCCGAAAACTTCGACCTGGTGCTTGGCGAGAATCAGGCCCTGCCCGAGTTCGAAGACATGCTCAAGACCATGACCACCGGCGAATCCGGTGAGACGGATGTCACTTTCCCGGCTGACTTCATCAATGAAAAGCTGGCTGGACAGACTGTGACCATGAAGGCCAAGCTGCATGCCATCAAGGAACGTATCACTCCCGAGATGAGTGATTCCGTTGCTCAGAAGGCCGGTTTCAAGGATGTTGAGACCATGCGTAACGGTATCCGTGAATCCTATTCTTCCCAGCGCAAGCAGATGAACAAGGCTGCCGCACAGTCCAACCTGCTCAACACGATTATTGATCAGATTACAGAATTCCCGCTCCCTCCTGCAATGGTCGAGGATCGCATCGATCGTCTGATTAAGGATCTGGAATACAAGCTTGACCGTCAGGGTAAAGGCTTCCAGTCTCTGGGCAAGAGCCCTGAGGAATTGCGTTCCGACTTCCGTGGTGAAGCGGAGTCGACCGTTAAGGCTGAAATTTTCCTGTTGGCTGTTGCTGCCGAAGAGTCTCTCGATATAACTCCCGAGGAGATCGAGTCCACGCTGGGCCAGCTCGCCATGCAGTCCCGTCAGCCGCTGCACGAACTCAAGAAGTACTATGAGGACAATAACCTCATCGTGCCTTTGAAGGATCGTCTGCTGTGCGACAAGGCTTCCGAACTGATTTACGACGCTGCCGAAGTAACGCTGGTAGCCGCTCCGACAGAAGGCAAGAAGGCCGCAGAAAAAGCGCCGGCCAAAAAAGCTGATGCTGCTACCGCTGACGGTCCCCAGTTTGCTTCCAAGGCTGAAGCCGTTGAGTGGGCCGTTGCCAACCTCGGTATCAAGGAAAGCACTGCAAAGGGATACTCTCTGGCAAAGCTTCAGGAACGGGCTGACAAGTTCACTGAGCAGGAAGCGTAAGTTCTTCGTTTACTCAGTCTCGAATGAAACGCGGCGGCCTGGATTCTCCGGGCTGCCGTTTTTTTATTGCTTCAGCCCTTGACCTTGGCTGCCAAATACCTATTTGGGACAATGCCGAGTAAAGAAGTTTCCCCTTGTCCTTGCAGGGGAAATATCTCATACTGATCATACTTGAAATAGAGTAAAGACGGCTGCTTTTTGATTGATACAAGCGGTAATGTTTTTACCTCTACCGTCCGATAACAAGCTAACGTTCCCATGAAGGAGACATACATGGTCGCCATCCCCATGGTCATCGAAACCACCGGTCGCACTGAACGTGCCTACGACATCTACTCTCGCCTGCTTAAAGACCGGATTATTCTGCTTGGCAGTGCCATTGACGACCACGTCGCCAGCCTCATTTGTGCCCAGCTTCTTTTCCTGGAGTCAGAAAATCCGGAAAAGGAAATTTATATGTATATCAATTCGCCGGGCGGCGTCGTGACCGCAGGCATGGCAATCTATGATACCATGCAATATATTTCAGCGCCCGTGGCCACACTGTGCCTTGGGCAAGCCGCCAGCATGGGCTCGCTCCTGCTTGCGGCAGGCGAAAAAGGCATGCGGTATGCACTGCCTCATAGCCGGATCATGATTCATCAGCCGTTGGGAGGAGCCCAGGGGCAGGCCACGGACATCGAAATCCAGGCTAATGAAATCCTGAGACAAAAGAAAATACTCAATCAAATTCTCGCCGATCATACCGGGCAGAAATTGTCCAAGATCGGCACGGATACCGACCGTGACTATTTCATGTCTGCTGAGGAGTCGGTAGAATACGGTCTCATCGACAAGGTCATGAAGTCCCGTGAAGATGTGAGTGAAGACAGCAAGGGTTAAAAACCATGAGTGAAAAGAAAGAAAATTCATCTGATTTGAGCTGCTCCTTTTGCAGTAAGAATCAGGTCGATGTACAACGGCTCATAGCCGGACCTGACGTGTATATTTGCGATGAATGCGTTGCGTTATGTAATGACATCATGGCTCAGGAGACCATCAGTGAAGAGTTCGAAGATGGTCGTCTGCTGCCGCCGCAGGAAATCAAGGCATTACTTGACGAGTATGTGATCGGACAGGAGCAGGCCAAGAAGATTTTGTCTGTGGCTGTGCACAATCATTACAAACGCGTTTTTTATGCTCAGGCCAACAATGGCCCGGATGAAGTGGAGATCGACAAGTCCAATATCCTTCTCATCGGTCCAACCGGGTCCGGTAAGACGCTTTTGGCCCAGACATTGGCGCGTGTGCTTAAAGTGCCGTTTGCCATTGCTGACGCCACCACATTGACCGAAGCTGGCTATGTGGGCGAGGATGTTGAGAACATCCTGGTTCAGCTGTTGCAAAATGCAGACTATGACATCGATTCCGCTTCTCGCGGCATTATCTACATTGATGAGATCGACAAGGTCGCTCGAAAGGGCGATTCCCCGTCAATTACTCGTGATGTTTCGGGTGAAGGCGTCCAGCAGGCGTTGTTGAAGATCATTGAGGGTACGGAGGCCAATATCCCGCCCAAGGGTGGCCGGAAGCATCCCCAGCAGGAGTTCATCCGCATGGATACCTCCAACATCCTGTTTATCCTTGGCGGTGCGTTTATCGGTCTGGACAAGATCGTACAGCAGCGCAATCAGGGCACAGGAATGGGGTTTGGCGCCAAGGTCGAGGCCAAGAAAGAGATGCCCCTGGACGAATTGTTCAGCATGTCTCAGCCCATGGATCTCATCAAGTTCGGGCTTATCCCCGAATTCATCGGTCGTATTCCGGTGCAGACAGCACTGCAGGAATTGACCGAGGATGATCTTGTTCGCATCCTTCAGGAACCCAAGAACGCTTTGGTCAAACAGTATCGCAAGCTTTTCGAGCTGGACAAGGTGGAACTCACCTTTACCGACAACGCGCTCAAGGCCATTGCTCGCGAGGCAGTGGAGCGCAAGACCGGTGCTCGTGGACTGCGCAATGTGCTGGAAAAGACCATGCTTGAGATCATGTACAAGCTGCCGGCCATGCCGGATGTACGCGAGTGCGTGGTCAACTCGGCTGTGGTGGAGAAGGACATGGAGCCGCTCCTGCTCTACCATCAGGAAGTGAAGTCGGCGTAAAGCCGATATCCGGGCGTTGACTTTCAGAACTCGGGCCTTACTTCCATTTTATCGTAGGCAATCGCTTCCCCGTTACTGCGGGGAGGCGTCGCTCCATATATAACCCCTCGGAGGAATAGATGCCGACATTTGGATTCGACGGCAAGAAGTCCCCTGAAATGCTGACCCTCCCCATGATGTCTCTTCGGGAAGTGGTCATGTTTCCAAAATCGATCGTTCCGCTGTTTGTGGGACGTGAGGCCTCTATCAAGGCTATTGAGACTGCTGTGGCCGATTACGGCAAGCAGATTTTTCTGGTAACGCAGAAGTCCCCGGAAAAGGAACATCCCGAACCGGAAGATCTGTATCGAGTGGGTACGGTCTCCAAGATTTTACAGATGCTCAGGTTGCCCGACGGAACCATCAAGGTTTTGTTTGAAGGCGTGTCTCGTGCCGTGTGGTCTCCTGAAGATGATATGCTCCAGTATGTCGAGGAGGAAGAAGGGGGGTATCCCAAGGCGAGATTTGCTCCCCTTGAGGAGTCGGGCGAAGCCTCCCCGGAGGCCAAGGCTCTTATCCGTGCCACGCATGAAGCGCTGGATGAATTCGGCAAGGTCAACAAGAAGGTGGCCCCGGAAGCAATTCTGGCAATGTCGACCATCAAGGATCCGGGGCAGCTTGCCGATCAGCTTATGCCCCATCTCAAGATTGATTTTGCTCGCAAGCAGGAAATCCTGGAAGAGCTGGATGCATCCAAGCGCCTTGAGCGCGTGTATGAGTTGTTGCTTGGCGAAATCGAAATCGTCTCCATTGAGAAACGCGTCAAAGGGCGCGTGAAAGATCAGATGGAGAAGAATCAGCGCGAATATTATCTCAATGAGCAGGTCAAGGCCATCAACAAGGAGATGGGCCGCGAGGATGATCCTCAGGCCGAAGCTCTGGAGCTGGAAGAGGCGCTTGATGCAAAAGTCATGACCGAAGAGAATCGCGAGCGGGTTCGTAAGGAAATCAAGAAGATGCGGACCATGCAGTCGTCCAGCGCGGAATATACCGTGGTTCGCAACTATATCGATTGGGTGCTCGATCTCCCGTGGGGCTCAATCAAGGACGATAAGGACGTTGATATTACCAACGCCCGGGCCATTCTTGACGAAGATCATTATGGTCTGGAAAAGCCCAAGGAGCGCATCCTTGAATATCTGGCGGTGCAGACACTGGTCGAGACCATGAAAGGTCCCATCCTTTGTTTTGTCGGCCCCCCTGGCGTGGGCAAGACATCCATCGCCAAATCCATTGCCCGGTCCATGGACCGTGAGTTCCTGCGTCTCTCTTTGGGCGGCGTGCGTGATGAGGCCGAGATTCGCGGTCATCGTCGGACTTACGTTGGCGCTATGCCCGGCAAGATTATTCAGTCCCTGAAACGGGTGAAGCACAATAATCCGGTCATTTGCCTGGACGAGGTGGACAAGATGTCCGCTGATTTCCGTGGCGATCCGTCTGCCGCGCTTTTGGAAGTGTTGGACCCGGAACAGAATTACGCATTCAATGATCACTACCTGGATCTCGATTACGATCTGTCCAAGGTGTTTTTCATTACTACGGCCAACAGCCTTGAAGGTATCCCCTTGCCGTTGCAGGATCGTATGGAAATCATACGACTGCCCGGTTATTTGGAAACTGAAAAGGTCGAGATCGCCAAGGGATTCCTGTTGCCCAAGCAGATTGAGCAGCACGGACTCAAGCCCGAGAACTTGAAGTTCTCCGAAAACGCCATTCTGGATGTTGTGCGGTATTACACCAGAGAAGCTGGTGTGCGTAACCTGGAGCGAGAACTCGCCTCCATCTGTCGTAAATCCGCCATGAAGATCGTGGAAGAGAAAGATCGCGACAAGGTTATCTCTGTCACAAAGCAGTCTCTGTCCAAGATGCTCGGTGTGACCAAGTTCTCTTACGGCGAACGTGAAAAGGAAGCGCAGGTCGGCGTCTGTAATGGTCTGGCCTGGACCCAGCTCGGCGGCGAGATGCTGCTGGTTGAGGTCGCGCTTATGCCCGGTAAGGGGAAGGTTGAGATCACCGGTAAGCTCGGCGATGTCATGCAGGAGTCGGCACGTGCTGCCATTTCCTACATCCGCGCTCGTTCTGACCTGCTCGGCTTGAAACCTGATTTCAACACCAAGGTCGACGTGCATATCCATGTGCCCGACGGTGCGACCCCCAAGGATGGTCCCAGTGCCGGTATTACCCTGACCACTGCGCTCATTTCCGCGCTGTTGAATATCCCGGTGCGTCATGATCTGGCCATGACTGGTGAAATCACCCTGCGTGGTCGCGTTTTGCCTATCGGTGGTTTGCGTGAGAAGTTGTTGGCAGCGCATCGTGGTTTGATTAAAACCGTGTTGATTCCGTCAGAGAATGAAAAGAACCTGAAGGATGTCCCCAAGGATATTCTCAAGGATTTGGAAGTTATTCCGGTCAAGACCATGGATGAAGTCATCGACAAGGCGCTTAAGGGTGGTCCCGAGACCGTCTGGAACAAGCAGCATGGCGAGGCACCGGTCGCGGCTGAACTCCTGAAGGAAGACAGACCGCAGGCTTCGCCTCAATAGACCTGGTAAAAAATGAAAAGATCAAGGCCGGACGATACATCGTCCGGCCTTTTTTTTGTCTGCGTTCAACGAGTTAGGGCAGTGATGGTGCCGCTTGTGTGTCTGTTGCTACAATCGAAAATGATCCTGGCATCCACTGCGCATTCCATATAAGGATGAGCTTGTCGGCCATGCCCAAAAGTCAATAATTCATGGCGGGGTGATCTCTACGCTCGCCGATATTTGCGGAGGATTCGTTGTCTGGGTCCGTTGCAAGCCAGAAAATTTTATTGCCATGATCACATTGAGAGTCGATTCTTTACGGCCTGCAGTGGCTCAGGATTTGTATGCAGAAGCGACAGTGCGTTTGCTGGGAAACAAGGTCGGTAACTCCCACGTTGTTTTTGGGTCAAAAAGGAGATCTGAAAACGCCTGTTGCCGAAGGGAGAGGTGTGTACAACATAAAACGTGGTAGATCATAACCATATTGTCCGGTTCAATTGGTTCGCGACTGCACGGACAAACGAATAGAGGCGGGTGGAATCTTCGCCGCTACGATATGCGAGTTTTCTGGCGTTGCTTTGGCCTCTTCAGTGCTGACTTCACGCGTGGAGTCGCACTGATATATTCTTCAAAAGAAAGCCCCCTGATTTCAGGGGGCTTTTTGATTAATCCCGGCATTATGTAGGAAACGCACAAGGGAGTGCTGAGCCTTGCTTATTGATCACGGTTTGCTAGGTGCTGGCAAACGTCTTCAGAATAATCATAGTCACTTACATCTGACTGCAACCCCAAGCTCATCCTGAGCAAAATGTTGATTGGGTCAGCAAGGTAATAAGGTGCAGCTGATCTTTCTATCGAATCTACACCAAGTACCTTTTTTATGTGAAACATATTATCAAAGTACGGCTCCTCTCTGTATTTGATGTTTTCTTCTTGCACAACAGGTATGCCGTATTTGGAGCAACGTGAGACATATTTTGCAGTGTCTATGAATGGTATTTTGTAGAAGATATTCCTTATTTCAAATGTTGCATAGCAAGAAGTTTTTTCACCTATTTTATCAAGCATATGCAGATACATGTTACACATTGAACGCAATGCTAACCCAATATGCGAAAGGTCGCAGAGATGTGTGCCATTAAAATTTTGTTCTTCGTATTGTGCATAAAAATCGGCAAAATACTTGTAGCTCTTTGCTCCCGTCTGCGAAAAAATATGATCAGGTGTTCCTGTATTGACTGGTATCTCAAAACGAACAGAGCGATCATGCCAAAACCTAATTGACGCAGTGGCCAATCCTGGGTCGTTATCCATTACTTGTTTTGCAACAAATCCATTTTTACAGGGAAACATAGTTTGCATCGGCATCAAATCGCCAAAATCTTGCTTATCTTCCGGATTTACACATGAGCAAAAATCCTCAAAAGACAAATCCTTTCCAGTTTGAATCGTATAAGGATCTGGCAATATGTTAACGTATACAAATGAATTTCCCTCTTGTTTTGTATGTACGCGCGGGATGTTGTTTATGTTGTCAGAAATCCTTTTTTTTGTTTTTTCGCGGCGGTCCAACATTTTATCCAGTAAGTATCTATCGGTAACAGGTTTGGGTTTAGATTGATCCGCTTGACGGATATAAATTTTACCACTGGAATGAATATGGGGTGGTTCAAAGCTGGCGAATATTTGTATTATTACAATAGCGCATTTATCTTCAAGTCCAATTTTCTCGCATGGCCCTTGTATCACTGCTTCATCATAAACGATGGGCGGGGAAGCATGTTCGTCAGAAGCTTCTCGTACGAGTGTTAAAGCCTTTTCAACATCACTTGAAGAGATACCATTAAAAACTTCTGCTTTGCGCTCTTGGTCAGATGATTCCGTAACTCCGAATATGAGATACCCACCAAATTGATTTGCAAACGCACATAAGTGCTTGCCTATATCTTTGATATTGATCAGTTTTCTTTTGTAGTCAACATACCACCCTTCGGAAATATCTTTCAATTTTTCAAGATCTTCTGCTGTTACATCGGACAATTTCTTACCAAAGGGATTGAAGGACATGGCTTTCCTGGATGTTAAGGTAAATGCAAACAGGGATACTATATGATCGATAAAACCTCATTTCAAGCTATTCAACTATGAATACTGCATATAATACCGGGGGTTGCGTATTCTAAAAGTCATGCCCCCATCTTACAACGGGGGCATGGTCTATCTCAACATGAGCCTTGTGCGGCTCCTACATAATGCCGATTAATCCAGTTTGGAAGTGATGTTGTATTTGATCCAGGTTCCGTCCCACCATTCAAAGGGTTGGGTGGGGATTCCGGCGACCGTGATGCCGTAGTGGAGGTGATCGCCTCCGGCCAGTCCGGTGGAGCCTGTATTGGCTATGATTTGTCCCTTGGTGACCATGTCCCCTTTGAGCACGTTGATGGAGCTGAGGTGGGCGTAGAGTGATTGCAGCCCCAGACCGTGGTCTATGACAACCACATTGCCATAGATGCCCAGGAAGTCGGCAAAGACGATTTTACCGTCATTGCCTGCCGGGACAGGAGCGTGCTTGAGGCTGGCAAGGTCCAGCCCCAGATGGGTCTGGAAGTCAACCTTCTTGCCTTGGTACATGTAGTCACGCGCGTCAGCGAATCGTGCGCGGTTGGCTGCGTTAGGCAGGCGGGCAAAGGGGCCGTTCCACAACATGGTCGGGCTGGTTTCCCTGCTGAATTCCACCAGTTTGGCCCTGTTTTCCTTGCGAATGGTATTATTGATGTAGAGGTACTGATCAAGCAGAGATCCCTGATTGGGAACAAGTCCCTGGAACTCGGGAATGGTCCGTTCCATGAAACTGTCGGAAAGGTTGATTTTGTCACGGCGGAACGTGCGGGCGTTAGTGTGGTAGTTGAATGAACGCTTGGCACTGTTGCCAGCCGTATCAGAGGCAACGATAAATGGCTTGAAATCGGCGACAGATGTGTCCCAGGGGTGGGCGAACATGCATTGATAGACGAACTTGCCGTTGCCCCCGGGCTGGAGGTAGGCCGGGAAGAAGCGTTCGCCAACCTGGATACCGGCCTTGGGGGCTTCCTCTGACAGGGCAAATACCATGAGTCCGCAACCACCCTGATTGAGGTTGTTGGTATGGGATTGGACAAAAATACGAGGCGGAGTGGTGTCCAGCGTGTATGCCCGTTCTGCGGAAGCCTTTCCTGCCGCACCAAAGGGATAGATCGAGGTATCCTTGGCGGTGATCTCAATGGTGAAGTCGCCTTCCTTGATGGCGTTCTCCCCAATGGCGATCTCCTGTTCGGTCTGCATAATCTTGCCTGTGAAATTCTTGGACCAGAGCAGGATGCGCTTTTGGCCTTGAATGGCTTCAATTTTGAGGAACTTCAGGCCGCTGTCTTCATCAATAACCTTGACTGTGACAGTGGAAGCCTTGCCCAGTTCCGTTGTATCCGGTGAAATTGATATTGTTGGCGGGGTCGTGTCACGGAACAGCATGAAAATGCCTGCACCGAGAGCGAGTACGACAATAATGGAAATGAGGGATCCCGGGATCCCTTTTTTACTTTTCTTTTTGCTCAAACTAACTTCGTTACTCATGATCCATCCTATAATGTAAATGTCTAGACTATTTCTATAGGACTCCGGGGCAGGAAACAAGGGGGAGACGATAGAAAGTCACCAATAAAATCATAACTATTTGGTATGGCAGGAGAAGCCGCATTCAGCTGAATGCGGCTTGTTGAGAGGACGGAGTGCTTTTCATGGTTTCGAATTCAGGCCGTCCATTAAATTGATGGTCAGGCGGAGGAAATCGGCCTCTGTGAGAATCCCTATCAAATCACTCAGTTGAACCACCGGCAGACAACCATATTTGTTGTTGAGCAGAATCTGGGCCGCTGATTTGAGCGAGGTCTCCGGCTCGACACTGGCGATGTCTGTGCGCATGATTTCCCGGATGGGGATGCCGATATCAATCTCTTTCTGGGTTTCAGGGTCCAGCTTGGCCAGATGCGAAATAGTCGCTGATAAGATGTCGCGGTGAGTGACCAGGCCGATGAAGACGTTTTCGATGGTTACAATAGGGATGTGGCGAATGCGTTGTAAGTTCATGAGTTCTCGAGCACTGTGTAGTGAATCGGTCTCTCTGAGAGAAAATACTGGTGAAGACATGAGGTCCTTGACTTGAAGCATGAACACCTCCTGATTATGCATTAATTATTCGTGAATGTTGTAAATCTGTCAAGAATTTGCGAAGTAATCCTCTGGGTTTTTCGTGCCTTCGGTTGACTTGATGGTCAAAATCTGTTCAGCATCCCGCAGGTGTTTCGACTGTCGGAGCACAGTGATTTTCAGGAGTTTGCATGGTTGATCCGGTACGGCTCAGGGAGCGCATGGTGCGCGAACAGATCATGGCGCGCGGTGTGACGGATTCGTCCGTGCTTGTCGCCATGAAGACAATCCCCCGCCATCTTTTCGTGGAAGAAGCTTTGGCATTCAAGGCATACAACGACAGCCCCCTCCCCATCGGGGAAGGGCAGACCATTTCACAGCCCTATATTGTGGCGCTCATGTCCGAATTATTGGAAATCGAACCGGGCATGACCGTCCTTGAAATAGGTACGGGGTCCGGCTATCAGGCTGCGGTTCTGGCCCAGATGGGAGCCGATGTTTTTACTGTCGAGCGGATCAGAAAGCTGTTTTACACCGCCCGGAAACGGTTTATGGACATGCGCATGTTCAATGTGAAACTTAAGTTGGATGATGGAACCATGGGGTGGCCGGAACAGGCTCCCTATGATCGTATCATAGTTACTGCAGGCGGCCCCGAGATTCCTGAGCCTCTGATAGATCAGCTCGCGGAGTCGGGCCGGATGCTAATACCCGTAGGTGAGACCAAGCGAAATCAGACTCTCGTTCTTATTGAAAAGAAGGACGGTAAGATCATTCGCACTGACAAAGGAAGTTGTGCCTTTGTTGATCTGGTCGGTAGCCACGGATGGTAAGGAATATTCACTGTGGTCAACAATTCCAGGTCTCTCAGGGACGCTTTCATGTCCACCCCCGGACCGACTTCCCTCAAGTCGGCGTTGTTGCTTTGGCTCAAGGGAGTCTGCATGGGCGGAGCGGATATCATCCCCGGTGTGTCCGGCGGGACAATCGCCTTTATTACAGGTATTTATTCCCAGCTTGTTGACGCTATCCGCTCCTTTGATCTCGCTTTTGGCAAGCGGCTCATTACATTTGATTTTCCCGGTGCTCTGCGCACTGCCCACCTTCGTTTTATTCTGATTTTGCTTTTTGGCATCATGACGGCTATCGTGACCATGGCGCGTGTCATGAACTATATGCTGCACTCGCATCCTGTGGAAATCTGGTCGCTCTTTTTCGGTCTCATAGCTGCCTCCATTTTTGTGGTGGGTCGGGAGATAAAACCACTCAACGCTGTCAATCTCGCGGGAGTGGCTTTGGGGGCCGTGGGCAGTTTTCTTCTGGTCGGTATGATTCCGGTAACGACTCCCGAAACCCTGCCGTTTGTATTTTTATGTGGTTCCATAGCTATTTGCGCAATGATATTGCCGGGCATCAGCGGAGCGTTCCTGCTGTTGATGCTGGGTAAATATGAATATGTGACCCGGACATTGAAGAATCCTTTTGTCTGGGACAATTTCGTGATCATCGCGGCCTTTGCGGCTGGGGCGGTCTGCGGTATAATGTTGTTTTCCCGCGTGCTCCATTTTTTGTTGCATAGATGGCATGCGGCCACCATGAGTGTCCTCACAGGGGTGATGATCGGCGCGCTACGTAAGGTCTGGCCGTGGAAGGAAGTGCTCGAATCAGCTGTCATTCGTGGCAAGATGCTTGTTCTTCGTGAACAGAATGTTCTGCCGGGTGAATGGAGCTGGGAAGTGGGGGCCGCCTGTTGTCTGGTACTTGTCGGGGTGATGATTGTTGTTGCCCTTGAATGGTTTTCACGGGAAAAGAAATCTGTTTAGTGTATCCCGAACGGGACAAATATAAAGAGAGAATTATCATGAGCGATTGCAGTTCCGGCTCCTGCGCTAGTGCAGGAAAACCCAGTGCAAAAATGAAAATTCAGGATGAGATGATCAAATCCACCCTGGGAAAGATCAAATATAAGCTGTTTATCATGTCCGGCAAAGGCGGAGTGGGCAAAAGCTCCGTTTCAGTCAATGTGGCCGCCGCTCTGGCCGCACGTGGCTTCAGGGTCGGTCTGTTGGACGTGGACATCCACGGCCCGAGCGTACCGACTCTGTTGGGAATCTCCGGTAATCTGGATGTTGACCGCGGTTCTTTGATGATACCCAAGGAGTACAGCGAGAATCTGCATGTGGTTTCCATGGAATCCCTGCTCAAGGATCCTGATCAGGCGGTTTTGTGGCGCGGCCCCATGAAGACATCGGCGATTCGCCAGTTCGTCTCTGACGTGCAGTGGGGCGAGCTTGATTTTCTCGTGGTGGATTCTCCCCCCGGTACCGGTGACGAGCCTATGACCGTCCTCAAGACTGTGCCTGACGCTCTGTGTGTTGTTGTGACGACACCGCAGGAAGTCTCTTTGTCTGATGTTCGAAAATCCATCAATTTTCTTCAGTATGCACAGGCCAATGTACTCGGCGTGGTGGAAAACATGAGTGGGTTGATCTGCCCGCATTGTCACGAGTCCATTGATTTGTTCAAGAAGGGTGGCGGCAAGGAGCTGGCAGAGAAATACGGTCTGCAGTTTTTGGGAGCCATTCCGCTTGATCCGGCCACGGTGGTTGCCGGTGATCTTGGTAAACCGGTTGTCTTGCTCGAAGAAGATTCCTTTGCCAAGACAGCTCTGATAGAGTTGGCTGACACTATCGCAGAGGCAGCCCAGAAGAGCTTTGAGGCTGCTTCCACAACTCACGCTTAGGTGGTTTGGATGAATAAGGATATTTATAATCTTCCCAATTGTTTGACCATGGCCAGAATTCTGGCCGCGCCGATCATTGTCTTTATGCTGTATCTGGAGATGTGGTATGAATTCAAATTCGGCTCCTACTTTGGTTTTGGTTTGTACTTTATTGCTTCCATCACGGATTACTTTGATGGCAAGATTGCCCGCGAGCAGAATATCATTACCAATCTGGGCAAATTTCTCGATCCCCTTGCAGACAAGCTGCTCATCGGTTCGCTGTTGATCATGCTTGTCCGTCTTGGTGAAGGATGGTGTGTACCGGCCTGGGTTGTCATTATAATTATCTGTCGAGAGTTGGCTGTGACCGGGATGCGTGCCATTGCGGCCGAAAAAGGGCAGGTGGTTGCCGCTGACAAGCTGGGTAAGGCCAAAACAATGGCCCAGTCTCTGGCTGTCGGATTCCTGATTTTCCACTATCCTTTCTTTGGTATTGACGTGCGTCCCATTGGCCAGGTCTTACTGTATCTGGCGCTGATTCTGACTGTGGTTTCCGGTGGTAATTACCTGTACGACTTTTACAAGACCTGGATTGTCTCTTCAGAGTAGTGTGCCTTTTATTGTTATGTCGCATCTTTAGCCGCGTCAATTGGTCAGAATCTCTGATCCCTTGGCGCGGCTTTTTTGCTGCCTGTGATGGTGTCGGCTCTAGAAAAAATTGAGAGAAAATCTTGTCTTGAGTTGAGGCGTTGTGCGTAACGTGTTGTTATTGTGTCTTAAAATGGGTGGTGACAGGGGCCGAATTACATGATATTTGATAGCTTGAGTCACTGTACAAAATCCCCGAAAAAGGGTTATTGAATCAGGGAATTGAATAATACCACGAGATGCTCATGACAGATTCCAGTTCGGTTAAACATCTTGTTCGCATAACCAACTGTCTCCAAACCATTCTGGACCTTGAGTCCCAGCTTGAAAACCTGGAGCACGGAAATTCGCTTTTGGACGAATTTGCCGTGCTTAAGTCTTTTTTGGAGAAGATCGACAAGGTGGATCTGAGTGAGGGCGATGTGGAGCGGATAGAGATAGCTACAGCCAACTTCCTCAGGGAGTTGGAGGGACCGTTGTCCAAGAGCCGGATACGAAAGAAATTTGAGCGGAGACTACAGTAACCTTTATGCGTGGTCGTGTCGTCATTATAGCCGTGCTCCTTGTCATCAATGTGTTTCTGCTTTTCAGATTAATCTGGAGCGATCAGGGGATGTTTACCTATCTTGAACTCAAGAACAGGTATGATGTCCTGCAGCAGCGCATAGATAACGTTGATGAGAAGAGTCTTGATTTGAGCCAGGAAATACGCAGATTGAAATCAGACAAGGGCTACCAGGAAAAAGTGGTCCGTGAGCGTATGAATTTTGTGCGAAAGGATGAACTGCTGTATATATTCCCGGACGAGAATACCAACCTCGGTGGAGATGGAACAGATGAGCAATAAAATTGAATGGTACCAAGAGGTTCTCTCCCTGGAACCCGGTTCAAGAGTGTTCTTTCCACTCGCCAAGCTGTTCGTGGAGAACGGGATGCCCGAAGAGGCTGTCCAGACACTTCGCCAAGGCCTGGATCGTCATCCTGATTATCTTGAAGCGCGTATGTTGCTTGTGGAGCTGCTCACAGAGTTGGAGCGGGAAGATGAAGTGCATGACCAGTTGGCCCGCGTTATCGATCCTTTGCGGGACTATCCTGCTTTTTGGCGAGGGTGGGCCAGGAGTCTTCCAGAGAATGAACGGGATTTATCCGTCTTTTTGATGTTGGTGGCTTCCAATATTTCCGGCGACACCATCAAGTGGACCGATGTGGTTTTTGAGGGTATTGGTACTTTGGCAGACCGTCTGGTCGGCGCACCGTTGCCACCGCCATGCGAATGTCCTCCTCCCTCGCAACCTCGGTTTGAGGCTGTGAGTGATGCAAATTTCGACGCCCCAGATGCGGAATTCAAGCATGGGGCCGGTTCTTTTCGTACCAAGACCATGGCTGATCTTCTTGCGTCGCAGGGGGATGTGGCCGGAGCACTTGAAATCTACCGGGAATTGTTGCAGTCAACGATGTCCGACGAACGTCGAGCCGAATTGCAGGAACGTATTGTTCAGTTGGAACAGAATCACAATAGTGGTGCCGGTTTGAATGCGGAACTCAGTGATGCTTTCAGCGTCCATGCGAAGAACCGCCTTATCAGCACCTTGGAAACACTGGCTTCGCGTTTTGAGGCCAGGGTACAAAGTTAATTCATCAGATACGCAATCCAGGACGCATCGATCAGATGATGCGGATGTCCATGTATCAAGCGGGAAATATGAAATATATCTTATTGAGCCTATTGGCGGCTGCGATGCTGCTTGGCGGCTGCAGTGTGTGGGATACCACTGCTGAAGTCACCAAGGATTCGTGGAATTCCACCAAGGAATTTGTCGATCCTCCGCCGGAGATCGACACGGAAAGGTACCAGTTCACCAACCCGAATCAGGAAAAATTGGCCAAGCTTATTGCTCCGGTTGACGGCCCGTTGACTTCCCTGTCGCAGTTTGTCGACAATACCGACACACTGCCTGGAGTCGACTGGCTTGACCTTCTTCGTGCCAGATATCCGTGGGTAAACCGCGTACTGGTAACCGATGAAGAGGGCACGATCATTTTCATGCAGCCGGAGCTCCCTGTAAAAAAGATTACCAAGCCGCTTATTTTTAAAGGGGTATGGCGTTCGATCAAGCTGCTCACCGTGGTTGATTACTCCGAGTTGGGAGCCGAACTCTATATTGGTCGCCCCTACTTCAAGGATGTATCGTTCAGCGGGCTTATCGGCGTCGGTTTTGATCCGAGGGCGTTGCTTCGGTTAAGCCCCAACCCTTCTGAATTGATTATTATTCATCCTGGCGGTGGCGTATGGTCCATCGGGGCTGATATCGATGAAGAAGCGATCATGGCAGTCCCTTGGGAAGAGATACTCAAGGAAGATGTCCATGGTGAAATCAAGGTTGGAGAAAAGTATTATACCTGGCTGACACGCTACGTCGGTGAAGACCAGTATGTCTATGCTACGGAAAGCGTTGATCCGGGAAATACCGGTTCTTCCTGGTACTGGCCGTTTTAGGCGATAACTCAGATTACTGGCTCATACGGTCAAGGATACTCTATGCCACAACAGGTAACGGTTACAGAACACTTGCTCCTGCATCAGAAGATGGTGCCGGGTGCGACCGGGCAGTTTACCCGGCTTTTCAATGAAATTGTTTTATCCGCAAAGATTATATCCCGTGCCGTGAACAAGGCGGGGCTCGTTGACGTGCTTGGCTTTACCGGCGACGTCAACGTGCAGGGAGAGGAAGTCAAAAAACTGGATGAATACGCCAATCGGATTCTGATTCATCGTCTGGCCCGGTCTGGTGTGCTCTGCGCCATGGCTTCCGAGGAAAATGCGGATGTCATCGAGGTTCCGGAATCGTTGCCTCGTGGCGATTATATTATTATTTTCGATCCGTTGGATGGTTCCTCGAATATTGATGTCAATGTCAATATCGGGACGATCTTTTCCATCTTCAAGCGAAAAAGCGTTCCGGATGCTGCGCTCATGTCCAGTGATGTATTGCAGAAGGGGAGTGAACAGGTCGCGGCGGGGTATGTTCTATACGGCTCCTCCACCATGCTGGTTTTCACCTGTGGTGAAGGCGTACACGGGTTTACCCTGGACCCCAGCGTGGGCGAATTCATCCTTTCCCATCCCAACATCCGTATCCCCGAACAGGGAAAGATCTATTCGGTGAACGAAGGATATGAGCGGTACTGGGATCGCGAGACCAAAAAGGTGCTAGCCTATTTCAAGTCGCCCAAAAATGCTCTTCGCAAACCCTACAGCGGCAGATACATCGGTTCTTTGGTTGCCGATTTTCATCGCAATCTCATTTATGGCGGTATTTTTATGTACCCCGCTGATTTGCGCGATCCCAAAAAGCCGGAGGGCAAACTGCGGCTGACCTGCGAATGTAATCCTATGGCTTTCATTGTGGAGCAGGCAGGAGGGATGGCTACCAATGGTCTGGAGCGCATCATGGATGTCGACCCCGAACATCTGCATCAGCGTATTCCGTTTTTCTGCGGCTCTCTCAATGACGTTCAGATCGTCAAGGACATTTATGAAGCAGGCTCTCGGATAAAGAAGAACAGGTAATGTTAACACTTGGAATCGAGACTTCCTGTGACGAAACTGCTGTCGCCCTTGTGGAGGATGGCCGTCTGCTGGGTGAGAAGCTGGCTACGCAGGTGGATATGCATGCCTTGTTCGGTGGTGTGGTGCCGGAAATAGCCTCGCGCGAACACCTTCGTGTGCTGCCTCGTCTCTATAAGGAGCTGCTGGCGGAAACAGGTAAGGAGCCGGGTGAAATCGACACAGTGGCTGTGGCCCGTGGCCCAGGACTGCTCGGTAGTTTGCTTGTGGGGGTCAGTTTTGCCAAGGGGCTTTCCCTTGCCATTGGCGCACGACTGATCGGTGTCAATCACCTTTGGGCTCATCTGCTTGCTCCCGGTCTGACGGGCGACTTGTGTTTTCCCGCTCTGGGGCTGCTCGTTTCGGGAGGGCACACCCATATCTATCGCATCCAATCATCCATTGAGTTCGAATTGCTCGGAAGAACTCTGGATGACGCTGCCGGTGAGGCCTTTGACAAGGTCGCCAAGCTCATGAATTTCCCGTATCCTGGTGGCCGGTATATCGATGACCTGGGGCAGGAATCCACGCCCGATAAGAAGCTGTTTCCCCGTCCCTATATCGATCATCCCAGTCTTGATTTCAGTTTCAGCGGCTTGAAGACGGCTGTTGCCCTGCATGTGGCGACTCGTCCTGATCTGGTGTTTGAGACCATGGCCGACCCGGAAGCTGTGGCCAATCTTGCAGAGGACAAGCGGGCAGATATCGCAAAGATTTGCGCCTCATTCAACTGGAGTGTGGCGGATACGCTCAGGATCAAAGTTGAACGGGCCTTGGATTCCATGGAAGGGGTCAAGAGTGTCATCGTTGCCGGAGGCGTGGCAGCCAATTCTTTGGTTCGCAAGACCATGGCCGGCGTCGCCAAAAAGCACGGGCTGGAATTGACCTTGCCCGATTTGGCCTTATGTACGGATAATGGCTCCATGATTGCGTATGCCGGATGGCAGCTCGCCAAAGCCGGTTGCAGTCATGGGCTTGAGCTTGAAGCCATTCCCAGGGGGCAGGTTGTTCCCCTTGATTGGAAAATTTCCTCACAATCCGTAGTGGGTGCATAATATTTTGTTCCATGCTTCTTGACAGTAAGGGACATGGAGACCTATTTTAAATAAATTGTGAGAACAATTGCGGCATGTGGCCGCTCCCGGCATGAGCCGGATACTGAGAATGCGACGGTTTTTTGCCGGTAAAAAAAGGAGAATAACATGGCGAATCAGATCACTGACGGCACTTTCGAACAAGACGTCCTGCAGAGCGAAGTCCCCGTTCTTATTGATTTTTGGGCTCCCTGGTGTGGCCCGTGCCGTGCGATGGGACCTGTGATTGATGAATTGGCGGAAGAATTTTCTGGCCAGATTAAAATCGTCAAGATGAATGTGGATGAAAACTCCGCAACTCCTGGCAAATACGGCATTCGTGCTATTCCCACTCTGATTCTGTTCAAGGACGGCGAAGTCGTTGACCAGTCCACTGGTGCAGTCTCCAAGAGCAGCATCAAGGAAATGATTACCAAAAAGGCTCTGTAATTTATGAAATCTTATGACGCCGTAGTCATAGGGGGCGGCCCGGCAGGAATGACGGCTGCCCTTTATCTTTTGCGGGCTGGCGTGAAAACCGCCATGATTGAAAAACTTTCACCCGGTGGTCAGGTCCTCATGACGGCCGAGATAGAAAACTATCCCGGATTTCCAGAGGGGCTTCAAGGGTGGGAGTTGGCGGACAAGTTTGCCAATCATCTGGACAAGTATGACCTGGATCGGATCAATGACGAAGTGCGCGGCATCGAAATCGGTGCCCCTTTTCACACCATTAAAGTTGGTGATGAAGATGTGCAGGCCAAGGTCATTATCCTGGCTACCGGCTCCAGGTATCGTCGACTTGGAATTCCGGGTGAGGAACGTTTGCTCGGCAAGGGCGTCTCTTACTGTGCGCTGTGTGACGGAAACTTCTTTCGTGGTCAGGAGGTCGCAGTTATCGGCGGAGGCAACTCCGCTCTAGAGGAAGCCCTGTATCTGGCTCGTCTTGTGAACAAAGTGTATCTCATTCATCGTCGTGATGAGTTTCGAGGATTGCTCTGTTATCAGGACAAGTGTCTTACCAATGACAAAATCGAGCCTATCCGGGCAACTGTTGTAGACGAGATTCAGGGTGAAGATCAGGTCGAATCCCTGTTGCTCAGAAATGTCAAGACTGATGAAACTTCCGAACTCAAGCTGGATGGCGCGTTCATTTTCGTTGGATTTGAACCCATTATGGACTTTGTGCCTGATGAGGTCGACAAGGAACAGAACGGTGTCGTGACTGACGTTGAAATGCATACCAATATCCCGGGCATTTTTGCTGCGGGAGATATTCGGGCCAAGATGTGTCGTCAGGTCGCATCCGCTGTTGGCGACGGTGCCACAGCTGCCACGGCTGCCTTTTCGTACCTTGAGCAGATGGAAGACTAGGAGTCTGTATGCGTCGATTGATGGTGCCTGTTCTGGTGGCAACCCTTCTCTTGCTTTCCGGTTGTATCTGGATAGATTCGTATTTCCTGCCGCCTCCTGAGGATACGGCTCAGGAATTGTACGAAGCAGGTACGGACGCCATGGCCGAGAAGGATTACAACGATGCCCAGGAGTACTTTAGCAAGCTCAAGGATAGGTTCCCGTTCAGTCCGTTTGCCCTCAAGGGTGAGCTGGCGCTCGGCGATGCCTATTATCTTGATGAAGAGTATGTCCTCGCGCTGGAGGCGTATAAGGAATTTGAGGCGTTGCATCCGAGCAACGAGAATATTCCCTATGTGCTTTACCAGATCGCCAAAGCCAATATTGACATGTTCCGATCCATTGATCGGCGGCAGGAAAATATCAAGGAAGGGCTGGAGTATCTCTACCGACTTGTGGATACCTACCCTGATTCTCAATACGCGGAAGCTGGCAAGAGTCTGATCGTGAAAAGTCGGAGAATTCTGGCTGAGCATGAAGTGTACATGGCGGACTTCTTCTGGCGTACTGAGCAATATGGTCCGGCCTGGCATCGATATCAGTATGTGGTTGAGAACTTCTCAGATATTCAGGATCTGCGCGACTATGCTGCCAAACGTGCTGAATACTCCTATTTTGAGTATCAGAAAACGTTGTCTGAAGAAGAGAGACAACGTATTCAAGGCAGTTGGATACGCTGGATCAAACAGTGGCTCTAATCTAACCCACGGTCTCGGACCGATATGACACATGCAGAAAACGGAGTTTCAGTTTCCCGAATTCATTAATGAACTCGTTGTTGACGACACTCTTTTCGCGCGTGCCTATCAAAATTCGGTCGACCAGGATCGAGCCGTATTAAAAACATGTATTGCCGGGCTGTACGATTGGTACGGCCCGCGCAAACAGACTGCTCAACGTTCCACTCAAGTCTGGCGTAGCGGCCTCGAAAGCACGCTGCATACAACGCCTGTCGATTGTACCATCATCCTTTTCGATGCCTCGCTTTGTTCCCCAACCCGCCTTTTGGCTGCGTTGGTTCCAGCCGTTGCCTGTGGCGTTCGCAATGTGTTGGTTGCACGCATTGGTGATGAAGACAGTCCCTGGCCTGAGGCTATATTGACCGGGTTGGAGTTGGCTGGGCTGGAACTGGCCGTCAACATGACCGGAGACCAACTCGACGAGCTTTTGGAATCGGTGCAGCACGGTGGTGGCACTGGCAGAGTCATTGATTTTCGTGAGGATGCTCTGCAGTGTGCCACAGCAGGTAATATCATGGTCATGTGCCCTCGATTTGACTCGGTTGGCGCGATTTGGTTGGATGAAAGAACCGGTTTGGACCTCGACGCCGTGGCCTTTGCGCATCCCGACATGACATTTTCCGTTTTTGGTGCAGAAGTACCGCTTCCCAATGACCGGTTTTCATACTGCAGCGCCAATATGGACGATTTTCTGGCAACTCCCTGTACTGTTGCTTTTACCCAGACGTTTTCTCTCGACATGGTGCCCACATCGTCACAATTGGTGCTGGGGCCAGGGCTGGAGGGATCCTGGATATTGCCCGAATTGCATCCTGAATTTTTTGAATCCCATCGTATCTTCTGGACAACCGGAGTCTGATCGTGAGCAAGACACACGCCCCCTCGGCGAAGGTGCTTGGCACTCTTCGCAATATCGGTATCATCGCGCATATTGACGCTGGAAAAACCACGTTGACCGAGAGAATCCTCTATTATGCCGGGCGTATCCACCGGATCGGTGAAGTCCATGAGGGGACCGCTACCATGGATTATATGCCGGAGGAGCAGGAGCGGGGCATAACCATCACCTCGGCCGTGACCTCCTGTCAGTGGAATCCATGCATGATCAATATCATTGATACTCCGGGGCATGTTGATTTTACCATTGAAGTGGAACGTTCCCTGCGCGTATTGGATGGCGCTGTCGGTGTATTCTGTGGAGTGAGCGGGGTTGAGCCGCAGTCCGAGACTGTATGGCGGCAGAGTGAAGCGTACGCTGTGCCCAAGTTGGTCTTTGTCAACAAGATGGATCGGCTGGGAGCCGATTTCGAGAGCGTGCTCGACTCAATGGTCACGAAACTCGGCGCCAACCCGGTGGCTATTCAATATCCTGACGGTGCCGGGCAGGAATTTGAAGGGGTATTTGACCTCATTGAGATGAAACGCCTTGAGTTTGATCAGGATACAAACGGAGCCGAGTTTACCAGCCGGGATTTGACGGAGGAGGAAGCCGACAGGATTGCTCCCTGGCGGGAGAAACTTATCGAGGTTGCTTCTGACGAGGATGAAGACATTTTGGATTTATATCTGTCCGGGGAGGCTGTCCCTGCGGAGCAGATCCGGGCGGCTGTCAGAAAAGCCACGCTGGCCCGAACGATCGTTCCTGTACTGGTGGGATCGGCTTTGAAGAATGTCGGCGTACAGCCAGTGCTTGATGCTGTCTGTCACTATTTGCCCAGTCCGCTTGATGTACCGGTGCCGGTTGGTGTCGACCCTCGAAACAATACGAAGAAGTCGTTTGCGGTTGCTCACAATGAGCCCTTATCCGCTCTGGTCTTCAAGGTAGCCATGGATTCAGGGCGCAAGTTGGCCATGATGCGTATTTATTCAGGCAGGATCGGCGCCGGTGACTCGGTGTACAATGTGACGCAGGACAAGACCGAGAGGGTGGCACGGTTGTTCCGTCTCCATGCCGGGCACAAGGAAAAGATCGACGCTGCATATGCAGGGGATATGGTCGCCGCCGCAGGCATGAAATTCGCTCGAACCGGAGATACCCTGGCCGAAAAGGACGCTCCTATCATTCTGGAGCAGATCGCAAACTACAAGCCGGTCATTTCATTGGCCATCGAGCCGCGTAATTCCGAAGAAGGTGACAAGCTCGATGAGGTGCTGGAAAAGTACATCATGGAGGACCCGACTCTTGATTTGAAGCGGGATGAAGATACCGATCAGATCATCCTTTCCGGCATGGGCGAGTTGCACCTTGAAGTTATTCTTGAGCGCCTCAAGCGCGAGTACAAGCTGGAACCGAGGGCCGGTAAACCTCAAGTTGTGTATCAGGAAACAGTCGGCTCAAAGGGTGTGGGCAAGGGTGTCTTTGATCGCGAACTGGGTGAAGTGGTTCATTATGGAGCCGTTGAGCTTTCCGTGGAGCCTGTTGATCGGGATGTTGAACGCAGCATTTCTTTTGAAGTGGATATGGAGGCATGGCCGGACGCGTGGCTGGAGGCCGTGGAAGATGGCATTTCCGATGGATTGCAGAGCGGTGTGATTCGTGGCTACCCTGTACAGAACGTACGGGTTCGGGTGCGTAATCTGGAAAAACGGGATAGCGACTCCAGTCCTGTGGGGTACCGTATGGCATCTGCCATGGCGCTGAAGGACGCGCTTGTCCAGGCTGACTCCAAGCTTATGGAACCCATAATGTACGTGGAGATTGGTGTCCCTGAAGAATTTATCGGAGAGGTGGTCGGCCTGCTTGGCTCAAAGGGAGCCAAGATTGAGAACATGATTGATCGTTCCGGTCAGAAAGTCGTTCAGGGATTGGCTCCATTGGCCAAGTTGTTCGGATTTTCCACCGAACTTCGTTCAGCGACTCAGGGAAGGGCTGGATTTGTCATGAAATTTTCCTGCTTTGATGTGATGGAGTAAGAGTTGGCAGATATTCGACGTCATGATGCACGCCAGGAGCCCAAGGTGGGACGTTTTCGTGTGTGGTGGACAGGCAGCAAGCGGTGGACCAAGTATTGGTATCTCCGACTTATGCGTCAGCAATCATCTCCCAAGAATCTTGCGACTGCCTGCGCTCTGGGGATGTTCATCGGAGCATTGCCGATTATTCCGTTTCAGTCCGTTGTGGTCATTGCCCTGGCTTTTGTTTTGCGAGTCAACAAGTTGGCGGCCTGGCTGGCTACCTGTTATTCCAACGCGGCCACTATGGTTCCATTTTATTATTTCCTCTTTATGGTGGGCAAAACAGTTGTCCCCGTTGAAGGGGTGGTCTTTGATCCAAACAATTTGCGTATGGTCGATTTGATCGATGCTGGCTGGAAGCTCTTTGGAGTCATGTTCGCCGGTGGTTTGGTCTTTGGCATTCCGGCCACAATTGTGACATATTTTGGCTCCTTGTTTGTCATTCGGCGATATCGTGAGCGTCGAGCTATTCGATTATTGCGCAAACGCACAAGCGGTTAGCCCGCTTCATCCTCCTTTCCATAGCTCTGGAAGTTGATTGCTTTCGGCGTTATTATCTCTTCAATTTTGTTATCATGAATTGCCATTGCTGGTAATTATGCGTATTTATTACGCGAGTAATCATGCTATTGTGATATTTGATAATTACTGTTCATCTCAACAGGAGTTCATACAGATGGTTGTGCGACCTCTGTCAACATTGATAGCTCTCGGATTGTTTCTCTGTTGTATTTTTGCAGGGGCCACCTATGTTGGTGGCTGGCTGGCTTACAGTATCGGGGCTGGTTGTACTTTGGGAGCAACGTTAATTGTCGGCGTCCTGTTTAGAAAAGAACTACGGCAGATCGCCGATATCCTTGCTTCTCTTACGCAGGGGGAGTCTCGGGAAATCTCTGATGCCATGATAGCAGGAAAGATCGGGGAAGGGCTGACTTCGTGCAGGATCGCCGTGGGAGAAATGGCGGCCCAGGTGTTTTTTTTCAAGGCCGCTGTTCATGAACTTGGAACGCCTGTCATGATTTGCAACGAAAAGGGTGTGGTGGTTCTGGCGACAAAGTCCATGCTGGAACTTTTGCAAAAAACAGAAGGGCAGGTCGTCGGGAAGAGTGTCAGTGAGGCCTTGTACAACAAAACCGGTACATCGCTGACCGAACGCGCTCTTCGAAACAGGAGAGGGCTGGTTGACGCGCGTGATCTGGTTCTCTGGGACGGTCGCTCTCTCGCTGTCGAGTTGGCAATCTCCATCTTCAAGGATGCGTCCGGCAAGGTCATTGGTGCCGCGACCTCTGTTATCGACATGACAGAAAGGGTTGAACGGCAAAAACTGGTTGAACAACAGAGTGCGCAAATGATTTCCGCCGGAGAACGGCTGAGCAAGTTGGCTGAACATGTGGCCTCTGCCACCGAACTGCTTTCCGCTTCGGCTGATGATCAGGCCCAGGGGGCACAGAAACAGAGCGCACAAACAGCATCCGTGGCAACAGCTATGGAAGAGATGACTGAGACCGTGCTTGAGGTGGCACAGAATGCCACTGCTACCCGGAAGGCAGCCGACGAGGCTCATGAATCCGCTGCCGAAGGCGTGGACATGGTCAACAAGGCCGTGGCGGCAATCAATCAGGTAGCCGAATCTGCTCGACAGCTTGAGCATGAAGTGAAGGAGCTTGACTCCCAGGCAGATGCGATCGGGCAGATTATCAGTGTTATCAATGATATTGCTGATCAGACAAATCTACTTGCTCTGAATGCGGCCATCGAAGCAGCGCGTGCTGGAGAAGCCGGGCGCGGTTTTGCCGTTGTTGCCGACGAGGTTCGCAAGCTGGCTGAGAAGACAATGGATGCCACCAAGGATGTAGAGAAAGCCATTTCAATGATTCAGTCCAGCTCTCGATATGCCACCACAAGTATGCAGGCTACGGCTAGGCAGGTGGATGAGTCCACGGAACTGTCCAATCAGGCTGGTGAAGCCCTGCAACATATCATGAGCAGCATAAAGGACATGGTGAGTCGTGTTGGAGATATTGCCACCGCTTCCGGCGAACAGTCTGTTGCGGCAGAGGAAGTCATGCACAATGTCGAAGAGATCGCGAGCATTGCCGGTGACGCGGACGAAGCCGCTGGTCAGGCTGCCAGTGCAACCCGAGATATGGCTGAACTGGCCAAGGATCTGTTGACCGTATCAAAGGAATTCTTGGATCATGATGGCGACATCGAAGAGCATGCGTCAGATACCAAGATGAAGGGAGTGCTGCTCAAATATGCCCAGGAGTATGTGAAGGACACATATGACAGCGCTGTTTATCAGGCAATGCAGGAAGGGTTGGGCAATCCGGTTTTTCTCCCGACTGACAGTTATCCCGATCAATATCTGATGCGGATCGCGGAGTTGACGTCTCGCGCAGCCGGTGTATCTGTGCGCGATTTCTTCCTTGATCTTGGCCGGTTTACCGTTGTAAAATTTAAGGGTATGTATCCGAGATATTTCAAGGAAGAGTCGCTCAAGAGCTTTTATCTTCGTATGAACGATGTGCATGCTCATTTGACCAAGGATCAGCCTGGCATCAAGCCTCCCAACTTCACATATGAGGATAAAGGGGATGAGCTGTTCATGAATTATCGGTCGAAAAGAGGACTCTTCGATTATTTTGAAGGGATTCTTCTGGGAGCGGCGGAAGCGAAGGGAGAGCGTGTTTCCGTGAAGATCAAACCGTTCGATGCTGAGAGTGCGCGTGCCGAGATAGTCTTTCATGGCAAGATTGTTTAAAAAAGTGTAAAAAATAATTATAACAGGCTTTCTGTTTGTTTATGAGTGCTATACGGTAGTATTGTTTTAATTGGTCGACCTAGGCCCAAAATGCGGCCATGTGAATAGCGTTGTGATTTGAGGAGAGTGCCCGGATGTCAGATGATCTGAATAGGCAGATATTCAAAGAGGAAGCATACGACCTCCTGCGCGAGCTTGAGGGAGCCCTGCTCGAGTTGGAAGAAGCGCCGGAAGATATGGATCTGGTTAACCAGATATTCAGAGCCCTGCATACCATCAAGGGATCTGGCTCCATGTTTGGTTTTGAAGATATCGCCAATTTTACTCATGAACTGGAAACGGTTTTTGATATGGTGCGAAATGGTGATATTCATGTGACACCCGTTTTGTGCAGCCTTTCACTGCAAGCCAGAGATCAGATTCGGAGCATGCTTGAGTCGGAAGACGAGGACAATGTGGACGCAGACGGCGTGGATTCTGGAGCCATGGAAGCTATTCTTCAGGGCTTGAAGGATTTTGTTGCCGGAACAGATGAGAGTGAAGCGGGCCCCGAAGAGGGGGAAGACGCCTCCGATGTTTCTGTTGCTGAAGAATCCGAAGAAGTATCAAAAGAGCAAACCAACCTTGTTCAGTATGCCATCACGCTGACACCTACTGGTGAAGGTGAAGTGGATGCAACGTCTGTTGAAACATTTTTTGAAGAACTGGAGATTCTCGGCGAGCTTGAAACCCTTTCCAGACATGCGGATACCAAGGCTGGTTGGGAGCTTGCGCTGACCACTGATGCAAACAAGGAAAATGTAGAAGATGTTTTCCTTTTCCTGAGCGCTGACGTGAAAGTTACTGTTGCTGATGGAAAGCCGGTAGAGAGAACGGAGTCGGTTGCAGGGGAAGAGCCTGAAGCTGAAGTCACGGACAAATCAACTGTCGTGAAGACGATTGAGCCGGTGCAGGTTTCTCCAACTATTCCTCCGGCACCACTTGTTTCCTCTTTCGTGGGTGATGACCATTTCGACCACTCTGAGGTACCGAAAATCGGTGAGATCCTTGTGGAGAGTGGTGATTTATCTGAAGCAGACCTCCACGCCGCGCTCAAGAGGCAGAAGGATAAGGATGACGACAAGCCTCTTGGTCAGATTTTGGCCGAGGAGGGCAAGATTGCGCCCGAAGGTATTAGCAAGGCCGTCAAGAAACAGGGAGAAGTCAAGGAGCAGGAGGTCCACAAGAAGCGGCAGGAGGCGTTGTCTTCAATTCGTGTGGCTGCCGACAAACTTGATTATCTCGTTGATCTGGTGGGTGAACTGGTGATTGTGCAGGCGCAGATCACACAGGTCGTCAGTGAGCGCAAAGATCCGGCAATGACTCTGCTGGCAGAGGAGCTGGAGCGGCTCAGTGATGAACTCAGGGACTCGACGCTGGGTATCCGGATGCTTCCTATTGGAACTTCATTCAGCAAGTTCAGGCGGTTGGTAAGAGATTTGTCAGCCGATCTCGGCAAGCAGATCGGGTTGTCCACCAGTGGTGCGGAGACCGAACTCGACAAGACTGTCATTGAGCGTTTGGGTGATCCTCTTGTTCACCTGCTGCGCAATTCCATAGGTCACGGCATCGAACTGCCGGAGGTGCGTGAAGCCAACGGCAAGCCTCCTCAGGGCAACATCCTTCTTTCAGCAGAACACTCCGGCGGTGAAGTGCTTATTCGCATTACCGACGACGGCAAGGGCATGAGCAGTGAAATGATCCGTGAAAAAGGTATTGAGCGAGGGCTGATTGCCAAGGACACGGAGTTGACCGAAAAAGAGTTGCTCAAGCTCATATTCGAGCCGGGGTTTTCAACCGCTAAGGAAGTGACCAACGTGTCTGGTCGAGGCGTGGGAATGGATGTCGTCAAGCGCGCCATTGATTCTTTGCGAGGCACGATTGATATTGATTCCAAGCCTGGCACAGGCACAACCATCACCATACGGTTACCGCTTACGCTCGCTATTATTGATGGGTTGCAGGTTCAGGTGGGTGATGAGTTTTATGTTATTCCATTGTCCCTGGTTGAAGAATGTGTTGAATTGGTCAGTAGTGATGTAGATGATGATACTGATCAGAAAATTCTGCATCTCAGGGGCGAGATCGTTCCCTATATCCATATTCGAGAGTGGTTTGAAGTGGAGGGAGACAATCCTCCCATTGAACAGATTGTCATTACCGGAGTGGAAGGCAGTCGGATCGGTATTGTTGTGGATACCGTTATTGGTGAACACCAGACTGTCATCAAGAGTCTGGGACGTGTCTACAAGGACGTGGAAGGTATATCCGGAGCCACCATTAAGGGAGATGGTTCGATTGCACTTATTCTCGATGTGCCGAGTCTTGTTAGACGTGTTATATCTGATTCGCAAAAATCCTTCTAGTTCAAGAGTATAATGCATGCGTAAAATTCGAGTTCTTATAGTCGATGATTCAGCTGTGGTTCGTCAGACCCTGGTTGATATCCTTTCTTCTGACCCGCAGATTGAAGTCATGGGGACAGCGGTGGATCCCTATGTGGCTGCTGAAAAGCTCAAGAAGGAAGTGCCCGATGTCATCACATTGGACATTGAAATGCCCAGAATGGATGGGCTGACCTTTTTGCAGAAGCTGATGAAGCAACGTCCTGTTCCCGTTGTCATTTGTTCTTCCGTTGCGGAAAAGGGAACAGCCAATGCTATGAAAGCCTTGGAATTTGGTGCCGTAGAGGTTATACAGAAGCCAAAAATTGGCACCAAGAAGTTTCTTGAGGAATCGAGTATTCGTCTCATTGACAAGGTCAAAGCTGCTGCGCATGTTCGACCAAAATCTCTCAAGGCTGCTCCTATGAAGATTAGTCCGAAGCTGGATGCTGACGTCATACTACCCAAGGGAAAACCGGTCCCTGTTTCAGTAACTGAAAAAATTTGTCTTGTGGGAGCGTCTACAGGAGGCACTGAAGCCTTGCGTGTCTTTCTGGAGGCTCAACCTCCGGATTGTCCGCCTATCGCCATCGTTCAGCATATGCCTGAGCACTTTACCCTGGCTTTTTCCAATAGGTTGAATTCCATCTGTCGTATACACGTCAAGGAAGCCGCCAACGGAGATCAGTTGATGCGAGGGCAGGCGCTTATCGCACCGGGCGACAAGCACATGCTTCTGAAGCGTACTGGCTCCAAATACTATGTGGAAGTCAAAGCCGGGCCATTGGTTTCACGCCACCGGCCTTCGGTCGATGTTCTTTTCCGTTCAGGTGCCCGCTATGGTGGCAAGAATGTGGTCGCCGCCATCATGACCGGCATGGGAGATGATGGTGCCAAGGGAATTAAAGAGCTTTTCGATGTTGGGGCTTATACCATAGCTCAGGATGAGGCCTCCTGCGTTGTCTTTGGCATGCCGCAGGAAGCGATCAAGACCGGCGGCATCAAGAAGATTATGTCTTTGTCCAGTATTGCAGGAGAGATTGTTCGCGCTTGCGGTTAATCAGTATGCTCTTCTCAAGTGAACATAAACGCCTCGCAGATGGTCTGTGAGGCGTTTTTATTATTTTGAGTGACGATAGGCCATGACTTCGATCGGTTCGCGTGTGATCATTCCGTCGGTGACGAGTTTTTCCAGGCGTTCCAGAAATTTTTCTAGCCTGTCGGGATGATCCACTACTTCGATGATCACGGGGAGGTCTTCGGATAATCGCAGGATTTTGGTGGTTCGTATGCGGCTGTTGGCGCCGAAGCCTGCCATGCCCCGAAAGACTGTCGCCCCTGCTAGCCCCAGTTCCTTGGCTTCCCTGAGGATAACGTCGGAAAGGGGGTGCATTTTATGCTTGTGGTCCTCGCCTATATATATTCTGATTCGTTCAGCTTTTTCGAGCAGTATCATGTTGCCTCCTCTGTGGCAGTTACAGAAGTTTGCCCAGGGCCATGCCGGTTAGCACAAGGGCCAGTCCCACCAGGCTTTGCCCAACCACATTGATCATGGCTGCGAGCATCTGGCCGTACTTGACCAGCTCTGCCGTCTCAAACATGTATGTCGAAAAGGTTGTAAAGGCACCCATGAAGCCGGTCAGAATCAGCAGACGCAACTCGCTGCCGGCAAGTATGCGGTTTTCAAAAAAGCCCCATACGGCACCGAACAGGAGACAACCTGCCATATTCACTGCAAAGGTACCGAAGGGAAATGATTCGCCGCCCAGTCTTTGAGCTACGCCGGAGAGCCAGTACCGGGAAAGTGATCCAGCCGCTCCGCCGATGGAGATATATAGAATTTTTGTCAGCATTTTCGTATCCTGATAGAACCATAGCAAGTCAACGGGAGAAAGCCAATGGTGCTTGAGTGTGAATTGAAATACTTGAATGTCGACCTCGCAGCGACAAGCCGCCGCCTGAACGATGCCGAGGGGGAGTTCCTTGGGAAATATTTTGAATCAAACAGAGTCTTCGATCATCCAGACCGGGCTTTGAAGAAGGCGGGCACACTTTTGCGCCTGCGTGAAAAGCAAGGGCAGTGCGTGTTGACGGTCAAGCGTCCTCCTGCAGCAATCGAACCTTCAAAGTTGAAGATATTCGAAGAAATCGAGACTGGTGTCGATGACTGTAAAATTATGGCGAAGATGTTGGAAGCCCTCGGTTTCATATCGGTTTTTTCATATGAGAAAGTTCGGGAGAAATGGCGATTCATGGACTGTGTCATCTGTTTGGACAGGTTGCCTTTTGGCGATTTCGTGGAGATTGAAGGTACAGACGCAACGGTTTCGGCGTGTGCCGCAGCACTAGGCCTGGACCCCAATGATACGACCAAGGCGACATATCATGGACTGAATATTGAAAACCGGCTGTTGAACGGGTTGGAGCCGGACGAGAATTTTGTATTTGAAGAAGATGTCCGGGTGGCCATTTGCAACGAACTTGCGAAAGATTCCCCTTAAGCCCTCGACAGGGGCGCAAAAGGAATTTATATTAGAGACTCAGAAATAAACCAAGGATTGTTGGAGTACAACCAATCATGAGTGACCCTTTTACTGGCGACCGATTTGAATCCGAGCTGCTCGATGAACGTGAAATCAAGGAGCCTCGGAAGTATAAGGTCTTGCTGCATAATGACGATTATACAACTATGGACTTTGTGGTCGAAGTTTTGGTGCGTGTGTTTCGGAGAAATGAAGCTCAGGCTACAGCCATCATGCTCTCCGTGCACAATAAAGGGTATGGGGTGTGCGGTACCTATACGGCCGAAGTGGCTGAAACCAAGGTGGATCTGGTCCATAGATTGGCTAAAAGTGCTGGTTTTCCGCTCAAGTGTAGCATGGAAGGTGAATAGAATATGACTATGCTCAGTAAGGAACTTGAAAGTGCGTTGACCTCTGCTGTCAACGAGGTAAAGAGCAGGAATCATGAATTCCTCACGCTCGAACACCTTCTCTACGCTATCTCCATTGAGGAACAGGGTGAGGAAATCCTGGAGGCGTGTGGCGCGGAAATGGAGCGTCTTCGTGATCAGTTGGGGCGTTTTTTCGTGGAAAATATGGAAGCTTTGCCCGAAGGCACCGAGTCTGAGGTCATCCAGACATTGGGTGTGCGTCGGGTTCTTCAACGCGCAGTCTGGCAAAAAAAGGCTTCGGGCAAGACCACGGTAGAGGTCGGAGATGTCCTGGCCGCCATGTTTGATGAAGAAGACTCCTATGCCGTGTACTTCTTGCGGACCCATGACGTTTCCCGTCTCGATATTTTGGAATTCATCTCGCATGGGATGTCCATGAGTGAGGATTGGAATGATCTCGGCACAGATCACACCAAGCCTGATCCTTTGGAAACACGTCCTGGAGACAAGAAAAGTCCGCTGAAGGAGTTTACGGTCAATCTGACTGACCGTGCGGCCGAAGGGCTTATTGATCCGCTCATCGGTCGAGGACCAGAGCTGGAGCGTACCGTTCAGGTTCTGGCCCGTCGTCGCAAGAATAATCCCATCTATGTGGGCGATCCCGGTGTGGGCAAGACAGCCATGGCCGAAGGGTTGGCACTTATGGTTGTGGAGGGGAATGTTCCCAAGGAATTTATCAATGCCGAGATCTACAGCCTCGACATGGGCTCGCTTTTGGCAGGGACCAAGTACCGAGGTGACTTCGAGGCACGGCTCAAGGGTGTGCTTGAAGAATTGAAGCAGAACAAGGAAGCCATCCTGTTCATGGATGAAATCCATACCATCGTCGGTGCCGGTTCCGTCAGCGGCGGGAGCATGGACGCATCGAATATTCTGAAGCCGTTGTTGCAGTCCGGCGAGATCCGTTGCATGGGGTCCACGACTTTCGAAGAATACAAGAATCATTTCGAAAAGGATCGCGCACTGTCGCGTCGTTTCCAGAAAATTGAAATAAATGAACCCACAGTGGAAGAGACTGTGGCTATTCTCAAGGGATTGAAGCCCCATTACGAGGCATTTCACGGAGTCAATTACACACATTTTGCTCTCAAGGCTGCGGCTGAACTGGCTGAACGTCATATCACTGATCGGTATTTGCCTGACAAGGCTATTGATGTCATGGACGAGGCTGGGGCGCTCTATAAGCTCTCCACACGTCAGAGAAAGGGCAACCGCATAAAGGTGGCCGACATTGAAAAGGTTGTAGCCCGTATGGCCCGCATCCCGGCTCGCAGGTTGACGATGTCCGACAGGGCGCGTCTGCAGAGTCTTGAGGACGATCTCAGGTCAGTGCTTTTTGGTCAGGATGAAGCCGTGGCAGCGTTGTCCCAGTCCATTAAGCGGTCCCGCGCAGGCATGCGGCAGGTCGGGCGTCCCGTTGGCAGTTTTCTGCTTACCGGGCCTACCGGAGTGGGTAAGACCGAACTGGCCCGTCAGTTGGCAAATGTTCTTGATATCGGATTTATCCGTTTCGACATGTCCGAGTATATGGAAAAGCATGCAGTGGCTCGGCTCATTGGTGCGCCTCCCGGCTATGTCGGTTTTGATCAGGGCGGCTTGCTGACCGAAGGTGTGCGCAAGAAGCCGCACTGTGTTGTTTTATTTGATGAAATTGAAAAGGCGCACCCGGATGTATTCAATATCCTGTTGCAGGTGATGGATTACGCCACGCTCACTGATAATAATGGCCGCAAAGCCGATTTCAGGCACGTTATCCTGCTGATGACTTCCAATGCCGGAGCGCGCGAGATGTCCAAGGGCGCCATTGGGTTCCAGCGTAATGAGAACGCTGACCGCGAAGGTGGAGCC
This sequence comes from Pseudodesulfovibrio sediminis, assembly GCF_020886695.1. NCBI lineage: Bacteria > Pseudomonadati > Thermodesulfobacteriota > Desulfovibrionia > Desulfovibrionales > Desulfovibrionaceae > Pseudodesulfovibrio > Pseudodesulfovibrio sediminis. The sequence goes on from NZ_AP024485.1 coordinate 236,676, forward strand.
TTGAAGGCACTGGAGAAACTCTTCAGCCCGGAATTCAGAAACAGGCTTGATTCCATAGTGACGTTCAAGGCGCTTGAACAGCCGGTGATGGAATTGATTGTCGACAAGTTCGTACATGAATTGAACGATCAGCTTCAGGATCGCCGGGTGGTGGTGACGCTTTCGGACAAGGCCCGCGCCAGACTGGCCGTGCTCGGGTACGATACAGCCATGGGGGCACGTCCCCTTGGGCGGGTGATCCAGACCGAAATCAAGGACGTCATTGCTGATGAGCTGCTCTTTGGTGAGCTGGTTAATGGCGGAGTGGTTTCTGTTGATGTGCCGGCAAAGGTTAGGAAATCCCGCAAAACCTCCACACCGGAAGAAGTCGGAGAGTTTGTCTTCAGCTTCGAGCCAACAGGTCGGAAACAATAGATATGGTAAAAGGGGCGGCACTGGCCGCCTCTTTTTTTGGCAGCGCATGATTTACCGACTTTTCGATGAACCCGTATTCCCCGATCCGGAGCAGGCTGATCCTGACGGTCTCCTTGCCGTGGGCGGAGACTTGAGTCCACAACGCCTGCTTAACGCGTATTCCAACGGAATTTTCCCTTGGTATGCCGAAGATTCCCCTATCCTGTGGTGGTCTACCAACCCTCGTTTAATCCTGATTCCCGATGAATTCCACATGCCACGCAGTCTGCGCCGAGTGCTCAACAAGGGAACGTTTACCTTCACCATGGACACGTGCTTTGAGGAGGTCGTGCGAAAATGCGCCTGTTGTCCCCGCCCTGGGCAGGAGGGCACGTGGATTGTCGAGGATATGGTGGAAGCGTATGTCATGCTCCATGAGCTTGGGTATGCCCATTCGGTGGAGGCGTGGCAGGGGGGCGAATTGGTAGGAGGACTTTACGGCGTTTCTCTTGGATCGGTTTTTTTTGGCGAATCCATGTTTTATTCTGTGCCGGACGCATCCAAGGCCGCATTTGCCATGTGTATCGAGCAACTGAAGAAGTGGAATTTCAGCCTGATAGATTGTCAGCAGACGACACAGCACCTCCTTCGCTTTGGTGCCCGGGAAATGCTCCGTTTCCGCTTTTTGGCCATGCTCCACGAAGCAATGGAAGTCCCGACCCGAGAAGGGCTGTGGCGGTTTGATGATCAGCAATAGGTGGTTTTATTCTTCCACCATGGGTTGATGCTGATTCAGGTCATAAAATCCTTTCAGAGGGATATCCAAAGGATAGCTTGGTATTTTTTCGAACTCGATAAAGCCTCTGGCCTTGCCTGGTTCCACCTGTGTCAGTCCTGTCAAACCAGCTGGCACCGGAAAGGTCAAGACAGCGGAGCGTATGCCTGTAAGTCTTGTGGAATATTGCTCTTTGAGGTAGCTTATTATTCTGTCTCGCTCCACGTCCGTAAAGGATTCGAGAATGATTTTTCGACTCCCGGCAGGGTCAGTATGAGTGGCGTCCAAAGGGGGGCCGATGAGTGTCGCCCAGTCAAGGTTTTCATCTGAAGGACCCCATTGTCCTCGGAAGAGATGCACTGCGACGTCGCGTCGTCCCTTGAAACTTTTGATGACCATGGAAAGAGTGTGGGCGCGATCGGTCGGCAGAGGGGAATGAGGCGTATCTATGCTGATGTCCATGGTAGTCTCCGGATGAAGTGGTTACAGTTGTCATCTGATTATTACGTGTTTTAGCGGGCTTCCTCAAGCCCTGGATTATCAAATAATGCCTGATTTTACGCTTGTAAGTGAATACACCCTCAAAGGAGACCAGCCCGCGGCCGTGGCCGAGCTTATTGCAGGGCTGAAAGGCGGTGTGCGCGACCAGGTCCTGCTGGGTGCGACCGGGACAGGAAAGACCTTCACCATGGCCAATGTGGTGGCCCAGCTCAATCGTCCCGCCTTGGTGCTTGCTCCCAATAAGACCCTTGCCGCACAGTTGTATACGGAGTTTCGTGGGCTCTTCCCTGATAACGCGGTTGAATATTTCGTTAGTTATTACGACTACTACCAGCCCGAAGCGTATCTGCCGCATTCGGATGTCTACATTGAAAAGGATTCGTCCATCAATGATGACATTGATAAGATGCGGCACGCTGCGACCCATGCATTATTGACGCGAAAAGATGTACTCATCATTGCGTCTGTGTCCTGTATCTATGGGCTTGGTTCCCCGGAGTTCTATGCCAAAATGGTGATTCCGGTTGAGCAGGGGCAGATCTTGTCCATGGAGTCGCTTCTGGAGCGGCTGGTGGAGATCCATTACGAACGAAACGATTATGATTTTCATCGTGGTACATTCCGTGTGCGTGGCGATGTGGTGGAGATCATTCCGGCCTATAGCCGCGAAAAAGCATTGCGCATCGAATTTTTCGGCGACGAAATCGACTCCATCTGCGAGACTGACCCGCTGACCGGCGAGATCAAGGACAGACTCAGAAAAACCGTTATTTATCCGGGCAGTCACTTCGTTTCAGACAGGGACAATCTTGACCGTGCCGTATCTGATATCCGTGACGAGCTGCAGAAACGCCTTGCCTATCTCAAGGGCAGGAATCAGTTGGTCGAGGCCCAGCGTCTTGAGCAGCGGACCATGTACGACCTCGAAACCATTGAGGAGCTTGGATACTGTAATGGTATCGAGAACTACTCCCTGCATCTGGATGGCCGACATACCGGGCAACCGCCGGCAACGTTGCTCGATTATTTCCCTGACGATTTTATCCTGTTTGCGGATGAATCCCATATCGCCTTGCCGCAGGTCGGAGGGATGTTCAAGGGAGACAGGTCGCGCAAGACCACGTTGGTGGATTTCGGGTTCCGGCTGCCTTCAGCCCTGGATAACCGACCTCTCAATTACGAAGAATTTCAGGAGCGGATAAATCAGGCCGTGTATGTGTCGGCTACGCCCGGCCCTCTTGAGATTGATCTTGCAGAGGGTGTGGTGGTGGAGCAGATCATCCGTCCCACCGGGTTGCTGGATCCTCTGGTCGAAGTGCGGAAAACACAAGGGCAGATTGACGATTTGCTTGCGGAATGTAAGAAAAGACAAGCGAGAGATGAACGGGTTTTGGTGACCACGTTGACCAAGCGTATGGCAGAGGACCTGAATGAATATCTGAACCAGATGGGGGTAGAAGCCAAGTACCTTCATTCAGATATTGATACCCTTGAGCGGATGGCAATTATTCAGGCGCTTCGTGCCGGTGAATTTTTTGTGCTTGTGGGTATTAATTTGTTGCGCGAAGGCCTTGATATCCCAGAAGTTTCGTTGGTATCAATCCTTGACGCCGATAAGGAGGGGTTCCTGCGCTCCACGCGGTCGCTTATCCAGACATTTGGGAGGGCTGCACGAAACTCTGACGGGCGGGTCATTCTGTATGCAGACAAGGTTACGAAATCCATGGCGCAGGCCATGGATGAAACCAGCCGCAGGCGTCAGAAACAGCTGGAATATAATGAGCTTAATGGTATCACGCCTACCACTATCCGTAAAAAAGTCGACAATCTCTTTGGTGAGCTGTCTGGCGGCAAGGTGGAGTCTTCCATGGGCGTGGCCGCTGAACCTGGCGCCGGATACGGAAGTGACCCGAAGGTCTTGAAAAAAAATATCAAGCGGTTGGAGCGTGAAATGCGCGAGGCGGCAAAAGAACTGGAATTTGAGCGGGCAGCAGAACTCAGGGATCGTGTTGCCCTGCTTCGCGAGCGCATACTTGAGCTGGGGTAGGTTATGATTAATACCTTGCATCGACGAATGTTACGCCAGAGAGCAAAGCTTGGCTCCTTCTGGAGCATTGTCCTTGGTTTCATATACATGTTCGTGATCTTCCTTGTGGGGATCGGTTTTTACATGGGGTATGAGCACTGGGACTTTACGAGCGCCTTCTACATGGTTGTTATCACTCTATCCACTGTGGGGTTCATGGAAGTGAACCCTCTCTCCGAAGAAGGCCGTATCTTCACAGCATTCATCATTATGGGTGGTGTGGGTGGCTTCGTATACATAGCGGGTGCATTTGCTCAGATTTTGATTGACGGTCGACTGCAAATTTTGTGGGGTAAACATAAGATGATGAAAGAAATAAGTCGTTTAAGAAACCATTTTATTATATGTGGTTATGGCCGTATTGGCAGTATCGTTGTGCAGGAAATTACTGCAGAAGGTCATGATATCGTGGTTATTGAGCAGAATGCCGAACTTATCGACAAGATGGAGCAGGATGGCATTCTCTGTCTTGATGGCGATGCCACAAGTGATGAAGTGCTGCTGAGTGCCGGATTGCTCCAGGCGAATTCCCTTATTTCCGCCTTGTCCAGTGAAGCTGCCAACGTGTACGTGACTTTGACAGCTCGTCAGCTTAACCCGGATATCAGCATTGTGGCCCGTGCTGGTGACAAAACACATATTTCACGCCTTGAGCTGGCCGGTGCGGATCGCGTCGTTCTCCCGCATTTCATAGGCGGTCTGCGCATGGCGCAGAATGTCCTTCGTCCGACTGTGACCAACTTTATGGAGCTCGCTGTGCGCGGAGGCATTGACCTCCAGATGGAAGAGCTGAAAGTCTCTCCGACTTCTGCTCTCGTGGACAAAAATCTTATTGAATCCAAGATCCGTCCCAATTATAATCTTATCATCATTGCCATCAAGAAAGATTCCGGTGAAATGGTCTTCAATCCCGGTCCCAAGGAAGTCATCAATGCGGATGACACGCTGATTGCCGTGGGCAACAGAAAGAACCTCTCTGAAATTAAAGAAATTTTATAACAACTGCCAAACAGGTTGGATATATGGCTTCATCAAGCGTCATAGAGCGCGCAGCATTCTTGCGTGAAAAAATCGAGTACCATAACCATAGATATTACGTGCTTGATGCACCGGAAATCACCGATATCGAATACGATGCGCTTTTTCGTGAGCTGGCCGCTCTGGAAGAGACGCACCCTGAGTTGGATGATCCCAATTCACCCACCAGGCGTGTGGGAGGAGAGCCTGCCGAAGGGTTTACTCCCTATGAACACGCTCAGCGTATGTACAGCCTGGACAACGGTATGAATCTGGAGGCATGGCAGGCGTTTACGGAGCGTGTGGTCAAAGGTCTGGACAGCGATGACATTCAGTATTGGGCTGATCCGAAGATGGATGGTCTGGCCATGGAAGTGATCTACGAACAAGGGCGGTTTGTCAGGGCGGCAACCCGAGGCGATGGGTTGATAGGTGAAGACGTGACCCATAATATGCGCACTGTCATGAATCTGCCCTTGACGCTTCGTGGACAGGCGGTTCCGGAGTTACTGGAAGTCCGTGGCGAAGTCATCATGTCCAATGTTGATTTCGCCGCACTTAACACTCGACAGGCCGAGGCTGGTGAAAAGGTCTTTGCTAATCCTCGAAACGCGGCAGCCGGGACCATTCGTCAGCTTGATCCCAAAGTGGCAGCATCGCGCCCGTTGCAGTTCATGGGCTATGGCATAGGGCGTGTACAGTCGGGGGGAGAGGAGTCTCCCTGGACCACCCAGCAGGAGATTATGGAAGGGCTTGGGCAACTCGGTTTTGCTGTTGCTGCCGAAGCTCGTTTGTGCCGGACTAGCCAGGATGTCGCAGCGTATTTTGAAACGCTCATGGCTCAGAGGGATGACCTGCCCTATGAGATTGATGGTGTGGTTGCCAAGGTCAACAGCATTGAGATGCAGGAAGCGCTCGGCTTTACCTCCCGCGCTCCCCGTTGGGCGTTGGCGCTCAAATTTCCAGCGCATCAGATCAAGACACGACTCCATGCTATCCGTATCCAGGTGGGCCGGAGTGGCGTGTTGACACCTGTCGCTGAACTGGAGCCGGTTCGACTGGCTGGCGTTGAGGTTTCCAAGGCGACACTCCATAACAAGGGATATATTGAGGAACGGGATTTTCGTATCGGTGATACCGTGCTTATCCAGCGGGCCGGAGATGTCATTCCGCAGGTTTTGTCTGTGGATCTTGAACAGCGTCCTGCATCCGCCAGGAAGTACGAATTTGTCATGAAATGTCCGGTCTGTGGGAGTGAGGCCGTTGAAGATGGGGAGCGGGTGATCTGTACCAACCCGACCTGTCCAGCCAAGACGGTTCAACGAATGATTCATTTTGTTTCCAAGGCCGGGCTGGACATGGAAGGCGTAGGCAAGAAGTGGGTCCAGAAGCTTGCTGAAGAAGGCGTCCTGACAACACCTGCGGATCTTTTCACACTCAAGAAAACCGATCTGCTCAAATATGAGCGTATGGGCGACAAGTCAGCTGAAAAATTTATTGCAGCTATTGAAAAAGCAAGGAAAGTGGCCCCGTTATGGCGACTTGTTGCCGGACTCGGTATCCGTCATGTGGGCGAACAGACAGCCCGCACACTTGCCAATAATTTTGAAGATCTGGAAGCCATTGGCAGGGTTTCGCGTGAAGAGTTGCAGGATTTGAACGATGTCGGTCCTGTTGTCGCTGAAAGCCTTTCAACATACTTTCAGAGTGAGGAAGCCAGGGAACTGTTCGATAAATTCAAGGCCATTGGTTTCTGGCCAAAAGGCGGAGGCGTAAAAAGCGAAGCCGCCGAAAGTCTTCCCCTTGAGGGAAAGGTGTTCATTTTTACCGGCTCATTGCCTGTGAAGCGACCGGAAGCGCAGGCAATGGTCGAAGCGCAGGGCGGCATCTCTGTCAACGCTATTTCCAAGAAGGTGGACTATGTGGTTGCAGGTGAAAAAGCTGGCTCAAAGATCGCCAAAGCCGAGAAGCTGGGACTTGATATTATTGACTTTACGACCTTTCAGGCATTACTGCACACGCAGGAGCAGGACGTTTCTCCAAAGCCTGAACTGAAGAAACAGAAGTCCTTGTTGGACTTCTAAGTATACAATTTTAACGACTTACGAGGAGAAGGACCATGGCAGTCAACATTGTTATCTTAGGTGCCAAGGGACGGATGGGGAATACCCTGGCCAATATGACCCTGGCCGATGATGAACTGAATCTGGTGGGTGCGTGCGAACGTAAGGGCAATGCAGACGGTATGGTCTATGAAGATTGTGAGGTCTCGGATTGTCTTGAAGATTTGCTGCCCAAGGTTCCGGGCGCGGTTGTCATTGATTTCACTGCCCCTGAATCCTCTGTTGCAACCGCGAAACTGGCTGCCAGGTTTGGCAATCCGGTTGTGATCGGCACCACCGGCATCAACAAGGAGCAGGTGGCCGAATTGGAAGAGTCTGCCAAGAAAGCTCCCATCTTCTGGGCACCGAACATGTCTGTTGGCGTCAACGTACTTCTTTCTTTCATGCCAAAGCTGGTTGAGGCTTTGGGCGAGGACTACGACATTGAGGTAGTGGAAACACACCACAAAATGAAGAAGGATTCTCCCAGCGGCACGGCGCTTAAGCTGGCTCAATGCCTGGCTGAAGCGCGTGGCTGGGAATATGATGATGTCAAAAAACATTGCCGTGACGGCATCATCGGCGAACGCCCGAAAAAGGAAATTGGGGTGCAGACCCTGCGCGGTGGCGATGTGGTCGGTGACCACACCATGTATTTCTTCGGCCCAGGCGAGCGTATCGAGGTCACGCATCGTGCGAGTACCCGTGATACCTTTGCGGCCGGTGCGTTGCGGGCGGCGAAGTGGATGTCCACGCAGAAGCCTGGAAAGCTCTATGCCATGGCAGACATGTTCTAGAGTCAGAGAACGCTGTTAAACAAAAAAGGGAACCTTCAATCGAAGGTTCCCTTTTGGGTTGGAATGTATTGAGTATCCCAGCCGAGGACTTACAGGATCGGGGAAAACAGCCGGGCAAATTTGATGGCGGTTTTGTATAAGAAATTCTTGTGGTCGAATTCGTCAGGCCCGGTTTCGATACAGCGTTTGAAATCATCCAGAAACATGGCTTCGATTTTCTGGCAAAAGGGTTCATCTTCGATGAGCATGGTGATTTCGAAGTTGAGTCTGAATGAGCGGTTGTCCAGATTGGCGGTTCCCACACCTGCGAGGATGTCGTCCACGAGGAAGGTTTTCTGGTGTAAAAAGCCTTCAGTGTAGCGATAGACCCGGACACCGGGCAAGTCCAGCTCCTTGAGGCAAGCGAATCCGGCTAGATAAACGAGGCGGTGATCGGCTTTCTCCGGCAGCATGATACGGACATCCACGCCGCGTAAGGCTGCGAGCTGGATGGCTTTCATGACCGCACTGTCGGGTACGAAGTAGGGGCTGGCGATCCAGAAACGCTCCTGGGCTGCTTCGATAGACCGGATGAACATCAGTGAGCACGCTTCCAGCCGGTCTTCCGGGCCGGTCCCGAGAGCCAGAACTTCGGCGTTTCCAGTATGGGCGGGCATGGACAGGTCGAGGTCGAGGATATCCTGTGTCGCCCAGTACCAGTCCTTGCCAAAGCTGACTTGTACACCGAGCACCGCTGGCCCGGTAATGCGCATGTGGGTATCTCGCCATCCACTGAAATTTTTGGATTTTCCCATATACTCATCACCGATGTTGTGTCCGCCGACAAAGGCTGTTTTTCCATCGACGACAACGATTTTCCGGTGATTCCTGAAGTTGAGTTGGAACCGGTTGCCCGGACCTTTTGTGGTATGGAAGGGGCGAATATCAACGCCGGATGCGCGTAGCGTCTCCCAGTATGAATTCGGCGTGTTGTGGCAGCCTATTTCATCATAGAGAAAATGTATCCGTATTCCCTCACTGGCTTTTCTGATCAGGAGTTGTTGTATGCGTTTGCCCAGAGTATCGTCGTGGACAATGAAGAATTGAATCAGGACATAGCGCTTGGCTCTTTCGATTGCAGCACAAATAGCCTCAAAAGTCGCGGGGCCGTCGATGAGCAATTCAAGGTCGTTACCCCCCAGGAAGGGTATTCTGGCAAGGGTCTCAAAGACTGTTCTCGGGGCGTGGGGGCTGCGCCTTTCCGCCAGGTCCCGTACCCCTGGAATAGCATGTTCGTTACCAATGAGGGCCCTGAACTCTTCTCTACCGGCACGGATTGCGTCCACATAGCCATGGAATTTCGGGCGGCCGAAAATCCAGTAGAGGGGAAGGGCGACAATCGGGAAAGTAATGAGGGAAATGGCCCAGGCGATGGCTCCTTGTGGAGTGCGTGTGTCGTTGACCGCAATAAAAACAGTAAAAATCGCCGTTAGTTCAATAGTTGTATACAGCAGGCTGATAATGCCGAGAATGAGTGATAGTTCCATGGATTCCATAGCTGTTGTGGTATCAGAAAAAATGAATAAAAGCGAAGCCTCTCCTTGCCATTTAGGAGGGAATATGGTCAGGCTGTCCCGATATAAGGACACCCATAAATGTCAGACACGCATACTTCTTCTTCAGCACGCCATTCATATATCGACAAACCCAATCGGACTTTGATTACTCTGACCATACCGGTTTTGTTTTCTCTGGTTGCAGAGCCGTTGACCGGCCTTGCGGATACCGCGTTCGTGGCGCGGATGCCCGGCTCGGAACCCGTGGCGGCTCTGGGTATCGGAACCGTCGCCTTTTCGTCCATGTTCTGGGCGTTTACCTTCCTCGGTATCGGTACGCAGACAGCCGTGGCTCAGGATTCCGGAGGGGGCGACAGAAGCCACTCCGTTAAAGTGCTTTCCGTGGCGTGCCTGTTGGCGGCAGTAATCGGCCTGATGCTTATGCTTGGTGCAATGTGGTTTTTGGAACCAATAGCCGGTATCTTTGGAGCAATGGGACAGGTCAATGATCTCGCTTGCGACTATATGACCTATCGTCTTATGGGCGCACCCGCTGTCCTGATATCGCTGGCCTGTTTTGGTGGGTTGAGAGGAGTGCAGGATATGCGTACGCCTCTCTATGTCGCCGTAGGCATCAACCTTATCAACCTCCCTTTGGATTGGTTGCTCATATTCGGCATCGGGCCCATCGCTCCCATGGGGGTCGCGGGTGCGGCGATCGCAAGCACGGTCAGTCAATGGATTGGAGCCATCTGGTGTCTACTGGCTGTCAAATCGAGTATCGGATTGACGTGGGACATGAAAGGAGCCGGGGTCAGTAAACTGATGAAAGTGGGAGGAGACCTGTTCGTACGAACCGGGGCCGTGCTCATTTATCTGGCTCTCTGTACCCGTGTTGCCAATCGGTTCGGGGCAGACGAAGGCGCTGCATTTCAGGCCATCCGTCAATTCTTCACTTTCTCTGCATTGTTTCTGGATGCTTTTGCCATCACCGGGCAAAGTCTGGTCGGTTTTTTTCTTGGATCAAATGACCGATTCCAGGCCAAGCGAGTGGCAAAATCAGTATGCTTGTGGAGTTTTGGCACTGGTGTTGCCATGTGTGTGCTTATGTTGCTGGGGCAGGAGGGAGTGGCCTGGCTTCTGGTTCCCCCGGCGGCCTACGGGGTCTTTGCTCCCGGGTGGATTGTGGTCGCCTTGACGCAACCTATTGGTTCATTGTCTTTCGCGACCGATGGTATTCATTGGGGAGCCGGCGATTTCAGGTATCTGCGTAACTCCATGATTATTGCTGTGGCTGTCAGTTGCGTCTGCATACTGGCCATTAAGGCAATACATCCTGACCATGTTCTGGTCTATATTTGGCTGACCACAGCGCTGTGGACATTTATCCGAGCCGGGTTCGGCTTTGTTCGAATTTGGCCCGGTATAGGGAAAGCCCCACTGGCGAATATATGAGAAAAGGCCCGACAGATTATCTGCCGGGCCTTTTTTATTGGAATGGCTGAGTGTTAGTGATCAGCCAGATATTTGAACATGAAGGCGTACGCTTTGCGCATTTCAGATTCCAAATTGTCAAAATGCGTCATGGCGGCATCCATGTCTTCAGCCTTTGATGCGTTTTCCAGGTTCAGACAGCACTCACGTACGCGTTCGACGCCTATGGTGGCGGCCCCTCCTTTTAATGAGTGGGCTAGGTAGCGTAACCGTTCGATATCCCTGGCTTCCATGGCGTCTTTGATTTCCTGAATGCGTTTCGGCTCCTGGGAAATGAAGACAGTGAACATTCGCTTGAGAAACGGGCGTTTGCTCTCCATTGATTCCATGAATTTGCTGTCTATAATTTCTTTTTTCACATTGCTTCCTTTTACCTCAGGTCGCATTCCCCCACGACCACGTTAATAGCCTTTCATACTCCGACAGTTCTTTTTCGGCAATATGTTTGAGCAGAAAAGAGGGGCAGATTTGTTTCGTGTGTATCGAATGAAAACAATTCCAAAGGTATGGGCCAGATCAGCCTTGCTGGGGAAAAGGAGCGCGTTTCAAATCAAAAAACAAAGGGGTGAAAGCAGCTGCTTTCACCCCTTTATTTTTTAAATGCAGTTGGTTACATTGCGTACAGCTTGTCGCCGGGGATGGTGGCGATGCCGTTTTTCTGCAAAAGTTCAATGCCCTGATCTGTACGATCAAAGCGGAAGATCAGAACAGCTGAGTCTCCTGACTGACGGACGAATGCGTACATGTATTCCACATTGATACCGGCATCCTGCAGCATGCTCAGAATGTTGTGCAGTCCGCCGGGGGCGTCAGAGACTTCGACGGCGACCACAGAGGTACGACCGACGGTGAATCCGGCTTCCTTGAGTTTTTCCTTGGCTTTGTCAAAATCGGATACGATCAGGCGCAGAATGCCGAAATCCGATGTGTCCGCAAGAGACAGGGCGCGGATGTTGACATCGGCTTCGGATAGAATGCGAGTGACTTCGGCCAGACGACCGGAGCGGTTTTCCAGAAATATGGAGAGTTGATTGACTTTCATTGTATTCTCCTTGAATTATTGGCAATGATTTATCTGTTGTCGATGATGCGCTTGGCTTTTCCCATGGAGCGCTCAATGGTTTTAGGTTCAACCAGTTTGACCTTGGCTGTGACGCCGAGGAATTCTTTGATATTTTTCATTACCTTTGATTCCACACGCTGTAAACTCTTGATCTCGTCCGAGAACATGGATTCGTTCACTTCCACCTGTACTTCCAGGGTGTCGAGGTTGCCATGGCGTTCGACGATGAGTTGGTAGTGCGGGGTAAGCCCTTCAGTTTCGATGAGAATGGATTCGATTTGGGACGGGAAGACGTTGACACCGCGGATGATGAGCATGTCGTCAGAACGGCCGGTGACGCGTTTCATGCGGGCTGTTGTGCGGCCGCATATGCACGGTGTGGTGTTCAGGGTGGTCAGGTCGCGGGTGCGATACCGAATCAGCGGGATGCCTTCCTTGGTCAGAGTCGTGAAGACCAGCTCGCCTTCTTCGCCAGGAGCAACGGGTTCGCCGGAGACCGGGTCAATGGTCTCTGCCAGGAAGTGGTCTTCCTGAATGTGCAGGCCATCCTGCGCTTCGTGACATTCAATGGCAACGCCTGGTCCCATGATTTCTGAAAGTCCATAAATATCAATGGCCTTGATGCCGAGTTTCTTCTCGATTTCAAGACGCATTTCATTGGTCCACGGTTCTGCGCCGAAGATGCCGATGCGCAGTGGCAGATCGCGGATATCAATACCCATATCCTCGCCGGTTTCAGCCAGGAACAAAGCGTAGGAGGGGGTACAGCAGATGACATCCGGGGCAAAGTCCTTGAGCAGAGTGACCTGTCTGCGAGTGGCTCCGCCGGAGATGGGAATAACGGTCGCGCCCAGGGCTTCAGCGCCGTAGTGCGCTCCCAGCCCACCAGTGAAGAGGCCGTAACCGTAAGCGTTGTGCACGGTGTCGGATGCGGATGCACCAGAGGCCACCAGGGAGCGGGCCATAAGCTCTCCCCAGTTCTTGATGTCGCGGGCAGTATAGCCAACGACCGTCGCGGTACCCGTGGTACCGGAAGAAGAGTGGATGCGGACGATCTGGTCCTTGGGAACAGCGAACAGCCCGAAGGGGTATTGGTCGCGCAGATCCTGTTTTACCGTGAACGGCAACAAGGTGATGTCTTTAAGGGACTTGATATCTTGAGGTTTGATCCCTTTTTCATCAAATTTTTTCTTGTAGAACGGGACGTTGGCATAAACCCGTTCGCACACGGCCTGAAGGCGTCTTAACTGGAGTTTTTCCAGGTCCTCTCTGGGAAGGGTCTCTTGTTGTACGTCGTAAATCACCTTAAACCTCCTTGGGCGGTCTGGATCGACCATATTGTCCACTAAAAAACCACGGTCAGTAAGCCCGTGGTCAGGTCGGCGTTATCTTCGCCTGAAAATCTCCACGAGCGGCCTAAATGGTGCTCATAAAGAAGAAAGTACGCGAAAATAAGAAATTTTTCATAGCGAAAAGAGTGCCCCATGTTGCAAATTGCGTCAAGGGGTTTATCCTTTGTGACAGGCGTACATCGGGGAATATCTGTCTTTTGATGGATGAATGTGACATTGCAGAGTGAAGCAAAGTACATTACATCCTGTTCGATGTCGAAAAAGGAGGCCGTATGCAGTTGAGAGAGCTGATGGAACTGAATCGGACAAGACGAAAATTCGATCAGTCACAGCCCATTGATGTCGGAACGTTGGAGGCGCTGGTGGAGCTGACGCGTTTCATGCCATCCGGGATGAACAAGCAGCCGCTCAAGTATATAGTCACAACAGAGCCGGATCAATGTGACGCCATATTTCCTCTGCTTGGATGGGCCGGATATCTTCCGGACTGGAAAGGCCCGGATAAGGGCGAGCAGCCGACCGGGTATATCATAATGATGCTTGATACTGCGATTGCGGATTCGCCCGGCTGTGATCATGGCATTGCGTGTCAGTCCATAATGCTCGGTGCCGTTGAGCAGGGGCTGGGCGGATGCATCATCGCCACGGTGAACAGGAAAAAACTGGCCCGGATATTCGACCTTGACGACAGGTTTGAGATCCTTATGGTGCTAGCGCTTGGTGTTCCGGCTCAGGAAGTGGTAATAGAACCTCTTCCCTCTGACGGCGACATCAAGTATTGGAGCGGAGAGAACGGCAGACATCATGTGCCGAAACGGAGTCTGGATGAGCTTCTGATTGGGCGATTCCCAGCGAAATAGTATAGAACAAGGAAATACATTGTTGAATAAAGAAAAGAAATTTCAGGACATTAGCAGCGAAGAAAAAGCCCGTATCGTGGCGCAGTGGTTGGATGAAAAACAAGGCGAAGATGTCATTGTGCTGGATGTGTCCAAAATCAGCTCCGTGACGGATATGACCATTATCGTGTCAGCCCGAGGTGTGAAGCATGCCAAGGCGCTTGCCGAAAACATCCTGCAACGGTCCGCCGAAGAGAAACTCGAATTTCTGAGCATGGAAGGTCATAAGACCGGCGAATGGGTGTTGGTGGACCTCAATGATGTCCTAGTGCACATCTTCCTGGTTGAACTCAGGGACTTTTACAACATTGAAGGCATGTGGTCCGAAGCGCTCACAATTGACATTTAGTCTGGAGAAATCATGGCCGAGATGACCAAAACCCTGCTGCTGATTCTTGATGGATGGGGACTCGCTCCTGAGGGCAAGGGAAATTGCGTGCGGAATGCCGCAACGCCGTTCCTTGATGGATTATTCGAGACGTATCCTCATTCACAATTGCTGTGCTCCGGGCGTTCCGTCGGTCTGCCTGATGGGTTCATGGGGAATTCGGAAGTTGGGCATATGAACATCGGCGGCGGTCGTGTCATTTATCAGGACATGACCCGGATAGACATGGCCATCGAAGATGGTTCCTTTGCTGACAACGCTGTCCTCAAGGACCTCATGGACAAGACCCGGGCGGGTACTGGGCGTTTGCATCTCATGGGGCTGGTTTCAGACGGTGGTGTGCATAGTCATCAGAATCATATTTATGCGCTTCTGGAAGCCGCAAAGGCTGCGGGTCTGGAGCAGGTGTTCGTCCATGTGTTCATGGACGGGCGTGACACCGGTCCAACGAGCGGGTTGGGATATGTTCGCCAGCTTATGGAAAAAATGGAAACACTCGGCATCGGACAGGTCGCGACAGTCAGTGGCCGGTATTGGGCCATGGATCGCGACAAACGATTTGAACGGGTGGAAGTGGCCTACAAGGCGTTGATTGAAGGCGAGGGCGTTGAGATCAACGATCCGCTTGTCGGTATTCAGGCCTCCTATGACGCCGGTGAAAACGATGAGTTCATCAAACCGAGCATAGTGACCGGTGTTGATGGAACCATCGGTGACGGTGACGGCCTCTTCTTTTTCAACTTTCGTGCAGATCGCGCTCGAGAAATCAGTCGGGCTGTCTTCGAAAAGGATTTCAGTGAATTTGAACGTGGCAAAATGGTTGAACCAGCCATGTTTGCGACCATGACGCAGTATGAATCAACCTTCCCGTTGGCTATGGCATTTCCCCCGGAAAGCTATGATGGCACTCTGGGCGAGGTTGTGTGTGAGCACGGCATGAAGCAATTGCGTATCGCCGAGACTGAGAAATATGCCCATGTGACCTACTTCCTCAATTGTGGACGCGAAGAGCCTTTTGAAGGAGAGGATCGTGTCATGATTCCGTCTCCGCGTGAGGTGGCTACCTACGACCTCAAGCCGCAGATGAGTGCGGATGAAGTCGCGGACACATTGATCGGGAAGTGGGGGGGCTATGACCTTGTTGTTTGCAACCTGGCCAACCTCGACATGGTCGGTCATACCGGCATTATCGAAGCGGCCAATCAGGCGTGTGTCACGGTTGACGCCTGTGTGAAGCGCATCGTTAACACGGTCATCGAGTCCGGCGGACGCGTTCTGCTTACGGCGGATCATGGCAATGCGGAGCAGATGATAGCCGAAGACGGTTCGCCGCATACGGCCCATTCCCTGAATCCGGTGCCTCTTGTCTATATTGAAAAAGGGTGCGAAAGTGTGGCCCTTGATGAAGGAATTCTCGGCGACCTCGCACCCACCATTCTCGGATTGTGGGATATTGAACTGCCTGCTGCGATGACAGGCAGAAACCTGGTGAAAAAAGGATGACAATGGCTGACTCAAAGAAACCACTGACTCCGGTCAAACCTGCGGCCATGGAGATGATCTTTCTCTATCCGTGTCCCCACTGCAGCCGTGAGGTTCCGCTTATCGCACCATCCAGACCTGCCATGGCCCAGTGTGATGCCTGTCGCGAAAACTTCCCCATTGTCCCGGTGGATGACCGCACTATCCGCTATATGAAGCTTATTTTGGCAGGTGGTAAAGCGGGAATTGATCCCGACTTTTTGTAAAATTTTGTATTTTATCCGCCAGCCAAAGAAAATCCCTTGTTTTGGCTGGCTTTTTTTATGCTAGAGATTTTCTAGAGTTTGTCTGGAAAATGCTGTCTGCTGTGATCGTTGACAAAATTATTGGAAAATAATTTCAGACTGTTTTGGTCTGGTCTGTGAATTGCTATGTCTTCCCCTGTTGATTTTAGATAAATTAATGGGAAATGGTGTATAAATGATAGGGAAAAAATCCTATATGGCGGTAAATATGAGAGTATTTGGAGCAGTGCTTTTACTGGCAGGTTCCGCAATCCCGGCATGGGCGTCAAACGATCAGGTTACAATTCTGTCAGCAGAGGTGGACCAGCTTCAGTGGTTGCTCATGGCAACAGGGGTGCTGGCCATGGTGGCTTGTATGCTTGCCGTATTGGTGACTCGGCGATATTTCAACAGTAAATACAGCGTGTTGATAAAGTTTGTCTCGCTTCTTTCGCGTGGGGAAAGTCCTGCGCAATTGCCTGAAGGGAAAGATGACAATTTTGGTGTAATTTGTAATGAGTTGAACCAAATTGTTAATAAGATTGAGCAGTTAGATTCGCGGGTAATTGAGTGCGAAAATGTAGCTCAAGCTGCGGACAGCAAGACATGTGAAGCCTTGGAGCAGGCTGCAACTGCTCGCGAACAGGGGGAACTTGCCCGCTGTCAGGGCCTTCTTTCCGCAGCCGAGACACTGGATCAGTCGGTCCAGTCCATACGCAATCAATCCAATCAGCTTGAGACCGCTTCTACCAAGGCCCAGGAAGGGGCCGCTGAACAGCAACGGTTTATTTCCGAGGCCGCGTCGGCAATGGAAGAAATGAATGCGGCTGTCAGTGAGACCGCTGAAAGCGCAGCGTCTGCGGCTTCCGAAGCGCAACAGGTTATGGAGCGAGCCTCCGACGGTTCAGGCGTGGTCAGCAAGACCCTGCAATCCATAGGCACAGTGTCCGAGAATGCCGTGTCGTTAACCGATCAGGTCGCCGGCCTTGGCACACAGGCTCAGGGCGTGGGGCAGATCATGGGAGTCATCTCGGATATCGCGGATCAAACCAATCTTTTGGCGCTCAATGCTGCCATTGAGGCCGCCCGTGCCGGTGAAGCCGGACGAGGGTTTGCGGTCGTGGCCGACGAAGTGCGTAAATTGGCTGAAAAAACCATGGACGCTACCAGAGATGTCGGTGTGGCTATCGAGGGAATTCAGGCGCACGTATCCCAAACCATTGAAGGGGTTCAGTCCATTGCCTCGTTGGCTGATGAGGCTTCCGGTTTGGCTCAGGAATCCGGTCAGGCCCTTGAGGAGATTGTTTCTCATTCGGGCGCCAGCGCACAGCGTATCAGTGGCATTGCCGCTGCCACGTCTCAACAGTCGATCGCAAGTGAAGAAGTCACCAGAACCATCTCGGAGATCAATTCGATTTCCGCTGAAACCGGCAGAGGTATGGCGGAAGCTGCCGAGGCCTTGAATAAACTGGCCGGTGGTGTGGATGATCTGACAACCATGACCGGAGTTTTTCGTCTCGTGGGTAATGGCAAGGTTCAGGAAATACTTGGCGAAATGGCTGGCACTCAGGATATTCAGTCCGGGGAACGGGCGCGTCAGGAGAACGCCATGCGTCGCGTACTCAGAAGCACTGAGTATCTCGAACTGTTATATATCACTGATGAAAAAGGTACGCAGACTGTCAGTAATATCGGTGGCCATGTGTCAGGGTATAGTGAGGATGCTTCGGCTTTTGGGTCGAACTGGGCGACACGTCCCTGGTTCCGTGGAGCCATGGATAACCGGACATACTACATTTCGGATGTCTACACTTCTTCTGCATCGGGTGAGAGCTGTATCACTGTTTCCAGCCCTTTCTTTGACGGGAACGGTAATCCAAAGGGCGTCATCGCCGCCGATGTCAGGGTGGCCATCTAGGACTTTCGGGCGCTTTTGGGCGAATACTGCATCAGGGCGTTGCCCGCAATGATCAACCCGAGGCCGGCAACGGTGGCAGGCAGTATCTCCTCTCCCAGAAGGAAGTAAATGAATATGAGGGAGAGGAAAGGGGAGAGGAAAATCAGATTGGCGACTCTGACGGTTCCGCCGCCATCCGGTTGTGCCGCGTATTTCATTGCCGTGAGCCAGAGGGCAAAGGTGATGCCCATCTCGAAAAATCCGACGTAGCCCGCTGCCAGTGTTGAACTCAGCGTGAGTGCTGGGAGTTCCGAAAAGAAGAGTGTGGCGCTGAGAATGAATGGAAAACCACAGAGAAAGCTGAGGAGAAGTCCTGCTAAAGGGTCGGCTGTGCTTCTGGTGTTGAAAATCCAATAGAGCGCCCAGATGATCGTGCTTGCCAGTGCCAGTCCCACGCCGGTGAGATTGGTGAAATGAAGGGATAGGACATCGCCGTGGGTCGAGATGACCACCACGCCGAAATAGCTGAGCAAAATGGCTCCCAGGTCCTTGAGAGAGAGTTTTTGTCCAAGCAGAGGTACGGACAGGAGCGACAGGGTGATGGCCCACGTATAATTGATGGGCTGCGCCTCCTGCGCCGGTAGCAGGTCATACGCCTTGAAAAGAATCATATAGTACAAAAACGGATTGAGTAATCCGAGCAGGAAGCATCTGGCTTTTTCGCGCGTTTCCATGTGCAGGAGTGTACGCAATTTCCCCTGGTAGGCCATGATGCCGCCGAGCGCCAGGATGGAGGCGATACAGGCGCACAAAAGGAGCTGGAGGGGGTCCAGGTGTCTGAGTGCGATTTTGAAGGCCGAGGCTACCGTGGACCATATGCCCACGGCAACCAGGCCGAATATGAGCGCTTTTTGCTGATTGGTCACAACTAGATAATGACGTGTTTCTTGATATGGTTGACCACTTCATCGATTTCGTCAGTAAGGATGAAGAGATCAAGATCTTCTTCCTTGCAGAAGGCATTGCTGATCAACTGTTTTTTAAACCAGTCGATGAGGCCAGACCAGTAGTCCACACCGAACATGACGATGGGGAAGGGCTTGATGCGGTGAGTCTGGATAAGCACCAATGCTTCTGACAGCTCGTCCAAAGTGCCATAGCCTCCAGGCAGGGCCACGTAGGCCATGGCGTACTTGATGAACATCAGCTTGCGAATAAAGAAATATCTGAAATCACTGCGTATATTTAGATATGGGTTGTTGTGCTGCTCCATGGGCAGGTGGATATGTAGTCCAATGGACTCACCGCCGTTTTCATATGCGCCTTTGTTGCCGGCTTCCATGAGACCGGGGCCGCCTCCTGTGATGATGGAGTATCCTGCCTCGGAGAGCGCCTTGGAAAGCTTGACAGTCTGTTGGTAAAGCGGGTCCTCGGGCTTGGTCCTGGCCGATCCGAACATTGATACGGCAGGGCCGATGTCGGACAGGTTTTCAAAACCATCCACAATCTCGGACATGATCTTGAAGAGCCTCCAGGACTCCTTGATGGAGAGGTCGTCGATGAGGAACTGCTTAGAGCGTTGAATCATTGTTTCTCCTTGGATTATCAAAGTGAATTGTTGCCTGAATGCGGTTAATGAGGCATGTAATAGTGACAGCTAACACTGTGTTTCGATGTCAAATCACTACACTTATTTCGTCATGTGCGGAAGTGGATTGTTCATACTCCTTCCAATAGAACTCATCATGGGGATCATTAATGAAAATTACTTTCATGGGCGCAGCCCGAACCGTCAGTGGCTCCTGTTATATTCTTGAATGCGGCTCAACACGGTTCGCGCTTGATTGCGGTCTGCATCAGGGTAACAAGGAGATCGAGAAGCGCAATTGGAATTTTGATCAATATAATGGAAAACAGCTCGATTTCATTTTGATTACTCATGCGCATATAGATCACACCGGTCTGCTTCCGGCCCTGGTCTCCAAGGGATTCAAAAATCCTATTTATTGTACGGCGGCCACGCGGAGCCTGCTTGAGATCATGCTCCTCGACAGTGCGCATATACAGGAGATGGAGGCTGAATGGGCCAACCGGAAGCGCCTGCGTGTCGGGAGTCAGCCCATCAGGCCGCTGTACACCACCACGGATGCTGAAAATACGATGCCTCTTCTGGCAACCGTTGAATATGCCAAGACATTTGAGCCTGCTCCAGGTATTAAAGTCACCTATAAAGATGCCGGGCATATTCTCGGTTCTGCATTTATTGAAGTGGAGTACGAGCAGGACGGCAAGTCGACCAAATTGGTTTTCTCCGGAGATCTCGGGCGTCCGGAACAGTTGATCATAAGCGACCCGACAGAGGTTGATTGTGCTGATTATCTCTTTCTTGAGTCCACATATGGCAACCGAAATCACAAGGATGAGGCGGGCAGTATGGACGAGCTCGCCGAGGCTATTGCCTATAGCTATGAGCATAAGGAAAAGGTGGTTATCCCCGCATTTGCCGTGGAGCGTTCCCAGCAGTTGATCTATACCCTGTTCCTTTTGCAGAAGCAGGGTAAAGTGCCGGCGGATATGCCAGTCTATCTGGACAGTCCCCTGGCGATTCGAGCTACGGAAATCTTTCGCAAGCATCCTGAATTCTTTGACGAAGAGACGCGGAAGCTCTTGGCGAATGGAGAGAACCCACTGGACTTGCCGAATCTGCATTTCACGGAAAGCCGGGAGCAATCCCAGGCCATTAATGAAACACGCGGCCCTGCCATCATTATATCTGCCAGCGGTATGGCGAACGCCGGTCGCATCAAGCATCATTTGCGTCATAACCTGTGGCGCCCTGGAGCCAGCGTGGTTTTTGTCGGCTGGCAGGGTGTCGGTACGCCCGGCAGAAAGATTTTGGGGGGTGCCAATAAGATTCGCCTCTTCGGTGAAGAGGTTGCGATTAATGCCAAGATCTTTACCATTAACAGCTTCTCTGGCCATGCCGGTCAGGATGAGCTGATGAACTGGCTCGGCACCATGAAAGGCAAGCCGGTAAAGGTGATCCTGGTCCATGGCGAGGCTGAGGTCCAGGAGGAATTCGGTGCGCTTATAACTGATAAATTCGGTTTTTCCGTTCATATTCCGGAATACATGGAAGAGCTGGAACTTGAACCCGGGGCCGAATTCATGTCTGTGGTGGACATGGAGGTCGCGAGACCGCGTGTGGACTGGGAATTCCTGCTGGCAGATTCTGAGAATTTGTATGCAGAATTGAAGAAACGTGTTCACGATGTGGAAAACCGTCCCTGGGTGGATCAGGCCGAGCTGCGAGACAAGTTGCTTGACATCAATCGAAATATCGTTGAGCTCGTCTCCGAGATGTAAATATGCGAATAGTTGGTGGACAATATAAAGGCCGCAGGATCAAGACCTGCGAAGGGCCGGGATATAGACCCGCTACCATGAAAGTGAGAGAGTCCATCTTCTCCATGCTCATGGCGCGTGGTATATGCTTTCCCGATGTCCGGGTCATCGACATGTTTGCCGGGTCCGGCAGTCTGGCTCTGGAATGTTTGAGCAGGGGAACCACAACTGCGTGGTTTGTCGAGAAAAGTGCCAAGGCCGCGGGGCTGATCAGGAAGAATCTGGCAGAGCTCAATGTGCCGAAACAGTACTCCAAGGTGGTCAGCAAGGATCTTTTCGGCGTTCTGTCCAAACAACCGGAAGAGCCCTTTGATCTGGTATTCATTGACCCGCCTTACGGGAAAGATCTGTTGATTCCGGCTTTGGAAAAAGCGCTGAAGAATGGGTGGATTGCTTCGGGAGCCTTTGTGTTGGCCGAAGTTGAAACTGCGATAGAGGCTCCCACCGAGGGGCCGATTGCTGATATGGAATTGTTAACAGACCGAGAATATGGTCAGACCAGGATATTTTTATGGCGGAATTGAACCCCAGATTGGCTGTGTACCCAGGCACCTTTGACCCGTTGACTATGGGACACGTCAGCTTGACGCGGCGTGGTCTCAAGGTTTTTGATAATGTTATTCTTGCCGTTGCCAAGTCCACGCCCAAGAAAACCCTTTTCTCCATTGAGGAGCGTGTCGCTCTTGCTCGGGAAGTGTTCAGGGATGAACCTCGAATCACGGTCGAGCCTTTCGACTGCCTGCTCATTGATTATGTAGAGTCCGTCAACGCGGGGTCCATCATGCGTGGCCTGCGTGCTGTGTCGGATTTCGAGTATGAGTTTCAGATGGCCCTCATGAACCGTAAGCTGGAAAGAGAGATTGAGACGGTCTTCATGATGACGGATTTCAAGTGGATGTATCTGAGTTCCACCATCGTGAAGGAAGTTTCCCAGTATGGAGGGGATGTCCGTGGATTGGTTCCGGGGCCGGTGATGAAGGCTCTGGCCGTGAAGTATGGTTTCAAACCAGCAAGCGGGAAAAGAAAAGGGCATGAGTAGCAAGCCTCCCATTGTCTGTCTGTTGGGACCTACCGGTACCGGCAAGACCGCTGCGGCCATTGCCATTGCAGGGCGAATGGCTGCCAGTGTTATCAATTTTGATTCCCGTCAGGTGTATGCGGATTTCCCTCTCATTACGGCACAGCCCGATGCAGAGGAGCAGGCCGCATGTCCCCACTTGCTGTATGGTTTTCTGGCCACGGAAGAGAAAATGACGGCGGCCCGGTTTGTAGAGTTGGCCGTGAAGAAGATCGAGGAAGTCCGCGCAGGTGGAAGGCTGCCTATTCTGGTGGGAGGGACTGGTCTCTATCTGCGCTCCCTGCTTTCGGGGATTGCGCCTATCCCCGAGATACCGGAGGAGATTCGGGCGCAGGTTCTTGCTCGTGTGAAAAAGGACGGCCCACAGGTGATGCATGCGGAGTTGGTGAAGACTGACCCTGACTATGCGGCCAAGATTCATCCCAATGATACCCAGCGCAACGCCCGTGCAGCCGAAGTCTTTCTGGCAACCGGCAAGAACATGACCTGGTGGCATACGGAAAGTGAGCACACGCCCGCCCCCTATGATGCCCTCAAGATCGGCATGAAGATCAGGCTGGATGATCTGGAGCCGCATTTGGCCAATCGCATCGGCAGCATGCTGTCGCACGGTGCCATTGATGAATCCAGGGCAGCCTATGCGAAATGTTCGGACAGGAACGCTCCCGGATGGACCGGTATCGGCTGTGCTGAGCTGTTGGGATTTCTTCGTGACGAGTTGTCATTGGAAGAGACCCGGTATCGTTGGGTCAAGAATACGCGGGCCTATGCCAAGCGTCAGATCACCTGGTTCAACAAGGAAACCGACATCCACTGGTTTACACCAGGCGAGAATGATCGCATTGCAGATCTTGTGGAGACGTGGTTGGCAGAAAGGATTTAATCTGTCGCGATTGCACTGAGTTGCGAAGGGGTCAGATACCAATTCAAGGTCCCTTTTTTTTCGCTGACAATCATTTTGAGTTGTATGATCCCGCCATTTTCGATGGCAATATCCACATTATTCCCCGGCACGAGAATTTCCGAGGCCACTGAACCGAGCGAAGGCAGGTGCCCGGCAATGAGAATGGACTCCAGGCCGTCATATTCCCGAATATAGTGAATTGTTTCAGTGGCGGGAGTCATCGCCTTGACAGATTCGGTTACCTGAATTCTGGATGTGGGGTAGCCTGTATACTGGGCCATTATTTCGGCTGTCTGAATGGATCTGACCTTGGGGCTGGCAACGACCAGTTCAAAACGCAGGCCCAGCACTCTGGCAGCCCGTGCTGATTTTTCTACCTGCTCACGTCCTACAGGGCTGAGGGGCTGGGTGGGATCGAGTTCTTTGGACAGGCATGCGCCATGTTGCATCAGGTGGACAAGCATTCAGTCTCCAGTGGTTTGAGTGCCGCAACGCATCCTGTAGCATCCACGCAGGGGAGGGGCAAGCGGCTTGCAGAAAAGCATCAACCACGATACATGCGGTGAAGCATTGATAGTATCTGCCGGTCACGGCATTGAATATAGAGGATAGCACACCGATGTCATTTCGATTGTATTTATTTATTGCCTTGTCGTTAATCACTTTTTCCGTCCCTGCACAGGCTTTTACCGGCTTCGTGCAATACTTTGACAATGGGGGAACCATTGCCTGGGGTGACGGTGCGCTCACGGTTGTGAGAGGCATGGAAAAAAGCCCGGGTAGTGGAAAAGTGACAGCTTCTCCGTTTGCCATTCGCAAGGCCACTTCCCTGGCCCGCAAGCAGTTGCTTGGCATGATCATGGCGACGCGCATTGACTCAAGGCAGACTGTCAGCAGTTATCTCTCCGGTGAGGCGGGGGTTGCAGCACAGGTTCGGGGGCTGGTTCACAATTCATTGTTTACGGGCCCCGGCATCTATGATGAAGGTGGTACGGTAAAGGTGTCCGAAACCTTCAGGGGCAATCTGGCTGATCTCGTTTTTCCCAAGACCATTCAGTTCCAGAGTGGAATTCCGCCCAAACTGTCAACTTCGTTGGAGAAAAGTTTTGATTTTTCCGATGATGAGCCCTTGCCCGCTGGCGATGCAGCCAGTTATACCGGGGTCATCATTGACGCCCGCGGCTTGAAGATCATCCCGGCTCTGGCTCCGGTCATTTATGGTCAGGATGGATTGGGAGCATACGGGACCTTCCTTGTGAGTCGGGAGAATGTTGTCAATAAGGGCCTGGTGGCCTATGCCAAGCGCATGGACAAGCCCGTACTGAGCAGTCGGGTAGGCAAAAATCCCTTGATCGTTAAGGCCATGAGCACCTATGGCTCCTGGCGAACCGATTTGATTATTCCCACACCCATGGCGCAACTGGTCAGGGCAATCATGGAAAATGATGCCATAGCAGCCAATTGCAGGGTGGTTATTGTTGTGGATAAACCCACGATTTTGCAGGGTGAAAACTCTGCCTTGATGGAGAAGTGTAATGAAGATGCGTAAATTTTCGATATTCTTATTCCTTTCAGTTCTTTTCCTGCTTGTTGCTATCAACCCTGTGTTGGCTGCAAAAGTCACGGTTTTTACTCCTCTGAAAGAAGATATGTCTGCCATGGAGTTGCGGAAACAGGCCCTTTCCGAGGGATTTGCTCAGGCGATCATGGAAGAGGCGCAGCGCATGCTTTCCTCCAAGCTGGGGGCTGAGCGTGCAGAACTCTTCAGGCAGTATCTTGTCAATCACGGGCGGCCGTATGTTCAGGGATACAAGATTTTATCCTCCAAAGTCGTTGAAGGCGGGCTGGATATGAGTCTGGATGTGCGGGTGAACCGCAGGTCATTGCGTGACGGTCTCAAGCATATGGGTATTGTTTCTACCCTGGAGACATCGCAGCCAGCGTCTGTCATCTGGCCCAGTTCCATCAAGGAAGAGGACTTGCTCAGATTGCAGGGGCTCATGCTGTTGACAGGGCTGGAGTCTGCCGGTGACGTGTTCCCGGCCTTTACCCTGGAGAAGACGGCCGAGGGCACTTACAAGGGGCACTTGGTCGTCGAAGATCGTGAATGGGTCAGCATCAACAAAGACATGGCTGTGGTCTGGTTCGATCTCTGGTCCAAATATTTTTCTCGTACACAGAAAACTGCTGCAAAGGGCCCCTCCGAGCTTCTGACCATTTCCGGCTGGTTCTCACCTGACGGGGTCTTGGAGTTCGACAGGGTCTTGAAAAAGTGGGATGGAGCCGTCCAGAACGTCAAACTCGTCGATATGGATATGCAGGCCTCCGGTGTTGGTGCCACCTGGGGCATGAGTGTCACGGATCATGAGCGGCTGAATATGTTGTTGACCAGTTTCTTGCCGCAGCGTGGTTTGAGTTTTCATCTGCATCAGGAAGACAAGTAGAGGACTGTTGTGCCCGGGGATACCATTTGGACCATTCCGAATATTCTGACTATCCTCAGGATTTTCCTGACGCCACTCTTTGTCATGGCCTATATCAGCGAGAACTTTAACCTCGCGTGGATTCTTTTTGCCATAGCAGGTCTGACGGATGCCCTTGACGGGTTCCTCGCCCGTATCTGGAATCAGCGTACCCAACTCGGGGCCATGCTTGATCCGCTTGCAGACAAGGCTCTTCTCGTTACTTCATTTATTTGTCTGGCCATAAAAGGCTGGATTCCCAGTGGATTTACCGTGCTGGTCGTCAGTCGTGACGTCATCATCATCGGCGGACTGGCTGTGCTCAGTTTTTGGGGTGTGGATGTCAGAAGCCGCATCAAACCCATCTGGATCAGTAAGATGACCACAGCCGCTCAGATTTTCCTGGTGATTTTCGTGATGATTCAGCGTTCGTTTGATCTGGATTTCCCCGGTACCACCGGAGCCTTTGTCTGGATAACGGGCGCGGCAACTGTTGTGTCGGGGGTCGCGTACGTTCGTCGAGGCTTTGAACTCTTTTCCGAAGAGAGTGGCGAGGTATAAGAAAAGCCCGACTGCATGACAGCCGGGCTTGAAATTTTCGTATGCGAGCGGGTTAGCTTTCTTTCTTGTCTTCACTCTTATCCGATTTAGGGGTGACATCAATTTCTTCAGGCTCATTGGTGGCCTTTTTGAAGTTGCTGATGGCTCTGCCGATGCCGTCGCCGATCTGCGGTAGTTTTTTCGCGCCAAAGATGAAAACAGCAATGGCGAGAATGATAAGAAGTTCAGGTACTCCGAGTCCGAACATATATTGCCTCCAATTCGGTGAATGTCTTCACGATTATACGATGTCAGTGCATATACACCCGGGCCATAACACAGTCAAGGACTCCGATCTCTTTACGTGTTGGCATCAGGGTGAAATTATGCATGGTTTCCACCTTTACAATTAGGTGTGTGGGTCTTACATCAAACCAATCGGCATGCGGCCAGAGTTGGCATGCAAGTCCGTATGAATACGAACAAAGGTGAACATGGGCAATATCAAGAGACTCCCCGGCGATTCATGCCGACACTATGCGTTGGGTCACTGTTCCTATCAGGAATGGCTCAATCCGGGGTACACCCGCTCTTGGCGATGTCAGGTTATTGAACGATGGGAATCCGCCTTTGATGATTTTTTGGCCCGAGCAGAGGGCTTTGGTGTGGAGCAGGACGCTGTCCCCGATCTCTGGAACCGACAGTTTCAACGGTTGGCCCGAGAGGTGTTTCACTGTCAGCGCTATGTTTTTGAGCCGGGGGCTCCGGCCCTTGCTTGTCGCCATCAGGCTGAGGGCGTCTGTATTCTGTCGCAGCCCAAGTGCCATGGGCGATGTCGCCATTTTGAACGTGATGCTCATGAAAATGAGACTAAATAGCTAGTCAAGGAGTCTTCATATGCTGCTCTCTTTTCCGTATCTGCACCCCTCGTTGTGGTCGGGGGAACCGCTTGAGGGGCTCACCTTTTTTGATCCCGGATTGGTGGAAAAGCCTTTTGATAACGGTTTCCGGCCCGACAATCTGCCCTTGGATTTCAAGAATGCCAACGCATTGATCAATGATTGCATCAACTTTGGTGAACAATTCAAAGATCCCAGCGAAATGGCCTATTTCGGAGCGGTCACTGCCGACGATTTTTACGAAGGGTCGTCCATGTCCATCCAGGCGCAATTGACGGAGCGTTTTACGGACGTTCTGGAGAAGAACCAGAAGGAGCGAGAAGAAAAGGAAGCGCGCTCCAAGGCGCAGTTCGTCCTGTTGCTTGCCTGGTTTTTTGAAGAGCGCATGATTGAACTGCAAGGACTGGAGCAGGGCGTCAAGGATTCATGGAAGTCCATGGATAAGACCATGGGCGTTGAGGATGAAGATCGACTGGAAAAAAGGGTGGTGGACCTTGGCAGCGCCGAGAGCCACACCGGAGGCGTATCCGACGGACAAACCATCCCGCTGCCCTGGAAACGGGTTATAGAAGCCTTGCCCGGTTTTATTCCTGAAGGGACGGTCCTTGTCTGTGGAGACAAGGAGGTGCAGGAGGCATGGGAAGAGTACGGTATTGAGTTTTCGCAGGAGAAAGACGGCTTGTTCACAGCTACGCTGCCTGCCTGGAAGTTTGCCGGACGCCGTCGGGCGCCCGAAGATATGCCCCTCGCCCTCAGGGATGTGACCGTTGCGGTCATAAAATAACAAACGGAGTTGTTCATGGCGCTTGCCAACCCAATAATGGACCTCAGAGTGCTTGAAGGGGTGAAGACCGTTGTCTTTGACTGTGATGGCGTGCTCATCGATTCCTATGAAGCGAACATGCGCTATTACAGCGCTATCAAGGAGCAACTTGATCTGCCGCCACTGACGGAATCAGAAAAGGTTTTCGTGCATAGCCGTACCCACAAGGATGCCGTGCAGCATATTGTGCCGGAAGGGCAGTTTGACGAGGCATGGAAGGTGGTTCAGAATTTTGATTCCACTTCCCTGTATCAGTATCTCAAGCGGTCTGAAGGTATTCGTGAATTTGTCTGGTGGCTGCGGGATGCAGGGTTTAGGCTGGCCGTTAATACCAGTCGAGGGGAGTCCATAGGGTTCATCCTCAATATGATGGACCTGGAAGGCTTTTTTCTCCCGGTTATTTCATCCGAAAAGGTCTGCGCACCCAAGCCGCATCCTGAAGGGTTGCATACCATTATGCGCGATCATGACATAGAGCCTCATGAGCTTGCGTATATTGGCGACTCCAAGGTTGATGAGTTGGCGGCACAGGCCGCTGGCGTCCGTTTCTGGGCCTATAAGCACAGTGCCTTGAGGGCTGATGTGCACATCGAGAGTTTTTGGGACATCAAGGCCGCTATGCAGCGGTGTTATTAAGCGCGAATTCGGCTATTTTAAGCTTGATTCTTGCTATTCGCTGTGCGAAATTACCATCATTGATAATACTGGCGGGCTTTGTGCTCTGCCACCCGGAGGAGATATGGAAGGGTTCTTGGGCTCAATCGTCCAGGCTACGGCTTTTATTTTGGATTCTGTTCTTACAATTTATATGTGGGTTGTCATCATCTCCGCGTTACTCTCATGGGTCAATCCAGATCCATACAATCCTATCGTACGCTTTTTGCGAGGCGTGACTGAGCCTGTTTTTTACAAGATTCGCAGTTGGATGCCTTTTGCCGTTATCGGTGGTTTTGACCTGTCTCCGATAGTGGTTCTTATTGCTATTCAGGTGTGTAAGATAGTTGTTGTCCAAAATCTCATGAGACTCGCACTCTCCTTGAGTTCCGGGTATTCCATGTAGTCAACGAAAAGGAGGACTGTCATGACAGTTTCCAAGATTGATTTGCTCAATAAACAGTTTTCACGAGGGGTGTTCGGATATTCCCGAGTGGAGGTCGATCAGTTCATGCTTGAACTGGCCGAAGTGTTGGGCGACGCAGCGGATAACCAGAAAAACATGCAAAAGAAAATCAAGCGCATGGAGAAGACGTTGAGAGAGTTTCGTCAGCGGGATGAAACCCTGCGAGACACTCTCATGTCGACCCAGAGAATGGTGGATGACCTGAAGGTCACCGCCAGCAAAGAGGCGCAGATCATTCTGGATGAGGCCCGCGTCAAGGCTGACGCGACCGTCCAGAAAGGGCATAGTAGACTGGCCCAGATTCATGAGGAGATCGAGTCTCTGAAACGGACGCGGACACAGTTTGAAATCCAGCTCAAGGGGTTGTTGAATTCACACCTTGAAATGTTGGAAATGTCAGATCCGGAGCGGGACAAGATCGAAGAGATGGAGTCCAAGCTCAAGTATCTGCAAAAGGTTGACTGATACGGAGTGTGAAAATTTCAAAGCCGGAATTTGTCAGAAAACACAGTGATGGGTGGCGTTTGTCAGTCTGGGTACAACCCGGAGCTCGCAAGAGTGAAGTCGCCGGGGAGTATCAGGGATGTGTAAAGATTCGCCTTGCCGCTCCTGCTGTTGACAACAAAGCCAACAAAGGGCTGGTCAAATTTCTGGCCGAAAGGTTGAAAATGAAAAAAAGTCAGGTAGCTATCATATCCGGTTTTACCAATCGGAAGAAGCTGTTGACATTGGATACGGCAGTTGAGCCGGATTGGGGGATTCTTCTTCCAGATGGCAACTGCGATAACCTGTAAAAAGGAGTAGCACATGGAAGCCAGTGACCTTGAACTCATTGAGAAGCACGGGGTGGAAGACACTCAGATTAAGGCTTTGTGGGATCAACATTCTGTGTACGAAAAAATGTTGGAAAAACTCGAAGCCAAGAGCTACCAATCTCCCACCGAGATTCAGGAGATAAAGGAACTCAAGAAAAAGAAGCTGGCAGGCAAAACTCAATTGCAGGGCCTGCTCGATAAATACCGTACTTCGGAGGCATAAAATGAAATTGACCGGGGCCCAGATTCTTTTGAAGTGTCTGGAAAAGGAAAATGTTGATGTCATGTTCGGTTTCCCCGGGGGAGCCGTGATTGACATTTATGACGAGATTCCCAAATCCTCTGTTGAGCATATCCTAGTGCGTCACGAACAGGGTGCCATTCATGCTGCAGACGGATATGCCCGGGCCACTGGCCAGGTTGGAGTCTGTCTCGTCACTTCCGGTCCCGGTGCTACCAACACGGTAACCGGTATTGCAACAGCATATGCCGATTCCATCCCGGTAGTCATTATAACTGGCCAGGTGCCACGGGCGCTCATCGGCAACGATGCGTTTCAGGAAGTGGATACCGTGGGCATCACTCGGCCATGTACCAAGCACAACTATCTTGTTCAGGATATCTCTGAACTCCAGAGTGTCCTCAAGCAGGCATTTTACCTGGCCCGGTCCGGTCGCCCCGGACCGGTCCTGGTAGACCTGCCCAAGGATGTTCAGCAGCAGTTGATTGAATTCGATTATCCGGAAGATGTCTCCATGCGCAGCTACAAGCCAACCAAGAAGCCGCACATCGGGCAGGTTCGCAAAGTGGTCAAGCTGCTCAAGAATGCCAAGAAGCCGCTTTTTTATACGGGCGGCGGCGTTATTACGTCAGGTAGTCACGAAGAGCTCACATGGCTGGGCAAGGAGCTTAATATCCCTGTGACTTCGACCCTCATGGGGTTGGGCGCCTTTCCCGGTGATGATGATCTTTTTCTCGGTATGCTGGGCATGCACGGGGCGTACGCCGCAAATATGGCAGTGAACAACTGTGATCTGCTTCTGGCCGTTGGCGCACGATTCGATGACCGTGTAACCGGCAAGGTGGACACCTTTGCGCCCAATGCCACCATCGTACACATTGATGTGGACCCGACTTCCATTCAGAAGAACGTGTCTGTGCATGTGCCGCTGGTTGCTGACTGCAAGTCGGCTCTGGCTGCCCTCAAAAAAGAGACTGAGGCGACTCTCGGTGACTTTGACTGGGCGGAAAGCTATGGGGACTGGGTGGAGCAGGTTAAGGGATGGGCCAAGGAACATCCGCTTACGTACATCGATGACGGTGAGGACATCAAACCGCAATACGTTGTCGAAAAAATTTATGAAATTACCAAAGGCGATGCCATTATCGCTACGGAAGTCGGTCAGAACCAGATGTGGGCTGCCCAGTTCTACAAATACACCAAGCCCAACACCTTGTTGACTTCCGGTGGCCTTGGGACCATGGGCTATGGTTTTCCCGCGGCTTTGGGGGCGCAACGCGCATTCCCGGACAAACTGGTTATCGACATCGCCGGTGATGGTTCGATTCAGATGTGTATCCAGGAAATGATGACCGCGGTCTGCAATAAGCTGCCCGTGAAAATAGTCATCCTCAACAACGGCTTTCTCGGTATGGTCCGTCAGTGGCAGGAGCTTTTCTATGAGAAGAACTACTGTTCCACCTGCATGGACGCTCAACCCGATTTCGTTAAACTGGCCGAAGCTTACGGAGCGGTCGGGTATCGAGTGACTGAGAAGGACAAGGTCGAGTCAACGCTGCGCGAAGCCTTTGCTGTGGACAAACCGGTCATCGTGGATGTTCGTGTGACCAAGGAAGAAAACGTTTATCCCATGGTTCCGGCTGGCGCGTCGCTGACCGAGATGCTGTTGGTTTAGGAGGACGCCATGACTAAACACACACTTTCCGTCACCGTTGAGAATGAACCGGGAGTCCTCTCCCGAGTGGTTGGCCTGTTCAGTGGGCGTGGATTTAATATCTTTTCTCTGAATGTGGCTCCAACGCTGGAAAAAGACGTCTCGCTCATGACTATCGTAGCCGAGGGCGATGATAATATCGTGGAACAGATCGTCAAACAGCTTCGCAAGCTGGTTCCCACAATAAAAGTCAAAGATCTTACCGAATTAAAGTCCGTGGACCGCGAAATGGTCCTTCTCAAGGTCAATGCAGAGGATTCAAAACGCGCAGAAATTCTGCGAATTGTTGACATCTTCAGGTGCAAGGTTGTAGACGTCAGCGTCGACGAGGTAACCATTGAGGTAACGGGCGACCAGGGAAAGATAGGCGCACTCGTCAATCTGCTCACCCGTTTCGGCATCAAGGAGATCGCTCGGACTGGTAACGTTGCTATGCAGCGTTCCATGCAGCTCGACCTATAATTTGCAATCAGGTAAAACACCGGGCCAGGGGTTTTTACCCCTCGCCCGGGTTTTGTACGTGTTTATATAATCAAGACATTGTGGCCCGTATGGGCAAAAAATACTGAGGAGTTATTCCAATGAAAGTGTATTATGAGAAAGATGCTGATCTGAGCCTGTTGAAAGATAAGACCGTGGCCGTTGTGGGTTACGGCAGCCAGGGCCATGCCCATGCTCAGAACCTGCGTGATTCCGGTGTCAATGTCATCGTGGCACAGCGTCCCGGTGGCCCCAACTATGATCTCGCCAAGGAACACGGCTTTGAGCCCATGTCCGTAGCCGACGCTTCCAAGCAGGCTGACATGATCATGATTCTGCTGCCCGATCAGCACCAGGCTGCTGTCTTTGCAGCTGAGATTCTCCCGTACCTTGAAGAAGGCAACGTCATCGCCTTTGGTCACGGTTTCAATGTTCATTTCCAGCAGATCGTTCCTCCCGCAGGTGTCGACTGCGTCATGATCGCTCCCAAGGGCCCCGGTCACCTCGTGCGCCGCACCTACACCGAGGGTGGAGCTGTTCCCTGCCTCGCCGCTGTCGCCACTGACGCTTCCGGCAAGGCTATGGATATCGCTCTGGCATACGCCAAGGGTATCGGCGGCACTCGCTCCGGTGTTATCGAAACTACTTTCAAGGAAGAGACCGAAACCGACCTCTTTGGTGAGCAGGCAGTGCTTTGCGGTGGTTTGACCGCTCTGTGCAAAGCCGGATTCGATACGCTGGTGGAAGCCGGTTATCAGCCTGAAGTCGCGTACTTCGAGTGCCTGCATGAGCTCAAGCTCATCATTGACCTCATGTACGAGGGCGGCATGGCCAAGATGCGTTACTCCATCTCCGACACCGCTGAATACGGCGACTACGTCACCGGCCCCCGCATCATCACTGACGAAACTCGTGAAGAGATGCGTCGTGTGCTGAAAGACATTCAGGAAGGCAAGTTCGCTCGTGACTTCATTCTGGACAACAAAGCCGGTCAGGTTGGCCTCAAGACCATGCGCCGCATCGGTGCCGAGTCTCAGATCGAAGAAGTCGGCGGTCGTCTCCGCGAGATGATGAGCTGGCTGAAAAAGTAGTTCTGGTAGATAAAAAGACTATTCCAGGTCCCTGCCAGCGTGCTGGCAGGGACCTTTTTTTATACCCTGAATTCTATTTTCCTCTCATCATTTTCTCGTGCTCAACTGGTGGCTGTTCTCGTTGTGTGAATCGTCATTGATTTGTGACTCAATATTTGCTTGACCCCAAGATAAAACGTCTATAAACCACGCTCTTCAAATCGCTTGAGAGGGTAGTTTCATGACAATGGATGTTCTGTTTTTAGGGATACTTATATTTCTGGCCGAAGTTGCGGTGTTGACCCTGGGTACTGTCCGCACCATGGTGACCGTACTGGGTGAATCAAAAGCGGCCTTTTTTTTGGGCTGTCTGGAGATGACTCTGTGGGTCTTCGGTACGGCTGCGGTGATGCTCAAAGTCGGTGACGAACCGTTTTTGGGGGTCTGTTATGCTGTCGGATTTGCCGGTGGCAACGTTGTTGGCATTCTGGCTGAAAAAAAGCTCGCGCTCGGCAATGTCGTTGTGCGCATCATCAGCGCATGGAAAGGGCATAGCATCGCCGAGGCAGTGCGTAATGCCGGTTTCATGATCACCACAGTGGCGGGCGAAGGGTCGGATGGCCCGGTCACAGTCCAGTTTGTCGTCTGCAAACGAAAGGACATGAAACACCTACTGGTTGTTGCCCGTGAAATTGATCCTGATCTCTTTTATACTTTTGAGACTGCGGGAGGGGCGAGTGAAGTCCTTAGCCCGTCCGGTAGTCGTGTGGCTAAGCTTCTTGGTCCTATCAAACGAGTTGTTCCACAGATGTAAAAAAAAGCCCGGCTCATAAAGCCGGGCTTTTTTGTTGTAGTAGCTGCTGAATCACATGCTCTTGATGTTTGTTTTGGCAAGAGACTGTCGCTGTACGGTTCCTGATTTTGGAGCAGACTATTGACCGAGCAACGCTTCCTTGAAGTTTATCCCCGGGCCGGGGTTAGGGCCGATCCAGGTTGCGAGAATCGCATCCGCAAAATCCTTTCCCGGAATAGTTCCCTTGGTCGCTCTTTTGACAATCACGGTTGTCCCTCTGCGGGGTTCATAGATGAAGGTCATGGATTCATCTTCCTTGATATCACTCATCATTTCGGCCAATTGGTCGAATTTGGCCCTGAGTTCAGGCGATATCGGAGCGACGTTATTTTCCAACCCTTCATACCAGGCGTCGTTGATTTTGCTGGCTTCAACATCATGTACGAAATACATGACCAGCATGCGAGTTTCGTCTTTCTGCAAAATAGCGTCAGGATCTGTCGATTTCTCAGCGAGATACAG
This sequence comes from Pseudodesulfovibrio sediminis, assembly GCF_020886695.1. Classification (NCBI taxonomy): domain Bacteria; kingdom Pseudomonadati; phylum Thermodesulfobacteriota; class Desulfovibrionia; order Desulfovibrionales; family Desulfovibrionaceae; genus Pseudodesulfovibrio; species Pseudodesulfovibrio sediminis. The sequence continues at coordinate 271,607 of NZ_AP024485.1, forward strand.
CCCCGCGACGTACACATCAACAAAGAACTTTTCGCGCAGGGCAATGCCGTTCAGGTGCAACATCTGTCCTGCTACGGTCTGTGAGTCGAGCATAATCACACCTGCCTCCTCGGCACTTCGGGCCGGGGTGATGCAGGCCAGTGATATAAGCAGGGCTACGATGATGGACGCGTATTTCATGAATCCTCCCTTAAGAATCCAGTTGGTCGATGAATTGGCTTAGAGCCGCATTGAATGTTTCGGCTTGTTCATAAAAAGGCAAATGGCCGCTTTTGTCCAGAATCACGAACCGCGATTCCGGTATGGAGCCAGCGATATACCTGCCTGTGGAAGGCCCGTAACACATGTGTCTGGAGCGGCCATACATAACGAGTGCGGGAACGGTGATGGTAGGCAATACCGAGGTATAGTCACGCTGTACATAGTCTTCATAAATGTCGGTGGCAATGGATGCCGGCACACGTAATTGCTCCGACTTCATCCATTTACCGGCATGAGAGGGCGCATCATCCGAAAGATGCATGGCGTTGATGAAGCGGTCTGCAAATCCTTCACGATCATCTGCAATTGCCTTGAAATCCGCATGCATCGCAGCGGTGTCGTGTCCTCGGCATGTATGGGGATTCCACTGAGCCGGGGACATGGGGTAGGGAGCTGACTCCACCAACCCGATGGCTGCAAGTTTGTTTGCGCCATACTTTGACCAGTATTCCAGTACAATGGAGCCGCCCATTGACCACCCAAGGAGCATGATGTCCGTCAACCTGAGCGCACAGATGACTTCGCGAACATCAGTCGCATAGCGAGGAATAGTATGTCCGCGCGGCGTTGTTTGAGATCGGCCATGCCCCCGCAGGTCAATGGTGATTATCTGATATTTCTCGGCCAGGAGGTGCTGCCGCCTCCAGAAGAGGGAACTCATGGTCCAACCATGGATGAACACGATGGGACGGCCCATGCCACGTATGTCGACCCAGAGTCGAACGCCGTCTGTTGTCTGCACCCATCCGGCCACCTGATTTTCATCAATGGTTTCCACAGCCTCGAATAAATCCATGCCGTTACGATCCCTTTGGGACTGGTTTGATATCGATGACCGGTGTGCCGTCAATGGCTTCCAGCGGTTCGATTACCAGAGTCAGCGGTTCCTCTATGGCGACCAGTGTGACGCGGTGTAACCCTATGGGGTTGGGACGGAAAGGGGAGCGTGTGGTGAAGACCCCACGCTTGGGACGTTCCGTCTTGCCGCGAGGGTGTACCATGAGCACGTCGCGTTCCGCTTTGTGGAACCATGTGAATATTTCGAGTTGCGCACCGGGAGCCATGGAATCAAGGCCTTGGGCATAGGCCGGATCGATGACGATTTTTGCCCTGACTGCACCGGGTTCCGTTTCCATTTTGGGCGCATTGGTCAGGTCTTTGATGTTCGAATGAATTGTTCCGATAATGACGAGTTCCTTGTCCATGTCTTCCTCCGATTATTTTCCGAAGTGATCGAATCCGGTCGCTGTGAAAGGAGCCCCATTGAGCGTGATCCCTGCTGATTCGGTGACGGTCCCGATGATTTTCAAACCGGGCACAGAGCCGACCTTGTCCAAGGCATCCGGACTGACCGCGCCGAGCAGGGCATAGTCTTCCCCTCCCAGCATGGCCACTTCAAGAGGGGCGGTTCCGATTGTCTGGGCAAATGAAAGAACATTACCATGGAGAGTGGTTTCTTCTATTGTCAGGTCTGCACCACGTTCGGGACCAAGCAGACGCGGAAGGTCCCGTGCGAGTCCGTCTGACAGATCCATGAGAGATGTCACTCCGGCAGCGTTGAGCAGGGTGCCGATCATGACTTTCGGCTTGGGGCGGAGGTGCGCCATGACCGCTGCGGGCAGGACCTCCCTGGCTGCTACGCCAGTCGCTTCCAGCGCCATCAGGCCGGATCGGGCCAGCCCGATATCGCCCACAATGAAAAGCAGGTCGTCGGGAGAAGCGTTGCCGCGGGAAATAAACGTACCGGAACCGCCGGCAACGCCGAAGATGGTGATGGATACGCCGAGCTTGTCCGCTCGGCTCAGATCGCCACCGGCAAGGGCCAGTCCGCTCTGACGGGCCAGCATGGACATGGATTTGAAAAATTCATCCCAGAATCCGTTGTCCAGGTCTGCCGGAGCCATGAGGTCCAGAGAAAATGCAACGGGTTTGGCTCCCATGGCCGCGATATCACTGATATTGACGGCCAATGCCTTGTAGCCGATGTCGGCTGCGGAAAAATAGTCCCGCCGGAAATGAACGTCTTCGATAAAGAGGTCTGAGGACACGCAGTATTCATTTGCGGCCAGTATAGCGCAATCGTCACCGCGTCCGAGTTTGAGAAACTCGTGATCACGGGGGAAATACGTGTCTATGAGTTCAAGGAATTGTTCTTCACTTTTCATTCGATATCTCTACTTCTTTTATAAGAATTTCAGGTAATCTCCGATGATGACCTTGAGGCCGAATCCAAAGAAGTTCACCCTGTATTTGTTCGGTTCGATATAGGCAATAATCTTGCCTTTTCCGTAAATTTTGTGCTCGCATACCCCGAGTTTCTTTGGAGAAGCCTTGGGGTTTGAAGGAGGCTCCTCGATCGGATCGTCCTCGAAAACAGGGGACGGACGCGATGCAGCCGGTCGCCTTCGTTGCTCCAATCCACCGCCATACGACTCGTTTAAACGGTCATATACAGTCTCTGGCAGTTCCATGATGAACGGACTCGGCAGGGTGGGTTCCGACATGCCGCTGGCCCTGTTGAATACTGAACTGGGGACAAAGAGCATGAGCTGTTCCTTGGCTCGGGTACATGCCACATACATGAGGCGACGCTCTTCTTCCAGGTCCTCGGCCCGTTGCATGGCCTTGCGGGAGGGAAATCGGTCTTCGACGAGATCAATGATGATGACACCGGACCATTCGAGGCCTTTTGCCGAGTGGACCGTTGAAAGGACCACTGCATTTTCCTTGCGCTTTTCCTCTTCCGGGTCGCCGTCAAGGCTGAGGTCTCCGAGCAGGAGTTCCATATCCGTATAATTGACCGCGATCTGACTGAGCTGCTCCAGTCCGGCCTGACGTTTGGGGTAATCGTCAGGATATTTTTCAATCAGAATGGGTTGATAGAAGGCGAGGACGGATTCGAGCACCGAGGCAGGGCGTGCCGGTGTTGACCTGAGTTTGTTCAGTTCAACCAGCAGCTCCTTGAGCGGGTCGTGCTTCTTCATCATCTTGGCCAGATACTTTTCATCATCCGTGTGCATAGCCTTGTAAATCTTGGCAACGGTCTTGGGACCGACTCCCTTGATGTGATCCATGGCGCGTTGCCATGCCAGGAGGTCATGCGGGTTGAGCACGAGGCGCAGGTAGGAGAGGACATCCTTGATATGCGCTGCCTCATGGAAGCGGATACCGCCGAATTTCTGGTAATCAATGCCCACACGGGTCAGGGCGACCTCCAGCGGGAAGGATTGATAGCCGGCCCGAAAGAGTACGGCTACATCGTGGAGCATATACTTGCGCTTGAAATCGAGTATTTGGTCCACCACCAGCCGTGCCTGCGTCTGATCGCTGAGCGGGTAGACCACTCTGGGCAATCGGTCGCTCTTGAGCTCGGAGTACAGGTTCTTGTCGAATTTGGTGGTGGCACCTTTGAGAATTTCGTTTGTCAGGTCCAGGATGGGCTGTACGGAGCGGTAGTTCTGCTCCAGCCGTATGACCTTGCACCCTTCAAATATTTTAGGATATTCAAGTATGTTGGCGACATTGGCTCCCCGGAAGGCATAGATGGATTGGGCATCGTCGCCCACAGCCATGACATTGCCTTTGGTCCCGGCCAGGTATTTGACAATCCGCGCCTGTACAAGGTTGGTGTCCTGATACTCGTCCACCATAATGTATTTATAGCGTGTCTGAAGCTGGTTCCTCAGCGGTTCGTTTTTCTCCAGCAGCTCATCCAGCAGGAAGAGCAGATCATCATAGTCCACCAGGGCGTGTTCGCGCTTGAACTGACGGTATCCGTCGGCAATCTCGTTGAAATCGTCCAGATAGGGACTGAGATGGTAGGCCTCGCGTTCAAGGATGGCTTCAATGGTCAGTTCCTTGTTACGGGATTTGGTGACCATGTCGAGCAGGGTGTTTTTTCTGGGATAGGAGCGGTCGCCCTTGCCGAGTTTGAGCGTGTCCTTCACTTCTTTGCAGATGTTTTCACTGTCTGCCCTGTCCATGAGGGTAAAGCCATTGTCGAACCCGATGTCCATGGCGTTTTGGCGCAGGGTGGCATAGGCGAAAGAGTGAAAGGTACCGCCGGAAGTCCCATGCAGGGAGCGGCCAAGGATGGACTCGGCGCGTTGCAGCATTTCCTGGGCCGCCTTGCGGGTAAAGGTCAGCAGCAGAATCTGGGAGGGATCGACACCCATTTGTACCAGGTGGGCCAATCGATAGACGATGGTTCGTGTTTTGCCTGACCCGGCTCCGGCAATGACCAGCACCGGACCTTCTGTGGTCGTGACCGCTTCACGCTGGGCTTCATTGAGTTCGTTCTCGAAATCTATGCTCATGTATCTATCTGTAATCCAAAGTATTGTAGTATTTCTCGGCCAATGTGTCGCATCTGTTCTGGGTGCGCACCAGCGGTATCTGAAAAAATTGCTCCATCCATGGTATGTGTCCCGGTCCGTCCATGCAAACCAAAAATTTCTTTGCGATCGAATTTCGCTTTGAGGTCAAATCCGGGACAGGACTGGCAGAGCAGATCCGGTAGCTGGTCGGAATCAGCACCGGGGTATAGCTTTGAACCGAGGTGGACCGCTTCAAGGACTTTCTCGCCTTTGAAAGTCAGAGCCGACAGCTCGCGACTGAGTGAGGTCAAGAGTGTTGCTCGTTCTTCAGGTGAGATGCGGCCGCGGCCGAATCGTTCCTGTGTATGGATATAAATACGGCCTGGATCAAGTGCAAAGGCTTTGGAGTTATCCGATATCTTTGAGGGGTCCCATTCGTCATCAGGGGGGGCTGTCAAAGATAGATAGCCCTGCTTTTTGAGCCATGTATTGAGACATACCTCGGTTTTGAGTTCCGAAAAACCATGGTCTGCCATGACCAGTAGCCGTTTGGGACCGGACAACGCATCAAATTTATTCAGAAAGACCCCGAGAGCATGGTCCCACTCCGCCAGGAATGTCATGCAGGCCATATGAAGCGGATTATCCTGATGCAGTACCGCATCCATGAAGAAATGGAACAATCTGTCGGTCTCGGTGAAGACGTGGACAAAGCAATCCCATGACAAATCATTCCAGAGCATTTCCAGAGCATTGAGGCGAGAAGTCAGTGTTTGTCTGAGTTCGTCCAGCAAGTAGTTGAGGTCGCTTCTTCCTCTGCTTGTGTCCGCTTCAAGGACGTAGCCTGCTTCCGACAGCTTTCCGGCAAGGAAGGGCGGGTAGGCGGCGTGGCGCAGTTCCTGAGACACGAACCCGGAAATGCCCATGCCGCGCATAGGCTGTACCGGGTATGTGTTGGGCAGGTTGATGAATCGTGACACAAAACCGGCTTCCCCGAGTCGGTCAAATATTGTCGGCCCGGAGATGTCATTGCGGTTGGTGATGCGGAGTGCATATGTCTTTGGATTGATATGGGAAAATCCAAAAATACCGTGCTCTTCCGGTCCAGCGCCCGTGAAGAATGAGGTCCAGTTGACCGGAGAAAGTTCCGGCAATTCAGCTTGGACCGTAGTTGCTTCCTGGGCAATGCGTCCCATGTTCGGCAACGAAACCCCAAGCGTTTTGGCAACGGCAAGGGGAACGCCGTCCAGGCCGAGAACGACCAATCGTTTTCGCGACTCGGAAGAGAGAAGCAGCGACATGGTCTAGAGGATAGTTGCTTCGAACTTCTTGAGGAAAAACGAAGGATTGTATGACATCTTTGCTTTGCGAAGGCCCTCGTCTCCCAGGTCCTGTTCCCGGTTGACGTTGGTATAATCCGATGCTTCGTTTTCCAGAAACAACTGGTTGATCGCCTGATATACACCCTTGAAGCGGATGTCGCCTTTCTCGAAATGGATGACGATGGAATCATCACACAGGGGTTCAGCAACAGTATAGGCGATCACTTTGTCTTCTACACGCAGCGTCGCGCCCATGAGGCCTTTGATCTGATCAAAGTTATGCAAGACTCTGGTTATGGCGCGGTTCTCTGCCTTGAGTGCTTCAGAAGGATTGTTTTCTTCGTACCACTTGTACCACTCGTCCTGCATTTCCAGCACTTCCTCCACACATTCGGGGGCCATTGGTTCGTATGTATAGAGATAGTTTTTCTTGAATTGATTGAAAAGATTCTTTTTCTTGTGGAATTTCTTCCCCTTGAGCGCAATCAATTCTTCGATGGAGTAGATGTAGTCCCAGTGTCCCCGATTCTCTTCGATGAGGATATTGTTGCCATAGGCTATGGACCACAATCTGGTCAGAGCCTCCGGTACTCGAGTGAATCGTCTTCCTTCCTGCATGGCTTTACAGCCGACCCAATCATATTTTTCCCAAGGGCCGACAGGTGCCCAATAGACAAGATCCGGTTTGGTCTGTCGTATAAAACATAAATCTTTGTGGAAGGCCCATTCAAGGCCGTAGTGCTCGGCCCACCCGTATACGTTGGCAAATGAGAAATCACTTGTCAGTAGTTGGGGACAGCCTGTGAGGGCGTTGTGGTATTCTTCCTGTTTGTCAAGATTGATTGGTTCGAAAATCAGAGACATTGGAATCCTTTAGCGGTTGCCGTTTCTGGATTTGATCATAGCGAAACGTTGCCAGTTTTTGAAGGTGAAGACGTAGAGTAAAATTGAGGATTGGACAATCTGGGAGCAGAACATGGCTATCCAGATGCCTTCGGCGTTTTCCATATAAACATGGCCAAGGCCGTATGCCAGCGGGAGACGAAGCAACCATGTTGCCGCTCCCATGATTATCATGTTGTACAGGGTTGCCCCGGCTCCATTGAGCGCTCCGGCCAGGATCATGCTGATCAGGGTAAACGGGATGGCGAGCATATTCCATTTGAGATAGCAGATGGCTTGCGCCGCGACCGTAGCATCTCGGGTCAACAGACCGACCCATGGTCCGATAAACTGCCAGACCACAAAGGAGAAGAGGGTGATCGAAATGAGGCCTATGCGAAGGATTCTGAAGCCGAATTTTTTGGCTTCTTCCGGCTGGCGTGCTCCCAGATAGTGACCAATGAGAATGGCCGCAGTTGTATTGAACGCAAAGGCGGGCAGAAAGAGCAAGGCTTCAATGCGTAAACCTATAGCCATTCCAGCCAGGGACTCGACAGCGTGCCAGGGCAGGGCGGCAGTGATCGCATAGAGCACCAGATAGCCTGAATGCCAGACAATCTGCATGAGCCCGGACGGCCATGCCACCTTGAAAAGATAGGGCATTGCCCGTTTCATCCAGCGCCAGGGGGCAAAGCTTTCGAGTTTCAGCAGGCCTTGGCTGGACAAAATGATCATATTAAGGGCTGCGGCCGCAGTCACCGAACCGAATGTCGCCCAGGCAACCCCTTTGAAGCCGAGGTTGGGCATGCCGAACCAGCCCAGGCCCAAGCCCAGGTCGAGTATGGTGTTGATTACTGTGGTCAGGATCATGGAGTAGAGAGGGTACATGACCTGTTTTCGTGCCCGAAAGATGGCGTTGGTGATGATCAGGAGATAGTAGGGCGGCAGGAGGTAGAGATAGACCTCCATGAAGTATTCTGTCACCGGGCGCATTTCATGTGGTACCTGGAGAGCCAGGAGAAGCAGGTCCTTGAGCGGCAGTCCGACTATGGTGAAGATGCCACCCAGGAGACCGGCCAGGATTATACAGAGGCCGACGTAGCGTTTGACACGCTTGAACAGCCCCGCTCCCAGTGATTGGCTTATGGCGGCAACAGAACCGTTGGCAACGGCCATGGCTACCACGAGCAGAAAAAACAGTGATTGGGAGATGATACCGAGGGATGCCTGGACTTCCCGGTTAATGTACCCTGCTACCCATACGTCCGTTAAGCCTATGAGGAAGTGAAACAACATCATGAGAACCTGAGGCCAGGCCAGGTTCCAGATGGTGCGGTAGGGGGCGCGGGACATGTCAGCAGTGAGAGTGTTGGTCATTATATGAGTCGGGTAGTTTGAGGCGGCTATTGGTAGCGTGCCGATAACAGATATAATAGGTCTTTATTTTTCAATGCCAAGGGGGAATGCCGATTTTTCCTGTGGGAAATTCGTCTCAAAACAGATTGTGTACTTGGTCTGCTTTCTGTAAGGTGTCCCCATCACTTTGGCGGTGCTTATTTCAACGATAACAATCTGTTTTAATAGTATGTGGTTATTCCATTGTTGGATAAGATGAGTATGAATATGAATATGAATATGCGGATTCTGGTGGTTGATGATTCAAGTACCATGCGTCGGATCGTAAAGACTGCGCTCAAGAACATTGGGCTAACCAATGTTGTTACGGCTAACGACGGCAAAGCTGCTTGGGATGTTGTTCAAAATGATACCATTGACCTCATTTTGTCGGATCACAAGATGCCCGTAATGTCAGGAGAGGAATTCCTGATTCGAGTGCGTGGTCATGAAGACTATAAATGCCTGCCGTTTATCATGATCACGGCAGAATCCTTCCGTGAGAATGTGCTGAAAGCCATAAAGCTCGGTGTTTCCAACTATATCGTTAAGCCATTCAGTACAGAGCAGCTCAAGGACAAGATCGAAAAGGTCTGTAGCGCTCCCTGTAACTAGCTACAAGCTTTAGTCATGCTGGTGGGGAGTGTCCCCTTCCTCGTGCACATGGGTATGTGTGTGCGGTTTGAGTTCGCCCGGTCGGATTTGCCCATCGCGTATGGCGATGAGCCGGTCGGTTGTGGCAGTCAGAAAGTCGGGATCATGGGAAACCACCAGTCGTGCCATGTCGAGATTCCGGAGAATCCCTATCAAGCGGTCCTTGGCTTCAGGAGAGAGACCCGTGGTGGGTTCGTCCAGAATGAGTACTTCGGGCCGCATGGACAGGATGGTTGCCAGAGCGACCAGTTTTTTTTCGCCGCCGGAGAGCCTGTGGGGGATGCGACCTTCAAACCCGCTCAGGCCGACAGCCTGTAATGCCTCTTGAGCCCTGCTGGCTGCTTCATCCTTTGATAATCCCTGGTTGAGAGGGCCGAAAGCGACATCATCAAGAACAGTGGGGCAAAAGAGTTGGTCATCGGAATGCTGGAACAGGAATCCGATCCTGAGCCGGGCCTCATTGAACATGTCTTTGTCCGTCATGGTGGTGCCAAAGAGTGCTATTTCGCCGGTATTGGGGGTTATCAAGCCCATGAGAATATGCAGCATGGTTGTTTTGCCAGCGCCATTAGGACCAAAAAGCCCCAGCTTCTCACCATGATGCAAATGGAAGGTCAGCCCATTCAGCGCGTTCTCTCTGTCAGGGAAGGCGTACACAATATTTTTCAGTTCGATGATCGCGTGGCTCATAGTGATCCTTTCTGCATGAATCCCAAGTAAATCAAGCCTGCGCTCACGAGCAGGCAGAGCACCAGGAAGCCGTAGTCTCTCGGTTTGGTCTCGAATTCGGTCAGGGTATAGAAACGTCCCTTGAAGCCTCGGCATTGCATGGCGCTTTGTACCCGTTCGGCGCGGTCCCAGCTTTTGACGAGCAGCATTCCCACCAGCCAGGCATATGAGCGATAGGTGTGGGTATTGGTGCGCGGTTTGAATCCGCGGGCCTGCATGGATTGGCGCATGGTACGATACTCGTCGTGGATGACGAAGATATAGCGATAGGTGAACAGGAGGATGTGGCAGAGTTTGCGCTGAACGCCGAGTTGTTGCATGGCCGGGCCAAGGTTCTGTACAGGGATGGTGCCGATCAGAGCCATAAGTGCCAGGACGATGGCGTTGGACTTGATCGTGATTAGCAGGGCCAGATTCACCCCTTCGTTGGTCGCGTGGAATGGGCCTAGGGACAGAATCGGGTCACCCGGCAGGGAAAAGGGCAGAAACAGCCAGAGAAAGGCTATGAAGAAATTGACCACGAACAACCGTTGCAACGCTTTCACACTGTTTAACCGGGCCATTTTGATCAGTAATAGTCCGAAAGCCAGAGCCAGCCAGGCAGGTTGATTCACTGTCAGCAAGGCAACGGGGATGGTGACAATCAATCCGCACACCAGGCGAATGCGCGGATCTGCCTTGTGAATGAATGAATCGCCCGAGGCGAATGGTTCTGAAAGAGCGGCCACTAAGTATCCTTTTCCCCTGAAATATGAGTATTTTCAGTCAGGGAAAAAGGAGTAATACAAAACTGAAAGCCGTGCAACTAAGCAGGGTCTGCACTCAGTCCGACTTCCGGCGCGATATCCTTGATGGATGCGATGGCAATGGTAAGGAATTCGCCCAGTTCAAGGCCGATTTTGTCACATTCACGAATGCAGTCTCGATTGACGCTGGCTGCAAAAGCCTTGTCTTTCATTTTCTTTTTTAGGCTTTTAACTTTCATTCCATCTATCTTGGTCGGTCGGACGAGCGCTCCGGCATGCACCAGTCCAGTCACGGTTTCGCCGCAGCGCAGGGCAAAATCGAATTCGGTACCCGGGGCTTCCGAGCCATTCATGTCGTATGCGTGGCGGCGAATGGCGGCCAGCGCTTCCTGTGGGAGCTTGTCGCCGATGATGTCCACGGAGTCCAGGCCATGACGGTCATGTACTTCCTTGGTTACGCTGTAGTCGAGGTCGTGCAGCAGGCCGGTTAAACCCCAGAGTTCTTCATCCTGACCAAGTTTTGCGGCAAGCCCACGCATGACAGCTTCGGATTCCAGTGCATGATTGATAAGGTTGATCTCGGTGTTGTGTTCTTTGAGCAGAGCAAAGGCTTCGTCACGGGTTATCATGGTCTCTTCCTTGTGATGAATTGTGAAGTGGCGTCAGTATGCATGCGCAACTGTTACTGGTCCAGATACAGATTGAGCTTTGTATGGGCGTTACAGTTCGGACGGAGTGTGCAGCCAACAGGCGACCTGAACGCCGGTGTCCAATGCCATCAGCTCAGGACGGCCGTTCCTGCATTTTTCGAATGCCTGGGGGCACCGTGGATGAAACGGACAGCCGGTGGGCGGATTCATGGGTGACGGCAGGTCCCCCGTCAAAGCGATGCGTTCGGGCTGTCTTGTCGGGTCCGGAAGCAGAAGGGCGGACATGAGCGCTTGCGTATATGGGTGCTTGGGGTCCTTGAACAGCACTTTGCTCGGTCCGATTTCCATGATGCGTCCGAGGTACATGACCGCTACCTTGTTTGAGATATGGCTGACCACGGACAGGTCGTGGGAGATGAACACGTAGGTTAACCGCAATTGAGTCTGAAGGTCCTTGAGCATGCCGAGGACCTGTGCCTGTACGGAGACATCCAAGGCGGACACAGGCTCGTCGCAGACTATGAGCTTGGGGTCGAGGGCCAGCGTTCGCGCCACGGCCACCCGTTGGCGTTGCCCTCCGGAAAATTCATGAGGATAGCGATTGCCATGTTCAGAGCGGAGACCGACCAGTTGTAAAAGATAATTGACCTTTTCACGTCGCTCTTCTTTGGAGCCAATGTTGTGAATATCCAGGCCTTCACGGATGATGGAACCGATCTTTTGCCGTGGATTCAGTGAGGAGTACGGGTCCTGAAAGATCATTTGCATTGATCTGCGCAATTTCTTCTGGTCCCAGCCCGCCAGGGTCTTGTTATCGAAGATCACCTCGCCGCCGGTCACCTTTTCAAGTCCCATGATGCACTTGGCCAAGGTGGATTTGCCGCAACCGGATTCCCCCACAAGTCCAAGAGTTTCACCTTGTTCCACCTGTAAACTGACACCATCCACGGCACGAACTGTGCCCGATTGGAGTCCCAGCAAACCACTGGTTACCTTGAAATGTTTGGTGACGTTGATGAGTTCGAGTAATGGCGGCATGGGGTTAATCATCCTCATAGAGCCAGCATCGAACTTGGCGGCCCGGTTCCGGTTCCAGAAGTGGGGGTACCATGAGTTCGCATTTTTGGAATTTCCTGGGACAGCGAGGATGGAAGCGACACCCAGTGGGCAGGTTGAAAATGGAAGGGACAATCCCCGGAATGGGGGTCAGGCGTGTGGTTTCGCCCAGTGTGGGCACTGAAGCGAGCAGCCCTTGCGTATATGGGTGAAGTGGGGCCGCATAGAGTGTCTTTGCATCTGAGAGTTCAATGATTTTGCCAGAATACATCACGGCTACACGTTGGGCCATGCGCGCGACTACACCAAGATCATGTGTTATGAGCATGAGTGAGCCGTTGATACGTTCCTTGAGCTCGTTCATGAGGTCGAGAATCTGTGCCTGAATGGTCACATCCAGAGCTGTGGTCGGCTCGTCTGCGATGAGTATGTCAGGATTGCAGGCCAGTGCCATGGCGATCATGACACGCTGGCGCATACCACCGGAAAGTTCGTGCGGATAGGAGGTGGCGATCTTGGCCGGGTTGGGGATGCCCACCAGGTTGAGAGCGTCCACGGCCTTTTTCAGAGCTTCCTTTTTGTTGAACCCCTGATGTAGTCGAAGAGGTTCGGCAATTTGATCGTTGATGCGGAAGACCGGATTCAGCGCGGTCATGGGCTCCTGGAAGATCATGGAGATGGCATTGCCCCGAATCTCCATGAGTTCGTTTTCAGACATCTCCAGAAGGTCCTGGTCTTTGTACAGGATCGTCCCTTCGGTGACGCGACCGGGCGGATCGGGTATGAGTCCGAGTATGGAGAGCGCGAGGACAGTCTTGCCGCACCCGGATTCGCCCACGATGGCCAGGGTTTCCCCTTGCATAAAGGAAAGGCTGACGGTATCCACCGCCTTGGCTATACCTTCGTGTGAGGCAAAGCAGGTCGTCAGCTTGCGTATGTCGAGTAAGGGTCGGTTCATTATGACTTCCACAGGTTCGTCGTTGTATACGGCATATTGCGTCGAACGTAAACGAAATCGGGGATATGAAATGGCACAAGTGGCAATAGTGGGCGGTGGACTGGCAGGATGTGACTGCGCATGGCAGTTGGCTGAGGCCGGAACCATGGTCACGCTCTATGAGATGAAGCCGGACAAGCATTCCGAAGCGCATTCCGAGGATGGACTGGCCGAGTTGGTTTGTTCGAACTCCTTTCGCGCCACAGGTCCCAGTGCTGCGGTCGGGTTGCTCAAGGAAGAGATGACTGCGTTGGGCAGTCTGATCATGGAAGCGGCCATGGCAACGCGTGTCCCTGCTGGTGGGGCGCTGGCCGTGGATAGGACACTGTTCTCCGAATATATCACTGACAAGATCGAAAACCATGCCTTGATCACGGTTGTTCGTCAGGAGATTTCCTCTCTTGATGCCGAGGAGTTGCAGGGGGCTGATGCCGTCGTCATAGCTGCCGGACCTCTGGCCAGTGCAGAACTGACTGAAAGCCTCATGGCTTCTGTCGGTGATGAGCGTTTGTATTTCTATGACGCTATCGCGCCGATTATTTCCCGTGATTCCGTTGATTTCGATAAAGTCTTTTGGGGATCACGCTGGAAGCCGGAGGACGATGATTACCTCAATTGTCCCATGTCCGAAGAGGAATACACGGCGTTTGTTAAAGCTTTACTTGAAGGTGAGAAGGTCCAGCCGCGCGACTTTGAAAAGGAGATCCACTTCGAGGCCTGCCTGCCTGTCGAGGCCATGGCTGAGCGTGGTGAGATGACGCTTGCCTTTGGGCCGCTCAAGCCGGTGGGGTTTGTTGACCCGAAAACCGGAGAACGTCCCTTTGCCATTGTCCAGTTGCGCACGGAGAACGTGGACAAGACCTCTTTCAATCTCGTCGGTTTTCAGACCAAGCTCAAATACCCGGAGCAAAAACGTATCTTTCGCATGATTCCTGGTTTGGAAAATGCCGAATTTCTTCGTCTCGGATCCATTCACCGGAATACCTATGTCAATGCGCCACAGGTGTTGGACGAAACGTTGCAGCTCAATGCAAAGCCGGGATATTATCTGGCTGGGCAGATCACAGGTGTGGAAGGATATCTTGAATCGGCCGCCTGTGGCCTCTGGCTGGGACTCTCCCTGTCGCGTCGCCTTCATGGTAAGGGCCTGGTCGAACTCCCACCGGAGACGGCTCTGGGGGCTTTGTTGAGCCATCTGCGGACTGAACCGGTCAAGCAGTTCCAGCCATCCAATGTCAATTTTGGTCTCATGCCCGGGCTGCAAAAGAAGATGAAGAAGAAGCTGCGCAAGGAAGCCTATGGAGTGCGGGCGCAGGAGGCGTTTGCCGAGTGGTTGAACGCAGCCGAGCTGAAGGATACCGAGGTATAATCTTATGAGGCATATCATGAATCGCAATGGTTCGGAGTGTTGCCAAAAAGTGTCTGCTGACGCACTGTGACGGTGTGTAGTAATGATTGTATTCCTCAACCAACAGGAGATCGACCATGGCCGATAAACCATATGGTCCTCAGACTCTGGCTCTGCATGCGGGGCATACGCCTGACAGCGACACGGGGTCCCGTGCCGTCCCCATCCATCAGACCACGGCTTATTTGTTCCGTGACGCGGATCACGCAGCAAACCTCTTTGCCCTCAAGGAACCGGGATATATTTATACCCGCCTCATGAATCCGACCACAGACGTGTTGGAGCAACGATTGGCCGCCTTGCATGGTGCTGCAGGTGCGCTGGCAACAGCCTCTGGTATGGCTGCCATTTTTTATACGGTCACAACCATCACCTCGGCCGGACAGAATTTTGTCACGGGTTCCAACCTTTATGGCGGAACACAGACGTTGTTCGAACACACGTTGAAACGCTTCGGTATCGAGGTCCGGTTTGTGGACTCAAGCGATCCAGCCAATTTTGAAGCGGCCATTGATGAGAATACGCGGCTGGTTTATTCCGAGGCTATTGGCAATCCTCGTTGCAATGTCGATGACTTGCTGGGCATTGCAGCCGTGGCGCACAAGCACGGTCTGCCTTTTGTCCTTGATGCCACAGTTGCGCCCCCGCCCATATTCAATCCTTTTGATTTCGGCTGTGACATTGCGGTGCATTCGCTGACCAAGATTATCGGTGGTCATGGTGTGGCCATGGGCGGAGCCATAGTGGAGAAGGGCGACTTTGATTGGGGAGCATCAGGCAACTATCCCGAGTTGACCGCTCCAGACCCGACATACAACAATGTCAACCTCTGGGAAGTACTGGGGGGAGCCGACAGCAAGCAGTGTCCCGTCTTTACGACCAAGGTAAGAATAGGCTTGTTGCGCGATACGGGCGCAACCATATCGCCGCACAACAGTTTTCTCATCATTCAGGGGATGGAAACCCTGCCGTTGCGTGCTCGCCAGCACTGTGAAAACGCACAGAAGGTGGCCGAGTTTCTGGAAACGCATTACGCGGTGGAATGGGTGAATTATGCCGGTTTGGCCAGTCATCCTGATCATGATCGTGCCAAGAACACCTTTCCGATGGGGCCTGGCGCTGTCTTCGGCTTTGGCGTTAAGGGCGGTCTCGAAGCTGGCCGGAAGTTCATTGAGTCAGTAGAGTTGTGTTCACATCTGGCCAATATTCTTGATGCCAAGACATTGGTCATTCATCCGGCATCTACCACACATGGACAATCCACCCCCGAAGAACAGTTGGCAGCCGGCGTACCTTCCGATCTCATTCGTATCTCCATCGGCCTGGAAGATATAGAGGATATCATTGCCGATCTTGATCTGGCCCTGTCCAAATCTCAGCGATAAGACTTGATAGAACCTTGAGAAAGGCCTCTGCATTGTGCAGGGGCCTTTATGTTTTTATTGCATAAAGGTGTTAGAATATCGGCGTTGCTTTTTGCTGTTGAATAGCCTACTATTCAAGTGCCTGTTCTAACAAGGAATTGGGTAAATCATTATTGTTTCAGGAGGCCTCCGGGGGGCGTCAGTGAGGTCTATATGCGTCAAGCGTCTTTAGTTTTGGCCCTGTTTGTCTGCGTGATTCTTGTTCTGTCAGCGTGTAAGGCGACTTCCCATAAAGCGGGGAGCGGATTGTCGGATTCATTGTCAGCCAGGGTTGACGCCTTGCTTGATCAGGGCAAGTACAATGAAGCATCTGACTTGGTTGTCGCCAATTATTCCTTTTTTTCCAGTAATATCAAAGATTCCGAAATTTCAGCTATGACCAAGCGACTGGTCAAGGCGCTTGATGTGGCTTTGTCGCCACAGATCAATGCACTCGCTCATGGGGCGGTCTCGGTGCAGTGGCCTGCTGAGCGTGTGGCATGGCCGCAGGTTCAGGAAAAGATGGTGACTTTGGAAAAGTTGGTTGCAGAACTCAATACTGTACATGCTTTCAGGTATGTGGAATTGAGACCGGCATCCTATACTGCTGCTGTGGCTACCTATGAAGAATGCGTGCAGAAAATTGTGTCGGATGCTCCTGTGGCTTTTGCACGGTATCCCCTTGGGAGCGGGCAGGATTTTTTTGACGCGTATCCTGTGTCACTCGATGCATCGGCATTTCTCGCGGCCAATGAAGCAATCTGGCGGGATGCTCTTACAGCAATGTCGCATGCTCAGGTCGAGTCGTTTTGCAAGGTCTATGGAGCGACGCTGCCGGATGCTGCGCGCCGGAAGTTGGGGCAACGCTATTTCACCACCTTGTGTCCGTCTCCCAAGACCGCGGATTTAACCAATATCCTGGCCGCTTACGAGCAATGTCGCTCAGTGGGACTTGAGCCGGACTCCATACCTGATCTCAAGATTGCTTTTTTGCAGGTCACCAGTCCGGACCTCATCAAGGACAAGGCTCTTGATTTTGGCCTCAATGTGCGCCTTGACCTTCCTTTTGATGCTTCCAGGGCAAGTATGCGCAAGGCGTTCAATCATGAAGCCGTGAAGGAAGCGGACATTCTTATTCTCGTCAATATAGCTGTATCAAAGGTCAGGCGGGTCGTGGCCCGGCGGGAGAAGGTCAAATCCACCTTTGTCAGTGGGTATACCAAGGAAGTGAACCCGGAGTACGAGATCGTCAAAACAGAGCTTGAATCTGCCACGGCGGAGCATACGGCTGCAAAGAACAAGGAAGTCACGCCCTGGATGTATTCCCTGACGCTCAATCTCATGGAGGAGTCTGCCAAGGATGATCTTGTGGAGGAGACAGGACAGTCTCTGCAGGCCGTGCGGGATACATTCAGAAAGACGCCCCAGTATATTTCTGTAGCCCAGTATCATCCGTATCAGGTGATCAAGGCTCATATGGACATCTATAAGTTTGCTACGGTGCACTATTATGTGGTGGACAAACGGAAGAGTGAATTCTTCAGGGATACTTTTGATATCAGTGAACAATCCTATTTTACGGTTTGTTATGCCATGGAAGATTCCGATCCCAACCGGGAAATGTTCATGCAGACCTCCGTGCTGGAAGATGATGTGGTTCGGTATGAACTTGAACCGGCTACTGTCAGGTTGTCGGACCTTCTGAATCAGTTTGTCAGTCGTCCGGCAGAGGCCGCACGGTTTTCATCCATGGCTGACGTGCAGAGAGCGTTTATCGCAGACAGAAGCGACGCACAGCTGGCTCGAAAAAATGCGACCTATGGCTACGATAAATATGCTGATAAACGGTTTGACAGTGTCGTGGTGGTCAGGAACACGGGCACTGGCATTGGGACCGGATTTTATGTGACCGACAACATGGTCCTGACAAACTATCATGTCGTGGAAGAGTCCCAATATGTTCAGCTGAAAATGTTTGATCAACGCGAGATGATGGGGCGTGTTGTTGCCAGAGACGCCCAACTTGATCTGGCGCTGATACAGGCGGATGTGCGTGGCCGGCCAGTTTGCTTTTATGACAAAAGGGAACTGCCGCTGGGCGAGTCGCTTGAGGTCATTGGGCATCCGGACGGACTGGAGTTTTCCATCACTCGGGGAGTCATCAGCTCTCTTCGCCGGACCGCTCCCATCAACTTTGCACAGTCCAGTGCCGAGGTCCTGTATATTCAGACAGATGCGGCCACCAACGGTGGCAATTCAGGTGGGCCGGTATTCTATGGCAACTCTGTCGTCGGGGTGCAGGACTGGGGCGTGACACATCTTGCATCCGGCGTGGCTGCTCAGGGGTTGAATTTCTCAATTCACTATTCGGAAGTTTTCAAGTTTCTCGATGATCAAGGCATCACAGTGTGCAAGGGGAGTAAATAAATGTTCAAGAAAAGACAGACGTTACCGATTGTATTGGCCTTGGTTCTCGTTTTGACCGCATGTGTTGCCCGGCAACAGAATCCGCATCAATTGGTTGAGGATGAAAAGACCGGGTATTCTTATGGAGCGATTAAAGATGGTGAATTCATTGCCGATCCGGCCATGTTTCGCAATGCAAAGCTCAAGTTGCGCATACGTAACACCACGGGTGATTCCTCTTTGGATATAAAGATTTTTCGTCAGCAGTTGGAAAAGTCGTATGGTGATCTTGGGTATGAAATCACTGATGGTGACGACTTCGGCATCTTGCTGGATGTCAATGTCCGTTATTTCGGTCAGGTGACTGAAATGCTGCCAGCGGAATACTCCTTTCTAGGTGCCGCGGCAGGAGGCGTTGTCGGAGCGACTCCCGGCATACAGAGCGGGCGATCAGCAGATTCGTTGACCGGTGCAGCAGGGGGAGCCGTCGTTGGTGCGGCTTTGACTGAAATTATGCGTAACTATGCTACGGAAGAGACGTTTATTATCATTTCGTCCATCACCATGGGAACAGTCATGCCGGAGCGTGTTGAAGATGAAACGACCATCTCTTTTGTGACCGGCAAGAAAGTGAAGGAAAAGAAAACCAACTTCAAGGGATTCAGGTCTCGTGATACGGTCAATCTCGCTGTGTACGCAGGGGGAATGATGGCGGCCAAGTCGGATATCATCAACGAGGTGCGAGCTCGTCATCTCCGCATATTGCGGGACATAATTTAAGACTTACTGAAACCGAGGGAATGCGAGACGAGCCTTTGGCCCCAGAACTCAATCGGTTATTGGTTTTTTGTTTGATCGATATGTGGTTTGGTTAGTGAATAAAAAAATCCCCATCAAAACGACGGGGATTTTTTGTTTCATGCATTTAGAACAGGATGTTTTCAGGGGGTCTCCGTTCCGGGACCACTTCCTTTTCACCCGAGTCTTCATTGTATTCCTTGCTGACATACAGGGCACAGTAACAGGCTCCGTATTCCTTGACGTCGTCCTCGCGGTAGGTGCAGGGGCAGACGATGTCCTTATCAGCTTCATATTCGCCATTGGCCAGTCGGCAGGGGCAGGCCATATAGCCGAGTCGTTCCTTGTTGATGAGCAGGCTTTCAAGGAGCGGCATGGTCATTTCCATGTCCTTGTTGAAGTAGTATCCCTTGGGCTCCTGCACTTTTTTCAACATTTCGTAGAGTTGTTTGGCATCCATGGCTATCAATCCTCCAGAGCTTTGTCGATTTTGTCCTTGTGGTAGCCGACCACAACTTTATCTTTGATGATGATGGTTGGGAAAGAGACGGCCGGATTGTGATTCTTGATTTCGTCGACGACCTGTTTGCGTTCATCTCCGGAGAGCTCATCTACGTGAATGCATTCATATTTGACACCGCATTCATCCAGATACTTTTTTGCATTTCTGCAATGTATACAGGTGGAAAGGGCGTAAACCTTAATGTCGTTCATTTGAAATGCCTCCATGTCGAACGGTTTGCTCGACGTTTGTTTATCAGATCTTACCGCCTCATCAGGCTCTTTGAAAATGAGTTTTTTAAACAACGTACTGATGAAGTTGGCCATATCAATCTCTCTTCATGGTGAGTTCCAATCTCCTGACAGCAAGTGAGCAGAGGAACGTGAGAATAAAGTACATTACGAAGACCAGGGTCCAGATTTCAAAGCTCCGGTAGGTCGTGGTCATGAGCTGTTGGGCCTGGAACGTCAATTCTTCGATGGAAATGACGGAGACGATGGCCGAGTCCTTGACAATTGATATAAACTGTCCGGCCAGGGCTGGCAACATGCGTTGTATGGCTTGGGGAAAAATAACATGCCGCATGGCCTGAGCTTTTGTCATGCCCGTGCCCGTGGAGGCTTCCCATTGTCCGGGGTCAATGGATTCGATGCCGGCTCGGACTATTTCGGCGATATAGGCGGCTTCGAACAGTGCCAGTGTGATCAGTGCGGATACGAATTGTGGAAAGCGATTCATGGGGCCGAATAAATAGCTCAGCACGTCTTTTGTCTCAGGATTCATGGCATAGATGAAGTTATCCATGTGCAGAAGCGTCATGATCTGATCGCCGATGAAAAAATAAAAGATGAATATGAGCACCAGTGGAGGGGTGTTCCTGATAAGTCCCACATAGGTGCCGGCAATCAGTCGTTTGAAGAGACTGCGTGAAACGCGAAAAAAACCGATGAGGGTGCCAAGGGAGATGGCGAGCAGGCCTGACCATATGCTGAGCCTGATTGTTGCGAAAAGACCGAGCGTGAGCAAGCCGGGTTTCCACGATTGCGTTGGTTCATCAAACCGTAGCAGGAATTGCGGGATAACACTCCAGTTCCAGTGGTAGTTCAGCCCTGTGACGGCCTTATAGGCGATGAAGCCGAACAGCCCTGCCAGAGCCGCCAGTATGGCGGCATCCAGCAGGGTTATGCGTATGCGGGTTTTGTGTATGGTTGGCAAAGAGAGGCTCGACTACTGAATCTGGTTTTCCCATTCGTTGGTGTAGAACCAGTATTCGTATCTGTTCTGGAGCCAGCCTTTGCTTGAGGTGTACAGGACCCAGTTGTTGAGCCAGTTCAGGAAGTCGGGATCGCCTTTTTTCACGGCAAACGAAATCGGTTCACGAGTGAAATCCTCCTTGAAGGGCAGGAAGAGCTGGTCGGGGTATTCCTTGGCTAGGTTCATGGGGAGCGGGTTTGAAGCGACCACGGCGTGGACGCGCTCGTTGAGCAGCTCCTGAATCGTCTGGGATTCTTCGTCAAAGAAGAGAATCTTGGCCTTGGGCAGGAAGTTTTTGGTGACTTCCGCGGCAGTGGTTCCAAGGCGAACGGCGACAGTGGTGGCCGGATTGTTGAATTCGGAGGCCATGGTTCGACCGCCTGCCAGTTTTTTGCTCGCAACCACGGACATACCGGAGAATTCGTAGGGAATGGAGAAGTTGACTTTGAGATTGCGTTGAGGAGTGATGGACATGCCGCCGATGATGATATCGAACTTTCCGGTCAGGAGTGCGGGGATGATGCCGGACCACTTGGTGGGGACAAATTCGACTTGAACGCCCATGTCTTCAGCCAGTTTTTTGGCGACATCGATTTCAAAGCCGATGTATTCCCCGTTTTTGTTCTTCATGGCCCAGGGCTTGAATGTATCAAAACCGACTTTGATAACACCGCGTTTGAGAATGGTGTCGAGCTGGCTGGTTTTGGCTGGAGCTGCTTTCTCTCCAGCTTTTTGCTGGACTGGTTGCTGGCTGCATCCAATGATGAGCGCGAGCAGACATGAAAGGCAGGTGAGGGTTGCAAGACGTACAAGTTTCATTCTTTTCTCCTTGTTCCGGCAGGTGCGAGGCCGGGCTGCTGTTATTTGCAGGATTCCTGGGCAAAAGTTACGTGTGACACCCCGAGAATGGCGATCATAACTGTACTGCCTGTTTTGACAGTTCTCCAGATAGTCATGGTGTTCTCCAATTCCGGTTAATGGTTAAATGGAAAAGCGTTGCTCCAGTATTCTCACAATCCCTGACAGGATTAAGGTGATGACAAGATATATGGCGGCAACAGTAAACCAAATTTCAAAGGTCAGAAATGTTTCCGCATCAATCATGCGGCCCTGTTGCGTCAGGTCCAGAATGGCCACGGTCGAAACCAGCGCGGAATCTTTGATCAACGACACGGCCTGGCTCGTGAGCGGAGGCAGGACCCGGCGAATGGCCTGGGGCAGAATGATGTGACGGTACATGGGCGCAGAGGACATCCCGAGGCTTTTGGCAGCCTCCCACTGTCCCTTGTTAATGGAAGTGATACCTGCTCGGAATATTTCGGATGCGTAGGCGCCTTCAAACAGGCTGAGCGCGATAATGGCTGACCAGAATCCGCTGACTCCCAGAATGGGAGCCAGCACGAAATAGATGAAGAATATCTGGATAAGCAGCGGGGTGTTACGGATTATTTCCATATAACAACGTGCCACGCCACGTGCGGCCCATGAATTGGTCATACGCATGAGCGCGGTTCCCAGGCCGATCATCAGCATGAGCAATAGACTGATGGAGGTTATCTGAAAGGTGACGCCCAGCCCCTGCATAAGGAGTCCCCACCTGAATCCCTCGTCAGTGAATTGCCCGAGATATTGGGGAATGCGATACCATTGCCAGTTGTATCCGAGCCGTTGGGTGCCTATTGACAGCAGTATGGCAACAGCGGCCATCACTGCGATATATTTGGCAGTGTCGATTAACACCGAAGCCGGTATTCTTGAAGGAGATGGTGGCTTGACGATCTGGTCGATAGGCATGAACTCGTATGAGGGTAAGCGGGTTATGCGATGACTTGTGTCATTGCTTGAGAATCACCATATCAGAATCGGGCAAAGAATACAGGCACTATTCTTTTACCCTTCAGTGAAATGAGAGGGTCAGGCCTTGTCCTCCAAAAGCGGATCGATGATTTCCCTGATGCGTGTGAACACATCTTCCGGGGTGGAAGCAGCGGAAACCACTTTCATGCGATCCTTGTGGAATGCGGCCCAGGTCAGGTAGCCTTCGCGAATGCGATCGTGGAAAGTGAGGTGTTCAGCTTCGAATCTTCCTTCTTCCTTGGCTTTGCCGTCCTGGATGTTGCGAAGTGTGGCTCGTTTCAGACCTATTTCAGGGTTGATGTCCAGAACAATGGTCAGGTCGGGCCACAAACCGTCTACTGCGACCTCGTTGAGCTCTTTGAGGACCTGTGTGTCCAATCCGCGGCCATATCCCTGGTATACGATGGTAGAGTCAGCAAAACGGTCGCAGAGTACGATTCGTCCGGCTTCCAGCTCAGGACGAATGACCTGCGCGATGTGTTGGGCACGATCTGCCAAATAGAGAAATAACTCCGTGATAGGGGTGATATCCTTGTTGTCCACATGGAGAAGCATCTTTCTGAGCTCCTTGCCAACGCGGCTCCCGCCCGGTTCCAGGGTCAGGAAGACTTCTTTGCCTCTGGATTCAAGGTATTCGGTGAGAAGCTTTATTTGAGTCGATTTGCCGGTGCCTTCTATGCCTTCAAAGGTAATAAACATTGGTTCTCCGGTTTCTCGTTCTTCTTGGCAGATGGGTCTGGGGTTGTCGGGGCGCGATACACATTGCGCTCAAGGAAGCGCATGTAAGGAGACCACTCCTGACCATTTTTGTCCATGTCTACATAGGCTTGTTCGATAATATTCAGCTTTGCGTCCATGTTGTCCACAAAGTGGAGGACAAATGCCTCAGGCGTTTTCGGGCGTACAGGCGCTCCGAAATCGTGCTCACCATGATGGCTGGTGATCAGGTGGCGCAGGTGCAGCTTGAGACTTTCATCCAGCGATTTGGCTTTCTTCAGAAACGGTTCCAGCTTATTCTGGCCGATCTGGATGTGGCCGAGCAGACGACCTTCGTCCGTATAGTCGTTGGTCAGACCGCCGGAAAGTTCCCACGCTTTTCCGAGATCATGGAAGATGGCGCCGGCGAGCAGTGTCTGGCGATCCAGAGTAGGGTAGACATCACACTGCGCCATGCAGGATCGGGCTACCTGCAACGTGTGTTCAAGCAATCCGCCTACATATGCGTGGTGGACGGTTTTTGCTCCGGGGGCCGAAAGCAGGCGTGTACGAATCTCTTCGTTGCCGAGCACATTTTTGCAAAACAGCTTCCATGGCTTGTGTTTCATGTGTTCGGTAACAAGTTCCTCCACGGCCTCCATAAGCTCTTGAGGCGGTACGGCGGATGTGGGCAGGAAATCGCCCATATCCACATCAGGATGGGGTGTCTCAAGGAGTTCCATGTGGTCGACCTTGAGTTGATTCTTGTCTCGGTAATTTTCAACAAAACCTTGCACATGGGCCATCTGTCCGGGGGCAAGAGCAGGATATTCCTGGCTTTTCGGACTCCATATTTTGCCGTCGATTTTACCTGTGGCATCTTGAAATGTAATGTTCCAGTATGGGCCGTTTCGAGACTGTGCCTGGTTGGCCGATGCCAGGAGAAAAATATCATTTACCGGTTGGCCGGGAGCCATATCATGAATATATTGCGACTTTTTTCCCACGAATATTGCCATTGAATAGAGGTTGAGGTAACCCCGCACATACGAGTATCATCGCACGGGATGCGGGGTGCAGGATAATTGGGTTCCGCTTCAAGTTATGAACCTGATTTCACAGGTATTGTCAAATCAAAGCTCCATAGGTGACGTAGTATGAAGATCCTTCTTGCCAATGATGACGGTATACAGGCCATAGGTCTTCGGACCCTTTATTTTGCTCTGATAGAAGCGGGCCACGATGTCCGCGTGGTTGCGCCGGTCACGGAACAATCCGCAGTGGGACACGCCGTAACCCTGTCCATGCCCATCAAGGTCAAAGAGTTTAAGGAAAACGGATTCGTGGGGCAGGGGGTGTACGGAACGCCGGTTGACTGCGTGAAGTTGGGGTTGTCCACACTGTTGGATGGGCCTCCGGAGCTGGTTCTCTCCGGTATCAATGCCGGGGCAAACGTGGGCGTTGATATCCTGTATTCGGGCACTGTCTCCGCCGCCACGGAAGGCGCGCTCATGGAGATTCCGGCCATGGCCGTATCCATGGACAGTTTCAATCCGAAGGATTTGAGGGGACAAGCCCGTTACTGCGTCGACCTGTTGCCCCAGATTCCATGGAAGGAGCTCCCCAGAAAATGCGTGGTTAATCTCAATTTCCCGGACTGTCCCATTGAAGAGGCCAAGGAACTGATTGTGTGTCCGCACACAAGGGCTTCCTATACAGATGAATATGATACCCGTTTGGATCCCCGTGGGAATCCGTATTATTGGCTGAAGGGGGCTATTCCGCCCGAGCGTATCAGCGCTGACCGAGATCGCGCGCTGTTGACGGAAGGACATATTACAATGACACCGCTTCATTTTGATTTCACAGATCGAGACACGTTGGATCTGCTGAAACAGAGCGGCTTATAAACACCGTTGACGGAAAATCATTGTAAAAGTATGGTTATTGCCTTCAAAATTGATCAGGATTGATAAAAGCACACTTCTTAAGGAGGAGTCGTAATGGCTGTTAAAATAGGGTTGAACGGATTTGGACGGATCGGACGTTATCTGGCACGCCTGTTGTCTGAAGAGAAAGACCTGGAATTAGTGGCAGTTAATGCTCGTGCTTCAAACGAGGATCTGGCCCATCTGCTGAAGTATGACTCCGTGCACGGTCGCTTCCTTGACGTGGAGCCCACCGAAAAAGGGTTCAAGGTGTGTGGCAAGGACGTGACGGTCACACGCAATGCGCCGGGTGAATGGATTTGGGGTGATCTCGGCTGTGATATCGTGGTTGAGACCACTGGTAAATTCCGGGATCGTGCAAGCTGTGAAAAAATGCTCGCCTGTGGTGCCAAGAAAGTGCTCATTTCTGCCCCTGGTTCCGAGCCTGATGCAACTGTTGTCATGTCTGTCAACGATGACCTGCTCACCCCCCAGCACAATATTATTTCCAATGCCTCCTGTACGACCAACTGTCTGGCGCCCGTGGCCAAGGTCATCAATGACCTGTATGGCATCAAGCACGGCATCATGACCACGGTGCATTCCTACACCATGAGTCAGCGTATTCTCGATGGTTCTCACAGCGACATGCGTCGTGCTCGTGCCTGTGCCGTCAACATGGTTCCGACCTCAACCGGCGCGGCAAAGGCGCTTGGTCTGGTTATTCCCGAGCTTGACGGTGTGTTGGACGGCATGGCGATCCGTGTCCCTACAGCGAATGTTTCCCTTGTTGATCTGGTTTGCGAACTCGATAAGCCTGCAACGGCTGAAGCGGTCAATGCCGCTCTCAAGGCAGCCTCCAACGATTCCATGGGCTACACTGATGAGCCGCTGGTTTCTGTCGACTTCATGGGCTCCACCTTTGGTGGCGTGGTCGATAGCTCTCTGACTCGTGTCATGGGCGGCACCCAGCTTAAGCTTATCATCTGGTATGATAACGAAGCTGGCTTTACCAACCAGCTCCTGCGTTTGACCAAAAAGGTCGCCGGAATGCTGTAAGGGGCCTTGTCTCCGATATGCAAGACCGCTCTGCCTTGGCAGGGCGGTCTTTTTGTTTGGCGAGTTTATGAGTGTATCACTGTCCGGTTTGTTGTGGGATACGATGTATGAGCCCTAGAAAAGTAAAGGCCGGACACGCAAATGCGTACCCGGCCTTGTTTGTTGGAATGTGTTTCTTTATTTTTTGTGGTCGTCTTTGAACAGCTTGAAATTGATGGAATCCACCACAGCCTGCCAGCTTGCTTCGATGATGTTGTGGGAGACGCCCATGGTCGTCCAACGGTCCGTACGGTCGCCACTTTCTATCAGGACGCGGACAAAGGAGG
Organism: Pseudodesulfovibrio sediminis; assembly: GCF_020886695.1. Lineage (NCBI taxonomy): Bacteria > Pseudomonadati > Thermodesulfobacteriota > Desulfovibrionia > Desulfovibrionales > Desulfovibrionaceae > Pseudodesulfovibrio > Pseudodesulfovibrio sediminis. The sequence goes on from NZ_AP024485.1 coordinate 298,252, forward strand.
CTGTACCACCTGTGTCACGGACCGCACCGGACAGCACGCGCACTTTGAAGTCGAGCAGTCTGATTTCACTCAGTCTGGGATAGAATCGCTCCAACCCTTTGCGCAGTGCGCGGTCAAGGGCGTTGACCGGTCCCATGCCTGTGGCGGCAGTGTGTTCCTGTTGTCCCTTGACGTCGACAATGACTGTGGCTTCGGTGAAGGGCTCAGCATCTTCCTCTCGCTTGGCATCCACCACAAAGAAGTTCTGGAAATGGAAATAGTTCAGCGGTTTGCCCAGCGCTTCACGCAGGACCAACTCGAATGAGGCATCTGCTACTGAATATTCGTAGCCCATGCTTTCCTTCAGCTTCAACTCCTTGAGCAGACGGTCCACTGTTGGATCGTCTTTTTTCAGTTCGTAACCGAGCTCGTTGGCCTTGAACAGGATGTTGGATTTACCCGACTGATCAGAAAGCAGAACGCGTTGTTCATTGCCCACGGTTTCCGGCTCAATATGTTCATACGTGCGGGAATCCTTCTGGATTGCACTGACATGAACACCAGCTTTGTGTGCAAAGGCGGAAGCGCCCACAAAAGGCTGGCGCATGAACGGGCGCAGGTTGGCAATCTCGCTGACGAAATTGGAGGTCATCAAGAGTCTGGACAGGTTTTCGCTTCCAATGGATTCGATCCCCATCTTGAGTTGCAGGTTCGGAATCACTGAACAGAGATTGGCGTTACCGCATCGCTCGCCGTATCCGTTGATGGTGCCTTGAACCTGTGTAGCTCCATTCCGTACAGCGGCCAGTGAGTTGGCTACAGCCAGCTCTGAGTCATTGTGAGCGTGGATGCCGAACTGGGCCTCGGGGAGTGCTTCCGTAACAGCCTTAACTGCTTCGGCCACTTCATCGGGCAGGGTGCCGCCATTGGTGTCGCAGAGAATGAGTCTGGAAGCACCGGCTTCATGAGCAGCCCGGATGGCCTGTATTGCGTATTCCCTGTTGTTCTTGAACCCGTCGAAAAAGTGTTCGGCATCAAAGATGACTTCATCCACTCGCTCATTGAGATAGCCAACGGAGTTGGCAATGAGCTCCAGATTGCGTTCGAGAGGAATACCCAACGCAGTCGTGGCGTGGAGATCCCAGGTCTTGCCAAAGATGGTGATAACCGATGTTTCGGCGGCCAATAGTCCGGCCAGGACAGGATCATTCTCCGGGGTACTCTTGGCCAGATGCGTCGAGCCGAATGCCGTTAGTTTGGCATTCTTAAATGTATGTCCTTTTATTTCATCAAAGAATTTCTGATCTGTAGGGTTTGAACCAGGCCAGCCACCCTCGATATAATGGATGCCCAGATCATCCAGCTTGTGGGCTATGTGGATCTTGTCCTGGTGTGTCAGATTCAGTTCTTCGGCCTGTGCTCCATCGCGTAAAGTTGTATCATATATCGTAACGTGTCTCATTCAAATTACTCTCTGTGTTCGCCTTTCTCCAAGTTGAAGGCTTTGTGGAGTGTGCGTACAGCCAGTTCGGTGTACTTGTCGTCGATCAGACAGGTGATCTTGATCTCCGAGGTGCTTATCATCAGGATATTAACGTTCTCATCGGCAAGCGTTTGGAATGCTCGGGAAGCAACTCCAGAGTGGTTACGCATGCCGACGCCGATAATCGACACCTTTGACACGTTTAGGTTATGATCGAGTTCCTCGTAGCCAATTTCGTATTTGAGCTTTTCCAGGGTATTCAAGGTCTGCTTTACATCGGCGCGGGGGATAGTGAAGGTCATGTCTGTCAGGCCGTCTTTGGACGGATTTTGGATGATCATATCCACAAGAATCTTCTGTTCTGCCAAGGGGGAAAAAATCTGGGCGGAAACGCCGGGTTGGTCCTTGACGTGCACCAGAGTGATCTGGGCTTGATCCTTGTCGTATGCGATCCCGGAAACGAGAACAGATTCCATGCTTTCATCCTCCTGCGTGACTATAGTGCCCGGCTCATCGGAAAAAGTTGAGCGGACATGAACGGTTACATTGTATTTTTTGGCAAATTCCACGGAGCGGATCTGGAGCACTTTAGCGCCCATGCTGGCCATCTCCAGCATTTCATCATAGGCGACACGGTCCATTTTCCGGGCATCCGTACACATGTTCGGGTCGGTGGTGAACACGCCCGGCACGTCAGTGTAAATCTCACAGACATCGGCATCGATAGCGGCGGCCAGCGCTACGGCAGAGGTGTCGGAACCACCTCGGCCCAACGTTGTGATGCGCATACTCTCGTCACACCCTTGGAAACCGGCAACCACTAGTATGTCGTATTCCTTGAGCATTTCCTTGAGTTTGCTTTCATCAATGTCGACAATACGCGCCTTTCCATAAGCACAGTCTGTCTTGACCGGCGCCTGAAAACCCAGCACGGAACGGCTTTTTACGCCCTGTTGTTTGAGAAGCATGGAGAAGAGCGCACAGGAGACTTGTTCGCCGGTGGAAACCATGGAATCTACTTCAGCCGGATCAGGGTTGTCGGACCATTCTTCTGCTAGGGATAGTAGTCGGTTGGTTTCGCCGGACATGGCCGATAGAACCACGATGACTTTGTTTCCCTCGCGATAAGGGCGCAGGACTTTCTGCATGACCTGTTTCTGACATTCAAGATTACGGACCGAGGTTCCACCGAATTTCTGTACGACGATATTCATTTTCGTTCTACTTCTCGTCTCTTGTGGTTGTGATTTCGGACATCAAAGATATTACCAGTTCATGTGCCGTTCTTCCCATTGCACGCAATGTAAGGCTTCGTCCAGTCTCAGAAGGTGTCCATTTCAAAAAAAGTGCGTGTTTTGGCCATAAATCGGCTTCTAAGAACTGAATCCACTCGACCACGGTGACCATTTTGGGGTCTTCCAGACACTCGAACAGGGCATCGTCAGGCGGCATGCCTTCAAGCCTGTAGAGGTCAAAATGGGCTACTGGCGGTTGTGTGGGGTACAGATTGAATATGTTGAAGCTTGGACTTGAAACTTCTGCCTGATCCGCTCCCGGCAGGGACTCTACCAATCCTCTGACCAGGGTTGTTTTGCCTGATCCGAGGTCGCCTTGCAAGAGCAGGGCGGGCGGAACTTCGGCGCGCACCATGGCTTTGCCCAGGGTGCGCCCGAATTGGAGAGTGGCCTCTGGGTCTTTGAGATATACTTCCAGTTCCATTGAGTGCGTTATGTGTTTTGCAACAGGGTTTTGAGGACGTCTTCCTTGCCCACGACACCGACGAGCTTGCCGTCTTCAAGAACAGGCAGGGTATATAACTTCTCGTTGGCCATCATGGTGGCAATATCTTCGATCGAGGTTTCCGGGGTGATGAATGTGGGGGTCGGCGTCATGGCGTCGCCGACCTTGGCGGCGGCAATCTTGGTGACCTCGGCTTCCAGTTCATCCTGGGAAGACAGCGGGAATACTCCGTCCAGCAGGGTGAAAAACGAAGGGAGGGTGATTCTTTTCTGCTGAGCCACCAGATCGGACTGGCACAGGACACCGACGACTTTTCCGTCATCAATGACGGGGGCGCCGTTGATCTTGTTGTCCAGCAGTGTCTTGGCTGCGGTGGCGATATCGGTCTCAGGAGTCAGAGTGATGCATTCCGAGGTCATGAGTTCTTTGGCTGTAAGCATAGGAATACTCCTTGTACGTTAAGAAGTTACCACTTTGGGTAACATGTTGATGATGTCTGATGCCATATTGCCGCGTTTAGGGAAGTCCTCCCGCAGGGCATGTCCGGCCAAACCATGCCAGAAGACTCCTAGGCAGGCCGCGTGCATGGGGGAAAGCGCCCGTCCCAAAAGCGTACCGATCATGCCTGCGAGAATATCGCCTGAGCCGCCTACGGCCAGATTCGGTTCTGAAAACGGACTGTGGCAGGTCATGTCCGGGTTTGTAACGATCGTTCCAGCTCCTTTGAGAACAAGAGTAGCCTCAGAGATTGCCGTAAACGCCTTTGCGGTACCCAGTCTGTCGGACTGGATTGAACGGATATCGGTTTTGAGTATCCGCGCCATTTCACCCGGGTGGGGTGTGAGCACGGTTTGCTCTGGGAGCGCATTCAGCAATTCCGGGTAATTGGCAAGGGCAAACAACCCATCTGCATCCAGGACCAAGGGTATGGAGCATTGCGGGATGAATGCTTTGAGAAATTCCTGTGTGTGGGATGATCTGCCGATACCGGGACCGACCACCACAGCGTCGTAAGTCGTAAGAGCTTTGAGGAGCGGGTTGACCATTTCCTCATTCCATTCGTTGCCGCTGCCCATGATCAGGGTCATGATTTCCGGGGTGTCGGCTTTGATGGAGTCAGCCAGTCCCTCTGGGCAGGCCGCCGTGACCAGGCCCGCTCCGGAGCGGAACGCACTCATGGCAGCAAGGTGGGCTGCGCCGGTCATGCCGGGAGCCGCTCCCACAACAAGAACATGACCGCTGCTGTTTTTGTGCATATCCGGTGTTTGTGGTGGCAGGGTGTCCATGATCGCCCCGGTGATCAGGTTATGGCTGGCCGGGTGGTCATTCTGGACTTTGAGCGGAATGCCGATAGGGCAGATATGAAGAATGCCCGTATACGTTTCGGCTTCCGGCATGATCAAACCCAGTTTGGCCGCTTCAAAAGTCGCTGTGACATCTGCCACGACCGCTTCAGGCTGGGGAGTCCCGGTCAGACCGTTCAGGCCTGACGGGATGTCCACGGAAAAGACGAAAGCCCGCTCTCCAAGACGGTTCATGGTTCGGACCAATTCCAGGTAGTCCTCGTGGAGTTGTCCGTCAAAGCCGGTGCCGAGCAGAGCGTCGATGATGATATCGGGCTGGGGGAGCGTGTTCAGGTCCACGTTGGCAAGGTGAATGAGCGGGACATCGAGTTTTTGCGCCCACAGCAGGTTGGAGCGTGTTTCTCCGCGGTATTGTTTTTTCGGTCTTGTGTGATAGACCGTGACGTTGGCGCCAAGGTCGATCAGAGCGCGGGCCATGGCAAATCCATCGCCGCCATTATTGCCCGAACCGGCAAAGCAGATGATGTCCTGGCCCTCGACAGAGCCGAATTCAGCCAATAAGGCGGTGATGGATTCACGGCTGGCGGATTCCATGAGTGTGGCACCGGGAATGCCGATGGATGAGATGGTGACGCGATCCCAGTTCATCATTTCAGCGGGAGTCGGCAGAGGCAAGAGCATAATTGTCTCCAGTTATGGGGTTGGACTAGCCTTCCAATATCACGGTGGCAGCGGCAGTGTCACGCGAATGGGTCAGGGTGATATGCGCACTGGTGACACCCAGCTTTTCACATTCCTCACGTCCTCGACCAAGAAAGGCGATTTCCGGCTTGCCGCTGGGGCCATGCAGTATTTCGATGCATTTGAAATGGATACCCTGGGAAAAGCCGGTTCCAAGCGCCTTGACAGCAGCCTCCTTGCCGGCAAACAGGGCAGCCAAACGATTGATCGGGAAATGTTCGGGCAATTGCCTGATCTCATTGTCCGTCAGTATCCGTTTGGCAAAGCGGGAGCCATACTGCTCCCACAGCGCCTTGATGCGGTCCAGTTCCGCGAGATCAAGCCCAATCCCCTTGATCATGACTAGTCCGCGAATGTCCTGACGAGTTCCGCCATGTCCCTGACAGCGCGGTCCAGCCCCACATACATGGCACGAGCCATGATGGCGTGACCGATGGAGTACTCCTTGATGCCGGGAACATCCTTGAAGTTCAGGATATTGCGATAGTTCAGACCATGGCCGAGGTTGACCTTGAGGCCGATGTCCTGCGCAAGGGCAATCCCTTTGAGAATTTTTTCGAGTTCAACGTTGCGTTCGTCGTTTTTTTTGGCATCCGCATAATGGCCAGTATGGATTTCAATGAATTCAGCACCGGTTTTATGCGCGGCTTCTATCTGTTTGGGGTCAGCATCGATGAAGAGAGAGGAACGGATTCCCTGTTCGTGGATCGGGGCCAGATAGTCCGTGAGTTCCTGTTCGCGCCCGATGCAGTTCAGGCCGCCTTCTGTGGTCAGCTCCTGCCGTTTTTCCGGCACCAGACAGACCATCTCGGGGTTGATGTCGAGGGCGATTCCCTGCATCTCTTTGGTGGCTGCCATTTCCAGATGCAGACGGGTGTTGCAGGTTTGCTTGATCAGCTCAACATCCCGATCCTGAATATGTCTGCGATCTTCGCGAAGATGGACGATAATGCCGGTGGCCCCGGCCATTTCCGCCATGTAGGCGGCGGTGACGGGTTCAGGCTCTATGCCCATTCTTGCCTGGCGCAGGGTCGCTACATGATCGACGTTGACAACGAGTACCGGCATCTTATCTTCCTCCAGAGTGCGTGATTTTAACGTATCTTCAAAGATTAAGCCTTCTTGTTTGGAATGGCAATAGCTATGCCTCCTGTACTGTATAATATGATTTGATTGACGTATTCGATATGTCAGGATATCGGCTTTGCCTGAGTGTAAAACGAAAAGTTATCTGGAGTTGTATAATATGAATGTTTGTATCGTTGGCACCGGGTATGTGGGATTGGTTTCCGCAGCCTGCTTTGCCGAAATGGGTAATAATATTTTTTGTGTAGATGTGAACCCCAATGTAGTGGAAAAGCTGAGAAAAGGTGAAGTTCACATTTTCGAGCCGGGGCTTGCAGCCATCGTCAAGCGCAATAATGAACAGGGGCGCCTGCATTTCACGACTGATCTCGGTGAAGGGCTGAATGAAGCGGACGTGGTTTTTGTTGCCGTGGGCACCCCTTGCGGCTCTGACGGAACCTGCGACCTTTCCTTTGTGGAAGCCGTTGCCCGTGAAATTGGCCAGAAGATGACCACTCCCAAAATTGTCGTGGATAAGTCCACCGTTCCTGTCGGGACCGCAGATCGCGTTCGTACTCTTATTGCCGAAGAGCTGGACAAACGTGGTGAATCCATTGATTTCGATGTCGTTTCCAACCCCGAGTTCCTCAAGGAAGGGGATGCTGTCAACGACTTCATGAAGCCGGACAGGGTTATTGTGGGTACCGAGAACGAGCAATCGGCACAGACTCTTAAGACTCTTTACGCCCCGTTTGCCCGCAGCCGTGAAAAGCTGATCGTCATGGGAACACGCTCGGCAGAAATGACCAAGTATGCCGCCAACTGCATGCTGGCCACCAAGATTTCCTTCATCAATGAAGTCGCCAATATCTGCGAACGGGTCGGCGCCAATGTCTCTGACGTGCGCGCCGGTATCGGTTCAGACAGCCGTATCGGGTACAGCTTCATCTACCCCGGTGTTGGCTATGGTGGATCCTGCTTCCCCAAAGACGTCAAGGCGCTCATCGGAACAGCCCAAGAATACGGCTACGATGCCAAGCTCATTCGTTCCGTGGATGAAGTGAACAATGCCCAGAAGCATGTTCTGTCCACCAAGATTCTTGATTACTATGAGCCTCAGGGCGGCGTAGAAGGGAAGGTGCTGGCATTGTGGGGCATCGCCTTCAAGGCCAATACCGATGATATCCGTGAGGCCTCAGCCATTGAAGTCATCAAGGACCTGACCGCCAAGGGTATGAAAATTCGGGCCTTTGATCCTGAAGCGAATGAACGTGCCCGCGAGGAAATCGGTCATATCGAAAACCTTGAAATCATGGACGACCAGGACGCTGTTCTGGAAGGTGCGGATGCTCTGGCAGTGGTCACTGACTGGAATCAGTTCCGCAATCCTGATCTGGATAACCTCAAGGCCAAGCTCAATGCACCTTTGGTCTTTGATGGACGCAACCTCTACCAGCCTGAAGAGATGGGCAAGGCCGGTTTTGCGTATTTCAGCATCGGCAGACTGCCTGTAAAATAGTACTGATATAGTAGATAATAAAAGAAAAGCTCCCCGTCTCATTTGAGGCGGGGAGCTTTTCTTTGTAAAAAATTGTAGACTAGAACTGACCCTTGTAGCATGTGCGGTATTGAAGTTCCTGAAGAATAACTCGTTCATATTCCGGGTTGTATTCAAGGTCAGTCTGTTCTTCCTGGTCCAGCATCTTGGCGAGTTGCTGCGTCTCTTCCCAGAAATCAAGCAGTTCTTCGTCGGCCAACTCCTTGACCTGTTCCTCCAAAGAACCGTGATTGTTTAAATTGGCGTATTGACCCATATGGCGCCGATCCGTCCTTGTTTAAAAAGTCAAAAAAATCAATTGTGTAGATGTTGTACGGGGCTAACTTTATTCGTTTCTCATATGGTCGTCAACTCTCCTTTTTGCTCTATTCGTTATAAATTGTTCAACGGACTTTTTTCATTGATGAAAAAAATGATGTGGCCATGTTCAGACAGGGCCGCAAACCAAGTCGTTGCAGGGAATAGTCGGCATACGGTGTTTTCATGGGACTGGAGATTCTGATTGACAAAATACGGGGCAATTGACAGATTCAATCAGTGAAAATCGTGTATGTTTTTAGGCGTGAGCCATTCAAGGGCAGGGTACAATGAGCGTTGAAGTTGAAGATATCGAGCTGGAAGAAAGTGAAATAGACCAACAGTTGACACAACTCGTGACCTTTTCCATTGGCGAAGAGGAATTCGGGGTCAATATTCTTCAGGTGCAGGAGATCATTCGTACCATGGAGATTACCAATGTGCCCCGTGCTCCCGAATTCGTGGAAGGCGTCATTAATTTGCGCGGCAAGGTCATTCCTATTGTGGATATGCGCCGGAGATTCGGTCTTGCTTCCAAGGAACATGACAAATACACCCGTATTATCGTCATAGAAATCGAGATGATAGTTGTGGGATTTGTCGTGGATGCCGTTTCAGAGGTCCTGCGTATCCCGACCAATTCAGTGCAGCCTCCGCCGCCGGTGGTGGCCGGAATGGATTCCGACTATATCGATGGTGTTGGTAAGCTGGAAGACCGTCTTCTTATCCTTTTGGATCTTGATTCGCTATTGGATAATGAAGAAAAGGAAGCGCTAAGCACTGTTTAGGCTCAATAAATACTTGATGACAAGCCGCCTTTCACCCGTTAGGGAGTAGGCGGCTTTTCCTGTTTTTTGCAGCGTCGTTCAACCCATAGACTATCACAATACAATGCCTTCATTTCCCAAGGAAATATCCGAATTCATAAACGGTTCTGTCGACGCGGTTCGCATTTTCAAGAGCGGGCCGGGTAGTCAGGCACTCATGGCCGGTTCTCTTTTGTCCAAAGGAACCAATGTGGTCATGGTCGTGCCGGGCGTGACGGAATTCAAGGAAATGCAGGCTCTGCTCAGTCTTTTTTCCACTGAACAGTCGGGGCGTATTGAGCAGCCGGCCTGGGATCGCGATTGGGTGTTCCTGCCGCCATACCATTCCAAAACACCGGACGCCGAAAGCTGGAGTGACCGTTGGGCTGCCCTGTATGGGCTGACATACGGCTCCAAACCGTGTGGCGTGCTGATGACGTCGGATAACATGTTGCCGCATTGGCCGGACGAGTCCGTGTTGCGGGACAACTGGGTATCGCTTTCCAAGGGAGAGGAGATGTCGCCGGACATACTCCTTGAGCAGTTGGTCTCGTGGGGATATGTCCGACGGAAGCTCGTTTCCGGTCCTGGCGATATGGCCATGCGGGGTGATATTCTTGATATCCACGCACCAGGGTATGCGCTGCCGTTGCGGTTTGAATTTTTTGGCGACATGCTTGAGGAAATCCGGCTGTTCGACCCGGCCTCCCAGCGTTCAAAGGCTGATTTGATCGAAGCCACCTTGCTTCCGGTTTCTCCGGGCATCACGACCGATGTGGAAGCGGATCGGACTAGAGCGTTCTGGGAAAAGCTGCGCAAGACAGGCGAAATGACTGCTGCTCAGGAACACGCTCTCTCCGAACGGCTGGACGCCAATGATGGCTTTGTCTGGCCAGGAGTCTTTTATGAAAATGCCGTGGGACTTGAAACCTATTTTCCGAAGGATGCGGCCTATCTGTTGTCATCCGGCAGCACATTGCGGGCGCGACTTGAAGATCGGGACCAAGGGTGGCGAGATTTCATCAAGTCCGAAGAGCGTGACAAGGGGGTGACCTGGCCCAGAAGGTACATCGGTCGTTCTCATGATGGAGCACGCAATGTATGGCAGAATGCCCGGCAACTGGTTTTCGAAGAACTGAGTATTGGCAGGGAAAAGATTGGCGTTGATCTGGCCGAGACCCCGTACAGTGAATTTGCGGATATTTTTTGGCAACCAGAGGCGTCGCGTCGTCCGTGGGCAGCCCTCATGCAGGGACTCAAGGATTGGCACAGCTCCGGGATGACCACGATTCTCAGCTTTCGCACGCAGCGGTCGCGGAGCAAGTTCCTGAATCTGGCAGACCAGGAAAAACTCCCCATGAGTCTGGAATTCACTCCGGGAAGGCGCGGCATATACGCGCTGGTTTCCCCCTTGCGAAAGGGGATGGAACTGAGCTGGACACAGACGCGAATTCTGGGTGAGGAGGTCTTCCAACCCCAGGCCGCACAGAGTCATGTGAGCCGGGACAAGGCGTTCAAGGGCCTTGAGCGGTACGATGATCTGACCGAAGGCGATTTGTTGGTGCACAGGGATTATGGTCTGGCACAGTTCGGCGGTCTGCATCACATGTCTTTGGGGGCAGGGGCCAACGATTATCTGCTGCTCCTCTTTTCAGGAGAAGACAAACTGTATCTTCCTGTGGATCGTCTCAAGCTGGTTCAGCGGTTCAAGGGGCCTGAAGGCGCGAAGCAGCCGGCCCTGGATAAACTGGGCGGCACCCGGTGGGCAAAGACCACGGCCAAGGTGCGCAAGGCCATTGAGAAGATCGCCCACGAGTTGGTAGAGATGTATGCCTTTCGCAAAGTGGCCAAGGGATTTGGTTACGGACCGATTGACGACATGTATGCCGAGTTTGAAGCCACGTTCGGCTTTGAGGAAACGCCGGATCAGGACAAGGCTGTCAAGGATGTGTTCCGCGATATGGAGAAACCCGAACCCATGGATCGGCTTGTGTGCGGAGACGTGGGCTTTGGCAAGACAGAGGTCGCTTTGCGCGCTGCATTCCGGGCTGCTCTGGAAGGGCATCAGACCGCACTTCTCTGTCCTACGACTGTTCTGGCAGAACAGCATTTTCAGACTTTTGAAAAGCGGATGGAAGGATTCCCTGTGCGGGTGGGCATGCTCAGCAGGTTTGTTTCTGCCAAGCATCAGAAAACAACCATTGAGGCCGCAGCCCGAGGCGAGATAGATATTCTCATAGGTACGCATCGATTGCTCTCAAAGGATGTGGAACTACCCAATCTTGGCCTGCTTATTTTAGATGAAGAACAGCGGTTCGGTGTCAAGCACAAGGAAAAGCTGAAGCATTTCAGACAAAATATTGATGTACTGACACTGACGGCCACGCCCATCCCCCGTACTCTGCAACTTTCCCTGTCCGGCATCCGCGGGCTGTCTGTCATTGAAACGCCGCCTGTTGATCGCAAGCCTGTTGAGACCGCCATCATGGAGCGGGAGGCATTGGAACTCAAGGCTGTGCTCAAGCGTGAGCTAGAGAGAGGCGGGCAGGTCTACTGGGTGTACAACCGTGTGAACGGTTTGGCTCAGGTGGCTGATTTCGTGCGGAATCTGGTCCCTGATGCCAAGGTAGCCATGGCCCATGGGCGTATGACAGAGAAAGCTCTTGAGGAGTCCATGCGCAATTTCTGGCATGGAGAGGTGGATGTGCTCGTGTGCACATCCATAGTGGAATCAGGGCTTGATTTTCCCAATGCCAACACCTTGATCGTGGATCAGGCACAGCTTTTTGGTCTGGGCCAGTTGTATCAGCTTCGTGGCAGGGTTGGTCGGAGCGAACGGCAGGCTTATGCTTATTTCGTAGTGCCTTCCATAGATAATATTACGGAAATAGTGCGCAAACGCTTGCGTATCATTCTCGACATGGATTATCTGGGTGCAGGTTTCAAGGTCGCAATGGAGGACTTGCGGCTTCGTGGAGCAGGGAATATCCTCGGTGAAGCGCAGTCCGGCCAGATAGCCAAGATTGGTCTGGAATTGTTCCTGGAGATGCTGGAGGAAGAGGTGCGCCGCATTCGCGGCGAAGCCGACACCCGGATGAGCGACCCGGAATTGAATTTTGTTTTTGAGGCACATATTCCCAACGGGTATATTCCGGACTCAAAGGAAAGACTTCGTTATTACAGAGGGTTGTCTTCTGCTACAACCGAGATGGAGTTGCGGGAGTTTGAAGCGGAAATACGTGATCGCTTTGGAGTCATGCCTGAAGAGCTGGAGGCCTTTTTCGGCGTCCTTCGATTGAAGCAGACTTTGTCCAGGCTTCAAGCCGCCCGAGCCGAGCTGTATCCCGGCAGAGTGGTTGTCACGTGGACAGACAATGCTATCGCTGTCAGCCCAGAGAAGCTGATGACATGGATCAGTGGGCAGGATGGGCAGGCAAAGCTCATTCCCCCGGCCAAGCTTGAGATTCGTTTCAATGAAGGAGAGTCCATGCGGCATGCTTTGGAAGAAACCGCAGTCAGCCTGGACGCCATGCTAGATACTGAACCGAATGGTGAACAACAGTAGTTGAAGAGAGAATATTTTGCGTAAATTAATTGTGTTGCTTGTCTTGCTGGTTTTGGTTGGCTGTACTGATGACGCCGAAGATATCGGTATTGTCGCTCGGGTGAACGACGCCCCGATCTATTTGTCTCAGTTGGAATTTCAGCATGACCAGTTTCAGGTGGACAACGTTGGGGCCTATGTGCCCAGCGTGGATAAGTTGCGCAATGAATACGGTGATATCCTTGCAGACCTCATAGTGCAGGAGCTGGTTGCTCAGGAGCTGGCCCGTCAGGATTTGGCGGTGACGGAGAAAGACGTACGTACAGCAGAAGACGCTGTCCGGGCCGACTACTCTGAAGGGGCGTTCGAGCAGGTTTTGGTCGAAGAATACATAGATCTGAAGGCCTGGCGTCGACAGCTCCGTTACCACCTTGCCCAGAAGAAATTTTTTCATCATGTCCTGAGGTCCAAGATCAAGATTGATTACAAGGAAGCGGAAAAATACTATCGAGACCATATTTCCGATTTTTATCTGCCCGAGAGCATGCGTATCCTTGTTGTTCGCGGTCCAAGCAGAGAGCTTGTTGAGAAAGCGGTGGAGACGTATCTGAAAGACAAGAACCAGATGGATCTGGCAACGGCTTTCGGTGAGGTTGAAACCCGTGAAGTGATGGTCAGGGAAGGACGTTTGTCCGCTGCGTGGAGAAACGCTATCAGTGGACTTGAGCCAGGACAGGCCAGCAGCGTTCTGACTGATCGATTCGGATTTGAGACATTGGTTTTGCTTGAGAAGAGCAGTGCCAAGGTGCTTGAGCCAGCCCAGGCATACCCGCTTGTGGAGGAGGCTCTGCTTGAGCAAAAATTGCAGATCGCCTTCGATTCCTGGCTCACTCAGGCCCTGGCAACTGCCAGGATTTCCGTGAGTGAACACCTCCTGGCTCAGGCCATGGATTCACTCGGACAGGAGCCACCCGAGCAGGAAAATGAGGCCGTGCAAGGCTATGAAGAAGAAACAGTCCCGGCGGAGCAGGATCAAACCGACAGTGGAAGTTGATTCGGCTCGTTCGTTGCATAGTCGGGGCAAAGTGATTAGAATTTGTCACAATGCGATGTCGAAAAATGACATTCGCCTATTCTTAAGGAGTAAATGAGTGGTCAAATATTGTTCTCTGTTCATGGTAGCCGTACTGGTTTTGTTGACCTCTTCAGCGAGGGCGGAAGAGGTTCTGATCAATCGTATCCTGGTGAAAATTAATGATACGATTATTACCGAGTATGATCTGAACCAGGAGTTGAAGCCTATTCTCAAACAGATCAAGGGAAAGGAGTTGAACGCTCAGGAACAGGCGCAGTTCGATGCATTCCGTATTAAGACACTGGAATCGATGGTTAACGATATCCTTATTCAACAGGAAATTGCTCGCTTTGATATCCAGGTCACGGATGAAGAGATTGATAAGGAACTGACCCGCATGAAAGAAGAGCGCTCGATGGATGATGATGCGTTCGCTGCACAGGTTGCTGAAGATGGCCTGACTATTGAAGAGTTTCGTTCCAAGCTGAAGAAGATCATTCAGAAACAAGAGTTGATTGGATATATGGTCAATCAGAAAGTCCTTGTTACCGATAGTGAGATTCAGGCCGAGTACGATGCGCATATCGATGATTATACGCTTGAAAAAATGGTCAATCTGGCCATGATTCTGCTGCCTTCGAACATTGGCGCGGCAGAAGTGAAGAAACGGATTGAAGACGGTGAAATGACCTTTGCCGAAGCCGCTGCAGAATACAGTATCGGACCTGATAGTGATTCTGGTGGTGTTATCGGAGAGGTCGCATACGCTGATATGTCCAAGGATTGGACCAACGCCATTGATGGTTTGAAAGCCGGACAGGTGAGTGAGCCGCTCATCATCAATGGGAACGAAGCCCTGCTTTCTCCCGTTGCCATCATGGACAACCAGGTTGTCCCGATTGAGGATGTAAAAGACGGTATTTACAGACGATTGATGAAAGAGAAGCGAGTGACTGTTTTTGATGAGTATTTTAAGAAATTGAAACAAAGTGCGGTCATCATTTATATGGATAAGACATTGATGCCTGAAAATGGAGCGTCCTAATGAATTTTCAAGAACTTGGTTTGATTTTGAAACGGGAGCGGGAAGCAAGAGGGCTCTCTATTGAAGCGGTTATGGAAGCAACGAAGATTAGCCACGTCAACTTGGTTGCTCTTGAGGCCGGAGACAGTTCCGCCATGCCTCATCCCGTGTATACAAAAGGATTTGTCAAGAGCTACGCGCGGTTGCTCGATCTGGATGCGGAAGAGCTTTCCATGATTGTGGATCAGGAGTATCAGACAGATGAAACCGACCGTGATACCATCGTCGTTTATGAGGTTTCTCCTTCTGCGGAAAAAGCGTTTCATGAAGCCGATGCTCCACCGAAAACGCGTTCTGTCTGGCCGTCTATTCTCCTTGGCGTCATTGCCATCAGTCTGGTTCTGGCGCTCCTCTTTTTCCTGAATATGAAAGACGAGAAGTCTGCTGATTCAGGGCTGGAATCCCCGGTGGTTACTGAACAGCCGGTTGTTGAAGATGCTCCTGTTGTTGAAGAGATGCCGGCTGTAGAAGGGGCGGAAGAAGCGCCTGCAAGCGAAGCTGCGCCGGTTCGGGAGGGAGAACCGGTAGAAGAGGAATCGTCGTCCCCGGCGGCGGTTCCAGAGGCTTCGGTGACGTCGCAGACACAGGCGGACCCCGTGGCTGAGTCGGATGCACAGGTCGACGCAGAGTTGGCTGAACAAGGCAAATATGCCCATGTACTTGTTATCCGTGCCATTTCGGACAAGGGATGCTGGATTGGTGTCTGGAAGGGCGACGAGACGCGGATGTCCAGTGACTTTGTACTGACCAAAGGCGAACCTCTTAGGCTCATGTTCAACAGCGCCCGGAGGATTCGTATCGGTAATGTGGCCGGTGTGACCATAACATATAATGGCAAACCGTACCCGATCACCGATGCTCGGGGCAATATAAAGACGCTTCGGTTCGGCTCGGCGAACTAGAGAGCTACTGTACAGGACGCGACTGGCATGAACGCCACCGAAAAAGCTCTGGTACTCAAGGTCGGGCGCTTTCGGGAAGCCGATTGTTGGGTCAAACTCCTTACTCCCTCCAGAGGCGTATTCAACGCCTTTGCATTTGGCGGCTGTCGCAGTCGCCGCCGCTTTGTGGGATGTCTTGATCCCTTAAGTCATGTGCTCTTCACCATCGGCTCCAATAAAACCGGTACCTATACCGTGCTTGAAGAGGGCACACTTCTCCATAATTTCCCTGCGGTTCGAGAAGACCCGGCCACGACCGGACTGGCCGTGAACTGTATGAAGTTCATCGATGCTGTCGAAATCGATCCAGCTGATGCCAGACAAGCGTATGAGTTGCTGCTTGAAACTTTGTATATGCTTGAAAAAGGCGGTGGCAGTGCGGATTTTACCCCGTGGTTGTTCAGAGCGAAGCTGGTCTTTGAAATGGGCTTTCAACCTGATTTTTTGACATGTGGCGAATGTGGTGTTTTGGTAGCCGGTCAGGAAGGGTGTCAATTTGGTGTGGAAAAGGGCCAGGTGGCCTGTCGGACTTGTCTTTCAAACGGGAAACCGTTAGAAGGACTGGCTCGACCAATTTCTACCGGCGTCTTGCGCGCTTTGGACTGGATTCAACACAGTCGGCCCGCCGATTGGACCACGGTTTCCATGGATAATGAAGTCCGGCGGCAATCCAGCCAATTGATCGAGTTGTTCGTTGCGTATCACCTGGGCCTGTCCTGGGACAATGGCATGTATAAAAAGGTATGATTGGGAGCAATCAATGAATTTTCAGGACGTTATACTGAAATTGCAGAACTTTTGGGCAGACTACGGATGCGCCGTGGTTCAGCCCATGGATATCGAATGCGGAGCAGGGACATTCAATCCCTCCACTTTTTTCCGCGTTATCGGTCCCGAACCGTGGAAGACAGCCTATGTGGAACCTTCCCGGCGTCCGACTGATGGACGATACGGTGAAAACCCCAACCGCTTGCAGCATTACTATCAATTCCAGGTTATTCTGAAGCCGTCTCCGGACAATATTCAGGAACTGTACCTTGAAAGTCTGGCTGCCATCGGAATCGACGCTGCCGCCCATGATATCCGTTTTGTCGAAGATGACTGGGAATCACCGACTCTTGGTGCCTGGGGACTTGGTTGGGAGGTCTGGCTCAACGGTATGGAAGTGACACAGTTCACGTATTTCCAGCAGGTGGGTGGTATCGACCTCAAACCTGTATCCGTTGAAATCACCTATGGTCTTGAACGGCTCTCCATGTACTTGCAGGAGAAAGAGTCCGTGTATGATCTCATGTGGAATGATGAGATCACCTACGGTCACATCTTCCATCAGAACGAAGTGGAGATGTCCAGGTATAACTTTGAGTTGTCTAATTCCGACATGCTTTTCGATCTCTTCAACAAGTTTGAGGCCGAATGCCTCAATTTGTGCGAGGAAGGACTGCCCTGGCCGGCATACGACTGCTGTCTCAAGTGCTCCCATTCCTTCAATATGCTGGACGCCCGTAGCGCAATCTCCATTACTGAGCGCGCCACATATATCGGGCGGGTACGCAACCTGGCTTCCAAAATTGCCAGGCTGTATGCAGATCAGCGGGAAGAGATGGGTTATCCCATGCTCAAGAAGTAACGACACGAATTCATATAAGTAAAGAGAAGAACAATGGCCGAATTCATTTTGGAAATCGGAACCGAGGAAATGCCCGCCCGCTTTGTGCCCAAACTGGCAGCAGAGCTTGAGGCGGCGTTCACCAAGTCCCTTGCTGGCGCCATGGTCGAGAATGCTGGCGTTACCTGCTATGCAACTCCGCGTCGCATCACAGCCCAGGTGGCGGACATAGCGTTTGAGCAGCAGCAGGAAGAGGAGACCGTTACCGGACCGCCTACCCGTATCGCCTATGACGACGACGGCAATCTGACCAAGGCCGGTGCCGGTTTTGCCAAGACTCAGGGCGTGCCTGAAGATGCGCTGTTCAAGATGGAGACCGGCAAGGGTGAATATCTTGCGGCCAAAAAAACAGTGGGTGGCGGCAAGACCGCAGACATTCTGCCTGAATTGTGCGTTGCTGCCATTGAATCACTTTCCTTCCCCAAGAAGATGCGGTGGGGCGGATATGACTTCGCTTTTGGTCGCCCCATACGGTGGCTGCTCGCC
Organism: Pseudodesulfovibrio sediminis; assembly: GCF_020886695.1. NCBI lineage: Bacteria > Pseudomonadati > Thermodesulfobacteriota > Desulfovibrionia > Desulfovibrionales > Desulfovibrionaceae > Pseudodesulfovibrio > Pseudodesulfovibrio sediminis. Next base: position 316,024 of record NZ_AP024485.1, read on the forward strand.
CTGTTGGACGACACCGTCATTGAATTTTCAGTGGAGAATATGACTTCCGGCCGCACGACTCGCGGACATCGGGTCATGGGCCCCGGTCCCTTTACCGTGGACTCCACTGCCAGCTACTTTTCCGTAATCAAGGACGACTGCAAGGTCGTCATCGACCCGGAAGAGCGCAAGAAGACTATTGTCGAGGAAGGAAACAGGCTTGCCAAAGAACTTGGCGGCGAGATCGTTTGGGTTGACGGCCTGCTTGATGAGGTCGCCAACCTGGTTGAATATCCCAAGCCGCTCATCGGTGACATTGATACGCTGTATCTGGAATTGCCTCGCGAGGTCCTGCTTACCTCCATGCAGTCTCATCAGAAGAGTTTTGGCGTACAGGGGCCCGATGGCAAGCTCATGCCGCATTTCCTGACCACCTTGAACATCGAACCGCAGGATGTGGCTTTGGTCAAGAAGGGGTGGGAACGAGTGCTCAAGGCCCGTCTGGAAGATGCTCGTTTCTTCTGGGAAGCGGATTGCAAGGTCGACATGAACACCTGGCTGGACAAGCTGGAGAATGTTGTTTTCCTCGGTCCTCTTGGTTCTGTGGGCGACAAATCACGTCGTATTGAAAGCCTGTGCGGCAAGCTGGCGGAGACCCTTGGCGAGTCCAAAGGCATTCTGCCGGGTGAAATCGAGAAATATGCCATGGCCGGTCGACTGGCCAAGGCTGACCTTGTCTCCGAGATGGTCATTGAATTTGACAGCCTGCAGGGCAAGATGGGCGGTATCTACGCCGATCGCGCCGGAAAAGGCGACATCGTGTCTCAGGGTATCTATCAACAGTACCTGCCCGCAGGGCCGGATACTCCGGTGCCGTCCAGCCTGGCTGGAGGCCTGGTTTCCATGGCTGACAAGGTCGACACCATGGCCGGCTGTTTCGGTTTGGGCAAAGTCCCTACAGGGGCAAATGATCCGTATGCCCTCCGACGGTGCGCTCTCGGTATCTCTCGCATCATCATGGAGCACGAGTTGGATGTTGATCTGGAGGCTTTGCTGACCTGGGCGCAGGGGGCTTACTCCGGCGTCAAGTGGAAGGTGGAGCAGGCAGAGGCGTTGGACAAGCTCAAAGACTTTTTCGGACAGCGTTTGCGTGCATTGTTCATCGGTCAAGGATTCGAGACTCGTGTGGTGGACGCCGCGCTTGGTGCCGGATTCAACGACATCCGTACCTTGAAGGCACGGCTGGAAGCCTTGAGTGCATTCAGCAAGGCTGGTGATTTCGAGCAGGCGGTGCTGACCTTCAAGCGTGCAGCCAACATCATTCGTAAACAGGGTGATGAGGCTGGACAGGATTTGACTGGCATGTATGCGGTTGATCTGTTCGAAGGCGAGGCTGAGCAGGCTTTTGGCTCGAAGCTGGACGAATTGGCTCCCCGTTTCGATGACCTGTGGGAACAGAATGATTTTGAAGGCCTGTTCGGTCTTCTTGGCGAGTTGCGGCCTTCTGTAGACGCCTTCTTCGACAATGTCATGGTTATGTGCGATGATGCGACTGTTCGCCTGAATCGCCTGAACCTGCTCAAGGCGTTGGTCGATCGACTGGGTCGTCTTGCAGATTTTAATGCGTTGCAAGTGTAGGCAGAATCTAGAAAGTGCTTGACATCAGAGGAAGAGTCCATATAAAAGGCACTCCCTTTGGGAAGAATAGCAAACAATAGCTTTTTAATACGATAATTAATTGATCAGGAGAAATTACCTTGGCTAATCACAAATCCGCCCTGAAAAGGCACCGTCAGAGCTTGAAGCGTCGCGCCCGCAACCGTATTTCCAAAACCCGCATCAAGAACACCGTCAAGGCTGTTCGTGAAGCGATCGAGGCAAATGACGTTGCACAGGCTCAGGAAGCTCTCAAGGCCGCTACCTCCATTCTGGACAAGGCTGCCCGCAAGAAGATTATCCACCAGCGTCAGGCTCAGCGTCGCGTCGCTCGTCTTCAGACTGCTGTCAACAAGATCTCCGCGTAGCGTAAACTTCGATCTCTCCTGATCGCGATTGCGTATGGGGGAGTCTTTGAGTGCCGGTTAGTCCGGTATTCTTGAAGAGCTGCCGACATGGATTATGTAGCCCGCTGCACTCAGTGCAGCGGGCTTTTTGCGTTGGTTTTATGGCGATATGTCTTGAAATTGAAGAACGTTTGGTCAAGGGCAGAGAAGATGTCTCTTTATCGTCCCTGATCAGCAATATCCTGAAGATCGTCCTGATTCAGGATGGTGATCTCCTTGCCATTCAGGGCGATGAGTCCTTCCTCGCTGAACCGTTTGAAAATTCGCGAGAGCGTTTCCTGAATAGTGCCGAGATAGAGGGCTATCTGGCCTTTGGGCAGATCAAGCTTGAAGGTGTCCGAGTCCTGAGAAGAGTGCAGCAGCAGGAGGTATGAAGCCACCCGCGCCGGAGTCTCCTTAAGACTCAGGTCATCGATTTTATTGACCAGAATCCTGAGACGTTGAGAGAGCATGGCCATCATTTTCATGACCAGGTCAGTGTCTTCCCTGAGTATTCGTTCAAATTCATCACGGGGAAAGAACAGCGTTTCGCATTTTTCTATGGCTTCACAGTGTGCCGGAAAAGTACCGCCCTCAAACACAGGAACTTCCCCTACGGCTTCACCTGGACCAAAGACATGAAGAATTTGTTCTTTTCCGGCTGGGGAGGTGCGGAATATTTTGACCCGTCCTGATACTGGCGCAAAAAAACCATTGGCCGCTACATCCGCCAGAAACAGAGTTTCTCCCTTCCTGAATTTTTTGATCACAGCTATATCTGCAAGCTTGAGGAGCTTTTCGTCAGGCAGCCCTTCAAAAAAAGTGATGGCCTTGAGTGCAGCCAGTTTATTCATGATATAATATTCTCCATTTTTCTTTTTGATACGGTAATTTGACCTAAGTCATGGTTCCCGTCAAAAAAAATGTCCATTGTGGCGTCACGGAGATTGAAAAACGTGAAGAAGCCCTTTTTGACCATACCGATCCTTGCATTGCTGCTTCTGGGTGCTCATATGCTCAGGCAGGGTGACTTCGGCCTGACCGCATCATGTGCGGTTTTGGTCGTGTTGTTGTTCTCCCGACAGTCATGGGTCCGTCCGGTCACGATCGTCTCTTTGCTCGTTGCCGGATACGTATGGGCAGAGGCAACCGTGGAGTTGATTTCATTTCGACAGGCGTTCGATCTTCCCTGGAAGCGGCTGGCATACATTATGGCGGGTGTCATTCTCCTTAATGTAGCGGCTCTGGGACTCATGCTCACCCGTTGGGCGCGTCGATGGTTTGATCGCGGTGAGGAGAGAGCGTCTGCCAGGGCGGCCATATTTATCCTCACATGTGTAAGCCTCGCCTTAGCCCGGAGTCAGGTTTCCTTCCCCATACTTTTGCTTGATCGCTATCTGACTGGGTGGGGATGGTTCGAAATTTTCGCCTTGTCCTACTATGCCCAATGGATTGGTTCCATGATGCTGTTGCCCAAGGGGCACAGAAGAGTACGCCCACGCATCTGGGGGCTGTTCTCAGCGCTCTTTTTCCTTCAGTTGGGACTGGGGCTCATCGGTATGGATGCCATGCTCATGACGGGGGCGCTGCATCTTCCTGTGCCGGCTCTTATCGTGGCGGGCCCCATCTTTCGCGGAGGCGGATTCTTCATGCTCATCTTGTTCTCCGTGACCGTACTGCTGGTGGGGCCAGCATGGTGCAGCCACCTCTGTTATATTGGAGCCTGGGACGATTGCATGAGCCGTCTGGGACCTCGACCTGCTCCTGGTAGAACCCTCGGACGGTTGAGCCTCCTCGGACGCGGTACAACCCTGGCCCTGGCTGTTACAACGGCATTGGCCCTGCGCGTTGCTGGCTTCCCGGCAATCACTGCAGTGCTTTTTGCTGCCGGATTCGGGCTGGTGGGTGTCGGAGTAATGGTCTTTGTCTCCCGCAAGCGAGGCATGATGGCGCATTGTACTGCATTTTGTCCCATGGGGTTGGTGGCGAATATCATGAGCAGGATTTCTCCCTGGCGCATAAGGGTAGGGGAAGACTGCACCCGATGTGGGGCCTGCTATACCCAGTGCCGATATAATGCTTTGGACGAGAGCAGGGTTGCTGCAGGGAGTCCCGCCCTGTCCTGCACCTTGTGTGGCGACTGCGTATCAGTCTGTGCCCACAAGCAGATCAGCTACACGTTTCCCGGATTGTCTTCAGATAATGCCAGAACCGTATTCATCGTTTTGGTTGTCAGTCTGCACGCACTGTTTCTCGGTGTCGCCAGAATATAAATTTAACGTAAAAATAAAAGGATAATATAATGATAAGCAAAAGAAAGATGATCACCATCAATGAAGAGTTGTGTAACGGTTGCGGTCAGTGTGTGCCTTCCTGCGAAGAGGGGGCTCTGGCCATAGTCGATGGCAAGGCCAAGCTGGTCAAGGAGATATATTGTGATGGACTGGGAGCCTGTCTGGGTGATTGCCCCACAGGGGCCCTCAAGGTCGCGGTTCGCGAAGCCCCTGATTTCAACCCTGACGCCGTTGCCGAGCACCTGAAGGCTCAAGGCCGCGAAGTGCCGGACCATATGCCGAGCCCCGAGTCTTTGCGGCTGGATGGTCCCGGCGGCAGCAAGCTTGCAGGCGGATGCCCCGGAGCAGCCATAAAGACCATGATTCCGTGTGGGCAGACCAATATTCCCATAGCAACGCCTGCCGGTGGTTCCGCTCTGTCTCATTGGCCCGTGCAGCTCCGTCTTGTGCCACCTACCGCTCCGTTTCTCAAGGACGCGGATCTGTTGCTGACAGCGGATTGCGTACCGGTGGCCATGCCCAGCTATCATGGTGAGTATGTGCCGAACCGCGTGGTTCTCATGGGGTGTCCCAAGTTTGATGATCAGCAGTCATATATCGAGAAAATCGCTGATATCATCGTTGCAAATGAGTTGAAGTCCATCACTGTCATGGAGATGGAGGTCCCGTGTTGCTCTTCAATGAGCGTGATTCTGAACGAAGCAGTCAAGCGTGCCGGCAAGAGCGTTGATGCTGTCCGTGTGACGGTGGGGCGTAACGGCAGTGTCTTGGATACAGTTCCTTTGAACTTCCAAATGTAGGAGATATACAATGAAGAAGATTGAATTATTCAACGAACACGGCTTCAAGGACTTGACCTTCTCCAATTTCCTGGTGCATGAGTCTGAGTTCATGAAGGTGATCAATTTCAACTTCAAGGCAGGGCAGAAGCTGCCCATCCATTCCCATGACCTGGAAGGAGAGTTGACGTTGACCATCCTGGAGGGCGTGGGTGAGTTCCTCGCTGCGGACGGTGCGTCCATGCCTGCCCACCCTGGTGACGTGCTTGTTTCCGATATTGCGGAACCTCACGGCGTTCAGGCAACCACGGACATGCGTGTGCTCGTCACCATAGCTCCCCCAATTTAAAATGAAAACACAAGAATTCATAGAACAACTTCCCGTGCGAGCCGTCATGCATCGAGCTGACGGCTCGTTCACGGTTGTCCCTCGTGTGGCCCTTGGCAGTCTTTCCGCCGATGCTTTGGCAAAGATCAATGCTGTTGTGCAGGAGTACAGCCTTGCGGGTGTGCGTCTGACTGCCGGACAGCACATGATGATTGATGGAGTGTCCGAGGACATCCTGTCTGATGTCGTTGCCAGGCTTGGTGAGGTGGGGGACACGTACAAGTACAAGGTTCAGGCGTGTCTCGGAAATACCGGTTGCAAGTTCGGTCAGCGGGATTCCATGGAATTGGCCCGCAACCTTGAGGCTTTTCTTGACAAGTTCAATCTTCCAAGCAAAATCAAGGCCTCTGTATCCGGTTGTTCCATGTGCTGCGTTGAGTCCATGGTTCGTGATATCGGATTGCTCGGCAAGAATGTGGGGTGGACCGTTTCTTTTGGTGGCAATGCCGGAAAGAAGCCTCGGCAGGCGGATGTTCTGGCTGAAGATGTCACCTCGAAAGAGGCGTTCGAGATCATTGGCAAGGCGCTTGATTTTTATGCTGAAAACGCCAGGATTAAGGAGCGCACGGCACGATTTGTGGAGCGTGTGGGAATTGATGCGGTTAAAGCCGCTGTGTTTGACGTATAAGTAAGTTTATTTGGAGCGAAAATAATGGCTGAAAGTGATACCCCCAAAGGCGCGATACTCCAGCGCGACAAGAAAACCTATGCAATTGTGCCGCGAACCCCTGTGGGACTGGTGACTCCTGATGTTCTTGAAGCCCTGGCTCGTGTCGGGCGCAAGTTCGAGATTCCCATCATGAAGATCACCTCCGGGCAGCGTATCGCGTTGGTCGGTCTCGGCAAGGAGCAGGTAGACGAGGTCTGGGAAGATCTCAAGATGGAGATAGGGCCTGCTGTGGGGCTGTGTGTCCATTATGTGCAGGCATGTCCGGGCACGGAAGTGTGTAAACTCGGTGTTCGGGATTCTCTCGGCCTCGGTTTGGAGCTGGAGGAAATGTTTGTGGGCAAGGAGTTGCCTGCCAAACTCAAGGTTGGTGTTTCCGGCTGCCCCATGTGTTGTGCCGAAAGCTATGTCCGCGACGTTGGCCTTATCGGCAAACCCAAGGGCTGGACGGTCGTGGTCGGTGGTAACGCTTCTGGCAGGCCGCGCATTGCGGATGAATTGGCCCAGGATTTGACACGCGACGAAGCCAGGGAGTTGGTGAGCCGTTTCCTTGACTACTATCGAGATACTGCCGGAAAACGGACTCGTTCAGCGCGCATGTTGAGTAAAGTGGGTATTGAGGCCGTTAAAAAAGCGGTTCTTTAGGCTGATAATACAGTGTTCAACGGCGGCCCTGTCTGACAGGGCCGTCATTTTTTATCTATCGCATATTCTTGATGTATATAGTTTTTCATGATGTTGCACTGGTTGCAAAACATGCGTAGAGGTAAAGTGGTTTAGCATTCTTATTACAGGAGAGATTATTTGAGGGTCATCATCATAGGTGCCGGTGAAGTTGGTTTTCATATCGCACGACGATTAGCAGTGGAAAACAAAGAAGTTGTCGTTATCGACAAAGATGACGAAGCGCTGCGAAAAATCGTCGAATCTGCTGATGTGCAGACCGTCAAAGGGTCCGGTAGCAGTCCCCAGGTTTTGTTGGATGCTGGTATTGAGGAGGCTGATATCTTCCTTGCCGTCACCGATTCCGATGAGATCAACCTTATTTCCTGTTTTTTTGCCAATATGTTGGGCAGCGATGATGTCACCAAGCTCGCCCGCATTCGGCATGAGATGTATACTGATTACAAGCACCTGCTCACAGAGCAGGGGGCCAACATCACCAAAATCATCAATCCTGATGAAGAGGTGGTCAACTCGGTGCTTCGACTTATGTCCGTGCCGGGAGCCGTGGAAATCAATGAGTTTGCCGACGGCAAGATTCGACTTATCGGCGTGAACCTCCCGGACAAGAGCCCGATCGTGGGGAGCCAACTCATTCATTTGCGGGACAAGATCGGCGATGAACTCGGCCTTGTTATCGCGGCTCTGGTTCGTGATGACGAGCTCATTATTCCAAGCGGTCTTGATGTCATCAAGAAAGATGACGTGGTCTACTTTGTCTGTGACGTGCGTGATCAGGATGAAATTCTGGAACGGCTCGCCATATCAACCGAACCCGTTCGCAAAATCATGATTATTGGTGGCGGTAATATCGGCTTCAAGCTCGCCAAGGCCCTGGACAACAAATATTACCACACGCGTGTATTGGAAAATCGTCAGAAGCGATGTGAATTTCTTTCCGAGCACCTGGATAGACCTATTGTCCTCATGGGCGACTCCACTGATCAGGAAATTCTCCGTGAAGAGAATATTCAGGACATGGATATGGTCATTGCCGTGACCGGCGATGAAGAGACAAACATCCTTTCCTGTCTTCTGGCCAAGAGTCTTGGCGCCAAGAGTACGGTTACACGAGTCAACAATTTCGGTTATATGCCGCTGATCGAACCAATAGGTATCGATTATGTGGTGTGCCCACGTCTATCTGCGGTCAATTCGCTGTTGCATTTTATCAGACGCGGCAGGATCATGTCTTCCGTGGCCATCAAGGGCGATGAAGCCGAAGCGCTCGAAGCCATCGCACACGAAAGTTCACCTATTGTAGGCAAAGCGGTCAAGGATCTCGGGTTCCCGCGTGGGTGTCTGGTTCTGTGCTTTCAGCGTGGTGATGAGGTTGTCATCCCCCGTGGAGATACCATTGTGCAGCCCAATGACCGCCTCATTATCATTTCAACAAGGCAGACCATCCCAAAAGTGGAGAAGGTCCTGACGACCAAGGTGGAGTACTTTTAAATGCGTTGGCGTTATGTGCTCCATGTCATAGGCGCGTTGGTTGCCTGTGTAGGGCTGACCATGGTTCTGCCGTTGATGTGGGGATTATACTATGGTGACGGCACCGCCTTTCCTTTGGGGTTGTCGCTGTTCATCACCGTGTTTCTTGGTGGGACCACTTTTCTGATTTTTCGTGATCCGAAATCCAAGAAAATTCCCATGACGCATCGGGAAGGCATGGCTATTGTCGCATTGGGCTGGTTCGTCGCCGGTGCTTTCGGAGGGCTGCCTTTCTATCTGGGCGGAGTCTTTGAGAGTGTCGTCGACTGTGTGTTCGAGTCTCTGTCCGGCTTTAGCACCACCGGGTCATCCGTGCTGACCAACATTGAAGCCATCCCCCGCGGACTGCTGTTCTGGCGCAGTTTGACACATTGGCTGGGTGGTATGGGAATCATCGTTCTGTCTTTGGCGATCCTTCCCTTTCTCGGCGTCGGTGGTATGCAGCTGTATAAGGCAGAAGTGCCGGGGCCGACACCGGATAAGCTCAAGCCTCGGATCAAGGACACAGCCATAACCCTGTGGAAGGTCTATGTCCTGTTCAGCGCAATCGAGACCGTGCTGCTGATGTTCGGTGGTATGGATTTTTTTGACGCGCTTTGTCACACCTTCGGCACCATGGCCACTGGTGGATTTTCCACCATGAATACGTCTGTAGCGGCCTTTGACAGTGCATATATCGATTATGTCATCACCATATTTATGCTTATTGCAGGGGTGAACTTCAGTCTGCACTTCATGTTGCTCAAGTGGCGCCCGGCGGTGATGTTCAAGGACCCGGAATTTCGTGTCTTTATTGGCATGACTTTCGTTTTCTGTGTGATCATCACCATCGTGGTCTATCTCGCAGGGAACTACGATAATGCCGCTGATTCAATTCGATATACGTCCTTTCAGGTGGCCTCCATTTTGACTACCACCGGATACGCCACAGCGGACTATGAGCTTTGGCCTGCCGTGGCTCAGTCCATCTTGCTGTTTTGCATGTTTGTCGGCGGATGTGCCGGCTCAACAGGGGGTGGCATGAAGGTCATGCGTATCATGGTGTTGTGTAAGAAATCCTACAAGGAATTGTTTCGACTCATTCATCCCAGATCCGTCAGCCATGTAAAAATGGGCAGGATTGTGGTCAAGGATGATGTTATCAGTGGTGTGTTTGGCTTTTTTATTCTTTGGATTGGGCTTTTTGTTCTGGCTGGCATGGCCGTGTCTGCAACAGGTGTGGATGTGACCACGTCGTTTGCTGCTTCCCTGGCCTGCATCGGAAATATCGGCCCTGGTATCGGCGGCGTCGGTCCTACGGACAACTTTGCATGGCTGCCTGACACCGCAAAATGGGTTCTGACCTTTTGCATGGTGCTCGGTCGTCTTGAGATTTATACAGTCATCATCCTGTTTGTGCCGGAGTTCTGGCGGAAATAGGATTGCAGGCAGAAGAAGTATGAAGGGTCGGTTCCAATGGGGCCGCCCCTTTTTTTATCCGTTTGGAGACCGTTGTTTTGCGTAGAATTCTGCCTTGTTTCAGGTTGTTAGGTGTGCAGTAAGGGCATGCTGTCAAAATGTGTACGAGCGTCAAGGCTCTTATGCTGGTCTCATGGTATAAAAAAAGGGCGATGCAGTTCTGCATCGCCCTTTATATTGTTCTGGGGCTTTTATGCGCAGACGTCGAGCATGCGCTGGAGGGCCAGACGAGCTGGTTCCTTGATGTCGTCGCTCACTGTCACAGGAGTGGCAGTCTCCAGTGTCAGCAGTTTTTGCGCCAGCTTTTCAACGGTAATCTTGCCCATGTCTTCACATTGGTGTGCCATGAGCGGTTTGATGGTCTTTTTGCCTGCATAGAGGGCCGTCAGACGGTTTACCAGGTTCTCTTCGGTGCCGATGTATACAGTCGCTCCCTCGGAGGCTTCCTCGGCGTATTTGATAAGAAAGGTGGTGGACCCGTCACCATCAGCCGCTGCCACCAGAGCGGGATCGCACTCGGGGTGGACCACGATCTTGGCATCGGGTTCATTGGCGCGGATGGTTTCCATGCTTTCCAGGGTGAATTCTTCGTGGATAGGACAGTAGCCGGGCCAGATGATAAAGCTCTTGTCGGCGACAAGTGCCGGATCGACATGCAGCGCGGGATCACCGTCAATGACATCAACGGGCAGGATGATGCGCGTATCCTCCGGCACGTTCAATGCGTTGGCCGTGTTGCGTGCCAGATGTTTGTCCGGGAGGAAGAGGACGCCGTCCCCCTGTTTCAACGCCCAGGCAAGCATGGTTTTGGCGTTGGCCGAAGTGCAGACCGAGCCGCCGTATTCGCCGACAACGCCTTTTACGGCTGCCGAGGAGTTGACGTAGGTGAGAGGGATGATATTGCGCCCGTTCTTTTGCAGGATATCGAGTACATTTCTTACACGTCCGGCTTCGGCCATGTCTGCCATGGGGCAGGTGGCGGTCGTGTCCGGAATGTGGATTTTCTGGCCTTCACGGCTGAGTGTGGCCGCAGATTCGGCCATGAAATAGACGCCGCAGAAGACGATGTGTTCGGCGTCGAGGCTGTCGATTTTGCGCGAGAGTTCCAGAGAGTCGCCACGGATGTCAGCGAACTGTATGACTTCGTCGGACTGGTAGTGGTGACCGAGAATGGCCAGGGAGTCCCCCATGGAGGCCTTGATTCGTTTTATGGTGTCAGCAGGGTTTTCCACAGTGTTCCTCTTTATCCTAAAGGTACGAATTGCATACTGAAATCAGCAAATGGTGCCGAATGAGTCAATTTGCCTACAGAAATATAATTTGCGCCAAGTTCCGCTTTTTCCCTGATGTTTTCAAGGCTTACATTGCCGCTGATTTCGGTTTCGATTGAGTCCGGTACGATACCGAGCGCCTTGGTGATGGTCGCGGCGTCCATGTTGTCGAACATGATACGTTTGATTGCGCATTGGCTGGCTTCTTCAACTTCTTCGAGAGTGCGGCATTCGACTTCAATGGGAGGGCAGGGCTTGTGGACTGTCTGCAATTGGTGGACAGCCTGAGTGATCGAGCCGGCACGGTCAATGTGGTTGTCCTTGAGCATGAGCATGTCAGACAGGGTCAGCCGATGGTTTTTTCCCCCTCCGGCGAGCACTGCGTATTTTTCCGGGAAACGGAGCCCCGGGAGTGTTTTGCGTGTGTCCAGCAACTGTGTCTTGGTGTCTTTGATGGCATCCACATACTGTGCGGTCAGATTCGCTATCCCGGACAGGTGGCAGAGGAAGTTCATGATGACTCGTTCCGCCTTGAGTAACTGGGTGGCCGGACCTTGCAGAGCGGCCACCATGGTCCCCTCTGAGACTGTGTCGCCATCGTCCACATTGAGGTGGGCCTGACATTGGTCGCCACCGAACTCAAGGACAAGGGGAATAATGGGCAGACCGGCTACAACGGTCTTCTCTTTGGCAACGATCATTGCCTGCGCCATGTCATCCTCATTGAAAAGTCCGGTGCTGGTCAGATCAGAGGCGTCTTCAGCTAGAGCTATGCGTATCGTGGCCAGAAGAAACATCCTGGCTTCGGCTGTGAAAAAATCGTCGAAAGTGTTGGTAGACATAGTGTTAATCCGATTTTTATTGGGTAATAAATGGCAACTATAGTACGGAGATGTTTTCGTCAAGGAAAGCCGTAGTTGATGAAATATTTCACAACAATATAACGTGTGAATCAGGAGATTGCTTTGACCTTGATCGCTAATTGGGCTAGGGGTTTTGCCCATGAGTGTTAAAGAGGAAAGAGCCCCTTTCACGGGCGATGACAACGATACTCCGACCCTGGCAGAGATCGAAGCACAGCATCCGGCTGATGCGGCTGATACTATTGAAGGGCTGGATATTATTGATCAGGTAAAATTCATCAAGCAGCTTCCTATCAAGGATGCTGCCAAATCCATTGCGGAGATGGAAGACCTGGATCAGCAGGAGCTCATCACGAACCTGAATCGGGGATTGGCTGCTCGTATCCTTGAGCAGATGCGTCCCGATGACGCCACAGACCTTCTTGATGGTCTTCAGGATGACCTGCAGAAATCCCTCTTGAGTCGCATTGACGCTGAAGACAGGGCCGAACTCAAAACGCTGCTGACATTTGACCCCGATACCGCCGGCGGTGTCATGAACACCGAGGTGGTCATCCTCGATCAGGACCTCAATGCCGATCAGGCAGTGTCCAAGATCCGTGAAGAGGTAGAGGATAAGGAAATTCCTTATTATGCCTACCTCACGGACAAAAAAGATCGACTGGTTGGGGTTGTCTCCTTACGCGATATTCTTCTTGCGAAACGTGGCGTGATTCTCAAGGAACTCGTCAAGACGCAGAACCTCGTGACCGTCGGTTACAATATTGACAAGGAAGAAGTCGCCCACCTCATTGCTCACTATAATCTGCTTGCGCTCCCTGTTGTTGATTTCGGGAACCGGCTTCTTGGTGTTGTCACTGTTGACGATGTCATCGACATTATTCACGAAGAGGCTTCCGAGGATATGCAGGCCATGGTTGGTGCCGGTGCAGACGAAACCACGGATTCTCCGTGGCTGTACTCTGTGCGCATGCGTCTTCCCTGGCTCATCATCAACGTAATTTTTTCCGCTATTTCTGCGTGGGTCGTGCACCTTTTCGAAGGCAACATAACTCAAATGGCCGTACTTGCCGTACTCATGCCGGTTGTTGCCAACCAGGCCGGTAATACTGGACAGCAAGCGCTGGCCGTCATGATCCGTCAGTTGGCCATGGAACGTTTTGACAGAAAACGGGCGTGGCTGGCCGTGCTGCGCGAACTGCGTATAGGCTTGCTCAATGGTCTTATCATCTCGTCACTGGTCTTTTGTGCAGCGTTCGCGGTGACGGGTAAGTTGGGGTTGGCTTTGGTTATGTGTGGTGCGTTAGGAGTGGATATGGTTCTCGGAGCTTTTGCCGGAGCCTCAATCCCGTTGTTACTCAAGGAGTTGGGGCGTGACCCCGCTCAGGCTTCGAGTATTTTTCTGACAACCATAACCGACTCCATGGGATTCTTTTTCCTGCTCGGTTTGGCCGGGTTGGTCCTGCTTACCTGATGCAGGTTCTCGGCAGCCGGCAGCCTCAATTAATAAACGAACAGGGCCGTACCAGATTTCTGGTACGGCCCTGTTCGTTTATTGTCGTGGAGAGGGGAGAGGATTAGTCCAGCCCAAGTGAGGCGAGCAGGTCGTCCACATCACCCTGATTTGAGTCCTCAGTGGGGCCCATAAGCTTTGAGCTGGCCTGGTCCTTGGCATCCTTGGAAAGGGCCTCAAAGTCCTTCTCAGGCTCAACCTCGCGCTGTTGGATCATCAGACCCGTGGAGAGCATGACCTCTCTGACGATCTGTTCGATCTGACGGATTGAGTTGATGATTTTTTTGATGCGTTGACCGGTAAGGTCCTGGAAGCTGAGGGAGATCATGATATTGGACAAATCCATGCCGAGGGTGTCGTTAATGGATTTGAGCTTTTCGCGGTTGGACTTGGTCACGCCACCAGACTCGAACCCTTTGACTATGGATGCGACCGACCCTTGGAGTTCCTGGAGTTTCTCGACGATATCGATAATCTCAACAGCCGCTTTTTCAGTAGTCTGCAATACGGCGTCGAGTTGGTCGGACGTTTCCGAGAAGAATTCTTCGGGATCAATATCGGCTTGGATTTTGCGAATTTCCTTGCCGCCGCGAGCGGCTTTGACTTCCTGGTAGATTTGCTTCAGCCCACCCTGGAGGTCCTCATTGACCCGGCGGTAGAATTCTCCTTCCAGCAGTGCCGTGGAAAGGTTCTTGGCGATTTCCCGTTCAACTGATTTGGTGATGGCATCCTTCAGGCTCGTGACGAGCTGTTCGGAGACCTCGTTCATCAGTTCTTGTACCAATTCATCATTGCTGGTCATATCTGGGCTCCTGGGGCGTGACTATATTTTTGAATTGCGGATTTGTTCGCGTTGCTGCTTGAAGACAAATTGAACGATGGTTTCCATGTCCGAACCGCGCATATCCACGAATTCGAAACGGTACAGCCCCGTATCTTTTTCACGCTCCAAAATACGACCTTTCGTGCCGGCCATGGTCAGCGGAACCTGGTTGAGAGTGAGGATTATTTCTAGAGGAGCCTCCGATTCGAATGTTTCGGAGGAGCGGAACCGTATACCGGCACCCGATATTTCCACTACCTCTATTTCAATGGGAAAATCGGTCTGTATGTAATCCTTGCTCAACAGACCGATTACCTGGTCCAGCTTTCGGTCCATATCGATCAGAAAGGAGGTCACCTCATTGGGTAGCTTGCTCTTTTTGAAAAGCTCCTTGCGGGATGTGGTGGTATCCACATTGGCACCGGTGAAGAGCTGGGGAGAGTCAATGGAGTGCATAAGCCTGGCATTGGCTTTGAGCCTGACAGGAATGCGTGAGAATGATCGCTTTTCTTCACTCATAATGGACCCCGGGCAGTTTATTGCCTGTTGTTTTCATCCAGATCGAGAGTCATTGCTTTGACCGGACAGATTCGTGTGCACATGCCGCAAGCCGAACATTTGTCCACGTCAAAGATAATGGTCTTGTCTGATTTCTCGAGAGTCAGGGCATCAGTCGGACACATGGCAGTGCATACGCCACAGTGGATGCATGACTCTTCGTTTCTGAATATTTTGTGGGCGACAGGGGTGATCCTGACACCGTTTTCCTTGAGGTATCCGATTCCCCGATGGAATTCTTCTTCCAGGCCTGAGAGTTCCAGAGTCATGGTACCTTCATGGCGTGGGCTAATATCCGCTTTGAGAATATTGAAGCTCAAATCGTAGTTGCGGAGGAGATTGCACACAACCGGCCTGCCGGAGACTTCCGGAGGGAAGGAGAGATAGACTATTTTTCTGAAACCTTTGATTATTTCTTTCATTAGGACATCCTGATTGATGTATATGGCATAGTAGGGATGATCGCAATTATTTCATCTTGTCGAGAGTCCGCTTTGCCTGAGTGGCTTCAACAGACTTGGGGAACTTCTTGACGACTTCCTGCAAACGCATCTTCGCCAGTTCGGGCTTTTTCATGTAGCCCCATGAGTACCCGGACTTAAGCAGGGCTGCCTTGTACTTCGAGCTTTTTTGGTACTTTTCAATGACGTCTTCAAACAGAATGACCGCGCGGGCGTAGTCCTTGAGTTTGTAGTAACACTGTCCCTGCCAGAAGACGGCGCTGGGAGTGAAGGAGTGCTTTTTGAACGTATCGGTGAACTCGGCCCAGTAGGAACGTGCCTTTTCGTATTTGCCTTCCTTGTATAAGGTATACGCCTTGTTATAGAGAGCCTGGGCCGGATCGGCGTCTGCCGGAGGCGTTGCTTGAGCTGTCTGCTCTGTTGTGGAGCCAGCAGGAACCACGGCAGGCGTGGCCGTTGCCGCACCATTCTGCGTCGTCGGAGTGGCGGGTTGCAGGGCTGCGCGTTCATTCTTGGACTTGTCCAGATCAACCTGGAGTTCGTTTTCAATGGCAAAGGACAGGTCGTCCACTTGTTTTTTGAGAGCGTCCATGGTCACGCCAGACTCGGCCGTACCCAGCTGGGTGTCCATCCGTAAACTCATGTCATCCAACTGCCCATGGATCTGAGCAAGTTCGCTGCGTATGGCCTGTATGTCAGCCCACATGTCAGCAGATCGCTCCCGGATAGGGGAGTTGGATTTTTCTATTTCCTCTTTGAGAAGCATCTTGGATTCTTCCAATTCGCTTTCAAGCTGTTTGACCCTGTGCAGGTCTTGTTGTCGTTGTCCCTGCATGGCTTCGACTTCATTTCTGGTGGCGCAGCCAGCCAAAGCACATAAGGTGATGATAGCTAATACTGGTATGAACTTTTGAACTATTTTCTTCATTGAATTTTGCTCCCTCTATTTCTGCCTATGAAAAGGTAGGCGGTTGCTCCGAAAATGGGAATGAAAATACAAATCTGCATCCAAAGACTTTTCTCACTGGCTGATGCGAACGTTCGTTTCCAGACATCCAATATTGCCCAGACGCTGTATGAAAAGCAACAGCCGACCAGGACAAGGATGAGTGCCCATCCTGTCGTGGACAGAGCTGAAAAATCCGCAAACATAAACTCTCCTTTTACGGCTGGATTATTCCTGAGCCGTTTTGCGACTGAAGAACATGGACAGGAGGACACATCCGGCCCCCACGGTTAATGCACAGTCTGCGATATTAAAGGCGGGCCAATGATAGGTGCCCACATAAAAGTCTAAAAAGTCGATAACAGAACCGAGCCAGATACGATCAATGGCATTACCGACAGCGCCTCCGGCGATCATGCCCAGGCCGGAAATCATCCATGCGTCGTTATCCTTTACGGACCTGAGCATGTACCCGATGACGACGATGGCCACCAGGGAGACCGCAACGAACATGGGGCGTTGCCAATTGATTTTTTCATCGTCAAGAAAGCCCCACGCAGCACCCTTGTTGAGTACATGCACCAGGTTGAAAAGGCCGGGAATGACCTCTTTGCCTGTCCAGACTTCCATTACATTGAACACAGTCAACTTGGTGATCTGGTCAAGGGCAATGGTAGCCACCGCCCAGAGAGATGCCAGTGTATACCGGTTCATTGATTCGTTACCCCAGGGTTTTCAGGACCGCAGTGCAACGGGGACAGGCATCGGGGTAAGCCGGGTCGGTCCCGAGGTCTTCGCAGATGCGCCAGCACCGTTCACATTTTTCTCCAGTGGCCGGCTCAACGCTTATTTTGATGCTTTCCAGTTCTTCCGCCTGGAATGCGTCAGCAGGAGCCTTGTCCGTGTCGTCAAGGACCAACTTGGAGACGATGAAGAACTCCTTCGGGGCGATGTCGTCGGAGGCAACCAGCTTCTGTATTTCTTCAGGGGCAAACAGGGTGACCTGTGCGTCGAGGGATTTGCCTATGACGCGATCTTTGCGTTTGGGCTCAATGGCTTTGTTGACTTCACCACGGATGGTAACCAGCGATTCCCAGCGGGTGCGTTCTTCGTCGCTCATGTCCGTTGCATCTGGAGTAAAGCGGAGTGCGAACACTGTCTTGTCCTGAGGCAGGGCAGCCTTGATGGCCTCGGGGAGGTTCTGGAATGCTTCCTCTGCGGTGAAGGAGAGGATAGGAGCCATGTCCTGTAACAGCATAAGCAGAATCTGCCAGAGCACGGTCTGTGCAGAACGACGCTTGAGGCCGTTTTCTTCCTCGACGTAGAGTCGGTCCTTGAGGATATCAAGATAGAACGCGGACAGGTCGACGACACACAGATTGTGCAATGTGTGGTAAACCTTATGGAATTCGAATTTCGTGTAGGCTTTCTGAATGGCTTCATGATGACGGGCGACCATGTCCAGAGCATAGCGGTCCAGAGGCGGCATGTCGGCTACATCCACTTTGTTCTTGGGGTCGAAATCATTCAGGTTGGACAGCAGGTAACGGCAGGTGTTGCGGATGCGGCGGTAGGCGTCCACAAGCCTGTTCAGCGTCTCATCGGAGATACGGATATCTTCCTGGTAGTTGGAGGCTGACACCCACATGCGCAGGATCTCGGCTCCATATTTGTCTATGATCTCCTGAGGCGCGATGACATTGCCGATGGATTTGGACATCTTGCGACCTTCGGAGTCCACCACGTATCCGTGCGTCAGGACCGTCTTGTAGGGCGGTACTTCCCGTGTGCCCACAGAGGCGAGCAGAGAGGAATGGAACCAGCCGCGGTGCTGGTCAGAGCCTTCCAGGTAGAGATCAGCGGGGAATCGGGTCTCATTGCGCTGTTCGACAACGGCAGCAAAGCTGGTTCCTGAATCGAACCAGACGTCCAGAATGTCGGTTTCACGTTTCCAATGAGTGCCACCGCACTTCTTGCAAGTCAGCCCCTCGGGGACGATGTCCTCAAGCGGGGCTTCGAACCAATAGTCACAGCCTGTCTCATGTGCGGCATACTTGTCGCATAGGTCGTATACCCACTGGTGGTCGAACCATGTCTCGTCGCAATCTTCGCAGATCAGTGCAGAGATGGGGACGCCCCAGTTGCGCTGACGGGAGATACACCAGTCAGGGCGGTTGGCAACCATGTTGTAAATACGTTCTTCACCCCAGGACGGGACCCATTCGACTTCATTACGTATGGCGTTGAGCGAGCGCGAGCGCAGATCGTTTTCATCCATGCCCACGAACCATTGGGTGGTGGCGCGGAAGATGACAGGCTCCTTGCAGCGCCAGCAGTGGGGGTAGGAGTGGGTGATGTCTTCGGAAGCCATGAGGTTGCCGACTTCAGTCAGCTTTTCGATGACCTTGGGGTTGGCATCCCAGACGTTCAGACCTGCAAAATGTTCGACTTCCTCAAGGAATTCACCACGATCATTCATGGGGGAGTATACTTCAAGACCGTACTTGAGGCCGGTTTCAAAGTCTTCACGTCCATGGCCCGGAGCGGTATGGACACAGCCGGTGCCTGTCTCGAGGGTGACGTAGTCGGCCAGTACCACCTGTGAAACGCGGTCGTATATGGGGTGCTTGGCCTTCAAGCCCTCCAACTCTGCGCCACTGAAGGTGGCGAGCACCTTGGGGGTGTCCCAGCCGAACCTGCCGGTGCATTCTTCGAGCAATCCTTCCGCCAGCACATACAGGTTGCCGGCGGCTTCAACCAGCACGTAGTCGAAGTTGGGATGAACAGCCACGCCCATATTGTCCGGAATGGTCCAGGGAGTGGTGGTCCAGATGAGGATAAAGAGCTTGGAAACATCGACGTTGGCAATTTTCTTGAAATTTTCGTCAGCCAAGGGGAAGCGGACATAAATAGAGGGGGAGGTGTGATCCTCGTATTCCACCTCGGCTTCGGCCAGGGCAGTGCGGCAGTCACAGCACCAATAGATGGGCTTCTTGCCACGAACGACGCCCTCACGTTCCATGAAGTGCCCCAGTTCGCGGGCGGTGGCTGCTTCGTATTCGGGCTTCATTGTCATATAGGGATCGTCCCATACACCGAGTACGCCCAGGCGTTTGAATTCCTTGCGTTGGGTGTCTAGCCACTTGGCTGCGTAGGAACGACAGATTTTACGGATGGTCAAGGTGTCGAGTTCCTTGTCCTTTTTCTTGAGCTCCTGTTCCACCTTGTGTTCGATGGGCAGGCCATGACAGTCCCAGCCCGGGACGTACTGCGCTTTTTGTCCCTGCATGTTGCGAGACTTGACCACGATATCCTTGAGGACCTTGTTGAGCGCCGTGCCCATGTGAATATGGCCGTTTGCGTAGGGAGGGCCATCATGGAGAACGTATTCGTTCTCTGCATCACCAGCGGCAACCATCTCGTCGTAAGCCTTGGTTTCTTCCCAGAACTTGAGCGTTTCAGGCTCGCGTTGTTTGAGATTGGCCTTCATGGGAAATTTCGTTTTTGGCAGGAGCAGGGTCTTTTTGTAGTCGCTCATGTGTTTCTTTATCCTCCGGAATCCGTATATTTCTTTAGATGAAAGTTGGTGTTCAAAAGAGTCGGCGTAGCTTGGTATAACGTTGCTTGGAAGTCAAGCATTGCACCGATTTTACGTATGCTTGCACATTGTTTACACTCTGGTGGAAACATGATTTGTTCATATTCGACCAAGCAGGTCTACTTTATTACATCTTTGAATAAGGAGCGTATATGGGTATTCATGAAAAAGAACGAGAACTATCTGAGATAAAAGAACAATATGTGAAAAAGTCATCATGTGTTCTCTTTGTTCTGCTTGCTTTGCTGGTAGGAGCTTTTGTGGGCAATACCATCACAATGTTGTATATCGGGCAACAACAGGAGCGTGCGAATTTGTCGCAGCCTGTGCCGCCGCAGCAACAGAGTGCTCCTGATCAGCATGACGCCGATCCCGTGGCATTGGCCAACATTGAAAGGGAGGCCATGGACGATCCAACCAACGCCGCAAAATGGGTTGCCCTAGGTAATTTCTGCTTTGATCACAATCTGCCTGCCAAAGCTGTGACTGCGTATGAGCGTGCATTGGAGTTGTCTCCCATGCAGGTGAATGTCTGGTCGGACCTCGGGGTCATGTATCGTCGTACCAAGCAGTTCAAGAAATCGGTTGATGCCTTTGCGCATGCAGCGTCATTGGACAAGGCGCACGTTACGTCTCGTTTCAATATGGGGATCATTTATCTGCATGATCTGAATGATCCGGCTTCTGCGTTAAAGATCTGGAAAGAAGTGCTGTCCATTGATCCCAATGCCAAGACACCTTCAGGGCAGAGTCTTGCCGATTTGGTCAAGGATCTGGAAAATAAATAGTGATTACAAACAGAAAAGGGGCGTGATGCATATGCATCACGCCCCTTTTTTTGTGCCAAATTGTAGCTAGATGCCGCCGCCGTTTTCAAATGATTGCTGCATGGCTCTGGATTGGACGATCTGTGCTCCGGCAGGGACATCGCGTGTTATCCAGACGTTACCGCCGATGACGGCTTTCTTGCCGATGGTCACTCGGCCCAGGATGGTCGCTCCCGAGTAGATGGTGACATCGTCTTCAACAATGGGGTGCCGCGGCAATCCCTTGATAAGTCGCTCGTCGTCTCCTTTGGGGAAGCTCTTGGCACCTAGTGTAACACCCTGATAAATGCGGACATTATCACCAATAATCGTTGTCTCACCAACAACGGTACCCGTGCCGTGATCAATGAAGAAGTTTTTGCCTATGGTCGCGCCGGGATGAATGTCTATCCCGGTGTCTGAATGGGCCATTTCTCCAATGATGCGAGGGATGATATCCACACCCAACAGGTAGAGTTCATGGGCAATCCGATGGTTGGTCAACGCCCTGATAGACGGGTAACAGAATACGGTTTCGCCATGCGTCTTGGCAGCAGGGTCACCATCATAGGCTGCTTCGACATCGCCCAGCAGATACTGTCTGATCATGGGCAGTTTGGTTATGAATTTCTTTGCGATACATTTGGCGCGTTCTTCACAGTTATGACATCGGTCCGTGTCTGTGGATTCACAGACAAAGCAGTACCCACGGTTGATCTGATCACTCAGTTTGCGCGTGAGCCGATCCAGTGTGGAGCCTATGTAATAGGGCATTGTCTCAGGCGTGATCTTGGACGGACCATGATACCCGGGAAACAACACGCTGCGGAGATCTTCAACGATCTCGGAGAGGGTTTCCACTGACGGCATGGGGGCGTCGACCATATACCGATGGGACGCGGGGCCGTGTTCGCCGGATTCCACCAGCAGGGCCACCACATCGGGGAGGGTGTATTCACCGTTTGTCATTACTCTGTCCTTATTCAAAGAGAGGGGTGCTCAAGTACCGTTCGCCGGTGTCGCAGACAATGAAAACGATCATCTTGCCGGCGTTTTCCGGACGTTTTGCCAATTCAAGGGCGGCAGCGCAATTGGCTCCGGAAGAAATTCCGCACAAGATGCCTTCTTTCATGATCATTTTTTTGGCTGTTTCCATGGCTTTCTCATTCGCCATTTGAACGACCTCATCAATGACGTCGGTGTTCAGAACACCGGGGATGAAGCCCGCGCCAATGCCCTGGATCATGTGAGGGCCGGGAGCGCCACCAGACAAAACCGGTGAGGCTTCAGGCTCTACAGCGACTATTGAAATCTCGGGATTCTTTTCCTTGAGGACTTCGCCGACACCGGTGATTGAGCCTCCGGTTCCGACGCCCGCCACGAAAATATCAACCTCGCCATCAGTGTCTTCCCAAATTTCGCTGGCAGTGGTTTTTCGATGAGCTGCAGGGTTATCTGTATTTTCAAACTGCTGAAGTATATGAGCATTATCTGTTTCTTCAACAATCACTTTAGCTTTTTCTATGGCTCCTTTCATGCCTTCAGAAGCAGGTGTCAGTACCAGTTTTGCGCCAAACCCCTTGAGGAGTTTGCGTCGTTCGATACTCATGCTTTCGGGCATTGTCAGGATAAGGCTCAGCCCTTTTACGGCGCAGACAAAGGCGAGACCTATGCCTGTGTTGCCACTGGTCGGTTCAACCAGAACAGTGTCCTGGTTGATGACGCCGGAGGCAAGGGCGCTTTCGATCATGTTTTTGGCAATACGATCCTTGACTGAACCACAGGGGTTGTTGAATTCCAGCTTGGCAACCAGTGTGGCGTTCAGTCCTTTGGAAAGCTCATTCAAGCGAACCAGTGGGGTCTTCCCGACGAGTTCTGTCATGTCTTGAGCTATTTTCATCGGTTTCTCCCCTGTTTGTTGTGATTATGCGCCCAGGCCATTTTTGTCGGCAGAAAATGGTGACATCTTGCGTAGATTGCTGATGATGGGAGGCAGGTTTTCAAGTACGACATCGATTTCGGCTTCCGTGTTGAATCGACTCAAGCTGAACCGTATGGAGCCATGAGCAAAGGTGAACGGTACGTCCATCGCTCTCAGGACATGAGAGGGTTCCAAAGAGCCAGAGGTGCACGCGGAGCCGGAGCTGGCTGCAATTCCGAACTGATCCATCATCAGCAAGATGGCCTCACCTTCGACATAACCAAAAGAAATATTGGATGTATTCGGCAGGCGATTGTCTTTATCGCCGTTGAGGATGGAGTCAGGGACAGCGGCCAACAGGCCCTCTTCAAGCTTGTCTCGCAGGGCGCGGACAACGGTGTTTTCGTCTTCCATATTTTGCTGGGCGAGCTGGCATGCCTTGCCCAGGGCGATGATGCCTGTGGTGTTCTCGGTTCCGGCCCGGCGGCTGCGCTCCTGGTGTCCCCCGATAAGGAATGGCCGAAAGGGCAGTCGTTTACGGACATAAAGCGCGCCTACCCCTTTGGGAGCGTGGAGCTTGTGACCGGAGAGTGAGAGCATGTCCACGGGGATTTTTTCCAGATCAATGGGTATCTTGCCTACCGCCTGTACTGCATCGGTGTGAAAGATCACATCGTTGTCTTTGGCGATCTGCGCCATTTCTTCAATGGGATAAATATTGCCTGTCTCATTGTTGGCCCACATGACAGAAACAATCGCCGTGTCCGGGCGGATAGCGGCCTTGTACTCTTCGATATCCAGCCTGCCGTGTTCATCGGTGCCAAGATAGGTTACTTCGTAGCCTTCCTTTTTTTCCAGGAACTTGCAGAAGCTCAGGATAGCCGGATGTTCTATTGCGGTTGTGATGATATGTTTCTTTTCCGGCTGGGCGTTCAGGGCGGATCTGATGGCCGTATTGTCAGATTCAGAGCCGCAGGAGGTAAAGATGATTTCATCCGGTTGGCAGTTCAGAATGGCGGCAACAGAAGCGCGGGCCTCCTTGATCTTGACGCCGACCTGCCCGCCGAAGCGATGCATGGATGAAGGGTTGCCGTACAGTTCAGTGAAGAACGGTTGCATGGCTTCAAAGACTTCAGGATCCACCTGCGTGGTGGCATTATTGTCCAGGTAAATTGTGTCCATGCTATGCCTCCTGGACCTTCAGGCCGGGATCGACCATTTCTTTCAGTTTGGCCTCGACCAGATTATGCAGGGTGGCCTTGCTTGATGGACAGCCGGAGCACATTCCCTGGAATCGTACAGAGACGACCTGGCCGTTGACATCCACAAGCTGGATATCGCCCCCGTCTGCCTGCAGGGCAGGGCGTATATGGTCATTGACGACCTCGCCTATGAGGTGGATACGCTGAATGTTTGTCATGCCCTCGGCAGGAAATGCCGCCTGAGCAGATGGCGTGGTGCAAACAGCTTGTTCGCCGTGAGCCTCACCCAGAAGTCTTTGCAGATCGTCCAGACACTTGCCGCAACCTCCACCAGCTTTGGTGAAGTTGGTAATATCTTCGACGGTTTGCAGGTCATTTTCCTTGATTGCACGGAGGATCTCCTCGTCGAACACTCCGAAACATTCGCAGATCAACTCGCCTTCGTGGGAATGTTCGGCTTTGGTACCGGCTTCGCCGCGCATGTTTTTGATCGCTTGTTCCAGTGCTTCCTGGCCCATGACGGAGCAGTGCATTTTTTCGCGAGGCAGTCCGCCAAGGTAATCGGCAATGTCCTTGTTGGTCAGCTTTTCGGCTTCATCCACGCTTTTGCCGATGAGCAACTCGGTCAATGCCGAGCTGGATGCGATGGCACTGGCACACCCGAATGTCTGGAAGGTTGCGTCCGTGATGATATTGTTGTCATCCACCTTGATATACAAGGTGAGGGCGTCGCCACAGGCGAGCGAACCAACTTCGCCGATGCCGTCCGCGTCTTCCATTTTACCGACATTTCGGGGGCTTAAGAAATGATCTTTAACTTTGTCCGTATATTCCCACATAGTATTCTCCAGGTATTGCGAAGAGTCTTCTTGTTACGTTGATACAGGCAGAGAGTTCTGCAGAATGGATAAAGTAAGTATTCCTGCATAGTCTGTAAAGGTTCCAACTGAGAAAAAGGAGGAAGGTATAGGTTTTACAGAGACATGAGGCCGGGCACCTGTGAGGCTTTTTCATAAACAGCCATGACTTCATGTGAAGAACACATGGTCGATGTCATGGTTACGCTGGTGTATTTTCCGGTCTTTGATTCGCGTGTCTGGAGTTCTTCCTTGGGAAAAAGGGCGACAAGCAGTTGTAGATTTTCCGTGGGGACAATGAATTTGTAAATGTATGGACACGGCCAGTCATGGCACTCATCCAGGGTTTGTTTGAACTTCTCGATTTTGTCTGACATAAGATATCCTCATCCATTTTTTGTGGCAGGGTCTATATTTTTTTGTGCAAAGATGTCAAATTTCAGGTTGCACCATTATGAGTCGGCAGTATAGTAGTGAATCAATCATGTAAATTGAATATTTATAACACCATTTCATCTCCATTTGAGGTATGGTACGTCCAGCTGGTGGCATTATTGTTGTGAAAGGGTTGTAAGGGGCGAAATGATTGATATAGTTGATGTTCTAATTGTAGATGACGAACGAATCAACCTCAAGTTGGTTGAAGGCATACTCAAGGGTCATGATATCAATCTCGTTCAGGCTTCTTCGGGCCCCGAGGCTCTGAAAACCTTTGCTGAGCATGATTACGCCGTGGCCCTACTTGATGTCATGATGCCAGGTATGGATGGGTTCACTCTTGCGGAAGAGTTGCGGAGTTCTGAAGCAACCAAAACAATCCCCATAATTTTCATTACTGCCATCAGCAAGGAACAGCGTCACGTTTTTCGTGGGTATGAAATTGGCGCTGTGGATTATCTGTTCAAGCCTGTCGAGCCGGAAATACTCAGAAGTAAAGTCAGTATATTTGCCGAACTCCATCGCAAAAAGCGTTCTCTTGAAAAGGCCAGTCATCGGTTGGAAACCACCGTTGCAGAATTGGAAGCCTCCAAGGCAGCCTTGGAAGCCTCGGAGCAACGGTATCGCATGGTAGCCGATTATATCTATGATTGGGAAAGCTGGATAGATGGTGATGGAAAGCTGATATATATATCACCGTCTTGCGAGCGTATAAGTGGATATCCTCCGGCACGTTTTTTAGAAGAACCCAACCTCTTGCAAAAGATTATTTATCGTGACGATTTGCCGGGGTGGGTCAGTTTCATGGAAGACGATACCGTCAGCGGTGAAGAGAGTTTGGAATTCAGAATATATCATCAGAGTTCAAAAACCCGCTGGGTGAGTCTGGCAAAGCATTGCATTTCAGACAAACACGGCGCGCCGCTTGGTGTGCGAACCAGTGTGCGCGATATCACCAATCGCAAACGCATGGAAAGGCAACTGGAACACACTGCTCTCCATGATCTGCTGACAGGGTTGCCCAACCGTGTTCTGTTTCTGGACAGGTTGAGTCAGGCTACCGAGCGCTCAACCAGAGCCAAAGAGTATTATGCTGTTTTATATATAAATTTGGACAGATTCCAGGCGGTGAATGATCACTATGGTCACAGTGTGGGTGACAAGTTGGTGATCGAAGTAGGCAACGCGCTTAAGCGTATAGTGCGACCGACGGATACCGTTGCTCGTTTTGGCGGAGATGAATACGGCGTATTGCTTGAAGGGTTAGCAAAGAAGTCTGATGCCTATAGGCTTGTTGAGACGGTTCATGCCATGTTCGGGAAGGCCTTTGTGATTGATGACATTACATTTTCTGTTTCTGCCAGCATAGGATATGAAATCGCCTTGAATGGCGACATGGACACCGAGGATATCGTTCACAACGCTCAGGTAGCCATGAACAAGGCCAAAGAGGATGGGAAGAATCGCATTGTAGCTTATGAGCAGAAAATGCGTGAAGGCATTGTCAATGTTCTAGCGGTTGAGAATGATTTGAAACGGGCCCTCAAGGCCAGGGAGTTTCAGGCTTACTATCAACCAATTGTCAATTTGGCTGATGGAACTCTCTATGGTTTTGAGGCTCTGGCCCGGTGGATTCATCCTGAACGCGGCATGGTTAATCCCGGTGAGTTCATTCCCGTGGCCGAAGATACGGGATTGATTGTCGAGCTTGGTTCTCAAATTCTGGAACAAGCCTGTACGACCATGAACCAGTGGCGTGAAAAGTATCCGATTGCGAATAATCTGACTGTCGCGGTCAATATCTCTGCCAAACAGTTTGCCGAATCCTCTCTTCCCACTGAGGTGGAAGATATCCTGCAACGGTCCGGGTTGCCTTCGGACAATCTAAAATTGGAGATCACCGAAACAGTCGTCATGCTCGATGCCATGAAGTCGGTTAATCAGTTGAATTTCCTGAAAAGTCTAGGGGTTATGTTGTCGATTGATGACTTCGGCACCGGCTATTCTTCCATGAGTTATCTCCAGAAATTTCCTACGGACCAGCTCAAGATCGACTTGAGCTTTGTCCAGCGAATGGAAAAGGCGCCCGAGAATATAGAAATCATCCGGGCCATCGTGAACATGGCTCATTCTTTGCGTCTACGTGTGGTGGCAGAGGGTATCGAAACCGAGCGCCAAAGGGACTTGCTTTATTCCCTGCAATGCGATTACGGTCAGGGCTATCTGTATTCAAGGCCGCTTCCGGAAAAAGAAGCCGAAGATTTTGTCAAGAATTCTGACTAGCTAACAATCATACTCAATCCCTCTGGAGGGTTTCCTCATGAACCTCAGCCCCCCGCAACTGATCACCTGGATTATCGGTGTCATCATTGGCGTACTTGGCATTCTTATTCAAATTGACGTTATGTCCATCCCGGCTCTTGAAGATATCGTCAGGCCGTTTTGGTTGGTCGCCACCGGTTTTATTATTCTCGCTGCATCAAATTTGTTCAGGAATCTCTAGATAGACTGTTTTACAGTACCTTATTTGATTGAAAAGGGGGCTTGGCGAGTATCGTCAGCCCCCTTGTTGTTTTTTCTTGTTGTATGATATCATCTTTACACTTATTTGTTTATATGTATTAAAATTTGTTTGAAATATGTGTAGAAGGAGATGTGGTATGGATAAGCTGAAAAAATGGCGCCGAGCAGAAATATCACGTATACGCGGTGATATGGATAGGCTCTTTGACGATTTGTGTTCAGACTTTGATCTGCCGCTTATGACGTGTCGCATAACCGGAGATCTTGATCTGCAACAAAAGGATGACATTCTGGTCGTCAAATTGGAATTGGGGACCATAAACCCTGAAGATGTTCAGGTTTCCGTTCTGGATCGACGACTTATCATTTCTGCAGTCGTTGTCGACAATGGTTCGGCTCAGAGTAGAATGCACCAGTTCAGAAAGGAAATCAGACTGCCGTGCATTATCCGTACGGATGAAGTTCAGGCCAATTTCAAGGACGGAGTGTTGGAGGTACATCTGCCTAAGTGCCCGAAACAGTCCGGTCAAAAAGTTGAGATATCCAGGAAGTAACCCAACGGAGATACGTTATGGTCAAGAAGAATTCCTCACTCGAAATTCCCGTGGAATCGCTGAAGTGGTCTCTTCAGCCCAAGCAACTCTCGTTCAAGACCACCGATGACCTGGAACCACAATTGGATATTATTGGCCAGAAGCGGGGCGTTGAAGCCTTTCGTTTCGGCATGGGCATGCACAAGCGTGGATACAATATCTTTGTGACCGGAGAGCCTGGTACAGGCAGATTGGCAGCGGTCGAGAAGCTTCTTGGTGAAACGGCTGACAAGACAGAGACTCCCAGTGACCTTTGCTATGTAAACAATTTCAAACAGCCTGAGGCCCCAATAATGCTTCGGTTCAAGCCGGGCGAGGGCAGCCGGTTCAAAAAGGATATACAAGCCTTTCTTGATACCGTGGCGCGTGAAGCTCCACTGCTTTTTGAAAGTGAAGAGTATATCAATCGAAAAAATCAGATTTCCGAAGCGCATGAAAAGAAGGTCATGAGTTTTTATCAGGCCATTGAAGCCCAGGTAAAGGATACCGGCCTGGTCGTGGTTCGCATGCAGATGGGGACCATACAACGCCCTGACGTGGTCCCGTTGGTGGATGGTGAACCCAAGCGTATGATTGAGCTTGAAGAGCTGGTCGACAAGGGGCGGTTTCCTTCCGAAGAATTTGAGCGCCTGCGCGACAAGCGTTTTGAATTGAAAGAAGAAATTGATCAAATAGTCCAGGATCTCAAGGCGCTACAGAAAGATGTCAGCGAAAAATACCATGAGGTTGATCGCCTCATGTTCACGGCATTGGCAGAGGATTTCATCAAGCCGCTTCGAGAGACGTACCCTGATGAAAAGGTGTTGAAGTATCTGGATGCGATCCTGAAGAACATGAGCAAGGATCTGGACGCTATCAAGTCCTTGGGAGCACCTCCCCAGCAAGGACCGATTCCCGGCATGATTATGCCGGGTGGGCCGCCAGCCGAGATTGTTTTTCAGGCATATCAGGTGAATCTGCTTGTGGATAACTCCGACAATGGCGGGCCGCCGATTATCGTAGAATCCTATCCGACCTATCGCAATCTGTTTGGTTCAATTGAACGGGTCATGGATCGCAATGGCGGCTGGCATACCGATTATACCAAAATCAAGGCCGGGTCGTTTATCAAAGCCAATGGCGGATATCTTGTGATCAACCTCATGGACGCCATCATGGAGCCGGGGGTTTGGCAGACGTTGAAGCGCGGCCTCAAGATTGAACAAATCGAGATCGAAACCTTTGACCCTTACTATTTTATCAGTGCCACCGGTCTGAAGCCGGAACCCATTGACATGGAAGTGAAAGTGGTCGTGTTGGGCAGTCCGTATCTGTATATGATTCTCAAGAATTACGATGAAGATGTGCCCAAAATATTCAAGGTTCGTGCGGACTTTGAATCATGTATGAACCTTGACGATGACTCCGTGTTTCAGGTGGCGAGGTTTATCAAAGCCGAGGTGGACAGTGATAATCTGAAGCCGTTTGATGCCAGCGCTGTAACGGCTGTCATGGAAGAAGCGGTCCGTTGGACAGGGCGCCAGGAGAAGATATCCACGGCCTTCCCGGTCATGAGCGATTTGTTGGCCGAAGCAGATTATTTTGCTTCTCAGGCCAAGTCCAAGGTCGTCAAGGGGGAACATGTCAAGGAAGCCATCAATGCCAAGATCTATCGTTCCAATCAGATTGAAGAACGTATTCAGGAAATGATTGATCGTGGAAGCCTGTTCGTTGATACGGATGGTGAAGTCGTAGGGCAGGTTAATGGGTTGGCTGTGTACTCCATGGGGGACTATGCTTTTGGCAAGCCTTCCCGAATCACCGCTGTTACATCCTTGGGAAAGGAAGGCATCATTAATATTGAGCGAGAGGCCGATATGTCCGGGCCTACCCACAACAAGGGGATGCTTATTCTGTCCGGCTTTCTGCGCAACCGTTTTGCTCAGAACAAGCCCCTCTCGTTGGCTGCCAGCATCGCGTTTGAGCAGTCCTATGGCGGCATAGACGGTGACTCGGCTTCTTCGACGGAGTTGTACGCGTTGTTGTCCAGTCTGTCTGGGAAGCCTTTACGTCAGTATATCGCCGTCACCGGTTCTGTGAACCAGAACGGTGAGGTGCAGCCCATTGGCGGAGTGAATCAAAAGATCGAAGGATTTTTCCTGGTTTGCAAGCATGCTGGGCTGACCGGAAAGCAGGGCGTCATGATTCCAGAAGCCAACATCAAGGACCTGATGCTCCGTGATGAAGTTATCGAGGCGGTCAAGGACGGTTCTTTTACCATCTGGGCAGTCAAGACGATTGATCAGGGGATTGAGATTCTGACTGGCGTCAAAGCCGGTGTGCGTGGAAAGAATGGATCCTACCCCAAGGGATCAATCAATCAGTTGGTGGATACCAAACTCCAGCAGCTGGTGGATCAGCTCATGGCCTATGGCAAGGATGAAAAAGACAAGAAGAAGCCCGCTGCCAAGAAGGCTCCGGCCAAGAAAAAGGTGTCTGCTCAGGTTGGGCCTCTCTCCAAGAAAAAGGGACCGATTCAATAGAGTGTTGTGAGTGAAAAACAAAAGGGTTACGGTTCTGTCCGTAACCCTTTTTTTTGGAGATCAAGTATGAATTTGTTGCGTTTGAACATCTGGAGAAAACTCATCATTGTCGGATATGTCGTTGCCCTTGCAGCCATGTTCGGCCTTGATTGGGGCTACCACTTTCATATTGGCCATGCGGTTCGTCTTTTTGTCGGGGCCGCGGCCTTTTGGGTCGTTGTCGACAAGCTGTAACTATGAGTGATCAGAGAATGATCGCTCTATATACAGTCGGTTAACGTCTTGGTTGTCATGCTTTTGGGAAGTTGATTTCGACGATTTCAGTGACTTCGTCGAGCCAATTTTTCCTTTCTTCATCCGTGCTGGTCACAATGATGCGAAACATGCGTCTGGTCACATCCGGCACACCACACAGGTCAAAGATACAGTCCTTCCAGATTCGTTGGAGCGGATCACCAAAAATGGTGTCTTCACGTTCGGCAGATGTGTTTGATGTGTTGAAAACTATGGCCTTGTCAGCCTTGAGCAACCCGACAGGCACTCCTTCTCCCTTATCTCCCTCAACGAAATCATAGGCCACCCCCGGACGCATGATACGATCGACCCATCCGGTAAGAATGGCAGGGGGCATGCCCCACCAGTTGGGGTGAACAATAATGATACCGTCTGCGTCAGCGGCTTCTTTGCATTGTGTGGCAATGGTTTCAGGGAGGGTGCCTTCACGGGGAATTTCATCGCCCGGTAGATTCGGATCAAAGCCCTCCTTGTAGAGGTCATGCAACGTGACTTGGTGCCCATTTTGTTCCAAAGTGGTGGCCGCCTGTTTGGCAATGGCGTGATTAAAGCTTGTTTCATTCGGGTTGGCGAGGACGATCAGTATGTGCATTAGGGGCTCCTTTTTCAGTGTTGGTATCAGATAATATCTTTATGAAAAATGGCAAGTATGAGGAATATGAGGAAAAGGCTTGACCTTTTTAATTGCTCCTATTATTTCCAATTCGTAGATACAAAAAGGATTTATCCCATGTCGCGTACACAGAACACCCTCTCTCTTCTTTCTGCTAGCCTACCCGTAGTTAGCGTAGTCGTCGTAGTAGACGTAGTAGTATGTGGTGTTCGCTGGGACGCGCCATAACGGGATAGCTTTTACGCTAAATTCAACCCCCGTCGGTGCGTACCGGCGGGGGTTTTTCTTTGTACCCCACCGGATGGATCGACACAGAACAGGAGGCTCACCATGAAATTCAATGGAGCTGAAATCATTATCAAACTGCTGGAGCGACAGGGAATCGACACCATAGCCGGTATACCGGGTGGCGCGAATCTCCCGCTGTATGATGCTCTGGGGCAAAGCGATGGTATCAGGCATATTTTGACCCGCCATGAACAGGGCGCAGGCTTCCTGGCTCAAGGCATGGCGCGAGTGAGCGGCAAGCCAGCGGTTTTCTTCGCGACTTCCGGTCCGGGTGCCACCAATACCCTGACAGCCATTGCGGATGCCAAGCTCGATTCCATTCCCATAATCTGTATTACAGGGCAGGTGCCCTTATCCATGATCGGCACGGATGCCTTTCAGGAAGTCGACACCTATGGCCTGAGTGTACCGATTACCAAGCATAATTTTCTGGTGCGATCTGTTGAAGAACTGCTGGACGTTATTCCGGCCGCCTTCCGTATCGCATCATCCGGTCGTCCCGGGCCGGTGGTCGTTGATATCCCCAAGGATGTTCAGATGGCCGAACTTGAGTTTGATGACTGGCCTGAAATCGGCACGCCCGATGTCACTCCTGAGTTGATAGACGGGGAGTTAGCCCGCGCCGCCAGCATGATTAATCAGGCCAAAAAGCCTATTCTGTATCTGGGCGGCGGCGTGATTCAGTCTGATTCTTCTGCCGAGGCCCTGGCACTGGCCGAAAAGGGGGGTATCCCTTCAGCGGTGACTCTCATGGG
Organism: Pseudodesulfovibrio sediminis; assembly: GCF_020886695.1. Classification (NCBI taxonomy): domain Bacteria; kingdom Pseudomonadati; phylum Thermodesulfobacteriota; class Desulfovibrionia; order Desulfovibrionales; family Desulfovibrionaceae; genus Pseudodesulfovibrio; species Pseudodesulfovibrio sediminis. Next base: position 348,690 of record NZ_AP024485.1, read on the forward strand.
ACTGGGCATCATGTCTACAGAGCACCCGTTGTGTCTGGGAATGCTCGGCATGCATGCGGCCCGATACACCAACATGGTCCTTGAAGAGTGCGATCTGCTTATTGCCATCGGCGTTCGCTTTGACGATCGTGCAACCGGCAAGGTCCCGGAGTTCTGTCCGCAGGCCAAGATCATTCACATGGACATAGATCCGAGCGAGCTGGATAAAATCAAGATGGCTCATGCGTCCGTTACTGGTGATGTCGGTGATATCCTGCGTGCATTACTTCCACTCGTCGAAGAGAAAAAGCGGTTGGAGTGGAATGCCGAGGTGCAAGGTCTCAAGTCGACCAATCCCATGATTGTTCCCGCATCCGATGATACCACTTCCCCGTATGGCGTAATCCTCAAAACAGCTGAATTGGCCGGTGAAGACGCCATTATCTGTACGGATGTCGGACAACATCAGATGCGCACTGCCCAGGCATACCCATTCAAGAAGCCGCGTTCATGGCTGACATCGGGCGGGCTTGGAACCATGGGGTTTGGCATGCCTGCCGCCCTGGGAGCAGCCCTGGCTGCCCCTGATTGTCCGGTGATCTGTTTCAGTGGTGACGGATCGATCATGATGAATATTCAGGACTTGGCGACCGCCATGGAATATGACATCCCGATCAAGATTATACTGACCAACAATAATGCTTTGGGCCTTGTCCGCCAGCAACAGGACTTGTTCTACGGCAAGCGGTACACGGCATCCGATTATTCCAAAAGCGTGGATTTCATGAAGATTGCTGAAGGGTTCGGCATTAATGCGCACGATCTCGGCACAAGCAGTGATCCTGCCGCCATATTGGCCGAGGCCCTGGCAGAGCCCGGACCTTCTTTGATTCATGTGCCCATAAGCCCGGATGAGCCGGTATATCCCATGGTCCCCCCCGGAGCTGCCAACTCCGAAATGATTGGAGGTGAAAAAGATGTATAAACAGACTGTTATCGAGTTGTCCGTGAACAACCACCCTGGTGTCATGTCGCACATTTGCGGTCTTTTTGCCCGAAGGGCGTACAATGTTGAAGGAATAGCCTGTATGCCGGTGAACGGCGGGGGGACAAGTAAAATCTGGTTGCTGGTCAATGCTGATGAGCGTTTGGATCAGATGATCAAACAAGTGGATAAATTGGAGGACGTACTCGGAGTTGGACGCCATGACGGGGGACATGACGTTTTTTCCAAGATGTCTGAATTCGTATAATAAATGAGTTTTGAGTTCCTGTTTGAAGGCCGGTGGAAACCGGCCTTTTTTCATGTCTTTCGGAAACGTGGATACACCCTAAAGTTATTGCTTGTGCTGTCGATAACGCTTTTGGGTGAGTTTACTGTATGCCCGGGAGAAGCCATGGCCTTGAGCGATATCGAAAAGAATTTCATCTACAGCTATTCAAGCCAGCTGTTGCAGCAGGACATGCTGACCAACCAACTCTTTGGATCTTCGAAAGTGGGTCAGGATTTGCGTAGTCTGGTGCTTGGAGAGCAGCGCAGGGCAACTGTTTTCACTAATCCGTTCGAGCAGGCTATCAGCGGCACCTTGCGTGCTGATGCCGACACTACGCGGCAGGCATCACGCAATGTCGGCGAAGCTGCCGCCATGATGGGCGTCGCATATACCCAGATGGCCACCATCAATGACGCTCTTAATGATATGGAAGACATTATCGATCAGATTGACAGCGGTGAGCTTGACGGAACCAGTGCCGTCGTACAGGCGGATTACACGGCCTTGCGTGACAAGATTACCGGGGCCATCTCCAATGCCGATTACAACGGTATTGCCGTGCTGGACAGTTCTCAGTGGGACACCAATCAGATTGATGCGGACGGCAACGTGTATATTCAATCCAGCGGCTCGGGTGGATTCAACATAACATTTCATTCCGTTGATGATCCTTCCAATGGGGTGAACTGGTCTGATTTGGACGGAGCCGCTCTTGGAGTTGATGGTACAAGGGCAACACAGCTTGGGTACGTTCAAAGCCTTCAGAGCGAAATGTCGGCGATTATGGAGCTCTATGACGGCAAGGTGGACAGTCTTCAATCTCAGGAAACAAGTCTTCAGGGGCAGGCCCAGCTTTTGGATCAGGCAGCACAGGCTCGCATGCCGTCCGATCCTGATTATTCGCTGGAAAAGTTGCTGGCAGATCTGATCTTGAAGAACACCGGAACTCTTGTCGACAGCAGCGGGTAGCAGGGCGTTCAGATTGCTGGAATTTATCCCCCAAGAGAAGAGGCTCCTCTGTTACTTCATTAGAACCATCTATCTATGATGTTTTCGGGGAAGCAGCCTAACAAGTAGTCGCTGACCTTTTGATTCTTCATCCAGAAAAAGACAAAATCTTCTCTGCCGGTTACGTCGTCAGCTACAGGAAGGCAGATCATCGAGGCTTCAGGGCAGGATGCCGCGAAATGTTCTATTAAATCTATTCTGTAATTGCGATAATGCCCTTGGAGTTTTGATTATGCGCAATAATTTCCGAAAGCCCAATAGGTCGTCTTCAACCGGCGATTCCTTGGCGACAGGAGCTGTGGTCCGGCTAGCATTGGGAGTTTGAAAGAACGTAAAAAACAAAAAAAATCGCCTTTCATATGAAAGGCGATTTTTCTTGATATATGGAGCTGACGAGCAGGATTGAACTGCCTACCTCGTCCTTACCAAGGACGCGCTCTACCGATTGAGCTACGTCAGCATTCCGTCTGTTTTCGATGAAACGCCGGACCGGTTTGACTCGGTCCAGCGGGGTGCTTCATCGTTTGGTCGGGATGAAAGGATTTGAACCTTCGACCCCTTGAACCCCATTCAAGTGCGCTCCCAGGCTGCGCTACATCCCGACGCGAAGTGAGTAACTATCTGTGACCGGTTTCGATGTCAATAAGTTTTTGAAAAAAAATTTCAACATGGTGTTTTTTTTAAGGATTGGCATTCCGAAATGTGGCCTTTGTCGCGTTCTTTCATTAGAAGGAGAATTATAATGGTTTTTTTTAGTGAGTACATATTATAGGTTAGGCATGAAAGGGGTTACTTGTTGCCGACTTTGAGTGTATGATGTCATCGTGTTCGACATTATATGGTTTGAAAATCTAAATCAATCAGGGGGGCTGTCATGGTTGATGAGGCACTGAAAGATATCAATCAATTTTTGACTTTCACGTTGGGCAAGGAAATTTTTGCCCTTGATATCGGGACTGTACGGGAAGTCTTGGAGTTGACCTCCATTACCAAAATTCCCAGAACGCCTGAATTCATGCGTGGTGTTATCAACCTGCGCGGGCATGCTGTTCCGGTTGTCGACATGCGGCAGAAGCTGGGCATGTCTCAGGGCGAAGATACAGTTGATACCTGTATTATTATCGTCGAGATCGAATTCGAAGGTGAATTCACGATCATGGGCGCATTGGTTGATTCCGTGCGTGAAGTTTTCGAGATGACGCCTGACACCATTGAACCCGCTCCCAAGATGGGTGCTGCAATCAACGCAGAATACATCAAGGGAATGGGGCGTCAGAACGAACAGTTCATCATTATTATCGACATTAACAAGATCTTCTCCGCAGAAGAGCTGGCCATGGCCAAGGATATGTCCAGCATGGGTGGCGGTGCCGAACACGCCGCCGCAGCTGAGGCCGTAGCGCCTGCAACTGCATAAAAAAAATTACCCCCGTCCGAAAGGGCGGGGGTGTTGTTTCATCTTCCGGGAGTTGCGGTTTACGATTCCCAGTTCATCATTTTGTCCCAGTGCACCTTGCCCTGGGTCTTTTTTTGCTTGCGAAGCAGTACATATATAGCACCTGCTCCGCCATGCTTTGGTTGAGCCGTGCAGAAAGCGAGCACGACACGTCGGAGCGGCTCCTTTGTCAACCAGGTTTCAATGTTCGTTCGCAGTACAGACTGGCCTCCAGGCGAGTTCTTTCCGCGTCCTGTTACAACCAGAACACAGCGATGGCCCTGAAGGTAGCTTTCGCGAATGAAGAAGAGCAGGTTTTCCTGTGCCTGGTCCGTTGTCATTCCGTGCAGGTCGATATGCCCGGCCGTGCTCAGTGAACCAGACTTGAGCTGCTGGAATATCTTGATATCAAGGCCACGTACGTAACCGTACATGAATTCTTCCGTGTATTCGAGCTCAAACTCGATGTCTCCCCGCATGAATCGTTGCAGATCGTTTTGGGCTTCTTCTTCGGAAGAAACGGTTTTATTCGCGTTGATGTCGACCTTTGGTGCGACCTGCCGCCCGCTTGTTCCTTCAATTTGTTTTACCCCCCGCATGGCGGCCATGAAAACTTCTTCGTCTTCAGGCTCATTCCGGGGGTTGACTTTTTCTTCTGGAGGCGCATTTGTCTTGTACGGAAGGGAATAGATGTCTTCTTTTTCCTTCTTGAATTTGATCTGCTTGAGATCTTCCAGATTCTTTATGTGTTTTTTTCCCATGACTCATCCTTCTTTTGTGAGGCCGAGTATATCCAAACTCCCCATGGGAGCAAGTGAAAGAGTGGGCGCTCCGGACACCATGATTTTCTGGACTTCACGAGCTGGCTTACGTATTGAGCCTTTTTGCACAATGATTCAAAGTGAGGGTATACATGCTGACCATAGAAGACCTGCATGTCAAAATCGGCGATAAAGAGGTCCTCAAGGGGATCAATCTTGAAATAAATGAAGGGGAAACGTTCATTCTGTTCGGACCCAACGGTTCGGGCAAGACATCCCTGCTTATGTCGCTTATGGGATTTTCCGGCTATAATATCACCAAGGGTAAAATCATCTTTAAGGGTGAGGACATTACCCATGCGCCCATGTACGAGCGTGCACGCCTCGGCGTCGGCATGTCGTTTCAGCGTCCTCCGACCATCCACGGTCTGCGCACCCGACATTTGGTGCAACGGTGTTCCCGCAAGGGCGAAGTAAACACCGAGCTGTTGGCTGCCACAGTCAACATGACCGAATTTCTTGATCGTGATATCAACGCTGGTTTCTCCGGTGGTGAGATCAAGCGCTCCGAACTGCTGCAGCTTATGGCTCAACAGCCTGATCTGGTGCTTTTTGACGAGCCGGAATCCGGTGTCGACATGGAGAACATGCAGCTGGTGGGCAAAGTGGCCCGTGATGTGCTGGACGGGAACTTTGATGTAGCTCCGGACCTGACCCTCAAGGAACGCAAGGCGCGTACCAAAACGGCTGGTCTGATTATCACGCACACCGGGTATATTCTGGATTACGTGAACGCGGACAGAGGTCAGGTCCTCTATCAGGGCCATCTGTGCTGTGAAGGGCGTCCCAGGGACATTCTGGACCATATCCGGGAACACGGATACCAGGAATGTGTCCGTTGCATGAACTAGCAACTCCTGATGGAGATTTGATATGAATAAAGTCGATCTTTCCAATTTTAATTTTGACGGCGTGGAGCAGGAGTCCATCTCCGACCTCACTGCCTTGTCCGATGAAGACAAGGATCAGCTTCTCATGGCCGGTGTGGTTTCAGACCTGAGCACCCGTTCCGCTTCCTATCTGCAAATGGACCAGTCCGCTGTCCATTGTCAGTCTTCGGACGACGGTGTGGAGATCATGGACATCAAGGAAGCCCTCAAGAAGTATGACGGTCTCAAGGAATACTTCTGGACCCTGGTGGACAAGGACAAGGACGAATATACACGAGCAGCCTATGACAATCTGCATGGTGGATATTTTATCCGTGTAAAAGCAGGTGCCAAAATCAAGGACCCCATTCAGTCCTGTCTCATGCTCAAATCAGAGAATGTCGGGCAAAACGTCCATAACCTCGTGATTATCGAAGAAGGTGCAGAGGCGCATATCATCACGGGATGTTCTGTTGCTCATGGCACCAAGGCTGGAGCGCATCTCGGCATTTCCGAGTTCTTCGTTCAAAAGAACGCCTCTCTGACATTTACCATGATTCACAACTGGTCCGAGGACGTTGCTGTGCGCCCTCGTTCTGCAGGTGTCGTGGAAGAGGGCGGCAAGTTTCTGTCCAATTACGTCTTGCTCAAGCCGGTCAAGGATTTGCAGATGTATCCCTCCATCGAGATGAACGGCCCCCATTCCGTGGCCCGCTTCAACTCTGTGGTCGTGGCCACAGAGGGTTCTCATCTTGATATGGGCAACCGTGTTGTGATGAACGCACCGCACACCCGGTGTGAAATCATCGCTCGGACCATTTCTTCTGGTGGCACCATCATCAACCGTGGGCACATTGGTGCTCATCATGTCCCGAGCAAAGGACACCTGGAGTGTCAGGGGCTTATTTTGGGTGGAGGCCGTATCTGGGCTATCCCCGAGTTGGATGGCACGGCTGAAGGTGTCGAGCTTTCTCACGAGGCCTCTGTGGGTAAGATTGCCCAGGAAGAAATTGAATACCTCATGGCCCGCGGTATGGACGAAGATGAAGCAACGTCCACCATTGTTCGTGGTTTCCTGAATACGGATATCATGGGGCTGCCTGATCGTCTCCAAAAGGAGATCGACAAGCAGATTGAGGAATTGCAGTCTTCTGATGCTATGTAGTTCTATTTACATGAATATGATGGGGCAGAAGCTGCGGCTTCTGCCCTTTTTCTTTATTTGCGACCGGGAAATTCTCCTTGAACAATCCTTCATGTCGTACTAAGCAATGGCGGTAATTATCAATCTCAGGGAAATAACACGATGACGAAGAAAGAAAAAATTCTTGCCTCTGCCCAGGAGATATTCGCTCGATGCGGATATGCTGGAACAACTATGAAAATGGTTGCCGAAAAAGCCGGGGTAGCCTCTGGTCTGGTTTTTCATTATTTCGAATCCAAGGAAAACCTGTTCATGGTGGCCGGCAGTGAGCTGATTGACGCCATGATTGGTGTGCTGCGTGACAAAACCGCAGACTGTGCCAATGGCTGTGAAGCCTTGGGCGTCTTTGTGAAGACATATCTGGATTATACCATTCAAAATGAGAAAACCTTTCCAACCGTTATCCGGTGTTCTCCGTTCAGCGATGATAACCCCGATCTTGATCGAGAGAAGATTGGTGCCAAATTCCGAGAGCTTATTGATCTGATTGAGGAATATATTCAGCGTGGAGTGGGGGATGGTTCTATCCGCGCATTGCCGATTTCCCAGACCGCATTCATGGTTTACGGTACGATCGTCGGTGCCGTACGTACTCGTTTTCTTGCTCCTTACGAAATCCCCGGCTTATATGAAGAAGCCTGTGATTTTGTCATGCGGAGCGTTTGCGCGCCTGAATAAGTAGATCATGCCAGGGTATCAAGGACATCTCGCCGGAGGCCTTTTCTTCGGCGTCATGGGATTGGTAGGGGCCGTCCTGCTGGGTTGGCTTGTGTTCGATCCCCTTTTGGCAAGTGGATTGCTCGGATTTTGTCTGCTCGGCGCTCTGTTTCCGGATGTGGATACCAATTCCAAGGGACAGAATCTGTATTATGCCGTCTTTGTGGTGGTTGATCTGGGACTGATACTGCTTGGTTACTATGTATGGGCAGCCTGGTTCGGCCTTTTCTCCATGCTCCCTGCTGTTGGGTCGCATAGAGGGTGGACGCATACATGGTGGGCCATGTTTCTGGTTCCCGTGCCGATTTTGTTGATTCCGTTGTTTGTCAGGGGAATCGAGAGTCTACCGTATTTTTTACCTTTCTATGCCGCTTTCACGGCAGGATACCTGTCTCATCTGATTCTGGATGGGAAATTCAAATGATTTCAGTGATCACAATGTGATCACTGGGGATCTTCCAAGAGCTTTTTATAGACGGTGGTGTACTGTCTTGCCATGGTCTGATCCGTATATAATGACACGGACTCAGTACCGGTTCTGACCAGTTCTGTAGCCAGTTTTGCGTCGGTTGCTATGCGGGCAATGGCAGTCGCCAGTTCAGACGCGTCGCGATTACGGAAGACAAGGCCATCATGCTCATGGGTGACCAGTTCCAGGTTCGAGGGCAGGTCAGAGGTTATGACAGGGGTCTTGGTTACCCAGCCTTCCTTGATGACCGCGTTAGAGCCCTCACCGTCCACTGATGGGATGATCAGAATGTCGATTTCAGGCAACACCTCACGACTATCCCTGTACCCGAGAAAGAGAATGGAGCCGGCCAAACCGAGATTCTCGGCCTGGAGTTTCAATTCCTGTTGCAAGGGGCCATCACCGGCGATCATACACTGCCAGTCGGGCATGGTGGGGTCTTCTCTGAGGTGAGCAAGGGCTTCGATGAGTACTTCGAATCCTTTTTGAGTGCTGAGTGCACCCACTGCGCCCAGAGTGAGAACAGGGTGTTTTCTGTCCTCCTCGGTATACATTCTCGCGTCAATTCCGCTGTGGATCGTGGATGTTTTATCTTCCGGGATTTCACAGGAAACAAGGACTTCGCGAATCTCTTCACTGACAGCGACCAGAGCATCGCCAAGCAGGTATTTGTTTCTGCTCCACCCCGGTTTGAGCCGGTAGGAAACGCGACGGCTGTGAACCAGCTTGAATCCTCCCTTGTGCTTTTTGATCAACGCAGCCAGAGAGGCGCCTTTTGCGTCGTTGGTGTGCACGATATCCGGTTGAAACGTTTTTACGAGTTTATTCAGCTTCCAGATGTTGAACGGATTGTAATCTCGGGATGAGGGCAATCTGGTAAAAGGAATCTCGGCTTCTTCAAGCAAAGCTATGAGTGGGGCGTTGCCTGGAACGGCAACCATTGGCTCGAAGCCGGGCGTACGGGCCAGAAATCGGGCAAGGTAAAAGACCTGCCGCTGTCCACCACGCATGATTGTACCTAAATCGAGAAGCAATACCTTCAAAATATAATCCTTTATTTCAAAACCTTGGCAGTCATTTCTGAAACAGCTTCAAGGCTGGGGCAGATGGCAAAACCGGCTTTTGCCATGGTGGCGAGTTTGTGTTCAATACCGCCACCTTTTTCCAGGATGGCCCCGGCATGGCCCAAGCGTTTGCCGGGAGGAGCTGTCTGGCCTGCGATAAAGGAAATGACGGGCTTGTCGAATCCGGTTTCCATTACGTATTCAGCCAGATTCTCTTCTGCCTGCCCGCCGATTTCACCAAGTACGACAACAGCTTTTGTCTCATTATGATTACGAATCATTTCAAACATATCAACAAAATTTATTCCGATAAACGGATCGCCCCCAATGCCGACGCAAAGAGATTGACCGATACCAGCCGTGGTCAGCCGGTCTGCGACTTCGTAAGTCAGTGTGCCGCTGCGGGAGAGGACTGCAACAGGGCCGGGCATGAACGGAGTGGTGGGCAGAATGCCTATCTTGGTTTGCCCCGGGACGATGATTCCTGGCGTATTGGGACCGACTACACGGGTTGGCGAGTCCTTGATCTGTTCGAACGTGGCGAGCATATCGTGCTGGACAATGCCTTCCGTGATGCAGACGGCCCAGGGGATTGCGTTGCCAGCGGCCTCGGCAACGGCGTCTGCCGCCATGCGGGGAGGGACGAAAATGATACTGGCACCGATCTCATGGGAACGTTTTGCCTCTGCAATGGAGTTGTATACCGGCACTCCGAGGACTTCCTGTCCTCCCTTGAACGGAGTGACTCCGGCAACGACATTGGCGCCGTATTCCAGCATGAGTCGAGTGTGGAGTTGGCCCTCACGGCCTGTGATGCCCTGCACGAGGATAGGAGTGTGTTTGTCGATACCGAATACAGCGTCGTTTTCGTATCCTGTGGGAGCCGGGCGTGTGCCGGCTGCTTGATCCATGGGAGCCGGGAAGTCGACAACCTGTGCGTCTGTCGGCTTCAAGGTGTCGAGGATATCAATGGCGGACTTCATGTCGGCGGCCATGTGGAGATTGTCCACATGCAGTTCCTTGAGGATTTTCAGACCTGACTCGGCGTCTTTGCCAGACATGCGAACCACGATGGGTTTTTGAGGGGCGTTGCCGCCGAGTGCTCCCTGCATTGCCAGAGCGACCTTTTCACAAGAGAGTATTCCACCGAAAAGGTTGATAAAAATAGCTTTGACCTGATTGTCTCCAAAGAGAAGCTCCAATGCTGTTTCCATTCGTTGTTGATCAGCAGCTCCCCCCAGATCCAGAAAATTGCTGGCAGGGAGTTTGGAGAAGTTGAGCAGGTCCATGGTGGCCATGGCCAAGCCGGCACCATTGACCATCAATCCGACCCAGCCAGGAAGTTTGACGAAAGAAAGGCCGGCATCGCGTGCAATATTTTCTTCCGGCGTAGCGTGTTCGCGCTGGTACAAGGTCTCCATTTCGGGAGTCAGGTCCGCGTAGTTGTCATCCACCTCAACTTTACCGTCCAAGGCGATGAAATTGTTATCAGGCGTCATGATCAAAGGGTTGATTTCTGCCATCAGCAGACCATTATCCAGCATGCCGTTGAACAAATTTGTCAGCAGGGTGGCGAATTCCTTGAGCTGTTCCTTTTGCAGGCCGAGGTGGAAAAAGGCCGCGCGGATCTGGTTGGGTGCCAGCCCGCCGGGCAGCTTTATTTCCTGCACAAGCAGGTTGTCTGCGCCGAGATTCTCGATCTCCACGCCGCCTTCTCGACCAATCGTCAGCAGGATGCAACGGCGTTCACGGGAAACTGTCAAAGAGACATAGAATTCGCGAACGATTTCCGCGCCGGGTTCAACCCGAATGAAGGGAACAGTGTGCCCTTTGATTTTCAACTCGAAAAGCTGCCTTGCAGTCTTTGAAAAATCGGCTACATCATCAATGCGTAGAATACCGCCAGCTTTACCGCGTCCACCTGTAAGTACTTGTGACTTAAGGAACCATGGTAGTGGAAAATCCGGTTTGAAAGCGGTTTCCTCCCCAGGGAAAACTGCATAGCCTTCGGGGACCGGGATACCGGCTTTATCAAAAAGAGTTTTGCTCTTGTGTTCGTTCAGCAGCATAGGGTGCTCCGGATTGATGATGTTTGGACGCTGGCACTCTAGTGGGTTTGAGCCGTTGAATCAACGTAAATATGTTGACCAGAGGAAGTTTTAGGGAGAAAATACGACAGAAATTATCAATTCAAGTAATCATACTAGGGGAAGTCGTGTCCAATATCGAAGATTTTGCCGATCAACTCCATCAGAGTGTCGTCACAGACATGGCAGAGTCGTACTTTGGAGCAAGAAAGGATCTCGAAAGTACCACTGCCGCTTTCTATTCTCTTGTTGATGATTTGAAAAAGACGATTCCGTCCTTATTTCAGGCGATTGCCCGTCTTCATGCCTTGCTGCTCGATAGTGAATCCAAAGACGATTTTTATACCGCTCTCGGCATGGTCCCGTCAGATATCCCTGATTGTGTCGTTTCGCCGGAACCGCAGGGGGAACAGCCTTTTGCGTTGACCATGCGTGGGCGATACATCAAATGTGTTCGTATGGCTTATGAAGATCTGTATTGTATTTCAGAAGAATATCTCAACGGACGGTATTATGATAACCCTGAACAGCCAGGGCGAAAGTTGAGAACGATTCATTACTTGAGAATAAAGGCGTTGGCTGAGCATATCAATTACCGAGTTCAACGGATCAATGATGATATGTCCACAACAGCAATTTTGCGGCACGTCAAGGAGTTGGACCCTGTTCAGATGTCCAAGGAAAGAATTATGGGCGATGTCTGCCTCATGGAAGGGTGTGAGCTGGATATGGACATGTGCTTCACGCCTATTGATTTCACTCATTTGGAACTGCCCGAGATTGTCGAACTGCCAAAACCTCAAAAAGTGAAAGGCTGCATCGTGCAGTGGTGCAAAATCCTGTACGCTTCACGAAAAGAGGACATAGCTACAGCCATGTCTTCCTTATATTTAACAGATTAAGACAATTGTATCTTGCCGAGTTCAAGCTCCCAGTCTTCTTCTGAAGAGGTTCTGGGAACAAAGGCGTCCGGGTTGTGGTCAATGAATGAAGCGTTGAGATCTTGAAGATCTCTGTGATCCGTGAGTACAACCAGCTTGAATTCGTCCGCAGTATCAATACCGGTCTTCATTTCCATGGTCCGCATGGTTTTGATATCATCGATACCTGTGTCATACAGCATGCTGGTTCCCATGAGTACGGCGTCATAGGGGGCTTGTCCGATCTGACGTTCAAAAAGTCGAATGGCTTCCTCGCCCTGTGTGGCTACAGCGCATTCTGCAAATTTGCTGAGCGTCATGGCCATGAGCATGCAGGACTGTTCGTTCTTGTCAACTATGAGAAATCGTTGCATTAATATTCTCCAAAAAAAGCAGAGATTTAACCGTCTGCGTTGATCCGGTCGAGCATCTTCTTGAGTGTTTCGGATGTCTCGCTTTCAGGAACCTGGCAGGTGCCGACAGCCTTGTGTCCGCCACCGCCGAACGAGAGCATGAGTGAGCCGACGTCTGTCTTGCTGGAGCGGTTCGTGATGGAATGTCCCACAGTGAAGACGACGTTCTGTTTCTTGAATCCCCAAATAATCCGGATGCTGACATTGCATTCCGGGAACAGCGTATAGATCATGAAACGGTTGCCGCAATATATGGTCTCCTGGAGACGCAGATCCAGCACCACGACATTGTCGAATACTGTCGAGTTGTTCTTGAGCATCTCGATGAACTTCGGCTCATCAGTGCGATATTTTTCGATACGCTCCTGCACGTCAGGCAGTTCCAGTATTTCATAGGAGGTCATGGTGCGGCAGTATTCGATCATATCCAGCATGAGCTGATAATTGCTGATTCGATAGTCGCGATAGCGTCCCAGGCCGGTACGCGGGTCCATGATGTATCCAAGCAGAATCCAACCGGACGGATCGGTTATCTCTTCCACTGTCAGATTGGCTGAGTCCACTTTGTCGACGGCGTTCATGAAGTCACTGAAGGATTGGGGAAATTTGTCAGCGCCATAATACTCATAGATAACGCGAGCACAACTGGGCAGGGGCTTGCTTTCTCCTTCAAATTCAAAGTCGCCGAGGCGATCCTTTTCGCTTGTGTGATGGTCAAACCAGAGACCGCAACCTTCGACGTACGGGACATTGGCCAGAATGTCCTTCTGGGTCACCTCAACTTTACCATCCTGCAAATCCTTGGGATGGGCAAAAAGGTAGTCGTCGATGATGTCCAGGTGTTTCAGCAGGGTGGCACAGGCCAAGCCGTCAAAATCGGATCGGGTAACGAGTCGCATCTGTCTCTCCAGTATTGTCGATTTCCTTAATGTCTTTCAATAAATGCTGTCTTCAAGTTGTCAGCGTTAGTATCATTAGACGTTCCATGTTTTTTTGTCAAAAAAAAGCCGTTAGTTATTACTTTTTTCAACCAGCTTTTGCGCTCTAAGTTGACGAAGAATTTCACCGGATTTCTTTTTTAAATTCATATCTTTTGGATTGAGCCGCACGGGGAGTATGCGCCGCAGATCCTCTTCGGCCTGATGCAGAATGTTGGTGCCGTGATCGGCTTTGACCAGGCGAAAAAGTGGTTGCAGCGTTTGGGAAAGATGGAGGTCCATGAGCAGGTCCACTTTTGTCCCCGGTCTCAGTGCTGGGTATTGAGCGGCAACCATGTGCCATCTGGCAGCTTTCATGCCCGCAGTTTTAAAGACATTGGCCATGCGAATTCGCATAGCCAGGGTCTCTGCATGCTCGATTCCCACCCTGTCGTGCCCATGGTGGCTAGGAAGTTTTTCTTTCGAAGTCAAAGGCTTACCAATATCATGACAGAGTCCCATCCACACGCTCACAGGGTCGCCATTGAGGCGATCCATAACCTGACACGTATGCTCCAGAACATGGGTGTCGTGATAGGCTGGCGGGCCTGCCGGTATGATCGATGCGTGTTCAAATTCCGGAAACCATGGCTGCAGGCAATTCGCCATATCGAGCAAGCGAAGAAAGTTGCCAGGGGCCGCCCCGGCAAGGGCCTTTCTTACTTCTGTGCCAATGCGGTCTGGAGCTATTGTTGAGAGCAGCCCTTTGTGAGCCGTTTCTCTCATGGACTGTATCAACTCCTCATGGGGAGTGAAGTCAGGCATTTGCGCCCAGAATCGAGCCGCACGGAACACCCTGAGTGGGTCGTCTTCAAATGAACGCTCGGAAGCAGGGCGGAGGATTTTGTTGCAGGTATCATCAAAACCCAAGGGGTGGCAGATTAAATTTCCGTCTTCATCGAGCAATTGTGCATTGACAGTCAGGTCTCTGGATTTTAATTCTTCCAGCAATGAGGCGGCACGAGGCAAGGAAAATTCGATGCGGTCAATCAGAAAGACAGGGAAGGCCAACCCGACCTGTTTTGCGTTTGGAAAAGCTGCCTGGAATTCTTCACAATTCGTCTCGGTTACGAGATAGTCCCTATCAGAAATTTCTCTGCCAAGCAGGAGATCGCGGACTGCGCCGCCAGCCAAATACACTCTCATTGGGATTACTTAGCACAAGGTAAAGCATGCTTCCACAAGGAATATTTCTTAAAAAAACGGATTTTGCCCCTCTCTCCGCAATGCATGGACTATGGAAAGCAGATACGTTCTCCTTTGGACCATGGGAAGAAGTCGATATCCCTGACGCCTCCTGGTTGAAGGCAGGGAATGCCACCTCCACCATTGTGGTGGCCCATACCTGCGGTTCGACCATGGAGATGGCCCGTGAACTTGTTGTCCAAGGGCATCTGGGGGAGTGGGGCGCTATCATTTCCGCAGTTCAGACGGGTGGACGGGGACAATTGAGACGTCCCTGGAAGTCGTTGTCAGGAAATCTGCACGCCTCGATAGTCCTGCCAAAACAACCGGCATCCGGGCTGTGGGCAGGCCATATGAATACGCTCCTGCCACTGGTTTCTGGCTATATAGTGACCTCTGTTTTGGAGAAACTCGGGGCAGCCGTTACAATCAAATGGCCAAATGATATTCTTCAATTAGGTCAGAAGGTTGGCGGTATGTTGATAGAAGAAAACAAGGATACATCTATTTTGGGTTTCGGGTTGAATCTTGCTGATTGTCCTCCTGAGTCCGATTTACGCGAAGATCATTCGGTCCCTGCAGCCAAAATCGTAATACCATCCTTCTCTGGTGGGCCTCTCTCCCTACTTGAAACCCTTGTAAACCGTGGGAGAAATGTGTATGAAGTCATGCTCGACGAGATTCCGCCAGCACAACTTCTTGTGTTGATCGAGAACAACCTTGCCTGGATAGGGAAGGATGTCTTGGTCAGGGAAGGAGGTGAGACCCCCTATAAGGCCGTAATTGTGGGCCTTTCCCCGAAAGGTGGACTCGTACTACGTCATCGTGGAAAAGAGCGGGTTGTATTTTCCGGCTCGATCTTTCCTCTCTAGGCACCGCATCAGGCAGGGCGAGTGCTCGGAGTCGTATTTTTGTCATATTTTGTTTAGGAGACCAGTGAAATTCATGTCGAAGTCCTTTGAAGAGGTACTTAAAGAGGTCAAGGGGAAGCGGATTCTTGTAGCCAACCGGGGTATTCCGGCCAGGCGCATCTGTCGTTCCATCACCGAAATGTTCAATGCCAAGGCGATCATGACCGCCACCGACGTTGATAAAACCTCTCCTGCAACATCTGGTGCCAATGAGCTGCTTATGCTTGGCGCCGACCCTCGTGCCTATCTTGATTTGGACAGGGTCATTCGTGAAGCCAAGGCCAATGATGTTGTCGCCATTCACCCTGGTTGGGGATTTGGCGCAGAAGATGATTCGTTCCCGGCAAAATGTAAGAAAGCGGGCATTATATTTATTGGCCCCCCCCAGGAACCCATGCGCATCCTTGGCAACAAGGTTGCGGTCCGCAAGCTTGCAATTGAGCAGGACGTGCCGGTCGTCCCTGGTTCTGAGGGCGCCGTTTCCATTCCGGAAGCTCGTGAGATTGCTAAGGAAATCGGCTTTCCCGTCATGCTCAAGGCAGAGGGTGGCGGTGGTGGCCGTGGTATTTATGAAGTCTATCAGGATGAAGACCTTGAAAACGCGTTTGCCAAGGCTTCGGCTCTGGCGCAGGCTTCTTTCGGTAATCCTCGTCTGTATGTCGAAAAACTGCTGACCTCCATCCGTCATATCGAGATTCAGGTCATTGCTGACCAGCATGGCAACATTTTCTGCCTGGATGAGCGGGATTGTACTGTTCAGCGGAATCACCAGAAGCTGATTGAAATCACTCCTTCTCCCTGGCCCGGTTTCACACCGGAACTGCGCGCCCAGTTGAAAGAGTACTCGCGTCGCCTTGTTGCCGCTGTCGGATACCACTCTCTGGCCACAGTCGAATTCCTGGTGGACACCGATGGCGTGCCGTACCTCATTGAGGTCAACACTCGCCTGCAGGTGGAGCACGGTATCACCGAATGCCGGTATGGTATTGACATCGTTGAAGAGCAGATCGCCATCGCCTTTGGCTCAACGCTGCGTTTCAACGAGGAAACAACCAAACCGTATCAGTGGGCAATGCAGTGCCGCATAAACTGCGAGGACCCGCAGAAGAACTTTGAACCCAACTCCGGGCGTATTACCCGTTACGTTTCTCCCGGTGGGCAGGGCATTCGTATCGACTCCTGCATTGGAGATGGATACCGCTTCCCGTCCAACTATGATTCCGCAGCATCCTTGTTGATTGCTTACGGCAACTCGTGGGACAAAGTCGTTTCCCTGATGAAGCGTTCTCTGCGTGAGTACATGATCGGTGGTTTGAAAACGACTATTCCTTTCCATCGCAAGATTATTGATCAGCAGCGCTTTGTCGATGCGGATTACAATACCAATTTTGTGCGCGATAATTATGCAGAGCTCATGGACTATTCGGATCGTGAGCCTGATTCTTTGCGTATGACTCGTCTCGTGGCCGAGATTTCCGCACTGGGGTACAACAAATACGTGCAGCTCGGTGAATATCGCGGACGCGAGGACAAGCGAGTCGGACGTTTTGAACTGGCAGAGCCGCCCGAAGTGTCCTCATGGTTCGAGCCGCGCTTTTCACGCAAGATGGACCGTGATGCGATCCTGGATACCCTGCGTACGGATCGCGAGGCCGGTATCGTCCATATGACCGATACCACCACCCGTGATATCACGCAGTCCAACAGCGGTAACCGTTTCCGTTTGGCTGAAGACAAAATCATTGGTCCGAGTCTGGATAAATGCGGCTTCTTCTCTTTGGAGAACGGTGGCGGGGCACACTTCCATGTGGCCATGCTGGCGAACATGACCTATCCGTTTATGGAAGCGGCCGAGTGGAACAGGTTTGCACCCAACACCTTGAAGCAGATTCTGGTGCGGTCGACCAATGTCCTCGGTTACAAGCCGCAGCCCAAGAATGTCATGCGGCTCACCTGCGAGATGATTGACGAACATTACGAAATCATCCGTTGTTTCGATTTCCTTAACCACGTTGAAAACATGCGTCCCTTTGCTGAGGTCGCCATGAATTCCAAACGCAATATTTTCGAACCCGCAATATCCCTTTCCTGGGCTAAGGGATTCGACGTAGAGCGGTATATGGAAGTCACGGATAATATCGTTGCCATGTGTGCTGACGCTGCCGGCATCAGCAAGAAGCAGGCTGAGAAGAGAATCATCCTTGGCCTCAAGGACATGGCCGGTGTATGCCCGCCCAGATTCATGCGTGAACTGATCGGCGCCATTACCAAAAAATATCCTGAACTGGTCGTTCACAGCCATCGTCACTACACAGACGGACTGTTTGTCCCCACCATGGGAGCTGCTGCTGATGCCGGTGCACATATCGTTGATGTGGCCATTGGTTCCGCAGTTCGCTGGTATGGACAGGGTGAAGTGCTTTCCACAGCTGCCTACATCGAGGATGAGGTTGGCCTGCAGACGCATCTTGATAAGGATATGATCCGTGCAACCAGCTTCCAGCTCAAGCAGATCATGCCTTACTACGATAAATATACCGCACCGTACTTTCAGGGCATCGATCATGATGTTGTTCGTCATGGCATGCCTGGTGGCGCGACCTCTTCCTCTCAGGAGGGGGCACTCAAGCAGGGCTATATCAAGCTTCTGCCCTATATGTTGAAATTCCTTGAAGGGACCCGCAAGGTGGTTCGTTACCATGACGTGACGCCTGGTTCTCAGATTACCTGGAATACGGCATTCCTGGCTGTTACCGGTGCATACAAGCGTGGTGGTGAACGCGAGGTTCGCAGGTTGCTTTCCATTATGGATATCGTCAACCTTTGTTCCGAGAGCGATCTGACCAGCCTGGAACGCAGCGCCCGACTCGACCTGTATCGTGATGCCAATGATGCGTTCAGAAATCTGTTGCTTGGCAAGTTTGGTAAGTTGCCCCTCGGTTTCCCCGAAGACTGGGTTTACCAGTCCGCCTTTGGTAAAGGGTGGGAAAATGCCATCAAAGACAGGACCGAGGAGTCCCCTCTTGTCACGTTGGTGGATGTGGACCTCGAAGCCGAGAAGAAGGCTTTGCAGAATCGTCTTCATCGGCAGCCTTCCGAAGAAGAATTCGTCATGTACCTCAACCACCCTGGCGACGCCATTACCACCATCGACTTCTGTGAGAAGTATGGCAATATTAACAATCTGCCTGTCGATGTCTGGTTTGAAGGGCTTGAAAAGGGCGAACTGCTCCAATTCCAGGGTAACTGCAAGAAGCCGCACGTCATGCGTATTCTTGATATCTCTGAACCTGATGAAAATGGTATGTGTGTTGTCCGCTATATTCTCGACTCCGAAATCATGAGCCATCAGGTGAAGATTGCCGAGCCGGAATCCGGAAGCAAGGACAGCAATGAAATGGCTGATCCTGCTAACCCGTATCACGTTGGTTCGCCCAGTAATGGCGACCTGTGGGTCACCCACGTGCAACCTGGTGACAGGGTCAAGGAAGGGGAGGAGCTGTTCAACATCTCCATCATGAAACAGGAGAAGGCTGTACTTGCTCCCATGGGCGGTACCGTACGTCGCGTCCTCAAGTCCGGTAACTATACCGAAGACAAGAAGATGATTCCTGTTGTTGAAGGGGAGCTCTTGGTTGAACTTGGTCCTGATGGTGGCGTCTGCCCCACATGCAAAGCCGAGATCGCCAATGAAGATGCCAACTTCTGCGCCAATTGCGGACAAAAAGTATAAAAAGTTCAAATCAATTTAAATTGGTCTGAAAACGAAATAAGACGTGCTTTGAGAGCGCGTATGATAAAAATCAGGGCCGATGCACAATAACTGTGCGTCGGTCCTGTCTTTTTTTGGGATATCCTATTTCTTCGATCGAGTGTGCATATTTTGAAAATGCATAATTTTATGGTTTTTTGGCACAATGGTCAGACCAATTGTTTCGTTGACGAATAGTTGGAAATACCTGTAAACGAGTACTCGAAACTTATGTCTTGATTGTTTTTTTGTATACACTCAAATCATATGGAATCCGTGGGCCTCGGTTGAAGAGGCAATCAATCCGCTTCAACTGCACGGATCAACCAGGAGGATGAAATGGCCAAGACCCAGAAAAAGCCCGCAGACAAAACTGAGGGTGCCAAAGCCAAGAAGGCGGACGCGAAAACTGAGAGTCTCATGAAGAAGTTGGTTCTCAACGGTGCCGACATCAAGAAGATCGGTGAAGAAGCTGAGCTTCTCGTTGGTGGCAAGAACTATAATACTGCCATCATCAGCCAGGTTCCTGGCATAAGGGCCCCGGAGTTCAGGGCCATTTCATCTCATGTATTTCATACAATTCTTGACGACACGAAGGTGAATGCCGCTGTTGTGCGCGCCACTGTCGACAAGGAATACAATAAGGTTGATTGGAATTCGGATGCCGTCAACGAAGACTCTGAATTCCTGCAACAATTTGTTCGCGAAGTCGGCAAACGGATTCGTGAACAGTCCGAAAAGCAGTCGGGAACGCCTATCCGTCTGCGCACCTTTATTAATAATGTAGTAGAAGGGTTCGCCACTTCTCCCGAGGGTATTGACCAGCTGCGCATGCGTTCGGTTCTGGTTCAGTCCGCCATCCTTTCTGTGGATGTCCCTGAAGAGATCGGAAAGGAAGTCATGGGCGCCTACAATTCCATTTGCAAGGAAGCCGGTCTGGATGACGTGCCAGTGGCGGTTCGTTCTTCGGCTGCTGGTGAGGATAGCCGCAAGAAAGCCTTCGCCGGTTTGCAGGATACGTATCTGAATATCGTGGGTGCGGATGAGTGCCTTGAGGCGTACCATTGGGATTGTGCTTCCGCATACAACCTGCGCTCCATGACCTACCGTCGTGAAGCCATTCTTGACGCCATTACCAAGGCTGAAGAGACCGGCGATGATTCCATTGCCGAGATCGCCAAGCAGGAGTGGGCCATTGAGCATACCTCTCTGTCTGTCTGTATCATGCGTATGATCAATCCGGTTATTTCCGGTACGGCGTTTTCTGCTGATACCGCCACCGGTTGCCGGGGTACCGATCGAAATGATCTCGTATCCATCGATGCCAGTTACGGACTGGGTGAAGCCGTTGTTGGCGGTATGGTTACTCCTGATAAATTTTATGTATTCCAGCGTGATGGCGGTCGAGAGGTCGTCATTCGTTATATGGGCTGCAAAGAAAAGAAGATTGTCTACAAGCAGGACGGCAGTGGAACGCATGTGGTCAAGGTCCCGGAAAACGAAGTCAATCGTTGGTCCCTGTCCATTGCTCAGGCCGAAACTGTTGCAGAAGGTGTACGAGCCATTTCCAGTGCCTATGACGGCATGATCATGGACACCGAGTTCTGCATCGATAGCACTGATCGTCTCTGGTTTGTTCAGGCCCGTCCTGAAACGCGCTGGAATGAAGACATCGAACTGCATCCCAACACCATTTTCATGCGCCGTCTGGAAGTGGACCCCAAGGCCATTAATTCTGCCGAAGTCATTCTGGAAGGCAACGGCGCTTCCCGTGGCGCAGGGCAGGGAACGGTCAGATATCTCCGTTCCGCACTGGAACTCAACAAGATCAACAAGGGTGAAATTCTGGCCGCGGCACGTACTGATCCGGACATGGTTCCGGGTATGCGTATCGCTTCCGCCATCCTTGCGGATGTTGGTGGTGATACAAGCCACGCGGCTATTACTTCCCGCGAACTGGGCATCCCGGCCATCATTGGTATTCAGCGCATCGAAGCTCTGAGGGCCCTGGAAGGGCAGCAGGTCACGGTCGATGGCTCACGCGGCAAAGTGTATCGCGGCGAACTTCCCCTGGTGGAAGTTGGTGGTGAGATCAAGGTCGATGAACTTCCTGCAACCAAAACCAAGGTTGGTCTTATTCTGGCTGACGTCGGTCAGGCGCTGTTCCTGTCCCGTCTGCGTCAGGTTCCCGATTTTGAAATCGGCCTGCTCCGTGCAGAGTTCATGCTTGGCAATATTGGTGTCCATCCCATGGCTCTCGAAGCATATGACAAGGACACCTTGAACGATCTAGTGGAAGAAAAGATCGAGGAAATGGACTCCAAGTTGACCAAGGTCATGAAAGAGCAGCTCGACACCGGGCTGATTTCCATCCCCCTCAAGCTTCGTGACTACGTCGGTCTGATCACCGGGCTGAACAAGGAAATGGAAGCCCTGGCTGAGCAGGAAGGCGCACGCAGCACTGACGAAGTGCTCGCCATGCACCGTCGCCTGCGGGAAATGGATCACAAATTGGATGACCATATCTCCTTGGCCACTGAACGCCTCGATGTGCTCAAGACGTCCATTGACATGGAAGCCCACGTGGCCGTTGTTCTGGGGTACCATGACATGCTTGAGACTGCTCCCGAACCCCGTTCAGAGGATTGGAAGATTCGCAGGCAGCATGAAAAGGAAATTGCCACCTATGTGGAACGATTGAAGAATGAGCCTGAATTCATTGCTCATATTGATAAAATTATAGGTCTGCGCGAAGAAGTGGCCCTCAAAATGGGGCTGAAATCCGAAATGGATGAAGTGGCAACTCTGCCTGATCGCATTCGCCACATCCTTGAGTCTCGCGGCTATACTTCCGGTAAGGAAAACTACATTCAGACCCTGGCTCAGGGCTTGGCGCTGTTTGCCATGGCTTTCTACGGCAGCAACATCGTTTACCGTACCACTGACTTCAAGTCGAATGAGTATCGCAACCTGCTTGGCGGTTTGCTGTTCGAGGCTGAAGAAGACAACCCCATGATGGGATACCGGGGTGTTTCCAGAAATATTCACGACTGGGAACTCGAAGCTTTCAAGCTGGCCCGTGGTATCTACGGTGGTACAAACCTGTCCATCATGTTCCCGTTTGTCCGTACCTTGGAAGAAGCGCGCAGTATGAAGCGCTATCTCAAACAGGTGCACAATCTTGAATCCGGCAAGGATGGTCTCAAGGTCATCCTCATGGCTGAGATTCCGAGCAACGCCATTCTGTGTAAGGAATTCCTTACGGAAGTCGACGGTTTCTCCATCGGCTCCAACGATATGACCCAGATGGTTCTGGCAACAGACCGCGATAACGCAAGCTTGCAGCATATCTATGATGAAGAAGATCCTGCAGTTGTCTGGGCTATCCTGTGCGCCATCTTCTCTGGTCAGAAAGTCGGCAAAAAGGTCGGTTTTTGTGGGCAGGGCGTTTCCAACTCCGTTATCCTGCGCGGCCTGGTTGCCATTGCCGGTATCGTGTCGGCATCGGTTGTTCCTGATACGTACCACCAGACCAAGCTTGATATGGCTGCGGTAGAAGCCGAGAACATCAAGACACGTGACTTGGGTACGTGGCTCAAAGCGCAGCACATGACCAAGTTGAAAGATCTTCTTGAGCAGAACAGCTATGGCCATATCCTGAAGAAATACAAATCATCAGAAGACTTTATGGAATGGTACGAAGGTGAACTCGATCGTTTCGGAGAACAGCTCCGCGACAATATCGAGACACCCAAGGAAGAGTTCTATCGCCAGGAGATGGAGCAGTTCAGGGCTGTATTCCACAAGCCGGTTATCTATGCCAGCTGGGATTGGAACAACACGGTTTATGATGCCATGCGTCATGCCGGGTTCGACTCCTTTGATGAGCAGGAAGCGGCTCTCGAAGAACAGCGCAAAAAGAAATGGTAGAATCGAAGTAAGAGCAAATAAAAAGCTCCCGGCCATTTGGCCGGGAGCTTTTTTGTGTATGGTGTTTAAGCGATGGTGTCGGCAATGCTGCCTATGCCTGTACTTAATGTCGAGTTTACCGCCTGCTGGATATCAATATCGGTTCCAGTGGAGCCGAAGTCAGTGCCGGCACCAATGAAATCTTCCGTTTTGGAGGCGACTTCAGCTCCAGTCACAGCTTGTTCCATCGAATCTAGTCCCTTGGAATTCATCCCGGAAGAAATCTCGCTGGTCTGGTCTGGAATGAATTCCGGACCAGAAATCTGATTCTCCATTGCCATGGATTGTATGGTGTTCGTAGAAATGCTGATATCGGACATGGTTGCCTCCATGTTTGCTGACTGCTACTTGTTTGTAGTATGCATCAAGACAATACATGAAGGCAAGTGTGTTGGATTCAGACGAAAAACGGCCAAAATCGCCCCGGCCTCAGGGGCAGGGGCGTGAATATTTGGCTGTGAAATGAGTAACGATCTAGGAGACTTCGTTCAAAAAGCCTTGACCGAGATTCTTCAGAGACTTTGTCAACTTGAGAAAATCATCATCAGGAATCTTGCGGATGGTCTTTCCTTCTGCGTCGACAATTTCCACCTGCACGGTGTCGTTTTCTTCCAGAATATTGAACTTCAGTTGCACGTTCGAATTTTCAAGCTGCTTTTCTGCTTCAGCAACAAGCGTGTTTAACTCTTCTCTGGAAAAATGGTTTGATTGAGCATCAGTATCAGATGCGTCCTGCTTGTTGACCGCATCCGTGCGCTTCGCTGTCTCGCCCTGATCGGGCTGCCGGGCCACTGCCTTAGCCGGTGTCACACTCTCCGAGCGCATACCTTGCTTTGTGTCGATTCTTATATCGGGGATATTCATGGTCTCCCTCCCTGGTGTTACACGAATCATCCCAATCCTGATTCACCTCTTACGTTTGTTATCGACATCTTTTGGGGTATCTTTAGAGTTGCAGGTATATAAATTATATGTTTGTCCGTTTTTTTTGATAAGCAGTGTTAATCATTGACGGTAATTTGAATATTGAATATGGTATTCAGAATTTAAAATTGTGTGCAATTACCGTTTTTTATGTGAATGATCTTGTAGCTGGCTGTGGCTGGTGACACGGGAGTTTATGCCCTATATTCTGAAACATTACTTTGACCCCGACTGGGATCTGACAAAACTCAAACCAGCCGAGCAGGTTGACGGCAGTGTGGACCACCATGAAAAGCACTTTGTGCATAGTGTGGAAGCCGGTGCTGTCATTGCGGAGTGGGTTGAGCTGGCTGAAGACGCCAATGGTCAGGACGAGCGATTCGTCTATGATGAGAAGGCTTTTCCGGCTGGTCGAGGTACTGGTATCAAACATAGGCATCCAGATCGGCTCTACGCAGCAAAGGACGGGTATGTTTGTTATAAAGATGGAAAAATAGTCGTAAGAGACACGCTCATCCTTGCCAAGGATATCGATTATCATACCGGAAACATAGATTTTATAGGTAATGTGGTCATAGACGGTTCTGTGCGCTCAGGATTTTCTGTGCGGGGCCGGGATCTTTCTGTCCATGGGCAGATTGAAGGCGCAGAAGTCAAGGCGTTACAGGATTTGAACTGTAAGGGTGGTATCAAGGGAGGACATAAGGCGCAGGTTAAATCCGGAAGAGATATGAAGCTTGCGTTTTGTGAAAATGCGACCCTTCAATCAAGTCGTGATATCTTGATCAAGGGAGCGTTGATGCATAGTGATGTGTATGCCGGGCGGCGTCTGGCTGTTGGCGGTCGTCTAACCGGTGGAAATATTTCAGCCTATAATTACATCTATGTAGGCGAGCAGTTGGGGGGCGGGCTGGATACCGACACCTCGTTGGTCCTCGGATACCATCCCTCATTGCTGTATGTGAACAGAGAGTCGAATATTCGTATCAAAAAACTGCATGATGATATTGCCTCGTTTGAGAAGATATTGAACAAAGACGATGAATTTCAGGAAGAGTATAAAGAAAAGCTTGAGTCTGCTAAAGCTGAGCTGGAGTTGATCAAATCCCTGAAGGTCCAACTTTGGGAGGGGATGTATTGCACGGAATGCCTTGAAGAATGCAAGGTTCTGGTTCCGGGGGTGGTCAAGCCCGGTGTCGAAATCAGCATTGGCAATGCGTATTACAAGGTCGACGATTATTTGGAAGATGTGTTTTTTTATTATGATCATGAAGAAGTTAAAATTGGTGCCTCCACCAAAAACATTAAAAGATAGCACATGGATATTGCAACTTTAATAGGATTGGCTGGAGCCTTTGGCCTTGTAATCACGACCATTTTTATGGGCGGTAATGCTGCGGGTTTTATCGACATCCCCTCGGTCGTTGTTGTCATTGGTGGCACGTTTGCCGTTACCTTTGTCATGTTTCCCATGGGAGTGGTGATCAATGCCATTAAAGTTGGGATGAAAACATTGCTTTTCAAATCCAACGATCCTCTTGATATAATACGTCTTATCGGGAACCTTGCTGACACTGCGCGCAAAGAGAGTCTTGTTGCGCTGGAAAAAGTCAGTATTGATGACGCATTTCTGAAAAAGGGCGTCATGCTTGTGGTTGACGGATCCAGCGAGAGCCTTGTGCGTAATGTCATGGAAATCGAGTTGGAGTTCATGAAGCAAAGGCATCGTCAGGGGCAGGCTGTTTTCAAGGGGATGGGAACCATGGCTCCGGCATTCGGAATGATTGGTACATTGATCGGGTTGGTCAATATGCTGTCAAATCTTTCAGACCCGGCCTCCATTGGTCCGGCCATGGCTGTTGCGCTTTTGACGACGTTCTACGGTGCGGTCATGGCGAACTGTATTTTTCTCCCCATGGCAACCAAGCTGGAAGAGCGGTCTGCAGAAGACGTTCTGTTTATGCAAATCATGATTGAAGGAGTTTCTTCCCTGCAGCGTGGAGATCACCCCTCAGTGGTCAAGGAAAAGTTGCAGGCATTCCTGTCGCCCGCCATGCGTGAGGCGAGCGCATAAAATCAATGATGTCCTGGAGTTGTCGTGGCTGATCAAGCTGAAGAAGCCGTACAGAGAAAACCGCCTGACGCCCCTCCTGTTGATGAAGGACTACCGCCGTGGATGGCGACCTTTGCCGACATGGTCACGTTGTTGTTGTGTTTTTTCGTCCTGTTGCTTTCCTTTGCGGAACAAAGTGAAGAAAAGTATCGGGACGCCCTGGGGTCGTTGAAAGGAGCCTTTGGCGTCAAGGAAGTGCGCGCGGTTTCCGAAGATATGGCTCAGTTCAATACAAGTCCCAAAGCCAAGGAAATGGCTGCCAGTATCTCTCGCGACGAGCGATTGCTCCTTGGCGTGGTCATGCGCATCAAATCGCTGCTTGAAGAGGACAAAGACCTTATGGAAGGGACCGGTGTCACGGCTGACAGGGATGGTGTTGTCTTTAGCGCCAGTTCATCTGCCATGTTTGAACCCGGGTCGGCTGAACTCGCTCGAAAAGCTACGGATATTCTGGATAAAGTGATCGACGTTTTGAAGGATTATAAGCTCAAGATAGTAGTCCGTGGCCATACGGACGACCGGCCTATTTCCTCCAAAAAATACCCCTCGAACTGGGAATTGTCAGCGGCAAGAGCGGCCATGGCGTTGGATTATATCGTGAACAAGGGTGGCATAGAAATCAGCCGGGCAAAAGCCGTCGGGTATGCTGATACGCGACCTGCTGTTCCCAATGATTCTGATGAAAATAGATTGAAGAATCAACGAGTTGAATTTTATCTTCACATGCCGCAACGCGATGCATGGTAAAGGTCTCTATTATGGCTGAGCAGGAAGCAGTAGAACAACAATCCGGCGGAGTTCAATCCGATCCGCCCAAGCCGGATGAAGGCATACCACCGTGGATGGCGACCTTTGCCGATATGGTGACGTTGCTCTTGTGCTTTTTTGTGCTGCTTCTCTCCTTTACCAATACGAATGTGACCAATTTCAAAAAAATGATGGGCTCAATTCAAGAGGCGTTGGGTGTGCAGTATGAGGATTCCAGCGCGCTTTCGACTCCGTACGCCGATACTTCTTTTCAGGAAAGACGGAGTGTAAAGGAAAATAGGCTGATTGCAGAATTAGGCGTTCGGATTGCGAAGAGTATTCGGGCCAAGGATTTGTCCAGCATGGCTCGGGTCAGTAGTGACAAGTCCGGCGTCATGCTGCGTTTGAATAATCAGGCCATGTTTGCCAGAGGTTCTGCTGTGCTGACGTCTGCGGCTCAACAAGGTCTTCAGGTGGTTATTGATGCCATGGAAGGGACTGATTTTAATCTGATAATCCGTGGGCATACAGATAGTGAACATATACAGTCCAGCTTGTACCATAATGACTGGGATCTTTCTGCTGCCCGCGCCGCCCGCTGCCTGCGGTATATACTGGAAAATTCCGACATACCCGCCAGTCGTATGAAAGCGGTCGGGTATGCCAACGCAAAACCCATTCTTCCCAGTACATCTGAGGAGAACAGAATGATGAACAGAAGGGTGGAATTTTTCTATATCCCTTCGGGGCGTTCAAAGTGGTAGATTGATGCGAATCAGTTAGGTGTTGTGAGAAAATTTTTGATAGGAGCCCCCTTTACCTGCTTGGTGTGAGGGGGTATTTTGTTGCATCGTTTGAAAATGCAGTGAAGTGATGTGAAATTATCCGAATCAACAATAATGGAGTTGCAATATGAGTAATACAGAACACGTTGGCGTCATGGATGCCATCACCGGTCGTCACAGCGTTCGTGCTTTTACAGAAGAACCTGTCTCAACCGAGCAGCTGGATGCTTTGTTTCAGGCAGCCCGTTTGGCACCTTCCAGCCTGAATTCTCAACCGTGGCGTTATAAGGCCGTGGTGGATAAGGACATGCTGCAATTGTTCGCGACAAAGGATGTCTCGAGAACCCAGACATGGCTCGCGCAGGCCGGGGCGATCATCGTTTGTTGTGCCGATACCAGTGGATATGTTCGAGATTCCCAGGCAAGTGCGTTTTACTATAGGGAAAACGACTTGATTACGGGTGACTCAATGGATGGGATCGAAGACTATGTTGAGCGGGAATCATCCGCCGCGGCATCTGCACAATTCGGCGCGGCAGCCATGAATGTGGGGATATCCATTTCCTTCATGATGCTGCGGGCCATAGAGTTGGGGCTTGGTACCTGCTGGGTCGGCATGTTTAATGAACAGAAAATCAAAGAGATGCTGAATATTGACTCAGGATTGCGCATTGTCGGTCTGTTGGCCGTCGGGCATCCCGCCTCTGATGAAGTGGTGGAGCATAATCGCAAGTCTCTGGATGAGATCATTCTTTCCTGAGCATGCCGGGATTGAATAGCTGCGAAAATCAAAAGAAGCCCTTGAACAACAAGGGCCCCTTTCTTTTTGGCGGTTTTTAAATATTTTGTTGTTTTTTACGTAACTGGTCTTAAGTCTTAAGCATCCGGCTCATTCTAACTGTAGGGGGGCGATGCAGCAGAATGACTTTGCAGGGCTTATCCAGATTTTTGAAAGACTGGACACTGAGGGGCAACGGAATTTCTTTAACTACATCAGGCGCATGCTTGGTGATTTACTTCCCATTTCTGACCACTTGAAGTACATTCGTGATACACGTTTTGCTGATGGCTTCTCCTGCCCACATTGTGGTGGCGAGAAGGTAAAGCACAATGGGACGTATAGTGGCCGACAACGGTATCTTTGCCATAGTTGCAAGAAAACATTCAATGATTGGACCGGCACGCCCATGGCTGGCACTCACTATACAGATCGCTGGATGGAATACATCCAGTTGATGCTTGAAGGAAAAACTTTGAAGCAATGCGCCAAGACACTTGAGATCAGCATTCCGACAGCTTTTTACTGGCGGCCATAAGGTGCTGAACGCTTTGCTACGATTAGGGGGATGGTAGTCTGCTATCAGGCATCGTCGAAACTGACGAAACCTATTTCCTTGAATCCTTCAAGGCGAGCGCAATTTGACCATCAGAAACCCCCGTAAGCGTGGCAGTAAGGCTTTCAAGTTGTATGCCGAGCAAACAATCATTGGAGCATGTTGCGATCAACCCCAACAAAGGGGTTCGCAAGTTCGGAATCTACCATATCCAAAGGGCAAAAGGCTATCACTCACGTCTGAAGAAGTGGATGCGTCGATTTAACGGTGTAGCCACCAAGTCTCTGGATCATTATTTGTTCTGGTTTAGACTGTTAGAACAAAGTAAGGATCTGGGAGACAGAAGCAGATGGGAAAAACTATTATTGGCCTCCTGCCGTAAATCTCAAAAGTTATCTATCAGCGATTTTCCACTGCCGGAGGCGGCATAAGCTAAGAAAGGTGCATACAAATAGATAACAGATTTACTATCTCGAAAAGGAGTAGCTAGTGGGTATTAATAAGAAGCTTGTTGAACTGCTCAGCACTGGGGTTGCTTTGCACTCTAGCGGTATAAGCAACTGGGCGTTCAAGAAGAATCAAGCATTGATAGTTCTTGACGAAATAAGGGATATTCATGTGCCGATTTTAGGTGGTGATGTTTTTTTATTTGAAAACAAACTCCTAGTGCCAGCCTACGAGAACTGGTCATGTGACCAGCTAAACAAAGAAACATATGGATGAGTATGTCTTGCGAAGCATAAACGTTGCAAAATCGTATATAGAAAAGATGCAACTGAATGGAAGGGTGCCATATTTTGTTCTTGTGCCGCCAAGCGATTTTGTCGTTGAAACGGATGAAAAACTCAACGAGTTGAAAGAACTGTGGAGAAAGAATCGGGGGCACCATACGAATTAAATACCAACAGCAAACAGGGGGTATATATCTGTTGCAATATACCGATATACCTTTTCTTATGAATAGATAATAGCAACAGGATTTTTTAAAACCGCCTTTTTTTTTGAGTTATCACGGAGCGTGTGTTGTCGATGTTGAAGAGAGTATGGATTTCATGTCTGCACCCCCAACAACTCATCCCAGGTGGTGGTATACCTTGGGGAGCGCATTTCACGGCGCATACGCCATGAACCATTGATACCGGAAGCGGCAAATTTCACTGTATCCCGTCCCCATCTGGCATTGCAGGCATCAACGGCTTCCATAATGGGCGTGTGGCGACTGTGCGCGTCCGGGGGGATATCCAGCAGTGAAAGCCAACGACCATTGCTCGCCTCAAGCCCGGAGAGCATGACACCGCATTTCTTGTAGGCGTATCCTTCGCGATAGATGCGTGTCATACCAGCTTGAGCCGCCTTGATAAGAGTAGGGGTGTGCGCTGTAGAAACGATCAGAGGGATGGATACAGTGTTGGAGTATTGTGGTTGCCCCAACCGGAATTTGTTGGTCTGGAGAAAGACGAGTATGTGTGAGGCGACAGAGCGCTGTTTACGAAGTTTTTCGGCGGCTCGCGTGGCATATTGTGCCGTGGCTTCCAACAGATGCTCCTGGCTTGTCACGGGGTGACCGAATGAACGTGACGAGACAATAGTCTTTTTGGAAACCGGGCCTGCCTCCAGTCCGTGGCAGGGGAGACCTCGTAATTCCAAAAGCGTTTGCAGGCCCGTAATGGTCATTTTCTTTTTTACCCAGTCCTGTTTCAGGGAGCGGAAGTCAAATGCGTTGTTCACCCCGAGTTTGCGCAATCTTTTGGCATGTCGGGGGCCGATACCCCAGATATCTCCAATTTCAGTCCAGCGGAGCACCCGATCTGGGTCTGGGCTGGTGTTTAAATTGAAAACACCGTGGCAGCGCGGCTGTTGCTTTGCAAATTTATTGGTGAGTTTGGCCAGGGTTTTGGTAGGCCCAATGCCGATAGAGACCGGAATGGATGTCCATTGCTCCACTGTGGCTCGCAGGCGCCGGGCAAACTGCGTGGCCCCGCCAGGTATGCCCGAGAGGTCCACGAAAGCTTCGTCGATGGAATATATTTCTACATGAGGACAGAAGCGTGTGAGCACGCGCATGACTCGGGCGGAGAGATCGCCATAAAGAGCATAGTTGGATGAGAAGACCGCTATGCCATGGCGTTCCAGCTGGGCTTTGCATTTGAAGTATGGGGTACCCATCCCGACGCCCAGGTCCTTGACCTCGTTGGAACGGGCAATAATGCATCCGTCATTGTTGGAGAGAACAACGAGCGGACGTCCTCGAAGGTCCGGGCGAAAGGCGCGTTCACAGGACGCGTAAAAATTGTTGCAATCAATCAGAGCATATTCTTTGGGCATGGCTCAGACCTTATGCACCACATGGCGTACCACTCCCCAAACTTCAAACGTTGTGTCCAGTGTCAGTGGGATGGTGGAGAAGTCAGGATTCTCTGGAGCGAGGGCCAATTCTGTTCCATCGCGTATCAGCCTTTTTACCGTAAATTCCCCGTCCACAAAGGCGATAACGATATTTCCGGGGACGGCCTGTTGAGATCGGTCCACCACCAGGATGTCATCGTGATGAATCCCCGCGCCTATCATTGAGTCCCCGGACACGCGTACGAAAAATGTCGCTTCTGGGCGGGGGGCCACATACTCGTTCAGGTCCAAAGGACGTTCCAGATATTCGTCGGCGGGGGAGGGGAAGCCCGCCGGGACAGCTTCTCCTGCCAATGGCAACGCTTTCCCATTGTTTGTCAATTTGCCTATGACCCAGGGCATTCGTTGGCTTGGGATGGAGGTGTGTTTCAGCATAAAACGCCTTTATTATTGTTAATCAAAAGAAAACAATAGTCGGCAGATTATGTTAAAATGTCAATCTTTAAAAAACATTCGGCGTTGCCGAAACAGTGTTCGTGGAGAGTCGCGGTAGCAATTTTTCGTCAGCAAAAGCACCGCGTTACTTCCCTGATCCTGGTCTTCAGAAACCCAAAAAGGCCCTGCAAGTAAGGGCCTTTTTGTAATCTTTACAGATTCAATCTGATAGTTTTTCTGGTGGAGGCGGGGAGAGCGGGCTGCCTCCACCAAAGTGAAGGTTAACTCCCCGGAATTGTTGGACCGCATCTTTGGCCCGATGTTAATTTGCCGCTGAGTTTGTATTACTTATGTGTGAAAGACTGGTCAAGGGGTGCCTAAATTCTCATGACCTTCCAGGTCAACAGAAAGGCCACCTCCGATGACACGAAGATGGCCGTAACAGCATAATTGTATGTGTCGATTAGCCTGTGACTAATTTCATAATAGCCGGAAGGAACGGACTGGCTATTGTGACTACTTGTGCACCAAGGTTCATAAGTTTGCTGATCGCACCTGTGGTACCTTCTTCTGAATCGGCAGACTCCAACTCATCAACGAGAGCTAGAGCCTGGGATTTAACATCTTCGTCGGTAAGTTCAGCGATCATCTTTTCTCGCAACTCGTTGAACACGCTGTCTTTATTGATGATGTTTGTGGAGTTGTCAGTGGTGTTAATGTTGACGCGTGAATTGTCGCCCATGGTTACGTTGCCAAAACCCATAGGTGAGGTTGTGGCGGGTGCATCTTGTCGCCGCACTCTAGATTGGTAATGAGCAGGGATTCCACCCAACGCGTTGTAGTAGCAAGGGTCTTCTACGATGAAGACCGTGACTCCAGCGGGCGTTGTTTGGTGGATTTGATCTCCAACGTCAATGACTGCTTGGTCAGCTTCAAAGAATATTTTTCCACGTTGAACAGAGGCTGCTACGTTTTCATAGCGGTCTCCATTCTGTCTTACAACTACGACCTTGTCGTTAGCTAAATCACCAAAACTCATGATGTCTCCTTGTTGCTTGTTCGCAAAATCAATAATCATCATGTGACGAACGTCAATACTTGGTGTTTGCGTTCTTACTTTGTCCATGGGAAAGAGGCAAAGAGAAGGTTTGCTAGCCTTGCTCATTATTGAGGTTGTGCCTAATCAGCATTGAGTTAAGTTGTTTCCGCGATAGTGAAGATGCTTCTACTTCATCAGTAAATATTATCGTGTTTGTCAGAAGGGCGTCCTCAAAAGAAGCACCTTTAAGTTTTGCTCCTGACATGTCCACATCGAGAACATATGCCGAATTAAAGTTGGCTCCACGTAGGTCTGCGTCTTGAAAATTGGCACTAGTAAATACTGCCTCTTCGAATGAAGCTTTCTCCATGCTGGCTCCTACAAAGGTTGATTTGGCCAAATTTGTTTCTAGGAATCTTGTATTAAAGCAAACTGACTCCTCAGCATACGCGTCTTCCATGTCTGCGAAGCATAAAGTGGCGTTGCTTAGGTCTGCTCCATCGAAACCAGTATTGTGCATGATGGCGGAGTGGAAATAAGCTGAGCGAAAGTTACCGTTCGGGAATGAGGCATTGGTTAAAATCGCGTGGCTCAAATCAGCTCCTTCTAGATCAGCATCTTGAATAAAGGCATCAGAGAGATCTGCATTTGCTAAATCAGGAGCATATTGACTTGAAAGGTTTAACTCATCTCTGTGCAATGTGATCAGAACTAACGCTGTTCTGACATCCTCTCTCAGTGAGCCTTCTGGTGGTGTGTGTTCATCTGCTGTTGGTGTTCGAATAAACGCGCATAGGACATCCAAGATGTGAGTTTTGTCTGCCATTCGGTTGGAATCAATGGCTGTCCTCCATAGAGTGTAAATAGCACCTATGCGTACTAGGCTTTTATTGCTTCCAAGATTTTCAGTCGCTTTGATTATTCTGTCTGTAATATGACCTTGTTCCGCTACGAGTGCCTGTCGGGACATGCTCTTAGCGCGCCACCCAGCAAGCCCCAGGCCGAACAAGCCAACAACAAAAAGCCCCATGTTTCGTATTATGACGTAGTTGGCAATGCCCACATCCGAACCGTAGGCTAAGAACCCTTTAATAGATGACCACCAAATTGGAATGGCTCCAAGGAGCATGATGGCTGCAAGCGCGACAATGCCGATTGGAAGGATGGTTTGGTAATCTTCCTTGGGTGTGATCTCGAAGTCTTTCTTGAGCATATTCAACAGTCTCATTGGGAACCTCCAAAAAGACTGATTACACCCCATGGCAAAAAGACGCAAAGACAAAGCCCACCCAGGAGGCTAGTTAGGGTGGGTATTAGCGGATGCCGTCTAAGGTGTTCTGTTTCTCGATTGGGGTTCCTGGCCCAAGATGTGTTTCAGAATGCGTTAGAGGTTAAATGTGGAAGCTGTTCTTGCGCTTAATGCTTCGCAATGACCCGATAAAGTGTCTGTCTGCTAACACCATATTCAATAGCTAGGGCTTTCTTCTCCTCGCCGTCCTCGATACGTCCCTTGATCTCTACCACCTGTTCCGGCGTGAGCTTGGCTTTCCTTCCGCAATGCTTCCCCTTGGCCTGTGCTTTAGCGATACCTTCGCGCTGCCTCTCCTTGATGATCTCACGCTCAAACTGTGCGACTGCTCCGATGATCTGGAGTTGCAGAGTTTGGAAGGGGTTGTTCTCTTCCCCGGTGAAGGTAAGGTTCTCCTTGTGGAATTTCACCGCCACACCCTTGCCTGTGAGTTCGTTCAGGAGGGACAGGAGGTCGGCAAGGTTACGTGCCAGCCTGTCAATGGAGTGGACGTGCAGGGTGTCACCCTTGCGGACGTAGCGGAGGCACTCCTTGAGCTTCGGTCTCTTCGTGGTAGCCGCGCTTACCTTCTCTTCAAAGACTTCGTCGAGGTCCACGCCGTCAAGCTGACGGTCTGTGTTCTGGTCTACGGTGCTGACTCGGATGTAGCCGATGTTGCTGGACATGAGGTTTCCTCCTGGTGGTCATCGTTGTGTAAGTGGTCGATGTAGTCAGTTTGTAACTAAACCTCTAGACCATGTGAGAGGGTGTGTCAATAAATTAATTTACAAGGTTTAGTGACACGATAGAATGCGGGTTGCCGAGGTCCGGCCAGGATGCTCACAACGTGTACCTTGTGAGACAGGGCAGAAGAGAGGGGCTGCGATCTAAGCCAAACAGGAGTGTGCTGACAGAGGTTGACCAGGAACAGGAGTGGTGAGAGGACGAAAAAATAGGGCATGACCGTTGAGCTTGGGAGGCTGTAGGTCATGCCCTAGTGGGTATGTCATGGAGTGGGACAGGTACGAGAAGATGAGCAAGGAGGAAGGAGCGTGTTGTTCACCTGACTACTCCTGCATGTGTGTATTGGGGCTATGAGTGTCCAAGAAGGACAATAGATCATCGTGGACATCACCCTCATTACCCAAGGCCTGGGACAGTTCATTACGGAGCGAGAGAGCTTCATCGACTTCCTGACCAAGCTGTTCTTGCTTCTGCAAGAGAACTTCGATCTGGTCTTGGATGTACAAGGGTCTCTTGGTGCTTGGTCAGTACGACCTTGGTGAGTGTGGGGATGTTGATGATGGGAGTGTGCGGGGTTCTGTGAAAGTAAGCATAACTTGATCTCCAGTTTAGGGTTGGGAAGGAAAGTCAATGGTATGCGTCTTTCCGCAACGTGTGTCAATAAAAACAATTAGTTACGCAACAGTATGTGTTGCGCTAGCGAAAGTGTCATCAAAATGGAACGGTAGCCGAGATGCAAATGACCCATGATTGTCTCAAGCCCTGCATTCTAGCATGATGCATGCCTACTCCCTATGAGAAGCAAGGGGGGGCATGGGGGGGAAATTAGATTCATAGTGTATGTAAAGTCACTCAGATTTTTCCACCATAATAAAGCTGGTTGGATTACTGGAGGGAAGGACAATAAGAACAATTGCCTATGGAAATTTTAATGACGGGCTAATGATCTCTTCAAGTACACCTAAAGGTAACCCCTAATAAAACCTTAAATAGCTTCACTGGGGCCTACCTTGTAGTGCAACCTAATTCCATTTATTTGGAATAATTGAATTAAATTGCATTTCGATTAGGGGGGGCTTTTTTAATGATTCTAGGTGGTTACGAGAAGTGATCCATGCCATCAACGGAGTGTCCAGTAAGAGGCCAAGGGATACTCTGTCTTCACTGGTCTACCTGGATACACGATTGGGCTGGTTCCAAGGGGATGTTGCAGGGATATGGGTTTATCCTTATGTAATTTAATGCTTTTTTATGGCATAATGGCTGTGCAACAAGTGGTCGAGGTCCAGGGTTCTGTGGAAATCGATGTGCATCACCACGTGTTCATTGATGAGATGTGACCGATATTGCTTGCCATACCTCCCCATGGTCATGCTGTTGTGGGCGTGCCCGTCGAGTTCATGGAGCAGGAGCGGGTCTACGAGCTTCTGCTTGAGATGATTTATGAGGGTGTGCCGGAAGCTGTGGAAGTCCTTCTTTGGTTCTCCCTCCTTGGCCTTTTCAATACCGCATTTGCCCTTGTAGCCGAAGGTCGTTGATGCGTTCCCATTGAACCACCTGCTAACCGTCTGGCCGTACCTGTCGCGTCCGCACTTGATTTCAGGGAAGAGACGTGTTTGACCCTGGTCGCGCAATACCTGGGCATACCCTGGGAGGTTGAGAGCTTCGGCTAGGAATGGATGCATGGGGACAAGACGCTTGGAGTTCTTCGTCTTGATGTGCTTGTCCGGTGCGTTGGCGTTGATGTCGAATACCCATAGGTCATGGTCTTGGCGAATGTCATCCAGGTGTAGCTGTGCGATCTCGTTCTGTCGCATCCCGGTGAAGAGGGCGATGGGAAGTACCCAAAACTGGTACGGGTGCTTGTGCGTGTCCTGGGTGTACTGTTCCGAGTGAAAGAGCTTCTTGAGATCGTCATCTGTGAAT
Source organism: Pseudodesulfovibrio sediminis (assembly GCF_020886695.1). Taxonomy (NCBI): domain Bacteria; kingdom Pseudomonadati; phylum Thermodesulfobacteriota; class Desulfovibrionia; order Desulfovibrionales; family Desulfovibrionaceae; genus Pseudodesulfovibrio; species Pseudodesulfovibrio sediminis. Next base: position 385,424 of record NZ_AP024485.1, read on the forward strand.
GTGGCACGTAGTTCGTCATCCCGCCGTTTCTCAGGCAGTTGCATACCTTCGGCAGGGTTAATCTGCATCCAGCCATTCTTCAAGGCGTACTTGAATAGGGTGGCTATTCTGTTGAGATATTTGTTGACTGTGGTTGTGGACATGGTCTTCTCAATGTCCATCGTCAACAACTCATGGATGGTCATGTCACGGTACGCCTTGGCTTTCTTCATGTTGGGGGGTAGCCCCATCAGGGCGGTCTTATAGTCCCGCATGAGGGGATAGGTGATCTGTCCTGTGGTGATCTCCTCCCCGGCGTATTCAAGAAAGAGTTGGTAGCAAGCGTGGTTTTCCTTCTTGCTCTTCTCTTCCCAACGTCCTGCGTGAGTTTGTTCTTGGGTGTAGGCGTCAATGACCTGGGTGAGCGGTACGCCTTCCCCCTGGCTTTCTTCTTGCGTTGTATGGGATATTCCTACGATCTGAGGAGTTTGGGCAAAGCGGTCTCTGTAGATGCCCTGGAGGCGTTTCTTGGCGATCTCACAGAACTCCAGGCTGCTCTGTGTAATGGCACGGCACAGGCGTTTGTAAGCGTCATTGTTCTGGTCGAGGTCCAAGCCATGGTTCTGGATTAGTTGGTCCACAGTCTCCCTGACATGCCTATAGTCGCGTTTCTGGAGGTCTTCCCAGTAGGCTTCCCAATCTTCATCAAGGCCTACAAAATCATGCTCCATAGACGCCTCTGAGGAGGGGGAAGAGGTGGCCCACTCTTCTTCAAGATCATTGAGTAAAGTGCGTATGTGGTTGTCTGCAATCGCCTGGATTTCTTCCTGCTTCATGTTCATTGCCTTCTTGGTACGCATCCACTGAAAGAGGTCTAGGATGCCTGTAGCGAGACGTGAGGATTTTCCCCTGGCTTCCCGTAGGAAAGCTGTTCGGAGTGAATAACGGTATTCGGTTCTGCCGAGCTTGGGGCGTAAGTCCTGCGGCACGGAGACCCGTACGTAGAAGATGTGCTTGTGTTTGACAAGGTAACTGGGAGAACGAGAAAGCCGCATCGGAAAACCCCGTTTTGGATCACAAGTTTGTGTGAAACCGGGTCTTCCGATGCGGCTTTTCTTCTAAGAGTCTGCAATAATTGACTCTGGTGGAGGCGGGGGGAGTCGAACCCCCGTCCGAGAACGATCCGCGAAAGCATCTACAAGTTTAGGTCCGGAATAAAGGTTCGCCTAGAGGATTGCACCGGGCCAAACAGCCCCTAGACTAGTTCTCCTTTAATTTCACATCACAGCCGAAGAAACCCAATTGTGGTGCTAGCCCTATAGTGTGTCGATTCTATCCGCTTATAAGGCGTCGGCAGTAGAATCGTGACAAACTAAGTTGTCAGGTAGCAATTCTGCAATTAAGCAGCCATTGCGTAGTCGTAATTGTCGTTTGCAATTATCTTGTGGTCGATTTTTACGAGGCCATCGACCAACCTCGACTTGCAGCCTTGGCTTCAACTATCCCCGTCGAAACCAGTGCGCCCCCATGTCAAAGAACTGTGTAGCAAGACATATATAAGGAGTTCTTCGCCTTTGGCAACCAAAAGATTGTAAGAGAGTTCAATCTTTGGCAACGAATGCGCAATCATGGTAATATCTCTATATCCAAGCACTTTATAGACTTTTCTAGAGATTTTCTAGGTTTTCTTTAGAATTGATGCAAGGTCTGTTCTGGTTTTTGATCGCTGATTGTCATGACAAACAGAGAGAAAAACAGTGAGAGGAAGCAAGTGTGGCAGGGGGGCGTCATCCATGAGAAAGGTGATTGGGCGAAGATTAAATAGCAATCAAGTTCTGGAAAATACGTGGGATCCTGCGTGGTAAAAGGGGAGAAAAGTCGGAGCCTAATCCAATGTCCGGCGATAGCGTTTCATGCCAATAATGATGATGAAAATCCAGAAGACGAGGATTGGCCAAACGTGGTGAATAGACTCGCCCAGATCGTTGCCCTTGAGGAGGATGCCACGAATAAGACGAAGGTAATGCGTGAGCGGAAGGACAGAACCGATAGCTTGTGCCCACTGTGGCATCCCTCTGAATGGAAACATGAAACCGGAGAGCAGCAATGAAGGCAGAAAGAAGAACAAGGACATCTGGACAGCTTGGAGCTGGTTTCTGACGATGGTTGAAATGGTGACGCCGACAGACAGCGTTGCCCCTATGAAAACGAGAGAAAGGATGAAGACCAGGGTGATGCTGCCATGAATCGGCACATCAAAGAGGAGAACAGCCGCCAGAATAATGAGCAAGATTTGGATGTAACCAACCAATATATAGGGAATGATCTTCCCAAGCATGACTTCGAGTGGTTTGACGGGAGTTGCCAGAAGATGCTCCATGGTACCGCGTTCAGACTCCTTGGTAATCGCCAGAGAAGTGATCATGACGAGCGTCATGGTCAGTATGACACCCATGAGTCCTGGAATGATGTTGTACTGACTCTCGGCCTCTGGGTTGTAGTCGTTGTGGATGCGTATCTCCACTGGCGATGCGTCCTGATTGAGATGCGCGGTGGGGCCTTTTAGTTCTTTTGCGAGTGCTCGCCTTATAATTTCTGGGAATGATCCTGCTGTGTTGCCTGTTGCCATTGGGTCTGTTGCGTCAGCTTCCAACAGAAGGACCGGCTTGCTTCCACGCAGAAGGTCTCGCCCAAATTGTTCCGGGATTGTCAGCACGAATTGTACAGTCCCTTCGCGAATAAGTTTGGTGGCTTCCGCTCGTGAGTCAGGATAATGCGTGATATTGAAAAAAGTGCTTGTCTGCATTCCGGCAACAATGGCCCTGGAGAATGAAGAATTATCACCGGAAAGGATTGCCGTAGGCAACTGGCGTGGGTCTGAGTTGATGGCATAGCCAAAAAGAATAAGCTGGATGAGAGGAATACCGATCATCATGGCGAAAGTGAGCCTGTCTCTTCGCATTTGCACGAACTCTTTGCCCACCATGGCCCTGAAACGAGTAAAGGAGAAGAGACTCATGCTAAATCTCCCTTGCTTTGCTGCATGAGATCAATGAAGACCTCTTCCAGGCTGGTATCGATTGGAGACCATTTGTATTGTGCGTGTTGGAATGGAGCAATGCTGTTGGCGAGCGTAGTTGCATCCCTGCCACTGACATGCAGCGTGTTTCCAAAGGCGACAACCTGATCAATGCCAGGAAGCGGCTTGAGTTGTTCTGACAGGGCATGGAGGCTTGCTTTGGTATCTTTCAAGCTGACACTCCATGTGTTCAGCTTTGCCTCCAGAATCATTTCTTCAACGGTTCCGGTTGCGAGAAGTTTTCCATATGCAATGTAGGCAAGTCTGTGACAGCGTTCTGCTTCATCCATGTAGTGGGTGCTGATCAATGCCGTGATGCCTTGAGATGCAAGGGTGTGGACCTGATCCCAGAAGTCGCGCCTGGCGCCGGGATCAACGCCTGCTGTGGGTTCATCCAGCAGGAGCAGCTGAGGAGAGTGGAGCGTGCACACTCCCAGTGAGAGTCGTTGTTTCCACCCGCCGGAAAGGCTGCCGGCCAGTTGATTTTCGAATGGTTTGAGTCCCATGCGCTCGATACAGTCATCGGTTTTTCGAGAGGGGTTTTCAAGGCCGAAAATGCGGGCGGTGAACGCGATGTTCTCTTTGACCGTCAAATCTTCATACAGGCTGAATTTTTGCGTCATATACCCTACATGGGGCTTGATGCTGGCTGAATCTTTTATCACATCGTAGCCAAGGCATGTCCCTGCACCAGAGTTGGGTTTGAGGAGTCCGCACAGCATGCGGATGGAGGTTGTTTTTCCAGATCCGTTCGGCCCGAGGAATCCGTAAATCTCCCCCTTGCGGATTTGTATGTCCAGATTGTCGACCACGGTTTTCGTACCAAACGATTTGGTCAGTCCCTGAACATCTATGATGATATCGGATGTCATGGCGTCAGCGACCGAAGTCAGGGAAGAAGTGTGGGGATGGTGATATCGACCGGTTGCCCCGGATGCAGGTTCGGCGCATCCTCCAGTGTCGGTTTGGCCTTGAGCATGAAGACAAGCTTTGCCCGGCTTTGGCTGGAATAAATCACTGGAGGTGTGAATTCCGCAGACGGGGACACATAGGTGATTGTCATGCGAATAGGGTGCCCCATGCCGTCGTATGTGACGATTGCCTCTTGTCCGGTCTGAATTTTCCCGACCTGGGTTTGTGGAACATAGAAACGAACTTCGATGTTCTCCGGGGGCAGGAGAGATACCACAGGTTGCCCGGAACCGATCCATTCTCCTTGTCTGAAGAGGGTGTCAAAAACAAATGCGGATGTCGGTGCAGTGCGAACCTTCTGGTCATAATTCCATAAGGCTTGATCAAGTTTGGCTTCCGCCTGCATGATCTCTGCTTCTGCACCACTGATTTCGTCGCTTCTAGCCCCCAAAGCGGCGGTTTTCAATTCAGAATCAATTTCTCTTACACGCTGTTTCTTTTGATCATAGTCGCTTTTTGTACGGTCCAGTTCTTCTTGTGAAATCGTTTCTTCGGCTATGAGCTTTATGCGTCTGTCATACTCGATTTTGGCAAGTCTGGCAGAAGCCTTGGCCTGTCGGAGTCGGGCCTGTATGGAGGCTATTTCAGATGGTCGCCGACCTTTTTGCAGGTTGGCGAGGTTGTCTTGTGCCCGTTGCAGGGTATGTCGTGCTTCTTCCACCGCAGCTTTCTCAAAATTCCTTTCAAGGGCAAAAAGCGGGGCGTCCTGTACGACTGATTGACCTCGGGCCACGGAAAGCTCACTCAGTGTGCCCCCGATGGGAGAGGACACAAGAATGTATTCGCCTTCTACATACCCCTGAAAGACGTTGTTCGCATCATTGGAGCAGGCCGTCGTGAATAACAGCAGGCAAAAAGAAACGAGTAAGAGTAGTTTATTCATTATGATTCACCCGTTGTTGATATATAGTAATAGTTAGACCTGTTTGAGAAAAATAACAATAGGGTGCGAGATTCTTGCAGAGGATACGAGGTGGGGCGAATTTGGAAATAGGGGTGTCATATAATTACATTGATGTTGTGGTTTGCATGGCAATATAAACATGATATCGTGCTAATAGTAATCATTTTTAGACGGAGAGAGCGTATGAGCAACAGACGTGTATTTTTGAAATCGGCTTTGGCTTTGGCTGCAGGACTTTCCCTTGGTGTTGGTAAGGCTGCTGCTGAGACCGGACCATTTCCCTCTGGTGTGGTCTATACTGCCGATGATCCGGGGATGTGGGCAGGTAAGGTGAAAACGCACCTGCCACAGGTCAACGTCATGGACGGCAAGGTCACTGTTGAAACCATGCATCCGCAAAGCCAGAAACATTTTATCGTGCGGCATACAGTGGTCGGCATGGACGGCAAAGTCGTCGGGACCCAGGTCTTTTCGCCTGATAAGGAACCTAAATCCAGCTATGAGATCACGAAAAGGGGCGAGTACTACGCCACGAGTTTCTGTAACCTGCATGATTTTTGGGTGACCAAGTTTACTGTTTAACCTGGTTGAAGGTCGTGAAAAGCCCACAGAGCAGGTTTCTTTGTGGGCTTTTTTTATACAAGGCGTGGCTAGGGCTTTTCATATAATCACTTCTTGTATCTTTTTTTGAGGCGGAATACAGGTCGTGAATGGTGGGATGCAAAAAAAGGAAGCCCGTAAAATCATTTTGATTCTACGGGCTTCCGTTTCATTCGTGGTAGCGAGGAGAGGAAAACGTACTCTCCGGGGTTTCGGAAGTTGTTTCGCATGGTGTTTTAGAGAACAATTTTAACAGGTTGTCGAGGTCGCTCTCTTCGACAACCTGTTTGCGTTTGTAGCCGTAACTTGGAGCAGTGGTCAAGGCTCCAAGACGAGATTTTGGAGAGGTTGGCAAGAAAAGTACAAAGTCGTATAGTACATGATATCAAAGGAGTTTCGACATTGTTTTGGAAATCTCTTGCCAACACCACTACCGAGAAATACTTGGACTTAAAAGAGCGTCTCTTCGACTTTGTGGCAGACCACCCGGTATTTTTCATTTCAGTCCCCATCTGGATATTTCTCTGGATGTTCATCATCGCACCTATGCCCACTGCGGCTGGATATATATGGCTTCCCGCTTATGCTCTCGCCTTGTTGTTGTCGTTGGTGTTTGTCTTAATGGGTGTCCTGAGGGCTGTTGCCGTCTTCGTATGGACAGGGGTGGTAGCTTTGCTCTTAATTATCGGCATTGCTACCCCGTTGAGCATAATTTTTGCGGTAACTGACAACTACTATATCGGAGTGGATGTAAACACGCCTTCGGGCCTCAAAAGTTGCACGAGCATGGTGCAATTAAAGGATTCAGGCCTCAAGGTGTGGGCTCTCAATCCTTATTCTCGCCAGCCAAAAGTCAAAGGCGAGGCCGTCTATTGCGATCTTGGGGATGGGAAGAATCTTGTGGCTCTTCTAAGTTTCCAAGGAGATCACTATGGATTGCACATGCTACATGATCTACCTTGGCGTGCGGCGGGCCATCGAGTGAATCATAAGGAAAAATACCAGCCGTTTATCAATGGACGCCATGATCTTATTGGTGATCTCACTCCCATTTTAGTGACATTTTCCGACACCAACGATCGTAATTCGATGACAGAAGTCTCCCCCGATTCAATGTCCACTGTTTACGGGGAGGGGTTTACCATAAGTCGAATTTGGGTCGAGATGACTGATGATCCATATCTGAGTAGTGGTATTAAAGAACATCTTCCGTGGGTGAAAGGCAGCTTTGGGGGGATGGACGCTTATCAACCCTTCAAGTCAATCGGAATTCATAATATCAGCCAGCCGTTTATTAGAGGTTCTCGCCAGCGATCAAGCCGGAGTAGTCTATCTAGAGTGTACCCTTGATGGACAGGTGGCCGGGTACATGAAATCAACATCCCCGGCGTGGAAATAGGGTTCCGAACAAATTGTTTGACACTGTGTTCGTCAAGGTCTAAGAGTCTTGATCAACACAAGGAGAACAAATGGAACCACATTTCGCATACATCCGAGTCAGCAGCACCGACCAAAACGAGAGCAGGCAGCTTGAAGGCGTCGAGGTCCAAAAGACCTTCATCGATAGATGCAGCGGCAAGGACACCGAACGACCAGAACTGCAACGGGCATTGGAGCATCTGCGTGAGGGCGACACTCTCCATGTCCATTCCATCGACAGGCTTGCACGGAACCTCCAAGACCTCCAATCCATCGTGGAAGGGCTGAACGAACGCGGCGTCACCGTCAAGTTCCACACCGAGAATCTGACCTTCACCGGAGACGAGAGTCCGATGCAGAAACTCATGTTCCAGATGATGGGCGCATTCGCGCAATTCGAACGCTCTCTGATCAAGGAACGGCAGCGCGAAGGCATCGAGGCTGCCAAGAAGAGAGGGGTCTACAAGGGGCGCAAACCAGCCCTCACTCCGGAGCAGGTCGAAGAGGTCAAGAATAGGGTCGTTCAGGGCGCGAATAAGGCGTCTTTGGCTCGTGAACTGGGCGTGAGTCGGCAAACGATCTACGCGGCCTTGAGAGCGAACTGAGGGCGACGAGAGAGGGTACTTGGCGACGCCTGTCATGTGGCGTAGAAGTTGTTTCCCCCTTGTCTAGGTAGATGTACTGTATATCGGCACATTGCCTATAGCCCCATGTATGAGACTCCAATGACACCAATGACATCCAGCACATCCGGTGGTTTCCGGCTTTCCCTCAGTAAGAGGATCATCGGTGGGGCAGACCTCACCAAGAAAAGCCTCAGGAAAAAGCCCTCGACATCCACGACACCGAAGAAGACAGCGACACCGAAAACAAAGACTCCGACCTTTTCCCGCAGGAGCCGGAATAATCTCATCAAGGCCGTTAACAGTCTCTCTGAACTGCCGCAGTACTTCGTGACCCTGAGCTACCCCGATGGCGTCAGCGATGATCCCAAGGCATGGAAAAGTGATCTGGACAATCTCAACAGACGTCTGAGACACCACTACCCGGAATCGTGGTGGATGTGGCGCATCGAACCACAGTCCAAGACAGGCAAGCCGCACTACCACATCGTCGGCTCAACCAACGTGACCATGGAGCGGATCGAGTTCTGGCGATGGCTTCACGACAAGTGGTGCAAGATCGTCGGACTCGACCCCAAGAAGGCCCAGTTCGCAACACGGGTGAATCGGGTGAAGGATGGTGAAGGCAGGCTCGAAAGATATTTCTGCAAGGTGGAGGGCAGCAGCTACGGCGCATACCGGCAAGGCTGGACCGACCTCACCAATCGATGGGGCAAAGTGAATGCGGTGAAAATCCCGTTCGAAGACCTCGATACCTACGAGGTCGGTCCGGTGACGCTGGAGAAGGTCAAGGAGTTGGTCCTCGGCAGCATCCAGACTCAGGTGGGCGAGTTGCAGGACAAACTCGACGGCATGGGCCAGTTCACCGCATACAAGGATCGCCACAAGATGGAGAGGGTTATCAGGAACAAGAAGCAGCACATGTACGACATCCGCTATACAGGAGACTTCTTCAGCATCCTCGATCCCGACCACATCAACCTGATCCGACAGACGCTACGAGATCGGCGCAAAGCTGGAACGATTCATCGGTAACATGGACGCCATCAGGTTTCGCAGGTATGGGAATAGCTGGCACAGGGATTCAACCGTCGTTCATGAGGAGTAACCATGGCATTGATAGTGGTCGCAGTCTTTTTCCACTTCATACTCATGCAGGTATTGTACGGGTACACCGAGCCGTATTTCTATAAGTTCGTTTCCGGTGAGGAGAAGGCAAGAACGCATGCGTCTAGACGGATCAACCTGCGGAGAGCATCGACAATAACAGATTTGGATTTCTTCATGACGTACATCCCGGTGCTGCATTTCTTCGCATGGATGAAATTCAACAGGTGGCTGTCGAATCAACTGTTCAACAGCGACTTGTACTCATTGAGGATGACTCTCTTTGGCCCTGTCTACTACCCCTATTTTGCCCTCAAGCTGTCGATGGAGAGCAGTAGAGGTTGAGTGTTGCTTGATCCCGATCCCGACTTATTCCGTGCTTTTTCCCGCACTGATTTTTTCGACGGTACCGTCAGTCTGAACGCTCCTCGGCGACAGCACGTTTGCACTGGAGATACCATAAAGTTGCCTCTTTTTTCCCACCCAACGTTTTTTCGCGATAAGCGCATGGCTCTAGACTTCCCGGCTGCAAGGAGAGGCAAAGTGAGGCCATTCTGACATCGTGGATGGCTACCCCTCCCTGTCAAAAGTAGGGCAAGAGTAGTGCGCTCAGAGGTGTTGGGAAAATTTTCGGAGGGGTGGTTTTTGGCGTAATCGGCTGAATCCTCAATGTAGGACTGAACAATCTTGAAATCCTGCATGTTGGTAGGCTGCATTTCAGGGTGTTAATTGCGCCCCCCGATAGGCTGAAAAGTACATATTGATGGGCTGAACCCGCTCAATATGTACTTTCCTCGTTCATCCGCAGTACTTGGACTTCTTGAGGTGCTCGAGTTCTACCGCGAATTCCAGTTTGCTGGCGATGTGTTGGTAGAGCTTCTTGGCAGCGTGTCTCTCGGCATAGTAGTCGTAGGTCATAGAATAACCACCTGAGGAATGGCCGTGAAATTCTTCGGCCATGCGATCATCGAATCCCATGTGTTTGCATATACTGGCAAGGGTTGAACGGAAGCTGTGGAACACCTTGCGGCGTTTCGGATTTTGTGGCTTGAGTCCCCATTTTCCCTTGCGTGCGGAGAACCAGTCGCTTGCCTTCTTCCCATATTTCAACTGCTCGGTGCCGTCAGGCTTCTTGATTGAGACTGGCGGCAGATCAGGAAACAGGCGTGCTTCGCCTTTTTGACGAAGCCGTTCCACATATTGGGGAAATCTCAAGTCTTCCGTCAGGAACGGCCACAGTGGGATGGGGCGGACACTGGATTCGGTCTTGGTGTCCTGTCCTTCGCCTTCGTCGGTGACCATGATGTACCAGACGCCCTCGTGACAGCGAACATCGTCGAGATTCAACTGGGCAAGCTCTTCGATCCGTGCGCCGGTGGCGAGGCCGAGAATGGGCATCCAGAACTGGTATGGCTTGGTCCAACTGTCGGCCACATACTGCTGGCAATGGAATATCGTGTGCAGGTCGTCAGGTGTGAATGGCTCCGTTGCCGCTCTCTTCTTCTTGGTGATCTTGAATTTGCGTCTGGTGACGTTGGGGACGACCTTGTAGCCCTGATCCTCGCACCAGTTGAAGAAGGTTCCGGTGTTGACCATATAGTTCTTGATCGTGGCACCGGAGACGCGATCTTCCTCGGGTACATCGTGAGTCAGAATCTGTTCCAAAGTCATATGATTGTAAGGTTTTTTGTTGCGCCTCGGGAGTTCTTTCAGTTTGGCAACATACTTCCTCATGGCATCATGGTCGACCTGAGACACCGGGATGTCTCCGAGGATGGCGGGTAGCAATTCGGCTACCGTTTTGTACTCCTTGTATGACGTAGCTTTTCACTGGTCATTCCCCTCAAGGAATGCGGTCAATGCCACAGAGAGGAGAGGGCCAGTGGGGGCTGGCTGTGGTGCCGTGGTATGTTCGAAGGGGAGCTTCCGGAAGTATTCTTTTTCGTAGTCATAATCACCCTGATCACGATGCTTATAGATGCGCCACATCTGGATGTCTCTTTTCAGAACTTCCCGGAGTAGCTTCTTGTAAAGGAATGAGTCTGGCTCTACATCCAGTTCCGCCCAATGGGTGAATTCCTCGGTACTGCCATCGGAAATGCTGTAGCTTCCACGTGCCAGAGCTTTTTGCAGCTTGGCGATGATTTCATCATGGAAATCTGAGGAGAAGTTGAGAAAGGGCGAATCAACCCTGAAATACTCATCTCGATCAAGGTGAGTCTTCATGTTTTCTGTCAGGAGTCGCTGTAGCTCGTCGTCGCTCAAGTGTTTCATGGTTCCGGCACGTACCTTGTTGAAATATTCCCATGCAGTGGATGCCAAGAGTCGAGTCTTGGCCTTGGCTTCTCGCAGGTAACACGTGCGAAGGGAGTAGCAGAGTTCGTGTCGGTTGAAAACTACTCGGAGATCAGCAGGGACGGCCAACCGGAAGTAGTAGACCGACCCTCGGCGCATGATGTTGGCGGGGAGGTGGCTTCGGGGCATGATCTGGGTCTCCTCACTGTCCCGACACCGGAGTCACTTGGTACACCGATTTGGTACAGTTCGCGAAAGTTCTTCCGAGCCCCATGAAAACCCAAAAAGGAAGCCCGTAAAATCATTTTGATTCTACGGGCTTCCAGTTTCATTCGTGGTAGCGAGGAGAGGACTTGAACCTCCGACTCTACGGATATGAGCCGTATGCTCTAACCAACTGAGCTACCTCGCCACGTTTGTTTCGCCGAAGCGGAAACAGTCTATAGACCGTCTTTTTGGCCTTGGCAAGTGGAAAATGGCACTTAAAGTAAATTTTTGGAACTAGTTACAAAAAAAGTAGAATTAAAGGGGCGAGTACAAGCCTGTAAACAGCAAAGGGGCGTAGGGTTAATTTGCCCAATAAAATAATAAATACTTTCACAGCCAGCCATGCAGAAATGAATGAAACAAAGAATCCAATGGCAAGAAACAGGATATCATTGTTTGAGAACAGTTGGTAGTTCTTCATGAGATCATACCCGGTTGCGGCAAACATGATGGGAACTGCCGCAATAAAGGAGTATTCGGCGGCAACGGTTCTTTTTGCTCCCAAGATCATGCCGCCCATGATTGTGGCTGCAGATCTGGAAAACCCGGGCCACAGGGCAAGGCATTGGAAGCAACCTATTCCCAGTGCCAGCTTCGGGGTTATCTCGTCCAGCGATAGGGTTGTTTCATGCTTTTCTTTGCCTTCCACGATAAAAATGAGTACCGCACCTACTGCGAGAGCAATGGCTACGGTTTTGGGGCCGAACAGGTACTGTTTGATATAGCTGTGTGTCAGCAGTCCGATGACCGAGGCGGGGAGTGATGTGAGAAAAAGCAGCCACAGCCCATAGACGCCACTGAATTTTTTGTTCGCATCGGGAAACAGAAGCCCGATGAAGCGGTCCCAGTACAACAGGACGACTGCGAGGATTGCTCCGAGCTGTATGACTATTTCGAAGGTTTCAGCCCGTGGTCCAGTAAAATCCAGCAGGTATCCCGTAATGATGAGATGTCCTGTGCTGGAGATAGGGAGGAATTCTGTCAGGCCTTCCACAATGCCGAGAATGATCGCAACGTACCAGGGTGCCATTTATGCCTCTACATGATAAATTTGAGAATACGACAATGAATTGGGGCCTAGCGCAACTAACCGTGTCTTGCAACCCCTTGGAAGCTGGTGTATTTCTCTTTGTCTGAACAGGAAATACTACTTAGGAGAGACTCATGACAACTATCATGCCTCAGGGCGAGTTGACTCGCAAAGCCGTCGCATGGATTTGCGAGATGCAGGAAAGCAAGCCGGATACTCAACTGGCGGTGCTGCTTGAAGAGGCTGCAGTCCGTTTCAATCTGAGTCCAAAGGAAGTCGAAGCTCTTCAACATTTCTACAAAGAAAAACAGGACTAGGCACTGACGTTGAAAATCCTGCACCGACAGATATTCATGGAGTTGTGCAAGCTCTTTGGCTTGACGATTTCCTGCCTGCTTGGGCTTATCCTTGTGGGAAGGATGTTGCAACTCCGAAGCCTGTTTCTTTCTCAGGACATCGGTTTTTTCAATATTCTTCAGTTGTTTTTCTTTCTGACGCCGTTTTTTATGCTGCTGATCACGCCCATTGCGACCATGCTGAGCGTGTTCCTGACATTTCTCCGCATGAGCACCGACAATGAGCTTATCGCGCTCAAAGCGAGTGGTGTCAGCTTGTATCGTATGCTGCCGGCTCCGTTGCTTTTTTGCACGGCATGCACGCTCTTCACGTTTTTCATTTCTTTCTGGGGCCTGGCTTGGGGGATGGATATGTTCAAGACCAACCTCTATTATTTTGCCAAGACTCATTCTAAATTTGCGTTACAACCAGGCGTGTTCAATAAGGAATTTCCAAATGTCACCTTCTATGCCCATCAGGTGGACAACGAGAAGGGAGAGCTGAAATTTGCGTTTGTTCGCGATGAATCCATCAAGGGAACGTCGGTAGTGGTGGTTGCCCCGGAAGCGCAGATTGTTTCCACCCCCCAGTTGGCTGAGATCAAAATTATCTTTAAAAACGGCAAGATTTTTCGTGAAAGTGGCGAAGAATTGAATGTCCTCAAATTTGGCTCGTATTCCATCAAGCTCGATCTGGGCAAACTGCTGATGGGGTTCAATTTCAGTGAGGACAAGGCCAAGGACATGCCGTTTTCCCGGTTGGCCGCCATTCGTGATGATCCCAACTTGGTGCCAAACCAGCGGCCCAGGTTTCATCGTAAGGTCGATACCGAGTATTTTAAGCGCCTGACGCTTCCTTTCGGGTGCATTATTCTCGGCATGTTTGCCATTCCCATTGCCTATGTGTTCAGGGGGTTGAAGCAGCAATATGGTCTTCTTTTGTCCATGGGGCTTTTTCTGGTGTATTATACCATGTTCTCCATTGGGGTAAGCATGGGAGAGGCCGGTTCAATCCCTCCCATATACGGTCTGTGGGCACCCAACGCAGTCTATGTATTCGTGGCCCTGGTCGGGATGCGGTATGCCAATAAGGAAAGCACGCCCACGGTGGTACAGTGGCTTCTCCATTTACGATACGGCAGGGGAGCCAAGGCATGAGAAATTTCCTCGGCATAGGCGTTCTAAGTCGTTATCTCATACGGCAGAATCTGTATCTCATGGCCATCTGTCTGGCCGTGGGAACCTGCATATATCTGCTGTCCGACATTTTTGATCGTCTGGATGAATTCATCAAGGCCGGGCTGGGTGTCGAAACGATCCTATTCTATTTTATTGTTAAAATTCCGCTGATTGTATCACAGTTGATGCCTGCGATTTTCCTTTTGGCCATGGTCATTCAGATGGGGGTGCTTTCTCGAACACGAGAACTGCTCGCACTGCGTGCCGGTGGCGTGTCGTATGTCTGGTTCATCCGGTTTTTTGTTGTCTACGCTCTGTTCTGGAGCGGGGGACAGTTGGTTTTTTCTCAATTTCTGGGTGTCTTTGGCGAGTATGAAGCCAATCGAATCTGGAAGGAGGATGTCCGCAAGAAACAGCTCGATGACATGGTCATCAGGGATCTCTGGTTTCGTGACGGTCCGTTTATTGTCATGGCTAAAGAAGCGCATCCGGCGAAAAGCCGGGCCAGCGATATCACTGTGTATGAATTCACGACGGACAATCAGGACCTCATCCGTATCCTGACGGCAAAGAAAGCCCTTATCGATGATCATGGCTGGGGGCTGCTGGATGTCCATGAACTGGATACGCGCACCTTCATTTCCGTGAGTAGAATGTCACAGTTCCTTTCGGTGCGTCAGAATCTCAAGGCGTATGCTGCAGTGGAACTCAAGGGAGACAAGGCGCAACTGCCGCTGCTTGAGCTCTCAAAGGCAATCGACAGGCTGGAGGAATCCGGTTCGAATGTCGAGATATTACGAACCGTTTGGCACGGAAAGCTCTCGTACGCCTTTTCCATGGTGATCATGGCGTTACTGGCTCTGGCACTGGTTACAGTGTCAGAGAATCTCTATGCCAATATAGGCATGTCCCTCATATTGATCTTTGTTCAATACGGCATGCATGTAGTGGGGGCTACAGCGGGCGAGAAGGGGGTGCTGCCGCCTATCATTGCCGCATGGCTGGGCAATGGCATCATAGGAGGACTTGCAAGCTTGCGCCTGGCATGGGTGTCCATGCCAGGGTTCCGCATCATGATCAAACAGTCCGTTCGTGACTTGATTCCAAGTAGGGGCTGATTACAACTGCGCGAATTCGCACAGGAGATTCCAGAGCTTTTCCTCGCCTTTTCCGGTTTTACTCGAAAAAAGTACCGGCGCTCTGTCCTGCTGGAGGATTTCCTGCCACTGGCTTTGTAATTTGGCCAACTCTCGTTGTTTGGGCTTATCCGCTTTGGTCAGGACCGGAATGACCGGAATACCCAGACTGCGGAGGTATGATGTGAGTTCAAGGTCGAGTTTCTGTGGTGAAAGACGTGAATCCAGGAGTACGGCTACAGCCTTGAGCTGTGGGTTGTCGCGCATATAGGCCTCGATGAGCTTGGCCCATTTGGCGCGTTCCGTCTTGGAGCATTTGGCGTAGCCATAGCCCGGCAGATCAACAAGGAAGTATCCGTCCGGATTGACCTTATAGTAGTTAAGGCTCCGAGTTTTTCCTGGCTTGGAACTGATTTTAGCCAGTTTTTTTTGGCCTGCCAGTCGGTTTACCAGTGAAGACTTGCCAACGTTGGAACGGCCGGCGAGGGCAATCTGTGCCTCGCTAAAGTCTTCAAGCTGCTTGATTTCGTATATTGTTTTGACTAACTCAATGGTTCGGTTCATAAAGAAATATCGCTTTTGCAAATGGTTTGTGTTCTTGCCTACTGTTCCTTCTTTTATTGGGATGAGTCAAGAAGTGAGAGTGGAAAATCCATTGGCATAACAAGGAAAGGGTCATGGCTACATTGAACATTCTGATATTGAACGGCCCCAACCTGGGGCATATCGGCAAACGGCAGCCCGAAATTTATGGTTCGCAGACCATGGACGACATGCCCGAACTTCTGGCCCAGGTAATGGGGGACAAGGCCGCAGGGATTGCTGTGAGTCATTTTCAGTCCAATTCAGAAGGGGCTCTCATTGATCGGTTGGAAAAGGCAAGGGAAGAAGGCGTGGACGGTGTTGTTTTCAATGCCGGAGCGTATACTCACACAAGTCTGGCCATTGCCGATTGTCTGGCTTGGATAGAGGTTCCCTGTGTCGAAGTGCATATCAGCAATATCTGGGCGCGCACCGATCAGCCGCTGCGGCAACAGTCCATAATGGGCGAAAGGTGCATCGGCGTCATTGCCGGATTCGGCATTCTGAGTTATGCCCTCGGTGTTCAGGCGTTGTATGAACGCTTGGCTGGATAGAGTTTAGCCTGTGAAGACCGAAGTGATTCGGTAAACTTTTTTGGAGAAAACATGATATCGACCAAAGATTTCAGGACCGGCCTGAAAATTGAGATAGATGGAAAGCCTTTTGAAATTGTTGAATTTCAGCACTTCAAGCCTGGCAAGGGTGGGGCCATGATCCGCACCAAACTGCGTCAGATGAAAACCGGCCAAATGCTGGATAAGACTTTCCGTTCCGGTGAAAAAGTGAAAAAGCCGGACATGGCCGTTACTGAGATGCAGTACATCTATAAAGATGGAACCGATTTTGTGTTCATGGATCTCGAAACCTACGAGCAGATGAATGTTCCCGGAGAAAACGTTGGTGATAAAGGCGGCTACATCAAGGAAGGGGACACGGTAAAAGTGCTCTTGTACAACGGCGAGTTGATCGGCGTCGACCTTGGTGCCAACGTCAGCCTGACTGTGAGCCAGACCGACCCGGGCGTGCAGGGTGATCGCGTATCCAACGCGACCAAGCCGGCCACGCTGGAAACCGGTCTCAAAATCAATGTCCCGCTTTTCATCAATGAAGGCGACCTGATCAAGGTGGACACCCGTAGCGGGGAATATCTTGGGCGCGAATAAAGCTGACTTGCAAATCGCCAGTAAAATTGCATAAAAAGGTCGTGGGCAGCTTGCTGTTCAGGACCTTTTTTCATAAAGTGGAGCTACATGGTGAAACGTCGAAATACTGTGATGCAAAATCTTCAGAAAGGGCGCGGCAACGAGTTTGTCGGGTTGTTTTTCCTTTTTCTGTCTGCATTCCTTTTTCTGAGCGTCTTTTCTTTCAGCCCTGGCGACCCGAGCTTTAATCAGGCCGTCACCCCCGGTGTGGTACAGAATGTTGTCGGCCGTGCTGGATCATATACTGCGGGCTTTTTGGTTTCCATGTTTGGTATTGGAGCCATATTCTGGCCTTTGTATTTTCTGTACCTCGGACTTGCTCGGTTCGTCCCCAGTCTGGGATTGTCTCTGACCAGATGGCTGGGCATCATAGGGCTGTTCATCTCTTTCGAAGCATGGGCCATGCACCCATGGATTTCAAACGTTCCTGATGGGGCGTATGGCCTCATCGGCAGCGGTTTTCTGGGACGTGACATCATTACCCGGTTTACTTTGCCGTACCTTCGTCCGGTTGGAACCTTTCTTTTGTGGTTGTTTGTCACCATCGTTTCTCTGCAGGGAGTTCTTGGTTTTACCTGGGCCTCCGTGTGGAAGTTCGTTGTTCAGTATTGGAATAAACTGTACGAAATAGCGCTGGCTTACCAAGAGAAGCGGGCGCTGCACAGGGCTGATAAAAAAGAAAAAAAGGCTACAGTCGAAGAGGCTGTGCCTGAAAAGGATTTGGGCCTGGAATTCATCGACTTGGGAGAAGAGCCGCCTCCACCGCCAAAACCGAAGGCGGTCAAACCAAAGCCGATTAAGAAGGCCAAAAGCAAGGTTCCAGTAAAAAGCGGCGATTTGCCGAGCACTGAATTGCTCTCTCCTCCTGCCGAGCAGATGACAAGTCAGACTGCGGAAGTGCTACAGCCACTTGCCGATCGTCTCAAGGAATGTCTTAATGATTTCAAAATTCAGGGTGAGATTCAGCGTGTGGTGCCCGGCCCGGTGGTCACCATGTTCGAGTTCAAGCCAGCCCCTGGAATCAAGGTCAGTAAAATAGAAAACCTGACTGATGATATTGCGTTGGCTCTGCGTGCCGAATCAGTACGTATCGAGGCCCCGATTCCTGGTAAAGACAGTGTGGGTATTGAAATACCCAATATTGACCGTGAAATGGTCTTTTTGCGCGAAGTCATTGAGTCCAAGGAGTTCAATTCGTCCAAATCTCCGCTGACACTGGCTCTTGGCAAGGACATCCATGGTCAAACCAAAGCGGCTGATCTGGCCAAGATGCCTCATCTTCTCGTGGCCGGCGCTACGGGCGCGGGTAAATCTGTCGGAATCAACGGGTTCCTGTTGAGTCTGCTCTATAAGGCTGGCCCGGAAGAGGTGAAACTGCTTCTTGTCGATCCCAAGCGGATTGAATTGGCCCCGTATTCCGAGTTGCCGCATTTGGTTCATCCTGTAGTCACAGATATGAATCTGGCAAAGAGTGCTCTTGAGTGGGCTGTCTTTGAGATGGATTGTCGGTACAAGAAAATGGCCACACTTGGTGTGCGTAATATCGAAGGCTATAACAAGAAAGTCGCCGAGATGGGTGACACGCCTCCCGAAGAATTCGCGAACATGAAGCCCATGCCGTACCTCGTTATCATTATTGACGAACTTGCTGATTTGATGATGACGGCTGCCAAAGAAGTAGAGCAATGTATTGTGCGTCTGGCGCAGTTGGCTCGTGCGGCAGGAATCCATATGATCCTGGCCACCCAGCGTCCCAGCGTGGATGTTGTTACCGGCATTATCAAGGCGAACTTTCCTACCCGTATATCCTTTTTTGTGACGTCAAAATTCGACTCCCGCACTATTCTTGATGGCGTGGGTGCGGAACGTCTGCTTGGTAAAGGCGATATGCTTTTCAAGCCCAGTGGCGGCAAGCTCAAGCGGATGCACGGTGCGTACGTGGATGAGACGGAAATTGCGCATGTTGTTGATTTTTGGAAGAACGCCATTCCCCAGGAATTTGAACTTGATTTTTCCGAATGGAAGCAGAGTTCAAGCGGTAACGGTACTTCCGGTGGGGTCGCTGAAACCGATGACCCGGTGTATGATGAAGCGGTACAGTTTGTGCTTTCACAAGGCAAGGCGTCCATTTCATTGTTGCAGAGACGGCTCAGAATCGGATTTAATCGTGCGGCCAGATTTATCGAACAAATGGAAATGGACGGCATCCTCGGTCCGCAGGAAGGAAGTAAGCCGCGCAAGGTTATTAAGCCTGAATAATTGGAGAAATTATATGTCTAGAGTGTTTTTTGGAGTTCTTGCATTGGTATTCGTCCTGGCGTTGCCTTTGGCATCCCTGGCTGCTGAATCGGTTTCTCCTGATGATCTGCCGGATTTGATTCAACAACGATATGAGTCCCTTAAAACGTTTAAGGCCGACTTCGAACAGGAGTTGACCAATGTTGCCAGTGGTGAAGTAGAGACTCGAACCGGAACAATCTGGTTCAAGCAACCTTCACAGGTGCGGTGGGAAACTGTTTCGCCTGAAAAGGAATTGCTTGTGGTTGGTCCGGATGTTGCCTGGAACTATATTGAGGACGAAGAGTTGGCCATCAAGTATAGCGTGGCGACACTCCTTGATTCCAAGACGATTCTCCGTTTTATCTCCGGTCAGGCAAACATCAAGGAAGACTTCGTGGTTCAGACCGAATGGCAGGGCGCTGATGACGTAAGGGCAAAGTGGGGCAAGGGATTCACTGTGCTCAAGCTCATCCCCAAGGAAGCGGAACCTGGTATGGTCCTGGCTTTTGTCGGCGTAGAACCGGAGACCGGTCTCCTTCGACAGGTTATGATTGTTGATTTTTACGGCAACGGCAATGAGTTACGTTTGTCTGATGTGTCGTTGAATGTCGACCTTGGTTCCGAGATGTTTACCTTTGTTCCTCCCAAGGGAACACAGGTGGAAGACAACACCCAATAAACGTCTAGGTGAGGCGGACGGCCTTTTTCAGGGCCTGTACTTCCTCTTTCGTCAATTCACGCCAGGTCCCTCGCTTGAGATTTCCCAAAGCGATGGGACCTTGCTTTATACGGCTCAAGCGAAGGATGGTTAATCCCAACTCATCGCACATACGCCGGATTTGTCGATTGATACCCTGAATCAGCGTAATCTCGATCTGCTGTGTTCCTGCCACCGGTTTCTTTAGCTGAACCTTGGCCGGTGCAAGCTTGTCGCCTTCCTGCAGGGTCATCCCCTTACGCATGGTTTCGACTGCACTGTCAGGAACAGTTCCACGAATGGTCACAGTATAGACTTTTGGCAGGTGATATTTAGGATGAGTCAGGCGATAACAAAGGTCACCGTCTGTCGTTAGCAGCAATAAACCTTCAGAGTAAAAGTCTAGACGTCCTACAGGAAAAGGTCGCAACCGTTTGATATCATTTGGAAGAAGATCAAGGACAGTTTGACGTCCTTGTGGGTCTTTTGCCGTAGTAACCGTTTCCACCGGTTTGTGGAGAATAAGTGTGATTTCCTTGTCCGCACCGGGGAGGGCCAACGGTTTACCGTTTACGGCCACGGCATCAACTCCGGGATTGACTTTGATGCCAGGAGAATCAGCCAACTCACCGTTGATGGTGACTCTGCCGTCAAAGACGAGCTCGTCGGCGCCGCGGCGTGATGCGACGCCGCATTGGGCGATGTATTTGTTCAGTCTGATCAGTTTTTGTGCGTCATTGTTCATGCAGAGGTTCTAGACGCGAATGGTCTTGGTGGCAAGCTGGAAACTGGTCACAACGTCGAGCATATTGGTCACCTGGCCTACTTCACGTTGCCCGGTCAGTCCAAAGTGCTCCAGACAGGTGCCGCAAACAAGGATGGATACGCCGCTTTCTTCGAGCTTTTTTAACTCGTCCAGGCACTTGTTGTCTGAGATAGCTAATTTGACACCGCCGTTGAGCATCACAATTCGCCACAGCTCGTCGCCCAGTTCCTTCAACGTCACCAGGAAATTATACATGAGGCTGGCTCCGAGTGCGTCATCGCCGACACCAATAGTGTCGGTGGCAATGAAGACCAATATTTTTTGTTTATCCACGTCTGCAAGCTCATTGTCCGTCATCACTGCGCACTCTTTGCATTCTCCAGCATTCTCTTTATGTCCGGTTACGACGAAGTCGGCATCTTTCTCTTCAGCTTTCACCTCGTAGCCATGAACTGTCAGAAAGCGTGAAACGTTTTCTTTTGCGGCTTCATTATCAACGGTAACGGCAATTTGTTCCGGGGAAAAATCTTCAATTGATTCTTTGCATTTGAGGACCGGCTGGGGGCAGGGGAGCCCTTTGCATTCGAGTGTGATTTCAGACATATGTACTCCTTGATTCAAAAAATCTCATCACAGTTGTGACCATTAGGTCAAATAGATATATGCTATTTCCCAATTGGTTGCTAATGAACATTCCAATGAATTTCTTTTCTTGCTCTTCATGGCCCGAGATTATAGAAAATGTAAAAATCGAAATATATTATGAAAATACCCATTGATCCTCTCAAGTTTATTCCCTTGGTTACCGGCATTTTTACGCTTTGGACCAAGACCATGCGTTTCGAAATGCAAGGTGAGTTTCAGTCTCTTATTGATTGTAATAAAAAAAGAAAGCCTGTGATCCTTGCTGCGTGGCATGGAGAGTTGTTCTCAATAGCTGGAGGACAAAATCAGGTGGACCTCAGATTTGCGGTGATGGTCAGCCAAAGTAAAGATGGTGAATTTATTGCCAGGATTATCGAGCGGCTTGGACATCATACGGTTCGAGGATCAAGCTCCAGAGGTGGAGTCCGGGCCTTGATACAGGCCAAGAAAATGATGGAAAAAGATAATGATGTCGTTGTGGTAACTATGGATGGTCCTCGTGGTCCACGCCATAAAGTCAAGGATGGTATCATTTATTTGGCCCAGAAAACCGGGGCCTTGATTTTTCCTGTCAGAGTATTTCCTGAGAAAACTAAAGTTTTTGAGAAATCATGGGATCGTTTTGAGTTGCCATACCCGTTTACCCGCACACCAATATATATTGGTGAAGGGATGGCAGTCACCGACGAGAAGCTTGATAAAGAAGTGTTGAAACGTGAGAAGAAGCGCCTTGAAGAACGGATGCAAGCATTGAAGCCTATTAAGAGGTAAAAAAAGGACGCCGAAGCGTCCTTTTTTTATTCTAATCGACTTTTTTTCTTGCCGTTCCATCTTTGTAGAAGGGCAGGATTGTCTTTTTTGCGTCCAGCTCGACTCGCGCTGTTTTGATCGTAAATGCATCTTTGTCGGCATATTCCGCTCGAACGTAAGCCAGGGCAATGCAGCACCCAAGACTCGGGGCAAACGAGCCACTTGTGACGACACCGACTTTCTCCCCATCAAGGTATACTTCATCATGATGCCGTGCTGTGCGACGGCCTTCGATGGTAAGGGGGATGAGAGATTCCTTTACCTCGGCCAATCCTGATTTGCCGATGTAGTCGCTTTCCTTTTTCAGGAAGAAGTCGGCCCCTGCTTCTTTGGGGGTGTGTCCTTCGTCCAGATCCTGACCATAGAGAGGATAGCCGATTTCAAGCCTGAGCGTGTCTCTGGCACCGAGACCGATAGGTTCGACCCTTTCGTCAGCTGCTAATTTTTCCCATATTTCAAGGGCCTTGTCAGCCGGAAGATAGAGTTCATATCCGAGCTCACCTGTGTATCCGGTACGGCTGATGATCATGCGAAAACCCGCTTGATCTATCTCTTCAAAATTGAAGTATTTTAAATGATTCCAGTCGGAACCCATCAGTGAATTCAGCACTTCGAGGCTTTCAGGTCCCTGGACATCGATTTTGGCGGTTTCGTCGCTGACATCCGTGAACTCAAGTCCATCCGAAAGGTTGTTCTTGATATGGGAAAAATCCTTTTCTCGGCAGGCACCGTTGACCACGAGCATATAGCTGTCTTCGGCCAGACAATAAATAATGAGGTCATCGTTGATACCGCCTGTTTCATTGAGCAGGAAACCGTAGCGGCATTTTCCTGGGGTCAAGGTGTTCAAGTCGTGGCTGACGACAGTATTTAAGGCGTCTTTTGCTCCAGCACCGGACAAGGTAAATTCACCCATGTGCGAGATGTCAAAAATCCCCGCTTTTTCACGGGTATGTTTGTGTTCAACAATAATCCCCTTGTATTGAACCGGCATGTCGAATCCGGCGAAAGGGGCCATTTTGGCACCAGCCTCGTGGTGCCAACCCGTCAATGGGGTGGTGGCTAAGGTTTCCAATGATATCTCCTTTGGAATGTCTAAAACGGACCAGGGGGAGCGTCACTCGAGACTCGGGATTTTCTGATTGAGCGGAACTCGTCGAGTAACATAACCAGTTGCTGGTACGATTTTTTAATTTCACGACCATAAGTCGAGAGTTGCTTCTCGTCCTTATTCACATAACTTCTCAATAGGTAAGAGTCGGAAATAACGTCATTACCTATTATCAAGACTTTAACGACAAGTTTGTCGAAATAGTTAACAATTTCAAATTTTAACTCGCTAAGAATCTCAGTCATCAATTCAAGCATGCGATGATAGGAGATGGTTTCTCCCTTGTACTTGCGTTGTCTGATATCTTCCAGAATCCGAACTTTGCGTGCCTGTTGGATCTGACCGTACCTGGACCAGACCTCCTGATGCAATTCATAATGTTCATTGAAAATATCGTAGTTGTCCGGTGCCAGAAGATACCCGTCCAATACGCGAACAATCTGCGAGTAATAGTCATCAGAGTAGTCAACGATGCGGTGCATGTGTTTGGAGAGCCACATGAACAGGACTTTAAGCCGGTTTTCGTGGGTCTCAGTGCTGCTGATGACCTCTGTGCGCTTGTAATTGACAGGGACACGATATTCGCCGCGAACGATGTCGTTGAGGCGCAGAATCATGTTCTTTACGTTTTGAATAATATTCAACGAATCGTTGATTCGTCCTGTAATGGGATGCATTATTTCTTGCTTGAGTACAGATAATGCCCTGTCTTCACGGACGTTTTTGGGGCTGTAATCGTGCTGCTGATAGGTCACACGCAGAATAACGATCCGTTTTTTATCATCAATGAAAAAGCCTTGTTCTTTCAATACTTCAATGAGTTCCGTCTGGTTTTCATTGACTTGAACAAGTGCAGTCTTTTCAATCTTCGGATATTTTCTCAATCGGCGCGGCGCGTCTTCCGGAGGCGACATCATGGTGGTAATTGTTCTGTCGCTTTGTCCAAGAACACGGACGATAAAGCGTTCGTGTTGCCTGAGGAGGCGAATGGCGAACATGGCCGAAGAGGTACGCCGTTCAGAGACAATGGGGAACCCATGTAATTCCATCATGAACTGGTATACGAACAGCCGATTGCATTCATACATGAGGCTGTTGCCCGGTTTGAACTTACCGATTTTCAAACCGAATTGCTTGAGTTCACTGTCAAGATTGGAAGGCAGTGAAGAATATATCCCCTGCAGCGTGAACTGGCCTGTGGAGTCGTGGGCCAGGACGTGCGCTCGTTCCAGCTCCATCAGAAACGGCAGCATGCGAGGGTAGTTCTGCATGGCACAGATGTTTTGATTTTCAAATTCTTCTAGAAAATCGGCGTGATACCGCTTCGGCAATCTGCTCTGATATGTGCGAAGATTGGTTGCGGTCACATTATCTTCAACTGTGCAGCTAGCTTCTACCAGCATTTCTTCCCAGTCGGAAAGAGAGTGCAGGGCGTCATACTGAAATATTTCCTGGAAAGAATTGAGCTGTCGCTCGAAGGCCACCATGGTGAAGCCTGGCAGGGCCTTGTATTCGTAAAGATCGACTTCAAAGGAAGGAAGGAGCTCTCGTGCTTCGACGATGGGATAATCCGCAACTTCGAAGTACGGCTTTAAGAGACAGTATTTGATGTGGTTGTAGTCGATGAATTCTTTCAGCTCTTCAAGGGTCGTCAGCTTGGGCGGGACAGATTGATCGGTTCCGGAATCATGAAAGCCTGGCGCTTTGCTGAATGCTTTTTCCCACATAAAATAACTGCCGTTTTTCGGTCTTCCTTAACCGAGATGATTCTCGTTTGTAGATGTAAGTTTATCCTATACACATATTTGTAGAAAAACAATATATTGAGCTGGAATTTAAAGTTATTCCGGATTATGCAATCGTATGTGTCAAACTTTCAATAATCCTAGTCTGTTCATAGAACAATACTCCTGAATTATTGACACTCTATGCTCATGTGGTTAGGCTCACTCACTTGTTTGAGAGAGTTCCGTTAATCTGATGGTGTCCCGGTGAGGAGTGTCATGAAGAAAAAGGATCAGTGCCCCAGAGCAAAGATAAATGAACAATATTGTTCTTGTACCTATAGCTGTGACAAGCACGGTATCTGTTGTGAATGTCTGCACTACCATAGGCAACGGGGTGAGATTCCAGCATGTTATTTCACCACGGAAGAAGAGAAGACATACAACAGGTCTGTTGAATTTTTCATCCAGCGTCGGTCATAATTATCGTGTTTTTTTGGGAAGGCGGCATTGTGTCGCCTTTTTTTTGAGGAGGGCACATGACGCATTTTGATCCAGAGGCCATCATGGATGGTCTGTTGGAGTATGTGGGCAAGGCCGGTGATATCGTCAAGGATGCTTCCACAAAAACCAAGAAGATTACGCACAAGGGGCGGATCGACCTGGTTACGGAAACAGATCTGGCTGTAGAACTCATGCTCAAGGAAGGATTGGCAAAGCTGTTGCCGGGCTCTGATTTTCTGGCCGAAGAAACAGCCAACAGCACGACGCCGGGTGAATTGACGTGGATCATAGACCCGGTCGACGGCACGACCAACTTTGCGCATGGAGTGCCGTTCGTCGCGAATTCCATAGCCCTCTGGCATGAGGGGCGTGTGGTGCTCGGAGTTGTCAACCTTCCTCTTTTAGGCGAGACATTTCGCGCCATCGAAGGACGTGGCGCCTTCATGAACGACAACCCCATTTCCGTGACGGATGTGACATCCATGGAAAAATCCCTGCTGGCCACAGGGTTCCCCTATGCCATCGATGCGCATCTGGACGATATACTCAAGCATTTCAAGCGGATTTTGCCCTTGACTCAGGGGATTCGCAGACCGGGCGCCGCAGCGCTTGATCTTGCCTATGTTGCCTGTGGGCGGTACGAGGGATTTTTCGAGGCTGCCCTCAATCCGTGGGATACGGCGGCAGGACTGCTGCTCGTTCATGAAGCTGGCGGAACGGTTAGTGAATATGACACTGCAACTCCATACGCATTTGGTTCACGAACCATTCTTGCGACAAACGGTGGCATACACGCAGAATTGAGCGTGTTGCTCTGCGAAGACTAGATTTCGGACAGCAGGCCTGATTCCCAGAGAATAACCAGGTTTGGTGTAAGGAGTTCCTTGAACTCCTTGATAAGACAGGTGAGTTCTTCCTGTGAGTAATAGTATCCCTCAGCCACCGTGTCCTTATTGGGGATTATGGGCTGGGTATTCTTGTGCACGGCATAGATGCTGACATGCTCAAACCCGGTTTCAGGGCTGGGCGGGAATTCTTTGATAAGAAGCGGGTGTTCTACAGTGATATCCAGTTCGTTCTTGAGAGCACGAATGGCGGCATCAAAGGTAGCTTCTCCGGCAATTGGATGTGTACGGGCTGAAATATCCCAGCGTCCCGGGAAGAACTGCTTGTTACTGTTCCTTTTTTGCAGGTAGATTTTCTTGTCAGGACTCGTGACTATGACTTGGACGGACCGATGCATCAACAGTTGGCGGTGTACGACTCTTTTGGGGAGAACGGCCAGAGGGCGATTCTGTTGGTCGATGACTTCCACATTGTGACCGTCATCAGTGTCTTCAATAGCTTTTTTGTTGAATATCATGCCATGGTTCCCATAATGTTTTGATTTGGCTGCAAAGAACGTATACACTCATTATCTGCGCATATCCAGTGCACTGTGAGAAGAAATAAGGTGTTCAAATGATTTACGAACCTCGTGAACTCGGTGAAGCCGACATTGAGGATCTCATAGAGCTTGAAAGAGCCTGTTTCAATTATCATTGGACCCGAGAGCAGTTCCTGTTGGGGTTGAACAGGAAAGCATTCAAGATACTTGGCATCAAAACAGCTGCCGGGCTTGTTGGATATATGGCCTTTTCTCTTATTGAAGATGAAATGGAAATATTGAATTTGGGTGTGCGTTCCGACTACAGGCGGCATGGATTGGCTGCACGGTTGTTGCAAAAAAGCTTTGATATCTGTGTCGAATCTGGAATTAGAAAGAGTTTTCTTGATGTAAAGGCGAGCAATGAGCCTGCGTTGGCTCTGTATCGCAAGTTTGGCTACAAGCAGATCGGTGTGCGGAAAAAATACTACCCGGACACCAAGGAAGATGCTTTATTGTTCAGGCATGATTTCCCCAAGGACTCCTAACTACTTGTGAGGATTGATTTATGTTGTTTATTGATCAGGTTGATATCAGTGGCAAGAAGTTGCTCTTTCGGGTGGATTTCAATGTCCCTCTGGAGAATGGTGTCATCACCGATGACAATCGAATTCAGGCTGCTGTTCCGACATTGAAATATGCTTTGGAGAAAGGGGCTTCGATTATATTGTGCGCTCACTTGGGCAAACCCAAGGGAAAAGTTGTCCCCGGACTTTCGCTTGCTCCGGTTGCTAAAAGAACAGGTGAGCTGTTGGGGCTGGATGTCGTTTTGGTTGAAGGGGTGCTGGGAGATGCCGCAGTACAAGCTGCCGATGCTTTGCTACCCGGCCAGGTTATCATGTTGGATAACCTTCGCTTCAACCCTGAAGAGACCGGCAAGACTGTTGAAGAGCGGGGGGATTTCGGCAAGAAACTCGCCTCGTTGGCTGAGATCTATGTGAATGATGCCTTTGGTGTCGCACATCGTGAGAATGCTTCCGTTGTGGACGTCCCCAAGTATGTCCAGACAAGTTGTGGTGGATTCCTTCTCAAAAAGGAGCAGGAATTCCTAGGCGATGCGCTCAATGATCCCAGACGTCCCTATGTCTGTGTGTCCGGCGGTGCCAAAGTTTCCACCAAATTGGGGATTTTAAATAATCTTCTCGGGAAAGTGGACGACATTATCATTGGTGGCGCAATGGCCAACACCTTTATGCTTGCCAAGGGGTACGAGGTCGGCAAATCCCTGGTGGAGGTTGATTTGGTGGACGACGCCAAGTCGATTATCAAAAAGGCTGAATCCATGGGGTCAACACTTCACCTGCCGGTGGACTATCTGTACGCTGCTGCACCGGATGCACAGGCGGCAGAAGGTGTGTGCGCGGCCGATGCGATCCCGTCGGATTCCATGGTGTTGGACATCGGTCCTGAAACAATTGAAAATTTCACGGCAGTTCTTGAACGTTCAAAGACGATTGTTTGGAACGGGCCAATGGGGATGTTTGAAACCGAAGCATTTGCCAAAGGCTCTCTGGCTGTTTGTGAGGCCATAGCTGGCCTTGATGACGCGCTGAGCATCGTTGGTGGCGGTGATACCGACGCAGTGGTGCATCTGATGCATCTGGCAGATAAATTCAGCTTTATTTCCACAGGTGGTGGATCCTTCCTCCAATTTCTGGAGGGCAAGGAGTTGCCCGCTTTCAAGGCTTTAAAGGAGTACTCAAACAAATGAAAAAATTAATGGCTGCCAACTGGAAGATGTTCAAGACCTGGGATGATGCCAAAACCACGGCTGAAGAACTGGTCTCGTTGACTGCATCCAATCTGCCCGAAGACAGGGAAGTTTTGATTTTTCCGCCGTTTACAGCCCTCAAGGGCGTTGCTGAGGCCATGGCTTCTGAAGGGTTCTCTGCGGGTGGTCAGGACTATTACATAGAAGAAGAGGGTGCTTTTACAGGCGAAATATCCCCTAAGATGCTCATGGATGTAGGAGCGACCTACGGTTTGACCGGTCACTCCGAACGTCGTCACGTGCTCGGCGAAAATGATGAGTATATCGGTCAGAAGACTGCATATGGCCTTGAAGCGGGACTTAATGTCGTCTTCTGCATAGGTGAGAAGATTGACGAACGTAAAGCCGGCAAGGTAGAGGAAGTCCTTGAGCGCCAGATTCGTGTTGGCCTGAAGGGTGTTCCGACTGATATTGCACCTGAAAAATTGAGTGTTGCCTATGAACCCGTGTGGGCTATTGGCACAGGTGAAGTGGCCGGACCGGAAGAAATTGTGGCTGCTCATACTTTTACTCGGAAAACACTTATTTCGATCTTTGGTGAAAAAGCCAATGAAATGAGGATATTATATGGCGGCAGTGTCAAGCCTGGCAATTGTAGTGATATTATTGCTCTTGACAATGTTGACGGAGTATTGGTAGGAGGCGCGAGCTTGCTGAGTGAAAGCTTTTCTCAGATCGTTTTGGCCTGATGAAGCGAGCAGATAAAAGGAATAAGAAAAGGGAATTATTGTGGAAACTTTAGTGATCGTCATTCATGTTTTGGCTTGCATTTTTCTGATCGGCGCAGTAATGCTCCAGTCCGGTCAAGAAGGGATGGGAGTCATCTTCGGCGGCGGTAGCAGCACCATGTTTGGTAGCTCCGGCGCAGGCGGTATTCTTGTGAAGATCACAGCAGGTCTTGCTACGGTTTTCCTGCTTACCTCCCTTGGTTTTAATATTATGAGCGGCAATAAGGTATCCGATCCGGGTTCCATTATGTTGCAGAACGGAGCTGCGGTGGAAACCGATGCTCCTGCCGCCCCGGCCAAGCCGGGTATTACTTTCCAGGATACTGGAGAAGACGCCAAGAGCGAATAAGCTCAACGCATATCGTGCCGAGGTGGTGGAATTGGTAGACACGCTGTCTTGAGGGGGCAGTGGAAGAAATTCCGTGGGGGTTCGAATCCCCCCCTCGGCACCATGATAGTAAAAAGGGTTGCAGTTTCAAACTGCAACCCTTCCTCTTTTTTGGCGACAGGGTAGAGCTCGTCGGACCTGAAATAAACGTGGTAACGGCCTTACTTAGGACACGTCTTAACTGGGGCTCAGCGAATGAGGTCCATGTACTTAAAATACGAGCTTAAGTCGTGTTGAAGTCATACTCCCCATAGAATATTTCCGGTATTTGAGAGTACAAGCTGAAAATACAAAAAAATATTCACAAAAGTCTTGACATTTTGGCCGTATAAGTATGAATTCAACGTCCGGTTTTTGAAAGCCGAGGTGGTGGAATTGGTAGACACGCTGTCTTGAGGGGGCAGTGGAAGAAATTCCGTGGGGGTTCGAATCCCCCCCTCGGCACCACGATAATAAAAGGGTTGCGGCTAACAAGCTGCAACCCTTCCTCTTTTGGTACGGTAGTGTATCGCACATAGACTTCCAGTATTGTTGTAGGGCATTCTCTCGGCAAGCGGGAGGCTGATCCTGTTTCGCCTTTTCATTTCTCTCTGTCTTGATTTTTTACTCCATACTATTCAGCTCAAAAAGAGTTCCAGCACAGTTCATTCGAATCGGTCTGAGCGTACACGGTGTTCATTCTCCTCAGAATTCACCCGATTAGCTGTGTAGTGTTTTGCGATGGGAGCATTTTGAATCATTCCCAAAGAATGACACTCAATCTGGTTTGATTAATATCAACACCTATTATTTGTTATTGATTTTATCAGTTATATAAATAGATGATTTAGATGGTGAAAGGAAAATAACAAACATTCTGTTTCTGCATTTTAGCCACGTATATCCCGTAGAACCTTTCCATTATTCTTACACATGTTCTTTTTAACATATTGCAATAATTAGATTTTATTTTATGATGCCTCTAATACATACGACGGTATTTTAAAATTTGCAGTGGCCATTTTGCCTCTGCTCAACCAAGGAGGCCATCTCATGAAATGTGACCGCCGAAGATTTTTGAAGCTTTCAGCCTCATCGGCAGCGTATCTTTCCCTGGCTCAGATCGGGGTCAGTTTAACGCCGATCAAGAGCTATGCTGCCAGCCTGAAGATCGACGGAGCCAAAGAGGTACTCACAGTCTGTCCTTTCTGTTCTGTGAGTTGTTTTGCCATTGGCTACGTGAAGAACGGGAAATTGGTGAGTGTCGAAGGCGACCCGGATTATCCCATCAACGAAGGTTCCCTCTGTGCCAAGGGCGCGGCGATGTTTACTATGACAACGTCACATCACAGGGTTCAGAAGCCCATGTACCGCGCTCCCTACAGTGACAAATGGGAAGAAAAAAGCTGGGATTGGATGATTGATCGTATCGCGCGGAGGGTGAAGGATACCCGCGACAAGGAATTCGTCAGTAAAAACAAGGCAGGGCAGCAGGTCAACCGGCTTGAATCAATGTTCCTGATGGGCACATCCCATGCCAGCAACGAGGAGTGCGCGTTGACGCATCAGTTTGCTCGTGGGTTGGGTGTGGTGCACATGGATCATCAGGCACGCGTGTGTCACAGCTCCACAGTCGCCGCACTTGGTGAGAGCTTTGGCCGGGGAGCCATGACCAACCACTGGATTGACATCAAGAATGCCGATTCCATTCTGATCATGGGGAGCAACGCGGCTGAACACCATCCGATTTCCTTCAAGTGGGTGCTGCGTGCCAAAGACAAGGGCGCGACGGTTATGCATGTCGATCCGAAGTTCTCCAGGACTTCGGCACGCTCTGATTTTCATGTTCCCCTTCGTTCCGGTACGGACATCGCCTTTCTGGGAGGCATGATCAAGTATATCGTTGATAACAAGAAGTACTTCAACGAGTATGTGGTTGAATATACAAATGCTTCCTTGATTGTTGGTAAGGATTTCGATTTCAAGGATGGTCTTTTTTCTGGCTACGATCCCAAGACACGAAGCTATGACAAAAGCAAATGGGCGCTGGAACTCGATTCCAAAGGTGTGCCCAAGCGAGACAAGTCGCTCAAACATCCACGCTGTGTTTTCCAGTTGTTGAAGAAACACTATTCCCGCTACACTCTGGACAAGGTCTCGGCGACAACAGGTGTGCCTGAGGAAACCCTGTTGCGTGTGTACAAAACCTATACAGCCACAGGAACCGGCACCAAGGCCGGTACGATTCTGTATGCTCTGGGCTGGACCCAGCACACTGTAGGTGTACAGAATATCCGTACTTCCGGAGTCATTCAGCTCCTGCTGGGTAATATCGGTATCGCTGGTGGCGGTATCAACGCCCTGCGTGGCGAACCGAATGTTCAGGGGTCCACCGACCATGCACTGCTGTATCACATCCTGCCTGGGTATATGGCTATGCCCCGCGGTGATTGGCCTACGTATGATAAGTACAATCTTGCCAACACCCCTGTCAGCAACGATCCGCAATCCGCTAACTGGTGGCAGCACAAACCTCAATACTTTGCGTCGCTGCTCAAGGGATGGTTTGGTGATAACGCAACAGAAAAAAATGGATATTGTTATGAACTCCTGCCCAAGGTCGATAAAGGTGGAGACTACTCCTACTTGTTCATGTTCGACCGGATGTATCAGGGCAACATGACCGGCGGTTTCTTCATGGGGCTGAATCCCATGAACAGTGTTCCCAACACCAATAAAATCCGCAAGGCCATGGATAAGCTCGACTGGGTTGTCTGTGCCGAATTGCATAACTCGGAAACAACGGACAACTGGCATCGTCCCGGCGTTGACCCGAAAAAGGTCAAGACCGAGTTCTTCCTGCTTCCTTCGGCTCATCGACTGGAAAAGAGTGGTTCTGTGACCAACTCCGGCCGTTGGCTTCTGTGGCATGGTCAAGCTACTCCTCCACAGTTCAAGGCGCGTCCCTTCGGTGAGATGTATATCCCGATCATGAACAGACTCCGCGAGCTCTACGCCAAAGAGGGCGGCACTTTCCCTGAGCCCGTGCTCAAGCTCGACTGGCCTGAAAAGTATGATCCTGAAGATCTGTGTCAACGCATCAATGGCCGCTTTACCCGTGACACGGTCGTCAAGGGAAAGAAGTATGCCAAGGGGCAGCAGGTTCCGACCTTCGTTGCTTTGGCTGACGATGGTTCGACCTCCAGTCTGAACTGGCTCTACTGCGGCAGTTGGACAGAGGAGGGGGGCAACAAATGTCTGCGGCGTGATCCGAAACAGACTCCGATGCAAGAAAAAATCGGACTGTACCCCAACTGGTCATGGTGTTGGCCGGTCAACCGTCGCATCCTTTACAACCGCGCATCCGTTGATCTCAATGGAAAACCGTTCAATCCGGCCAAGGCCGTCATTGAATGGAAGAATGGCAAGTGGGTTGGCGATATCCCTGACGGCGGATGGCCGCCCCTGGCAACCGGCAAGGGCAAGTACCCCTTCATCATGCATCAGCATGGCCTGGGACACATTTTCGGTCCCGGCAGACAGGATGGTCCGTTCCCCGAACACTACGAGCCGGTTGAGACTCCGGTAAATACCAACTTGTTTTCCAAGCAGCTCAACAGCCCGGTCTACAAGTTCGTTTCAAGCGCACTTGATGTGCTCGCAAAACCGGCGGACCCCAAGTATCCGATCGTACTCACCACTTACAGTCTCACAGAACACTGGTGTGGTGGCGGAGAGACCCGGAATGTGCCGAACTTGCTCGAAGCTGAACCGCAGCTCTATGTGGAACTGAGCCCTGAGTTGGCCAAGGAAAAGGGCATCGAGAACGGGGATGTCATCATTGTCGAGAGTATCCGTGGCAGGGTCGAAGCTGTTGCCATGGTTACCGTGCGTATGCGTCCATTCAAGATTCACGGCCGCATTATTCATGAAATAGGCATGCCGTATTGCTTTGGTTGGACGACTCCCGGAAGCGGCGACTCCACCAACCGGCTTACACCTTCAGTGGGCGACCCGAACACCACTATCCCGGAATACAAGGCGAGTTGCGTGAACATCCGCAAGGCGAAGAAAACCACTGAGTTGGCCACCCCATAAAAGAAGGAGATCGTCATGCCCAAGACCATATTGATAGACACATCCCGCTGTACAGCGTGCCGCGGGTGCCAAATAGCCTGTAAGGAATGGCACGAACTTCCGGCCAACAAGACCTATCAGGTCGGCTGGGGTAGCCACCAGAATCCGCAGGATTTGAATCCCAACAACTATAAACTCGTCCGTTTCAGCGAACACCTTGATGATGGTGTGGTTCATTGGAACTTCTTCCCTGATCAATGCCGGCACTGTGAAATTGCTCCATGCAAGGAAACCGGTGATCTCTACATCGAGGAAGCCATCGTTCAGGACGAAAAAACCGGGGCAATTCTGTATACTCCCAAAACCAAGGACTTCTCCAAGGAGCAGTTCGAGGAGATCAAGGATGCCTGTCCGTACAATATCCCCAGACGTAATGAAATGTCCGGTCTGATGGTCAAATGCACTATGTGTAATGATCGTATCCATAACGGTATGCCACCTGCCTGCGTCAAATCCTGTCCCACAGGTGCCATGCAGTTCGGTGATCGCAAAGACATGGTCAAGCTTGCCCAGTCCAGACTGGCTCATCTGAAAAAGGATTGGCCTAACGCCACGTTGGCTGACCCGGATGAAGTAAACGTCATCTACCTGTTGATCGACAAGCCCGAGAACTATCATGAGTTCGCGGTAGCCCAGGCCAATATCGGCCCCATGTCAAAACAACAATTCCTCGCAACCTTGGCTCGTCCGTTCAAGGCAATGAAAGGATAACACCTCAATCCTCTCCTTTCGGGCGGGGCGCCATCTCTATGGTGTCCCGTCCCAAGGAGAATTCGGAGCAACCGCATGAAATCGTCATTCACTCAGGGCCAAATCGAATCAACTCTTCAGGACATACAGGCACGGGATACCGCATACGCAGAACTGGCTGGCCGCTTCGGAGCTCTATTCCTGGAAAGAGAATCAGTGCGTACCAATCTCATAAAAGAAAAAAAGGAATCTCTCCAAATTGATGCTGGCCGCGTGGCCGTGGGGGTTCCCATACTGTCGGATGTTGACCTCACACCCTGGAGCGACTTGTTCAGCCGGTCAAACCAAGCCATGTTGCCGGTGTTTGCTGAAGTGCTGCAACTGGAAGAGGAGACCTTCAGAAAGCTGCAGTCTCATTTGAAAGAGACGGACACCCTCATGGAGCTTGTTCATGCCAAAATTGCAGGCAACCGGCAGCTTTTTGAGCAACACTCTGAACAGCTTGATATCTCTCCTCATACTCTTTTGTCTTATTGTATTGAGACCGTTTGCTCTCCGGCTTTTTCCGCTATAGCCCACACCATAGACGAGTCCTTTTCCTGGGATCAGGGGTCTTGTCCGGTCTGTGGTTCCACACCTTCCATTGCGCAACTCAGCCCCAAGGAAGTCGATTCGAATGAATATCTGGTGGGCGGTGGAGGGAAAAAATATCTGCACTGCACTCTGTGCGGTCATGATTGGCATTACAAGCGGAATGCCTGCGCAGCCTGTGGTAATGAGGATAATGAAAGCCGCGAGATTTTTCATCAGGATGATGTGAAGTACGAACGTATCGAGGCGTGTCACAATTGCGGCAAGTATATGCTTTGTGTGGACATGCGTGAATATGCCTCGCTTCCCGATTTGGATACCGTGCAGATGGGACTCATCCACCTGGATGTCATCGCTCATGAACGCCAATTGTATCCTATTACTCAGACTCTGTGGAACACCCTTAAATAGGCGGCGTTATGACCACATATCCTCTTCGTATATTGAACTCTTCAGTTGTTCCAGCTATTGAACCGCACCAATCTGTCGAGACATCGCAGCGGGAATGTACTGTCGCGTTGAAGAGATACGGGAAGGGCGAGCTCTCCAACCATGAGGACTCGATAGCCGTGGAGGCGGACCTGATTGTTTACGTTAATGGCCAGCGAGACGGTGTCCTATCTCGAACCCCGGGCAATGATCTGAATCTTATTGTGGGGCATTTGTTTTGTAACGGCATGATCAACTCGTCAGAAGATGTAGCCAATATCAGTTTCAGCTATCAGAACCCTGCCCATGTCGATGTTTTCCTTGATACTGGCAAAGGGCGCAGTCGCCTTTTTCCGTCACGACCGCCTGTTCGACTTTCTCCCCTTCAATTGTTCGAACTGAAGGCAACCTTTGAGCGCCGTCAGAACCTTTTCAAAAACACCGGTTCCACCCATGCGGCCGCACTCTTTTCGCTCAATGGCGAATTGCTTGTGTTCGGCGAGGATGTGGGGAGACACAATGCCTTTGATAAGGCAATTGGTCGAGCTCTCCTGGAAGGAATACTGGAACAGACTGCCATAGCGATGATCTCTTCCCGTATTGCGGTGGAGCTGACAGCAAAGGCGACCATCGCGAATATACCCGTATTGTGCGGCTTTTCTGCCGCAACCAGCTCAGGGGTTAACTTTGCGGAACAGCACGACATAACGCTGGTTGGCCGTCTCAAAGAAGATTCCTTTGATGTGTACACCAATGCCTGGCGCATGCAGGAGTAAGTAAAGTCAGATACCCTATAATGAGATACTGCTGGCGCGGGTTTTATAGCCCCGTAATGGTAGGTAAGGAAGAAAAGAGCCGTTGGCATATGCTGACGGCTCTTTCATGTCTGATTGGCATGTTGCGATGATCGGGACACCCCTTGTTGATAAATCAACATTTTGTTACTTTTATTTTTTTTGTTAAAAAACAACTTGTTATAATTGCTGTTCTTTGGGGTTGGTCCTTCTTTTTTAGGGTAAGTGTGGCAGCTCAGTGGAACTGATTTTGAGGTCCGTTTATTGCAGTTTGGATTGGGATAAAGGAGAGCGTTTATGCGATATATTTATAATGAGAGCACAGATCCGACATTCAATCTTGCGGCGGAAGAGTGGTTGCTGACCAAGACGGATTTTGATGTCTTCATGCTCTGGCGCAACATCCCCGCTATCATTGTTGGCCGTAATCAGAACACGCTGTCCCAGATTGACGAGGCTTTTGTTAAGGAGCGTAATATCCCTGTTGTCAGACGGTTAAGTGGTGGCGGGGCGGTTTTTCATGACCTGGGAAATATCAATTTTACCTTCATCACTAATGGCGCTTTATCAGATGGGGTTGATTTTCAACGTTTCACCAAGCCGATATTGAAAGCATTGCAGGCGATGGGAGTTGATTGTGCCTTTGATGGAAGAAATGATCTTGTTATCAAAGGACAAAAGTTTTCCGGAAATGCGCAACATTTTCATAAAAACAGGGTGTTGCATCACGGAACGCTCTTGTTTGCCTCTGATATTACAGATATTTCGGACGCCTTGCGAGTCGACCCGGAGAAATACAAGGATAAGGCGGTAAAAAGCATTCGTAAACGTATCACCAATATTTCAAGACACCTTCCAGAACCGATGGAAGTTACTGAATTCATAGATGTCCTTATGAGATCCGTCTCTGGTGAAAAGGGTGAAGAAGAGCGGGGGCTTGCTCCTCAGGAGATCGATGCCATCAATCGGATTGCTGATGAGCGATACCGTTCCTGGGATTGGAATTTTGGATATTCTCCTATTTACAATTTTACGAGAAAGACAAGAACGCCAGGAGGACTTGTGGAGGTTCATCTGGATGTCAAAAAGGGCATAATCCAACAAGTCCGCTTTCTCGGGGATTATTTTGGCGTTCGAAATATCGGTGAGCTGGAAGAAGTGCTCGTTGGTTGTCGGCATGATCGAACAGCATTGGAGAAACGATTATCTCAGATTTCGCTGCATGCGTATCTTCATGGCGTGGAGTTGCCGATATTGCTGGACTGCCTGTTCTGATTTTTTGTCTGTTACCATTGAACCGACTGTTCCATTTTGGATCAATGTTCATGTATGGGACATGATAAAACATGTCTGTAAAAGTAGGCTTTTTGTAATATCCTGAAATAGCTGTTTAATTCCGCTTGATCTTTCAAGGCATGCTCCTTGCTTTATGGATGTATCGTAACATCTAACCTTAGGAGATAACAAAAATGGATGCAGCAGAAAAAGCAGCAATGACATTGGGTAAAATGCAGCAGAAAGCTGGTGACGTTTTCCCAAACTACCTTGCTTTCACCAAAGAAATCAGCCAATTCGGTCCTATTGATCACAAAACTCAGGAGCTGATTCACGTGGCTTGTTCCATGATGTCTCAGTGCGAAATGTGTATCTCTCTTCATATCCAGGGTGCAGCCAGTAATGGTGCTACCAAGGAAGAGATCATGCAGGCCGCCATGCTTGCCATTTCCATGGGTGGTTCACCGAAAATCATGTATATGCACTACGTTTTTGATG
Organism: Pseudodesulfovibrio sediminis; assembly: GCF_020886695.1. Classification (NCBI taxonomy): domain Bacteria; kingdom Pseudomonadati; phylum Thermodesulfobacteriota; class Desulfovibrionia; order Desulfovibrionales; family Desulfovibrionaceae; genus Pseudodesulfovibrio; species Pseudodesulfovibrio sediminis. Next base: position 423,376 of record NZ_AP024485.1, read on the forward strand.
AACTTGAAGATCTTTTTGACTAACCGAGAATTCTCGCATACTGCCGAGGCCGGGAGAAGAGTTACCTCCTCCCGGCCTCGGCATTTGACACCAGTCGGGCACCGCGTGTGCGGTGCCCGTTATCCAAGAGGAATGTATGCAGATTAAGACACATAATAGCATTGAGCAATCATTGTGCGGCAAGCCCATCACAGTGGAAGAAGGGCGGAGTGAAGTTTGCTTGATGTGCACGCAGAACATGGCGGCCGACTCACGCGGATTGGTTCACGGAGGATTCATTTTCGGTCTTGCGGATTATGCGGCCATGCTGGCCGTCAATCATCCCAATGTCGTGTTGGGTTCAGCGGAGACCCGTTTCTTGAAGCCCTCACGAGTTGGAGACGTCCTGGTTGCCAGGGCGCAGGATCAAACTCCGGACGAACGGAAGCATGAAGTGCTGGTAGATGTTCTTTGCGGAGAGGATACGGTCTTTTCGGGCAAATTTATTTGTTTTGTTACCAAACAACACGTTCTTGAGAACGCGTAGTTTTATCGGGTAAGCAATAAGAAGGCGACATCACGTCTGATGTCGCCTTCTTGCATTGTCCGTTTTCTTAGCTGAACAGCGTGTCTCCACTCGCATTGCCCAAACCAGGGTGTGAGTCAAAACGGACAACCCCCACAGGCACTTCAACAGCTGCGGCAACGCGTGCTGTTCCCTGAGCGCCGAATCCTCCGCAGAGTTCGATGGCGGCAATACCCTCCTTTTCCACCAGTTCTTTGGCCAGTTTTTCTGCCTGACCATAGTTACTGACGGCAATGGCCAGAAGTTCGACTCCGTCGGTAAGTACCCAACTTCTGTGAAGGGCGGGATCGCCACCGGGTGCGATAAAAATAAATGCGGCTTTAAGTGGTTGGCTCATGCAATGTCTCCTTGTAGGTTATAATGCGTGTCTAAACAGACCTTCTTGTCTGGCCAAATCCATTGTTTTGTGTACGTCGATGACCATGGGGCCGTCTGTATTCAAACGAATACCTGCACGGGCCCCTATCGGGATTTCAACCTCCCGTTCCCCGTCCACAGCTATCAGGCTTGGAGTGACAGACACAGGGAAGACGGTCCCCGGAGCCATTTCCGATACGCCGGCGATCGGCACATCTGCAAACATTCCAGGAGCGATCGCTGCCGTTACAGAGACAGGGGTCTCCTTGCCGATTGTGATGGCGAGGCCTTTAGGATCTTCTGGTCTTATCTCCTGAATTTGACCACCGATTGCGGACAATCCAATGGATGAAGCACTGCATCGTGTTAAAAAGAGTTGTGGAACCTTTTCCATATGCCAGACTGCACGGGATGCGAGAAATACATCGTCATACACTGCGGCATCAACCAATGCGATATCCACTATTTTATTATCAATCAGAATATCAAACATGCAGGATTTAGTGCAACACGCTTCACGCGGAAGTTGGCCGCTTGCAACCAGACCGGCAGCCATCCCGGCCACAGTGGCTTCTCCCATCATGGGGAAGACATTATTAGTTCCCGTGGAAAGCGGCAGAATGGGAAGGGCAACAGTTCCCTTGCAAGCTGCTCGGCTGGTACCGTCCCCTCCAAGCACAATGAGACACTGTGCTCCAAGGGTTTCCATTATGCCCGCTGCAATGGTCGTGTCGGTTTGGTTGTTTCGAATGGGCATTTCTACCGCTTTCACGGGAATCGAGGGGGAAATAGCGTTGAGAGCACGTGGAATGATAGCGTAGCCATCGGGCATATAGAGAATTTTCGTTACGCCGGATCGTTCCAGGCCAAGGATAAGCCTGCGCACCATGCGTACTTTTTCCTGGTTATCGAAGACGCTGCCGTGGGCTACCAGGCGGCGGATGTCCTTACCGGAAGCAGGGTTGGCCAATATGGCTGCTATACTCAACGATACGCCCTTTTGAAATTTGGACGGGGGAACGGCTGAAGCCGTTCCCCCGCAATATGTTTTAACGAATGCTCTTGACTGCTTCGACAATGTTGTCTGCGCTGGGAATGTAGTGCTGTTCCAGCGGCGGCGAGAAGGGAACCGGGCAGAAGGGGGCACCGACACGCTTGATGGGAGCGTCCAGGTATTCAATGGCTTCTTCTGCAACAATGGCAGAGATTTCAGCGCCAGGGCCAGCAAAGGTCACAGCTTCATGAGCAACGACCAGAGCATGTGTCTTCTTGACGGAATCCAGGATGGTGTCCTTGTCCAGAGGCTGGAGGCAGCGCGGATCAACCACTTCTGCTTCAATGCCATCGGCTTTGAGCCTTTCTGCGGCTTCAAGGGCAGAGTAGACCATCTGGGAAGTGGCAACGATGGTGACATCAGAGCCTTCGCGTTTGATGTCGGCCTTGCCGATATCAATGGTGTAGCTTTCATCAGGTACTTCGCCGGATGCACCGTAGAGCAGCTTGTGCTCCAGGAAGACAACAGGGTTGTCATCGCGGATAGCACTGATCAGCAGCCCTTTAGCATCATATGGGGTGGAAGGAATGACGACTTTAAGGCCGGGAATGTTCATGAACCATGATTCCAGGCACTGTGAGTGCTGGGCCGCAGCACCGATGCCAGCACCCTGGGGCATGCGCAGTGTCATGGGAACGGTGGTCTTGCCGCCGAACATGTAGCGCATTTTCGCAGCCTGGTTGAACAGTTGGTCCATGGAAACGCCGATGAAGTCGACGAACATCAGTTCAGGCACGGGACGAAGGCCACAGGCGGCAGCGCCACAGGCAGCACCAACAATGGTGCTTTCGGTGATAGGCGTATCCATGACACGATCTTCGCCGAATTGATCAAAAAGTCCCTGGGTGACGCCAAAGCAACCACCAAACTGGCCAACATCTTCGCCGAGAATGAAGACATTCTCATCGCGCTCCATTTCCTGCCTCAATGCCTCATTGAGAGCTTGCAGATATGTTTTTTCGGACATTATTTTCTCCGTTGGATTTAGTATGGATTCGTAAAAGGGAACGAGCGCCGTTTAGGCGTACACGTCGTCCATCATGGCGCTGGAAGCCGGCATAGGACTTTCCTTGGCAAATGCGACAGCCTCATCGACGTCTTTTTCAATGCCAGCCTTGATTTTTTCGGCTTCCTTTTTGCTGAGAGTCTTGCTTTCGATAAGCTTGGCCTCAAAGCGGGGGATGGGATCCTTGGCCTTCCATTCTTCCAATTCTTCATCGCAGCGGTACGTGCAGGCATCGCCTTCGAAGTGACCGCGCCAGCGGTATGTCTTGCATTCCACCAGAGAGGGGCCTTCGCCATTGCGAGCGCGCTTGACTGCTTCGGTGACAGCTTCATGAACTGCGAGTACGTCGTTGCCATCAACAACAACACCGGGCATGTCATATGCGGCGGCACGGTCGGCGATGTCGACGATAGCCATGGATTTGCACTGAGGGCAGGAAATGCCGTACCCGTTGTTTTCATTGACGAACACCAACGGCAGTTTCCAGGCGCTGGCGATGTTCAACGCTTCTTGGGTGGTACCCTGGTTGGATGCACCATCACCGAAGAAGCACATGGCAACGTCTTTGCTCTTTCTGTATTTTGCAGCCAGGGCAGCACCGGCAGCCAGCGGGCCACCTCCACCAACGATACCGTTGGCACCGAGAATGCCGAGGTCAAGGTCGGCGATGTGCATGGAGCCGCCTTTACCTTTGCAGTAACCGGTTGATCTGCCGAATATTTCAGCCATCATCAGCTTCAGATCGCCACCTTTTGCGAGCAGGTGACCATGGCCACGGTGGGTACTGGTGATCATGTCTGCGTTGGTGAGTGCAGCGCAGGCGCCTGTGGCGACTGCTTCTTCACCAAGGTAAAGGTGAACGAAGCCGGGAATTTCGCCTGCAGCGAAAAATTCCTGCAACTTCAGCTCGAACAGGCGAATCCTGTTCATGGTTTCATACATCTGAATCAATGTCTTCTTACTGAGAGCCATTGCTTTCTCTCCTCTGGGTTATTCGGCCTTGGCGGCGCATCCGCAGGCCTGTTTTTCCGTTATTTCCGTCCCGCCATCCGCCATATCCATCTCGACCGAGACAGTGAGGGCGGCGCACGCTACAACAATATTGCTGACACCAGGGGCAAAGCAGGGGACCTCAATCCCCGGAATACTCATGCCACCGGTAGTCAAAGACAGCGAAGTCTCGCCGATCGGGATGCAAGAAAGGACTGCATCCCGATCGACACTATCTGGTTCGGGGACGGCCACTTCCGCATGCACGAAGACGCCTTGAAATTGATCTCGGCCACATATTTCCATGATTCCACACAGGCATATCCGGGAAACAGCATCGCGCACTGCGCGTACCGCGGCCTTGGTCATGTCTTCACCGTGCAGATCCGCGGCGTAACCGAGTTCTATGGCAAATCGTTTTCGCGACATGGACGGGCTCCTAAGCGATCATCAGGCCGGGATTTTCCAACATGTCTCCCAGCTCGCGCAGGAAGGACATTGCCGGAGCACCGTCCGTGGTCATGTGGTTGAAGGTCAGGGAAAGAGTCATCATCTGACGAATACAAATCTCACCATCTTTGACGGCGGGCTTTTCGACGATGCGACCGACTCCCAGGATGCCGGTTTCGGGAGGATTGAGGATGGGGGTGAACCCGTCGACGCCAAGCATGCTCACATTACTGATAGTAAATGTACCGCCTGCTATTTCATCCATGCTCAGTCCGCCCTTGCGAGCGCGACTGGCGACATCCCGAACTTCCACTTTGAGTTCTTCAAGAGTGAACGTGTCAGCCATCTTGACATTGGGGACGATGAGTCCGTTAGGCAGGGCAACGGCGATGCCGAGGTTGACGTGCTCATGCATGTGGATGCCATCATCCTGCAGTGTGGAATTCATGATGGGGTGACGCTTGAGGGCACGACAGACTGCGTAGGATACCAAGTCATTATATGACAAACGGTAGTCCTGATTGCGCTTGTTCCGCTCAAGGAAGCTGGTGCGCAGGGCGACCAGTTCAGTAACGTCCAACTCCACGAAAACAGAGAGTTGTGCTGCGCTGTTCAGGCTTGCATGCATGTTGTCTGCGATGAGCTTGCGGACGCCGTCCATGGGGACAATGGTGTCCTTGGCTGCGGCCTGAGCTGCTTGAGCAGGCTGTTCGGCTGCCGGATTCATGGCGCGCAGAATGTCAGCCTTGGTGATTCGACCACCATCTCCAGTACCGGTGACATCATTGAGATCAATTCCCTTTTTACGAGCGAACTCAATGGCTTTGGGACTGGCGTTTACGTTGCAAGCCGCGTCGGCTGTTTCCTGTACATCCTTTCGGGTAATACTCCCGTTGGGACCAGTTCCTACAATAGTGGATAAAGCTACGCCCAGTTCCTTGGCCAGCTTGCGTGCTGCAGGCATGGCGGGGACGAACTCTCCATCTTCAACTGCCGGTGTAGGTGTTGTGGAAGAGGGGGCTTCAGCGGCGGGGGCGCTTGCTTCTGCTTCAGGTGCGGCACCTGCGGCAGCCTTTTCCGGTGTTTCTCCCGGTGCGGCAATGGTTGCGAGTACGGCCTGGACCGGTGCAACTTCACCTTCGGGTACAATGATTTGGAACAAGATTCCACTGGCGGGCGCTTCAACCGAATTGGTAATTTTATCGGTTTCAACTTCGAACAGTTCTTCTCCTGCTTCGACTTGGTCGCCTTCGCTTTTCAGCCAGCGGACAACCTTTCCTTCTTTCATGGTCAAACCCCATTTGGGCATGATCACTTGTTCAGCCATGACCGAGTCCTCCTAGTTGTTAACGTATGAACGTCACCCCTTGTGCAACGGGAGTGCCAAATAATTATATATATTTATTTCAAGTGTTTGAGTGTGTTTTAAGCAAAATGAATCGCTCTGCTTGTGTTCGGGGGTGGAACAAAAGACTTTGAGAAAATATAGTGAGGCTGTGTGTGTTTATCTCTTTGTTATTGTTGTGTTTATTTGTATAAAATGGATTTTAATCTGTTCAACATTTGAACACTTGACAGAAAATGGGTGATGAGTCAGTCATTCAGAGTTGTGAGATATTATTTTGCGTTTTCACGGAGGGCGGTATGCATTCGCTTTACAGGGATGGAGATGGTTTTGGAATTAGTCGAGACTCGGTTGATGGGGCCAACCCTGTTGGTCTCAAGCTATCGCGACCCCGTCGGCAACGAGCCGCCTCTGTCGATTATACCCGTTGGAAACAATTCGTTGATGGAAAGCACCCTAGTATAGATGATATGGATAAAACCCTTGTCGATTCATGGAGTCGGTGCCTTGATTTGGCCGTAGACCCAGGGCCTCGGTGTTGCTGGGATTTTACTCCCATGGATCAACTCAAGTCTTTTTCATCCACTCTTGAGAAAATATGCGGTGATGTTGAAACCACGGCATATAGGGCTATCAAGGGGAAAAAACTGTTGATTACAATGACGAACGCCGATGCCCGGGTTGTTCGCACCTGCGGTGATCTTGAAGTCTTACGGCAGGCAGACAAATTGAATTTTGGTCCCGGAGCAAACTGGGCAGAAGAAAGTGTCGGCACCAATGCCATCGGCACTTCTCTGGTTACCGGTCGTCCCATTCAGGTCATGGGGGAAGAGCATTTTTGTCGGAGCCACCACAGATGGAGTTGTACGGCTGCTCCCATTTTGGATCCTCGTGGCGACATATGGGGGTGTTTTGATATTTCAGGCCCCACGGAATCCGATCATTCCAAGAACATGGAGCTGGTTTTGCAAGCTGCAAAGGCTTTGGAACACAGGTTGTCACGACTGTATTGTTCCGAACTAGAAGGGCAGATGGGATCGCTTTTTTCTTCGATGTTCAATTCCGTCATGACCGGCATCATTTCCATGGATTCTTCCGGGAGAATAACCAACGCCAATACTATTGCGGAAACCTTGCTGAATCATACAGGGAAATCTTTACGAGGATATCAGGCAGATCTCTTTTTTGATTTCGAAGTGTTTCTTGCAAAGGCAAAGCATGCGACCATACATGAGCCTGTCGTCATTAAATGCCTTGTAAACAAGGACCTTTTTGTTAGGGCCATGCCCATATTCGCCACTGATGGAACATGGACAGATACCATTATCACGGTCAGTGAAATGCAACGTTTCCATCAAAGTGTCGTCCCGGAAAGGGTGCTGGAGGAGAAAAAGAACGTCTCCGTTGAAACGCCGAAAGGATTTGAACATGTCCTGCATTCAAGTGCGGTCATGAGGAGGGCAATCAAACAGGCAGCCAATGTTGCCAGGACACCCTCCACGGTTCTCTTGTCTGGAGAGTCCGGAACCGGCAAAGAATTATTTGCCCGTGGCATTCATCAGGCCGGGCCGCGTGCAAAGAATCCTTTTGTCGCGGTCAACTGTGGTGCTTTCTCCGAAGAACTTGTTCAGAGTGAGCTGTTTGGGTATTGCGAGGGCGCTTTTACCGGCGCAGTGAAACGCGGCCGGATAGGGCAGTTTCAACGAGCGGACAAGGGCGTGTTGTTCTTGGATGAAATTTCAGAAATGCCTTTGTCGCAACAGGTCAATCTCCTCCGGGCTCTGGAGGAACGGGCTATTGTGCCTGTGGGCGGTACCGACCCTCGCCCAGTGGACGTAAAAATTATTGCGGCCACAAACAAGGATCTGAGTGAGCTTGTGCAGCAGGGGTTGTTCCGTGAGGATTTATTCTACAGATTGAATGTGGTGGGTATTGCCATACCTCCACTTCGGGATCGTGGCGGTGACGTTGTACAGCTTGCTGCTTACCATTTGAATCGTCTGTGTTCCGATTTCGGTCTGGAAAGTGTGCACATTTCGCCGGAAGCCGAGAGTGTTTTGATGGTTCATGATTGGCCGGGGAATGTTCGTGAATTGGTCAATTGCCTTGAGTACGCCGTGAACAATCTGTCTGGAGATGTTTTGCATATGGAAAACCTTCCCCCCAGTTTGCTGGCGCAAGCACGGGGCGGTACGGATACAGACCGGATAAAGCGGACAAGTGAATTTCATCTCAAGAAAAGGGAAGAGGTCGCCATTCGTGAGGCCCTGGATTTTCATAATGGCAATATCAGTAAAACAGCCAAAGCCCTAGGAATCGGACGAAATACATTGTATTCCAAAATGGAACGATTCAGTATTCAGGCATAAATCAGCGGTTTCAATCTTATTTTAAAATATTTTAAAATCAAATAGTTATAAGCAAATAGGGGGAGTCTGGCTCCCCTTTTTGCTTTTCGGATTTGTTGGAGCGGGGCTACACTTCAACAGTATTTTTCATACTCAGATTAATGCGACCGCGAGCCGTATCAACACCAATCACCGTCACCTCAACCTCACGGCCAGCAGCGACCACTTCAGATGGATCACGTACAAACGTGTCGGACAGCTGGCTTATATGAACCAGTCCGTCACGGTGAACGCCGATGTCTACGAACGCGCCAAACTTGGTGACGTTGGTGACGATACCAGGCAGTTTCATACCTTCATACAGGTCGCTGATATCGTTAACACCTTCGGCAAATGAAAAGACACTGAATTCGGCACGCGGATCACGGCCCGGTCTGGTCAGTTCGGCCATGATATCACGCAAGGTGGGGAGACCGACCTCGTCAGAGATATATTTATCGATCTGCACCTTATTGCGGGCTGTTTCATCGCTAACCAGGTCCGCAACCGAGCATCCTGCTTCTTTGGCCATCTGTTTGACCAGTGCATATCGTTCTGGATGAACAGCACTTGCATCCAGTACTTCTTTTCCATGAACACGCAGGAATCCCGCTGCCTGTTCAAAAGCCTTGGGTCCAAGCCGTTTGACTTTTAACAGGTCTCGACGGGAAGAGAAGGGGCCTTGTTCATCTCGGTGATTGACAATATTTTGTGCCAGTACAGGCCCCAGACCGGATACGAATGCAAGGAGTTCTCTGCTGGCTGTGTTTATATCGACGCCCACCGAGTTGACACATTGTTCCACCACATCATCCAGGCTTTTTTTGAGGGCAGTCTGATCCACATCATGCTGATACTGGCCGACGCCAATGGATTTAGGATCTATCTTGACCAGCTCGGCCAGTGGATCCATGAGTCGACGCCCGATGGACACCGACCCACGAACAGTCAGGTCGAGATCAGGAAATTCACGGCGGGCTACCTCAGATGCGGAGTAGATGGAAGCTCCGGATTCGTTGACCAGCAAGGCTGGTATGCCGAGATTCAACTCACGGACAAAGGCTTCGGTTTCACGCCCTGCCGTACCGTTTCCGATGGCAATGGCTTCGATAGCGTGCTTGGTAGACAAGGTTTGAAGAACACGAGCCGCCTCTTTCTGCTGATTCTTTGAGCCTGTAGGAAAAATAGTGGAATATTCCTTGAGAGCTCCCTGCGCATCAAGGACGGTGAGTTTTGCCCCTGTACGGAAACCGGGGTCCAGAGCCAGTACGCGTTTTTGGCCAAGAGGGGCAGCCAACAACAGTTCACGTAAATTGGCTGCGAATACGGTAATGGCTTCAATATCAGCACGTTTTTTTACTTCGGCGCGTATTTCATTTTCAATGGATGGCCCCAGCAAACGTTTGTAGCAGTCATCCAGAGCTAATCCCACCTCGTGCGAATCCTGCCCAGTGCCGCGCAATACGGACTTACGCATAAGCTCCGTCGCCTCTTCTTCAGACGGACGCAGAGAGAGTTTCAGCAGCTTTTCATTCTCACCGCGGAACATGGCCAGTGCCCGGTGTCCGGGGATGCGAGCGAGAGGTTCATTCCAATCAAACCAGTCACGGTACTTTGCACCAGCTTCCTCTTTGCCTTTTGCGACCTTGGATACGAATCTGCCTCGCTTTACAAACAACGTTCGCATAGCGGCACGCGCCCTGGCATTTTCGTTGATATTTTCAGCTATGATATCTCGTGCTCCGGCCAGAGCGGCGTCTACATCAGGGACGTCTTTGCCCGGATTGACAAATCCTTTGGCTTCAGCACTTGTATTTATCCCACGTTGGCTGAACACGATCTTTGCCAGCGGTTCCAACCCGCGCTCCTTGGCCATCGTTGCCCGAGTCCTTCTTTTGGGGCGGTAGGGCAGATAGATATCTTCAAGCTGCGCTTTGTCTTGAGCCTTTTGGAGTGCCAGCTTTAGATCAGCGGTAAGAAGCTCTCGTTCGGTCAGTGACGACAGGATTGACTCGCGGCGCTTGTCCAACTCGGCCAGTTCGTTCAGCCTGTCACGAACCCCAGCAACGCCCACTTCATCCATGGTGCCAGTTGCTTCCTTGCGATAGCGGGAGATAAATGGCACGGTCGCGCCTTCATCAAGAAGGGTGGCAACAGCTTTAACATGCTGTTGTTTAAGGGAAAGTTCACGAGATATTGTTTGTATATGTGTATCGATCATGCGGTGCGTATTCCTTGCAAATGAAGTAACGAATTCAAGTTGAAATATATTCAAGTAAGACAGGTTGATGGTGGAGTTTCAAAATCAAAGAACAAGCCCTTCACAAGAAGTGAAAGGCTTGTTCTTTATGAATAGACTGAAGCGTGAGTTCGGTCCATGCGTTTCCAACAGATTAAAAAGGGTACTCAAGAGTGCTTTGTTGAACGTGCTCTTGTTTGCCCATTTTTTTGTCAATGGCTGTTATGCGGGCTGTAGCTGCTTCACGTTGTTCCTTGCGGGAGGCGTTCTTGACCACTGTGCCGAGCAGTTTTTTGGCTGTTTCGTACTTGCCGCGTTTCTCATAGATGAGTGAAGCCCTGTACATGGCGGTCAATGCCCATATGTTTTCCTGCGGATACTTCCAAGCCAGTTTGAGATAATAATCCAATGCCTTATCCGTGTTTTTCAAGGCATATTCACCTTCACCGAGCCAAAACAGTGTTTCCGCTTGAAGTGTGGTTGTCATCTGGTTTTTAGATTGCCACATGCTCAACAACTCTTCCCGCGCCGCTTCGTATTCCCTGCGCTGTTGGAACAACAGGGCCATGCGTAAGCGAGTCATGACGGGAATAGTTTCGCCGGTTTTGACCATTTCCTTATAGGTGGTCAATGCTGTCGCCTGTCTGCCAGAATCGAGTTCAAGACGGGTCTTGATGTCCAGCCAGGCCATTCTCAAATTTGAGGGGAGGGTGGTTTCATCAATTTTGTTCAGGTAGTAGGCTCCCAACTGCAGGTTTTTATCTTTCACGACATCATCGGCCAGATAGAGCAACCCCTGAATGCCGAAGGATGAATCACTGAAAAGAAAGGCAGCACGTTTGGCCAGCTTGACCGTTGGAGCGACATCAAAGGTATGACGCAGGTGTGCCAGCAGGAGCAACTTGTCCAGGGGGTACTGAATTTCAGAGAGAGATTCGAGTCGTTCGAGCGGGGCTTCAGTCCAGAAGGGGGCCTCGGTTCTTTCGTGAATGTCCATCCCACCTGCACCTGATAACAGCGACAGGATGGGGTATAATGCATAGGATTCTGCCGGATTATGCGGAAGAATATTGTTCAAGTTATCCTTGAAGGTTAGTACCCCGGCAACCTGAAGAGAAATAGGAAGTTTTGATTTATCTATTTTATTCCAGATGGTTGACGCTGACTTTTTATTTCCGTTTGAAAGAGCCAAGGCAAGTTTGAAGCTGTTCAGAAGTGCAGCCGTCTGCTCAGAAATGAGCATGGAACGGAGTTCCGTATCAATGGCCGCCATGGCTTCTTCAAAGTCCATTTTCAGCAGGTTATTTCTGAATTGAGTCCAGGGACCGGAGTCCTGGTTTCCAAGAAACCACTTGCCTCGAGATTTGGAATAAGGCGCAAGGACGTTGCCAGCCCAAAAGGCGTGTGCCTTGAGATAATTGCCTTTTTCGAAAATATGCAGATTAGGGGGAAGGGAGCCTCTTTCCATGAAAACGGCTAATGAAGACCAGAAAATTCGAACCGGTTCATTCGTCAGTTGAGAAACAGAAGAATACGCCTCATCGAACTGTTCCAAAGAAATGGAGGCCATTGTCTGGATGATCAAATCTGTATCAGTGGCGCTGACCAAAGGAGTTGAACGATGAGAATCCCCTGTCAATTCAGATGGTTCGTTCTCTGGATTAACAGAAGTATTGGGATTCAACAACACAGCAGCTCTGTTCCAGAAGTCGTCATTCCAGACTTTTTTCCCGACCATCAGCACCATGTTTAACGCTTCTTTCTGTGAATCCTTTGAAAGGGTGTAGTTTGCACTGTATGACCAGTACATCTTAAGCCAGACATCGTGCCAGATTTGCTGCAAATCGGGTTCACTGTCGAATCGTTCATCCATGACACTTTTGGTCATGTTTTGCGATGCTTGAGTGAACCAAAGCACTGCCTGAGACAGGTTCCCCAAGCCACGGTGGGCAATACCACCCAGCCAAAGCCGTTCCGCTTCGAGTTTCGGGTCGCTGAAAGCGGGGGTCATTTCAATTATTTCAAGAGCTTTCTGTGGAGAATTCAAATTGAGGTAAACCTGAGCTCTTTTTAGAATGGCGTCCGGGGTCTCGGCTTGCGCCTCCTGTGAGTATTCATGTTCAAGGCGATCCCAGGCGCTGTAGTGCTCAAGCCATTGCTTGAATGTCTGCTGTTGACCTGCAAATGCAGGACAAGCGGTTCCAACGACAAGGGCGAAAGTCAAAATAATGGGGTGTAAGCTGTATTTCATATTTCCTCTAAGGTCAGAGTGGAATTGAGTACTGTTGTTAGAGACTCATTACCAGTCACTCATGAAACACTCAATGAAGAGTTTGGCCATTTGCGTTGAAAAAGACTGAAAGCAAAGGTGAGGAATCAATACTGTATTTCGAACCGTTCGATTTCGATTATTTGTTAAAAGTTTACATAATTTACATTATGAGACAAGAATGCAACATCTTGATATCGCGTTATAAAAACCAACTTTAACTGTTGCCGTATGCCTTATTCTGCTTGTCGATGACTTATCGTTTCTGCCTGTGCTTCAGGATCTAAGCCTAAGGGCTTTTATGGCGTTTATGGATATGAGCCTTGGTTTTGGTCTGTAAATGAGTCCTGGCTGAATCTGAGGCCAAAAAAAAGGCCCTGTAACGGGCCTTGTTGTATTTAGGATATGTTTTGGACTCTATTCTTCAGGTATTTCCTTGGAAGTTGCTTCCAACTCCTTCAGAAACTTGTCTCGACATTCGTATGAGCAGAAGACGTGTACCTTCTCCCCTTCTCGAATTCGAATAGAACCATCCTTTTCGACATACGTGCCACAGGAAGGGTCTTTGACCATTTCTCCGGACGCGACTTTGTCCTTGACGACTTTTTCGGACTGCACTTCCGTGTTCTTCTTGTCGCCCATGAAGAGCTTGTACATAACGAAAAGCGCAATGCCGATGGCGAGGAACTTCCACATGGTTTACCTCTCAGAAGTTGTTGGCTAGGAATCCTGCCAGATTTTAAAGTCTTCCAGTCGGTAATCGATGGCGTCGAGAGCTTTATCGATAGTCGTACCATCAGGAAAAACGAAATCAGGAGCCAATTCCTTCAACGGAATAAGGACAAATGCCCTTTTCTTGGCCCGCGGATGCGGCAGTGTCAGGAATTCCGAATCCATAACGAGATCGCCCCAGGCTATGATGTCCATATCAAGCGGCCTTGGTCCTCCTGGTACGGAGCGTTGACGTCCAAGTGCGGCTTCAATACCTGTCAATGACGACAAGAAGCCGGCTGGCGCCCATATCTCGGCGTCAATTTCCAGCTTGATGACCTGGTTCGTGAACCATGGTTGATCTTTGACTTCGCCCTGCGGTTCGGTCTGATAATATTCAGACACGCCCTTCAGGGTGATTTCGTCGCCATAGTCTTCAAGTTTTATGAGTGCATCGTGCAGGTTTTCCTCGGTATCACCAGTGTTTGAACCAAGGCTAACGTAGCAGATTACAGTTTCGATATTCTGGATACCGCCTCCTCAAGCAGATCGTTATGCACAGTCAGGGAAATGCGGAAATACCCTTCTCCCGGTGTGCCGAAGCCGTTTCCGGGGGTCAGAACCACGCCTGTTTGTTTCAGGACGTTTGTAACGAATTCCGAAGACTTGTACCCTTCCGGCGTATTGCACCAGATGTAAAAAGATGCGTCTGGAACGCGGTGACCGATACCGACCTTGCTCAGGGCGGCGCAGACCACATCCCGACGTTCCTTGTAGATCGCACGGAATTTTTCCGCGTAAGGTTCTCCTTGCTGCAATGCGGCAATACCCGCTTCCTGAACAGCCTGAAAGATCCCGGAATCCACGTTTTCCTTGATCTTGCCAAGGCCCGCAATGAGGCTGGCGTTACCTACGGCCATGCCGACACGCCAGCCGGTCATGTTGTAGGTTTTGGACAAAGAGTGGAATTCGATGCAGACATCTTTGGCGCCTTCGCATTCCAAAATGGAGATGGGCTTGTTGTCTGGATCGTAGTAAATCTCTGTGTATGCTGCATCGGAGACAACGATTACATTGAATTCTTTGGCCTTTTCAATGAGGCGGTCATAGAATTCCTTCGTTGCTGTTGCTGCGGTGGGGTTGTTGGGATAGCAAACAAAGATCATCTTTGCCTTGGCCCAAGTGTCGTCATCAATGGCTTCCAGGTCCACCAGGAAGTCATTTTCTTCCAGCAGCGGCAGGTATTCGACGGTACCACCGGCGAATTCTGTGGCAATGCCGTATACCGGATAGTTGGGGGTGGCGACCAGCACCACATCGCCCGGATTCACATACGCAAGGGGGAAGTGGGCAATGCCTTCTTTTGAGCCGATGAGGCTGACCACCTCGGTGGCGGCATCAAGGTCGACATCAAAGCGCTGTTTGTACCAGTCAGCCACGGCCTGACGATAGGCCAACATACCGACATACGAAGGATACTGATGGTTTACGGGCTTTTGGGCGCCCTCATACAGTGCTTCGATAATGAAGTCGGGAGTGGGCAGGTCGGGATCACCGATGCCCAGGCTGATGATATCCATGCCTTTGGCGGCCACTTCTGCCTTGGCCTTGTCGATTGCTGCAAACAAATACGGAGGCAGCGTGGAAAGACGGTCGGCAAGTTTGAAATCAGACATGTAATGGGTCTCCTTAAATTTCTGAGTAGAAGGACTTTCATAATTGCGGGTTGACTCGCTGTCAATGCGAACCATTGCGCTTTTACCGGTCCCTTGGTAGCACCGTATACTCAAGGTGAGTTGTTCTGGACTGATGCGTGCCCGGTACCCTACTCTTTATGATATTATCCAATACTTTTCTGATATTAAATATGATCTGAGCGTGATCATGAATGAAAAAAAGTTAACAAGAACAGTTGAAAACCCCAGTCATCCATGGATTGACATGTATCTTGAACATCTCCTTATTGAAAAGGGGCTGTCCGAAAACAGTTTGACCAGTTATACGGCTGATCTGACTTCGTTGCTCTTGTTTCTGAATGACAGGTCTTTTGAACTCAAGGTTTTGTCTGACCAGACACTCTTCTTGTACCTGACACATCTTCGGGCCAAAGGACTCAAAAGTCGTTCGCTGGCTCGGCATCTTTCTTCTCTGCGTGGTTTTTTCTCCTATGCCATGGATGAACGCTGGTACAAGACGGATCCCGGCCATTTGTTGGAGAATCCCAAGCTCCCCAAGAAGCTTCCGGAATTTCTTTCTCGTGAAGAAATAGGCAGGTTGCTCGCCCTGCCAGACACATCTACCAAGCTCGGCATGCGGGACAAGACCATGCTGGAACTTCTCTATGCCGCCGGTTTACGCGTGTCCGAACTTATCGAGATGAAAGTTCTTGATTATGATGCCCAGGTCGGAATGCTGCGGGTGTTTGGCAAAGGAGCCAAGGAGCGCCTTGTTCCCATTCATTTCACAGCCCAGGACTATTTGAATCAATATCTGCAGGCCACCCGCCCTTCTTTCAAACCTGTGGAGGACTTCATGTTCCTCAATCGATCAGGTAAAGGGCTTACACGCCAAGGTGTATGGAAGTTAATCAAGAAATTTGCTACATTGGCAGATATCAAACGGAGTATTTCTCCGCACACCTTTCGTCACTCTTTTGCCACGCATTTGCTGGAAGGAGGAGCGGACCTGAGGACAGTGCAGCTTTTATTGGGACATGCGGACATCAGTGCGACGGAGATTTATACGCATGTGGAATCTGAACGGTTGAAAAGACTGCATCAAAAGTATCACCCGAGATCATCACTGTAGTTTTGTAATAAACTGAAATTTATGAAGAAAATAGAAAAACTGGCGGCTCCAACTGTAATTACAGCGCACGCCAATGCAGATTTTGATGCATTGGCAGCCATGGTTGCGGCCAGCAAGATATACGAAAACGCCGTGCTCATTTTTCCAGGAAGCCAGGAAAGCAACCTTCGGAATTTTTTTATTGAGAGCACAACATACCTTTTTAATTTCAAGGCTTTCAAGGATATCGATCCGAAATCAGTCGAACTTTTGGTCGTGGTGGATACCCGTCAGCGATCCCGTATTCCGCATGTTCGTCCTGTGCTTGATAATCCTGACTTGCGAATCCATTTGTATGACCACCACCCTGACAGTGATGAAGATTTGCCGTTTGAAAAAAGTGTTGTCAAAACATGGGGATCGACAACAACAATTATAACCCATGAGATTATCAAACAAAATCTGACATTGAACAGAGAGGAGGCTACCCTTTTAGGGTTGGGAATCTACGAAGATACAGGCTCCTTTGGCTTCAATACCACCACCCCGGAAGATTTCGAGGCCGCCGGTTGGCTCAAAAGCCAAGGCATGGATCTTGAGGTAGTGACCGATCTTTTGTCACATGAACTGTCTGCTCAGCAAGTGACATATCTTGGTGAATTACTCAAAAATGCAAGTACATACGATATCCATGGCGTGGATGTCATCATTACGGAAATATCCACGGACGCCTTTGTCCCCGACTTCGCCCTGTTGGTCCATAAGATAATGGACATGGAAAAGATCAAGGTCGTCTTTGCCCTTGGTCGCATGGCTGACCGCATTCATGTGGTCTCGCGTTCCAAGAATCCTGATGTGAATGTCGGTCAGATTTGCGCTTCCCTCGGAGGGGGTGGGCATGAGGCCGCGGCGTCCGCCACAGTCAAGGACAAGACGCTGGCCGAGGTTCGGGATGATCTGTTCGCCCTTTTTTATTCCCAGATCAATCCACAGATCGTGGTGGACAGTCTGATGTCGCGGCCGCCAGTGGTCATTGAGGATGACAAGTCCATTGATGATGCCGTGCAACTCATGTCGCGCTATGGCTTGAAAGACGTGCCTGTGGTGGCTGCCGGAACAATGCATTGTGTCGGTATCATGGGACATAAAACAGCAGACAAGGCGCTGTCGCATCATTTGGGTACTGTCGGTATCACCGAATACATGACACGCACATTTGAAGTCGTAGCCATCAAAACCGATCTGTATCGCGTCATGGAAATCATTCTGAGCAACCGACAGCGCATGTTGCCGGTGGTTGAAGGCGACAACCTCGCCGGTGTCATTACCCGTACAGACCTGATGAACATGCTCATCGATGAACCGGCCCGCATCCCAGATTCATTGCTGCCCGAACGGAAACGAGAGCGCAATATCGGAGCGCAAGTGAAAAACCGCCTGCCGGAAGACATGCTCGATCTGCTTCAAACCGCCGGAGAGCTCGGAACTGATATCGGATGGAATGTTTATGTCGTGGGCGGATTTGTGCGTGATATCCTTCTGGGCAGGCCCAATCAGGATCTTGATCTTGTTGTCGAGGGTGACGGCATTCAGTTTGCGAAAAAACTCGCTGGAATTCTCGGTGGTCGCGTCAAGGCGCACTCCAAGTTCAAGACCGCCGTTGTCATATTACAAAATGGACAGCGCGTGGATGTGGCCACCGCCCGCCTGGAATATTATGAGTACCCTGCCGCCCTTCCAACCGTAGAGCTGTCTTCGATCAAGATGGATCTTTACCGTCGTGATTTCACTGTGAATGCGCTTGCATTGCGTATTAATCCGAATCGCTTTGGCCAGCTAGTCGACTTCTTTGGAGCCGAGCGGGATATTCGGAACAGAACCATACGGGTGCTCCATTCTCTGAGTTTTGTCGAAGATCCGACTCGAATTCTCAGGGCTATACGATTTGAACGCCGTTTTGATTTTCAGATTGGCGGCCAGACCATGCGTTTGATAAAAAACGCCTTGAATCTTGAATTGTTCAGCAAGTTGTCCGGTTCTCGTGTCATGCATGAACTGCAATTGATCATGAACGAGGAAGATCCGCTGTCCTGTCTGTTGCGCATGCAGGAACTCGGCATCATGGAGGCCATTCATCCTTTATTGAAGATCAATAGAGACCGGGTACAGGTTCTCACTGAACTGGTAAAAGTCCATAATTGGTACAAGTTGCTGTATTTGGAACCGGAAATTGTTCCATGGAAGCTCTATATCCTGGGGCTGACAATGGGGGTCAAACGCGATCAGATTGGAAAAATAACCAAACGGTTGTATTTTACCAAAAAAGAAGAGCGTGAGTTCCTCCAGTTGCGTGACCAGATTGGTGACGGGCTCATGAAGCTCATGGGGTGGCGTGAGGGCAAATCAAAGCTCAGCAAGCTGTATTCGATCCTGCACTACATTCCTGTTGAGGGCGTACTCTTCATGATGGCACGGAGCAGGAAGGAGTATATTCGTCGAAATATTTCGCAATATCTTTCCCGGCTCCAGTCTCTTGAGGTTGAGATTAACGGCAAAGATCTACAGGCCATGGGCATTGAACCCGGGCCAATATATACGGTGATTTTAGACAAGCTCCTGATAGCCAAAATTGATGGTCGTATCGAGACCAGAGAAGAGCAACTGAACATGGTTGAAGCCTTGCATAAGGAATTCATCGAAAAATCGGATAATCAGCTCTGATCAGGAGAGGTTTCCCTCTTGCTCTTGCCTGACAAGCCGTGTAGGAAATTCAGGATATTGGTCTGTTATTTTAACTCATAAAGAGAAAGCCTTCGGGCTCTTTGAAAATGGATTTGAGACATGGAAGTTTTATGGGCGCCATGGCGTCTCAATTATATATTGGGTCCAAAACCCGAGGAATGCGTCTTCTGCATTCCTGAGCATACTGACGAAGATCGGGAACGGTGCGTTCTCGCACGAGGGGATCATTGTTTTATTATCATGAACATGTTCCCGTACAATAATGGGCATCTCATGGTGACGCCCTACCGCCACGTTTCCAATCTCACGGATTTGACGATCGAAGAATCCAATGATTGCATGTTGTGGATTCGTCATTGTACGACTGTTTTGGAAAAAGCGTTTACACCCCATGGAATCAACATGGGGTTGAATTTGGGAGAAGCGGCTGGTGCCGGCATTGCCCAGCATATGCATTTTCAGATCGTGCCTCGCTGGAACGGAGATGCCTCGTTCATGGCTGTTTTTGGCGAAACCACGGTCATCCCTGAACATCTGTCTTCAACTTACGGGAGGCTCAAGCCCCTGTTTGATGAAATAACCGCATAAGGAGTTTGTATATGCGTTATATCAAGTTTTTATTTTTATTGGTGCTTTTGGTCTTTTCCGTCATGTTCTTCACCCAGAACAATGATACGTTGTCGCAGGGGTTGAGCCTGGTGCTGGATATCCCCTCTGTCGTGACACTGCACTCAGTGCTTTTGCCCTTTGGCGTTTTGCTTTCATTTGCGTTTGTGGCCGGTGCCTTGCTGACTCTGCTCTATTTTGCCGTAGACAAATTTCGCACCATGTCCACAATGCGCGAATACCGGACTCGTATGTCCAGCCTGGAGCAGGAGCTCAATTCTCTGCGCAACATGCCCATTACTGAAGAGCAGTCTTACTCAGAAGTGAAAGAAGAAGAGAACGCATAGGGACCTCTATGGTTTGGAAATTGTTTGGACGTAAAAAGGTTTCAACATTCGATGAGAACATTGAAGCCGCACGAGCAGCCGGTGGTGGGGAATCCCTGCCGGTTGAGGATACTCGTGCCGCTATCGAGGAGCTTAGTCAGGTCGTCAAGAACGACCCCGAAGCTGTTGAAATCTATCTCGCATTGGGAAGCTTGTATCGCTCTCAAGGGGAAATAGAGCGTGCCATCCAAATCAGAAACAGCCTTATTGTACGGCCTAGCCTGGATCGTAAGTTCAAGGCCCGAGCGTGGTTTGAGCTCGGCAGGGATTTTCGTAGAGGCGGATTCCTTGATCGTGCTGAAAAGGCCTTTGAAGAAGCCCGTGCTCTGGGACAATCCTCGTCATCCATTCATCAGGAAATGGCTCGACTCGCAGCAGAACGCGGTGCCTTTGAGATCGCAGCCGAATCATATGGACAATTGAATCTTCCCTTGCCGCAGGCCCACTATCTGGTGCGACTCGCAACGGATCAGTTCTCCGATGGTGAAGACTCTCGGGCTCACCGATCCTTGCGACATGCCATACGGGCATACCCGGGAGCGATAGAAGCGTGGCTGGAGCAGCTTGTTCAGGCCTATAAAAGCGGCAGTGCCAATAAGGTCGGGGATATTTTAGGACAAGCTCTTGAGCATGTTGCCCCTGAACTGCGGTTTGTCCTTTTCGAGGGAATCCTGCAGGCCATTACTAAAGCCGAGATATTCAAGGAGAGAGCTGCGGGCGAAGAGACTGAATGGTCTCATGCCTGTGCCGATGAAAAGCTGGTGGCCAAGATCATTCCAATCATGGAGTGTCAGGCACCAGATGTCCTGATTCTCTACTATGGGGCATTGTTTTATCTTAAGATCAATGATCAGGATAACGCGCAGGCCTGGTTGGAGAAATCCATGGTCATGCTGCCCGATTTCTGGCTGGCCCGGTTGGAACTCTTTGAACTTTCACGAGCCGATCAGACGTTGACTCCGTTTTTCAGGGAGCAATTAACTTTTTTCATTGATCGGGCCAGACGTGTGCGTCGGTTTTTCTGCCGTCGTTGCGGGTTAAAGCGAGATCAGTTGTTTTTCAACTGCCCCCGTTGTCGAAGCTGGCACTCCATTGCTTTTCGCACTGATATTTCAGAATAACTCTATCTAAATACATCACGTGACCAAAAGAAAACTCACTCCCATGCTTGAGCAGTACCTCCGTTTCAAGGAGGAGCACCCTGGTTGTCTGCTTTTTTTCCGCATGGGCGATTTTTACGAATTGTTTTTTGAGGATGCGGAGATTGTGGCCAGGGCCGTCCAGATAGCCCTGACCAGCAGAAATCCCAATGACGAGAACCCTATTCCCATGTGCGGCATGCCCCACCACTCTGTGGAGCCATACCTCAGCCAGTTGCTCGACAAGGGATACAAGATTGCCATCTGTGATCAAATAGAAGATCCCAAGGAAGCCAAAGGGTTGGTGAAACGCGATGTAACGCGGGTCCTCACGCCTGGCACCGTGGTTGAGGATTCCAACCTTACTTCCAAGGCAAACAATTACCTTGGCGCACTGTATTGGGGTTCCTCCAAAGAGGCCGGGGGCATTGCCTGGGTTGATTTTTCAACAGGTCAGTGGTCCGGTCTGCATAGCCGTCGTGAACTTGAACTGTGGCAATGGATGGCCAAGATCAATCCCAGAGAGCTTTTGCTTCCGCAGGGGATGAAGGTCCCGCCACAGTTTTCCGAGTTGAGTGATCAGGTAACACCGGTTTCTACCGGGACATTTTTTGACATGCCCTCTTCTGTTCATAGAATTCAGGAGACACAGGGGACGGCCGATCTTGGCAGTCTGGGCTTGAAAGGCAAGAATGAACTTGTGCTCGCGTGTGGCGCCCTGCTCACCTACCTTGACCAGACCCAGAAAGGGGAATTTGGTCATATTGGCGAATTCAAGCCACTCAATCTATCGAAGCATCTTTTGCTTGATGAGATAACCGAGCGGAATCTTGAGATTTTCAGACGGCTGGATGGCAGACCTGGCAAGGGAACCCTGTGGCGCGTGTTGGACCGAACCATGACGCCCATGGGCGGCCGTTTGCTTGAAGCGCGTCTCCGCCAGCCATGGCGTCAGCTTTCCCCTATCGAGAAAACTCTTGATTGTGTGTCTTTCTTCTTTGAACGGGATCAACTGAGAGGCGACATCCGTCATGCTCTTGATTCGGTTTATGACCTCGAAAGACTGTCAACGCGCATCTTTCTTGGACGGGCAAACCCAAAAGATTTCATTGCATTGCGAAAAAGTCTGTCAATGTTGCCGACTCTTCAACGGCATTTGAAAGAGCAGAATCTCGAAAAGGCAACAGAGCTGGGGCGTATCATCAGGAAGTGGGATGCCATGGATGATCTGTCCACACTTCTGGACACTGCCCTGGTGGACAGCCCTCCGCCAACCATCATGGAAGGCGGTTTGTTCAAAAAGGGATTTGATGCGGTATTGGATGACCTTATTGATCTCCATGAACACGGCGAGGATCTGCTTAACGAACTGCATCAAAAAGAATTGGCAGCCAATGATATTCCCAAATTGAAATTGGGATATAACAAGGTCTTCGGTTATTATTTCGACGTATCTAAAGCCTATAAGGGCCAGGTCCCGGAACATTTTATCCGTCGACAGACCCTTGTGAACAGCGAACGGTATATTACCCCTGAACTCAAGGAACTCGAAGACCGGATTATCTCTGCGTCTGATGAACGCAAGAGTCTGGAATACAAACTTTTTCAGGATTTGAGAGCACAACTGGCCAAAGCGCGCAGCCGATTCCTTTTCATGGCCGACGTGGTGGCGGCACTGGACTACTGGCAGGGATTGGCCGAAGCCGCCCGAGTGAACGAATGGTGCAGGCCGGAATTGCATGAAGGCATGGAGATAGAAATTCATGCTGGCCGACACCCTGTGGTCGAAGATGCCATGGGTGCGTCAAATTATATTCCCGGTGATATGAAAATGGATACGGATCGACGTATCCTGCTTATTACCGGCCCGAACATGGCTGGTAAATCCACGGTCCTCAGACAGGTCGCCATTCTGACCATTATGGCGCAGATCGGTTCCTTTGTGCCCGCCAAATCGGCCCGTATCGGCCTTGCCGATCGTGTTTTTTCTCGGGTGGGCGCTTCTGACAACCTCGCGCAGGGCCACTCCACTTTCATGGTGGAAATGACTGAAACCGCCCGTATTCTGCGCCAGGCCACCAAAAGAAGCCTGGTTATTCTGGATGAAATCGGGCGTGGAACGAGTACCTATGACGGACTTTCACTGGCCTGGTCTGTGGTCGAAGAACTCTCCATGCGCGCCAGTGGCGGCATCCGCACGCTTTTTGCCACCCATTACCACGAATTGACCAGCCTCGAAGGGAAGATAGACGGCCTCAGAAACCTCAATATTGCAGTCAAGGAATGGAAAGGCGATATTGTGTTCCTGCGCAGGCTTGTCCCCGGCCCCGCGGATCGAAGCTATGGTATCGAAGTCGCCCGTCTGGCCGGTGTGCCGCGTCCCGTGGTCGAACGAGCTCGGGAAATCCTTGCGAAACTCGAAGAAAAATCGCAGGATAGCAACTCACGAGGAGCGGTTGAAAAAGCCTCTCAAACATTGTTGCCCGGCTTTGGGGCGCCTCCCATCGAGATACGCGAAGAGTTGACGGAACATCCTATTATCACTCAGCTTGTTGATCTTGATGTGGACGGCATGACGCCTATCCAGGCGTTGATGCTCCTCAATCAATGGAAGGATATGATCAAGGATTGATTTCATGCAAAAGGCAATCTTAACGATAGTATTACTGCTGTTTACTCTGACTGTACTTGGGGGCTGTGCGCTTGGTCGCAAGGAATGGCCACAGGCAGTGGAAAGTGAAGATACATTCAAACTGAAAATCATCGAAGGGGTTCGGCAGGATGACTGCTTGACCCTGAATGTTGGTGTTACAGGTGCCACCCATCGTCTCTGGCGGGCCAGTATTCAATACGAGGCCGTTGGTAGTGGTGAAGGAGAAGGATGTGAGGGGTGTCCATTCGTACCGAGAGATGCAGTGCATTTTACTCGCGATCAGCATGGATTCACTGTGCAGGACAATCACATGCAGCTCAGTTTCTGTGGGTTGACCCCGGGAACGGAATACAGGTTTCGGGTTGTGGGAAAGAGCGAGCTGCCTACCATGCCTCTCGAATACACTGATGTGTATATGTCATTGCCCTAAACTTTTCAGATTTCTTTTGATATAATAAAAGTATTGGATGATATCAAAGTATACGGAGTACGTATTCTTCACATCATTTTCAGGAGATTGAATCACAATGCATCATTTTGAATACCGCGACGGCTCCCTCTTTGCTGAAGAGGTCAGCGCTACCAAGTTGGCTGAAGAATACGGGACTCCTTTGTATATTTATTCCGCCGCTACGTTCAGGCGTCATTTTCAGGCCTTTGACTCTGCCTTCAAAGGCCTTGACCATTTGACGTGTTTTTCGGTCAAGGCGAACTCCAACCTGTCTGTTCTCAGAATGTTGGGCGAAGAAGGCGCCGGCATGGATATCGTCTCCGGTGGCGAGCTGTATCGTGCTTTGCGAGCCGGTATTGACCCCGGCAAAATCGTCTACTCGGGCGTGGGCAAGCGCGAATCCGAGATCAGAGAAGCATTGGAAGCGCGCATCTTGATGTTCAACATCGAATCTGTCGCTGAATTGCACAAGATTAACGCCGTGGCTGAAGAAATGGGTACGGTTGCCAAGGTCAGTTTCCGCATCAACCCGGATGTGGATGCCAAGACCCACCCCTATATTTCAACCGGCATGGCTAAAAACAAATTTGGTCTGGATATCGAACATTCACTGGAAGCCTACAAGCAGGCAGTGGAACTCAAGAACATTGATCCCGTGGGCATGGATTGTCATATCGGCTCCCAGCTGACCTCAATTGATCCGTTTTTGGAAGCCCTGGATAAACTGCTGAATTTTTATGAAAAATTGAAAGATATTGGTGTGGATATCAAGTATCTTGATCTCGGTGGTGGACTTGGTATCCCCTATGACGAAGAGGAACCGCCCCACCCTACGGAGTTTGGTCAGGCTCTTGTTGAGAAACTCAAGGCATTACCGCTCAAGATCATTCTCGAGCCGGGCCGTGTCATTGCCGGTAACGCCGGCATCATGATCACCGAAGTCGTCTATACCAAATCCAACCCCATGAAGAATTTTCTCATTGTGGATGGCGCCATGAACGATCTGGTACGGCCGAGCCTCTATGGCTCCTACCACCGTATTGATGAAGTGGAAAAAAATGGTCGTGAGACCGATATCTTTGACGTAGTCGGTCCTATTTGCGAATCCAGTGATTTTCTCGCCCGGGATCGCGAACTGCCCAAGATGGAACAGGGGGAAAGATTGGTTGTCTTCTCCGCTGGAGCGTATGGTTTCACAATGGCTTCGAACTACAACACCCGTCCTCGGGCCTGCGAGCTCATAGTGGATGGAGACAAGGTGCTTGTAGCCAGAAAACGTGAAACATATGAAGATCTTATAGAGAACGAAATCTAATTGGACAGGCCGGGGGTTCGCCTCCGGCCTTTTCATTTCAGGCTAGTCATGTCCAGACTCAATTCATTTTATCTTTCTCCTGATCAATGGCCCACAGCGGTTGGTGACACGGTTGTGTTGGAAGGAGCCGAGGTCAAACACATGGGGACCGTCCTGAGAACGGAAAAGAACCAGACCGTTCGCCTATTTGATGGGCAGGGTCGGACCGGACTGTTTGTGGTAATCGATTTCGGACGAAACAAGGCTGTTCTTCAGGCAACAGAACTGGCTGAGCACCCTGCTCCGGCTACTGGACTCACCCTTGCCATTGGTTGGGGAAAATCAAAAAGACGCAACTACCTTTTCGAGAAAACCGTTGAACTCCAAGGTAATGGAATTGTCTTTTGGCAGGCGAAACGGAGCCAGGGGCGCGTTCCCGATCAAATAAAAGCGACATGGTCAGACAAATGCATCCAGGCCGCAAAGCAGTGCGGCAGTGTGTATTTACCAGAATTGAAGACCAGTGTAGGTGGCGTGGCGGCTTTGGTTCAATTGGCTGATGCTTTTGATCACTGCTATATTGCGTGGGAATCAGATCAAATTTCATCTCCGCTCTCCCCTTTCATGCTTTCCAAAGGCCGTTCTCTTGTAGTAATCGGACCGGAAGGCGGGTTCGATGATGCGGAAGCCGAAAAGCTTATTCAGGCATCGTTCAAGGCCGTCACGTTGGGACGGAGTATTCTTCGCTGGGAAACGGCGGCTACATATTGCCTTAGTTTGGCCATGTTTGGTGGACAGGAAGTATAATGAAACTGGAAATAGAAGAAAATCAACCTCTTGCTGATCGAATTCGTCCTGCCACACTGGATGATTTTGTTGGGCAGGGGCATATTCGAAACAGAATAGAGGCATTTACTCACTCCAAGAGGATGCCCAGTCTTTTGCTGTTTGGTCCCCCCGGATGCGGCAAGTCGACCCTGGCAATGTTGTTGGCACACATGACCGGAAAGAAATTTTTGCGTGTCAGCGCCCCGGAAGCAGGGTTGACCGCACTGCGCAAGATGCTGCCCGGGCAGGATATTCTTATCCTTGATGAGTTGCATCGTTTTTCCAAGGCCCAACAGGATTTCTTCCTCCCCATTCTTGAAAGCGGCGAAATTACTCTGTTGGCTACGACTACGGAAAATCCGTCGTTCAGCGTCACCCGTCAACTCCTCTCGCGGCTCCATGTTTTGCGTTTGCGTCAACTCAGCCGAGAAGAACTTTTGGATGTCAGCGTGCGTGGTGCCAAGGAACTCGGTGTTGATCTCGAAGAAGACAGCCATAAGATGCTGGCCGCCATGGCTGGTGGTGACGCTCGTACTCTGCTGAATTTACTTGAGTATACTGCTGAACTTCCCAAGGATAAACGATGCCCTGAGTGCCTGCGCGAGTCGCTGCCGGAGATACTTGTCCGGGGCGATCGGGATGGTGACTCGCATTATGAGCTTGTCTCGGCGTTGATTAAATCCATTCGGGGCAGCGATCCTGATGCAGCGCTCTACTATCTTGCCTGTCTCATCGAAAGCGGTGAGGATCCGCGTTTCATCACGCGTCGTCTGATTATTTCTGCTTCCGAAGATGTGGGACTGGGCGACCCAACTGCCTTGAGTCATGCAGTGGCCTGCCACCAGGCTGTTGAAGCCATCGGCATGCCCGAAGGGTTTATTCCCATGTCGCAAACAGCTGTATATCTTGCGTTGGCGCCCAAATCGAACTCAACATATGGAGCGTATCGGACTGCCCAAAAGGAAGTGCGGGAAAATGGCGCCAAGCCGGTTCCTCTTCATTTGCGCAATGCAACGACATCCCTGCAGCGCGAGTGGGGATATGGTCGAGGCTATCTCTATCCTCATAATTTTCCCAAATCCTGGGCTGATCAGGATTACCTGCCTAGTGATTTGTCAGGAAGAAAATTCTATCATCCCAAAGACCAGGGAACAGAACCAAAACTGCTATCCTGGTTAAGACAATTCAAGAAACAGCGATAACAAATACCCATTAAAACGAATGGTTACGTTTTTGTCTTGCTAGACACTTAAGCCATCACTTTAAGAAATTGCTCCCGTTTTTTTATAGAGCTTCTGCCACTCATCAAGGAACAGAATTGCCGTATCCAGATCGGAGAGTTTGCCCTCCTGTTGTCGAACAGCCCATACTAAATCTTCAAATGAGACATCTTCCGGCAAACGGAGTTTACCAAGTAGCTTTTTAATGTCCTCAGCCAATTCAGGCGGGTAATCTGTGTTGAAAACGGATGACTGTTTCTTTGGTTTTGGCCATCCTGGTATACGTTCAGCCGTGAATTCAATGAGTGTGCGCATACGATGTGTGTAGGTGTGGTCAGCAAGAACGCGTGCCCTTCCACGTTCAGCGATGGCCTTACGTTTTTCTGGTTGAGTTGAATAATAATCAATCTTTTCAATAAGATCATCCATACTTGAGAATGTCGCAAGCTCATCCTCAGCAAACGCCTTGTCAAGCAAGGTTCGTTTATCCACCAATTGAAAAGCGCCACAGGCCGCCAACTCAAAGGTACGAGGATTGACGAAGTCGCCGAAAGTCACCAGTTCCTCCGCCTGAATGCTCGAATGCAAATTGAGATTGATCTTTGTGGCATTAAAAATTTTCACACATTCTTCGGGCGTTACGCGAGCCCCTTTGAGTTGAAGAAGTGGTGCCAGCACATGATCTCCGTCCCATTCGGTACCCCACAGTTTAAAATCATATTTGACCAGATCACGAAACGCCTTACGTCGATTGGCATACCCTGCTCCCATGAATGACACGTCCGATCCGAATTTGCGTTTTTCCACTGGGGTCAGATCAACGGGCTGATGGAAGTCGGGCTGGGCTGCCAATGGCAGGTAGACGGCATTGGGTTGACCTATTGACTCAAGATCTTTGAAAAATTGTCCTTTTTGAATGACTGCAAAGATATCATACAACGGTGCAAACGACTTCCAGTATGTGAAGAGTGTATGATCTTCGACAAACCACATCGCCGTCACCACTCCGTCACGTCTGAGTCGTTTAAGTGCCTGACGATTGAGAGGCGCTTGAGCCATGGACAGAACCATATCCGGCTCAAAAGACTCCACTTTGGCAAGAACGGCCTGACTGACGACGTTCAAAAAGGAATTCTGTAAATAATCCAGTCGATCCGTTGTCACCTTGAGAGCGTCCAGTGAATCGTAGGCAGGGTAAAAATCCGGTGCTTCAAAAGTTTCGACAAGGTGGCCCTCCTGTTGAAGAGCCGAGGCAACATATCGCCCAATGGGCAAAGAGCCGCCGTACAGTGGAAGAACAACCAGTATTCTCAAAGTGTTCATCTAGTTATCCATGTGTTGCGTTGGGTTGTATCTTGGTCATCCAGTCTTTTTCACGATAGAATTCGTGAGCAAAAGCGTGCTCCAATTCCGAAAAACCAGCAGAGACACCAGAGAGATGCTGAAGTATGAACTGCCGCAGCACTGTTCGTTGCTGCAAGTCAGCGTCTTCCCCAGCAAAAGATGTGTATATCTGGCCCAGAGCATCAAATGACGACTTGAAACCAAGTATCCCTTCAGGAGTGTGATCACTCTTTCCTGTAATGAGAAAGCGTTGCAACTGAGGGGCGGTAAAGCCTCCGAGACACCGTACATCATACGGGCATGGCTGTGTCTCAAGGCACGGCAGACACTCTGTAACTCCCTGATAAACCGTATGCCCGAGGCCGTAAGGGCCGGTCTCGAAACACCATGCAGATGAAAGGAAAAAGGCTCGGACAGGCGTTCCAAGGTGTGCTGCCAGGTGCATGGTTCCGGTATCCGGCGTCAAAAGCATATCCAAAGATCCTACTAAATCAACAAGTTCAGCCCAATCGGTTTTGCCAGCTTTGTTCTCTGTCCGGGATTGGAGGCTGGGAGACAACGCTTTGAGCAGTGACTGCCCCGCCTGATGTTCACTTGCCCCACCCAAAAGAAATATTTTTCCTGAAACGGTGGATGACATGGTCGTTACCATGGTCGCCAGAAGAGATGCGGGAAGCGAGCGTCGTGACTCCCGTCCAGCCAGAACAACGCCTATACCGCCTCCTTTGGGCGAGGCATGGGGGTTGACCTGTTCCGGGACAATCATGTCCGGGCAGTACCCGGCCCAAAAATCCACGAGGTTCATACCGAGGCGACGCAGTCTGGACCAACGCATGGCCATTGCCGGCCACTGTCCGGTGATCTCCTGCCCATTGTGCCAGGAGTATCCTTCCACTTTTTCATGATCAAAAAGCGCGGCCAGTCTGAAGTTCAGCGGCGAAAAGTTGAGATTGTAGATGGTCTCAAAATCAATACCGGAGAGTTCTGCAAAGGAGCGTCTGTTCTCCACAAGCATTTTCAAGGCGGCATCATGCCCACTCAATCCGGTTCCATGTGCCAGAATCGGGTGAACGATAACATCGGGATAAACCAGTCGTGCCAATGGTTCAAGAGAGATATCAACACATAGATGTACAGTGGCGTCAGGACGTGTCGTCAGAGTGGCGACGAGTCGCTTTGTCTGGATTAAATCCCCGAATCGGGCGAGTTGTATGACAAGATAATTTTTCATGGTCCTTCAGGGTGTCAAAATACTAGCGTAATTCAATTGATTATTGCAAGAACCGGGCAATTTCCCATTTTACATGCAAGCGGGCATTGGTTATCAAGACAGATGCGATACTATCCAATCTTCGTGAACTTGGAAAACAAACACTGTCTCGTTGTCGGCGCCGGTGACGTTGGCAAACGGAAAATTCAATCTCTGCTCGATTCCGGGGCCGCTGCGGTCACCATCATTGATACCCGAGAGCCTGATTCGTCTTTGGATTCCATTCTTAAGCAGGGTAATGTAACCTATTGTTGTCGGGAATTTGATGATGCGGACCTCAATGGACAGTTCCTGGTTATAGCCTGCACTACTTCCGAGGCAATCAACGAGCATATCAGTCGTGTTTGTAATGAACGTGGTATTCTGTGCAATATCGCCGATCAACCGGAGAAAAGCAGTTTCATTGTCCCGGCATCAGTCAAGCAGGGAGATCTAACCCTTGCCATTTCCACCGGAGGACAAAGCCCTGCTCTGGCCAAATGTATCTGCAGGGATCTGCGAGAATCGTTTGGCGACGAATATGCGCGCTTGCTAACTCTTATGGGCCTCATTCGTCCCCTCATGCTTGATCTTGCTTTGGAAACCAAGGAGAATACAGCTGTCTTTCGTAAGTTGGTCAACTCGAATCTATTGACGGCAATCAAGGATCATGACCTTGACTCTGTCGTCGAAATACTTAAAGAATCTTTGCCCGAACCGTTGCACGACAACATCCCGGAGTTACTTGATGGGCTCGTTTGAATCATTACATATCTGCATTATCGTACTCTATGCTCTTGGCACCCTGTTGTTTCTGACCGGTATTTCTTCCGGAAACGACAAGCTTAAGCGCATCGCCACATGGTTTGCTGTACTCGGTTTTGCTTTGAATACAGTAGACTTGGGGCTCATGGTCAACAGTGACCCCTCAGTGCTGTATGGTGGTACTTTTTATTTCAATATTCTGGCCTGGTCAGTGGTGGCCTTCTACTTCTTCCTTTGGTGGAAGCTCCGCCTTGAATTTCTGGCCATAACCGCCCTGCCCTTGGCAGCCCTTCTTTTTGTCGGCTCGATGGCCTTTGGCGGTATCAAGGTCTTCATGCCGCCGCATTTGACGCTTTTGTTCTTCGGCTTGCATATAGGAACCCTTGTCTTGACACTTGGTGCCCTGATGATGGCCTTTGGGGCCGCTCTGGCATTCATTTATTACAACCGCCAGCTCAAGACCAAGGCCGGCCTGACCTCAATGGGACAAGGAGTACCTTCTCTCAACAAATTTGACACGGTTAATCATTGGACCGTAACTCTCGGGTTTCCCTTGTACACATTGGGGCTTTTTTCCACCTTTTTCTGGTACTGGGTGGCTCCTGACAAGAAATTCGCATGGGATATCATGAAGATAGGCTCATTAGCAGTCTGGTTCCTCTACGCCTTTCTTTTTCACCAACGCATCGTATTGGGGTGGCGCGGACGTAAACCCGCCATCCTGACAATCTGGGTCTTTGCCGGTATGTGCATCTCCCTTATTCATCACACAATTACTTTCAGGGCGATGCCATGAACAATAGAAAAATCATACTTATTGGATTGAACCATCGTACCGCAGGTGTGGACGTACGTGAAAAATTCGCTCTGACTGACGTGGAGAACTTTGAACAGGGGCTCATGGGCAACTGTCCAGTGCATGAATGTATGGCGCTCTCCACCTGTAACAGGGTGGAGATTGTGGCTGTTGGCAAAGGTGTCCCGGAAAGAGAAGTTATGGATTCGCTCATCCAGTACTGGGCAGGAGTCTGTAAGGCCTCTCCGGAGCTGTTGATGGAAAATATCTATCAATATTCTGACCTTGAAGCCGTACAGCACATCTTTACCGTGGCCAGCAGCCTGGATTCCATGGTCATGGGAGAGCCGCAGATTCTCGGCCAGCTCAAGGATGCCTACCGTGTCGCGGTCGAACGCGGTGCAGCCAAAACCATCGTCAATCGTCTGCTGCACAAGTCGTTTTCAGTGGCCAAACGCATTCGTACAGAGACCGCCATTGCTTCCAGCGCTGTTTCAATCAGTTATGCGGCCGTGGAGTTGGCGCGCAAGATTTTCGGCGACCTTGAGGGCACCAAGGCCATGCTGGTCGGTGCTGGTGAAATGGCAGAATTGGCCGCAACCCACCTGATGCGTAATGGTGTGCAGGATATCATCATTGCCAATAGAACACTCTCTCGGGCCAAGGAGCTGGCTGATAATCTTGGTGGTGAGCCTATCCAGATCGAGTCAATGCCTGATCGACTGCATGAAGTGGATATCGTCATCAGTTCCACAGGCTCACCGGTGGCGGTCATCAAGGCCAAGGATGTCAAATCTATCCTCAAGCGGCGCAAAAACAAACCCATGTTTTTTATCGACATCGCAGTGCCACGAGATATCGACCCCAACATCAACAACCTGGACAACGTATATCTATACGATATCGACGATCTCAAAGAGGTGGTCGACGAAAACATGGCCCAGCGCCAGGAAGAGGCATCCAAGGCGCATGCCGTTGTCGAACTGGAGACCGAAATTTTTGGCAACTGGTTGAACTCATTGAGTCTGCAACCTACCATTGTGGACATGGTGGACAAAACCGAAGAAGTTGCTCTTCGGGAATTGAACAAGACGTTGAAAAAAATTGGCCCAGTGGACAACAAGACGCTCAAGGCTCTTGAAACACTGGTCCTTTCCATCGGGCGTAAATCCCTGCATGAGCCTATCTGTTTCCTGAAACGACGTACTCAGGAAGAAGGTTCGGCCGAACGGTTTATCGATCTGGCACGTCGCATGTTCAATCTGGATGACGAGGTCGTTCCGCCTACGGCGCACCTCAACAGGAAATCGCAGACATGCGCACCCGAAGATATTGAACAACTCATTGAAGTATCGAAAAAGGAACAATAATGCGGAGCTATCTGATAGAAGATCTCGTTGAAGACGATTACAAGAAGGTAATGAAATCCTTTGATGAACTTGGATTTCGTGGTCCTATTGATGATATTTATTACCTTCCCATGCCAGAGGAACTTCTTCAACGTGAACAGCAAGAGCATATGGATGAATGTGGTCCGTACTTCATGGCGCTGGAATGTATCGCCGGTACAGAAGAAAGCTCTTTGAAGCTGGAGCTTCTGGTACGTGGCCGCAACAGAATGCGGTGCTCCTGTGTCACCTACGCGACTTCTGAGCAACGCAAGCACATGATTGAGTACCTCGATCAGTTCATCGAGGAGCTTGAAATCTCTGTCTAGTATGACGAGTTCAAAAGATACCCCTCTGCAATCATTGCAGGATTTGCTCCCCAAGTGGGCGCATTTCTGTTTGTATACCGAAAAATTCATTACGCACGAATTGAATGTCGATCTGAAAGAGAAAAAGATCGTCATCGGTGTCTCGGGCGGCGTGGATTCCACCGCCCTGCTGCTTGTCCTGCACTACTTGTCTCCCAGGCTGGGCTGCCACGTCATCGCCGCTCACCTTAACCATACTCTTCGCGATGAAGCCGACGATGATGCTCGCTGGGTGCAGGAATTGTGTGCTTCATTGAACATCAAGTGTCTTGTCAATTCTCAGGACATCAGAGCGTTGGCCAAAGTAATGGGAACTGGTCTGGAAGAAGCGGGCCGTTCTGCACGCTATTCTTTTTTTAACGAGGTCCTGCAATCCCACTCGGCGCAGTATATTGCTTTGGGACATCATCTGGACGACCTGAGCGAAGATGTCCTTATGCGCTTCATCCGGGGAACCGGCTGGCCCGGTTTATCCGGCATGTCCGGGTATGATCCAGACCGCAATCTCATTCGTCCTTTTCTCATGCTTCCCAAATCCACATTAAAGGCGTTTGTGACGCATGTGGGTGTGCTGTGGCGCGAAGACGCTACCAATGCGGAGTCCGATATGACTCGCAACCGTGTGCGTAATGAAATTCTCCCCCTGCTCCTCAAGGAGAACCCCAATTTCAGGGATTCCGTTGGGCGGCTTTGGAAAATTGGTCGTATCGAGAGCGACTATTGGGAGAAAATGACTCAGGATGCCTCAGATACGCTTTCTGCAGACCTCTTGGACGCATCTCACAAGGCGGCTCGGCTTCGTCTCTATAAAGCCTGTCTTGACCGTTTGGGACCGGGACAGGCACTGGCACACACATTATTCAATCTTGATGAAGCCTGGCAGGAAAAACGTGTAGGCGCTGTGCTGCAATTCCCGGGTGAAAAGACTGCTACGATTACCGCTTCCGGCATGGTTTTCGCCACCACCCATTGACTTCCTTTACTGCCCGGTATAAGAGCATGTGATCTTTTGCACAATGTGCTGAACTGCCATGCGGCATTTCGCTTTTTCACTCATCAGGAGGAATTATGAATATTCTTATTTTCGGCCCCAACGGCTCCGGTAAAGGCACCCAGGGAACCCTGGCCAAAGACAAATACGGTCTGGATCACATCGAATCCGGTGCCATTTTCCGCAAGCACATCGGCGGCGGCACCGAACTCGGCATGAAAGCCAAGGAATACATCAACAAGGGCGAGCTCGTTCCTGATGACATTACCATCCCGATGGTTCTGGACGTTCTGTCCAACTCTGATGAAAACGGCTGGTTGCTTGACGGCTTTCCCCGCTCTCTCGTTCAGGGTGAAAAGCTGTGGGAATCCCTGCAGAAAGATGGCGAAAAGCTCGACTTCGTTATCGAAATTAAGCTGCCCCGCGAAATCGCCAAGGGTCGCATCATGGGTCGTCGCCTCTGCGAGAACAACCCGAACCACCCTAACAACGTCGGTATCCCTGTGATCGCTCCTGACGGTGACAAATGTCGTGTCTGCGGCGGCGCTCTGTCCGCTCGTGAAGATGACCAGGATGAAGCCGCTATCGATCAGCGTCACGACATCTACTACGATGAAGAGACCGGCACCATGGCCGCTTGCAACTTCTACAAGAACATGACTGACGGTGGTTTCAAGTTCATCGAACTCAACGGTGAAGATTCCATTGATACTATCAAGGACTACCTGATGAGCCAGCTCGTCTAGTTCTGTCTTTAGAGAATATGTAAAGTCCTTCAGGCATGCCTGAGGGACTTTTTTTGCGTCTATTACCCAGACACACGGTGACGTCTTTAACTGATCAGATACAGACGGTTTTATTCGAAGGACTCCCCTCTCTACAGTATGCCTTGTTGTTTTTAAGCCCGAGGGGACTGATGTTGACAAGCCGGACAACAAAAAAAGGGAAGGACCATGAGGCCCTTCCCTTTGTCTTTTCGAATTGAATCGATTTATGCTTCTACTTCGTCCTGCTTGGCAAAGTCGCTGGGGCCGAAACCAAGAAGGATCGGGCTGGCGACAAAGATGGAGGAATACGTTCCAACGCCGATGCCTATGAGCAGTGCCAGGGCAAAGTCGTGGATAACGGAACCACCAAGAACAAACAGGCAGAACACGACCATCAACGTCGTGAGTGACGTCATGATGGTACGAGACAATGTCTGGTTGACTGACAGATTGATCACATCCGCAAAGGAATTGGTGTTCTTGCGTGCGTTGCTGTTTTCACGGATACGGTCGAATACGATAATGGTATCGTTAAGCGAGTAACCGATGATGGTCAGCAATGCCGCAATGATCGTCAGGTCGAATTCCTTGCCCAGAATTGAGAAGATGCCGATCGTTATGGTCACGTCATGTATAAGCGCCGTTACAGCGCCGAGAGCGTAGTTGAGTTTCAGGTACCAACACAGCCCGACCGTGATGGCCAGAGCCGCGATAATGAGCCAGCCCATGTCAAGACCGAGCAAACCGATACCATACACACCTGCGCCCAAAGCGGCGGCCATGAAGCCAGCTACGGTCCACCGCTGTTCAAAGCGGCCCGAGATGTAAACGGCAATCAGCAACACTGCGTAGAACAGTGCTTCCAAGGCCTTGGAACGTAAGTCGGCACCGACCTTGGGGCCAACCATTTCAAGGCGTTGGATATCGTACGATGCACCGTCAAGATTGGCTTGAAACGCATTGTTCACCCGGTTCCTGACTTCCTCCGAGGAGATGTTGGAACTGGAGGTGCGAATCAGGTACTCGTGGTCGCCTTCCAGACCGAATGTCTGGACGACCAATCCGGGCAGCTCGACACCCTTCAGGGCATCCTTGACCATATTGACGTCTGTATCTTTTTCGATCTTTACCTGGACGATCATGCCGCCTGCGAAGTCGATGCCGTACTTGGGGCCACCCTTGATAATCAGGGAGCCGAGACCGGCCAGAATAAGCAGCGCCGAGAGAATAAAGGCAATCTTCTTGATGCCGATGAAGTCAATAGTCGTGTTGGGTTTAATTATTTGAAGTCCCATGATCGTCCCCTTAAATGCTCAGCTTCGCGTTGGCGGAGCGGCTTTTAGTGTACAGGTCGAACAGGATGCGCGACACGAAGATGGCCGTGAACATGGATGTGACGATACCGAGTATCAAGGTAACAGCAAAACCACGAATCGGGCCGGTTCCGAACTGATAGAGGATAATGGCCGCAATGACGGTGGTCAGGTTCGCGTCCAGGATGGTGAGCGTAGCTCTGTCATACCCTTCAATTATGGCCTGCGTCGAGGAGAGGCCTCGTCTGAGTTCTTCACGGATACGTTCAAAGATGATGACGTTGGCGTCAACGGCCATACCGATAGTCAGGATGATACCCGCTATACCCGGCAAGGTCAGCGTCGCACCAAATAAGGCGAGACCACTCATGATGAGCATGATGTTGATGCAGAGCACCAGGTCGGCGACCATGCCAGCGAATCCGTAATAGATCAGCATGAAGGCAAGCACCGCGACCATACCGATAACTGCGGACATGATACCGTTGTCGATGGATTCCTGTCCCAGGGACGGGCCTACTGTGCGCTGCTCAAGGATCTGAACTGGGGCAGGCAGGGAACCGGCGCGCAATACGACAGCCAGGTCACGCGCTTCTTCCTGAGTGAATTGACCGGTAATGGATGCGCGACCGCCGGAGATACGTTCCTGAATGACCGGGGCGGAATACACCTTGCCATCCAGAACGATCGCCATGCGTTTGTTGACGTTTTCGCTGGTAAGGTTGGTGAAGATGGCGCCACCGCGTGCATTAAAGGTAATGGACACGAAGGGCTTGTTCCACTGGTCCATGGAAACCTTTGCGTCAGTGACATACTCACCGGTGAGCACAGAGTCTTTTTTGAGAACAATGGATGTCTCAGAGTACTTACCGTTGGGCAGTTTGTGCAGAATCGTTGAAAGTTCTCGACCTGGAGCAAGTATGCCCTTCTTCGCTTTTTCGATATCAGCAGTGTCATCGACCATCTTGAATTCGAGGAGTGCTGTCTGCCCGATGATCTTGATGGCGCGTTCAGGATCCTGAAGACCAGGCAACTGGACCTGGATTCGATTATCCTGCTGACGACGGATATCAGGTTCGGCAACGCCGAACTGGTCAATCCTGTTGCGGATGGTCTTGATAGCCTGTTCCATTGTCAGCTTTTCGATATTGCTGCGGTACTGGGGGGAAATGGACAGGACATATTTCAGCTTGCTGTCACCCAGGGGAGTACTACTCTCTATGGCAAAAGGGCTGGAATTTTTGATGATTGTATCAAAGGCATCTTTTTGATCACCTTTGAGCAGGGTCACCTCGATCTGAGATTCGGACAGCACTGTCGGACGCAGGATGAAGACATCCCCCTCGCGTGCCGTGGCCTTGAGGTCGTCTCCAAGACGGGCCAGGTTGTTGTCCATGGCCGTATCCATATCAACACCAAGAGTGAGATGGATACCGCCTTTGAGGTCGAGGCCAAGATTAATGGCATCGCCCGGAAGGATTTTGCCCAAAGCAGAATCCTGTACGCCGGGAACGGACGGTAACATGTATACCAGTCCGAGGATCAGGACGATCAGGGCCGCAATGGCTCTGAAACGTAAACTTTGCATGTAAACTCCCTTACTGAAACTCGACGAACATGGTCAAATTCCACGTTCAAGAAACACAAGTGCGGATCGGGCCACAGACAGTGGTCCGATCCGCTTGATCGTCTCAAATACCGGGTGCAAGAACCTACTTCTTGTCGGCTGCGGGTGCGCCGCCATCCTTGTCGGCTACGAAGCCGCGCTTGATGACAACGTTGACACCTGTGGCGATTTCAATGGTGATATTGTCACCATCGATGGACACGATAGTGCCAAGGATGCCGCCATTGGTCCATACTTTGTCACCCTTTTTGAGGGCTTCCAGCATAGCCTTGTGGGTTTTCTGCTTTTTCTGCTGCGGACGGATGAGCAGGAAGTAGAAAATGGCGAACATCAGGACGAGCATGGGCAGCGGACCGCCAATAATGGCGCCCAAGCCGCCTTCACCACCGCCACCTGCGGGCGGGGCCATGGCATATGCTACGGATTCGAAGAGCATAGGTTTCTCCAAAAAAAGTTAATAATGTTGTACTGTTCCCAGTTTTTTTAGCACGGCACGTATAGGTTGGCATACGGACGATGCGAAAATGGACGTATTTTCACGAAGTTATCGCTCAAAATGTCCTTGCTGTCCAGCTTCAATTCCTTGGCATAATCTTCAACAAGACTTTCAATGATTTTGAAGTCTTCTTCGTCCGCTGGCTGAGCGCTCAAGCCCGGACCGAGCTGGGCTTCAGGCATTTCGCCACGTACATAGATGACACCGCCGTGCATGCCTGTTCCGAGATTTCGTCCCGCAACAGGCGCATCAGGCTTATCAGAAAACATACCCAAGAGCAAAATAATTCCTCCAGCCATATATTCTCCGAGGAAGTCCCCTGCCTTGCCTCCGATCACGATTTTAGGCTGATGTTCAAGATAGGCTTTCATATGGATTCCAACACGATAACCGACATCTCCTCGTATGAATATTTCACCCCCACGCATGGCGTAGCCAATAACGTCGCCAGCGATACCGTCGATGATAACGCGTCCGTCATCCATTGTATTGCCGACACCGTCCTGCGCGTTGTTGTGGATATGGATTCTTGGACCACGCATGAATGCGCCGAGATCCTGGCCGGGGACGCCGTAGATATCAAATGAGAGATCCCCTTCAAGAGCGGTTGCGATATATCGTTGGCCAGTACATTGCTTGATGGTGAAATCAGTCACGCCTTTATTGACAAGCTCCCGTATTTCCTCATTTAACTGACGATAATGTGTTCGCCCTGCCGTGAGCGTCTTCTGTTTTATTTTGACTGGCATTTAAGCCTCCATATCCACAATTACCGGTTCGCCTGCCTTGGGCATCCATACCCTGTCCAGTTCCGGGCAGACATCACGCACGGCAGATTCTTCTGAAGACATGAAGATCATGTCGTCCTTTTCAGCCACCAGCAATGGCCTGAGTTTGATCCGATCATTGAGTCCCATGAGCCTGTTGTTGCTCGCCACCAGGATGGCGAACGGCCCGTTGAGCATGGCCGGTCCGTATGTGGCGCGAAGCGTGGTGTAGAGTTCCTTTTCATCCTCGTCCATACGTTCAATTTCATCCCAAAAAGGCGGAGCAAACACCTTAGCTGCCATTTCCCAGGAAAGACCATGTTTGCGGATGAGCATATCGAGTTCATAGGCCACAACCTCGGTGTCAGTCATCATGGTGCACAGGTAGTCGTGCTCACAAAGGTAGCGCCGGTTGATACCGTAGGAAGAAATTTCGCCGTTATGTACTATGGACCAGTTTAAAATGGTGAAAGGATGAGCCCCTCCCCACCAGCCCGGTGTATTGGTCGGGAAGCGATTATGGCCGGTCCAGATATACGCTTCATATTCTTCCAGCCGGAAGAATTCAGCGATATCTTCAGGAAAACCGACCCCTTTGAAGGCTCCCATGTTCTTGCCGCTGGAGACGACGAACGCGCCGGGAATGGTGGTGTTGATTTTCATGACAACGGCCACCACATAATCCTCCTCAGGCAGTTCCCAGAATTCATTGTCCGGATTCTCGGGAACAGTCACGAAATACCGATTGAATCTGGGAGACGTCGGAATAGCCAATGTCCGGCGTGTCGGAATCGGTTCGTAGAAATGTAACTCGAAGTATTTCTTGAGCAAGGATTCAGACCCACTGATGGCAGCTGTATCATCACACATCATGTGAAAGCAGTATTTGTCTGCATGGTCCGGGTAAATGCCATAGGCGGCGAATCCGCCACCCAGCCCGTTACCTCGGTCATGCATGCAGGTCATGGCCTGAATGGGCATGTCACCGGAAATCAGACCACGCTTCTTGTTGATGACGCCAAAGACGCCGCAACCGGAAATGTCTTTTTCGAAATCATAATATCTGTCTGGTGCTTTCATTGCGTATCTCTTTAGTCGGGGTCAACAACGCCGGGATTCCATGTTTCCTGGAAAAAATCGTCGGGCCACATCAACACATCAGGCTCTCCGGCCAGGATTTGCTTCTTGGCCCCTTCCGGGACAGCCATCTTGAATTTGACAAAAGCGGTGTACATGCCTGCCATATCAATATCACCCACCAAAACATAGCCCACCAGGCGATCGTTCTGAAATACGAGCTTGCGATAGCTTTTTTTCTTTTCATCCAGCGACAGGGCTATTTCATAAGAATCATCGCCCTCGGGAGGATTTACCCGCCCCACTGAAATAGTAGGCAAACCATAAAATGATATTGAATTCATGGACAGGGAACCGGTGAATTCGGTAGCGCAACCAGCCATGTTCTTGCCTGCGCAAAAGCCCTGATTGTAAGCGTTGGTCCAGATGGGAATGACGCGTTTTTCACCGAACAACAGATCTTTGGCCTGGGCCACATCGCCTGCGGCATACACTCCCTCGGCGCTGGTGTGCATATGTTCATCCACCCTGATGCCTTGATCCACTTCGATGGCGGCATTTTTGGCAAGATCGTAGTTGGGCACTACGCCGATGGCAATCACCACTGCGTCACATTGCAAAAAGTCGCCGTCTGTCAGATGGATCCCTTTGAGTCGGCCATCAGTATCTCGTTGAATGTCCTTGGCTGTTACACCGCATCGAACATGAAGCCCCACTTCTTCCAGTCGTTTTCCTGCAAGCGCTGCCGCATTCTCGTCAAAAGCCAGACTCAAAATGCGTGGAGAAAGCTCCAGAATGGTTACCTCAACCCC
Organism: Pseudodesulfovibrio sediminis; assembly: GCF_020886695.1. Classification (NCBI taxonomy): domain Bacteria; kingdom Pseudomonadati; phylum Thermodesulfobacteriota; class Desulfovibrionia; order Desulfovibrionales; family Desulfovibrionaceae; genus Pseudodesulfovibrio; species Pseudodesulfovibrio sediminis. The sequence continues at coordinate 464,615 of NZ_AP024485.1, forward strand.
TCGATCAAAAAGTGATTCACCTGCTTTGAGGCCGATAAGCCCCCCGCCGATGACAACCGCCCTCTTTATTTCCTTGGCTTTCGATATGAGAAGCTGTGTGTGTGTCAGGTTGGTGAAATTATAGACGTCAGCACCATCGGTTCCCGGAATGGACGGTGAAAAAGGAATACCGCCTGTGGCAATGAGTAAATGCTGAAATTCAACCGTGTCACCCTGGTCGGTCGTTATTGTCTTTGTCGTGGTGTCTATGCCGGTAACCCGCGTACCAAGCATCAGAGAAACATTGCTTTTTTGATAAAAATCCTGCGGACGAAGGGCTAATCGCTCGGGGCCGATCTTCCCGGCCAACAGGTAGGAGATAAGCGGACGTCCGTAGGCATGGGAGTCTTCGGCGCCAATAACCAGAATTTCGTTTGTGGTATCGACCTTGCGGATGCCTTCAATGGCACCGATAGAAGCGATTCCGTTCCCGATGATGACGTATTTCATGGTCTCGTTCCTATCGTTCTTCGAATTTTAGTGCCCCATTAGGACACGCTTCCACACAGGCGGGACCGTTCTCGCGCTCAAAACACAAATCACATTTAACGATCTTATCCTCTGTGGGGTGCCGCCTAATGGCACCGTATGGGCAGGACATGAGACAGGACCAGCAGCCGACACATTTTTCTCTGTCATAGACAGTGCGCCCTGTTTCCGGGTCTTTGTGCAGGCCACCGGCGATACAGGCCGCCACACAGGCTGGCTCGTCACAATGACGGCAACTTATGGCCACTGAGATGTCTCCGTTTTCGAATACGCGTTTTCGCGGAGAAAGCCCGTCCTTTCCCCGCTCCTCGCGGAAAGCGATGATCAGATCCTTTGACTTGGAGTGGGATGTAATACAGGCCAGCTCACAAAGGTGGCAGCCGATACAATATTCTTTATTCGGATAAACTCGTTTCATTATGCCCTCTGTCTAGCGCCCGGCGTGTTTGATGCCGAGAATGTCGAGTTCAGTGTCGGAAATACCCACGCCGCGCAGTTTGTCTCGATTGCCGCGCAGGGATTCGATGGAGTTCAGCCCCATACCTCCGAGCATCTCTTCAATTTCGTGCCCCCATGCACGAATGAGGTTGGCCATTTTCTTGGCCGCGATATCCGGATTTTGCCGTTTGGACAGCTTGGGGTCATTGGTGGCGATCCCCCACGGACATTTGCCCGTATAGCACCGTCCGCACAGAGTACACCCCACTGAGATCAGGGTTGCGGTGCCGATATACACGGCGTCGGCACCCAGGGCGATTGCCTTGACCACGTCACCGGAACAACGGATGCCGCCTGCTGCCACAATGGACACATTGTTGCGGATGCCCTCATCTCTCAGTCGTTGATCCACCTGTGCCAGAGCAAGCTCGATAGGAATCCCCACATTGTCTCGAATCATGGCCGGGGCAGCTCCAGTACCGCCACGCATTCCGTCAATGGTCACGATATCGGCGCCAGCCCGGGCGATACCTGAAGCAATGGCGGCCACGTTGTGTACCGCTGCTATCTTGACCGAGACAGGAGCCTTGTATTCGGAGGCCTCTTTCAATGCATAGATAAGCTGGAGCAAATCCTCGATAGAATAAATATCGTGATGCGGTGCCGGCGAGATGGCGTCTGAGCCAATGGGAATCATCCGGGTTTCAGAGACCTTGTCGTTGATCTTTTCACCGGGGAGATGACCGCCTATCCCAGGCTTTGCGCCCTGTCCGACTTTGATCTCGATCCCTGCGCCTGCCTTGAGGTAGTCGCGGTGCACGCCGAAACGACCGGACGCCACCTGAACAATGGTGTTTGCGCCATACTTATATAATGATTTGTGCAGACCGCCCTCGCCTGTGTTGTAGGCGGTGCCGGTTTCCGTGGCGGCACGGGCCATGGCGCGGTGAAGATTGAAATTGATGGCACCAAAACTCATGGCTGCGAACATAATGGGAATATCCAATTCAAGTTGCGGTGTGAGCCGGGTGTTCAATCGGGGTTTTCCGGTTTTCTTGTCGGTCGTGATATCCAACTTGCGGGGCTTGGCCCCGAGGAACGTCTTCAACTCCATGGGCTCGCGTAGAGGGTCAATTGATGGATTGGTTACCTGGGAGGCATCCAGAAGCATCTGATCCCAATAAACGGGAATATCTACCGGCGAGCCCATGCCTGCCAGAAGTACACCGCCTGTATCCGCCTGTTTATAGATATTTTGCAGAAAGACCGGTCTCCACAAGCTGTTTGTCCGAAAATCTGATGGTTTGTTGCGTATATTCAACGCGTTGGTCGGACAGAGGGCTTCGCATCTATGGCAGCCGATACACTTGGCATTGTCATGCATGACCTTTTGGCGGGCATCATCCCAGAAATGCGCCTCATAGGAACATTGCCGGATGCAGACCTTGCAGTTGATGCACAGGTCCGGGTCCCGGTCTATGACGAACTCATGATAGTTCTTGTTGATGGGCTGAAACAGCAAGGTTTGTTACCTCGTATATTGGTTGCCAAAACTTTGATTTATTGAAACAACTTCCCGAAAAGGTGATTTGCTTTTGATAATCCATGAATTTTCACTATTTTTTCAGGGGATAACCAAAAAACCACATCTCATTCCTATCTGTCAAGGAAGCAGTTAATCACTCGATATTAAACCCATTTAAATCTGCTCATAGTTATCGAGCACGCCAGAACCGAGAAAACGCCGTCTTTCCTTGACTTACAACTCCTTTAATAATAAAGAGATTCGCATGAACACGAACCAGAATCGCTTTAGCTTCTTTTTCTTTTTTAGCTTTCGCTTTTTTAGAAGCGCCTGCGGTTCTGAGGTGTGCATGTAAACGACAGTAGACTACATACACAACAAGGGCCGTAGGCGTTAAGCTTACGGCCCTTTTCTTTTGCGGGTCGAAGTGGATGCCGGGGTCGAAAACGAGAGGGGAATTTGTGATGATGTTGGGTTTTGGAAGTATGGAGATAGCACTTGCGTTCTGGCTATCCGTCGGTGCGACGGTACTGTGTGTTGTTTATGGACTCTTGAACTGGAACAACAAAGGCAATGATGAACCCGGGGGGGATGCATAGATGGAAGGCAAACTCATCGGCATACTCATTTACTTGGGAGTCATTTTCTTTCTTGGATACAAAGCATGGAAAAAGACCAAGGAATCGACTGATTACATGCTCGCCGGTCGCTCCATGAATCCGTTCGTTCTGGCCATGTCATACGGAGCAACCTTTGTATCCACATCCGCCATTGTGGGGTTTGGCGGCGTGTCCGGCATGTTTGGCATGTCGTTGCTCTGGCTCACCTTTCTGACCATTTTTGTCGGTGTTTTCATTGCCATGGTCTTTTTTGGCAAGCGGACCCGCCGTATGGGGCTGGCCCTGAATACGCACACCTTCCCAGAACTGCTGGGAAGGCGCTATAAATCGAAGTTCATCCAGCAGTTCACCGGGGTCGTCATTTTTGTCTTCATCCCGGTCTATGCCGCTGCCGTGCTTATCGGCATCTGCCGCATGCTTGAAGTGGCTTTTCCGGCGATCAGCTATCATTACTGGCTTATTATCGTCACTGCGATTGTTGCCATGTACGTCATTACCGGCGGCTTGAAAGCGGTCATGTATACAGACGCCTTCCAAGGATCCATCATGGCCGTCATGATGCTTATCCTTATGGTGACTACCTACTCTCTTCTTGGAGGAATGACCGAAGCGCACCAGGCCCTTACGGATATGGTCAACCTGATCCCTGCCAAAATGCTCAAAGGGGGCCTTGTCAGTTGGACAGAAGGACCAAACTTCAAATCCCCTATCGGCCTGACTGTCTACACCACCATCATTTACGGTGTCGGCATCGGGGTTCTGGCACAGCCTCAACTCGCTATCCGCTACATGACCGTGCCCTCAGACCGTGAGCTGAATCGTGCCGTGGCTATCGGCGGTGTCTTTATCCTGCTCATGACCGGCGTGGCATTCATCACCGGCGCTCTGTCAAATGTCGTCTTTTTCAATGAATTCGGGAAGATTTCCAGTGTCATGGCCAAAGGTAATTACGACAAAATCATTCCCCTTTATATCGATAAAATAATGCCGGGATGGTTTTCAGGGCTCTTCCTTGTGGCCATGTTTGCCGCAGCCATGTCCACCATGAGTTCTCAATATCATGTGGGTGGTACATCGCTCTCGCGCGACTTTCTGGAACAGTACGTTGAAATTGGCAATGACGGCTCGTCCATGAAGCTGAATCGTCTTGGAGTCACTATCGCCATCATCGCCACCCTGATTTGGGCCTGGCTGCTTCCTGAAGGGGTCATCGCACGCGCCACGGCATTCTTTTTTGGTCTGTGTGCAGCCTCGTTCCTGCCCATTTACGTGCTTGGACTGTATTGGAAGGGCATGACAAAGCTCGGCGCCAAGATATCCATGATCGGTGGATTCTCTTTTTCCATGTTCTGGCTGCTATTCATTCACCTGAAAGAAGCTGCCCCCATTGGATTGTGTCAGGCTGTGACCGGCAAGGTTACGCTGGTCGCTGATGCCGCGCCCATGTCCTGGTTGTGGCTCATGCAATGGGTGGACCCCAATGTGGTCGCCCTGCCCGTCTCCATCATTCTGGCCGTCGGTGCCAGCCTTGCCACTCGACGAATGGAACAGGATCATCTGAATCTGTGCTGGGACGGACTCTGTTAACCTTCGGATATTAAAAGAAGTATGGGGACGCCGGGGCAGATGCTCCGGCGTCCTTTTTATATGGTGGATTGACAGTTTCAAGCAATGCGAACATAAACAACTATTCTGATTAAAAAGGACACCAATATGAATAAAATCAATGTAAATATGAAATTTCTCCACCCAGTGTGGGAGGAGCACAAGCTGGCCTATGCAACGGAATATTCGGCAGGACTCGACCTGCGCGCCTGTCTCGATGTGGATGAAATCGAAATCGGGCCAGGTGAAAAGGCAGCCATTCCTGCCGGAGTCGCCATTGAAATCCATGAACCTTCCATTGCAGGGTACGTTTTTTCTCGGAGCGGCCTTGGCACCAAGGACGGCCTTACCGTCAGCCAGGGCGTTGGAGTCATTGATCCGGACTATCGTGGGGAAATCAAGGTGTCTCTGCTCAACACCTCCGATCAAGTGCGACGAATCAAGCGCGGACAGCGCATCGCACAACTGGTCTTCATGCCCATCTTTCAGGCCAACATCCTTCCAATGGATGAACTCGGTGAAACAGACCGTGGGGCCGGAGGATTCGGATCAACAGGCAAACATTAACGAGTTGAGAGAATATAATGAGTAATACATTTGATGCGATAGTAAAAAGAGAGAACAGTCTGCTCTGCAACACCTACGGACGCTATCCTTTGGCAGTGTCCAAGGCAAAAGGCTGCAGGCTGTACGACCTGGACGGCGTTGCATATCACGATTTCCTGGCCGGGATCGCGGTATGCAGTCTGGGGCATAGTCGGGAAGACCTGGCCGAGGTCATGGCTGAACAAGCCAGGAAAATGGTCCATGTTTCCAACTTGTTTTATCAGGAACCGCAATTGGACCTGGCTGAAAAGCTCCTGAATACCTGTGCCGCAGACAAAGTCTTCTTCTGTAACTCCGGGGCGGAAGCCAATGAAGGAGCCATCAAGCTCGCACGTCGCTACATGCATTCGGTCAAAAATGACGATCGGCATGAAGTGATCACGCTTGAAAAATCCTTCCACGGCAGAACTCTGTCCACCCTGACCGCCACAGGACAGTCCGGCCCTATCAAGGATGGTTTCAATCCGCTGCCCAAGGGTTTTGTGACCGTGCCTTTCGGCAATGTGAACGCCCTGCGTGGTGCAATCAACGCACAAACAGCTGCCATCATGATCGAAATGGTCCAGGGTGAAGGCGGCGTACGCCCCCTGCCGAGCGATTACGTCAACGATATAGTCGCGTTATGCAAGGAAAACGGCATTCTGCTTATCGTCGATGAAGTGCAGACCGGGTTGTGCCGCACCGGAAAGATGTGGGCGCACCAGCATTACGGAATTACGCCGGATATCTTTACCTCTGCAAAGGCCCTGGCCAATGGCCTACCCATGGGGGCGGTCATGTGTACCGATGAGGTTGCAAAGGGGTTTGCCCCTGGCTCTCATGCCACCACATTCGGTGGGGGCGCGGTCGTGTCTGCCGTGGCATCCAAGGTGCTTGATATCATGGTAACCGAAAAGCTCGCTGAACGGGCCTGGGATATGGGGGAATTCGCCAAGGCCGAAGCACAAAAAGTCATGGCCAAACATCCTGACAAGATTGCCGGGACACGTGGGTTGGGGCTGCTTTTCGGCATCGAATTGACCTTCAACGGCGCAGATGTCTGGAAAGCCCTTTTGGAAAACAAGATGGTGTGCAATTTGACTCAGGGAAACATCCTGCGCCTTGTACCGCCTCTAACCATAGAGAAAGAGGATATCGTCACCTTTATGGAGGTACTCGATTCCATTCTTTCTTCTGTTGAAATCGACCCGGCTTGACCGTCAACAGGTGAATGCGTATCTTGATGAATAGAGGATACAGATATGAGCGGTGTGGCCCCCATAGAAGGTGCGAGTGAATACCACCCCAAGCACAAAGACCTTGAAGTCGATCGTTTGGAGCAGACTTCCACTCAGCCCCTGCCCGACGAGAAGCCCGTTGTGGCTTTGAATGGAGACGCCGCTAAACAAGCTGAAAAAACGACGATTTACGGATTTCAATATACCGGAAAAGGTTCGTTTATCGACAATGTTTTTTAAATTGATTCACATGCAATAACACAAAAATAAAGGCCGGGGACCAGGTTCCCGGCCTTGTCATATTCAACTCACGGAGACGACGTATTCCATGTCTACCCTGCTCAAAATAGAATTTATCATTGCCGAAGAACTGGCTGATGAAGCCGGTGTATTTATTGTATCCAAGGTGCCCCATGGCTGGGAAGAGACTCCGATCGAAGGTGGTCGAAAAATCACACTGTATCTGGAAGATCATCCTCTCGGCATGGAAGTTGTCAAAGAGTTTCAGGCTCGGTTCCCTGATGGTGACGTCACCTATGGAGAAGAAGAACCGGAAGATTGGGCCATGGCATGGAAGGACTTCTTCGTCCCAGTCAATTGTGGAGAATCATTCAAGATTTTCCCGCCGTGGTTGAGTGATGACGATGATACGACAACCAAGCATATCACCATAGAACCCAAAATGGCCTTTGGCACCGGCCATCACCCCACGACGTCATTGTGCCTTGCGACAATAGGCGACCTGGCTAAAAGCGAGGTCATTCTTCCCGGACAGACTTTTCTTGATCTCGGCACCGGCTCCGGTATTCTCGGCATTGGTTTAAGCATGCTCGGTCTGACTGGTGTCGCACTGGATATCGACCCGCTCGCGGTGTCCTGTGCTGTCGAAAATGCCGGAATCAATGATGTTGCCGAATGCATGGAGTTGGCTGTGGGGTCAATTGACTGTCTGGCTGATGACGTTGAATTTGATCTGGTTGTGGCCAATATCCTGTCAGGACCGCTTATCGAAATGGCCTCGGATATTCTCGCTCGTATCAAACCGGGCGGTTCGCTTGTCCTCTCGGGTATCCTTGTTGACAAGCAGTCCGATGCCGTGGCCGACGCCTATGAGAAGCGTGGCATAGGCCAACCGCAACGGTTCACCGAAGGCGAATGGGTTTGCCTCACCTGGGACAACATAGGAAGCTAAGGCCGTCAATGACGCAGGCTGATACCCTTCTGGCAATGTACGAGGCCATGCATGATGCTTTGGGGCCGAGTGACTGGTGGCCGGGAGATTCTCCCTTTGAGATAGCTATCGGAGCCATTCTTACCCAGAATACCAATTGGAAGAATGTCGAACGGGCCATCGGCAACCTCAAGGACCATCAGGTCTTGACGCCGGAAGGACTGCACTCCCTGCCGGTTGACACGTTGGCAGAATTGATACGCCCTGCCGGATATTACAATATCAAAGCGCGCCGTCTTCGCCATTTTCTTCAATTCCTCTGCGAGGAAGTCGAGTATGATTTGCTCGCTCTCAAAGGATACACCCTTGAGGATCTCCGTCCCAGGATTCTGGGCATCAATGGTATCGGCCCGGAGACAGCAGATGCAATTTTATTGTATGCGCTCGATTTTCCAACATTTGTTGTCGACGCATATACCCATCGGATGATGGGACGCCACGGGCTCGCTTACGAAGACATTGACTACAATGAGTTGCAGTCCATTTTTATGGACGCGTTGCCCGAAGATGTGGCACTGTACAACGAATATCACGCCCTCATCGTTCGAGTTGGCAAAGATTGGTGTAAAAAAAAGGTCGGTCTTTGCGAGACCTGCCCCCTCAAACACTTTCTTGATTGATACGGTTTCATGAAACAACTTTTCTTACTGTTCCTCATATCCACCCTCCTCTTTCCCGCCGTCGCGTGGTCGGAGGGAGAAGGCGACGCGCTCAATGAAACGCTTCAGCAACAACACGACAAGGCTGATCGCAACGAACAGAAGGTTCGTGAGCTCACCAAAAAAGCCGGACAGATTTCCACTCGCCTTTCCGACATTGAGGCTGATGTCAAATATCTCAAACAAAAGGTCAGCAAGCAGGAGGCCGTCCTCAAGGATATCAAAGCAAAGGAAATGAAAACCCGCCAGGATCACTTTCTTCTTGAGGAAGAAAAACAACGGATCACGCTCGAACTTTCCGGTCTGATGCAAACCTTGTGGCCCGTACACCTGCAAAATATCCGTTCCCGGTTTGAGGGCGTCGACAGTTGGGATATGTTTGATCGGCGTTTCAACTGGCTGGCCGAGATTTACAAAGCCACCGGCGACAAGCTTGCCGAGGCAAAGGCCAATTCTGAACAAATTGCCAAAAATCTTGAACATCAACGGCAACTTGCGGCTGAAGCCGAAGAACAACTGGGACAGATCAACAAAAATAAGGACAGACTGCTCTCGAACAAATATGCGTTGCGCAAGAACCTCAGAAAGGTTCGAAAAGAACGGCAGAATGTTGAGAGTGAGTTGACGGATATTCTGGCCACAATCGAAGATCTCAAGTATCAACTACAGTCACAGACAACCAAACGATTTTCCTTATATAAACGGAGTCTTCCGTGGCCGGTCAAAGGTCGTCTGGTCTCCGGGTTCAACATGCGGGCCAAGCCGCCGCTCCATGGATGGACCATCAGTACAGGTGAGGGCGTCAACGTCCAATCTGTTTTCTGGGGTAAAGTTGTTCACAACGACACCCTGCGCGGATTCGGTCATGTTGTCATCGTATATCATGGCTATGATTACTACAGTCTTTATGCCTATCTTTCCGAGACCTTTGTCAGGAATGGGCAGGAAATTGAAAAGAATGAACCTTTGGGGTTGGTCGGATACTGCCCCAAAGCCGATGGACCTGGGTTGTATTTTGAATTGCGTTTTCATCAAAAACCAATTAACCCAAAAACTTGGTTAACAGCTTTGAAATGATGTCAGTTAACCCAACATATTAGGACTCCGTTTACGGGGAGGCTTTCATGCGTGTTTCGCTTTGGATTTTTACTTTTCTTCTTCTCTTCACCCTTTCGGTCGCACCCGGTCCTACCATGGCCGACAACGACGACCACTATGAGGCCCTCAAGCGGTTTTCCCAGATTCTTGATATAATTGAGAATTCCTATGTAAAGCCCCTCACGAAAAAGGAACTTATAGACAATTCAATTCGTGGCATGCTTGAACAGCTCGATCCCCATTCAGCATATCTTTCTCCTGATGATTTCAAGGATATGCAAGAAGATACCGCTGGCAAATTCAGCGGAATTGGTATCGAAATCACGCAGGAACAAGGGCGTATCCTTGTTGTCACTCCGATTGAGGATACTCCGGCGTACAAGGCCGGTCTGTTGGCAGGAGATCTTATTCTTGAAATCAATGGAGAGTCCACACAGGGAATGACACTCAAAGATGCCGTGGACCGTATTCGCGGTGAAAAAGGAACGACTGTCAGGCTCATGATTCTGCACAAAGATTCAAACAAGCCTGTTGAGATTCCCATCGTGCGTGGCACCATCCCCATCGTCAACGTCAAAACCCAATCGCTCGAAGATGGATACCTGTATCTCCGTTTGACCAAATTCCAGGAATCTTCCACGCGTAACCTGCGTGAAAAAATCGCGGAATATCAACAGCAGCATACACTTAAAGGCATTGTCTTTGACCTGCGCAACAACCCCGGCGGCCTTCTCGGCCAGGCTGTATCCGTTGCGGACACCTTCATCGGTGAAGGAACTATCGTCTACATGCAGGGACAAGAAAAGGCCTCTCGCAAGGACTTCTACGCTTCCAACAATGAAAACGAAATAACCGTGCCCATGGTCACGCTGATCAACGCCGGTTCTGCTTCCGCTTCGGAAATCGTTGCCGGAGCCTTGCAGGATCATAATCGGTCCCTCCTCGTGGGAGAACGCTCCTTCGGAAAGGGTTCTGTTCAGACGATCATGCCCATGACCGATGGATCTGCCATCAAGTTGACCACTGCACTTTATTACACCCCCAATGGCCGCTCCATTCAGGCCAAGGGTATTGAACCTGATTTGAACATTCCCTTTGTCGCCCCCAACAAGGACGACGATTCCCAGATGCGCAACCGCTTTACTGTTCGTGAAAAGGATTTGAGTGGCCATCTGGAAAATGGACAGGGCTCAGCCAAGAACAAGAAAGACACTGATGCTGAAAAGGCCAAGGACATGCTCCAACGCGACAATCAGCTCCGTATGGCTTTGGAACTCGTGAAGAGCCTGCCGCGACTGAAGGAAATCAAGTAGGAAAGACTGATCTTATGGACGATCACTCTCCTGAGGAAACCACACAAGAACAGACCGGGTTCGATAAGCTTGTCACCAAGCTGTATCGGCCCGGTCCTCTTATTGCCTTCTTTTCCGTCGTGTTCCTGGCCCTTGTGTCGCTGGGAATTTTTATCCTGACGAAAGAGACGCCCCCTCCCCCTGTGTTGCCCCCACCCGCTGCTCAAGAGGCTCCGGTTGAGACCAAGGAGTATGAAGAACCCACTTCAGAAATGGAAGATTGGGTCAAGCAGGCAGATCTGGCCATCATTCAATCCATGCAGGATTTGGGATTGAAGATGAGTAATCTCGATCTGGTGGACGTTGAACTGCGTCAGCTGGATGGCCGAGGGTATCACTATCAGATTCTCCAAATGCCCAAGGTTGATGACAGGCAGCATTTTCTGATCACTTTGAGGAAGCGCCTCTATGAGCGCCTGCCTGATGCCGTTCTTTTGGATAATGGTGACAATGAGGCCATGGTGGAAATAAATGGTCTGCCGACCCATCGCCTGCTGCTTGAGGCCAAGCCCCGTGTCATTGCCATTCCCGAAGTCAAAGGCCCCAAACTCGCTATTGTCATTGATGATGTTGGCGAAAATTATTCTGTACTCAAAGGATTGATTCGTCTCGATCTTAACCTGACGTTTGCCGTCTGGCCCAATGCAAGTTCAACCAGAGCCTCGGTGGAACTCATCAGTCAGAACAGGCATGATCTGATTGTACATTTCCCAATGGAGCCTATTGGATATCCTGCTGTCAACCCAGGGGATGACGCCTTGTTCGTGACCATGAGTGCTGCCGATATCAGGAAGCAGGTCCAGGCCAATCTCCAGAAAATCCCCGAAGCCATCGGGGTCAACAATCATATGGGGTCGCAATTTACAGGCAATGCTCAGGGGATGAGAGTTGCTCTGGAAGAATTCAAACGGCATGGTCTGTACTTTCTTGACAGTTTAACCTCTTCGAAGAGTGTAGGCAGAAAAGTCGCGAAATCCGTGGCTATTCCCTTTTATGAAAGGGATACCTTTCTGGACAACGTCAAGGATGTGGATGCCATCGTTCATCAACTCAAAAAGACCGAACGGGTTGCCCTGACCAAGGGGACAGCCATTGCCATCGGACACCCCTATAAGGAAACTCTGGCCGCGCTCAAAAAATGGAGCAAATCCAGAAACAGAACCATTCAGATTATTGCTCTATCGAGACTCTCTCCAGAATAAATTTCTGCAGTTTTAATGTGCATCTAAATGCTCATTTGCACTTTTTTGTTCCTAATTTGCACCTTTTTGTTGCACATCAGGCTGTAGTGTGTTTTTACACTCCCACATTTTTTAAAGAAAAAGTGTCGATGTGTAACAGTCTGTTTTTGTTATTATATTCCAAAAGCTGTATGTAGATATTTGAAAAACTCCCAAAATTGTTTAAATAATGTTATGAATAAATGCGGATATTTGGCGCCTTTTTATTGCTTTGAATTGTTCCTGAGTGTAAAAATCAATTTAAGCAAATATGCAGAGTTGACGATAAGAAGATGAGCCATACGGTCCATTTTTTGCTTAATATCTACCCGATATTCAATTTATTGGCGAAAACCGATGACAAACGGGCCGAACAATCGGCAAGAATGAGGCTTTTTTGAAATGAGCAAAATCCTCGAACAAGATGAAGTAGATGCCCTGCTCCGGGGACTTTCCGGCGGGGATGTCGAAACAGAGACTGAGATACCGGAGGATGATACCGGCGTTGTCGCTTTTGACCTGGCCAACCAGGACAGGATCATTCGCGGTCGTATGCCCGTCCTTGAGATCGTCAACGATCGTTTCGCTCGTTTGTGCACAAATGCCTTGGCCAACACCATGCGCAAACGTGTGGACATCAACCCCATCTCCATCGACATGTCAAAGTTTGGAGACTTCATGCGCTCGCTGCCGGTGCCCACCTCCATATCCATTTTCAAAATGGATCCGCTACGCGGCAACGCATTGCTGGTTGTTGACTCCCGCCTGGTCTTCGCATTGGTTGAAAACTTTTTTGGCGGAGCTGGCTCCCAGCCCAAAGTTGAAGGTCGTGACTTCACGCCGATCGAACAGGCCATTGTCGAGCGCGTGGTCAAGATCGCTCTGGCAAACATGGAAGAATCCTGGAAACCGGTCCATGAAGTGCATGTCGAGATGGTGCGCACAGAGGTCAACCCCCAGTTCGCCGCCATTGTTCCACCTTCGGATGTCGTGATCGTGGTTACGTTCGAGGTTGAACTTGAAAACGCCATCGGCTCTCTTATCGTGTGTCTGCCCTATGCGACCATGGAACCTATCCGTTCCAAGCTGCATGCCTCTTTCCAGTCGGAACGTCTGGAAGTCGACCATGTCTGGATCAACCGGTTCAAGGAACGGCTCATGGAAACTCCGGTGGAGATTGTTGTCCGCATGGGAAAGACCGCCATCAGCGGCCGTCAGCTTCTTTATCTGCAGGAAGGGGATATCATTCTGCTGGATACAGACGAAGACGAATTGCTGGAAGCGGAAATTGAGGGGATCCGCAAATTCCGTGGCCTACCTGGCCGCGTCAAAGGCAATAAGTCCTTTCAGATCGTTAAAGAGGAAGAGATCAGATTCTGATACATCTTCACTATATATTGTTCCAAGGGCCGCATTTCGCGGCCCTTTTTTTGTTCTCCGAATTGAAAACACCTTGACTTTGCACCCTGCTGTTGTTCAACTTCCACTCTCAATTAATTCGAGGAGGGATTCATTTCATGAAAAAGATATTACTGACCATGGCAGCGCTCCTGCTGCTTACGGCACCATCCTTTGCCGGTGACCACTACACAGTCTCTGTCACACAGATAGTAGAACATCCCGCGCTGGATGCCATACGAAACGGTGTTATCGACAGATTGAAAGAGAAAGGCATCGACGCTACGTTCAACGTGCACATTGCCCAGGGAAACTCGGCAACCAACGTGCAGATTATCAGTCAGATAAAGGGCGAAGAGCCTGATCTCGTCCTGGCTATCGCCACTCCCGGCGCACAGGCTGCAGCCCAGAAAATCAAAGATCGCCCCATCGTTTTCACTGGTGTCACCGACCCTGTTTCAGCCGGCTTGGTCAAAGATCTCAAAAACAGCGGAAACGGCAACGTAACCGGCATGTCCGATTTCAGCCCCATGGACAAACATGTGGCTTTGATCAAAGAAATTGTCCCTTCCGTGAAAACCATTGGTGTCATTTACAACGCCGGTGAGCCCAACTCAGTGGTGCTGGTCAATGCGCTTACAGAACAGGCCACTCTTGTCGGCCTTGGCGTTGAAGAGGCGACAGTCGCCAACTCCAGCGGAGTGTATCAGGCGGCGAAAAGCCTGGTCGGACGCTGTGACGTTGTTTACATCCCCACTGACAACACCGTTATCTCTGCCGTGGAGTCCGCAGTCAAAGTCTGCTCTCAGAACAAATTGCCTTTGATTGTCGCTGATGTCGATTCAGTTGCTCGGGGCGCCATTGCCGCTGTTGCTGTCGATTATTACAGAATGGGCTTGCAAACAGGTGATATGGCTGCAAAAATTCTGGCCGACGGTGTGAAAGCCGGCGACATGCCGGTGGAGTTTCTCAATGATCTCAAGCTGCATGTAAACAAGAAAGCCGCTGCGGCCATGGGTGTCACCTTGCCTGAGGACATCATCGCCCGTGCAGATAAGGTTATTGAGTAGGCTCTGCTCAATTTGCGTATTGTCCCTAATAAGTATACAAGGCGCGTTGTCTACAACGCGCCTTTTTTTGCCCTTTTTCCAACGGGCTGAAATGTAATGTCTTCTTGATACATCAGGAAAGGAATATGACCAGTTACGCTTTATTTGGAGCTCTTGAACAAGGATTTGCCTACGGCCTTATGGTTATCGGCGTTTATCTGACGTTCAGAGTGCTTGATTTTCCGGATCTTACCGTTGATGGCAGCCTGCCTCTCGGAGCATCCGTATCCGCCGTGGCCATCACCGCCGGCTATTCTCCCTTCCTGGCTGTGCTTATGGCAACCGGCGCCGGATTTATTGCAGGGATGGTGACCGGTATACTCAATACCAAATTCAAAATATTACACTTGCTTGCATCCATCCTGACCATGATCGCGCTCTACTCCATCAACCTGCGCATTATGGGGCGGCCCAATATGGCGCTGCTTGGTCAGGACACCGTGGTAGACTGGTTCAACAACCTTACCGGGTTGCTTCCACAATATTCGACCCCACTCCTTTTCTGCATTATCAGTATTATCGTCATTCTCATATTGATATGGTTTCTGCACACGGAAAAAGGGTTTGCTTTTCTGGCTACCGGGGACAACAAGCAGATGATCACCAGTCAGGGGATTAATACAGACAATGTCATCATCTTCGGCGTCGGCTTGTCCAACGCCCTTGTGGCGACATCCGGCGCACTCGTAGCACAGAATCA
Source organism: Pseudodesulfovibrio sediminis (assembly GCF_020886695.1). Classification (NCBI taxonomy): domain Bacteria; kingdom Pseudomonadati; phylum Thermodesulfobacteriota; class Desulfovibrionia; order Desulfovibrionales; family Desulfovibrionaceae; genus Pseudodesulfovibrio; species Pseudodesulfovibrio sediminis. The sequence goes on from NZ_AP024485.1 coordinate 479,921, forward strand.
GGGTGCGGCAGACGTCAACATGGGTGTGGGAACCATCGTAGCAGGGCTGGCTTCTGTAATCATTGGTGAAACCGTGTTTGGCGACAAGACCATTAGTCGAGCGCTTATTGCCGCCCTGCTTGGTTCTGTTTTGTATCGTATTGCCATTGCCTTGGCTCTCGGACTGAAACTTGGTGCTTTTTCCATTACTCCCAGTGACTTGAATTTGATCACAGCGACCTTGGTTGTCTTTGCTCTGATCATGCCCAAAATGAAGAAAAAATTCCTCGCCGGGAGGTCTGCATGATTTCCATTACAGGTGTAACCAAATCATTCAATAAGGGTGACGTCAACGAAGTGACCGCACTCAACGGCGTCAACCTGGAAATACAAGATGGCGATTTCATCACTATCATCGGCTCAAACGGTGCAGGAAAGTCCACTTTTCTGAATGCGCTTGCCGGATCATTCTACACGGACTCCGGCAAGATTGTTCTTGAGAACACAGACATTACCAAGTGGCCGGAACATAAGCGTGCCGGCATGATTGGTCGCGTGTTTCAGGATCCGTTGCTTGGAACCTGTGCCGGAGCCACCATCGAACAGAACCTTGCCATGGCCAACAAACGCGGTATGTCTCGCAGTTTGCGTTTGGGTATCAAGGCCAAGGACCGTGAATTCTTCAAAGAGAAGCTGGCAGTATTGGGGCTTGGGCTGGAAGATCGCCTCAAAACGCACACAGGGCTCCTCTCTGGCGGACAGAGACAGGCATTGACCATGCTTATGGCGACGCTAGTTCGTCCTCGCCTGCTCCTGCTTGACGAGCATACGGCCGCCCTGGACCCGAAGACAGCAGCCATGGTTCTGGACTTGACCGAAGAAATCGTCAGCTCGCAGAATCTGACCACCATGATGGTGACACACAACATGAATCAGGCCATCAGCATGGGGAACAGGCTTATCATGTTCCACCGCGGTCAGGTTGTCATGGATATCAGTGGCGAAGAAAAACAAAATCTCAAGGTCGAAGATCTCCTCAATCGGTTCTCCGAGTTGCGTGGCGGTGAGGGAGTCTCTGACCGTATGTTATTGAGTTAAGGCCCGCGGGGGCTGGCCTTATGGCATGGATTGGCAAATCCATGTCAATGTGTATATGAACAACAATTAATGGAGGCTCATATGGCTATCGAAAAAACCTTTTCCATCATCAAGCCCGACGCAGTCGAGCGCGGTCTCATTGCTGAAATCCTGAAAATGATCACCGATTCCGGTCTGAAGATCAAAGGCATGAAAATGATCCACATGGATCGTGCAAAAGCCGAAGGCTTCTACGCTGTTCACAGCGAACGTCCTTTCTTTGGCGAGCTCGTGGACTACATGATTTCCGGTCCGGTTGTGGTTTCCTGCCTCGAAGGCGAGAGCGCCATTGAAAAGTACCGCGCTCTCATGGGTGCCACCAACCCTGCCGAAGCTGCCGAGGGCACCATTCGCGCCGCTTATGGCCAGGATATCCAAAACAACTCCTGCCACGGTTCTGACGGTCCTGACACTGCCAAGACCGAGGTAGCCTACTTCTTCAACGACAACGAGCTGGTGGGATAATGACTAAAAAACTCGGGTTCATAGGCGTTGGCAACATGGGCTCAGCCATCATCAAGGGGCTGGCTTCTCGTGACGACATCCAGTTGCATGGTTTTGACCTGGACAAGGAAAGCCTTGCCAAACTGGGCAAGGATTATGGTCTGGTGTCGCATGACACAGCCGTGGATCTGGTCAAGGCATGCGACTATATTGTGCTGGCAGTTAAACCCCAGCACGCCGAACCCGTGGTCAAGGAAGTCACAACAGAGCTGAAAAGCTCCACGTGCTTCATCTCCATCTGCGCCGGTATCACACAGGCAAAATATGAAGACTGGACCGAGGGCAAGTGCCCTGTAGTCAGAGTCATGCCCAACACCCCAGCCCTTGTGGCCGAAGGTGTTGCCGCCATCTGTCTGGATGACAAAAAGCTTACGGATGACATGAAAGTGTTTGTACCCGAGGTTTTTGAATCCATTGGCCAGTCTCACATTCTGCCCGAAAAGCTCTTTGATGCCTTTACAGGCGTGATCGGCTCCGGGCCTGCCTATGTCTTCTATTTCATGGAAGCCATGATAGAATCCGGCGTTGCACTCGGTCTTACCCGGCCACAGGCAGCCGAAATGGTCAAAGGACTTTTCCTCGGTTCTGCCAAACTGGCCAGCGAGTCCGATTACTCCGTTTCTGAACTGCGGGAAATGGTCACCTCTCCTGGAGGAACGACTATTCGTGCGTTAATGCATTTTGACCGTCAGGCGGTCAGAGGTGACATTATCGACGGCGTGTTCGAATCATATATGCGAAGTATCGAACTCGGAGAGTAAATTCATTTAAAAAGGGCTTCTTATGAAGCCCTTTTTTTATGTTATAATGCCATTGTTATTCCCGACTTTATAGGTCAGAAATTGGGCTGGGTTTTGATACAAATTTGAAGCGGGAGTTAGGCATGGACACATCACTTATTACAGCAAGCGGACTTATCTTTTTAGGTGCGCTCATCATGCTCGCCAATATTCTCAGCTATCAACAGAACATTAAGGAAACAGACAGATATACAAGCACTCAAGATGATAAGACACGACATTTCATCAGAATCCATCATCTTTTCATGGCATTTTTCCTTTTAGGGTATCTTGGTGTTTTATATCTTTTCATGACGAAAGTTCACACATTAAGCGCCCTTTTTGTTTCGATCATTTTTTTGTTCGGTGCGATCTTCGTTCATATGAGTGTCGTCATCCAAAAAAGGATGTTTCGGCTTCTGCAGGCAAAAAATGATCACCTTGAACATGAAAGAACTCGGCTTATTTCCATAAACAATCAACTGCAAGAAGAGATCGACGGCAGAATCAAGGCAGAACAATCAGATCAAAAGAAATCCAATTTCTTGTCGTTGGTATCCCACGAGCTGCGAACACCACTGACCTCCATATTCGGATTTACCAAATTGATCAGTAAAGGAGTGGCCAATCTTCCTCAATCCATTGATGGGCAAAATATAGACAAGATCAAGAAAAGGATGGCCGAGAACCTGAATATCGTCAGTAACGAGTGTTGCAGACTCACCCGTTTAATCAACAATGTTCTGGATTTGGCCAAAATTGAATCAGGCCAGATGGAATGGTTAGACACAGATATATGTCTGAAAGATGCAGTAGAATCAGCGCTCAACTCATTGGCGGGGATGTTCGTCAACAATGCAAAAGTGTATGTTTGCATCGACATACCACAGGATGCTCCTGTCGTACGCCTTGATGCAGATCTGTTTACCCAGGTGCTCATAAACATTATCAGCAATGCGGTAAAATTTTCGGAAGAAGGAGAATTGAGCGTACGCATGTCATCTCATGAAGAAGGCGTACTCCTTTCTATTACGGATCAGGGCCAGGGGATTCCTCAAGAGAACTTGAGTGATATATTCGACAAATTCTACATAGTAAGAAGCGGTGATACTCTGGGTGAAAAGCGCCAGGGAACAGGACTCGGTCTTCCCATCTGCCAACAGATCATCAAGCATTATAATGGGCGGATATGGGCTGAATCCAATATCGGAGAAGGCAGTACATTTCATATCCTCCTCCCGGATGCAATTATTGTCGAATAATTAAAACACTAATCGCAACAAACCAAGAAGTGGAATAAGAATACAGGCGGTCAGAAAGCCTGTCCAACGGCACAGCCCCAACAATAGCTGGACCTTTTCTTTTGACCACTCAACGCCTTTCAAACCGAGTATGGGCTTTTCCTTGATCTTGCCGAAATAAACGGTACTGCCGCCCATCTGCGCTCCCACCAACCATGCGGCTGCCGCCATGGGCCACCCTGCGTTAGGGCTTTCCATCTTCCTGGCGTCAAAAACAAAATTCGACCACGCATCCTTGAAATTCAGTCCTCGAATTTTACCCACGAGGATCATCAGACAGGCGGTTATTCTGGCGGGTATGTAGGCAAGAACATCATCCACCCTTGCCGCCCCTTCTCCCAGGTCCTTGTATTTTTCCGTCTTATAGCCCCACATTGAATCCATGGTGCTGACGGTTTTGTAGACCCAGAGACCACCAACGCCGCACAGAAGAAGATAGAAAAGCGGTGCTACAAAGCCATCATTGAAATTTTCACTGAGGGTCTCAGCCAGAGTCCTACGGAGACCATTCTCATCGAGCGCTTCTGTATCCCTGCTCACCAACAGGCCAAGCTTTTGCCGAGCCTCTTCAAGGTTCCCTTCATCCAGTAAATTGGCGACCTTGTTGGATTCATTGAGCAGACTGCCCAGTGCCAGCCCTGCATAGGCAAGGTATAGGACGATGATGACGCCGACATAAGGGATGGACGCGAGCGATTTCGTGACAACCCAGGCTAGTCCTGAAAAGAGAAAAATTGCTCCCCACCCTGTCGGACGCAGGTTTATATCAATATCGCGCGCGGCTTTTTCAAACATATCTAACCCTTTGCCAATAAGCCGAACAGGATGAGGCAAAGAATGGGGATCGCCGAATACACGGTCGATAACAATGGCCAAAACCGGAATGATGAACGCGTAGTATATTTCCATATTCAATAAAAAAAGGGTCGAGAAGCAGAACTCCTCGACCCGATTGGTTTTTAATTTTCGAAGTATGACCTAAGCAGTGCGCTCCGAACCGGGTGACGCAGCTTCCTGAGGGCCTTGGCCTCAATCTGTCTGATACGCTCACGAGTGACGTTGAAAAGCTTACCGACCTCTTCCAGAGTGTGGTCGGACTTTTCACCAATGCCGAAGCGCTTCCTGAGTACCTGCTCCTCACGTGGAGTCAGGTCAGACAGGACTGAGGCAATCTGCTCACCGAGTTTGGTGGAGACCACCTCTTCAGCAGGCGCAGTGGCCTTCTTGTCTTCAATGAAATCGCCAAGGCTGGAATCTTCCTCGTCACCGATTGGCGTCTCAAGAGAGATAGGCTCTTTGGCGATCTTGAGAACCTTTTTGACCTTTTCAAGCGGATAATCCATACGCTCCGCAATCTCTTCGGGAGAAGGATCACGACCCAGTTCCTGTACGAGATACCGAGAGGTCCGGATAAGCTTGTTGATGGTCTCGATCATGTGCACAGGGATACGGATCGTCCTGGCCTGGTCCGCGATGGCACGGGTGATGGCCTGACGAATCCACCATGTGGCGTACGTGGAGAATTTATATCCACGCTGGTATTCGAATTTATCGACAGCTTTCATCAAGCCGATGTTGCCTTCCTGAATGAGATCCAGGAATTGCAAGCCTCGGTTGGTGTACTTCTTGGCAATCGACACAACCAGACGCAGATTGGCACGAATGAGCTCCTGCTTTGCCCGCATGGCCGTGCTGTTGCCGGACTTGATGCGCCACAGCACCTCTTCGAGGTCGTGGACAGAGTGACAGCACTTGTCCTGAAGACGATTCATGATCTCCAGCTTACCTGCGAGCATTTCCTTGAAGGAGAAGAATTCCTCCACGGTCATGCCAAGTGTGTCGGCAGCCACAACGGGGTTGATCTCGCGATCGTCAACCTGTTTGAACAGTTCTTCTATCTCAGTCTTGGTTTGTCCCACAGAGAGGATATATGCTGACAAGTCGCGCTGGCAGTTGTGCATCTGGCGCACATAGTCATTAACTGTCTCGATAATACGATCAATCAGTGTCTTTTCCAGCTTGATGTCGCGAAGACGCGTGACAACCTCTTCCTTGAAATCAAGGATTTCCTTCTGGACACTGTAGACGCGCTTGTCCAGGCACGCACAGTAGTCAAGCTTGCCATACAGTTTTCTCTTCTTATCGTAGAGGTCTCTCACCTCACCGAGCAGATGGATGACGCGCTGGCGCTGGTTCATTTCATCTTCGGAAGGATCATCTTCTTCAATGGTTTTGACCACGTCCTTGAGCTTGATATATCCTTCATCGAGGTCATGCCCCACATCAATGAGCTCTTCGATAGCCACGGGAACTTCAACCAGAGAGTAAAGAACGTCCATTTCGCCATTTTCAATCTTCTTGGCTATGACGACCTCACCTTCCCGGTCCAGAAGCGGCACAGCGCCCATCTCACGCAAATACATGCGTACCGGGTCTGTGGAGCGAGAGGCATATTCCGTGGAATCTTCCTCCTTTTCATCCAACTCCAGTTCCTTTTCAGGATTGAGTTTTTTGCCGCTATCTTCGGAATCCACGATGGCAATGTCCATCTGGTCGAAAATGGCGTGAATCTCTTCCAGTTGTTCCGGCGAATTATAGTCGGATGGAAGAGCTTTGCTCAATTCTTCATATGTGAGAAATCCCTTTTTCTTACCTTCGGCAATAAGGGTTTTTATCTGTTGAATTTCTTTAATGTTGCTCATCATCCCTCCTGCGAGATTCCTTCAAGGCCAAGAGTTCAAGTGCCCGCTTGGTGTCGCCTGTTTCCTGCGCCTGACGTATGGCCTCAGTGAGCTGACGTCTGTTCATTTCATCTTTACCAGACGAGATTTTGTTACAAATATGCTGCCATTCGTTCAACAACTCCCGACCGGACAAAATGTTTGCCCGCATTTCTTCGCGGCATCTGATGTAGAAGCTTTTTTCCTGGCCACCCAACAGATCTGCTATCTGGCCTGGTTGCGCATTGACCAGCTTCTCCCACAATGCCTTCGCCCAATCAGTGCGAAGAATACGATCAAATCCTCTTTTGGATAGTTCCGGCACATAATCCGGATACTGGATCGGAAACTGTAAAAAGTACCGATCGTCCTTATCATCCTTGCCTACACCCATTACCGGTGCCTGCTGAGGAGCCTGAGTCTGTCGAGGCTGCTGTTGTGTGTTGCGTGGCGGTGCGCTTACACCGGCATCACGCCTGAAGTCAGCCTCTGATAACCCGAGCCCTGCAGCCAACCGGGGCAGGTAATATGCCCTCAAGGATGCATCGGCCAAATCCGACAAAAAACTTTTGGCCCAAGCCATGATTTCCCTTGGCGCGAAAGCCGTGCGCAAAGTATTCATGCAATACGCCAAACCATCCGGGGCCTCATTCATGCAAGCCTCGAATCCATCCGCTCCCTGAACCTGAAGCAGACTATCCACATCTTCCCCATCCGGCATGATGACCACTTTGCAAGCCACACCCTGCAACAGGATCATTCTGCTGGATTTCATGGCGGCCTTATGGCCGGCTCCATCGCCATCAAAAACAAGATCAATACGCGACACAAATCCAGCCAACCTTTTAACCTGTTCAGATGTCAGGGCAGTTCCCAAAACACCACAGGCGTCAGTGTAGCCGAATTGATGCAGCGATATCACATCCATGTATCCTTCGGTCAGAATGGCTCGTTTTGTTCGAGTCATAGTGGACCGTGCCAGATTCAACCCATACAAGTGGTCGCCCTTCTTGTAGATGGGAGTATCCGAACTGTTCAGATACTTGGGTTCTCCATCTGTAATAATTCTACCGCCAAAAGCAATAACCTTCCCTGATAAATTCTGAATGGGAAAAATCAATCTTCCACGGAATCTATCGTAAATATTACCTTTTTCGTTTTTTGACAAAAGTCCGGCTTCGACCCCTTGATCAGGATTTCGCCCTTTTGATTTCAAAAAATTGTCCAAACCATGCCAATCGTCAGGACTATACCCCAACTGGAATTTGTCCATGACGTCCTGTGTCATACCACGATCAGTCAAATATTTTCGACAAAAATCTCCAGAGGCTACACGCAAATTCCGCTGAAACCACTGGCTGGCTTCCTCATGCATGGCAATGAGCATCTGTGTACGGGCTTTCCGTTCAGCTGCATGCGGGTCATGGGGGACATGTGAGAGCTCGATCCCGGCCTCGGCAGCCAACTGCTCAAGAGCCTCCCGAAAATCCAGCCCATTGATACGTCCATAAAAATCAATGACATCACCTGAGGCCTGACACCCAAAGCAATAGAAAAATCCTTCGTCATCATTGACGGACATGGAAGGTTTGGTTTCCTGATGGAATGGACACGCCCCCATAAATCGGCCTGAAACGGGTTTCAGGTCTACATAACGGCGCACTATGTCCGAGATATTGATTCGGGCCTTGACAGCCTCGACACCACTTCTGTCCACCAAGCGTCTCCGTCGATTACTTCAATTTCACTTCAGTCATGCCATCCCCACCCCGATCTTCGGGTGCCAGGGAAAACGTCTCAACCGCCGGATAGTATTTAAGAAAATTATGGACTTCACGTCGCAATGCCCCAGTACCGCGACCATGAACGATCTCCAACTTGCCAGCACCCTTGCGCAAAGCGCTATCCATGGCCCGCTCAAGTTCGGCAATAGCCATATCCGCCCTGTTTCCCCGAAGGTCGACTTCTACCACAAGATCGTTTGGCGAAGACACTGGTTTTGCGTTTTTGAAGGGCGCCTTCCTTGTCTTACCAGCCGGACCGAGATGTTCCGCCTTGACCCACATGGCTACACCGCCGATATCGACTTTGGCCTGCTTTTTCTTGGTGTTGACTTCAAGCACGGTACCGATCTTGTTCCATGCCAGATACGACACTTTCATGTTCGGGACAATATCATTGAAGGCAAAGGAGGCAACTTTTTCTTGTGATGCTCCCATATCTTCAACTTTCATACGAACCTGAGACAATTTTTTACGGGCCTCTTTTCGACTGATTTTGTCAGCCTGCCACTGTTTGACCAGGTCCTGAGTGCGTGTCTGAATATCCTTGAGAAGTTTGGTCCGCTCCTTCTCAAATTTTTCTTCCAGTTTGGCGCGCTTCTGCTCAATCTTTCCCCGTTCCCTTTCAATGGCATCCAGTTCGTCTTCGCGTTTCACGGCCATTGCATTGAGTCTGTCGAGGACAGAGGATGTATCGGAACCATCCAGCAATAAATACTTTTCGGCACGAGTGAGAATTTCTTGAGGGAGTCCATGCTCTTTTGCCACATCCAGTGCGATGGATGCTCCCACCTGGTCGTAGGCGAGCTTGAACAACGGCTTCTTTGTACTCGGATCAAACAGCACGCTGGCAGCACGAACGGCTTCGGTGGCCATTGCATACGCCTTCAGCGCCGGGAAATGGGTTGCCGTAAAGGTTGTAGCCTGCCGTTCAACCAATGAATCAATCACGGCCTGAGCTAACGCGGCGCCCTGCGTAGGATCGGTGCCAGCGCCAAATTCGTCGAGAATGAACAGAGAACGGCTGTCAACATGCTCCCATACGCGTTGCAGATATTGAATCTGCGCCGTGAATGTGGACACATTTTCTTCAAGGGATTGCTCATCACCCATGATAACAAATATTTCAGTCCAGAACGGCAGTCGACTGCCCTCGGCCACAGGCACAGGCAGACCGGAAAAGGCCATCAATCCAATGAGGCCCACGGTCTTGAGACAGACCGTCTTACCACCAGCGTTGCCTCCGCTGACAATCATGGCCTTCTGGCCATCCAACAATCCTATGCTAAGAGCCTGAACAGATTCTTCTGCCAGGGCCAACAGAGGGTGCCGAGCCTTGAGCAGGTTGGGCGCCCCTTCTTCCACTACTTCTATAGTGCGACCGTCGTACTGATTGGCCAGTTGCACCTTGGCCATGAGAACATCCATAACAACAAGCGCCTGATATGCTCCAGCAACCTCTTCCCGTTCTGTACGAACGAGATCGGTCAGATATTGCAGCACCTTGTACTCTTCAGCGCGCTCTTCACGCTTGAGTTCCTGAAGCTTGTTGTTCGTCTCAACAAGAAAAATTGGTTCGAAATAGCAGGTCTCACCCGTCTGTGAATAGTCGTGGATGATGCCTTTGGTTTTGTTCTTGTAGTTTGCCTTGATGGGCAGCACATAACGGTCTGACGAAACCGTCATGTATTCATCCTGCATGGCCTGGGCCATGTTCTCCTGCAAAATGAAGTCTTTGACCCGCTTGGTGCAACGTTGATGAATGGAACGAATTTCCTGCCTGACAGCCAATAGGTCGGGCGAGCTTTCATCTCGTATTTGCCCTTCCGCATCCAGGCAACGGACAATGCCGGAAATAGTCTTTTGGGGCCATGCATAGTTGAAAAGAGTCGTGTGAAGCGTATCCCATTCCCGATCCTGAAAACGTTCAAGGGACTCCCTGGCGTTTTTGGCTATATCAAGAATGATACGTAAGGCAAAAAGCGCATCCTGATCCAGGACCGCCTGATCACTGTCCAGATGGGGAAAGATGCCTCCCATCTCGGGGAATGGCGTCAACTTGAAGCCGGACTCCCCTACCCACTGGGCTGCCTGTTCAAACAGAACGGACGCGTTCCGCACGTCTTCACATGATTTAAACGGGCTGATCTCCAGGCACGACTGAGCCCCGGGTTCGGATATGGCGAAACCGGATAATGCCCCAAGGATCTTGGGAAACTCCAATACATGGAAAGTTCTGGACTCCATAAGTGAGTCGCGTCCTTGGAAAGTTAGGAGAGCTTGGACTTAACCAGTCCACTGGCTTTCTTGCCGTCCACCTGCCCCTGGTGGGCGGAAAGGACAGCTTGCATCACCTTACCCATGTCAGCCATGGAGGACGCACCGAGGTCGGCAATGGCCTTGTCGACCGCTGCATTCAACTCATCATCGGAAAGTTGTTTGGGAAGATATACTTCAAGCTCGACAAGCTCTGCGGCTTCGATCTTAGCCAGATCTTCTCTGTCAGCTTTCATATATTGATCGTATGAATCTTTGCGTTGCTTGACCTGTTTTGCAATAAGATCAAGAACGACTTCGTCCGCGAGGGACTCAGCCTTTTCATCGACCAAACGGTTTTTAATGGCCGTCTTGAGATGTCTCAAGACGGCCACTTTTACCGTCGATTTAGCCTTGTAGGCCTCGATGTAGTCTTTGTCTATTTGTTTAAAAAGACTCATGTCTACATGTTGCGCATTTTACGCATCTTTTTAGCAAGCCTTTTCTTGGCGGCAGCTTTCTTTTTCTTCTTCTGCACGCTGGGCTTTTCGTAGTGCTGACGCTTTTTCAGCTCGGACAGAATTCCGGCCTTCTCGACCTGCTTCTTGAAGCGGCGGAGAGAGATGTCGAAATTGTCATTTTCATCAAAGTAAACGCCTGGCAAAGTAAATCACCTCCTCGGTGAACTGCCCGCATGTTTTGGCGGGCTAGCGAAATAAGAGAACTTACATATACGTATCACACGTGGAATGCAACACTTAATTTTTATAAAGCAAAAGTTCGTATCATAAGAAAAGGCCTGTCGACTGAGACGACAGGCCTTGATTCTCAAAAAATGTATGAACTAGTGTTCGGCTGCTTTGGCGTCACGCAGAGACTGCAGGACAGTAACAGCAAGGGCGAGGCCGATAACGCCAAGGACGATGTACAAGACACCGAAAAAGACGAAGTGATCGGGCATCCACCAGGGAAGGTCCATGGGCAGTGGGCTGTGTACGGTTTCACCGTGAATCATCATAAAAATTACTCCAACTATTTGACGGCGTCTTTAAGAATTTTGCCAGGGCGAAATTTGACGACCTTTGTGGCCGGGATCTTGATCTCAGCCCCGGTGCGAGGGTTGCGTCCTACGCGGGCCTTACGCGCTTCAACAGCGAAAGTGCCGAAACCAGTCAGGGTCAACTTGCCATCTGATACCAGAGTGCCCTCAACGGTCTCAAGAAATGCATTCAGTGCGCGCTCAGCGTTAGCTTTGGTCAAGTTGGCCTTTTCCGCGATTTTAACAACCAATTCAGCCTTTGTCATCAGTCATTCCTCCTCGATGAATAATTACCTGTACGTATCTGGTTAAAGTGCAGCCAGAGCACAAAACGTACTCACACTTTGATTCCTTCAACAAGTCACTTCTTGGCCTTTAAATGAACTTTCGCTGTGTGTCCAGTCTGAGCAGGAAAAAAACGAAAAAAACTACGCCATATGGCGCTTTCAAGGCCATTTTACTTTTTTAAAATATACACTGAAGTGCATTTTTTTGCCCATTCGAATAAAAGAGGCCTCAGCTTTTTGTGAAAATGTGCACTAAATACATTTCGACAGCGCCCTAAATTGTTCCGGGGTGAGGTTCTCAGGGCGACTCTTTGGATTGACGCCTTCCTGATCAAACCAGGCTTCAACAGCAGGCGACCACCGCTTCTTGAGTATGGTGGAAATCTGTTTTCTTCGTTGTTGAAATAATATCTTAATCAGTCCGGACAACTTTTCGGGATCTTCCGGCCATTGATTTATAGGTAATGGATCAAACCGAACGACAGCTGAATCAATTTTAGGCTGAGGTCTGAAAACTGTCGGCGGTACTTTGAACAGATATGTCGTGGTGCAAAAATTCTTGACCCAGGCAGTCAGTCCGCCAAAGGCCTTGCTGTTCGGTTGAGAGGTCAGCCGAAGGGCAACTTCATGTTGGACCATGAATACCGCCCTTTGCAGCGTTGTCACCTGACTCACGATGTCCCAAATAAGTTTGGAACCCACATTGTATGGGAGGTTGCCAATGATTTTACACGGCTCATTGTTCAAAGACGCCCAGGGGAATTTCAAGGCATCGCACCGAACGACGTTGAGATCCGGGTAGTCTTCATCCAGTCGGTCTGCAAGGCTGTCGTCCATTTCGATGGCTGTCAGCGACTGCGCCCCGACTTCAGCAAGATGCTCTGTCAAAGCCCCCTGCCCCGGACCTATTTCTATTATTATATCATCGCTTCCGGGATCGAGAGCATCCACGATTTTGCGACAGATGTTTTGATCGATCAAAAAGTTCTGTCCCAGACTTTTCTTGGCTCTATGCTGATGGCGGTCATTCATTCTTTGTTCTCCGTTGGCAATGGATAGCCGAAGGCCATTTGTCTGGCAACATCATTGACACCATAATGTGTCAAAACGTATGGGTCTTCGGTATTAATTATTTTAGGAGGACTCATGGATTTACGTCATTATGTGCGGGACATTCCCGATTACCCCAAAAAAGGTATCACCTTTTACGATATTACCCCGATTCTGATGGACCCGGAAGCATTTCAGTATGCTGTGGATCAATTGGCAGAGAAATATAAAGAGAGCGGTGCAACAAAGATTGTGGCTGCTGACGCACGTGGATTCATCTTCGGCGCTCCCCTGGCTCTCAAAATGGGCATCAGCTTTGTGCCTATCCGCAAGCCCGGTAAACTGCCCTATAAGAACCGCTGTGTTACCTATGACCTTGAATATGGTTCCGACACACTGTGCATGCATGTGGATGCCATTGGACAGGATGACAAAGTTCTCCTGATCGATGACCTGCTGGCCACCGGCGGCACAGCTGAAGGCATGGTCAAACTGGTCAAGGAAGCAGGTGGAATTATCGTGGGTGCCGGTTTCATCATTCAGCTCGGCTTCCTGGATGGAGACAAGGTTATGAAAGCCGCAGGCGTTGACCACGATTTTCTCCTTGAAATCAACTAGAAGGTATTACCATGACCAAGATAGGCATTATTGGCGGCAGCGGCCTGGACGATCCTCAACTGTTGCAGAACGCACACGATCTTGATGTTGACACCATTTACGGCAAGCCCTCGGCTCCGCTCAAGGTCGGAACCATCGAAGGCAAAGACGTTGTTCTTTTGGCCCGCCATGGCCGTGAACACACTGTCCCGCCTACTTTTGTCAACTACCGCGCAAACATACAGGCATTGAAAGATGCGGGCTGCACTCTTATTCTGGCCACTACGGCCTGTGGCTCCCTGCGTGAAGAGATCGATCGGGGACATTTGGTCATCCTTGACCAATTCATTGATTTCACTCGCCGTCGGCCGGTGTCATTCTATGAAGAGTTCGAACCCCATGGCGCGGTCCACACCGGCATGGCCGATCCTTTTGACGACAACCTGCGGTCTTTATTCAACGATGCGTGCAAAAGCCTGGATATCACCCATCACGAAACCGGTACGGTCATCACCATTGAAGGCTCCCGTTTCTCCACCCGTGCGGAATCGAACATGTTTCGCATGTGGGGTGCGGATGTCATCAACATGTCTGTTGCCCCTGAATGCATCCTGGCCAATGAGGCCGGCATTCCCTATGCCGCGGTTGCAATGAGCACCGACTACGACTGCTGGAAGACTGATGAAGCGCCCGTTACCTGGGATGATATCCTCGAAGTATTCAAGGGCAACGTGGAAAAAGTCACCTCACTGATCGTTGAAGTCATAAAAAACATAGACTAGTTGTAATGACACACCCCACCGCCAATACACCCGCTCCGTCACCCTGCGACTTGATAATCAAGGCAGATGTCGTTGTCACACAAGACGATGCTCGCAGAATTCTCACTGATGCCGGGGTTGCTATCAAGGACGGCCTTGTTCTCGATATCGGCTCCTATGCATCCATGGAAACAGGATACTGTCCCGCACAACGTCTTGACCTTTCCGGCAAGATGCTCATGCCTGGATTGGTCAATGGACATACGCATTTGCCCATGACGCTGCTCCGGGGCGTAGCGGACGACCTGCCGCTCATGGAGTGGCTCGAGAGCCACATCTGGCCTGTCGAGGCGCATCTGACTGACGAACTGATTACCATTGGTGCTCAGATTGGTTGTGCAGAATTCATCCGCACAGGGTGTACTTCGTTTCTCAATGGCTATTTCCATGAGCATCTCACTGGAAATGCTGTCGCTGATTGTGGTCTGCGTGCCGTTCTGGGTGAAGGGTTCTTCAGTTTTCCTTCCCCGATGTTCAAGACGGCGGAAGATTGCTGGCAAACGCTTCGTGGACTGAATCGGCAATTCGAGACGCACTCCAGAGTGCGTACGGCCATTACGCCACATGCGGCTTTCACGGTCATGCCGGAGGAGCTCATCGCGAGTTTCGAGCTGGCGGAAGAGCTGGATATTCCATGGCAGATTCATCTCGCGGAATCCCCAATGGAAACAGCTGTCTGTTTGGATAAATATGGTAAACGACCCATTGAGCTGCTACACCATCATGGTCTTCTGACCAAGCGCACCACCCTGCATCACTGTGTGGACGTTACGGATGAGGAGATCGAGATTCTTGCTGATTCCGGTGTGAACGTTGTTCATAACCCGGTCTCCAATCTCAAGCTCTGTTCCGGCATTTCACCCGTACAAAAGATGCTGGACGCCGGGGTCATGGTCGGACTTGGCACGGATGGCGCATCAAGTAACAACCAACTCAACATGTTTCGTGATATGGGGTTGGCAGCACTTGTCGGCAAAGTCCGTCATGAAGACGCTTCTGCGGTCAATGCGCAGTCAGCTTTGGACATGGCCACTCGTAACTCGGCACATTGCCTTGGATGGCCTGAATTGGGCAGGATTGAAAAAGGATGCCCGGCAGACATGATTGCGCTTGATTTGGCGTATCCGAATCTCATGCCTGTGTTCAATTATGTCTCACATGCGGTGTATGGTGCGACAGGCATGGAAGTGTGCATGACCATGGTCGGAGGTGAAGTCCTCTATCTTTACGGAGATTTCAAGACAATCGACATAAATCTGTTGCGCACCAATGCTTTGCAGGCTAGTGACTGGGTACATTCTGTTGCGGAAAGATGAAAAAAGAAGAGCAAATAACTTGACAACACCCACCCCGGGTGCATATCGAATTCTGCTCTTGCATTAATCAAGATTCAAAGCTGCTGACTTTTAGCCGCATAATTTTTAGGAGGAAGGCACAACATGGCCAAGAAAAAAGTTATTGTTTCCCTGGAAGGCGCTGTGAAGACCGATGAAGGTCTGAGCTACAAGGGCGTCATCATGGAACCTGTCGTTGAGCAATGTGAAGGTTGCGAGCGTGTTGTTTCTGTTGAAGAAGCAAAGTACTGCCCGACCTACGCCCAGCCCGCTACCAAATGGGCTCACGGCGTCTGCAACTTTGCCACCCACGTTCGCGCAGAAGTGGACAAGACCGGCAAGGTCAAAGTCAACCCGCTCAAGGCTTCCAAGCGCGCCGCTCGCGGTCGTTAGGATTTTGCAAGCAAAAAAGGCGGGGGCGAATGTCCCCGCCTTTTTTTTGTTTGTACCTTTGAACATTTGGGATATTGAGTAAATAAACACTGGAGAATCCATGGACGCTCTTTTTTCAAAACTTGATCAACAAGCTGAAATCGTTGTCGATATACAAAAGAAACTCACCGCAATCCCTGCATTGGGCCCCACCAACGGCGGTGATGGTGAAAAAGAAAAAGCTGAATTTCTGGTTGAGCACTTGAAGTCCATGGACATCGCTGACATCCGTGAATTTCACGCTCCCGATGACAGGGTCTCCTGTGGCTATCGTCCCAATATCGCAGCCATTATGCCGGGTAAAAACACAGAAAAAACGCTGTGGGTCATCTCGCACATTGATATCGTGCCCCCTGGCGACCTGGCTCTGTGGTCCTCTGATCCATACACCCTGGTTCAGGAAGACGACAAAATCATCGGTCGTGGCGTAGAGGATAATCAGCAAGGCATTGTCTCTTCACTTCTTGTTGCTCAGGCTCTCATTGATCTCGATATCACCCCGGAGATCAATTACGGCATGATCTTTGTGGCTGATGAAGAAACCGGTTCCCAATATGGACTGGGGTATCTTGTTGATGAGCATGAAGACCTTTTTTCCAAGGACGATCTTTTTCTGATCCCGGATTTTGGTGAACCCACCTCTGAACAAGTTGAAGTGGCTGAGAAGTCCATGTTCTGGCTCAAGGTCATCATTGAGGGCAAGCAGTGCCACGCGTCCACTCCCGACATGGGATTGAATACGCTGGTCCCCTGTGCGGACTTCATTCTGCGTATCAAAGAATTGGAAAGCATTTTCGATGCGGAAAATCCCATTTATGATCCGCCCCGCTCCACGTTCCAACCGACAATGAAAGAAGCCAACGTCGCCAATGTGAACACAATCCCCGGCCGAGATGTCTTCTATGTGGATTCCAGGGTTATGCCGGAATATGATCTTGATGACATTCTCAATACTATCAAGGGCTTTGGGTCAGAGGTCGAGAAAAAGTACGGTGTAACCATTTCCTATGACATCCCCATGCGTGAACAAGCCGCTCCTGCGACTCCCGTAGACAGCGAGATCGTTATCAAGACCATGCAATCCATCAAGAAGGTGTACAATAACAACCCGCGCACCGTGGGTGTTGGTGGAGGCACTGTGGCGGCGATGTTACGGCGCAAAGGATATGATGCCGTGGTTTGGGCTACCTTGAACCACAAAGCACACCAGCCCAATGAATGGGCGTCCATCCAGAACACCATCAATGATGGCAAGGTCATCGGCGATATGCTCTGCTCCAAATAACACCACGGAGTTTTCGTGCAGTCCAAAGCCCTCTTTCCCGATCAATTCGACCTTATAGTGGTCGGCGCAGGTCATGCCGGTTGCGAAGCAGCTATGGCTGCGGCAAGACTTGGCCTGAAAACCCTGTTGCTGACCATCAATATCGACCGTATTGGCCACCTCTCCTGCAATCCCGCTATTGGTGGGCTTGCCAAGGGGCACATGGTCAAGGAAATTGATGCGTTGGGCGGCATGATGGGGGTATGGGCCGACGCAGCCGGAATTCAGTTTCGCATACTGAACACCCGCAAAGGACCGGCGGTACGCTCCAGCCGAGCCCAGATTGACCGCATAGAGTATATGCGGGTGGTGCAAAAATCCATTTTCTCTCAGGAAAATCTCTGGGTATTTCAGGATACCGGAGCAGCGATCCTGACAAAAGATGGGAAGGTCTGCGGTCTCAGAACTGAACTTGGTGAGATTATGCACTCCCGAGCCGTGCTTTTGACCACCGGCACTTTTTTGCGCGGCCTCATGCACATTGGGTTGGAGAACTTCAAGGGTGGGCGCATGGGCGACCCTGCCTCCAACTTCCTGTCGGACAACCTGCGTGAACTCGGTTTTGAACTCGGTCGATTGAAAACAGGGACCACTCCCCGCTTGTTGAAAAGCTCCATTAATTTCGATGTAATGCAAATCCAGCACGGAGATGATCCACCGGTCCCCTTCAGTTTTCGTAATAAAAGCGTCCCCATGCCGCAGATCCCTTGTTATCTGACGTACACCAACGAAAAGGCGCATGACGCCATCCGTTCTGGTTTCGACCGTTCACCCATGTTTACCGGTGTCATTGAAGGGACCGGCGCGCGTTATTGTCCTTCCATCGAAGACAAGGTTGCCCGTTTCCCTGAAAAAGACCGGCACCAGATTTTTGTGGAACCCGAAGGGTATGACAGCCCGGAAATGTACCCCAGCGGTATCCCGACCAGTCTCCCGTTTGATGTGCAGAAAAAAATGATCGCTGCCATCGAAGGACTGGAAAACGCCCAGATTGTTCGTCCGGGATATGCCATTGAATACGATTACTCTCCTCCGACACAACTCAAGCCGACACTTGAGACCAAGCAGGTCCCGGGACTGTACTTTGCCGGACAGATCAACGGCACTTCGGGATACGAGGAAGCCGCTGCACAGGGCTTGTGGGCTTCGTTGAATGTCTTCAGCAAACTCACCGGGCATGAGCCTTTCCTTTTATCCCGAGATCAAGCGTATATGGCTGTGCTTGTTGATGATCTGGTTACCAAGGGAACAGAAGAACCATACCGCATGTTCACCTCGCGCGCAGAACATCGACTGCTGTTGCGGGAGGGCAACGCAGATGAACGCCTGACCCCCATAGGACGCGAATTCGGCCTGGTTGATGACACCCAATGGACACTGTTTTCGGCCAAACAGGAAAACATGCAGGAAACGCTGAAAGCTATGCGAACCATCAGGATTCGCCCTGATGCCGCCACACGGGATATCCTGAAAGAAATCGGGGCAGCGGTCCCTGGCAAGGCGGTTGAACTGGCCGCACTGTTGCGCCAGCCACAGATGTCCATCGAAAAACTGACCGTTTTTTATCCGGCGCTCGCCGACCTTGAAGAAGATGTGTTGCGCGAGGCTGAAACCCAGGTTCGCTACGAAGGATACCTCGTCAAACAGGAAGAACTTGTCGCAAAGTTCAAAACAATTGAACATACCATTTTACCTGAAGATATAGACTACTCCGAAATTTCAGGCCTGACCCGAGAGGTGGTGGAGAAGTTGACAAACGTACAACCTCGTACGCTGGGACAGGCTGGACGCATATCCGGGATTACACCAGCGGCTCTTTCCTGTATCGAAATTCATCTTAAAAAACTTGGCGTTGTGTAACCAAACCTTCATAAGATCGTATTGACAGGCTGAGTGTCACTGTCTAAATAGAGAAAATATGATGAAACGTTTGTCGTCAAACGTTTATACCATTTTTCATAGCTTCGAACCCCATTCAAGGAGTCTGATCTTGGACGAAGGATCTGACAGTCGATTTATTTATATCTTAAAAAAAATATTCGGCAACAATGACCAGCAAATAGAGGAGCATATCCTCGAAGCCAGAGCTGAAGGAGAAATTGATCGCAACGAAGTCTCCATGCTCTTGAACATCCTTGAACTGGACGACAAGTTGGTCAAAGAAATCATGGTTCCACGTACCGACATGGTGTGTGCAGGAATCGACAGCTCTGTAAAAGATGTTGCTGATATCATTACTAATCTTGGGGCACACTCCCGTATCCCCATCTATCGCAACACCAAGGATCATATCGTGGGCGCGGTCCATGCCAAGGACCTTCTTGACCCACTTCTTCATGGTCAGGACGACTCCCCTGTCCTCTCACTCATACGTGATGTTTCCTTTGTGCAGGAGGAAGTCAAACTGGACGAAATCCTCTCCCTGTTCAAACGGGAAAAACTCCAGATAGCTATTGTTCAGGATGAATATGGCGGCACATCCGGCATGGTCACCCTTGAAGATGTTCTTGAAGAAATCGTCGGAGAAATCCCGGATGAACACGACCAGGAACGTCCTGAAGATATTCAAAAAACATCAGACGGCGTCTTCATCGTGTCCGGTCGCGTTCCTCTGGACGAGGTCAGTGAGCGATGTGCGCTTGAGCTTGAAAGCGAAGAGGTGGACTCCATCGGCGGGTATGTGGCAGCAATGGCTGGCAGCATCCCTCGGCAGGGAGAGTTCTTCACCATTGCGAACAGGCGCTTTACCGTCCTTGAGGCAGATGACCGCCAAATCTGGTCCATTAAAATCGAACCCAACAAGAAAGCGTAAATCGTGCTGACACTGGTACTCATCTCCACTCTGGGCGCCTGGATCGGATTCGCCAATCCCCTGTTCCACTTTCCGCTGGCCGCCCTGGCCTTTCCCATGGGGCTGGCATGGATAGGATTCAGAGCAACATCAGGGAAGAAAGCTTTTAAATTCGGCTGGATGGCAGGAGTGCTTGCTGCCACGGGCTGTTATTACTGGATGGTCATTCCCGTTCAGGTTTATGGTGGACTGCCGTGGTACATCGCCCTTCCCTGCCCGTTTCTGCTGGCCTCTTTCATGAGCCTGTACTTCGCCTTTTTTTCCCTCGGCATGTATCACGCAGGGCAAAAACTGACCGGTATTCCGCTTTGTCTGCTGGCTGGGCTTGCATGGGCGACCATGGAGATGCTCATGGGCATCGTCCTGACTGGATTTCCTTGGGTCAACCTTTCGTCGGCCTTTGCCTCATGGCCCGTCGCCATTCAGGGTGCTTCTGTCATCGGAGCGTACGGCCTGTCTGGGGTGATGACCACCCTGGCCGTGGCGCTTCTGCTTTACAGCACCTATAGAAGCGCATTGTGGCTGGCGGTCGGTATCACCATTACCTTGATTTCCTTTGGCTTCTACAGAGTAAACACTCTGGAAAAGGGCAACGGGGACTACGTGCTCTCCGCCATTCAAGGCAATGTTGATCAGGGTGAAAAGTGGATTCCGGCCTATCAGGCCGATACTATAAAAAAGTATGCCCATTTGACGCTTCAGGCAATCAGACAGAACAAGCCTCGAGCAGTCATCTGGCCCGAAACCGCCATGCCGTTCTATCTTCAGGACAGGACCCAATACCGCAAAGCGGTTGAGACTCTAGCGCAGGAAGCCGATATCAATATCATTACCGGTTCTCCCGCATATAAAGTCACAAACATGAAGTCCAGCTCCTATGTTCTTTTCAACCGAGTCTGGCTCATGGATACCCTTGGTCGGACAACACAATATTACGACAAGGAGCACCTTGTCCCCTTTGGCGAATATATGCCCTTTGCCGAATGGCTGCCTTTCGATAAATTGGTCACGGCTGCCGGAAACTTTGTCCCTGGCGAGGACAATAAGCCCCTGATGTTGGATGGTGTTGCCCTTGGCATGCTCATTTGTTATGAAGCCATATTCCCTGAACTGGCACAGAAGCAAGTAGCCAATGGTGCTAATATACTCATCAATATTAGCAATGATGCCTGGTTTGGTGACACATCGGCACCACGACAGCACTTGAATTTATCCATCATGCGTGCAGTTGAACAGGACAGATGGCTGGTTCGCAGCACCAATACGGGCATATCCGCTTTTGTCGCACCTACCGGACGCATTGCGGCCATGGGCACCCAGTTCAAAGCTGAAAGTCTCAGCCATGCTGTTGAACCCCGAACCGGGTTCACTGTTTTTCATCGTATTCACTACTGGTTGGAATATTGTATCTTTACTTTGACCATCGTTGGATTCGGTTACATACTCTTTGTCGCCAGACGACAAAAAGGAACGATCATATAATGCTTGAATATCCTGATCTCAAAGCCGCATCCGCGGAGCTTATTGAGCAATTCCAAACCCTCTGGGGGCGTCTTTGACTACGCTGAGACGGCAGAACGACTTGAGGCGATAGAAAAAGAACTCTCCAAGCCCGATGCATGGGACAACCCTGAAGCATTGACCCCTGTTCTCAAGGAAAAAAGTCAGCTTTCCACCAAACTCGATATGTACAACGGCCTTTCCGAAGCAAAGGAAGACCTCGATGAGTGGCTTGAGTTGGCTCAGGAAGACCCTGAAGAGGAATCCCTGGCAGCACTCGACAATCAGGTAAAACTGCTTCGTCAGCGCCTTGCAGGCACGGAATTGGCCACCATGTTCGCCTTTGAACATGATAAATCCAACGCTATTCTCGAAATTCACCCCGGAGCCGGTGGTGTGGAGTCGCAGGATTGGGCCGAAATGCTCCTGCGCATGTATATGCGCTATGGCGAACGCAAAGGATTCAAAGTCAATCAGCTCGATTATCAGGCGGGGGACGAGGCCGGAGTCAAATCCGTCACCCTGCAGTTGGAAGGTCTATTCGCATACGGCCTCCTCAAAGGGGAAGCCGGCGTGCATAGATTGATTCGAATTTCTCCCTTTGACTCTTCTGGAAGGCGGCATACCTCATTTGCTTCGGTTGATGTCTACCCCGATCTGGATGACGACATTGAAATTGAAGTCAAAGACGAAGACTTGCGCGTGGACACATTCCGTTCAAGTGGTCCGGGTGGCCAGTCTGTCAACAAGACCAGCTCAGCCGTACGTATTACCCACATTCCCACCGGCATTGTTGCTCAGTGTCAGAATGAGAAATCCCAGCACCGCAACAAAGCCACGGCAATGCGTTTGCTGAAGGCTCGTCTTTTTGAACAGGAATTGAAAAAAATTGAAGAAAGCCGTCGACAAGACTATCAGGCCAAGGAAGCCATTGCCTGGGGAAGTCAGATCCGGACATATACTCTGCAACCCTATCGTTTGGTCAAGGACCATCGTTCCAACAGTGAAAGCGGCAATGTTGACGCTTTTCTAGACGGAGATCTAGACGAAATGATTCGAAACCACTTACTATATATCCATGCTCATGGAAAAAACTCTTAATTTCTCAGAACAGGAACTCGCCACAGAATTGGCTGCACTTCAGGAAGAACTCTGTGCGTTCTCCAGTCAGTGCCCTGATTCTCCCGAGAAGAATAATGCAGTGTGGATTTTCCGGCTATGCCAAGGCATATCCACCGATGAATGGGAAAGCCTGTCAGAGAAGCATGACTTCAGGCAATGGTTAACCATGCCCATAAACGACAATGCCTTTCCGCACCTCAAACAGTTTCAAAAGACCCTAGAGCGGTTGGCATATCAGACAGATCATGATCCTCTTACGGGGCTGGCGAACAGACGCGCTTTTGATCGTACCCTTGATATTGAAATGGAACGCTCTCGGCGGGCTAAGACACCTCTTTCGTTAGCCATCTTTGACCTGGATAACTTCAAATCAATAAACGACACCTATGGCCACCCCAAAGGTGATGAGGTTCTGGTCAAATTTGCCGAGCATTTAAAATCAGGCACCCGCCGATATGATCTAGCAGCACGCTTTGGTGGAGAAGAGTTCGCGCTGATCATGGCCGGTTCCGGCGTGGTCAGGGCAAAAAACCTGCTTGAACGACTCCTCATGGAATTCAGGCAGATTGAATTTACTTCCCCAGATAACAAGACGATTTTCAACGTCACCTGTTCAGCTGGACTGACCTGCTTCAAGGGGATGGGGAAAATAGATGATACGCAGCTCATTGAACTGGCTGACGGTGCACTCTATGAAGCAAAATCTGCCGGCAAGAATCAGGTCAAAGTATCCCGGTTACTCTTTGTAGACAATGTACCGAATGAAACTCTTGTACATGCAAACGAGAAGCAATTCCTGTTTGGCGGGAAATAATGGAGAATGTCATGAATAATAACAATACTCTCAGCCTCGCCATTATGAGCGGTAAGGGTGGTGTCGGAAAGACTAATATCGCCCTCAACCTGGGCTATGCCTTGCACCAGGCAAAGATGAAAGCCATCCTGATGGACTGCGATCTTGGTTTAGCCAATCTAGATGTACTGCTCGGCATTTCCCCGGAACGCAATTTACGCGACCTGCTTCAGACCGGCGTGAACGCCGAAGATGTTGTCGTTGCAATTGAAAACGGATTCGACATGCTCCCGGCCACCAGCGGCATCCCCGAACTTGTCGAAATGGATGAAGACATGCAGGACATCCTCTTCAAGAAACTTGTTCTGCTGGCAGGTTCATATGACTTTCTGATGCTTGATCTTGGTGCTGGCATCAGTCACACAGTCCTCTCTTTTGCCGAACTCTCCCAGTTACGCATTGTGGTGGTTACTCCAGAACCGACCTCCATGACCGACAGTTATGCCATGATAAAAGTACTGGTTACGCAACATCAGGTCAAAGATTTTTTAATTGTGGTAAATCAGGCGACCAACGCCAACGAAGCAAACCAGACTTTTGAGCGACTAGCCGCTGCTTGCAAGAATTTTCTTGATATCGATCTGATGAATCTCGGATTTGTTCATCAGGATCAGACACTTGTTGAGTCTGTTCGCAGGCAGACGCCCCTTATGAAATTTGCTCCGGATGCCCCTGCCAGCAAGGACATTCGCGGGTTAGCCAAGAAGATAATGCGCTATCGGGAAGATAATCTTGAACGCATTGCAGGAAGACCAATCCTGAAGAATTTCCCTAGTGAATGAAAAAGTCCAATTTTGGGGTTGACGAAAAGAGTCATTTTTCGGCATAGTTAGTGAGAATTTAGGAACTAATATTTTTCTTGTTCCCCTACAGGACACATTTTGAACCTGTGGGTAACTCTTTTTTTCAGGGGGAAACCATGAATAAGAGCGAATTGATCAAGGCTCTGTCAGAACAGAAGAAAATGCATGTGGACGAAGCCACCAAAGTTGTCGGAGCCTTTGTTGATTCTGTCAAAGAGGCTCTTCTCCGCGGCGATCGTGTTGAGATCAGAGGCTTTGGCAGTTTCAAGATAAAGGATTATGAAGGCTATACCGGACGTAATCCGAAATCTGGTACTGTCGTTCAGGTCAGGCCCAAAAAGCTTCCTTTCTTCCGTCCTGGTAAAGAGCTGAAAGAATTTATAAACCAATAGAATGAGACGGTTTTTCTACTGCCTTATTGTGGCAGTTGCTTTTGTCGTATGCGGTTCAGCCCATGCGGAACAGACTGTTCTGACCATTCTTTACTCGGCAAATACGTTTGGCACGGTGCGGCCATGTCCATCATGAGGGGGAAAAACCCTTGGTGGCGTGGCCCGGCGGGCCACGTATTTTTTTGACGTGCAGAACCCATCATCACCCCAGATAATTGTATCCGGTGGCTTTGAGTACAAGCGTCCTGAGTCTCGATCTCCCGAATCCAGCACATTACAATCATTAGCAAAAGCATATGACAGAATGGGCTACAAAATTGGCATGTTGTCAAATGAGGAAGCAGAGACATTAAAGGATGCCGGCATCACGCCCCCTCAATGGCAGAGTACGGCCGAGAGAGTGCCCTACTCGATCATCAGAACGGAATCGGGTGACGATATCGGATTCATACGTTTTCCCAGTCTCCCCAAAGGGGTTGATATTCCATCTGCAAGAGTAATAGAGGAAATATCAAAGACTATCGAAAGAGAACAACCACATGTTCGCCTTGTTGTCGCCCTTTCTGATTGGGGATGGATCGGAGAACAGAAGTACCTTCAAAAAAATCCACAAGTTGTACCGGATTTTCTTTTAGGGAGCGGAATAGGTTCAGGTATTAACGGACGACCACTGGCTGATGGACGCTGCGTCTGGGTACGTCCGTATGATCGAGGACGAAGTGTCGCCAAAATCGAAATTTTTTCCTGGCCAAATCGTAAAAATCCAATTGCCTGGCAAGGCGCGAAGAACTATAAGACGAGTTCAATCGGATTGAACGACACATACAAGAGCAATCCAGAAGTAGAAGCGATATTCCAGTAGCGCCTACTTTCGAAGAATAATTAACTGCAGAAGGAGATGACAATGGAATTCAGAGGAGCCTTTACCGCCCTCTCGACGCCATTCACCGCTGACGGTGAAATTGATGAAGCGAACTTTCGCGACTTCATTGAATGGCAAATCGAACAGGGAATTGATGGGTTGGTGCCTTGTGGCACTACAGGCGAAGCAGCGACCATGTCCCACTCAGAACAGGGGCGCATCATCAAAATTGCCGTTGAACAGGCCAAAGGACGTGTCCCCGTCATTGCCGGCGCTGGTTCAAATTCCACCAAAGAGGCCATTGAGCTGACCAAGATGGCCAAAGAAGCCGGGGCGGATGCGGCGCTTCAGATTACGCCTTACTACAATAAACCCACTCCTGGTGGTCTGGTAGAGCACTTCAAGGCTATCGCCAAAGAAGCATCCATGCCTATCGTTCTGTACAATGTTCCTGGGCGCACCGGACTGAACTGCCTTCCGGCTCACCTCAAGGCCATTGTCGATGCCGTACCAGAAGTTGTCGCTATCAAGGAAGCCACTGGCAACCTGAGCCAGGCAGCACAGGTCATTGAGGAATGCGGCAAGAACTTCAATCTCATGTCAGGTGATGATTTTACCGTGCTGCCTCTCCTCGCTGTCGGTGGATGTGGCGTCATCTCAGTTACTTCAAACATCATGCCTGCTGCCATGAGCAATATGTGCAAGGCCTTCTTTGACAAAGATCATGAAAAAGCCATTGACCTGAGTCTGCTTATGGCTCCGGTAAACCGCGCCATGTTCTTGGAAACAAATCCCATTCCGGTCAAAACTTCTTTGAAAATGATGGGTATTTTTAAAGAAGCAACTTTCCGTCTGCCCATCGTTCCCCTGCAGGAAGAAAACAAACCCAAACTGGAAGCTGTCCTCAAGACCGCTGGTGTTTTGTAAATATAAAAGCCCCTGTTTTAACAGGGGCTTTTTCGTCATCTCCGAAAGGGACGGTCAATTGACCGTCCCTTTTTATTTGATATTGTCGTGATTGGAAAGCTGACATGCGTGATTTCGTAACCGATTGAATACCATGTCGCACACGTTCATCTTGAATTGAAGACGCAAAAAAGCCCGCCAGCACAACGCTGACGGGCCGATACTTTGCGCTAATCAATCAGATCGCTTCAACTAGGCTTCGAAAGCCTTGATGAAGTTCGGGGCAACCTGTTTCTTACGGCTCATGACGCCATCAAGGTAAACAGGAGCACCATCGGTAGCAACACCGAAAGCCTTCTCAACGACAGAGGTGTCGTCAGAAGCGATGAGCATTTCGGAGCCTTCTTTCATGATGTCGGTCAGCAGCAGGAAAACGGAGTGACGGCCGTCAGCCTTGACCTTTTCAATTTCAGCCTGAAGAGCTTCCTTGTGAGCGTCCAGCATGGACAGGTCAACAACTTCCAGCTGGCCAATGCCAACTTTGTTGCCGGACATATCGAAATCTTTGTAATCACGGAAAACCAGCTCGTTGGGGGTAGCACCATCAACAGCGGACTTAACTTTAAACATTTCCATGCCCAGAGCCATGACATCATCAACACCAGCGATCTTGGCAAGAGCTTCAACAGCAGCCTTATCAGCATCGGTGCAGGTAACGGACTTGAACATGACGGTGTCGCTCAGAATGGCACACAGCATTGCACCAGCGATGTTGGCCGGAATTTCAATGTTGTAGAAGTCGTACATGCCTTTCAGAACGGTACAGGAACAGCCCACGGGCCAAACCCACATTTCCAGAGGTCCCGAAGTCTCGACATCACCCAGCTTGTGGTGGTCGACAACAGCGAGGAGCTCGCCCTTGTCCAGATTGTCAATGGTCTGAGAAACGTCAGTGTGGTCAACCAGAATGATCTGCTTGTCAGTAGCATCAGTGACGATCTCAGGAGTAGCACAGCCGAACTTTTCGACTACGAAGACAGACTCAGGAGCGAGTTCGCCCTGAACAATTGCCTTGGCTTCCATGCCACGCTTGGAAAAAAGATCCGCGGTACCGATCGCAGCTGCGACGGTGTCAGTATCAGGGTTTTTGTGTCCAACAACCAAAATAGCCATATCTAATCCTCCTAAATTGAATTGTCCTTATCCTAAGGAAATCGTGCCTTGAAAATAGAATGTGACGAATATCACAACCTATCTCAACTGCCAAGCTAAAAACACCTATAAAGGGAGAAAACAACAAAAAGGATGATCCCTGTTGCCAGAACGGCATATGCACGTTTTACTCGTAACGCCATTAATCCGCCCAGGCTAGCAATAATCCAAAGATGAGCCCATTGAATATTCAAAGAGGCAACCAACCCTGGATACAGGGAAAAAGCGAACTCAAGAAGGACCTTGAGTATGAGAATAGCCACGAAGAAAACACCCCATGAGATAAGGAATGTCCTTGCTAGTGAACGAAGTATCAATGTACCAGGCAGATTGGGCTTTTCTGGCTTCCGTACCCAGTTGAGAAGCTTGTTGTAGCTCATTCGTTCACTGTCTCGTATCCACCCTTCTGCCAGCGTCCCAAGCCCGGCCAAGGGCATGCTTGCAAATAGAATGACCATGATCTGAGCTGGCTGGACAAAACCCAAATAGGTTGTCAGCGAAAGTGCCGAAAAGGTCGCAGCAGTAAGATGAGGAGGAATAAATGACCCGACAGGAATCAGATCAAGCCAGAAAAGTTCAAAGAAAATGGCAATGTTGAGGCTGACGGTATATTCCCCTGTAAATACACCCCAGAAAAAACCGACAACCAGTGGGCGCTCAAGAAGGCCAAGACTTATGGAGTAACGAAAGAGAGAAAAGAGAGCAAAAAAAAAGCGACCAGGGAAAACCAGGCTATAGGACTATCCAAGGACATGATTAAAACCTCGCCTGGATCGGGTCATTGGGTACACATCGGAAATCGAGCTCCACGCCCTTTCGATTCAGATGACGAAGACAGGTTTCATCTTCATCGGATAGAGCGACACTGGGGGAAACCTGTTTCTTGCCAGGACTGTAGTGGACATTCCCAATATTCAGAACAGAAAAATCAAAACCGGAATCAAAAGCTCTTTTGGCATCAGCACAGCTGGAAAAAAGGATGATGATGTCATCTGTGCTTCCGTCTGAACGCGAACCGTTAACAGCTTCTGTGAGCGTCTCTACAGTGACAAAAGAGCTCTCAACGGTACCGGGAATGGCGAGCGACATGATTTCTTGCTGGAGAACGTCGTTAGCTAATTCATCGTTAGCGACAATAACGTTTTTCGCACCAATATACGGCAACCAGGTTTCAATGATCTGACCGTGAATCAAGCGATTGTCTATACGAACAAGAAGCACGGTACGAACCCTATTTTTTTGCTTTTTTGCGCAACATGGCGCCCGCAACTTTAATGCCCTGCTGGCCTGCTGATTCAGCAGTCGCAGCCAACGCATCCAATGTCATGTCACGGGACTGCAGAGTGGCAACCACCATGGGCAGGTTTACACCGGTGATCACTTCGAGATTTTCGGATTTCATAAGCGAAAGACTCATGGTCGTTGGCGAGCCACCAAAAAGGTCAGTCAAGGCCATGACGCCTTTTCCCTGTTCCACAGACTGGATGGCAGACCTGATGGATTCCATGGTTTCATCAACACCTTTGTTGACGTCCACACCAATAGCCAAACAGTTTTCCTGCTTGCCCATGACGGTCTCGGCCGCTGCCAGGAGCGATTCCCCGAAAGTGCCGTGAGTGACAAGAACCACGCCGACCATTGCTTTTGTATTGCCAGACTTTGCAGTCATGAATTATCCAAGTTCCATATGTCTGTGTTCGATCGACATACTATACCCTTTTTTCTTCAGGGCCGCCAGTACCGACTCAGCCTCCGCAACGGACCTGTGGCGCCCTCCGGTACATCCGATGGCAAGGGTAATACGATATCGACCTTCATCAGCGTACAGTGGGAGAAGGTAGCTGATGAAATCAGTAAAACGGGTATCAAATTCTTTGCCCACATCAGAGCCAAGCACATATCGTTGGACTTCTGAGTCCAGTCCGTTCAGTTGCTTTAACTTTTTGTCAAAATACGGGTTCGGTAAAAAGCGAAGATCAAAGACGAGATCTGCTTCAGTGGGCACACCGTACTTGAAACCAAAGGTCACAATATGCACGCGCATCCCGCGACCGGCTTCTTCCAGAGCAGTCCACTTGGTTTGAATGACCCGCCGAAGATCGTGAATGGAATAATCAGAGGTATCAAGAACCATGGCAGCATCAGTTCGAATAGGAGCCAGGAGTTCTTTTTCCTTCTCCAACGCCTGCTCCAATCCAAGCTTCTTGCTTTCAAGCGGATGCAGCCGCCTGGTCGTAGCGTACCGGCGCACCAATTCACCCATTTTTGCCTCAAGAAAGAGGACTTGTGGTGAAATGCCGATATCGGCAAAATCCTTTATAGCCTGATCCCATCCAGCAAGAAACTCCAACTGACGGAGGTCCATACCCAGGGCAAGGCCACGATATTCATTATCGAATTTGAGTATGAGATCCGCAATTTTCGGGGACATTTCCGAGGGAAGCCCATCAATACAAAAAAAGCCCAAATCTTCAAAGACCTTGAGCGCAGTAGATTTACCGGCTCCGGAAAGGCCGGTGACAATGACGACGGGAAAAGGATTGGCAATCGTCATGAAAGAGCAACCATTGGGTTAAACACTTTTGAGAAGCCCCCACAAAGCCTCGCTCCCCTCGGCCTCATGAAATGCCCGACGGAAGGATTCGTCTTTGAGCAGACGAGAAATATGCGCCAGAACTCGGAGGTGCATACCTGCCACCTGTTCAGGAGCCAGAACAACAAAAAATATCGTGCATGGTTTGTGATCCAAAGCATCAAATTCAATACCGGTCTCACTGCGACCGACAATAACAATGACGTTTTCCAGATCTTCCAGTTTGCCGTGAGGGATAGCTATACCATCACCAATGCCGGTAGTACCGAGTTTTTCACGTTCGAAAAGGACACGGACCGCCTGGTCCGTGTCCATTTCTGGATATTGTATGCCCACAGGGGCGATAAGTTCTTTCAACACATCCGATTTGGATTCGGACGTCAATACGGGAAGGACAAGCTCCTTCGCCAAATAGTCACCAAGTTTCATATTTAGTTTCCAGGGTCGATCAGTCCGTAATCGCCATTTTTTCTTTTATAGATTACATTTACGCCCTCAGTTTCCGCATTGCGAAAAACCAGGAAATCATTTTCAAGTACATCAAGTTGCATGGCTGCTTCGTCAACGGACATGGGCTTGGGCACATACTCATCCGTACCGACGATGGTAGGCACAGCTTCCGGAACGAGGTCCTGGAAGGACAAGACACTCATCTGCCCCATCTTGTTTGCACGCGCTTTCCTGATACGGCTCTTCTGCTTTTCGCGCATCTTTCTGAGTTGGGCTTCCAGCTTGTCGAGAACCATGTCAATAGTCGCATACATGTCCTCAGAGGCCTCATAGGCCGATATGTGAATGCCATCCGAATTCAGAATTACATCCGCCATATGGCGAAACTTTTCGACCAGCAAATTGACCTGGAGATCGGCTTCCGAATCAGAAACGTATTTGGCGACCTTTTCAAAACGCTTTTCTGCGTAACCCTTGAGATGATCAGACGGCTCAAAGTTCTTGAAAGTGAAGCTGATGTTCATACGCTGCCTCCTGGTTTAGAGTGCGGCAAACCGTACTGGTTTAGAAGTACTGCTTGCGTTTCGAAGAAGAAGGAATACCCATTGCCGAACGATATTTGGCGACTGTGCGCCTGGCGATGTTTACCTCAAGCTTTTCCTTGAGTTCATCCCCAATCTTTTCGTCACTGAGCGGTTTCTTCGTGTCTTCTTCTGCTATCATTTGCTTGATAAGCGCCTTGACGCTTTCTGAACCCACCTGCGAACCATCATCCAGTTCCAGGGCAGAATTAAAGAAGAACTTTAACTCAAAAATCCCATACGGAGTTGAGACATACTTACTAGTAGTAATACGGCTCACCGTGGATTCATGCATCTCAATATCCTCAGCTACCTCCTTGAGGATCAGGGGTTTGAGCTTTGTCACACCCTCCTCGAAAAAGGCTCGCTGGAAGCGGACAATGCTCTCAACTACTTTATACAATGTTCTCTGCCGCTGGTACAGACTTTTCATCAACCATGCGGCAGATCGCATCTTTTCCTGAAAATACTCTTTTTCCTTGCCCGCTGCACCCTGCATGGAATCCATGTAGAAGGTGTTCATCTGCAACCGCGGCATGCCGTCCTCGTTCAAGATGATGACGAACTCCTCACCATACTTGTAAACAAACACATCCGGGCTGACATAATGGGGCTCGGTACTGGAAAAATTGGTTCCCGGCATGGGATCAAGGGTCTGCATGAGGTCAAGATAACTCTTGAGCTCATCCATGGAGATCTTGAACTTGCGGGCAAGGGGCTTGTATCGATTCTTCTCAAGGTCTTCCAGATGATCTGTGACCAACGAGACAAGAATGGGGTCCGTGTACCCAAGGACCTCCATCTGAACGAGCAGACACTCCTGCGGAGTGCGTGCGCCAATGCCTATGGGATCAAGGCGTTGGATGCGTGAAAGAACGTATTCAATCTCCTCTTCGGTGGCTTGCACCATGGATTGAATCTCTTCCATTGAGGCCTGAAGATAGCCATTGGTATCAACGTTACCAAGGATGATCTCACCGATAGCCAATTCGTGTTCGGAAAAATTCGAGAGACGCATCTGCCAGTTGAGATGCCCTTCAAGAGACGGCTTGGAAGCCAATCTGGCCTCAAAAGACATACCCTCTTCCGGCATTTCCGCGTCACGGGCTGCAGACTGCTTGGAGGTGCTGGAGAATTCGCCTAGATAATTCTCCCAATCCGCATTGCGAACCAGCTCTTCTTCGGCCTGAGATTCTGTCATCGCCTCTGAGGAATCAGAAACATCAGCCTCGGTTTCGCTCTCATCGAGAAAAGGATTCTCCATGAGTTCCTGCTGCACTGTTTCGAGCAATTCCAATCGCGAAAGCTGCAACAGCTTGATAGCCTGCTGCAACTGCGGTGTCATAACCAGTTGCTGAGAGAGCTTAAGCTGTTGTCTGAGTTCCAATCCCATTATTTATGCCTTGAGCTGTATGCAATTTATTTTTTGATACAAATCTTCATTTATGTAGATTTACTATGCCACAATCAACTGACAGAAGCAAGAATATTCTTATAAACTACTGTCAGCATTAACGATATACGATACAAAATCTGACATGAAAAAAGTGTACCAACGATTCACCATTGTGTAAATCGACAATACGTAAAACTTGTGTGGAGAGATGATTACAAGCTGAAATCTTCGCCCAGATATATTTGACGGGCACGACTTGATTGAACGATTTCGTCCGGAGAGCCTTCCAAGATGACTGAGCCTTCATAGACAAGGTATGCCCTATCGCAAATATTTAATGTTTCTCGCACATTATGGTCGGAAATCAGAATTCCGATCCCCATACTTTTAAGGACGGAAATAATCTCCTGAATATCAATGACCGCAATAGGATCAATTCCCGCAAAAGGTTCATCCAACAAAATAAACTGCGGGTCGAGGATAAGCGCCCGGGCGATTTCCAATCTACGACGTTCACCACCCGACAGAAACATGGCCGCCTGGTCCGCCAGCTTGGTAATGGTAAACATTTCCATCAATTCATCCGCTCGAGCCCGCTGCTTTTTTGAACTCAAGGGCGTCTGCTCAAGGATGATCTCGAGATTCTGACGAACCGTCAGCTTCTTGAAGATAGAGCTTTCCTGGGGAAGGTAACTCACACCCATACGAGCCCGTTCATGCAACGGCTTGTCAGTAAGCACTTCGCCGTCCAGGGAGACCTCCCCGGTATTCGGCTGGACAATGCCGACCAGCATGTAGAATGTCGTGGTTTTGCCCGCTCCGTTGGGCCCCAGCAAGCCGACAACTTCCTTGGGATTAAGCTCGATATTGATGCCATGAACGACTTCTTTCTGGCCATATCGTTTGGACAGATTTGCTGCCCGCAGTCCATCAGCCATTATTGCCCCTTGATTTTGTCAGGAGTCATGAAAATGGCTTTGACCCGCTGGCTCTTACCGCCGACCACCTCACTGCGGTTGTCCTTGAGGTGGAATTTGACCACCTCTCCGGAAAGACTGTTTGGACCATCCTGAAGCAAAGGGTTTTGCTCCATTTTAAGCAGTTGCGCTTCCACAAAGTATGTCAGCTTACCGCAAGTACCCTGGCTCTTCCCTTTAACGGCTTTAACGTTGCCCTTGGCAATTATACGATCAATGCTGTCAGCAGAAAACTTCTTGCCGGTCTTTGAAGAAAGAAACGCAGAAAGAGAGTTCGCCCACAGCGTCAATTCTCCATGCACTGCAACCACATTGCCGACAAAGGACACCACTTTACCGGATTCGTCATAGGTCATGCGGTCGGAAGTGATCTTGACAGGAACACGATTGGGATCAATGCCGGTCAGGACTGGGTCCGGAGGCGTATCGGCAACTGGGGCCTTAACCTCACCTTCCCCACTTGGCGCTTCGACAACTGTTTGGGAGGTAGGTTTCTGTTCAGGCTTGGAAGTTGGTTTTTGTACGGATTTGGGAACAACTTCCAGATACTTGGCGTTGGCGTATCCAACGGCTTTGGCCTTGTCGCGCACCTTTTCATTTATATTGAAAACAGCAATCCAGCCATTTTCGAGAAAATCGCATTTTACCCGTTGCCCTTTGGCAAGAGTCAGGACGTGTTCACTCGTTTTGTCAGGCAATTCTCGCACATTGAGATTGACGGTAGCCTGACGAAGCTCACCCCACTCCTGAGCCAGGACGGTAGTGGGCAAAAGCACTGTGAGCAATACCAATGCAGATAGCAGGATACGTATATTCATCATCACGACCTCACTCTTCATTTTCAATCAGCGGATTGTTGTCCAGCCCTTTGGGAGCCAACAGAGCTTCCACTCCGCCAGCTGCGACCATTTGGCGTGTCACCAGATCAATTTCAAGCGCAGTGGCCTGAACCGTCATGTCCGGTCGACGGACCGTCACTCCGCCTTTGAGGTATACTTTACCAATTGCACCAACATAATCAAGGTGTTGTGCATCAAGAGCCATGTTTCCAAAACGACCGCTGACACCGTCATACAGGGTCAGATTATCATTTTTCTGATCAACTTCTCCGTGATCGGCACGGACATAGACTTCCTGACGATCATCACCAAAAAAAGCGGTCAGC
The DNA here is from genome assembly GCF_020886695.1 of Pseudodesulfovibrio sediminis. Classification (NCBI taxonomy): domain Bacteria; kingdom Pseudomonadati; phylum Thermodesulfobacteriota; class Desulfovibrionia; order Desulfovibrionales; family Desulfovibrionaceae; genus Pseudodesulfovibrio; species Pseudodesulfovibrio sediminis. Next base: position 514,925 of record NZ_AP024485.1, read on the forward strand.
TGAGGATATTCAACGCCGATAAGGCCGACACTCTGGTTATACTTGGCTGTTTTAGCCAACAACTTCCAGGTCATGCTCCCTCGTTTTCCCTGAACAAGCTCAATATCTTCTGCGGAGACATCCGCTTCTTCGAGCAATCGCTGACGTGTATTGGCCGTAGTGGTCGACGTGGCCTCGGTTTCAATAATCGGGTCAGAAAAAAAGAGTGTTTTGACCGCGATACCGAGCCCAAGCCCGACAACAAAGATCAAGGCGAAAAACAACGCCGGACGCCCTTGCATTATTCCGCCCACTGTTTCCAGGCCTCTTCTTTGAGCCCGCGTGCTTCAAGAATAAAGGATATGGCTTCACGCACTGCGCCATCACCTCCTCGGCGGGTGGAAACCCAATCAGCTACCGAGAGGGTTTCAGGCACCGCGTTTGGCACAGACATGGCCAAACCAGCCACGGCCATGACACCAAGATCAATCCAGTCATCACCCATGAAGGCCGCTTCGGATGGCTGAATACCGACCTGGTCACAAATCTCTTTGAACAGGGGAGCCTTGTCATGCTTGCCGGAATAATAATATTTGATTCCAAGCTCGGTAACCCGTTTCTCGACCGGCTTTTGATTCAAACCGGTTATGACCCCGATTTCAAGCCCTGATGCCTGAGCAAGCTTGATGCCGAGACCGTCCTGAACATTGAAACGCTTCATGACAATACCATCGTCGCCATAATACAGCCCTCCGTCCGTGAGGACGCCGTCCACGTCAAGAACGAGCAGCTTGATATTCCTTGCGAGCTCGAATGCTGCATCAACCACGATTCAACTCCCACAAGGCTTTCAAACGGACAAGCAGCGACTCGACCTGGTCCAGTGGGAGGCTGTTGGGGCCATCACACAAGGCCTTGTCTGGATCGGGGTGTACCTCCATAAAGACACCGTTGGCGCCCGCGGCCACTGCAGCCGAGGCCAACACCGGAACGTACTCCCGCTGCCCGCCACTTGAACCACCCATGCCGCCGGGCAACTGAACCGAGTGCGTTGCATCCATGACCACAGGCACATCAAACGCACGCATCTGCGGAATGGAACGCATATCCACGACAAGGTTGTTGTAACCATAGGTGGAGCCGCGCTCCGTGAGCCAAACTCGTTCGTTGCCCGAAGCGCGTACCTTGTCCACGGCGTTTTTCATATCCCATGGAGCCAGAAACTGCCCTTTCTTGATATTGACAACGGCCCCGGTCTTGGCCGCAGCCACGAGTAGGTCGGTTTGACGACACAGAAAAGCCGGAATCTGAAGCACATCCGCCACCTCGGCCACGGGTGCGGCTTGTTCGGGGTGGTGGATGTCCGTGACAACTGGCAGTCCGAAGGTCGATTTGACCTCGGACAGCATTGTCAGTCCTTTTTCCATGCCCGGACCACGAAAACTGGTCACGGACGTCCTGTTCGCTTTGTCAAAAGAACTCTTGAAGATCAGCGTCAGACCCAGTTTATCTGCCAGTCCGGCCAGGGTCTCGGCAGCCTGAAGAGCGATCTCCCTGCTTTCAAGTGCACAAGGCCCGGCAATAATGAACGGCCCTTCCAGACTTGCTGTATAGAGGTCTGTCATCAGCTATTTCTTGCCCTTTTCTTCTTTTGAGGCCCTGATGAAATCCCTGAACAGCGGATGCGGGTTCATGGGATTGGATTTGAATTCAGGGTGGAACTGACAGCCCAGGAACCAGGGGTGATTCGGCAGTTCAACTATTTCCACGAGGGATTCGTCTGGTGCCGTACCCGACAGGACCATACCGTTTTCCAGGAACGCTTCAATAAAATCATTATTAAATTCAAAACGATGACGATGGCGCTCATCAATATTAATAGTTTTGTACGCCTCGTAGGCCATGGTGTCTTTCTTGAGCTTGCACGGATAGGAACCAAGACGCATGGTGCCACCCTTGTTGGACTCTTCACATCGAGTTTCGGTCTTCTTGGTACGGAAGTCATACCACTCTTTCATCAAATAAATGATGTTGTTCTTGGTGGTCATGTCAAACTCTTCCGAATTTGCGTCTTCCAGACCAATGACGTTACGTGCGAATTCAATGCAGGCACACTGCATGCCAAGACAGATACCAAAGAACGGCACCTTGTTTTCACGGGCATACTGAATGGACAGAATCTTGCCTTCGACGCCACGGGTTCCGAAACCGCCGGGAACCAGAATACCATCCAGATCCTTGAGTTTCTTCTCGACGTTTTTGGCGTTAACCTTTTCCGAGTTCACATACTCCAGTTCAACCTTGACCTCGTTGGCAACTCCACCATGGACCAACGCTTCGTGCAGGCTCTTATATGCTTCAGTCAAATCAACATATTTGCCGATGATACCGATTTTGACCGAACCCTCGGGATTCTTGAGGACATGATTGAGCTTGATCCACGGATCCAGTTCTGCGTTGCGAGCCGGAAGCTTCAACAGAATGGCAATTTTCTGATCAACGCCCTCTTCATAGAACTGGAGAGGCACTTCGTAGATGGAGGAAACATCCACGCCCGTGAACACGGCGTCCTGATCAACGTCACAGAACAGCGCGATCTTGCGTTTGAGATCATCCTCAAGTTCTGTTTCGCAACGACAGATAATGATATCAGGCTGGATACCCACGGAACGCAGTTCCTTGACGGAATGCTGTGTGGGCTTGGTCTTCAACTCACCGGCAGTCTTGATATAAGGGACCAGAGTAAGATGAATGTACAGCACATTTTCCTTGCCAAGGTCATTCTTGAGCTGACGAATGGCTTCAAGGAAAGGCTGGCCTTCAATATCACCAACCGTACCACCGATTTCGATAAGCGCGACATCTTCGCCGTTCGGCAGGTTGATGACTGCTTCCTTGATAGCATCGGTAATATGCGGGATGACCTGCACGGTACCACCGAGATAATCGCCCCGGCGTTCTTTCTGAATAACAGAGTTGTAGATAGACCCGGAAGTGTAGTTGTTCTGCTGACTCAAGGCGGTATTCAGATAGCGTTCATAGTGCCCCAAATCCAGGTCGGTTTCAGCACCATCATCGGTGACATACACTTCACCATGCTGGAAGGGGTTCATGGTGCCTGGGTCGACATTAATATACGGGTCGAGTTTCTGAATTGTGGCCTTGAGTCCTCGTGCCTGGAGAAGTGCGCCGATAGATGCGGCTGCAAGTCCTTTGCCCAGGGAAGAGAGAACACCGCCGGTAATAAATATGAATTTGGTTTTCATGCGCCAAAAAGCCCCTTCATTATGCTTGAATTATTTGGATATATCATGTTCGGACTTCTGCTCCGAGCATATTGACTGTCGTACGCCGGACAAGTATGTTCCCGTCCAGCACATAGCTGCTTTGCAAATTTCGCAGGGTACTGCGACAAAGTCAATACGAAGAGGAGATTTTAATGGCCAGCGTCAACGCTCTTGTCATAACCGGATACGGTACCAACTGCGAAAAGGAATCTGCCTATGCACTCAAGCAGGCAGGCGCAGAGAATGCCGATATCGTCTATTTTTCCGACCTTGCTGCCGGTCATGTCCGCATGGACAAGTACAATTACCTCCTCTGCCCCGGCGGATTTCTGGATGGTGATGACCTCGGTGCAGCCCAGGCGGCCGCACTGCGCTGGCGGTGGTCTAACGACACCGACGGCAAGCCCGTTCTGGACCAGTTGAAAGCCTTTTTTGACAACGGAGGTATTATCCTCGGTATATGTAATGGCTTCCAGCTTCTTTGCAAACTCGGCCTGCTTCCCGCTATAGGCGGCAAATATTTTGAACGTCAGGTTTCTCTTTCGTATAATGATTCCGGTCGATTCGAAGATCGCTGGGTCCGCCTGAAAGCCAATGCGAACTCCCCCTGTGTCTTCACCAAGGGAATTGAATACCTCGATGTGCCCATCCGCCACGGCGAAGGCAAGATCATCCCCATGGACGACCCGACCTTCCAGGCGCTGCAGGATGAAAACCTCATTGCCGTCCAATACGTAGACCCTGCAACCAATGAGGTCACCCAGGAATATCCATACAATCCGAATGGTTCCCCTCTGGGCATTGCCGGCCTGACAGATCCCACAGGCCGCATTCTCGGTTTGATGCCTCACCCTGAAGCTTACAACCATGTAACCAACCATCCGTCCTGGACCCGCGGCACAGATCCGAACATTCCGCTGGGACTGGTCATGCTTGAAGCCGGGGTGAAATACCTCAAGGCGCAATAGGTTCAGGGGCTGCTCATGACTGCCCCCACCCCGCCGCAACCGCCTGTCGGAGTCAGCTGGCGGTCACTCATGGATGTCGCCTTTGAAGAGGCGTGCAAGGCTGCCAAAAATGGTGAAGCCCCCATTGGTGCCGCCCTGTTCTCCGCGAAGGGCGAACTGATTGCCAAAGCATACAACCAGCCCATTGCGTTGAATGATCCCACCGCACATGCCGAGGTTCTCTGCCTGCGCAATGCCGCTTCATCATTAGGAAATTATCGGCTCAACAACACCATAATGGCTGTGACGCTGGAGCCGTGCCTCATGTGCACCGGTGCGCTCATTCATGCTCGGGTCAGCGGTGTGCTCTTTGCGGCCCGCGATGATCGTGCCGGAGCTTTGGTCTCCAACCTCAATGGTTGTGCCCTTCCGTTTACCAATCACAACCTGTGGACAATTGAAGGTGTTATGGCCGACGAATGCAGCGGCATTCTCAAACGTTTTTTCCTTGAACGGAGAAAATAGGGTTTTGCCCCTTTACAATCGGCAAAACAGGTTTATTTCCTCACATTCAAGACCATTCAAATGTTCAGGAGTATACGATGATAATTGCACTTCCCACCCGTGACGGAAATATCGACGACCATTTTGGTCATTGTGATCACTACACGCTGATCACATTGGACGATGACAAGAACATTGTCAGCAAAGAACGCATGGACTCCCCGGAAGGATGCGGCTGCAAATCCGACATCGCACCGGTCCTGGCCATGAAAGGCGTCAAGGTCATGCTGGCCGGAAACATGGGCCAGGGTGCAGTCAACATCCTCCAGGACAACAAGATTCAGGTTGTACGTGGCTGCTCCGGCGATATCGACGTAGTCGTCGAAAAATGGCTGGCCGGTGAAATCAAGGATGAACTGATCATCTGCGATCATCACGATTGCGACCATCACTAGCCACTGCGAGTAAAGAACCAAAAGCCCCAAGCATCGCTCGATGCTTGGGGCTTTTCTTTGAAAAAGACGGCACTGGCGAAGCTAAAGCGTCGTTTTCAAAGACGCGACGCTGGTAACGTCCGCATAAACCATTCCGAGCGCAGCCAGAAAAGCGGCATGAACATGCGCCGCCGGAACAGTTGTCCCCTCAAACTCCAACGACCTGGCAGCACAGGCGTCATGAGCTACAACCACTTCAAATCCCAGATCAAAGGCGGCGCGCACGGTCGCGTCAATGCACATGAGTGTCATCATGCCAATGACGACCACCCTTTTCACGTCGGCATCTCGGAGTGCGCCCTCCAATCCGGTCTCCCGAAAACTGTTCGGATAGTGCTTGAGGATCACCTTTTCTCCATTAACGGGAATAACCAATGGGTGAATTTCTGCCCCCTTGGTTCCTGGCAACAAGAATCCGGCTTCGGGCCGCAGGCTCTCATGGCGAACATGAAAAACGGGTAATCCACGCTCCCGGAAAGTATTCAGGAGGATCTGTCCTTTCCTTACGGCCTTCTCAGCATTTTCTTGCTCAAAAGCACCACCAGGAAAATAATCATTTTGTAAATCCACTACAATCAACGCTGTCTTATCCATCTCAATCTCCTTTTTTATCAGTGCAACTCAGTTGGTTCGCCTTGAGTCCAGAGCTCGCCATCAATACCTGCATCAAAAATACAACGTTTGGCATGAATCAAAAGTGTCGCAATTGACAAAAAACAGGCAAAAATTGACAATGCAATACAAAGGGACAATCAAATGGTTCAAATCGACATTCTCAGCATCCCAGGATGCCTAAACTCGGCAGTTTCCGGCATTGGCGAAATCCTGACCTTGTCCAACACAATTGCCAAAGCTGATATATTTCAACACGCTGTACGTTCAGTGTATGGACAGTCCGTACAAAGCTTCACAGGGGAATCCATAGAACCTGTCGGACAGCTGGCAGACGCTTCACCAGATATTCTCATTCTACCTCCCCTGCTGAACTCATTGGATGAGGTCCTCTCCATGCGGGAGATCATTAATTGGCTGTCTGCTTTTCATGCCTCTGGCGGAGTCGTCGTAACGATATGTGCCGGAGCGTTCCTGCTGGCCGAAACAGGACTCCTTGATGGACGGGCGGCAACGACCCATTGGAATCTTGTTCAGGATTTCAAGAACCGCTATCCTTCTGTTGATCTCCAGGCAGAACGGCTCCTCATTGACGGAGGTGATTATATCTGTGCCGGAGGGATTTCCGCCTGGATGGACTTGTCACTGCATCTGGTCACACGGCATGCCGGGAGAGACATTGCTCGAGCTTGTGCCAAGATGATGTTGATGGACCCGCAACGTGAATATCAAACACCCTACGGCATGGGAGGATTTCGCCGGAATCATGGCGACGATGCAGTTCTTGCCTCCCAAAAATGGCTGGATACGCAGTATTCAGCGGTGGTTCGCATCAAAGACATGGCCGAAATAGCGGCCTTGGGAGAACGGACCTTTCTCCGTCGCTTTCGTGCGGCAACAGGCATAACACCGGCAAACTATATTCAACAAATACGAGTGGAAGCAGCACAAAATCTCCTTGAAACAACAAGCCTGGGGGTTGAAGAGATCGCAGATTCGGTTGGCTACGGAGACGACAGTACATTCAGAAAACTCTTCAAACGGATAATGGGGTGCACGCCCTCTGCCTACCGACAACGATACTCAGCCCTGAACAAAAAGGATGGGGCTTAAGCACAGGATACACCAATACTCTGTCTAAAAGAGTAGCAAAATTCCTTGCCAGCAAGGCCTAGTCTGTTTATATACCCACTTCACATCGGCGTTAGCCACCGCGGAGAGGTAGCGAAGTCCGGCCGTAACGCGCTCGACTCGAAATCGAGTTACGGGTTCATCCCCGTACGTGGGTTCGAATCCCACCCTCTCCGCCATATTTCAAGGGGTTGCGTATTCATACGCAACCCCTTTCTTCATGCTTTTTTTGAACCATATGCGTTTTGATATGCGCTTCGTCTCTAACAAGGTTTCACATCAGAAACGAAATCGCGTGTAGATTCTTTTTATTCCAGAGACTTACTTCAGGTATTTCTTTAGAATTCGATCATATTCACTCGTACCATTTTCATCGGGGATTTTCAGTTTTTCAAGGGCGGTATTCAGCTTGCTGATAAACTGGTCATCAAAGCTCTTGTTAAAGCCGAAATAAAGATCCACTTCTTTGATGACATAATACACCTGGTACATAGTTGGATCAATTCCCAGCTCTTCCATCATGTGAAAGGACGGAATGGCCGCATACGCCAACAGGTCTAGACGCCCGTCTGCGAGCATTCTCAAGCCAAACTCCGTCTTTGGAATACGGTATACTTTATCCGGAGGAAACCCCTGCTTGAACAATAACTGCTCCGGGGCTGAATTAAGCAACGTTCCCACAACGTACTTCGAAGCATCCGAAGCCGTTTCCACAACAATATTTCGATTTTGTTTACCAATGAGGGCGAGCTGTAAGGGATATACAGGACCGACCCATTTAAGCTGATCTTTGCGCTCTTCTGTAAATGCTGCGCCCAATAACACATAACCAGGCATTGTTGTTGTGTCTTCATATGCCCGCGCCCAGCCAACCATCTGTATCGAAGTTGGATCAATCGGGTTTCCAACGTCCTCCATAATCTCAGCCAGAACATCGACCATGATCCCTTGCACCTTTCCCTTTCTCTGAAATTTCAAGGGAGGCAAGGTGTTTCCAAGCACTTGAATATCATAGGAAAAACAAACTGATGGAGCAAGACAGAAGCAGAATGTCAGCAGACAGCATAGTACATTTATCATACTATTGAATACATACAACCTTAACCATACGCAAGCAGGAGATTATAATTCACAAACGACGACTATTGAGGGTCAGATTACCTTAAACTTAACTTGAGCTTAAATAGACACCGACTCAACATAGACAATCTTTTTTTTGAAAGACAATATTCTATAAATATCATCTAAAAAACAACAACATACAGTAGTCAAATATACAAAAAACAATTTACAAAGCTGTTATCACATAAAACGACTTCAATAACACATGCTCAAGCCAATTGTTAGCATGTGTTCTATACAGAATATAAAAATACAACAGAGTGTCTATTACATATATAATTAATCAGCATTAAAAACGCGTTAGACAAAGATTATAATTGAAAATTATATTGATTTGGATATTGTTAGGTTGACAGTGTTTTTTAGGTATTTGTTTTTTTTTTGAATTTCAACGAGCAGGTGTGGGGATGCAATTCAAATCGATCAAGACGAAAATTGTGTTTATGTCAGGGTGCTGTCTCATAGCAACAGTGGTTTTCCTTGTTGCTTTGCAGATCTATTCACAAGAACAATCAGCCGACTTCGTGACTCAAAAGGTCAATGAACTTATTGAGAACCAAACTCGTAAGGGACTGCTGGCTACCGCTGAACGTGAAGCAAATTATCTGAGTGGAAAATTAAACATCAATATTGACACGGCCCGAACTGAAGCTTCTGCCTTCAGGGCTATTGTCAGCAACCCTGATCTGGTTTCTTCTATCGATGTTAGAAAGACATTTAATGACATTCTCCTGACAATCTTGAAAGATAATCCCGAATTTTTGGGAACATATAGTGCGTGGGAACCGAATGCCCTTGATGGACTTGACGCGCGATATGCAGGAGACAAGGCAAGCGGACATGATGACAGTGGTCGGTTCGTCCCTTACTGGAACAGAGACAAGACCGGCGCTATCGCCCGCCAAGCGCTGGTGGGATACGAAGATGCCTCATTACACCCCAACGGTGTAACCAAGGGTGGTTGGTATCTGTTCCCTCGTCAAAGAAGAAAAGAAAACATTCTCGACCCGTTTCCGTACATAGTACAGGGCAAGCAGGAAATGTTGACAACCATATCTGTGCCCATAATCGTCAACGGCAAATTCCTGGGTATCGGCGGTACAGACCTTAGATTGGATTTCATCCAGAGCCTCAGCCAGGATGTTGCCAAAAATTTGTATGATGGTCAGGCTGTTGTTCAGGTTATCAGTAACATGGGTATTGTTGTCGCCAACAGTGAAGACACAAACTCAATAGGCAAGCCTTTGAAGGATGTCTTTGATGGTGATTGGCAGGCGGTTGTAAAAAGCACAGAGTCTGGAACTTCCAACATTCTGATTTCGCCCGAAAATGAATATGTTGAAATTACTGCCCCGATTCATCTTGGCAACACCGGCACTCCCTGGTCAATCTTTATCAGAGTAAAGCGTGCTCTTGTATTCGAAGAAGCCACTAAGCTGGCTCAGATCATGGCCGAAAACGCACGGGGCAACACGATAATGGGCGTTTCTGCCGGAGCAGTCATTGCCATCCTCGCTTGTATGGCAATCTGGTTCCTGGCCAATGGAATTATCAAGCCGATCAGAGTTGCTGTCTCCTTCACGGAAAAGATTGCAAGTGGTGATTTTGTCAACAATAATATTGATGTCAACCAAAAGGACGAAGTCGGTGTCCTGTCCAACACCTTGAAGAGCATGGCCGAAAAGCTCAAGGGCGTTGTCCTGGAAGTCAAGAACGTCTCTGAAAGTGTCGCCTCAGGCAGCTCCGAATTGTCCTCCTCCTCCATGGATGTATCACAAGGCGCAACCGAGCAGGCCGCTTCCATTGAGGAAGTAACTTCTTCCATGGAAGAGATGACCGCGAATATCGGTCAGAATGCCCAAAATGCACAGGAAACAGATTCATTGGCAACCAAGGCTGCTACTGATGCAAAGGTTAGTGGAGAAGCTGTGGAGAAGACGGTTATCTCCATGCGGAGCATTGCCGAAAAGATCTCCATTGTCGAAGAGATCGCCAGACAAACCAACCTGCTGGCACTGAATGCTGCCATTGAGGCCGCACGAGCAGGTGAACACGGCAAGGGATTTGCTGTTGTCGCCGCAGAAGTTCGCAAGCTCGCAGAACGAAGTGGAGAAGCTGCCGCTGAAATCAGTGAATTGTCGAGCAGTAGTGTCGAAGTTGCAGAAAAAGCTGGTGATATGCTGAAGTCTCTTGTTCCTGACATCGAGAAGACCGCAGCGCTGGTCCAGGAAATTACTGCAGCCTGTAACGAACAGAACTCCGGCGCAACTCAAATCAACCAGGCTGTCAGCCAGCTTGATTCCGTCATCCAGCAAAACGCTTCAGCAGCTGAAGAAATGGCATCCACAAGTGGTGAACTTGCCTCTCAAGGAAAGCACCTGCAACAGGTCATGTCGTTCTTCCATGTAGACGCCGGCGGTGGATTCAAGTCGTCTTCGGTACAGGTTCAGAGAAAGCCCGTAGCCGCCATTCCTCCCTCTGCCCCCAAGGAAACACCTGCGAAGGGAATGCAGTTGGAAGGCATGAATGATTCTGACGACAGTGATGAGTTTGAACGCTTCTAACCTGTCATAGTTATACTCAAAAACATGGCGAGGCTTTAGGGCCTCGCCTTTTTTATTGAGCCTCTGCCTCAGGTAAAATAACGCTGCGCTTCATAACGCAACAGAATCACAGAGCTGCCTTTATTTATTGGACAACGTTCATTCAAAGGCCTATCCAAAACCATGTCCATGTTACCGTTCACACATTCCGTTGTAGAACTTATCCGATCCATCCTAAGGGGGACGGTATCGACCTATGGCAGTATTGCTGCCATGGCCGGGAGTAGTGCAGCGCGACAGGTAGTCAGAATCCTGCATATATACAGCAAAAAGGAAAGCCTTCCCTGGCACCGTGTGATCAACAAGAAAGGAGAAATCTCTTTGAGCGCTTTTCAAGGATATGAAGAGCAAAAAGCATTATTGGAAAGCGAAGGTATTATCTTTGATCACAACGATAAAATTGATCTCCAACGCTTTCAATGGAAGCCGGACATAACGAATTGTAAGCCCCCCACCCTTTAACCATGACCTCACCATGAACAAGAGACCCCTCGGATTATTCTTTGCCCTGCTCGCTGTAATCATTTGGTCCGGCAATTTTGTCATCGCCAGCGGGATAGTTGACTCAATTCCACCCATAACGCTGGCAACGCTCAGATGGATAACGGCCGCTGTGGTCTTCCTGCCCTTTTCCATCAAGTCGATGTTAAGAGAAAGGAAAGCGTTGCGCGAGCACTGGTTCTCTCTGCTGGTTGCAGCCATAACAGGTGTGACCATGTTCAATACTCTGGTGTATGTGAGCGCACAGACAACAGACACCGTCAACATGGCACTGTTCGCCTCCACGACTCCGGTCTTTGTGGTTATTCTGGCAAGAATTTTTCTCGGCGAAACAATCACACTGTTTCGCTCCATCGGCCTGCTCATAGCCATAAGCGGCATGCTGACAATCGCCACACGAGGCCACCTGGACGTCCTGTTGAATCTTACATTTCGGATTGGAGACATCTGGATGCTCCTGGCCGGTTTCCTTTGGGCCGTGTACTCCATTCTGGTCAAGAAAAAGCCCAAGACTATCAGCCAGTATTCCTATCTTGGAACCGTATTTCTGGTTGGGGCCATACCACTCATACCAGCTGCAATCATCGAGCAGCCGTTCTATCCGGCATGGTCTTTAACGCCGGCGATAATTGGCGCGACCCTGTATATAGGTATCGGCGCGTCTCTGGTGGCCTTTTTCTTGTGGAATTATGCTGTCATGTATATTGGCCCCGGAACGTCATCGTTATTTCAATATTTTCTCCCTGTATTCAGCGGCATAGGATCCTACTTTCTTCTTGGACAACCCGTTACCGTTGCACATGGAGTGGGTTTCGTACTGATCTTCATGGGGGTTGTCATGGCAACTCGCCCCCGTTAACATGACGTATGATTTGATAAACTAGTTGCAAACAAAATCCATTTTACAATAGGCTCTCCTCATGAAACATTTCATTCTCATATTCATAGTGTGTACAGTTTCCCTTACTGGTCTTTTCGCCTGTAGCAGCAAAGCCCCTGACCTCGGTTACAAGGATGGCGTATTTGCAGCCTGCATGGAGAAAAATGATGATTGTATTTCCTCGCAATCACCCAATGAGGAATTCAGGATCGAACCATTTGCTGCGCAAGGCGAAACCGATATCGTCATGGTCGATCTGACCAGATCCATCGAATCCATCTTTGGGAGCAAAGTGATCGCTGTTGAAGGCAATTACCTGAGAGCGGAATTTCGGAGCACTATCATGCGCACCATGGATGATGCCGAATTCTATTATGACAAGGACGCCCACGTCATTCAAATCCACGCCATGTCGCGTGGTGATCTTTTCGATTTTGAGGGTAATCGTGAACGCCTGGAAGAATTGCGTCAGATCTTTTCGCAAATGCACTAACGGAAAGTACTCTATACTCAGGGAGCAATAGGCTGCACACTTGCTTCAGAGATACCCCATAGTCAAAAAAAAGACCGCATTCTTTGCGGTCTTTTTTTTTAAAAGCCAAATCAATCTATTTCGAGATCGCCTCAGTGGGGCATGTCTCAATGGCTTCATTGACACAATCCGCGTCAGAATCTTCTGCAATAACTAGAGCCTTCTCCCCATCCGCGTCCATTTCAAAAACGTCCGGGCACAGCTCCACACAGGACTCACACCCTATGCATTCATCCTGATCAACAACAATTACCATAATGCAACCTCCTGAATAACTTTATCTATATGTCGAAAAAACCAACAGTTACTTTTTTTATAGCCCGCTTAACAATTTAGTAGCAACACTTTTTATTCATATCACTCTTTGACACCATTACATATTGGCAGACACACGATAAAGCTGTAAAAAATCATTATGTTTGATACAATTAGCATCATCTCCATTGTTCTTCTCGCCGCATTCATCCAGGGTCTGACAGGTTTTGGGTTCGGCCTGATAGCGTTACCTCTTCTTGGTTTTTTCATAGATATAAAGACAAATGTCCCACTGATCGTCTTATTGGCCGTTTTCATCAGCATGACCCTCAGTTGGCAACTCCGTAGCCATATCCATGCAAAAACAATCGGCATACTCATGGCTGCCACCATTCCGGGAATTGTACTGGGAGTGTATGTTCTCAAACTACTTTCAGCTTCGACACTTTCTATAGGACTCGGCGTAATAATGGTGCTCTTCACAATCTACCAATTGCTCCTAAAACCAAAGACCAGAGAGCTAGGCCATACAGTGGCCTGTATTGCAGGATTTTCTTCAGGCGTTTTGGGTGGAAGCATCGGCGCTGGAGGTCCTCCCGTCATCATTTATTCGACCATTCAACCGTGGTCAAAAGACCGGTCAAAGGCCACCCTGGCAGCCTATTTTACCATCTCGGCCTGGGCTATCGTTGCTACACATGCATACACGGGCTTAATTACCAAAACAGTTCTGTACCATTTCATGACAACCTTTCCAGCACTAATCGGAGGCACACTGCTGGGTACCTTTGCCTATACACGCATCTCAGACCATGGATATCGAAATATTGCCTTGATACTCGTCCTTATTCTTGGAGGCATACTGATATACAGGAACATCCAATAATACGTAAATACTCCACCTGTTCTTCAGACAACTTCAGCTCTCAACTGTTTAACTTACGGTAATACATTTACATTTCTTGTATTTTTTATTCACGTATACTATCATTCGAAAAAAACAGATTCAGTGATATTGTATCCCTCTGACTCGGCGTAACGAGAATCATCAACCAGAAGAAATCCATATGCTTGCCTTCATAAAAAATGCTTTCAAAAAAGATCAGCTCATCCTTTTGGCATCCGGCCTTGCTGCCACTTTTTTCATAGCGCTGATCTATAACCAACACCCCCACTTTCTTCAGTTACTCAACCTCAAAATTTATGATCAATATTTAAAAGAATATCACCAACCTGTAGCAACCCATGTTCCTGTTATTATAGACATTGATGAGAAGAGTCTGGCAGAAATAGGACAATGGCCTTGGCCCCGCTATCAAGTAGCCAAACTCATGAAATACAGCCAGGCGTATGGGGCTGTTTCCGTTGCTTCTGATATCATTTTTTCCGAACCAGACAGGACATCTCCGATCACGGTTCAGGATTCTTTTAAAAAAGAATTAGGGCTCGACTTCAAATACTCAGGGCTTCCGGCAGCCTATCAGGACAATGACGTTTTACTTGGGGCCAATCTCAAAACCGGACCATTTGTACTCGGAATGAACTTTATACCCACGATTACAAGTGATTCCGTAAGGGCATTGAATCGTGGCTGTTTCGTGAAACCAGCCAAAATCGCAGTGCATTCTACCAAAGATGCCATATCCATGTATGACGCTCTACCAACGGCCGAAGCGGCAATCTGCCCTTTGCCCGTACTCGCAAAATCCGTCAAACACACTGGCTTCATTACAACATTTCCAGACCCTGACTCAGTCTACCGGAGAGTCCCCCTTCTCTATGTCTGGCACAGAAAACTCTACCCCAGTCTTGCCATGGCAGCTCTGATGCAAGCCACGGGCGTCGAGAATATTACTATCAGAATGCGGTCACAAGGAGTCGAATCCATTCGGTTCAACAAAACCATCATCCCTACGGACAAGAATGGTCGTATCCTCATCAACTACCGTGGCCCGACCGGAAAATTCGAATACTTCAGCGCCTCTGACATCCTGAAAAAAAGGCTGCCCATGGGGGCACTGCAAGGCAAGATAGCGTTTATCGGGACATCGGCCTCCGGCCTCAAGGATATGCGTGCCACTCCACTTGATCCGAGTTATCCTGGCGTGGAAGTCCACGCAACACTCATTGACAACATCCTTTCGCGCCAATTTCTGGTGCTCCCTGACTGGGCTACCGGCATGGAGTTTATGGGGTTGATACTAGCCGGAATCACAACAACGCTTCTTCTCATGTGGGCCAGAGCAACATGGATGATCGTCCCCTTGGTTGGCATGGCATTCGCCATGTTTGCCGGGTCGGCATATCTCTACAAGGAACAGGGGTACTTTATCTCCCCCCTCTACTCCTATCTCACCCTGGCAGTGAACTTCACGCTGCTGACACTGATTAAATTCTGGCGCGAGGAAAATGCCAAGAAATTCATTCATGGCGCATTCGCTCATTACCTTGCCCCCTCAGTTATCGGTCAAATCATGGATGACCCGGATTCACTGACATTGGAAGGTCAGGAAAAAGATATCACGATCCAATTCTCGGATGTCCGCAGCTTCACTTCGTTGTCCGAGAAGTTGTCTCCAACGCAGGTCACCAACCTCCTTCACGATTACCTGACCCCTATGACGCGAATCATCACGAACCATGACGGCACCCTGGATAAATTCATCGGCGATGCGGTCATGGCCTTCTGGAACGCGCCGCTCGATGTTGAAAATCATCAGGAATGTGCCTTGAATGCCGCCCTCGCCCAGCAGATAAAGCTTGAAGAGCTGAATGAACTATTTCTTCATAAGTACGGATTTACTATTGCAGTGGGTATCGGCATTCATTCAGGCCCGGTCAGGGTAGGCAACATGGGATCAGCGGACCTGTTCGACTACACCCTCATCGGTGACAATGTGAACCTTGCCTCAAGGTTGGAAGGTTTGACAAAATATTACGGTCAGAAACTGATAGTCAGTCAGACAATCAAAGACGCGTGCGGAGACAACTACTATTTTCGTATTTTGGATAATGTGCGCGTTAAGGGAAAGAAACTCCCTGTGACGATCTATACCGCCTACCCTCTGGAACAAGCCAAAAGCCGCATGGAAGAATTGGAATTATATGAAAAAGCGCATGCAGCATATCTCAACCAGAACTTCAATGAAGCCAAAGCTCTCTTTGTCGAGTTACAGCAAAAAAATGTCGAGCCCTTACTATACGATCTGTACATTGAACGTTGTGAGCTACTTATACAGAATCCGCCAGACAATGACTGGGACGGTGTTTTTGTCCACAAAACCAAATAACGATAAATTGAAAGACAGATATAACAATCTGAAAACCATTCCAAACAACATATAATTCTTTGACTCAAGTAAAGAAGAATAGACGCACAGACTTCCTTGCCTCTTTGAAGCATGCAAGAGATTAATTGGTGCCAGTTCTATATATCCGCAGTGAGTTAAGGCTTTTCTAAACTTTGTTTAGTAAACAACAGTTTCGTAAATTAAAACGACTGTTTCAGCTTAACCAACTGTAATTACTAGTCATACGTAAGCCCAAAAGATTTGCAAGAAGTGTGAAGAAGGGCTATTAAAATCAGCTTCAAACTGCACCTATAAATAGAGATTATATCACCGTGAGCATTAACGGAAACAAAGTTCTTATTGCAAACAGGGGCGAAATCGCCATCCGAATCATGGAGGCCTGCTCAGACCTTGGTCTGCCGTTCGTTGCCCTGTATACTGATGAAGATGCCCAGTCCGGGCATATTGATGTCGCCAAACGACTTGGTGGCGCCAAGTCCCTCTATAAAATTCACAACTATCTGGACGCAGGAGATATCCTGTCCGTGGCTGATGAATCAGAAGCCACCGCCATTCATCCGGGATACGGATTCTTTTCTGAAAACTATCGTTTTGCCCGGCGGGTGACAGAAAGAGACAGGGCCATGACCTTCATCGGCCCTTCCTGGGAGGTCATTCGCGATCTGGGTGACAAGATCAATACCAAACGACTCGCCAGAAGCCTCGGCGTTCCTACCGTCCCCGGCTCCGACAGAGCTATCTATGATGAATTGGAAGCTGAAGCCATTGCCCAGTCCCTCTTCGATTTCCAGGTCAAAATGGGGATCAATCGCCCCGTCGTTCTGGTCAAAGCCTCAGCTGGCGGCGGCGGCATGGGAATTGACGAGTGCGAAGACATGGCCCGCTTCCGGCAGACCTATCGCCGCATTCGCAATTACTCCCTGCGTACCTTCAATGATGAAGGCGTTCTCATCGAACAGCGAGTCTTCAATTTCAACCATCTGGAAGTTCAGATCGCATCCGACCGCACCGGCATTAACCCCGTGCATTTCGGTACCCGCAACTGTTCGGTTCAGAGCCCCGGCCTGCAAAAGCGTATCGAAGTGGCTCCCGGCTTCTGGCCTCAGGATCTCCAATACACTTTTGACGCCCAGAAATTGATGGACGACATTACCGGCTACTCTCTCTCTATCGCTCGTGAGATCAAATACGACAACGTTGGAACATGGGAGTGGATCGTCACTCCGAACGGCGAACCATTCCTCATGGAAGTCAATACTCGCATCCAAGTGGAAAATGGCGTGTCGGCCCGCATAGCCACGACCAAGGGCAACAGGGACGTCAATCTGATCCGCGAACAGATTCGTATCGGTCTGGGTGAAGACCTGGGCTACACTCAGGACAACGTAACCTTTGACGGTGTCGGTATCGAGTACAGACTCATTGCCGAAGATACCGAATCCGGTTTTACTCCGTGGGTAGGCAAGATCGAAGAACTCAAGTGGAAACAGCGTGACTGGATCTCCATGCATACGCATGTTCCCACAACACGAACCTATCAGATTCCCACTGAATACGATCCCAACCTGGCCCTGGCAATCATCTGGGGCAAAGATTTGAAGGAAGCCAAAGAACGCGGCCTCGAGTTTTTGAAGGATCTCAAACTCAACGGTTCCGATTCGAGCGGTGCGGGCATGAAATCAAACATCCCATTCCTCATCGAGAAAACCGAAAACCTGCTGCAATTCTAATATTATGAATATTGAAAAAAAAATGGAAGAGCTCCTGGCTCGGGTCAACTATGCTCGAGACATTCTGGGTAATAAGGCCCGTCCTGAACTGGACGCCTTTGCCAAGGAAATCAGTGAGTTCACAATAACGAACAAGGACCTTCCCGAGGATCAGGCCATCCGGGCAGTGAACTCGCTGGACAAGCGACTCACCACCATGGAATCAGCCATAGACGCACAACTTACGGCCATGGACAAGGTTCGCATTGTCCGTCACCCCCAACGTGCCTGCCTCAAGGACATTCTCGAGAATGTCTACGACAACTACACGGAAATCGGCGGTCAGGACGAACACTCCATTGACCCCGGCATGCTCATTGCGCGTGCATATATCACTCGTCATCGCGGCAAAAAGGTCATCCACCAGCCTGTCATGGTGGTCGGGCAGGAGAAAGGCCACGGCGAAGAGTTTCGTAACGGTGGTTCCATCAAGCCATGGGGAAACAGCAAGGCGCTGAAATACATGAAAGTCGCCGCGCTTGAACAGATTCCCATTCATGCCTATGTGAATACGCCGGGCTCCTATCCTGTCGAAGATTTTCCAGGAGCAGCCCAACAGATCGCAGAAAATATCTACGAGATGTCCGGCCTTGATGTGCCCATCATCGCCATTTTCTCTGAAGGCGGTTCCGGTGGTGCCGAAGCCATCGGCATGGCGGACAAACGACTGATGCTGTCCCACGGATACTATTCCGTTATTTCTCCTGAGGGAGCCGCGGCCATTGAAGGCCGTATTCGCGGCTCACAGCGCGCACCGACCGAGCTGATCGAGTCATGCGCCATGGCTCAAAAGATTACAGCCCAGGACAACCTGGCAAATGGCTATATCGATGAAATAATCGAAGAACCGCCATTAGGTGCCCGCGCAGATCACTTTGATTTCTACAAGCAGGTTAGAGAGCAGATCATTCGCGCCACAGATGAGGTCACACTCTCTGTTCGCGGCATCCGTCTCTTCCGCGCCATGGCCATACGCCATTTCAAAAAAAATACTGATGTCATCGTTCGCTGGTCTCTCAACGAAAAAGCCAGAGAACGCCTTGTTGCGCGCCGTTTCAAGAAGTACCGCAAGCTGGCTCAACATGCCTTCAAAGACAACCGTCCCGTTATGGAAAAGCTCTATGCCACCAGTTCCGGCATCGTCTCTTCCACAACCGGTCTCATTCTCTATGGACTGATCAAGCCTTTTAAACAGCGCATTGGTCGTATCATAGAGGAAGTCAGGGACGAAACGCATGTGATTACAGCCAAGATCAGCGGCTTTTTCGGCAACATGCTGAAAAGTGTCGGCATCACATCCAGTGATGAAAAACAAAAAGAGATGGAACTCACGGGGCTGTCTGAAGCTGAACCGATCGAAGTCGCCGTGCCGACCAATGGCGGGTATAAATCCCCTCAGGCGCTCATCGATCGTGAGATTTCCTGCCCCCACTCCCAAAAAAGAGGCTGTCTCGACATCTGGGCCAGAGACCTCTTTACTGATTTTGCCGGAGTTTGCCCGCATTGTGGATACAACTTTCCCATGGAATATCAGTGGTATCTTCATAATGTTTTTGATGAAGGCTCTGTCCGTGAATTCAATCACGACATCGCCTCCGGTAACCCGACAGGCTTTCCGAACTTCGAGGAACGCGTACAGGCCGCCAAGGATAAAACCGGGTTGCAATCCAGCTGCATGACCTTCAACGCCTCGCTTGAAGGTATTCGCCTGACCTGCGCCACCCTTATCGCCAACTTCAGAGGCGGTTCCGTGGGCGCAGCCGAGGGTGAAAAGTTCATCCGCGCACTGGAATTGGCCCAGACCAAACATCAGCCTTTCCTCGCGTACATCCATGGTACAGCCGGTATCCGTATTCAGGAAGGCGTAAACGGCCTGATCCAGATGCCTCGCGTCACCATGGCCGTGCGCAAATATATTGAGGAAGGTGGACTCTACATCGTCCTGTACGATACCAATTCCTATGCTGGCCCGGTTGCATCCTTCCTTGGCTGCTCCCCCTACCAGTATGCAGTTCGCTCCTCCAGACTGGGTTTTGCCGGCCCTGGCGTCATTAAAGAGACGACCGGCATCGAGATACCCCCGGATTACCACAACTCCTTCAAAGCCCTTTCCAGAGGGCATATTCAAGGCGTGTGGAGCCGCAAGGATATCCGCAAGAACCTGCACCAGTCTTTCCTGACTATTGGTGGCAGAAACCTCTACTACCGTTAGAAGATATATAAATGCACTTATCAAGGGCAGTTCCTACCAGGAACTGCCCTTTTTTTTGCCACCAAAGATTTTCACCGCTGTCACAGCACAGTAACAATTCTTCAGTCACAAAATGTAAAAGGATACATCTACAAGAGCAATGGGTATAAAAATCATCGACATACGGCTACACACCAATGTTAAAAAACACAGAGGATGCCCATGCCACTACGACTATTCAAGCAAAAAATAGAGCAAGAAGAGCCTTATATGCACCAGGAACTCCCTAAACACCTTCATGCGCAATTTCGTGTGGGAACAACGCTAACGCAAACCCTGGTACTTATCACTATTCGGGACTACTACACTCTTCGCGAAATGTACGGGCAAAGTTTTGTTGACCTGTTGGAAAAAGAACTGAAGCAGTCACTGACGCAAACAGCAGCTAAAAACAGGACAAAACAGACACACATTCAACACGTTGGTCCTGGCATAACAGCGTTCCTCGTTCCCCAGGACAATAACCCGGCAGACACGGCATACGAATACAAGATTCAGGCGCAAAATGACATGGAACGGACCATGCTTCGCCATACTGGGCTCGGCATAGACCTCGGTATGGGGTTTGCTCTGATCCCCCATACCAAAACAGACAGTTTTGACACACTCATCGTTCATGCTCTGCAAGAAGCACGGCGCATGGAAAGCCGCCCGCTCAACATGAACGAACTCTCCATCACAAGCCGTTTTAACACCATCCTTACGCAGGGATGGGTCACAGCTCATTATCAGCCCATACTGGATTTTCGTTCTGATACGATTCTTGGGTGGGAGGCGCTGGCACGGGGCCCCGAGGGATCGTCCTTCCGTTCGCCTGTCATGCTCTTTGAAACAGCCGAAGAACTGGGCCGTCTTTTTGCGTTGGAGAAGCTCTGTAGAGAAGCCGCCATTTCCAATGTCGGGAAACTTACAGAGGGCCAGAAGCTCTTTTTGAACATCCACCCCAAAACCATGGGGGATCCGTCTTTCACCCCCGGCAACACCATGCGACTGATGGAACAGGCAAACCTGACTCCAGACAACATCGTCTTTGAAATCACGGAACAACACAGTGTCCAGGACTTCGACCTTTTCTATCGGACTCTTGAGCATTATCGAAGCCAGGGATTTCAAATTGCTGTTGACGATGCGGGCGCGGGGTATGCGGGGCTGGCACTCATAGCGGAACTGCAGCCCGACTACATCAAGATTGATAAATCACTGATTATTGATATCCACAAGGACCCGGTCAAACGGGCATTGGTTGAAACCACAGCCACTTTTGCCGACAAAATAGGTTCTCGTATCATAGGAGAAGGCATCGAGTGCAAGGACCAGGCGCTCTGTCTCAAGGATATCGGAGTCCACTGCGGACAAGGATTTTTCCTTGCAAAACCAGCAGCTCCGAAACCGTCCGTCAGCCCGGACTGCCTCGACCTCAGACCTATCAGTGATTTTTCAAATGCCATCACCTGTTCACAGCCAGTAGGTGAAATCGCACAGGCTCCGCATGCTGTTGAGCCGGACTTCCTTGTCTCACAAGCCCAAAACTTCTTCAAAAAGAACAACACATTCAGCAACATCGTTGTTACTCAGAAGAACCTTCCCAAAGGGCTGATCATGGAATACCAGCTCAACCGACAGCTCTCATCCCAATATGGCATCGCCCTTTATCACAAGCGTTCAGTGGAATCGATCATGGATGACAACCCGCTTGTGGTGGATTTCGATACGCCGGTTGAGCAGGCTGCGCACACAGCCATGAAACGAGAACCATTCAAGGCATACGACGATATCATCGTGACCAGAAAAGGTCTGCTCTACGGTGTGGTTACTGTCCAATGTCTGCTGAATGCCCTGGCGAAAATCCAGGTGGAAATGGCCAAGGGAACCAACCCTCTCACCGGCCTACCAGGCAACGTGGCCATTGAGCAGGAAGTGGAAAACCGCATCAAACAACACAAATCTTTCAGTATTATTTATGGCGATCTGGACCATTTCAAGGTGTTCAACGACACCTATGGATTCAAGAATGGCGATCGTATCATCAAACTGGCGGCCGATATCATGAGCTGGGCAACACGCAAACATGCCCCGAAGGAGGCCCGTCTCTGCCATATCGGCGGGGATGATTTCGTCCTCATCACCACGGCCGATTCAGTCCCCAAGATTTGCAAATCCATCGCTCGATGTTTCGGACGATTGGTCAACAACTGCTATTGTGCGGAGGATCGAGAACGAGGATGGATAAAGGCCAAGGGACGAGATGGCAAGGAACGAAATTATCCGCTTGTGACCATTTCACTCGGTGTCATTGAAATCTTCGGCAAATGCTCACTTATGGAGATCGGCGAACGAGCGGCTCACATCAAGAAATACGCAAAATCCATCCCCGGCAACTCCGTTGCCATCGACCGGAGACCGGCCGTTGGCAGCGAAGAGCTTATTCAATCAAAAAACAAACGTCCCTGATCAATGGGGGCAGACCTATCTGGTCAGTTTGCGGAACTTGAGCTTGTGGGGCTGATCAGCATCCGAACCCAACCGTTTTTTCCTGTCTGCATCATAGTCATTGAAGTTGCCCTCGACCATGACCACCTTGGAATCGCCTTCAAAAGCAATTATGTGGGTGGCGATACGATCAAGGAACCAACGATCATGGCTGATAACCAGCACACACCCTGCGAAGTTTTCCAGACCATCCTCAAGGGCGCGCATGGTATTCACATCAAGGTCATTGGTCGGTTCATCAAGAAGCAGGACGTTGGCACCGGATTTGAGCATCTGGGCCATATGCACACGGTTCCGCTCACCACCGGAAAGGACATCCACTTTCTTCTGCTGATCCTGACCTGCAAAATTGAACCGAGAGCAGTAAGCGCGAGCATTGACTTCACGTTCACCCAGCTTCACGAATTCATTTCCGCCACTGATAATTTCGTATACGGTTTTGCCCGGCGTCAGCGACCCTCTGTTCTGATCGGCGTAAGCAAGCTCTACGGTAGCTCCCACTGTCATGGTGCCAGAATCCGGCTGTTCGTCGCCGACAATCATCTTGCACAGCGTGGACTTACCCGCTCCGTTGGGGCCGATAATACCGACGATAGCATTGGGGGGAATGATGAAATTCACATCTTCCATAAGCAACTTGTCACCCATGGATTTGGTGACATTCTCTGCGACAATGACCTGCTTGCCAAGATGCGGTCCCGGCGGAATGTAAATCTGCAGGTCATCGGCAAATTGCGCGCTCTCATGGCTGACCATGGATTCATAGGCGTTGATACGGGCCTTGCTTTTTGCACGACGTCCTTTGGGGGACATACGAATCCATTCCAATTCACGCTGCAACGTCTTCTGACGATCCGCTTCCTGCTTGCCTTCCTTCGCAAGGCGATTCTGTTTTTGATCCAGCCAGGAAGAGTAATTGCCCTTCCAGGGGATCCCGCGCCCACGATCAAGCTCCAGAATCCAACCAGCCACATTATCAAGAAAGTATCTGTCATGGGTAACGGCGATAACCGTGCCGGGGAATGAAGACAGGAACCGTTCCAGCCAAGCCACGGAGTCCGCATCAAGATGGTTGGTCGGTTCGTCCAGCAACAGAATGTCCGGAGACTGCAACAACAGACGGCATAAAGCGACACGGCGTCTTTCACCACCGGAGATCACGGAAACTTTGGTATCACCGGGAGGACAACGCAGGGAATCCATGGCCATTTCAAGCTTGGAATCAATATCCCAGGCTCCCTTGGCATCCATCTGCTCCTGCACCTTGCCCTGACGCTCGATGAGCGCATCCATTTCGTCCGCTTCCATGGGTTCGGCAAACTTCTCGTTGATGGCATTGTATTCACGGATAATATCCATGATTTCCCCAACACCTTCTTCGACCACCTCGCGCACGGTGCGATTATCGTCGACCAATGGTTCCTGTTCGAGGTACCCGATGGAAAACCCATCCTTGACCTGAATTTCACCCTCGAATTCCGTGTCCACGCCTGCCAGAATTCTGAGCAAAGAGGATTTACCCGATCCGTTGAGACCGAGAACACCAATCTTGGCGCCATAAAAATAGGAAAGCGAAACGTTCTTCAGCACTTCCCGCTGTCCGTGACGCTTGGTCACCTTGTACATAGAATAGATTATCTTTTCAGACTCGACGCTCATACATACCTCACAGCCGTGTTTATCCGCCCTACTTTAAAGATAGGACTGCAACACCGCTTTCAAATCGTTATTGTCATATTCATGGACGGCCAATTTCTCACCAAGGACAAATGGGAACCGATCATTCTCGTACAGCACACCAAGGGGAATGCTTTCACCAAATTCTTCACTTTTCGCCATAGCCGCCAGCCAGTTCTGCGGATCGTGATCTTTCAAAAAATACGTTCGTTCCTGATACCAGGAAAACGTGTTCACCTTGTTGAAGGAAACACAGGGCTGCAAAATATCAACCATGGAAAACCCCTTGTGATTCACCGCTTCCTTGATAACGGAAACAAGGTGTTCAGGCTCACCGGAAAAAGCCCGAGCAACAAAACCCGCTTTCATGGAAACCGCAGTGGCCACGGGATTGAACGCTTCGGAGCGGGAACCATCAGGCTGGGCCTTTGTCACCTGTCCGCGCGCCGTTGTAGGGCTGGCCTGTCCTTTGGTCAACCCGTAAATCTGGTTGTTATGCACCAACAGTGTGATATCGAGATTACGTCTGATAGCGGCCAGAAAGTGATTGCCGCCCTCTCCGTAGCTGCATCCGTCACCAGAAACGCACACAACAGTCATTTCAGGGTTCGCAATCTTCATTCCCTGTGCCATGGGCAATGACCTTCCATGCAATCCGTTGAACATGTGGCAGTTCATATAATGCGGCATCTTCGCCGCCTGACCAATACCCGATGAAACCATGAGTTCATGCGGTGGAATATCCAACTCCGTCAATGCCGTTTTCAAACTCTTGACGATGGAAAAGTTACCACAACCAGGGCACCATGAGGTCTCGAATTCGCCATATTCTTCGATGGAAACCATAATTATCTCCCTGATCTAAATGATATTTTCCAGGCCACGCAAGACATACTCCGACGTCATCGGACGACCATCAAATCGCAGGATGTACTCCCGCACCATAAACCCGGTCTCCTGAGCCACGAGCCGTGCAAACTGACCGGTGGCATTTCCTTCCACCGCAACTACTGTTCCCGCTTCTTCGAGGAAGTCCATGAACTGTTCTTCCAGAAGAGGAAAGAGCTGCTTGAAGTGCAGCACGGCAATGGATTTTTCAAAGGAGGCCGCTTCCATGGCATCCAAACACGCGCCAAGAGAAGAGCCCCAGCACAAGAGCAGGATATCAGCCCCCTCTTCACCATAATAATCAGGGTCAATGACCTCATCCTCAAGGCCGAACTGTTTGCTCAATCGTTTGGAATTCTGCAACACTCGATTGAGGCCGTCCTCGGTGATGGTGGAATCTTCGGCATGTTCATGCGAATCCGCCCGCACAAGAGCCTTGGAAAACCCAGGAACCAAACGCGGAGAAATACCGTCGTCAGTCAGCGCGTACCGCTTATACGTCTTCTCGTCGGCCTCCAGCATGGGCCGGGCGGTCTTGGGCATGGCATCGATATCAAAGGGTTCCACCGCGCGATATGAATCGGAAAGATATTGGTCAGAAAGAATGAAAACCGGGGTCTGGTATGTTTCAGCCAGATCAAAAGCCCGGTGAGTGAGATAAAAACACTCCACCGGATCAGCCGGAGCGAACACGGCGCGTGGGAACTCTCCATGACCGGCATTCAACACAAGATTCAGGTCGCCCTGCTCGGTACGTGTCGCCATCCCGGTGGCAGGACCGGGACGCTGCACCACGGCACAGACAAGTGGCGTTTCGGAAACACCGGCCAAGCTAACGCCTTCAACCATCAGCGAAAACCCACCGCCCGATGTGGTCACCATGGCGCGTGCGCCGGCAAAGGATGCGCCCAGTCCCATGTTTACAGCAGCAATTTCATCTTCCACCTGCTCATATTGAAGCCCCAGCGGTGCACCCTTCTGAATGAGAGTAAGTGCAACTGTGGTTGCCGGAGTCATGGGGTAAAACGACACGAAATTGCATCCGGCGGCCAAAGCCCCCATTGCGATCGCCTCGTTGCCGTTCATCATCATCCGTGCTGGCACATTCTCATGAGGAGGTGCGATACACGAAAAATCATACGTCTGAGCTGCAACCCATGCATAGGATTTGCGCAAAACCTCAATGTTGGCTTGAACAATTTCTTCCCCTTTTTTGGCAAAGGTCTCAGAAAGCAACTGTTCCAGAATCGAAAGATCATGACAGATCAAAGCACCAAGGATACCAAGGGCGACGACATTGTAAAAGAGCGGTTTTGGAGCCAGCTCTTTGAACGGAATACGCAACGCATTGAAATCAGAGGTCTCAATATCATCGCCCGCTACGACAATGCCCCCCGGGGTCAGCATATCCTTGTGTAGTTCAAGGCTCTCCTTGTTGAGCGCAACCAGAATATCCATTGATTCGACCGGGCCGAACAAGGGCTCTGTGCCCACGCGAATGGCATAGGTGTTATGCCCGCCCCGCACTCGAGACATATACTTCTGGTTGACCAACAGGTGGTAACCTGAACGGGTAACGCCTTTGGAGAGAAGGCGTCCGATCGTCGCCAATCCCTGACCTGCGGCCCCGCCAATAACAATATTCATACTTGAATCTGACATGCAAACCCCTTTGTTGCCGACAAGAAAAAGCCGGAGAGGGAATCCTCTCCGGCCAGATGAATGAATGTGTTAAGCGTCTGTCGGAGGAGTGAACACGCGGGTGCCAAGGTCTCGGTCCAGCATGAACATGCCACCGCCATCGCCAAGCATTTTCAATTTGCCGACGATATCGCCAACGGTATCTTCCTCTTCAACCTGCTCTCCAATGAACCATTGCAAAAAGATGCCGACAGCATGATTCTTCTCTTCCACGGCGAGATCGGCCAAAGCATTGATACGGGCGGTTACACCCTGCTCATGAGCCAGCGCCTCTTCGAATGCAGCCAGAGGTGTTTCCCAGATATAATCAGGTGCATCGATCTGACCGATCTTTGCATGACCGCCAGCTTCATTGATGTAGGCGAAGAACTTCATGGCATGGAACATCTCTTCCTGATACTGCGCATTCATCCATGCGCTGAAACCGCCAAGGCCTTCCTGTGCAAAGTGAGAGCACATGGACAGATAAATATGTGCCGAAAAAATTTCCCAATTCATCTGCTCATTGAGTGCAGCTTCCATCTTTTCACTAAGCATAATCGCGACTCTCCCTATGGGTTGATGTTTTGTTACAGTAAATATTCTGCATACTCTCTCGGAATATGGTCAGCTTAAATGATAATCATCATAAAACTCATGACTAGACGCAATGCATCATTTTTTCATTTCATTTGCAAGAATTTGCGACGACGAATGTGCTCAAAGCTCCTGTTTCAGGAAGCACTATTTGAGTCTGTTCTCATCAAAGATGGCTTGAAGCCGATAAGCCAGATGCGTATTGCGCTTTCCTGCCGTGGCATTGTTCAAGCCAATCTTGAAGGCTCGCTCCGAACCTATCAGAACAGCCAGCTCACGAGCACGAGTCAACCCGGTATAGATCAGGTTGCGCTGCAAGAGAAGGAAATGCTGGGTGACCACAGGCATGACCACAGCCTTGTATTCACTGCCCTGTGATTTATGGACACTGACGGCATAGGCCAAACCAAGTTCATCCAGATCACTGGATTCAAAATGCACGTGGTTCCCGTCAAACTCGACAAACAACTCATGATCCTCTGTGTCCACTTCGACAATCCAGCCGAGGTCTCCGTTGAACACCTCCTTGTCATAATTGTTCTTGAGTTGAATGACGCGATCACCTTCTCTGAATGTGGCAAATTTACGTTTAACTTCACGCACTCCGGGGCCGGGCGGATTGAGCCGTGCCTGGAGCGCCACATTCAATGCCTGCGTACCGACATCACCCTTGTGCATGGGGGTCAGTACCTGGATATCCCTCAGGGGATCAAGGTTATACCGTTGCGGTATGCGCTCGCAGACGGAGTCTAGAATGAGCTTCTGAACCTTGATCGAGTCTTCCTGCGGTATCCAGAAAAAATCGGCCTCCGGTGCCTGGCAGGGATGTTGACGAGGAAATTGACCTGAATTCACACGGTGCGCGTTCACGACAATAAAGCTTTCCTGCGCCTGACGAAAAATATGTGTCAGGACCGCGCACGGAATTTTGTGTGAATTTATGAGATCCCCAAGCACGTTACCCGGCCCCACACTCGGCAACTGGTTGACATCCCCTACCAGAATCAAACGACAGGTATGCGGCAATGCGCGCAAAATAGCGACAAACAGCTGGGCATCAACCATGCTGGCCTCGTCCACTACCAGCACGTCAGCCTTGAGTTTCTGGTCTTCACAATAGTGAAATCCGCCATCGGGTTGGTATTGCAACAGGCGGTGCACGGTCTTTGCCGGATGCCCGGTAGCCTCGGTCATGCGTTTTGCGGCTCGCCCCGTGGGTGCAGCCTGTTTGATCTGAAGCCCCAACTCCTTGAGAGTCAGCATGATCGCCTTGGTAATTGTGGTCTTACCCGTCCCAGGACCACCGGTTATGATGAAGACCTTGTTAGAGCACGCCTCGAACACGGCTTCACGCTGTTCGTCAGACAGCACAAACCCGAGTTTTTCTTCCACTCGTGGCAATGTCTTGTCGATTTTTTTTCGACTGATGGGGGTGGGATGGCTGACCAATTGGTAAAGTCGTTGAGTGGTCTCGTTCTCGAAATGAAAAAAATATATCAGATAAACAGCTTCGGAGATACCTTGCGCAGACAAATCCTCGATGCGAATACGTTTTTTTTCTTCCAATCCGTAGAGAGCGAGCTCAAGCTTGTCGAAATCAGACGTGTCGAGCATACGGGCCACATCTTCCAACAGCTTGGGCTTAGAAATAAACAGGTGCCCGCTCCGTTCGCACCCAGTGAGCAACGTGTAGGCCAGCGCCGCTTCCAGACGCTGTGCGCAGTCTGGGGCAAACCCGAGCTTCATGGCCATCTGATCAGCGGTCTTGAACCCTACTCCCCTGATTTCATAGGCGAGATCGTAGGGATTCTCCCGCAATTTGCTTTCAGCCTGCGCCCCGTACAAATGAAATATCTTTCCGGCAAACGTCGTGGCGACATTATGGGTCTGAAGAAAGACCAGCAGATTTTTTATCTCCCGCTGGCGCCCCCATGATTCAATTATCTCTTTCAGCTTCTTCTTTGAGATACCACGAATTTTGAGCAGCTGTTCCGGGTCATCATCCAGAATATCCAGCACCTCAACACCAAACTCCTCCACGATGACAGCAGCGGTCTTTTCCCCGACGCCCTTGATTGAGGATTGAAGAAACTTGATGACCCCGTTTTCCGTGGCAGGACGGGACTGTTCAAAGGTCGCAACTTCAAACTGTCGACCAAATTTGGCATGAGTGACCCATTTGCCGTTGAGATCAAGTGTCGCCCCGGCTGAAAGTTCGCCCAGAATACCCACGATCGTGGTTTGTCCGGGTTCATCCTTCACCTTGACACGAGCAATGGCGTAGCCATTCTCCTTGTTGTGATAGACAACATTCTGGACTTCCGCGCCCTGTAGGTAGAGGAGTTGATTGTCACTCATAAGTGGACTTTGAACCTAAACCTTTTGCCGGTGAACCAGGGACTGCTTGAGCGTTTCCTTGTCCATAAACTTGACTTCCGCACCGATAGGAATCCCCTGAGCCAGACGGCTTACCGACACTTCGGAAAACTCGTTCGCCACCATATTCTTTATATAAGAAGCCGTGGCTTCCGCATCGAGAGTTGCTCCCAATGCCAGGATCATCTCGGAAATCTCGCCTGAAGACAGACGACGTCTCAAACGTTCAATCTCCAGATGTCCCGGGTCAACGCCATCAAGCGGGGACAATAAGCCACCAAGGACAAGGTACTTGCCACGATAGATGCCCATTTCTTCCATGGCCAACAGCGCATCCCACTCCGGGACCAGACAGAGCTGATCCGTATCGCGGGAAGGATCACTGCAAATGGCACAAGGGCTGGACTCGGCCAGGCAGGCGCAGTCCTCGCACAGGCAGAGCCGTTCACGAAGATCGATGATAGACTGCCCCACGCCCCCAGCCCGTTCACGAGGCATCTTGAGCAATGTCAACGCGATGCGAAGAGCGGACTTGGGGCCGATACCCGGCAGACTGGAAAGTTGGTCGACCACTTCTCGAAGTGGTGCAGGGAGATTTTGCAACAAGACTCCTCAGGTTCAGTCAATTACACTACAATGAATATCCACATATTCATCGACATGATAAACGAAGCAATCAAAACCTCGGTGCTGATTTTCTGCACACAGGTTTGATTGCTTCGAAATAATTCGGCGAGGCTGGTCGGTAATGACCGTCTCTAGAACATGCCGGGAATGGACATGCCGCCGGTCACACCTTTCATGGCTTCTTCCATCATGTCCTTGGATTTCTTGAGCGCCTCATTGGTGGCGGTCATGATCAGATCCTGGAGCATTTCCACATCACCTGCTTCCATGACGGATGCTTCAATGACCACATCGACCACTTCCTGCTGACCGGTAACCTTGACGGTGACCATGCCGCCACCACTGGACGCCTCAACGGTCTGTTCCTTGAGTGCATCCTGCGCTTCGGTCATTTTACGCTGCATGATCTGGGCCTGACGGACCATTTCGTTCATACCTTTCATTATACTTCCCTCGTCTTCTTTTCTTTAGTGTTTTCTGGGACTCACAGAAATCATCTGGGCGCTGAAAGACTCCATGATCTTATTCACGCCAGGATGGTTCTCCGCTTCTTCCATGAGTTGCCTATCCGATTTGGGAACAACGATATCGCCTGTTTCCACACGGACTTCAACCCCTTCATCAAAAAATTCCCGCGCCAGCTCCTCAAGTGCTGTAAAAATCTGTTTTTCCAACAATCGAGAGCACATTGTTTTGGACTTGCAGGTAATCTCCAATCTATTCTGCTTGAATTCGCCATCAGCCAAATGGAGCATGCTCACCTTGACACCAGCCTGCCCATTACGCTCTTCCACGAACCGGAGAAATCCCTCCCAATTCTTTGGGCCGGATAGCGAAGCGCCAACCGGTTGTCTGTCCACTGGCTGCCCCACGGGCTGAACCGGCGGTGCGGCAGACTCAGTCATGGGCGCTGCCTCGGATGGAGCGACAGGCTCAGGTTCCGCTTCAACAGGAGCGGGATCCGACTGTCGAGGCGGTGGTGGTGCTGATGACTGCGGTGTTGTCTGACGGGGCTGCCGAGGAATATGCTGAACAGGCTGATTCTGACTGTGCGGAGAAAAACGTTGTCCGCCCTGAGGCATGCCGCCCTGTCCCTGCATGGAGCCGGTGTTCGGTCCTCCCTGCATTCCGCCCTGTCCGCCCATAGGACGCTGGGGCGCGCCCCCACCGGGCACATTGGCGGTCATGGTTTCAAGATTGATCAGGTCCGGCAGACTGGTCAAATTGAGTAACAGGAGTTCCAAAGCCAACGCCGGTTCAAGACTGGTCATGACCTTACGCTGACCATCCAACGTCATCTGCCAGCAGGCATGAATATGAGCGGCTTCAAATCGTCCGGCCCAATCCATCCAGGATGCGGCCTCCTCGCCTGACAGCCCAAGCAGCGGCAACGCCTCTTTCCCGGCCTGTCTCAGCAGAAACATGTTTCGCCAGCAATTGGTCAACTCCCGCAGGAAAAATCCGAGATCGAGTCCCTGATCCAGGACCTGACGCAACACCTGCCCTACAGCGACCAGATTGCGTGACTCCATGGCTTCCATAAGACCGAAAAAGACGTCCTGCCCCGCCAATCCGAGAAATCCACGTACATCCGATTCCTTGAGTACATCTTCGCCCATGGCCAACGCCTGCCCGAGAAGCGACATGGAATCGCGCACACTTCCCGCGCCGCGTTTGGCGATGATCTGGAGTGCTCCAGGTTCGTATTGGAGCTCTTCGGCATGCATGAGTTTCTCAAGGTGTGTCACCAGCTCACCCTGAGGCAGCATTTTAAATGTATAGTGCTGGCACCGACTGATGATGGTAGCCGGAAATTTGTGATGCTCTGTAGTTGCCATGATGAAGACGGCGCGCGGCGGCGGTTCCTCAAGGGTCTTCAGCAGCGCATTGAACGCTTCCTTGGTGAGCATGTGCGCTTCATCAATGATGAACACTTTATACCGACACTCAACAGGAGCGTACCCGATGTCCTCTTTCAAACGTCGGGCATCATCAATACCGCGATTGGATGCGCCGTCAATCTCGATGACGTCCACGGCCACGCCCGCGGTTATCTGCTTGCAGTTTGCGCATTTGTTGCACGGTTCCGCGGTGGGCGCCTCCACACAGTTCAATGCCTTGGCAAAGATGCGGGCAATGGTGGTCTTTCCCACACCGCGCGTACCGGAAAAAAGATAGGCAGGGGCAATCTTGTCCTGAGCCGCGGCTCTGGAAAGGATGGATTTGACGGCCTGCTGACCGGCCACATCCCCAAAGGTCTGAGGACGATACTTGGCAGTAAGATTGGATGTGCTCATGTGTTCGCCTGGAGCTTGGGCGCAAGATCTAGTTGACTGAAAATACAGAATAAATACGGGAAAACCCGACATCCAGCGCCTGATTTATCCATTAGTATCAGATGATGGACCGACTTTCTAGAGATTCTATCAAGATCTTTTAGCGGAAATGGAGGACGATTCATATTGCAACGAGATGCATGCATCGGAAAAAGGAACGCCGACACACGGTTGTGTCCATGTGTCGGCGTGAGGATCTGCCTTGTCGCGCATCAAAGATGCACGGAATACAGGCTGCTAGATGGAATACCTGTGCAGCCAGTGCTCGTAGTCAGGATTCTCACCCTTGACGATTTTGAAGTATTCGGTCTGGAGCATCTTGGCCACAGGACCGGCCACACCTGTACCTATCAGGCGACGATCGATTGAACTGATCGGCGTCAACTCGGCAGCGGTGCCGGTGAAAAACACTTCATCAGCCACATACAGCATATCCCGGGTAAGCGGCTCTTCACGAACTTCATACCCCATGTCACCAGCCAGGGTAATAATGGAGTTACGGGTCAGCCCACCCAGAACGCCGTCCGAGTGCGGTGTGTAAATAACATCATCCACAACCATGAAGATATTCTCGCCGGACCCTTCGGAGACATGCCCGGTCGTGTCGAGCAAAATGGCTTCATGATAGCCATCAGCCACGGCTTCGGTCTTTGCGAGTACGGAGTTGACGTAGTTTCCGCACGCCTTGGATTTGGTCATCATGACATTGACGTGATGACGGCTGAACGTGGAACATTTGACGTCAATCCCTTTTTCCAGCGCGTCGTCACCCAGATAGGCACCCCACGGCCAGGTGGCGATGATGGTCCGGATAGGGTTGTCTCCGGGGTGAACGCCCATGGCTCCTTCACCGATGAAAATCAGCGGCCGCACATAGGCTCCAGCCAACTTGTTCACCTTCAATGTTTCCACAGCGGCTTCTGTCAGCTCTTCTGCGGAATACGGCACGGTTATGCCGAGAATCTTTGCGGAGTTGATCAAACGGACCATATGTTCTTCAAGGCGAAACACCTCGGAAGAACCATCGGCACATTCATAGGCGCGAATACCTTCGAAAACCCCTGCACCGTAGTGCAAAGTGTGTGTCAAAACATGAACGTTCGCTTCATCCCAGGGGACTTGCGTGCCGTCAAACCAGATGGTTTCAGATTTTTGGACCATTATGATCTCCTATTAAATTTTCGACGTTAAGCCGTATACATTCGTAAATGGAACAAGGACGCTAAGAAAAACTTCCATCGAGGTCAAGACACATCGGCAATCACCCCTGAAAGTCACTAAAAACATGTCTGAAAAAATGTCTTAATTTCATTTTGACACCGGGCAGTCCCAAGAGTAAGAAATTTGAATTCTACTAATAATCTTATTGAGGAGTTGTACAGTCATGTCCAAGTTTGCGAGAGTCGATCGACTGCCCCCCTATGTGTTCGCCCAGGTTAACGAACTCAAGATGAAGATGCGCCATGCGGGCGCGGACATCATCGACCTGGGCATGGGCAATCCCGATGTGCCCACACCAAAGCCCATTCTCGACAAGCTGACTGAAGCGGCGTACAAGACCGGCAACTCCAAATATTCGGCGTCCAAAGGCATCAAGGGCCTGCGCAAAGCAGTACGCGACTGGTACTATCGTCGCTACGATGTTTCTCTTGATCTCGATCAGGAAGTCTGCGTCACCATGGGTGCCAAGGAAGGTCTTGCCCACCTGGCACTGGCCATGCTTTCTCCTGGCGATGTCGTACTGGCACCGGACCCGGCCTACCCTATTCATCCTTACGCTTCCATCATTGCCGGAGCGGATGTCCGCCGTGTGCCCATCGGCCCTGGCCAGGATTTCTTCGAGAATCTTGAAACCGCGGTCAAACACACCTGGCCCAAGCCCAAACTGCTGATCATCAACTTCCCGCACAACCCGACCACACAGTGCGTGGACTTAAGCTTCTTCCAGCGGATTGTGGACTTTGCCAAGGAAAACGACCTCTATGTCATCCACGACCTGGCCTATGCCGATTTCGTTTTCGATGGTTATGTTGCGCCGAGCTTCATGCAGGCCGATGGAGCCAAGGATGTCGGCGTGGAGTTTTTCTCCATGACCAAGAGCTACTCCATGGCCGGCATGCGTGTGGGATATTGTGTCGGCAACCCGGAGATGGTCAACGCCCTGACCCGCATAAAGAGCTATCTTGACTACGGCATCTACCAGCCCATCCAGATTGCGGCCGCCTGCGCGCTCAACGGCGACCTTGAAGCCAATCCCAAGTTCACTCAGGATGACATGGATGCTGCGGTCAAAGAAATCATGGATGTATACAAAGACCGCCGAGATGCACTCTGCTCAGGACTCAACCGCATCGGCTGGGAGGTAACCCCACCACAGGCGACTATGT
This sequence comes from Pseudodesulfovibrio sediminis, assembly GCF_020886695.1. Taxonomy (NCBI): domain Bacteria; kingdom Pseudomonadati; phylum Thermodesulfobacteriota; class Desulfovibrionia; order Desulfovibrionales; family Desulfovibrionaceae; genus Pseudodesulfovibrio; species Pseudodesulfovibrio sediminis. Next base: position 550,161 of record NZ_AP024485.1, read on the forward strand.
TCCTGTGGGCAGCTATCCCTAAAGAATTCAAACATATGGGTTCCGTTGAATTCTCCAAAATGCTCCTGCAGGAAGCTGAAGTTGCAGTCTCACCCGGCCTCGGTTTCGGTCAATACGGCGACGACCACGTCCGTTTCAGTTTTGTGGAGAACCGTCATCGCACCAACCAGGCTGTCCGTAATCTACGAAAATTTTTCGCGAAAGGATAAAGCATGGATGTTATAAAACTCGGTCTTGGAGGATTCGGCACGGTCGGATCCGGCTTGGCCAAAATTCTCGACATGAATGCCGAGCGCATTGAAAAACGCCTTGGTAAACGTATAGAAATAAAGGCCGTCCTGGTACGCGACCTGAAGAAAAAACGAGCCTTCGAGTTAGGCTCCGATGTGACCTTTACTGATGATATGAATGTTCTGGTCAATGACCCTGACATTGATATCGTCGTCGAACTCATGGGCGGACTCGAAACCGCCAAAGAATTGATGATCAAGGCCTTTGCCGCCGGAAAACATGTAGTCACCGCCAACAAACACCTGTTGGCGGAGCATGGTCTGGAACTTTTTGACGTCGCTGCGGAAAACAGTGTCGGCCTCATGTTCGAGGCGAGCTGTGCTGGTGGAATCCCTATTGTCCAGACTCTCAAGGAGAATCTGGCCGGAGATGAAATCATCAAGATTCTCGGCATCATGAATGGCACGGCCAACTATATCCTGTCAGAAATGACCACCAAGGGCATGGATTTCCAGGCCGCCCTGGCCGATGCGCAGGACCTGGGCTATGCAGAAGCGGACCCGACCTTCGATATCGAAGGATTCGATACAGCCCACAAGCTCTGCATCCTTATCCGTATGGCGTACGGGGTCGACTATCCCCTGTCGGAAATTCCCATTCAGGGTATCACCTCCGTCACCCCCATGGATATCGAATTCGCCCGCGAATTCGGATACCGCGTCAAGCTGCTGGCGCATGTAATGAACACGGACGGCAAACTGGAAGCAGGTGTACACCCTGCTCTTGTGCCCTACACCTACCTGCTGGCGCGGGTTGGCGGCAACTACAACGCCGTGCGTCTGGAAGGCAATGCGGTGGGCCCCATCATGCTTCACGGTCAGGGAGCGGGCGACCTGCCTACGGGCAGCGCCGTGATCGCGGATATCATGAGCCTTGTGCGCAAGATGACAGACAACTGCGATAAGCCGGACAATACCGGTTTCGGCAACCAGCCTCTTGAGCTGGCCAGCATTCTGCCGCCCGAAGAATCGGAGTCCAAATACTATTTCCGTTTCACTGTGGCGGATCGTACCGGAGTAATGGCGGCCATCACCAACACCATGGCCGAGCACAATATATCCATTGCTCAAGCAGTACAAAAAGGCGAAGCCGGTGCCGAAGGCGTCCCTCTGGTCATCATCTCTCACGAGACCGCAGCCAGAGATGCAGAGGCAATGATTGCCGACGTGGACGCCATGGACTTCACGGTGGAACCCTGCGTGAAATTCCGTATTTTATAGAGACATATAATGAAATTACTTTACCTTATTGGTGATGGTATGGGTGGCTGGCCACTGGAAGAGCTTGGCGGCAAAACAACCATGGAGGCGGCACATACGCCCAATATGGATGAACTCGCCAGGACCGGTCTTGTTGGTCGCGCCCAGACCGTACCAGAAGGCATGCAGCCGGGCTCGGATGTGGCCAACATGTCCCTGCTCGGCTTTGATCCTGCCACCTACCACACTGGCCGTGGCCCTATTGAAGCCGCAGCGCAAGGCCTTGATTTGGAACCGGACGACCTGGTCTGGCGTCTGAATCTGGTCACTGTGTCGAAGCTGACCATTGACGGATTCATGCGAGACTATTCATCCGGGCACATTGCGACTGATGTTTCCAGACCATTGGTGGAAGCGTTGCAGGAAAAACTTGGCAATGACATGTATACCTTCTATCCCGGTATTCAGTATCGTCACCTGCTGGTGCAGAAGGAAGGAGCGTTGTCCGATGACGCGAAGCTGGCTATCAACCCTCCTCACGATATCACGGACAAACCCATAAAACTGGACCTGCGCACCATCTCCAAAAGCCCGTTCCTGTGGGACCTTCTCTTTGAGGCTCAGGAACTGCTTGAAGACCGCACCGTCAACAACTCCAGAGCAAACTCCATTTGGCCATGGGGACAAGGACGTCCGCTCAGCCTGCCGAACTTCAAGGAAACGTTCGGAGTTGAAGGAGCTGTCATCTCCGCCGTGGATCTTATCAAGGGCCTGGGACATGCATCCGGCATGGAAGTCATTGATGTCGAAGGAGCAACCGGCCTGCTGGACACCAACTATCAAGGAAAGGTGAACGCAGCACTGACCTTCCTCAAAGAGCATGATTTCGTTTTCGTCCACCTTGAGGGGCCTGATGAATGCGGCCACGGCGGCAATGCAGAGGAAAAGGTTGAAGCCATCAACCGGTTCGACGCACAAGTGGTTGGTCCACTGCGTGAAGCCCTCAAAGAGGAGGACACAGCATGGATAGTTACCTGCGACCATTTCACTCCCATTGTTGAACGAACCCACACAATGGACGCCGTACCCTTTCTCTTGAACGGTCCCAACTGCGAGCCTTCCGACGTTTCTGAATTCAGCGAAAAGTCAGCTGATTCAACGGGCTTGAAACTCGATAAGGGGCATGAGCTACTTGCCTTTGCACTCGAAAAATTCGGAATGAAATAATGGCTGCTAACAAGGACTTTCCAACACCGGACTGTTGGTATTCCCATTTCATATCCTATGGTGAGACAGATGCCATGGGCGTTGTCTACCATGCGGAGTATCTCCACCTTTTTGAACGCGCACGCAGTAAATTCATTCGTGAAAGCGGTATGAGCTACCGTGAAGCCGAAGAACGGGGCATCATGTTGCCCGTTCGTGAGGCAAACTGCCGCTATCGCACACCGATTGTGTATGATCAGGAAATATTCGTTCATGTTGGCATAGAGAAATGGGGCCGGGCTTCCGTCAATTTCATCTACGAAATCATGAACAGAGACAAGACCGTTCTCCATGCCACGGGCATGACAGGCCATGCCTGCACGGATAAATCTGGAAAACCGGTTCGCATTCCAGATTGGCTCAAAGAAATGTTTGAATAACCCGCTGTTTTTCTAGCATCATTTTTTTTCTTAAAATATCAAACAAGTGTTTACATCCAGATACTGATCTGGCAAATTTTGCCCATGCGAATCGACGTTCATACTCACGCTTTTCATCCGAAGATCGCTCCCAAAGTACTGACCCAACTTGAAGGCCACTACGGCATCTCTCCGGTAGGAACCGGCATAGCCGATGACCTCGTTGCAAAACTGGATAAGGCCGGACTGGACAAGGGAGTCGTTCTGACTGCTGCGACCTCTCCGGGACAGGTTATTCCGGCCAACAACTGGGCCATAGAACTCAAGGAAAACAATCCCCGATTCATTCCGTTTGGCACCCTCCACCCCGGTTTCACCCAGAATGAAGCAGAGCTGGACAGACTGGAACGAAACGGTATCAAGGGGCTAAAATTTCATCCAGATTTTCAGGGCTACCGCATGGATGACAAAGCCCTCTACGAGGTTATGGAGATGGTACAGGATCGGTTCATCTGCCTGTTCCATGTGGGAGACACCCTGACACCCGAGGAAAACCCCTCCTGCCCCAAAAAAATGGCTGCTCTCCGCAAGGCTTTTCCCAAGCCACCGATGATCGCGGCCCACATGGGCGGTTATCGCCACTGGGAGTATGCACTCAAACACCTGACAGACCTTGATGTGTATGTCGACTGTTCCAGCATGCTGGATTTCGTGGATGACACTCTGCTCAAAAGACTTTTCTCCTCCTATTCACAGGAGCGTATACTCTTTGGCAGTGACTATCCTCTCTTTGATGCAGAAACGGAACTCAAACAACTTTCTACTCGCCTTGCCTTCAGTGATTCTCAAATTGAGGATCTTGTCAATCGGGCTGGGGACCTATTCGACTAATCCATTCAATTTGAACATTTTTTCAGTTGATCGAAAGCGTAGCTACAAGGTGTTTTTTCGGAAAGACAATATTGATATGGGGTTTCGAAATGAAAAAACTGCTTACTCTTGTTGTCTGCATGGTACTGACATGGTCACTCGCTGCATGCGCGCACAAGAACTACATGATCACAACAACATCAGGAGATCGCTTTGTCTCCATGGGTGCACCAGATTATGATGTTGTCACTCGAAACTACACCTTCACAGATACACAAGGCAAAACACGACGCCTCAACAAAAATGAAATTGAGACTATACAAGCTCGAAATTAGAAACGAAAAAGCCCCGATTTAATCGGGGCTTTTTCGTTTCGTCAGGAAAAAATCATCTATTCCACAAGGCCTGCCATGAGCGGGCCGATCTTGCCAATTGTCTCCGGATCCGCAGTATCAAGCACTCCAAGTATCTGTCCCCGATATATAACGGCTATGCGGTCCGCCAACTGCAAGGCTTCATTCAGATCGCCTGTCACCAGCAAAACACCAGCAAGCCCTCGCGCTTCAAGCAGACGGGTCCATACTTCTTCCGTGGCAGAGACATCAAGCCCTTGTGTGGGCTGCTCAGCCACGATGAACTTGGGTTCACGGTACAACTCACGAGCGAGAACGGCTTTTTGCAGGTTCCCGCCGGAAAGCTGCCATGCAAGCGCATGGATACGCCCCGGACGAATATCAAACTTCTCGATAAGATCAACTGTGTCCCTGGCAGCCCGCTTCTTATCCAGCAGCCACCCCTTGGCAAAACCCTTTCTGGTTGTCAGCAACAGGTTGTCCACCAGGTTCTGATTCGGCAAGGTGGCCAGTCCCAGACGATCTTCCGGGATATAACACATGGAGCGGTTCCATGTGGACTCGTCAAAAAATTTCCGCCATGGCTGCCCCATGATAAACACGGTATCCAGCGGTGGCTTGATAAGCCCGGTCACGGCCTCGACAAGGTTCTTCTGCCCATTGCCGGCCACACCGACAAGAGCGACGACCTCGCCCTTCCTGACCTCCAGATCAATATCGACAAGCCCCAACCCGGTCAGACTTTTCACCTCAAGAACCAATTCACCTATCTCGGCAGGCTGACGGTCCACCTCAAGCAGCACTTCCTTGCCTACCATGCGTGACGCCAGATCAGCCTTGGATTCAATGGTAGTCGGATCGAGTTCGCCCTCAATACGGCCACGTCGCAAGATGGCAATCTCATCTGCCAGGGCAATGACCTCTTCCAGCTTGTGACTGATAAAAATAATGGATTTGCCCTGTTCGGTCATATTCCACAGGGCATCAAACAAGCGGGCCGTTTCATCGGGCGTGAGCACGGCCGTGGGTTCATCGAAAATGAGGATACGACTTTCACGATACAGAAGCTTGAGAATCTCAACCAACTGCCGCTCACCCATGGAAAGATCAGAGATATAGGCACCCGGATCGATATCAAGAGAATATCTAGTCGCCAATTCTCCGACACGTTTCTCCATCTCCTTTGGATTGATGAAAAAACCTCCCTCCTGCCCAAGTAGTACGTTCTGCGCCACCGTCATGGAGTCTACCAACATGAAATGCTGGTAAACCATGCCTATACCCGCGGCTATGGCATCCTTTGAAGAGGTGAACCGAACAGGCTGGCCGTTAACTTCAATATGGCCTTCATCCGGTTTGTAACGACCAGCAAGCATACTCATCATGGTCGATTTGCCTGCCCCATTCTCACCGAGCAACGCCTTGATACGTCCGGGGTAGATATCCAATGTGATGGCGTCATTCGCAACCACTGTACCGAACCGCTTGGTAAGCCCCTTGAGGCTGACAACAGGGGTTGCCTCTTCTGGAAGTGGACGGACAGGGGTAGGACGAGCAAATTTCAATTCCGTCATATGCGCTACCCCTCCGGCTCGATATTGGTGCCGAGCGCCGCTGGTGCGTCGATACGCTGCCCACGCCATGCGGACAGAATCAGCACCAAGATGGTCAGCAGATAAGGAAGCATAAGCAACAGAGAGGATGGCAGGTTGGTCCCCACAGCCTGCAATCGAAGCTGAAATGCCATGACGCCTCCGAAAAGGTACGCGCCGACCACGGCCCTGCCTGGACGCCAAAAGGCGAAGATGACCAGTGCCACGGCTATCCATCCGCGCCCACCGGACAGCCCATTGGTCCACAGATGCGTGTAGGCCAAAGAAAGATATGCGCCTCCAAGCCCGATAAGAAATCCACCGCAAATGACGGAAAGATACCGTAACCGAATCGGCTTCAAACCAGCAGCAGCGACTGCGGCAGGCATCTCGCCGGTCGCTTCCATGTGAGTTCCAAGGCTGGTGCGCTTGTAAAAAAACCAGAAAAGAATGGGAATGATGAAGGAAACATATACCAGCATATCATGCTTGAAAAATATCTCACCCAATACAGGAATCTGAGACAGCAAGGGAAAATCGAATGGGTTGAACCCGGGCGCGGGCAGTCCCACAAAAGGGACACCAAGAAAATGGGTCAGGCCGACACCAAAGATGGTCAACGCCAAGCCGGATACCACCTGATTGCCCAAGCAGGATACGCAAACGAATGCGTGCAAGGCACCAAACAACATGCCGGCAACGCCCCCGGCCATGAAGCCGAGCCAAGGCGACCCGGTCGTCAGGCTCACCCAGTAGGCGGCCAATGCGGCGATTGACATCATGCCTTCCACGCCGAGATTGATCACCCCGCCCTTCTCGGTCATCATCTCACCCAACGTGGCATAGAGGACAGGTGTTCCAGACTGCACAGTGGCCGCGAACAGCGGTATCAAGAATTCCCACATGCCTTTAATCCTGCTTGAGTTTTCGTTCTAACTTATATGTCAGGAAGAACTGCCCAGCCAGGACTGTGAGCAAAATGATACCTTCCATAATCACGCCAAATGCTGCGGGAATCTGCAATTCAAGCTGCATGTTTTCAACGCCCACACGCAGTGCAGCGAGAAGAAAAGAAGCAAAAGCAATGTTAAGCGGTTCCAATCGAGCCAACCACGCCACGACAATAGCCGTATATCCATACCCGACCATGAGACTGGGCTGGAGGCGATTGACAACGGCAGAGGTCTCAACACACCCCGCCCATCCGGCAAAGCCGCCGGACATGCTCATGACCAACATGACGAGCATGCCGTAACGAATCTTGGCATACTTGGCCACCCGAGCACCTTCTCCGCTGGCCTGGAGTTCAAAACCGAGACGAGTAAAGCGCATGAATGCCCAGAGCCCTATGCCCACTGCGGCACAGAAAAGCAGCCCCCAATGGACCCGACTGTCACCAATGGACGGGACAATGGCACCGGCAGTAAATTCGGGCGTCATGGGAAAGCCGAAGCTGGACGGGTCTTTCCATACGCCAAACACGAGGTAGTCAATCAGAAGAATGGCGATATAGTTCAGCATCAATGTCGAGATAATCTCATTGACGCGCAACTTGAGCTTGAGAAATGCGGGAATAAGCGCCCAGAGCCCACCGAATACAAAGGCCATGATGAACATGAGGGGCAATAAAATGAAGCCGGGCAAATCCGGGAATGAAAGCGCCATCCATGTAGCTCCGATGGCTCCCAGCGCAAATTGTCCTTCAGCGCCGATGTTCCAGATCTGCATGCGAAAAGCAACAGCCACCCCAAGCGAACAGAGAAATAACGGGATGGATTTGAGGAGAACGCCTTCCAGCGCCCACAGGTGACCAAAACTGCCGTCCCACAGAACCATGAGTCCGTGGAGAGCGTCCTTGCCCTGCCCTTCCAGCAGCAATGCGCTCACCAAAAGGGAAAAGAGCAGGGCGCCCAGGAATACTACCAGGGCGCCCCACTTCCAGGGTTCATTTCGTTTTCGAATCTTGAGCACGTGATATGTCGGCTATTTAACGGTGCCGACAACACCCTTGACGAACCAGTTCATGCCGAGCAGGTCGCCATCTGCGATGGTTGCGCCTTTGGCAACGACTTCTTCGCCAGCCTGATTCATGATCGGACCGGTGAAAATGGTGTCGGTGCCGGCCTTGAGCTCATCACGCTTGGCGTTAACGGTGTTCTTCACATCCTCAGGGACCATGGGACCCATGGGAGCGATATCAACAACATCGTCCTGCATGGACCACCACAGAGACTCATCGCCCTTCCAGGTGCCATTACGAACGGCCTCAACGACCTTGACGTATTCAGGACCCCAGTTCCAAACGGCGGAGGTCAGATGCGCCTTGGGAGCGAAAGAGGACATGTCGGAGTTGTATCCAACGGAGTAAACACCGGCCTCTTCAGCGGCTTCCTGAGCTGCGGGAGAATCCTGGTGCTGAGCGATAACGTCACAACCGGCATCCAGCAGGGACTTGGCCGCGTCTTTTTCCAGCGCAGGGTCGTACCAGGTCTTGGTCCAGACAACCCGGACTTCGGCGTCGGGGTTCATGGCCTGCACACCCAGGGTGTAGGCATTGATACCGCGGATGACTTCAGGAATCGGGAACGCAGCAACATAGCCGAGCTTGTTGGTCTTGGTCATGGCACCGGCCACCAGACCAGTCAGGTAACGAGCCTGATAAATGCGACCGAAGTAGTTGGAGACATTGGCGGACTTCTTGAATCCGGAACAATGCATGAAGCTGACTTCAGGGAACTCCTTGCTGACCTTGATTGTGGGGTCCATGTAGCCAAAGCTGGTAGTGAAAATCACGTCAAAGCCTTTACGGGCCATGTTGCGGATAACGCGCTCGGAATCGGCACCTTCAGGCACGGACTCAACAAAGGATGTGGAGGCGTAATCCAAAGCTTCTACAGCCGCACGGCCTTGATCATGCGCGTAGGAGAAACCTGCATCCCCCACAGGAGAAACATATACAAAACCGGCCTTGACGGTCTTGGGAGCCTCAGCAGGAGCAGCGGCTTCATCCACTTTTGCAGGCTCTTCGGCTTTCTTCTCCTCAGGAGCTTCGGCACAAGCGAAAAGGAACAGGAGCGCCATACAGGCGGCAGAGACACTAAACAGTTTCAATAGCTTTTTCATGAAGACCTCTCCGTTATCAATTAAATATCAAAATACCATAGCTCAGCATCACTTCCGGATCAATACCTGTGAGATGCTCGCCAAGCTTAACTCGCTGTTTTTTTTAAAGAAATTATTTTTGCTTATTCGTCAGAAACCTTGGCAATCGGTTCCACGAATTGTGATCCGGCATCCCACGGAAACAATATCCATGTATCCTGGCTCACTTCGGTAATAAACGTTTCGACCATGGGACGCCCTTCCGGCTTGGCGTATACGGTGGCAAAATGCGCCTTGGGGACCATGTCCTGAGCGATTTTAGCGGTCTTGCCAGTGTCTACCAGATCATCGATGAGCAACCAGCCTTCCCCGTCCATATCAACCTGTTTCAGAATATTGGCGTCCCCCTGTTCCAACCAATCGTAGGAAGAAAGACATATGGTATCAATGACATGAACATCCAACTCACGGGCAATGATAGCAGCCGGAACCAGACCACCGCGTGTAATGGCCAGAATGCCTTTCCACGGGCCCATTTCCATTAAACGCCATGACAATGCACGACAATCTCGATGCAATTGTTCCCAGGAAACCGGAAACATCTTCTTATATCTGCTTTTGTTGCCCATTGGATAATCTCCTTGCCAAGTCTCTTAAGGCAGAGGCTTCCTACCTTTATGTGGACCATTAATCAAGGGTACAGGCACGCCCCTTGTAATCGAACAGGAATCCGAGCGTTTTGCGAACCTTGTCGGAGAAAAGTTTGGGCGATAAAACCTTGCCCGCCACCCGTTTGTTGATCTCGCCAACCGTTGGGTACGGATGTACCGCTGACGCCAGAGTCGCGAGCCCGACCTTGCCGTTTGTCGCGGCTACCCACTCACCAATCAGCTCTCCCGCGTGTATCCCTGCTATCTGCACGCCAAGCGGCTTCTCTTTTTTATTAAGGATCAATTTGACTTTGCCGCCAATCACTCCCTCAGCCCGGGCACGGTCATTGTCACTGAACGATTCTTCCCAGACCGTGTATTCCAGCCCGGCCTCCTGCGCTCGTTTTTCATTCATACCAACACTGGCCAACTCCGGTTCGGTAAACGTACACCAAGGCAGCCATGTATAATCGACCTTTCGCGGCAAGCGGAACACCGCATTGGATATGACAATACCTCCCTCATATCCGGCCGCATGCGTAAAGCGATATCTGCCAAGAACATCCCCGGCTGCAAAAATATGTTTCCGTGTCGTGCGCAGGCGATCATCGGTCCTGACCCCTTTGCGGTCGTATTCGACGCCACAATTTTCAAGCTTCAGACTCTCTACACTCGGACTACGGCCTGCGGCCACAAGGAGAGTTTCGACCTGAACCACATGTGCTTTGCCGTCCTGCTCATATTCAACCTCAACGCCTCCAGAAACGGAACGAATCGACCTGGTTGCAGTCCCCAGATCAAGGTGCACCCCTTCCGCAGCAAGACTCTGCTGAATGACCTGGGCCATATCTGGATCTTCCGCAGACAAAAGCTGCGTGTTACGCTGAATGATGCGGACATCACTTCCCAATCGATTGAATGCCTGCGCCATTTCACAGCCAATGGGGCCACCACCAAGCACAACCAATGAACCGGGTAATGCCGGGAGGGAAAACAAATCCTCGTTGGTCAGATACTTCACATCAGACAAGCCGGGAATGGGAGGAGCCGATGGATGCGAGCCAGTGGCCAGCACCCAGAACTTTGCAGAAATCCGTTGACCGGAACAATTCACGACATGGTCATCTTCGAAGCTCGCCTCACCAAAAATGACTTTGACACCCAGGCCGCAGAATCGCTCTTCGGAGTCGTGTACCTGGATGGCATCAATAACCTCTTTGATGCGCCTGTTTACACCGGCCATATCCACAGGCGGCAATTCCACTCCAGGCAGTCCGTACTGCTCGGCGTACTTCATGTTGTGATAGACGGATGCGGTCTTGATGAGCGTCTTGGACGGCACACATCCAGTATGCAAACAGTCACCACCCAACGTCGGAGTCTTTTCCAGAAGCACTGTCTTTACACCGAGCTGTGCGGCTCCGGCAGCGACAGTAAGCCCTGCCGCTCCGCCTCCGATAACACCTATGTCATACTCATACTTCGCCACTTCTCTGCCTCCTGGCCTTATACCAACCAAGGATTTTTTTCATCACCAAAGGGAAAAACCCAAGAATGACAAAGGAAATAATGAGACTCGGAGACAACAGACCGGAAAGAGAATCGATCTTCCCCAACTCCTTGCCGGCGTTGACATAAACGATGGTTGCCGGGAACATGCCAACCTGTGACACCCAGAAGTAGGTGAAAAACCGCATGGGGGTCAGAGCGATCACTGTGTTGATGACAAAAAATGGAAAAACCGGAATCAGACGCAACGTGAAAAGATAGAATGCGCCATCCTCCTCAATACCTTTATTGATGGATGACAACTTATCGCCGAATTTGTTCTGAACATAATCGCCTACAAGATAGCGAGCGACTATAAAGGCCATTGCCGCCCCGATAGTGCTGGCAAAAGATACAACGATAACCCCGGTCACCAGTCCGAACATGGCCCCGCCCGCAAGGGTGAGCACTGTAGCCGCGGGCAGCGCCAACGCAGTGGTGACCACATACAAAAGAAAATACACTCCTAACACCAGCACAGTATGTTCCGCATACAAGGCCTGTAGATGTTCTCTGGAATCCTTGAGGTATTCCAAAGAAAAATACTGTCCTAGATCAAACAAAAAATATGCTGCAATCACTCCGACAATGAGACTTACAATCAACAGCTTCTTGAACATTCCGGCGGTCATGGTTTTCCTTTATCCAGCCAAGATTTGAGCACCATAAAAAGCCGCTCCATACAAGCCGCTTTCTTCATTGGAATTAAGAACGACAGGTACGGAATGGAGGAACTCTTCATATACATGAGAGTTATGAAATTCATTCATAAATTCAGGAACTTCTACAAACATGGGGTTCTTGGCCGCGATGCCGCCGGCGATGACAAATCCACCAAGCGCCATGATTCCAAGCGCCCAGTTTCGACATGCCCGTCCATAAAACCGTGCATACCACTTGGTTGTTTCGCTTTCGGGCGTAATCCGGGCAGAGACTTCTTTGGGTGTCAGGTCTTCTCCTGTCAAAAATTTGTGCACGAGGCTCAGCCCCAGGCCGGTGACAACGGAATCGCCCTCAGGCCAATTACGCCCGCTTTCGCGCCGGTTGAACTCGGCGTATTCGGTCTCTTCCTTGCCAAAAAAGGGAAACGCCATGTGGCCGCCTTCACTTGGAACCGCACTCCATCCGTTTTCTGTGGGGATCAAGGCGGAATATCCAAGGCCGGTGCCAGCACCTATGACGGATATGGCTTCCCCCTCCATGGCCTGCCCATCTTGCAGGACATGGGCATCTTTTACAGCTGACGTCTTGCACGCAAAGGCCTGAGCTGCAAAATCGTTTATCACGCAAACCTTATCGGTACCAAAATCAACTTCACGGACATCAATACCCCATGGAGCATTGGGAAGATTCGGGCATTTGACACCGCCGAGAACAGCTCCGGCTGCGGCCAAGACAGCAGAATCAAAGCCACCAGGTTCGGCTTTGAAATCACTCTTCCACAGCGCAGAGAGCAGGTCGGGAAAAGAAGACACTCCATGGGTTTCCAGCCAAATGGAATCCACAATTTCAAACCTGGAATCTGTGATATCAAACAAAGCGAATCGACTGTTGGTCCCACCGATATCCGCTGCCAGAACGTATGCCATATTCTCCTCTCCTCCTGTGGACGAGAGACTAGCATAAACCGACAAAAAAAAAAGGAGCCTAAAGGCTCCTTTTTTTACTGACTCGATTGGATTTTCATTATGCGGCGACAGTTACATCTTCCTCATGCTTATTCTTCAGTTCCGGCATATCGGACAGTTCAACTGGCTGCTGTTTTTTCTGCACATACTTGCGGGTAATCCTGCGCAACGTCTCGGTCTTTCCTTCGCGCTCTGACGGACTGAGAAATGAGACAAGCTTACGCTCCAACTTGTAAGAATTCTGCTCCTTGCTTATGGCCACAATACCTTCAAGAACAAGCTTCTGATTGAGCAATTCCGCCTTGGTTGAAAAGTTGATATTCTCTGCAATGGGCGAAAAGACAAGGTTGCTCAATACAAGCCCATACAATGTGGAAATAAAGGCCACGGGAATATTCTTGAGAATAACCGCAGTATCATTGATGCCCATGAGTAAACCAATAAGCCCGATAACACTACCTGCCACACCGAACGCCGGAGCCATACGCGCCAAGGTTTGAAAGAACCGTTCGCTTTGTTGACGGCGTAGGTTAAAAAACGCCATTTCCACACTCAGTGTCTCTCGAATCTCTTCTTCCTTGTAGTTGTCCACCAGCAGGATCAAGCCATTCTTCAAAAACGAACTCGTGGCCTTTGCCTCGGAACGTTCAAGGGAAAGGATGCCGTCCACTTTTGATTTGACCGAAAGATCAAGCAAGGTGTTGACGATAGTTTCGGCAGACGCATGACCGTTTCGATAGGCATTTTTTGCCACGGTAATCGCATTCTTTACATGAACAGCGGGATAACTGATCAACGTGGCTGCCACCAGCCCGGACCCGACCACCAGGAAAGCCACCAGATTCAGATAAGCACCGGCTGCTCCGGTAAGCAGGAAGCTGCATACGAAAATAATCAAGCTGATGATAATGCCGACAATGTTCTTTTTACTCATGATTTTCTCCAATCGATTCAGCTTTCATTTGCAAGGACAATTTCAACACGGCGGTTCGAGGCCTGATTGGCCTCGGATGTATCCGGCAGTTCCGGCTGATAGGACCCCCTGCCAGTTATGATGATCCGCTTGGGATCAACATGAAATTTGGAAATGAGGTATGCTGCAACCTCGGCAGCTCGTTGGGTTGAAAGAGTAAAACTCTCTGTGCCTTCCGCTTCGCTTGTGTCGGCATACCCGACAACATGCACCGCGCCGAGGCTGAGTTTGACCAGCTCCGCGATTTCACGAAGATACTGGCCTGCTTCATCCCTCAATTCGCCGGAGCGTTCAGCAAAAAACAATTCTCCCCGCAGTGAGATGCGCACTCGCCCCGGGGCTTCACGAACCACGGAAATGCCATCCGCACGAGAACGGAAAAGGACTTCATTCTCATGGACACGGACAACATCCTTGGATCCACTCGTATCAGCGCGGCTGGCCAACTGCCCAATGAGCCCAATGAGCGGATCAAGGGCGCTGGTGGCCCTGGCCTCACTGGCCGCCTGATTGCTGAACAGAATCTTCACATCCTGCTGACTGCTCGAATAAATGAACAGCACAACAAAAAGCACAAACATGACCATCATCAGATCAGACCAGGGTACGGCCCAGTCATTCATGCCCGGTGAAGAGGCACTATTCTCCAACTGATCAAATGACGTAAAATCCTTTGTAAAACTCGTGTCGATTTCTTGCATGGCATCTCCTGCGTATTCGCGCGCACGGTATCAAGCAAGAATACTGCCATTTTTTTAACACGTTGGGATAACACCGTTATTTGATCGATTTCAACCAACGACGAATCAATATGGAGTAGGGAGACAAAAAACCGACACCCTGCATGACATTGACTCCCCCAAAAATATGGGAGACATTCCACACCACTATGACACGCAAAGGACCATTCACAACAGACAGCCCGTTGGTGCTGGCATCCGGCTCTCCACGCCGCAAGGAACTGCTCACTGACCTGGGTTTAGACTTCAAGGTACACCCGAGCACCCTGGACGAACCGGCTCCGGACGAAGCGGAGCTTCCGCTGGACTATGTCCAACGCATGGCGGAGATGAAGGCGCTGGATATCGCAAGGGGATATAAAACAAGTACGGTACTTGGAGCAGATACCATTGTTGTTCTGGGTGACTGGATCATGGGTAAACCCAAAGACGCATCGGATGCGCTTGGAATGCTCTCCGCCCTGTCCGGCAGAACACACCAGGTCATCACCGGTTTCTGTATTGTCCTGCCAGATGGCTCCGTCATAACCAAGGCAGTCCAAACCGCCGTTGACATGCGCACTTCCACGACAGCTGAACTCAAAAGCTATATCGCCACCAAAGAGCCAATGGATAAGGCCGGAGCATACGCCATACAGGGAATCGGTACATTTCTGGTCTCTGGAATCAGAGGTTCCTATACGAATGTCGTGGGGCTGCCTTTGACACGGGTGTTAGAGATTCTGATGCAGTGGGAAGTTGTTATCCCAAGCAAAAGCTCGTGTGCACTTCCTTGACCTTGTCCCATCATTTCCGTCTCAGCAAGGCGTCGCATGACAATTAAACCTGTCGACAAAACGGACTATCCCAAACTGATTACACTATGGGAAGCTTCCGTTAGAGCAACGCATGATTTCCTGAAAGACGAAGACATCGTTTTTTTACGACCGTTGATTCTTGAACGATATTTTGATGCGGTGGAATTGCGGTGCGCAAAGGATAATCAGGGAAACATTCTCGGATTTTGCGGTGTGGCTAAGAACAACCTTGAGATGCTTTTCGTTTCTCCCGAGAGCCGAGGACAGGGAGTTGGCTCCGCTTTGTGCCGGCATGCCATTGAAAACATGCATGTCACAACCGTTGACGTCAACGAACAAAACACACAAGCACTCGGTTTTTATAAACATATCGGATTCACCGTTACGGGGCGATCGCCAGTTGACGGACAAGGAAAGCCCTTCCCATTACTGCATATGCAGTTGAATTAACCGACTCGGATTATCGACAAAAAAATACAAAGGCTCCCACACAAGGCCCACTCCATTGCGTCTTATTGACGATACTTGGTTACCACCTTACCATCCTGATCAATGTCGCCAGCCTGCCTGTTGCGCCCGAATCATCAACCCCAATAGAGAAACAACATGCCCTCTCCTGAAATTGAGAACATTATCAAAAGCCTTGAAGCCACCCCGTCAATCCTCGCAGGCATGGTCAATTCCATACCGGAAGATCAGCACCTCCTGAAACGTCAACCCGCGTTCTGGTCTATAGCTGAACACGTTGCGCATCTGGCTGATGTGCAGTCCATGCTTGTGGAACGCCTCACGCGGATACTGACCGAAGACAAGCCCGAATTCATCCCGTTCTTCCCTGATGCCGAAGAGGAAGAAGCGCCTCCGATTCCAGCTATGGCCGAAGCGCTTTCGACATTTTCTTCAGGCAGAAAACGACAGTTGGCTCTCTTGAAAGGGATAAATGAAAAAGAATGGGAACGGACGGCCACTCATCCCGAATACACAGAATACAGCATTCGCATTCTTGCCCGGCACATTCTCATGCATGATTATTGGCATATGTACCGTATGGAAGAGCTCTGGCTGACCCAAGACCCCTATCTGACAACAGGGTAAGATTCAATGACACCCAAATCACCACTCGACACCTTGTCAACGGCTCTGGCGACGATGGGCCCTATCGGCCATTTTCCTAAAGCACCCGGCACCTGGGGCTCCCTTGCGTCCATTGTGGTTGCTCCCTGGCTTTTCCTCCCCCTACCGCTTTGGCAGCGTGTAGCAGTGCTAGCCGTAATCCTGCTTATCGGCACCTGGGCTTCCACGCGTGCCGAGATCGTATATGACAAAAAAGACCCCGGCTGCGTCATCATTGACGAACTTTTCGGTCAATGGATTTGCATTCTCTTCTTCACATCCATGCCCATCTGGTATCTGGCTGCTGCCTTTGCCCTATTTCGATTTTTCGACATCCTTAAACCGTGGCCTATCAAATGGGCCGAGAACCGGTTCAAGGACGGCCTTGGCGTTATGCTCGATGATGGTGTGGCCGGGTTTTATGCGCTGGGATGTCTGCACCTCATGCACTTTTTTCTTTCTATGAATTGATAGTTGATTCCAAGGGCCGCCATCGAATTGCAGCCTATGCCCGGTATTCAATAAAATACTGCAGACGACAAAAAAACGCCATTTCCCAAGGGAAACGGCGTTTTTTAATTACAATCGAATTCGGGCTATTTTACCACGAATTCTGCGCGACGGTTCTTGGCCCAAGCGGTTTCGTTGCTTGCGGGATCAAGCGGCTGCTCTTCACCAAAGCTGACGATCTTCATACGCTGAGGGTCAACACCGAGGATAACCAGATGCTCATAGGTAGCACGTGCGCGACGTTCACCCAGGGCAAGGTTGTATTCTTCAGTACCACGTTCGTCACAGTGACCTTCGATAACAATATCAACATCCGCATAGTTACGCAGGATGTTGGCCTTCAGAGCCAGGATAGAACGAGCGCTGTCATTCAACTCATAGGAATTAAATGCAAAATTAATCGTGACGCTGGTCAGCTCAACCATGGCCTCAGTCTTGGCGCGAGCAGCTTGCTCGGCAGCCAGGTCTTTGTCTTCCATGGTGGAATCCTGAGTATCCATCCGGGTGTCGTCCTGAACCTGCACTGTATCATCAGTCGGCGTGGTTGTTGTTTTCTTTGCACAACCTGCTGCAACAAAAAGCGACAAGGCCAACAAGGCCACAACTACAAAACTCCATTTGATCTTCATGCTCTCTCCTTGGTAGCGCCGTTGTTCGGCTAGTATATAATAGCTTCCACAATCAATTTCGTTGCAATACATATAACCTGTACCTTTTTCACTACAAAAATCAACCCTATATGTATGACATTTTACCTTTGTTGCGATGTATCCCATGCCGGAGCAAAAGCAGCGCCCTTTCCGGTAGAGATTTTTCTCGGTGTATCACCATGTCGCGTTGTTAAATACAGTTTATACTCCCCTAAACGGTTAGAGGCGAATGCAACAAAATATCCATCAGGTCCAAACGCGGGGTATTCATCATTTCCCGGACCAAAGGTCAACTGCTTTTCTCGACCAGTGGTCAGGTCGATGAGATAAATCCTATGTCCTTGGGAAGTTTGATGTGTATACGCCACATATCGTCCATCAGGGCTGATACAAGGATGGGTATTGTACTTACCCGTCCTGGTCAGACGACGAACAGTTCCTGTTTTTATTTCAAGTAGATAAATGTGAGGGTTCCCGGCCCGGCCAGAGGTGAATACCATTTTCTCACCGCGTCGGTCAAAACTCGGCGAGACATCGATGTACGGACTCTTCGCCAGTATTTTTCCAGGTTTGAATGAGCTGGAAAGCTCATAGATATTGGTTGCGCCGTTTCTGTTGAGCGAGACATACAGTACATCATCAGGGCCAAAGACAGGACTGATGATCGAGTTGCCCATTCCTTTGTAGCGACGACGTATGCGCTTGTTGACTCCATCATAAACGCCCAGCTCATGCCGTGTCTTCCCAATATGAGTAAACACGATACTTTCACCATCAGCGGACCAGTCTGGACTCAGATTGTACCCACCGAGACGCGTAATTCGTTTCAAATTTCTGCCCTGAGGCAAAACAGTGAAGATTTCCTTGTTCTTTCCTTCCTGCCTGACAAAGGCAATCGGAGAACTAAAAAAGCCCTTCTTGCCAGTCAGCGCTTCAAGAAACGAAGAACAAAACCGATCAGCCACCAGCGGGAGATGTGCGGTGACATCACGATAGGACTTGCCCACCACCCTGCGACCGCTGAACGTTTCAAAAGCGCGCATCTCTATATAGTCACCATTCCAGCCAGTGGTCACACACAAATCGACACGAGCAAGCTGAAAAGGCTTGAAATCAATTTCCGCCCCTTTCACCCCTTTACTGGGATCGCCACCAAGCAGGGTCTCCACCGGGACAAGAGACAGGAAGGGAATATAGCCCAGGTCATTGGCCACAAGCTCTTCGAGAGCCTTGGCAGCCGCTGCGGGCACGGGCGCACCGTTCAGCCCCCGTGGGGGTAACAGGGTAACATTGACCATTCGTTGGCCCGGGCCATGAATATCAACAGTCAATGGGCCAGCCGCATAGGCTGAAAAGGCCATGAGGCTGAGACACATACTCAATATACATATAATCAGATTGCGTTTCATAACTCTTTACTCTGCAAGTTCCTGGCTGTTGAAATTAATGCGAAAGATTTGATCTCTTCTTGTCTTCGGTTTTGCCACATATTCAGTTTCCTTGATGGCACGCAGGGCAGAACTGTCGAATTCAGGATTGTTCGATGACTCGACGACCTTCCAGGTCAAAATCTTTCCAGTCTCATCCAGTTCCACTTCAACGACAGCCACAAGATTGGCATCACCAGAAAGAGCGGGATATCGCCAATGCTTCTTGATGGCCATACCGACAATAACTCCATAGACTTCGGAAAGCCCAGAGCCGGTTCCCCCTACGACACCGCCTTCCTTGCCGCCTTCAACCCCTCCGGGTTGCCCGCCATGAGCATAGACGGCATCGCCTTCCTGCTTTTTCAAGGCAGCAAGCTCACTGGCCAGAGCATTGGATTTGCTGGCTTCCTGCCGCTTGGCTTCAGCCTTGGCAGCGGCCATTCCTTCGGCCAGAAGTTGCTCGGTTGTTTTTTTGGGTTTCGGCTTAGGTTTGGGCTTAGGCTTGGGTTTGGGCTTAGGCTTGGGTTTCGGTTTGGGTTTTGGTTCAGGCTTCTTCTTCACGATCTTCTTCTCAACCTTTTTGGGGCTGATTTCTTCCGCTTTGGCCTCGACAACCTCGGGGGTGACTTCAGGGACCGGCTCTGGCTTGGCTTCCACAACAGGAGCCTCCACAGCCTTCTTTGCAACCTGCGGTTTGGCCTGAACCACCACAGGCGGACCAGGAGGAGGTGGAGCAAGGGAAACAAGATCCACCGTATATACAGGGCGATCCATATTAACCTGCAAGCCGGTTCCGTTCACGCCATACAGGGCAAAAGCACCCAAAGCGATGTGAAAGAGAACAGATAATATAAAACCAAAACTTTGCCGCATTGTATAATTATTCCGAAGAATTACTTCTTTTTCTCTTCGCGTTTCTGTTCAGCAACGATACCAAGGCGGTCTATACCGGCGGATTTGATCTCGCCCATGACCTGGACCACTGTGCCATACGGCACTTCCTTGTCCGCACGCAGGAAAAGCTGCTTTTTCTGGGATGCCACCAAACGCTTCAAGTGATCTTCCAACTCGTCCATGCCCACCTGATACTCATCCAGAAACAGTGTGCCGTCCTGCTTTACGGACAACACCAGGTGGTCGGAATCCTTGGGCAGATTCTTCACTGTCTTGGTTGTGGGCAGGTCTACTTCCACGCCTTGTGTCATGAGCGGTGCCGTGACCATGAAGATGATCAGAAGCACCAGCATCACGTCCACGAAAGGCGTCACGTTGATCTCGTTGAGAAAGCCGCCGCCGGTCTTGATAGCCATAGGTCGCTCCTAGCGCTTCTCAGGCTTGTTGGACCAGGCGATTTCACGCTCTGCCCGGTTCAGAAAGGCTCCAGCGAAGTCCACCATACCGGACTCGACTTCATTGAGTTTGCCCAGGAAATAGTTGTAGAAAATAGTTGCCGGGATAGCGACCAGCAGGCCGATTGCCGTGGCAATCAATGCTTCGGAAATACCGGGAGCGACCGTTGCCAGGGCAGCGGACTGGGCCAGGCCGATGGAGTGAAAGGAGTGCATGATGCCCCAGACCGTACCAAACAGGCCGATGAACGGCGCCGCGTTGGCACAGGTAGCTAGGAAAGGCAGATTGCGGGTAAGGGTTCGCATCTCCTTGGTCACGCCCTGCTTGAGTACGCGCCTGAGCGTATCCTTGACCAGCAGACGCTTCCTGTCCCGGCTAACGTCCGCTCTCTCCAGCAACCGAAACTCCTTCACGGCCAAAGTGGAAATGCGGGTAAGGGGTGACGTTTCGTCACCCACTGCCTTGAGCCCGCTGGACAGATCGTCGGAGGCCATGAATGCGTCATAGCCTTCAATAACCCGTTTGCGGGCCGTGCCGATGGTGAAGAATTTGAAAAAAATGATGGTCCAGCTCCACAGGGACATGAGGGCGAGAAACAGCATCACGCATTTCACAGCCAGGGTCGCGCCCATCAGCAAGGAAATCATGTCGCTCTCAGGTATAACATTCATGGTGGCACCTTTTGTTTTCTATGGGCGGCAAGCCCGCTTCATGCAGTGAAAGCCGGACTAACCAAGCCGCAGCTTCCCGAGTACACTTCATCTACTCGTGTGTTTGGTCGCAATATCGCGACAGTTTTTTACTTCATGCACCGCTGGACGATTTCCCACGCATTGGACTCGGTCTGACGATATTCTTCCAGTGTCAAACCGGCTCCCATGGCGATAGTCTTTCGCAAATCGCTCCCAACCAGATCCCGTGGCGCATGAGCGTCATTGTTGACGACAAGCTTTGCGCCATACTGCCTGGCCAAAGCCGCGACATGACCGTTGGTATAACTGTGCCCGCCGCGAGTCGTTATCTCCAGGGCAACGCCCTTCTCGACAGCGAGTTGCACTTCTTCCTTGGTAATCAAACCGGGGTGAGCCAGAACATCAACACCGGCTTCAATAGCTGCAAGGTTGGTTCCGGGAGCAACGGGCTCAACCGGGGTTTCGCCGTGCATGACAACAACCTGCGCCCCGTTTTTGCGGGCCGCGTCAACCATTTCACCAATGAGTGCTGGCGGAACATGTGTCAGTTCAACTCCGGCCAACACATTGATATCAAAAAAATGTCCATGCTTTTTGACAAAACGGAGCACGTTCTCAAGGGTGTGATACATGGTCGCTTCATCGGCGTGATCGGTCATGCAAATGCCCTTATACCCTATCACCTCTGCTCTGCGAACGAGCTCGGCGGGAATAAGTTCCCCGTCACTGAAAATTGTATGTGTATGAAGATCGATCATGGCTCACCTACATTTTATATTTGGTGTCATCTTCAGAAAGTTTCTCTAGCTCATCTATCCACTGATCCGAATTCTCGGTAGTCAAAACCGTTTCAACCTGTTCAGGAAATGGTCCACCGGCAGAGTCCAAAACGCTCTCTCCGGCATAAATGGCACACTTGGTCCGAACGGCCAGGGCAATGGCATCCGAAGGACGACTGTCAATGCGCATGGTCTTCTCTTCTGTCGAAACAACCAGCTCCGCAAAGAATGTTCCGTTTTCTATATCCGTGATTTCGATACGGGTAAGGCTGCCACCCATTTTATCTATGACATTCAGCATCAAATCATGCGTCATGGGGCGAGGGAAGTCGACGTCATTGATAGCCATGGAGATGGACATGGCCTCCATGGCACCTATCCAGATAGGCAAGACCATGGTTTCTTCTTCGTTTTTCAAGACTATGATGGGAGACTTGCCTGCTTCATCCACTGCAAGTCCAAATATTTCAAGCTTTACCACGGTTCGCCTACCCTCTCGCCATTCAGGGAGTGCTTTTTCGCTTCTTTGATTTTCACCGGGACCATCATGCCCACAAGGCCACTCTGCTGTTCCATGGGAACATTGATAATTCGCCCGGCTGGATCACGCCCTTTCCAGGAGGTTGCATCACCATCCTGCTTACGGCTCAATCCTTCGATGAATGCATCCGTTTCAGCACCCACCAATTTCTTTAGACATTCTCTAGTAATCTTATTTTGCAGTGTCTGCAAGCGCATCAGTCGACTTGAGGCTTCCTCTGGATCAACCTTGGGCTCCATATTCACCGCCGCCACTCCGGGGCGATCCGAATATTTGAAGGAAAAGCTGGATTCAAATCCAACCCTTTCGACCATTTCAAGCGTCTGCTGAAAATCGTCTTCTGTTTCGCCGGGAAAGCCAACTATGAGGTCCGTAGTCAGAGAAATATCAGGGCGCGCGACCTTCAGGCCATCGACAATGGAAAGATACCGATCCCGGTCATATTTCCGACGCATGGACTTGAGCACTGCGTCAGAACCAGCCTGCAAGGGAAGATGCAGGGACGGGCACAGATTCTCAAGTTCACCGAACGCTGTAATGACTTCCGGTGCTATGTCCTTTGGATGAGAGGTCGTGAACCGCAAACGATCCAGGCCTTCGATAGCGGCAACAGAGGTCAACAGGTCGGCAAAACTGACACCGACGCCACCCTTGTCCTGACCAAAGCTGTTCACATTTTGTCCAAGCAGGGTCAGCTCTCTAACCCCGCCTTCGACCAGAGCCCTGCATTCCTGCACGATGGCGTCCGGCCTGCGGGATTTCTGTCGTCCTCGAGTATAGGGAACAATACAGTAGGAGCAGAAATTGTCGCACCCCTGCATAATATTGACAAAGGCCTGTCGTGTTTCCGGCACGGAGATTGTCATTTCCGCAGGTTGTTCCCGTTCCTCATAAATAGAAACAAAATCCAACAAGGCTAGACGGTCTTCCTTGCCTTGCGCGATGCTCTCCAAGGCATTGGGAGCATTCGCAATGCCGTCTGACCCAAAGACAAGTTTGACAAAGGGAAAGCGGTCGAAAAAGCCTTTCCCGATCTGCTGGGCAACACATCCCCCCACGGCAGCGAAAACGGTTTCGTCCCGCTTTACATGGGCAGCCACACGGCCAAGTTCACTGTATACTTTCTGTTCAGGCTTATCCCGAACACTACAGGTATTCAAAATGTATACTTGTGCGTCGTCTTCACCGGCTTCCTGCCACCCTCGACTTTCGAGGGCGGCGGAAAGCCATTGAGAATCGTGTACGTTCATCTGACACCCGAAGGTGATGATGTGGAATTTCATATAATCCTTCCTGCTCAGCCCAGACCCAACGGGTCAATAAGCCGGACATGAGTTGTTTCAGCCCCGGAATTTTACTTACGCCTGAACAGGTGTCCAGCATGTGCAGGGTTTTGCTCAACCTTCTAATGTACCGAAACTTGTTTCGTATCTTTCTGTGAATTCTTCCATCGTGAAGGAGTGCTCCTGAGTGCCGTTTTTTTCCACGGCGTACGTGGCGCAGACAGCGCCGAGCTTGCAGGCATCCACGACTGTTTTCCCCATGGACAGCCCTTTGAGAAGACCAGAACGGTAGGCGTCGCCGGCACCGGTCGGATCGACCACAGCGTTTGCCGGAGCAACGCCAATGGTTGTTTCTTCACCCTTGCAGTTCACGACAGAACCTTTTTCACCGAGGGTCGTGATGAGATAGGCAACAGAATCAATGATCTCATCCTTGGTCATCTCAGTGGAATTCATGATCATTTCCAATTCATAGTCATTGGTGATCAGGATTTCGGCTCCCATGAAAGCCTCTTTCAGTTGATCGCCGGTGAATGCCGGAATCTGCTGACCAGGATCAAAAATAAACGGGATGCCGTTCTCACGATAATACTTGGGGTGATCAATCATGTCGCTCAGGTTGGTGGGAGAGATGATACCGAGCGCCTCGGAGTCATCGATCTTGGACATATCGTACTGGCAGGGATATTTCATAGCGCCGGGATTGAAACCGGTAATCTGATTATCTGCTTTGTCAGTAGTAATATATGCACCGGCAGTGAATTCGGTATCAATGGTACGGATACCTTCCACGGAAATACCGTACTGCTGCAACCGTTCATCATAGGCGGTAAAATCCTTGCCCACCTGGCTCAGAATAACGCCTTTGGTGTCGAGCAGGGACAAAGTGTAAGCGATATTGCCTGCGGTCCCGCCAAAGCGTTCTTCAAGGCCGTCCACCAAAAAGCAGACATTCAAAATATGTATTTTATCCGGCAAAATATGGTTGGAGAACTTGTCGGGAAACGTCATGATACGGTCAAAGGCCAAAGACCCGGAAATGTAGATTTGCATGCGTGCTCCTTGCTGTATGGCAAATTTTGTCACCGGGAAAGTACGTCCATGGCCCCATTCGTGTCAACGTATATACCCAGCCTATCTACTCCTGAGTGGTTTCTGCCGCCACCCACTGAAGAAAATCAGGGTTGCCGTTCGTTATGGACAGCGCGACCACACACGGGACATCATAACTGTGCATGGCCTTGACTGCCTCAGTCAGTTCATCCACCAAGGCGTCCCGGGTTTTCGCTATGAGAACAGCTTCTTCAGACTTCTCCACCCGGCCCTGCCACCAATACATTGACTGCATGCCACCAAGTATATTCACACAGGCCGCAAGCCTGCGTTCCACAAGCACAGAACCGATATTCTCGGCCTCCGCCCTGGTTTCGCAGGTCATATACACAAAGGATACTGCCATATCGCCTCCTTTCCTCATTGGATTTGATGATACATGCTTCGCGCCAAAGAGCAAACAGGAACCGTCACTGTTGACACTTGAGCCATCAGGTGGCAGGTGCTAACACCGTCCAAACACGGAGAGAGCATGAAAAAGAAAGAACGCGCTGCAGAAATCTATACTCGTCTGGCCAAACGCTATCCCTCACCCGAGCCTGCCCTGACTTGGTCCACTCCCTGGGAGCTGCTGGTCGCCACGGCCTTGTCCGCTCAGTGTACCGATGAAAGGGTAAACAAGGTAACCCCCGTATTTTTCGAGCGCTGGCCTGATATTAAGGATGCAGCTGATGCGGACGTCACCGAAATTGAAGAAGTGGTTCGATCCACAGGGTTCTTTCGCAACAAGGCGAAGAATATCAAAGCCGCAGCCACACGCATAATGAGTGAATATGGCGGCGAGGTACCTCAATCCATGGCAGCACTCATCACTCTTGGCGGCGTAGCCCGTAAAACGGCCAGCATCGTTCTCTCAAACGCCTTCAACATCAACGAAGGCATTGCGGTGGATACCCATGTAAAAAGACTTGCATTTCGCATGGGACTGACCACCAAAACGGACCCTATTCCCATTGAAAAAGATCTCATGCCACTCTATCCCCGCGATCAATGGGGCGAAATCAATCACTTCCTCGTATTTTACGGCCGCGAAATCTGTCCGGCCCGCAACCCCAAATGCGCCATTTGTGAACTCAATGACATCTGTCCCAAAAAGGGAGTCAAATAATGACCAAACCCGGTAACTTCACTGTTCATGCCACAGACGGCCAGGCTCGCCGAGCCACATTGAGCACAGCCCATGGCGATATTCAGACGCCCATTTTCATGCCTGTTGGCACCCAAGGGACAGTCAAAAGCCTGACCCCGCGTGATCTGGAAGAAATGGAAGCACAGATCATTCTGGGCAACACCTATCACCTCTACCTGCGTCCGGGAGATGAACTGGTCGCCCGACGCGGTGGTCTGCATAAATTTTCCAATTGGAATCGCCCCATCCTGACTGACAGCGGCGGCTTTCAAGTGTTCAGCCTGCAAGGCATTCGCAAACTGTCGGAAGAAGGTGTTGAATTCCGCTCATACATCGACGGCTCCAAGCATTTCTTCTCTCCTGAAAAAGCCATCGACATTCAGAAGAACCTCGGCTCGGATATCATGATGGTTCTGGACGAGTGCGTAGGCTACGGCAATGATCGCAAATACACTGAAAAATCACTGGAAATGACCACACGCTGGGCACAGCGCTGTCGCGACCATTACCCCAAAGGGTCGGGCCAGCAGCTCATGTTTGGTATTGTTCAAGGTGGATTTCACAAGGATCTTCGTGAAAAGAGTCTGGAACAACTCAGTGAAATCGACTTTGAAGGATTTGCCATCGGCGGCTTGTCTGTAGGGGAATCAACGGAAGAAATGTACGACATCCTTCATCACATCACTCCCAAAATGCCGGAGAACAAACCTCGGTATCTCATGGGCGTGGGCACCCCGCTTGATCTGCTCGAAGGCGTCTCTGCCGGTGTGGATATGTTCGACTGCGTCCTGCCGTCACGCAATGCTCGCAATGGCACCCTGTTCACTTCCATGGGCAAGATCAACATCAAACGAGCCGAGTTCGCCGAAGACGATTCTCCGCTCGACCCGAACTGTGGCTGCTATACCTGTCAGAACTTCAGCAAAGCCTATTTGCGTCATCTGTATCAGGCCAAGGAATTGCTTTCCTACAGGCTCAACACCTACCACAACCTCTATTTCTATCTGGACCTGATGAAACAAATTCGGGCGGCAATTGAGGAGGGCACCTTTGAAGCGCTCAAGGCACGCTACGAAGCCGCATATGCTGTAAAGTAAATAGGACTCTGAATCAGGGGTGTGGCAGGCAGGTTCCCATGTCTTTATCTTCCGGGGCGATCTCAAGAACGCTGTCCGGGTAGGTTTGCGCACATTCCAAAAGAGTCAGGTTGGCCTCACTGCTCGCGGTACTCTTTCCCAGTTCTCCAAAAAGGACATCCAGAAAAGCGAACTTGCTGGCAAACTCCTTGTATACCCGATGCTCGCCGTCCATGTTCACTACACGGACAACATCAAGGATACGAATATTATCCAGCGACCTGGCAGGAGCGAAGACTTCACATCCCTGTACATCAGCCAGAACAGTGTAGCCGGCTTTCTGCAACAGGGTAAACAGATCCGACACCAATGCGGTCGGCGCCATGAGGCCATCCGAAATCTCTTCCACGGAAGGAAGCGGCTTGCTTTCATAAAAGCGCTTGGCCAGCACTACCATCATCAAAACAGCCAGCTTCTGCCGCTCAAACGGCGTCGCCTGACCAAAGTATCGTTGCTTCACGAATGAATTGAGATTCTGCCAAGCATAACTGACCTGTGAACCAAGCAGGACTATGACCCAGCTGATATAGATCCAGATCAGCAGCACCGGCAACTGTGCAAAGCTCCCGTAAATAGCATTATATTTGGCCGCACCGATCTGCCAGGTGATGTAGAGCCACTGAGCCATCTGCCACAAGATACCACCCACAGTGCCGCCAATCAGTGCCGCCCCCATATCCACCCTGGTATTGGGGATGAAGGCGTACATGAAGGCAAACGCAAACGCGATCAGAAAATACGGCGTAACCTTGAGCACAAAGGCTTGCAGGAGACTGATGGTTTCCACGCTCAGGACACCGGCCACCATCTGCTGCTGTTGCAGGCTGATGTTAAAACTGGAAGCGACGATGAGCACCATCGGGCAAATGAGGATGACCGGAAAAAAGTCAGCGACCTTACGCCATGCAGACCGCCCCCGGCGGATATTCCAGATGGTGTTGAACGCCTTTTCCGTGGTTCCTATGAGTGAAAAAACGGTAAACAGCAATGTGGCCACACCGACCCAGCCCAAGGCTTGAACGTTGGTGCGATCAATATACTCGATAATCTTGTCAGCTACTTCCACCCTGCCGGTAGTCATTTTAAGAATGAGTGATCTGATAAATTCCGTATTCTGCAGGCCGAATCCTTTTGAAATGGAAAAGGCCACAGCCAGAAAAGGCACGATGGACAAAATGGTGGTAAATGTCAGGGCTGCCGCACGGATTATGGTCTGATCTTTTACAAATCCGAATCCTACCAGATAAAGAAGACGCCAAAAGCCACGCCAAATCCGAACATAGATGGGCGTGTCAGCTGTACTGCGGACCCATATCCCTTCCTTGAAGTGGTTCTTTACCCTTTTCGATGTCTGATCAAATTTGGCTGCGCACATATTCACTCCATTCATCAGAATTGCAAATACGACAACTGAAACAGGCTCTGTCAACCACGGCTTGTATCCGACTCGTCAGCCAAGTTACCGCCGCTAGTGCAGGATAAGATCCCGAACAAACTCCAACGATTTTTCGGGAAGGCTGAGGATATTGAACACTGTGTCGTTGACAATTTTTCCAGTCGGAATCTTGACCTGAGGGTCAGACAGCTTTCCAACCAGTTCAACAGTAACACTTGGCACCCCTACAAAATCATTCCTGATATCCATATCAATGGTGTTTGCAGACAAACTGAAATTTCCTGTACCTGACGACTGCAGGACAGGAGGCGCTTCCACAGTAAATTCCTTGGCGGTGAAGACACCCTTTTCAACAAGGAATCGGGCCAAAGCCTTTTTGAATGCGGTTCTCGCTTTGGCTCGTCGCGCAACGGCTTGTTCGGCCGTCTCTTTTTTGCCTTTCACTGGTCGAGAATTATAGCCGGTAAATTTATACGACCCATCCACTATCCGAACGAACGCAGTCCCTCCCAGGTTCTCCAGAATGGCATCATCTGTGCCGCCCTGACTGGTCAGATCAAGCTCAACGTCTGTCTCACCCTTGATATACTCCCGGCTGGCAAGGTCCACCATCAGCAGTCCCGCATTCATGTTTGTGACTGTCAAAATAAGATGGGTTTTCAAGGACGTCGCTCCGACTTCACCTGTCCAATCCCCTTTCAACTTGCCATGATACGTGTCGCCGGTCACTTTTGAAATATGAATATTTCCCTTGTCTGCCCGAATAACTCCGTTCAACCCCAGTGTCTTGATGTCCGCAAGTTTGAATGACTGGAAGGTCGCGCGTCCGTTAATGTTCAGGAATCGCAGAAATGCCAGAGGAAGGTCCACCGGGTCAGCCTTTTTTTCCTTACCACTACGTATTTCTTCGACAGAGAGCTTGTCAGACGGCGGCAGATATCTATCCAAATCAAATGCTCCTGCTGAAAGAGACACAGCCAAAGCAGGATCAAGAAAACCGGTGCCGACAATTTCGGCCTTGAATGGCATCCCATCCAGACTACCCTTGAAATCTGTCAAGGCGAAACCATCTGTATCGACAACAAAATCAGTATCCATACTGACTTTTTTCAACGCCTCGCCATCATCGGTTCGGATGGAATAGTCCGTCAGCAAGTATACAATTCTTTTGGGGTTGGCCTGATCAAGGTTCAAATGCCCGTTCACCTTGAAATGACCGTCGAGCCCTGTCAGTTTTGCAGAGCCAGTGACCGTGGTTTCCAGCACCCGAAGAGACGTATTCTCGAATTCCACAATCCCGACATCGGAATCGTATGCGGCAACACCCTTGGTCTCCACGCGCATTGCTTGCTTTGGAAGGGATGAAAGGGAAACATACCCGGAAAATGAAACATCATCTGCTTTGACTGAACCGGTTTTGACGCCCAGGGAGATATCCCCCTCTCCGTCAAAAGTAATCCCTTCAACTCCCTGGCCTCCGCGAGTCTTCACACTAACGGTGACACGCTTCTGCAAGGAAGTATCCGTACCCCCTTCTCCTGGCCGCATTTTCAAGCCCACGGATGCCTTATTATACCGCAGTTTGAATAGCTCTTCGTCATCCTCGTCAGATATTCGAGTCGCTCCCTGACCAAGAGAGAAAGCCACTGTGGCAGACAGGTCCTTGAGTATGTCCAGAACATGCCCCCCAGGTGGACAGGACACCTTGGACACACCGGCATCCACAGTAAGCGTACCAGCTCCACCGACTTGAATTCCCTTCTGCTTGAAAAATGGAAATCCCGCAGCTTGTGACTGTCCGTTAAGTTGTGCTGTCAGCGATATGACCGGAATATTTTTTGGGGCTGCCTCTATCGCCACATCCGCAGAGCCAGTAAAAGAAGAAAACCCTTTCCGCAAGGCAGATCCGGCCAAACGAACGGAGGCCCCACTGGTGTCGATCTTCAGACGAATATCCGAAATGAGTTCATCACCGGTCTTGAGACCACTCACACGTATCGCTCCCTTGCCTTTGAGTTGCGCAATCAAGGGAAGATTGAAGGTGTCCCACTTGAGCGGTTCACCAGCGGATTCGGACTTTGGCGGGAGATACTGCTCCAAATCAAGCGTGTCTCCCTGCAGATCAAAAGAAAACATCGGATCTGAGTACCCGCTGAAACCAGCCTGACCACGAAGAGTAAAGTCATCCAAAGCCAGGACAAGATTCTTAAACTCAACACCCTGTTCAGAAATATGGAAAAAAGATGCTACGGCCCCGCTTTTCAGGCCCTGTATACGATCAATTGAAAGTTCAGGAGCAAACTGAGCCAATATTTCAGCTGGAGAAAACGGATGTACGGTCAAATGCCCGGATACGTCCATTTTCTTGCTCAAATCACCACTTTTTAGATGCCCCTCTGCTCGAAGACCCAAGAGTTGAGCCTGAAAATTGTGCAGACTGACAGTCCCCTTTTCCCAATCCATATCTACAGATGTTGAGATCTCCCCGGTCTGAAGCGCCTTGGGAAGTGCATCAAACTGGAGAGAAGCGGAGACTGTGGCATCTTTGAGCTTAGGGGCATGCCCGTCTTCATCCAGGGTCACCACCCCTTTCAACTTCAAATCGGATTTGATGCCCTGATCCGCCCAGGCAAATGCACTGAAAAGGATAAAGGGAATATCTTGACCGGATTCGATTTCGCCTGTTTTGACTGAAATCCCGCTGAGTCTGTACTCTTCCTCGGTCGGCAGATCCTTGAAGTTGATTTCAGCGTCGTTTACTTCCACAGCGTGAACATAAAATGTCCAATCATCCAAAATGGCTGAGGCAGAAGAATTCGGATTTGTCTCTGATTCCTGTATCATTGACTGCCAATTGAAATGTCCTTCGCCGCTATGAATCAGTGTGAATTCCAAACCATCAACGACAATGGATTCGACTTCGACCATGTTGGAAGCCAGGGGGAGCAGAGAAATATCAATACTCACCCTCTTAAGGGTGGCGAAGACCTCATCGCCGTAGTCAGGGTCTTCAGAGATACTCAACTCACTGACTTCAAGAGCGAAATCCGGCCAAAGAGCAATATCAATATCGCCGTTCAGGATGACATGACGACCGCTCGTCTTTTCCAGAATATCCGTAAACTCGTTACGAAAATCATCGGTATCTATGTAAAAGGAAACGGCAAACAGGACCGCACCAATCACGAGCACGCCAAAGGCGAGCAACTCAATGAAGATAGTGCAGACTCGTTTGAACATGACTTAGTCTCTATGGGATGACGTTAAAGTGCGACAGAAGGCACTCTCTCCCAGAGTCAGGCCTGTTTCACGGGCCACCCTGGGGCATTTGACCTTGAATGCGCAAAAGATGCCGGGAAACCGATTATACAACGCTTCGAAGTTACCCTGGCCCTTACTGACTATGACATCAGCTGCATGCATTCTCTCCACAAAGGCAGGCTCACAACGCTCAAGAATAGTTCCCGGCGTGTCCACGCCACTTTCCACTACATGGCACAACTCAGTCATGCCGACGCTGATTGCATCAGCCATGGTCGCGTCATTGATGACAGGCTTGGACCGAACAGTATACGTCACTTCACAGCCGCGACGCTGAAATTCATCGACCAACAACTTGTCCAATACGATTTCTCCCGTATTATCTCCCAGGATAAGGACTTGGGCTCCTGGTTGAGCCAACGCTTTCAACTCTTCAAGTATTGTTGGAGGAACAGTGTCAGCAACATTGGCAATTTCCTCATCCAGATCAAACTCGATATCAACACCACGATCAATGAAATTACCGATTATCGCCAACTCAAGCGCCAGGGCCAAGGCGTCACCATTTTCAGAACGTACCTTTGCCAGGCGTTCTTCAAGCACGGGAAACAGTGCCTGCACCTGGGTGTTGGCTTCGTGCTTATCCAGGGCATAGAGATCACCACAGTTGGTTTTGGAGCGAATAAGATCAGCGAGATGCCTGGCAATGGCAGGCGGAGGTTGAGTCAGATCCAATGTGGAGAGCATGCCGCCCCACGTAGTGACTATCTCAAGTTGGAGGGCATAATCATCAGGACAGGCGAGTTGAGATTCCTTGACAGCCATGTTCATGAAGCATGGCATACATTCGAGTGCGGTATCCATGTAACCACCTAAATTGTAGCAATATAGTAAATAATTCTTTGACTTCCTTACACAAGAAAGCCCAAGAAGATGTATATATGCATCGCACAAGACCCCACCCATTGCAAGGAAGGTTCTCTCATTGTTCTATAAGTTTTTCTTTAAGAATTCTGAAATGAATCTGAGGTCAAGCCGACAATGGTTATACCGGCTTTATCTGCGCACTCTATTGCGGCCTCTCGATCAAAAAAAAGGGATTTTCCAGCTTCTACACCAAGGCAGACAGCCTTGCCTTCAACCATGGTTCTTATGGTATCGAGACCGAGGCTGGGAAGGTCAACTTCTTCCTGCTGTCCAGGCTTGAAGACCTTGACGACCACACACCCTTTTCCGCCGAATTCACATCCGCGTCGGATAGCCATGTCCGTACCTTCAAGCGCTTCCACCGCGGCCACTATACCCTCGCGGATGACGATGCACTGACCGACGTCCATTCGCCCCAATTCTTTGGCGATCTGCCAGGAAAGACGAAGATCATCCCACTCTCTCTCATCAGGCTTGCGTTTAGTGAGCACGCCTTCAGGAGTCAACAACTCAGGCAGAAAGACATGAGCGTGCACAACAGGCATACCTTCATGCTCGAATTCTCTGGCCAACAGTCCCAACAGCGCTGTATCGCCCTTGTTCTTTTTCCCCACGAACAATTTAATGGCCCGCATATCTAGATGCCGAATATCCATGACCTTGGGCTTTTCAATAGTACCCGCCATGATGATCTGCTCGACGCCGTTTGACTTGAGATAGGAAATGAGCTTGTTTAATTTACCAAGCTTCATCTCCAGCCAAACATCAGCCAAAGAAGCGACATCCATATTGGAATGGCCAGTAAAGCCAACCGCCACCAAACGATGTCCTTTGGCTTTCACTCCCTGTGCGACGAGCATGGGAAACTGTTTGCCTCCGGCAATCAAGCCGATGGTCATTTTTTTATCTGTCATTATAACCGATTAATTTTTATTAAACTTATGATCTGGAGTAACGCCGTTTTTACTCTCACGAATAAAGGCAACAAGCCGTTCGACATGCTCGTTATCGGGAATCTCCCTTTCGACCTGAGCAAGACTTTCTTCTTTGGTCAGACCGGAACGGAAAATAATCTTGTAGGCCTTTTTCAACCCCTTGCAGGAGTCCGAATCAAACCCATTCCGTCGCAGGCCGATGAGATTGGGGCCGAACAACTTGCCACGCACGCCATGCGCCAGCATAAATGGAGGTACGTCCAGCTTGTATCCGCTAGCGCCACCAAGAAAGGTGTACTCGCCGATGCGGATGAACTGCTGTACTGCGGACAACCCACTGATGATAACATTACGACCGACAACCACATGCCCTGCCAATTGTACGGCATTGGCCAGAATGACATTATCACCGACAATGCAATCGTGAGCAATGTGTGCGTAAGCCATGAACATGCAATTGGAGCCGATCGTGGTGACTTCTTCGCCCTGAACCGTCCCACGATGTATGGTGACACATTCACGAATAATATTATTATCACCTATGCGGGTGAACGTTTTTTCACCTTTATACGCGCTATGTTGCGGCTCTCCACCGATGACGGCATGCGGGTGAATGTGGTTGCCTGCACCAAGCTCGGTGTTCGCCTGAATGACCGAATGAGACTCCAGAAACGTTCCATCACCAATTTTGACATCTGCGCCTACGACAGCAAAAGGCCCAATGCGTACATCGACACCTAGTTCAGCAGTCGGATCAATGACAGCGGTTGCATGAATTTCTGAGGCCATTACATATCCCCTTTATTTGCGACAGCTGCCGAAAACTCGCCCTGGCAAACGACTTTGCCATCGACTTCAGCAACTCCACGCATCTTCCATATATTCATTTTTTGTCTTTCAAAAAATACATTGAGAACGAGTTGATCTCCCGGCACAACAGGTCTGCGGAACTTGACCTTGTTGATACCTGCAAACAGAAAAACCTTGTCACCCAGTTCTTCTTCAACAGAACTCATGACAAAAATTCCACCGGTCTGAGCCAGTGCTTCCAACTGCAAGACACCTGGCATGACAGGCAAGCCAGGAAAATGTCCCTGAAAATAGTCCTCATTCATTGTCACATTCTTAATCGCCTTCAAGCGAACTCCAGGCTCGAATTCAACGACCCTGTCCACAAGAAGGAAAGGATAACGATGGGGCAGCAGCTCCATAATCTTCCGTATATCGAGAAAAAACTCGTTACTCATCATCTTCTCCAGAAGCGGCTTCAGCTTTTACTGCAGCAAGTTCTTTTTCTAATTTCTTCACGCGCTTGAACAGATCAGGCAGCTTGGGCAGACACACGCCAGCAGCACGCATGTACTGTTTGGCAGGCATGGCAGGAGCACCCAACAGCGTGACACCAGGGGCAACATCACCGGAAACGCCACTCTTGGCCCCAATGATGGCGCCATCGCCGATTTTGATGTTGTCCGGCACACCGACCTGTCCGGCAAGCACAACTCCATTGCCGATAACCGTGCTTCCGCCGATCCCGGTCTGCCCGATCACCAGACAGTGCTCACCGATTTCAACGTTGTGCCCTACCTGAACAAGATTATCGATCTTGGTACCCTGTTTGATAGACGTCGTATCCAATGCAGCACGGTCAATGGTCGTATTGGAGCCAATTTCGACATTGTCAGCTATCTGGACCGTACCGATCTGCGGAATCTTCCGGTGACCGACAGGTGTCTGTGCATATCCATATCCATCGCCGCCCAAGACCGCTCCGGGATGAACAATGACGTTGTTGCCGATAGACAGGCCACCCATAACCACGGCATTGGGATACACGATACACTGAGTGCCAATGGTTGTGCCTTCTCCGATATAGGCTCCTGCAAAAATGGTGGTGCCTGCACCGATAACGGCCTCGGCTCCAACAAAAGCAAAAGGATACACCGTAACGGTTTCGTCCAGTTGTGCATCAGGGTGAATATAGGCCAACTCACTGACACCACTCAGACATCCCTGCGGCTTGGCAAACAGGTCCACGACCTTGGCAAGGTCCATATAGACGTTGTCGCTGACAAGAGCATTCGGGACCTTATCGGCATAAGGGCCGGATGTGAGAACACATCCGGCCTTTGTCTTTTCCATTTGAGACAGATATTTCGGATTGACCAAAAACGACAACTCGTCCGGGCAAGCCTTGTCCAGGGTGTTGACCCCGGCAATATCAATATCCGCTCCAGTATAATCGAGTCCTAGCTCCCTGGCCAGGGCGGACAGCTTCATGCTCATGTGGCTACTTACCGGCCTTTTTCATTTTGTCGAGTTCTGCAATGATAGCATCAGTAACATCAACACCATCAGCAATATATGTCAAAGCGGGGCTCTTGGCGTAGATGATGGTGTAGCCGTTCTTTTCGCCATAGGCCAAAACTGCGTCTTGCACCTTCTGCAGGAAAGCCGGAGCCAACTTACGGTATTCAAACTGTACTTTCTGATTGAGGAACTTGCTGTTCGTATTCAGAGAGCGTTCACGATCATTCACTTCGACGGTTTTGTCAGCAACCAATTCCTTGTCGATTGCTCCCGCACGCAACTGCTTCTTCAGTTGATTGATGGCAGCGCCCTCTTTGGCCAACTCTTTCCGGCTCGCACCAAATTTGGCTTCAAGCTTGTCGTGAATTTCTTTTCCATAAAGAGAATCTTCACCAATTCTTTGGGTATCAATAACTCCAATCTTGGTCTCGGCAAAAGCGCTGACCTGGAAAAGAAGCACAAAACAGACTGCTAACAGAATAACTTTTTTCATCAGTATATCTCCTAAAGGTAATTAAGAACAAATATTAAAAGGTTTGACCCATGAGCAATTCGATCTTGTGACGCCCATTGTTATCCAGGTCATCCAATGCATAGCCGTAGACCAAGCCAACCGGTCCCATGGGAGAGTACCAGTTTATGCCGGTACCAACACTCTTGTACAATCCAAGAGTCGGTTTGCTACCATAACGCGTCACTGATTCAAAGAGCATCTCGCCCTCTTTCCAGGCGTTACCGGCATCAAAGAATCCAAACATGACGATGCCCAAATCCTTGCTGATCGGACGCTTGATTTCAAGGTTGGTATAAAACGCCTTGTCACCACCGATGGTAGCAGATGACGTCGAGTTTGCCGTTGGGATAATCGAATAGTTGTCATAACCACGAATAGTTCCGACACCACCAAGCTCAAACCTCTGGGCAGTCGGGATTTCCGTGCTGTTCAGATTCTCATGCACATACCCGCCCCAGAACTTGGAGTGGAAGACAAACTCTTCGAAAAGCGGATACCACCAGTTGTATGACCCGACATATTTCACGAAGTCATCAGTACCACCCAACGGCCCACCACCAAACGTGATTTTCAACGTCGTCTTGGTACCAGTAGTGGTATTCATAAAACTGTCACGAGTATCTCTGGTGACTGCTGCAGCCAGAGTCGAAGCGGTATGTTCACCGGCGTCGTCTTTGACTGAATCATCTGCATTGCTGTCAACATTCTTGATCTTGTAATATTCAAACCCATAGGACCAATTGAGTTTTGTATATTCGCCTATGGGGTAGAAGAAACGAAGCTTGGAGCCTATGGCAGCCTTGTCATAAGAGCTAAATTCGGTGTCTGTATTGTATGCCGTAACGCCAAAACCGAGATCAGTATCATCTATATGCGGATTGGTGAAATGGGCAACATAGGCGGTCGAGCTACCAATCTTACCATTGAAACCAATCTCATAGCCTCTACCGAAAAGGTTCCTTTCAGATATTTCACCGGCAAAGAACGGGCCATCATAGGTCGAGTATCCGATACCGCCACTCACCTTACCAGTGGCTTTATCCTTGACCTTGACGACAAGGTCCATTTCCTCAGGATTACCTGTGGGGACCGGAGCGATATCAATTTTTTCAAAATAATCCAACTGGGTCAAACGCTGGTGAGAACGTTTCAACTTGTCACCACTAAACAGATCTCCATCGGCAAGGCGCATCTCGCGCATAACGATGTTGTCCCGAGTGACAGTGTTGCCCTCCAGCAAAACACGCCTGATATGAACACGCTGATGCTTGGTAATCGTAAAGACGACATCGACAACCTTGGTTTCAGCGTCGTCCTGAAGATTTACGGCAACTTCGGTGTAGGCATACCCATAGTTGTTGTAATAGGCAGTAAGTGAATCGACATCACCCTTGAGCAAGGTTCTATCAAAATACTCGCCTTCTTCGTTCAGTGTATTGATCTTAACAAGCCCAATCAGTTTATCCGAATCATCAATGAGATCACCCTTGAAATAGGTTTTCCCCATCAGATACCGGTCTCCCTCGTGGACCTTGTAAATGACATCGATACCATCGTCATTGATTTTGACTTCAGGGCGGCCGACCCTGGCGGTAAGAAATCCCTTACTCTGATAAAACGCCATGATGGCAGAAGCGTCTCGTTCCAGGAGTTCTTCCTTCAGCACACCCGAGTCAGTGACCCAAGAGAGCATTCCGCGCTCCTGAAGGGCCAGGATGCTCTTAATATCATCAGGATCCATCTGCTCGGCACCATCAATGATGACGTTTTCAATGTAGAGTTGAGGCCCTTCATCAATCACGAAGGTCAGACGAGCAACACCGGTACCGGAATCCTCAATCTCATGCGTGACCTTGGCCTTGTAGTACCCTTCTTTGCGATACATCTCTCGAATGACACGAATATCATCTGCGAGGACCTTGGGGTTCACGACCCCACCCTTCTTGGTCGATACGGCTTCGAGAATGTCCTCGGAATCAATTTCCTCGGCACCACGAACGCCCAAAGCCTGAATACGAGGCTTTTCAGTGACATCAAATATCACTTTCTTCCCGTCATCCACATCGGAAATCAACACTTCGACATTATCGAAATAGCCAAGATCATAAACATTTTTAAGAGCAGTATTAACTGCATCAGCAGAAAGCAGGTCCCCCTTCTGCATGGTCATACGCATGAGCACGACTTCCTTGTCCAGCACTTTGGTGCCAGCGACATCGACCTCAGCGACAACGTCCAGACGAAGCAAGTCTGTACGCATCCGGGCAACCAGTGCGTCAACTGCGGGCAACAGATTGATAAGCCCTTCCTTGCTCACGGAAATTTTCTTGCCAGCTCCTGTGCCATAGGCATCGACCAGGCGGGCGTCCATTGTCAGATTATCACCAATCTGATTCAGGGAGCCATATACAGAGAAAGAGGCACCTGTCAGCAGGGCCACTTCACGCGCAGAAGTCGAATCAAAGGTTGTTATGCCCTTCTCATCAAGAATTCGCTTCACCTCTTCAGGCTCTACGACCTTGAACCCAGCTTCAACCAATCGATCATTCAACAGCTCCGGCAGGCTCTCCTCAAGATATGCCAAATCATCGCCGGCGTTTACCTTAAACGGCAACACAGCGACCTTAACGTCCTGATCCATTCCTACCGCGGCCCAAGCCGCTGTTGTCAACAAGAGTACAGCAATCGCGCACATCGCAACTTTGCGAGCGAGATTAATGATCATAAAGTTCTCCTGACCGCAATTCGACACGTCTTTGCATCATGCCTGCGAGTTCCGGATTATGGGTAACGACCACAAAGGTCATGCCTAATTCTGCATTAAGGGAAACCAACAATTCACCGACCTTGGAACCATTTTCTTCATCCAGATTGCCAGTAGGCTCATCAGCCAGAAGGACTTTCGGCTTGAGCAAAATGGCCCGTGCTATTGCAGCACGTTGTCTTTCGCCCCCGGAGAGGGTCGTGACCTTATGTTCAAGTCGATGAGCCAGTCCGACCATATCAAGCGCTTCCTTGGCAAGCTGCAATCCCTTGGAACGTCCCATCCCAGCAATAAACGCCGGCATTGCCACGTTTTCCAAAGTGGAAAACTCGGGCAGAAGGTGATGAAATTGAAAAACAAAACCGATATCCCGGTTTCGCAATTCCGCCCGCTGCCTGTCTCCCATGGTACTCAACTTGGTACCATTAAAATAAATATCACCACTCGTCACAGTATCCAACGTACCAAGCATATGCAGCAGGGTTGTCTTCCCCGACCCCGATGCGCCCAGTATGGCCAGGGATTCTCCCCGGTTGATGGACAAATCAACTTCGTTCAGAACCCGCACTGTTTCAGGCGGACCTGCAAATTCCTTATTAACGGCGACCAGCCGGTATATAGAGTCACTACTCATAACGCAAGGCCTCGGAAGGACTCAAGGATGCTGCCCGACGGGCAGGATAGATAGTCGCCAGAAAACACAATAAAAACGCGGCAGCACCAATGGCAATCAAGTCAATGGCTTCCAGCCTCACAGGCAGATAATCCACAGGATACACATTACTTGGCAACTTGATGAACTGATACTTCTTCAAGAGCAAACTGACCGGTACTCCGATAAGGAAACCGATGGACGTTCCAGCCAGACCGATAAACGTCCCCTGCAACATGAATATGCTCCGAATACTTTTGGCATCCGCACCAATGGACATAAGCACCGCTATGTCTTTGGTCTTTTGTATTACCAGCATAACCAGTGTTGTGACAATACTGAAAGATCCTACGAGAACTATCATGGCGAGAATAATGAACATAGCCGTTTTTTCCAGCTCTAACGCCGCAAAAAGATTGGCATTCATTTCCTGCCAATGTCGTACATACACCGTAAAAGATGCAATTTTTGCACGCAGATCCTCAGAAATCTTTTCCACATTGTACACGTCATCCACGCTAATTTCCAACCCGGAAACCACATCCCCCTTGAATCCCAACAACTTTCTTGCCGCTGGAATGGAGACATACCCAAGGGAGGAATCGTATTCAAACATTCCTGTTCGAAAAACGCCTACCACGTTAAACCGGCGCACTTTGGGGGTGAACCCCGCAGAACTGGACTGTCCCGAAGGCGACAGTAGATTGACCTCGGAACCAGCGGTCAATCCCAGCCGTTTGGCCAGCTCTGAACCGATGATGATTCCGGGAAAATCACTTTGCTCGCCAAGCATGTTCACGTCACCGCTGACCATGTCTTTGGACAGGCTCACCACTGTTTCCGATGTCGAAGGATCAATGCCTCGTAAGACAACCCCCTTCACGCCAGTCCGAGTGGACAGCATGACTTCAGAATAAATAAAAGGAGTCACGCCGGTTACGCCAGGCACGGTAGACACTTCTTCGGCCAATTTATCATGATCCTTAACGCCACCCCGCAAGGAGGTCACCAGAATATGCGCATTGACGCCAAGAATCTTGTCCCGCAAATCCGTGGAGAAACCATTCATCACACCGATGACAACGATGAGAGCACCGACGCCGATAGCCACACCGCATACCGCAAAAAGCGATATGACGGAAATGAACGACTGCTTCCGTAAGGCAAACAGGTAGCGAAGTGCTATGAAGGTTTCAAATCTCATAATTTTCCTTGCAACAACCCACGCTACCCGGCCTCTGGCCTGAGTAGCGGGAAGAGGATGACTTCCCGAATGGAGGCGCTGTCTGTCAGGAGCATGACAAGACGATCGATACCTATACCCTGACCGGCAGCGGGTGGCATACCGTATTCAAGGGCACGAACATAATCCTCGTCCATGAAGTGGGCCTCCTCATCACCGGCTTCCTTTTCTTCCACCTGAATTTCGAAACGGCCTCGTTGATCAACGGGGTCATTCAATTCAGAAAATGCATTGGCCAACTCGCGGCCTGTCATGAACAACTCGAAGCGGTCGGTTATTTCCGGATTGGCTTCGTTGCGACGAGACAGCGGCGAAATATCTGTCGGATAATGATAGATAAAGTGTGGCTGTATGAGCTTCGGCTCAACCAGCAGATCAAAGAGCTTGGCCTGGAGCTTGCCGAGCTTTTCACCCTCGACCGTCTTCTCGCCTTTCTCTTTTACCAGATCACGACATTTGTCATAATCCATATAGATCTCAGGAGGCACGCCACCGATCTTCTCCAGCGACTCATGGAACGGCATGCGAGTCCAGGCTCCGATGGACAGGTCGACTTCGACTCCTTGATAGGTCACCACGGATGAACCTGTCACCTTTGTGGCAATCCGGGAGAACATCTCTTCGGTCAAATCCATCAGATTTTCGAAGTTGGCATACGCCCAATAGAATTCAAGCATGGTGAATTCAGGGTTATGCTGAGTCGAGGTGCCTTCGTTGCGAAAGTTCCTGTTGATCTCATATACCCGCTCGAATCCGCCAACCAGCAATCGCTTGAGGTATAACTCCGGTGCAATACGCATGTAGAGCTTCATGTCGAGAGCATTATGATGTGTCTCAAACGGCTTGGCCGTGGCGCCACCGGGAATGGCCTGCATCATGGGTGTTTCCACTTCCATGAAGCCCTTCTCGTCAAGGATGTTCCGCATCTCACGAATAATTGCGGTACGAGCCTTGAAAATTTCCGTGGTCTTGGGCGTCACTATGAGATCCACATACCGCTGGCGGTAGCGAGTTTCCACGTCCTTGAGGCCATGGTGCTTTTCCGGCAACGGACGCATGGATTTCGTAATGAGTTTGAAAGTTTTGGTCTTTACGGTCAATTCACCGGTCTTGGTACGAAAGAGGCCGCCGGTAACACCGACGATGTCGCCGATATCGGTTTTCTTGAAGCGTTGATAAGCCTCAACACCCAACTCGTCTCTGGCCGCATAGACCTGAATTTTCCCGGTTCGATCCTGGAGATGAAAGAAGGTGACCTTACCGAACGAGCGATAAGAGACCACACGACCTGCGATGGTGTACTCGAGATCCAAGCTCTCAAGCGCCTCTCCATCCGTCTCGCCATGGTCACTCAATATCTGCTGAACCTCATTATCCCGTTTAAAATCGTTGGGGTAAAGATCGATACCGTCGTCAAGCAACAGACATGCTTTTTCAACGCGCGACTTGATTACAGCGTTAAGTTCATCTTTGGCCTGAAGCGCCTCAAGCATTGGCATGAACCTTTCCGCATGTACGGACTTGGTTGCGAGCTTGATTTTCTTATTCTTTTTCTTATTTTGTCCCAATGTTTTTTTCCCTGTTTCCCGAAAAGTCTAGAAAAATACGAGAAACGTTGAATTTGTAAGTCAATTACCCCTCCCCGTCAAGAAAATGAGCCATATAAGCCCTGCTAAAAAAC
The DNA here is from genome assembly GCF_020886695.1 of Pseudodesulfovibrio sediminis. Classification (NCBI taxonomy): domain Bacteria; kingdom Pseudomonadati; phylum Thermodesulfobacteriota; class Desulfovibrionia; order Desulfovibrionales; family Desulfovibrionaceae; genus Pseudodesulfovibrio; species Pseudodesulfovibrio sediminis. The sequence continues at coordinate 592,938 of NZ_AP024485.1, forward strand.
AAATCGCAACTTTCTAAAAAAAGTCGTGTTTTTTTGCTTGACGGCAATTCCCGATTTATTTAAACACTCATCTCGCTTCGACGAACAAAACGCTTCGACGAACACGAAGTTCCCCAGTGGCTCAATTGGCAGAGCGGGTGACTGTTAATCACTAGGTTCGCGGTTCAAGTCCGTGCTGGGGAGCCAGAAAGCTCAAGGGCTGATAAGGATAAACACCTTATCAGCCCTTTTCTCATTTTGGACAAATCGGAGCAAAACGGACACTTTTGGACGGTCCAACCGTCCAAAAACCATCCAGTGTTTTTCTCAAATCCGATGCCACTCTCTTTATTTATTCCAGCCGAATCCCCACTTGTACGTGGTTGGCCAGTAAGCCCCGCCGCCGATACGGACACCGAGCCAGATCAGAGGAGCCCATATTTTCCCGACTAGACCGTGTGTTTTGACACAGTGGTAAAGCTGATTGTCGGCATCAAGTCGCTCTCTATAGTTTTCTGCTGGCGAGGCATCTGCTCCAGCTCCGTAATGATACTCTATGTCATGGTCGAAACAGCCTCGATGGCCTGCACCTCTTCAGGGCTGGTGGATGCTTCCAGGGCATCCTGATACGCCCTCGTCAATCAATACCCTGATTTCGCCGATCGCATCACCACGCTGACTGCCGGATAGCACAACGGGCGTCCTCCGCAGAGAACGCCCGTAAATGGAAGGCATGGACACGCCGCGCCCGCCCATGCCTGTGAACGATAGTCAGGCAACAGGGCTGTCCGGCCACTGGATGGCGTCCGGGAATGCCGCCTGTTGCGGGATATTTCTGAGTTCCCCACGATAGTCGGCCCACGCCAGCCGCGCTTTCTCATCAAGCGGGCAATCAGCCAGTTGCGTCCAGTCAGATTCGGCCAGCAGTTGATCACGTTCAGACCGCACCTGCGTGGCGGCGTGTTCAGCCCTGGCTTTCTCATCCACCACAGCAGACACAACCTCCTCGCGGTAGATCAAATCATCACCCTTGACCCACGCCGTGGTGTACTCGGTAAAGGCATCACGCTTCAAGGGCACCGCCTCATTGTACCCAGCCTCATCCAACTCCTCGGGGGTCAGCTCCGCGAAAGAGCGGAGAAAACCGTTGATCTCCACGGTTGTCGGCGGCATACGTTTGATGCTTCCATCTTTGTATCTGTACATCATATCTCCTAGTTTGGTTGTGCGTTGGAGGTATTGGCCGGATACAGCAATGTCCCGGTCCAGTCATATACTGTGTTACTAACGTTGCTAATGGCACTGACAAGCTTAAAACCATTGCTCAAGAATTTGACGACGGCACTATCAGTCCCATCATTGGTATAGGTGATGCCGTTGATAGTCAGTGTATCCAAGGCGCATCTAGTGCAGATGCACATACCATTAGCACTGCCGTTGCCCTTGTACGAACCGGAGAGGTCATATACCCCATCCTCAATGTTAGAGGGAGCTAAAGCGACGAATCCATCAGGCGCTGGATATTCAAGGTCGGCCTCAGAGAAATGACCGGTTATCCTGGTCCCACTTGTATACACGCTGGCAACATGGATAAAATCCTTGAGCGTTGGGACGGTATACACAGGGTCAGTTCCAGTTGCAGGGGCAGGAGAGCCTGTGCCTAACCACGTCTCATTTTGACGTACCCACGCTTTCCCTGTGTCTGTGTCGTATGCAATACCGATTGTATGTCCGGCACTAAGAGTAGTAGCTGAACACAAAACCACCGCGCTGCTACCATTGGCAATTAACTGCAACTGGTTTGAAGTGAGCATAAAGGCATAGGAACCTGTTCCACCAGCCACCGGACCGGGCCATAAGAAATGATCTTCAAACCCAAACCGCACACCAACTGACTGGGAGAGAGTATCAACATGAAACTCCATATACCATTTGCCGGTACTGAGCAGGGTACTCCGTGAGGCTCCCCACCCGCCCGGACCTTGGATAGATACATTACCATCATGATACACAGGCGAAGTCGTAGCAGTCAGCACATTATAAGTCGTTCCGTTGTTCGTCGGCGTGTCCACGGATTGATCAGCAGACACGAAAGTCCAGTCATTACCATTGCCAGAGGTGTCTGCCCCTAAGTCTACTGCGTTGCCAAATTCAAGCCGCGTGTGCAACGTCAGGCCGGAAATACCTCTTGGTACCCACAGGCCTGGAACCGCCGTCGAAGCCCGCCAGAAGCTCGTGTAATCCAGCGCACTCTCAACAATGGCCAGCCGCGAATAATACCCTTTGTCGCTCCCGCAATACTCGGTCAAAACATTGCTCACGAACTCGGCGTAAGTGGAGCCGACAGCCCCGCCATACGCAGACAGTTCAACATCCTGCGCCCACACGGTCACGACGGTATCAACCTTGCGGATGGTCAGCAGGTAATGGTTGGTCACGTCAACCAGCTCGTGGGACGTATCAACGGTCGGATCAGTCGGCTTGAATCCAAAGGCAATGGTGCAATCCGTTGCCACGGCACCAGAGGATGAAAAACCGGATTCGAGCAGGGCCGAATACGGCACAGACACCGGGTACACGCTCCCATTGCTGTTCTTCAAAATTCCGGCAGGCTGCATCATGCCGACACTCCGTTGACAATGGTCAGGAAATGATTGGTCCCGTCGCTGACGATCTCACCTTGCGCCAGCCCGATGACAGTATCGTACTCACCGTCTATGGAGCCATAGCTGGCCGAGGGATTGAGCGCGTTGTCGCCTGAAGCGACAAAACGGATCACACCGGCAGCCACAGGCACACCAAGGTCAACCGCCCCGCCGGACGTGTCAATGGTCTGGAGTGCGCCAGTGGCCGGGGAAGGCGCGGATGTAACCATGGCATTGGCCTGTGCCGGGTAGCCTTTTTCCAACACAATGGATTCATCTGCCTTGATTGCCTTGGTCAGTCCCAGCCCTTCCACGGCGTCCTCCACTGTATCGCCTCCAGTGCCACCGTCTGTCACAGACAACGGCAGGGCAATAGCTCCCAGATCAGCCAGACTCTTGTTGCCCATTTCAGTGGTCGATATCCAATACAGCACCTTGCCTGCCTCCGGTTCAGGAATAGACAGGTCTTCCAGCTCAGAGGTCAACGGCAACCGGAAGCATTTTGCAAACAGCTTGGCATGTTGCTGGTCCCTCATGACCCCCAGGTTGATATCAGTCTCAAAGACTGCGGCAGGCAGTTTGTCATCATCAATATACCGGCTCAACTGAGTGAGCGGAACATTGCGGATAATCAAAATCTTGTGTCCAACTGTCCTGCCAGAGGTAAACACCACCTTGCCGGTCTTGGCCTCCTCATCAGTGTGGACCATGGTATAATCATCCGTCAGCGTTTGTTCGGTCCAATTCGTGACGCCATCAACAACCTCGCCGTCGTACACCACCAGGTGCGTGTCCAGATACACCGGAAAATCGAAAACGAACTCGGTCTGCCCCGCGCTCGCGGTATATCTCACCTCGTTTTTATCTTCAGTAATCTGCATTATCTCCTCCCTCCTCCACGTTTGATATAAGTTGATGGCGGAAAAATCATTTCCTGCCCGTTTTCCTTTTCAAGCCGCCTCTCCATCCGACGCAAATACCCTGGAGTCACCATCTCCTGAAGATGGTAGAGGATAAGATAATCAAGCGGCAGACGGGTGTACCAAAGGTTGAGGAATGGCGTGTTGTTCTTGGCAAAGTGGAATGCCCTGGCCATGCTCGGAGGATCGCCGTGCATGGTATTGACGATCATGCGAGCGGCATCATCAAGCGAATTGAACACAGGCCCTTCTATGGTCTTCATGGGGCCTGCCCCAAACCGATCATATTTATTCAACAGGAAGTCGCCGTAGATACCGGCCCCGCCGCCCTGCATGAAAGCCGCGCCCCATGTCCCGACATCAGTAATATTGCGTGGTTCACGGCCTTTCACGATGTCTTTCAATGTCATGGCCACATATCCAAGCACGGTAGTGGAAGCGATAAGATGGGCGAGACCTGCCTTGTCCACTTTCCCCCCAGGTGCCCCCCGCCAGTGAGCCATCAACTGCCGTTGCCCAAAGGCAATGGGAAAGGATTTGAACTGCATCATGAACCGGGCGGCTTCGCCCCAAATAGTACCGGGCTGGAGTCCGGCAGTCTGCCATCTCCGCGTCCGCTCATCCGGCACGATTATGCCGTAATTTGTCTCGTCAATGAAATACGCGCCCAGCTTGTCCTGGATTTCCAAACGGGCATTTTTGCGCAGAGCCTCACGCCGCTTGTGCAGGTTCATGTCCACATGCGTTTTGTATATGATCTCGTCTTTTGGAATATCGCTTCCACGCTTTCCGTGTTTCTTGAGCCACTGATCCTGAAGGAACGCTTCATACTCAGCCAGCTTGGGCGCAATGTAGGCGTCAACGGCTTCATTGCTCAGCGTTTTGGCTGCTTCAGGGGTAATATACCCTTTGCCGTCCACATCGTGTTTCTCCAGAGCCTGCACAGCCTGCCATGTCCGTTCATCAATACCGTGCTGCAGGAGTGTGGACCGGAACCGCTCAGTCAGCTCGCCCCACTTCTGCTTGGTCCGCATCCCCATGTGCGCACTGCTCATCATGGCAAAGGTGGTCCGGTTGCGTTCCGTCCAGTCGGTCAGACCGGACAGCTTGAAAAACGTCTGCTGTGCCTTGGAAAACTTCCCATGCACCTGATCTTCGGCCATGAACCGCGCGTGGATGTCGCCAAGCATCCCATCAAACCCCACACCGAGCAGATACGCCAGCTCCTTTTTCTCATGGTCGTGCTTGCCTTCAAACAATCCCTTGACCATTCCGGCGTAGCTTTCGAGCAAAGGCTTGTCCTGAACACGCAGCCGTGCCGCAGCCGTGGAAAGGTCTGTCACGGATGACATGACCGCCATGCCCAGCTTTGCCATGGAAGTCCAGGACCGCAGGAATGATCCGGCCTTGGCTCCAATATGATTGTGTGGTTTGTCAGCCCGGCCGGTCACGAGATTGAATCCCATGGCAATGGGGCTGTTCACCTGGTCAAGACTGCGCGGCAGTTTCCCTGCCTGCTTTTTCTTCTCCGTGTCGGTCAGCGTGGGATCGTCCCATATCTTCTTCTCCGTGTGCTTGATATACCGTTCCATGAACGCCTGCGGGTTCGCCCCCATGAACTCCATGGAAGCAGCATCGACCGCATTGTCCCGCAAGTGGTGCATGACCGAATCAAATACGTTCCCGGTGCCGAATTCAGAGGCGTATTCCATCCACTTGTCAGCGTTCTTGAAGAAGAGCGCACGATGCTGATTGGCGAGCTGTTGAGCAAGGTTGGCCGGTCCTGACACAACCATGTTCTGCCAGTTGGTCATGGTGGCCACATCTCTTCCACTGATAATCTTGTAATATATCTGTTCCAGCGCATCATTGACATGCTGTGGCGGCAGGTTCCCGAATGTCCGTTCCATGTCCAAAAGGTCGTTCTTGACCATGAAATCACGCCATTCATTCAACCCGGTCTTGATAATCCTGGCCACATCATGCCGTTGCGGCACCCAGTTGGTGAGCCGTTTCACGTCGGCGCCTGCTTTCTGCACCCGCTGGCGAGATTCATCAGCCACGTCAGTGAGCACCTGTGCAAGCCATTGGGCATCCTTGTTGCCGGTCACAAGCTGCCCCTCGTCAATATGGAACATCTCGGTCGTTACATCGTCGAGGAATTGCTTGTCCTTGCGAATGAGCTTGAGCACATGCGGCTTTTCTCCCTCGATACTGGCCAGGATCTTGCCTGCCCACCGCTGTTCAAGATCAGCCCGCCGCGTGGACACGGACACGCGCCCAGCTTCCATATTGTAATGGGTGCCGAGCAAGACAGAATCAAGAGCCTGCGCGTAAGTCAAATTTCCTTTGGTCCGTAGTCCTTCCACATGTGCATCAAACTTCTCTCGCAAAACAATGTTGCGAAGGAGCTGCTGCTTTTCTTTCATGGCCGCTTCATGAGCCACTTCACCGAAACCATGCGCAATGAGATTCATTTCAACATCAATGGCATCAATTTCCATTTCAGCCCCTATGCGCTCCTTCTGGTCAAGCATGGACTGCATGATTTCAACTGCTGTGTTGTCATCAACACCAGCCCTGTTCATGATGTCCTGTACACAATTATCGACTTGATACCGCGCCATTATGCCACCCCTCTGACAATGCATTCAGCAGCAACCTGGAACGCAGTTGAAATTCTGTTAGCCTGTTCAACGCCCCGTTCCGCGCCTTTAAGTTCAAGCATCTCTTCCTCGGTCACTCGGCCAGCCTCCATGAGCACCTGCACATCCTCCATATCCTGCGCCAGCGCATCCTCAACCTCCATGGTGTCAATAGGATCAATGGTTCCCCGCTCCGGCTTCTCCACACGCCAGTCAAGACGCTCCTGCGGAGGATGCACACCGAACCTTTCAGCAAGTATTGAGGAAAGAGATTCACCGGCCTGACCCAGATCAGCGCCATCAAAGATACGGACATGCGCACGGCCATCGGGCAGGAACTGCACCGCTCCGTTTGCCTTGCCACCCACAGAGAACCGTTGCGGTCCATGCCGGGTCACACTCGGCGTGCCGTCCATGGTCCACCGGACAGCATCCTTGACGATCCACGCAACATCCTCGTCAGTCATTTCAACTTCAAGACCATGATTCCGCAGAAAATCCCGAAACCACGCCTTGATGCTCTCCCATGCCGAAGTTTCCAGATCGGACAGTTCCGCGCCCTTGGCTACCTGCTCCCCGATATGGGCCAGCATTTCCTCGGCAGCCTCGCGCCGATGGGTAACGTTGGTGAAATCAAGCCCGTACTCCTGCCGCACCATTTCCAGATTCTCGGCCCCAAAGTGGTCAAACACCGAATCCATGAGCGTGTTGAATTTCGCATCATCCCCCACCAACCCGCGCAATCCATGGTGCACCCCCTGCTCATGCAGCCACACCGCAGCGGCTTGCTCAGGCGAATCAATGGCATCGGCAACAATGTAGACCTTCCCGTTGTCCTGAACCCCGCGCACGCCACCAGTCATTTTGCGACTGCGATAATGCTCCCTGATATGCTCCGGCAGCTCGGCAAAGGTGTTCACGACCTTGAGCGGGGCCGCGTTTTGAGCGCGGGATTGCAGATCCTCAACAGTGCGGCGAATGTCCTTTGGAAGGTGCTTGCCATTCTCGCCAGCATCGCCTATATTGTTTTTGTGATCTTGGCGGGTGGGAGCGTTCCCCGTATCCCCGTCCGGGTTGGTAGACTGAGGCGCTTCAGGTTCAACCCCCTCCTTTTCTTTATCAATGAACCTTGCCCATTCGCTTTTACCCTTCCTCGCTCTGGTGGGTATTTTTGTGTTTATTTCTTCCTTCCCTACGACACGCTTATTGTAGGCAATAACAATGTCCCATACATCCTTCCCCAGCTCCTCATCGACATACCGTTTGAAATAAAGCAGCTTCTCGCCATCAGCTTTTGATACAACTACTTTAATATCCTCATTTTTAAACGTGTTTGGCAGGCTATGAAGATACTCTTCTCTCTTTGATTGTTTGGTAAAATGCTCGTATTCCACACCACTCCAATCTTTCCGTGGTCTGAAAATTACATCTTCAGTGAACAGGTGATCCACAATATCCTTGATGGCATCAAGATACTGATTGGGATCTTCAAATTTGAGCTGTTTGATTTTTTCCGGTTCCAATGTATCAAAATAAGCTTTCATGCTTTTGCGATCTTGCAAACTGAATTCAGCCCCGGTATCCTCATACTCAACCCTGATTTTCCCGGTTTCGTCATACATGACCTTCTTGGCAAACCGGATACCTTCCCCGTCACTCCCACCCACTTCGATATCGGCAATGTGCTTGCGTACCCAGGAATCAACGTCCATGCCCTGCGCCGCTGCCAGCCCCTCCCAATGCGTCAAAAAGTTCTCGGACTGCACCGCATCCAACCCGCCATCCACAAGCTGTTTGAACGCCCGTTCCCGGTTGAACTGCCCGGCCTCCACAGCCTCCTTCATGATCGGTCCCACATCCACGGGCTTGCCATCCCCCACATCCAGCACGCTCTTTTGCAGACCGCGCAACACCGCGCCCTTAGTCTCGCCACGAAAATGCTTTGCCCAGGCTCCACCAGCCCCGCCAAACAACATGCCGACCCCGGTGCCCATCACGGTATCCCATGCATAATCCTCGAAGGTGATTGCTTCACCACGCCGCTTCAATTCAGGGCCGATAAGTATATTTGCTCCAATGCTACCAGCCCCAGCCTCAAGTCCAGACACTACCATGCGTCCACCAATGGCCCCCATGCTTGCGATGGCCTTGGCCTTATACGCTGGGCCAATAATGGGAATATAGTTAACCGGATCGACCAACCCGACACCCATCTGTACACCGACGCCAACCACTTTCTGTGCTATGGTCTGCTTGGCTAGAATGGCGTCTCGGGACCGCCGGGCATCATAGAATTCGGCTCGATACTTAGCCGCTACAGGTGTCAATCCATCTTCCCATTCCATCCCTTCACGATAATATTCATGGTCAGGCCAATCCTCTTTTGCAATGGCATTTTTTTGTTCTAACAGCGCATTTTCATAACGATTTCCCCCTCCATAGGCCCGTATTTCCGCCAAGTCCTCACCAATAGCTTCACCCACACGAGCGATAGGAGACCAGTCCCATGCTGCCCCCATATTCGCCCCCACAGACTCCAGCCATGTTGGTGGAAGCGCTTGTGCAACACGCGCTATATCTTGCTCAGAGGCACCCTTGTATTGAGGCAATGACATACGCATTATTACCACCTCACATCATCACGGGTAGGACGATTTTTGGTTGCTAACCTTTCTCTCTCATGCTCGTTTCGTTCAAATTTAATGAGATCTTCATAGGTAACGACAATCGGATTTCCCTCTTTCTCTTTCATGATTTCACCTGTTGGCAGAGCCAGCAAAAACCCAGTCCTGTCACTGGAATTGACCCATACACCAGCCCTTCTAAATGTGTTGTCGTATGGAAGCGACCACCTCCAGTTTCTCAGGCTGAGTTTCAGTTCATCTGTATTCACCTCAACTGGCGCACTTATTTGCATGTCGTCACTGAAGACAAAATCGACTTGCTTTCCCCACATTTCTTCGACCGCTTTTGTACCATTTCCTATGACCATTCCGTACTTCATGGTGGCTGCCAGCAGTTCCTTGTTCATGTGCTGATACTGAGGGTTGGCAGTCAGTTCATATTGTTTCTGAAAATATGCCCCAGGGCCGTTGAAATATGCGTCTTCAACTTCCTGCTTGACACTCTTTCTTGTCTCCGGACTGATCACTATGTCTTCATTCTTCAAGCTCATCGCTTGCAAAATATTTCGGCCAAGCAACGAATCACCATTGTATAATTCGGCTGCATAAGCATCCGCATGGTCAAGTCCCAATTCTTCCAAGGCTTTCCCGTCAAATTTCCCATATGTCGTGGTCAGCCCCTGAAGAATCTGCGCCTTCCCATCCCCATCAGCCCGTTCAAACTGATCCTTCAACCCCTTGGCCTGCGCCATGGTCAACAGTTTCGGTTCGGCGTTGCCAAGCTCCCGCTGCATCTCCATGGACGCCTGAATCACGAGCGGTTCCAAGCTCTCTTCCCGCATGGGACTGGCCGCATTTCTGGCTCGATTTTCAGCGTCTGCGCGCACAAATCCGGCAGGGTCTGCCTGAAATGCCTTGGCATTCTGCACCACAATCTGCGCAGCATGCTGATACATATCCATGTCAGCCCTGTATCCGGGAGTTCCCGGTTCCGGCCGGAGCGTTTCCACCGCCGCCATCTGCTCGGCGTGCGGGCTGAACTTCACCGCGTCCAGGGTGTTCCAGACCGTGCCTGTCCGCTCAAACCGGGCGCGATACTTATCAGCAATTTCGGCACCCCGTTCTCCCAGACCGGACAACTCCGCCAGCATCTCCTTGGTTCCGTCCATGGTCACACCGGTCTGCATGGCCGAAGCGGCGGAATCTTCCAGCAGCGGTATCAGGGCGTTGGCCCTGTCGTTCTGATACTCGGCAACCCGCCGCGCTTTTTCCCGCTTGAGCACATGGTGCCGCGCTTCGAGCTGGCCCACCTGAGCAGGACTGAGGTCCATGAACGGTGTCGGGTCAAACGCCCCTTCTCCGGTGGTCGCATTCCACGCACGTTGGTACTGCACCGTATCGTTGACACGCTCCCGCACCTGCGCGAACTGCCCCTTGGACATATGCGGTTGGATGGCCGCGAGCCGCCCGTTCCACATGGCCTTTGCATTGGCATAGTCCTGGTCTGTCTTGGCCTGAATCATGTGGTTCATGTAGGGATCAAGATCCTCATTGAACCGGGCCACCCTGTTGGCAGAATCCTTTTTGGTGACAATGGCCTTCCACTTGACACCATCGCTCTCGGCAGCCAGATCAAACCGTTCCCGCAGCTTCTCCTGCACCCGGCTTGACTTCCCTTCATACAGGGATTCAGCCAGTCCTTTGACCTTCTCGGCCCGACGTTCTCCGAGCGTGGCCAGGTCTTCATCCTTGTCAAACTCGGCATCCAGGGCATTGACCCCTTTGGCAAAGGCCAACACCCCGGAATGGTAATCATCTTCATCCTGACTGGCAGACATGTTCAGGGCCATGCGGCGCATCTCGTTGCCCACAGCATCAGCCCCGATTGTCCGGGGCATGGCCTGCCGTGCTGTGCCTGTCAACTTGAGTCCACCAGCGGTAAATTTCTTCAATTCCATGAGGCCCCCTAGAACATATCCATAAAATCGCCCACGCCACGCAACAGGGTTCCCCCTGCCTTGAGATACCCCTGCTGCCGCGCACTGCTCGCAGACCGGGCAGCGTTGTTTGCCTCGGCGTACAGGCTGTCACGTTTCGACGCTGTTTCCCGTTGTTTGTTCCGCTTCTGCAACTCCAGTTGAGCCATGGTGTCAGCCATGATGTCCATGGCCGAACCGGAAAACGCGGTGTTGCTCCCGGTGATGGCATTGAGATTGCTGCCCACGAGCTGCCGCCCCTCACGCTCCAACTGCTGTATGTCCATGTCACCGGACTCCTGCACCAGTTGCGCGTCCTTGAGTGCGGCCTGCCGGTTGGCATAGCCGGTCTTCCACGCTTCCTCGGCGTCCGTCACGTTGCCAAACAGGTTCAAGGCAGTGCTCCCGCCAAGCAGCAGTTTTGCCATGCTCTTTTTGCTCATCTAGGTATCCTCCACACTGATAAACCGATCAATCCGCTGAATCTCAAGCGGGGTCGGTGAATCGTGCGCTATGTACAGGTCAGGGCAGGTCAGGGACCACCCGCCGGAAAGGGTCAGGGGAATCTCACCAGTAAAAAGGGGATTGGGTTTGCCAAGGGTCCGGTTGCTCGAACCAAGGGGAACGCGCTCCAGCTTGTCAAGACTGCTGCCGAACTGCACATCCAGTGACTCGCGCACAAGCAGCGTTGCCTTTTCAAGCTTCTTTTTCTTGCCGTGGCTCGTGCCATACTGAACCTCGAATTCACGGCGCGCAGGCGCGGCATACCCTCGGTACCCCAGCCCCACATGCACAATGGACGCCGCGTATTGCAGGGAGATCGAACCACCTTCAACAAGCTGCTCAGGATGAACAGCACCGTCTGCCAAAATGCGGACAGTTTCGCCGTTGAACATCTCAAGACCGGATATGGTGTGGGTCGGCTCACCGTTGTAGGATATGCCGCAGTCAACATAGAAACACTCGGGTTGCCTAGCGAGGATGTCCGCTTCTTCCTGTGCATCTTCATAGGGCGTGTACCCCAATGTCATGCGTTCGATTGTACGGACAACAGAACCTCCCAGTGTCCGCTTGACGCGCAGATAAAGATGATCCCGCGCATTGTCACCAGGGATCACGGCAATGGATTCGACAAAGGCGTCACCGCCGGACCCGCCACCGATGGTCACAGGGAAACACCCGGTCACGTTCTCGTTGGCATCATGGACCATGCACACCAGCTTGCCGTTGTTGAGCAGACACCACAGATACGGCACCGGCTCTTCCTGATAGGCGACTTCCTTGATACCGGCAGAAAACAACGTGGCCCCCAACCGCGAAAGCAGCTCCTCAGTCAATCCGTCATTCTCGAACTTGTATTGGAGCGCATAGACTTTCTTGCCGTTTTTCTGAACGAACACGGTCTTGGGTCCGATCCGCACCGGGTCGATAGCTGCGGCCTTGACGCCACAATCCAGACGGAACGTGCCGTTACTCGGCTTGATCGGTTCATTTGAGGTCGTCACCAGCCGCCACACGCCACCGCCGGTGAACAGCACAAGGTACTGCGCCCAGGCAAAGGAATGAATGGGGTTTATCTGGTCTGACCCGCCAATGGTCTTGGAAAACCCATTGTTGTCCTGTACTTCGGCGTTCTCGTCAGTGGGACCGAAATCATAGATATCAATGTCGTTCGACTTCCACACGGTCTGCGATTGCGTCTTGGTATAGGATGCCGCAAAGGCCTGATTGATGAAGCCCACATTCTTGGGGTACCCGGTGGTTTCTGACCACGCCCCCAGCCACCATATTTCCGTGGCCGTTGTCGTGCCGAAGTCACGCTTGACGTCAAGTTTCACATGCGTGGAGTCGGTCACCTCAGTGATGATGCCCCACCCCACCGTGTACGCGCCGACATCACCATGACGCAAACGGACATGCCGTCCCACATCCGTGGACTCAAACGGCTCGAAGTCCGTACCACTGGCCGTGATCGTCACCGTACCGGTGGTGGCAGACGGCTTCAGGGTACATTCATCTTTCAGATTCACATCAAGATACGGCCCGTCCTCCGCTTCAAAATCAGCCAGACGCCAATCGTCATGGTCGTAGCGGGAGAGCGTGGTTATCTTGTGCTCTCCGTCTGCCATAAAGAACACGTCAGCAGACTGAGTGCGGTTGAGCTCAGCCACATTGGTTGCAGAATACCCGTTGGAAATTTCATAGGGATCGCCCTCACCCCAGACGCCCCAATACTCTGTCCAGTCCGCAGCAACACCGGGTTCATGATCGGTTGTATGCGTCTGAGTACAGCGAAACAATACGCCAGTATGCGCAACATAGGCATCCACGGCATATTCGGTCCCGGTTGCCCACGCATCCGTATCGGCCACACTCTTGATGATATTGCCATCACCGGACACGAACCGGAACGATCCGGGTTCGACATCGATGACATACGCCTGATCGTTACTGAACACGAAGGGCAGAATACGCCCTTCCTTGCTGGAGTCCTTCACTGTGTTCACCAGCACGGTGCCGCCTCTGAAATACAGATCACCTTCCACCCGCGCCAACATATTGAGTGCAGTCTGCAAGCCGCGCTCACGCGGTTCAATCCTGTTCTGCCCGTCCAGCGTGGGAGCGATGACCCCGGAGTTGAATGACTCGTTGATAACCGGATATGTCATGGCTACCCCTGATACGCACTGACCCAGCCGCCGCTCTGCCTGCTTGGCGGCGCGGCTTCCGAGGAGTCAATGGACTGACCGGAAGCGATAAGCCCGGTGTACACTTCCATCATACCGTTTTGCAGCTTGCTTTCACCCACACCCGGTGCCACCTGCGCGGCCAGACGGAAGCTCAGGGCATTGACGAAAGACGCGTCAAATTTATTGGAGTTGGTAACCAGCCCCACCCCCTTGAGATACAGGGGAGCCTCTTCATTTGTCAGGATGCAATCCCCTTCTTTTTCCCATGCCCCGTCAGCCGTCATGGGCATCTGGTCAGCACCAAAGACCGTGATAATCCGCATGCACTCCTGCGGCAGCTTGTAGGCATACTCCCACTCGAAAAGCGGCTTGTCCGTATCGGACGGCCCACCGAGCAACCACCGCTTGGTGGCAAACCGCCACGGATACGCCCGCAGCACTTCCTTGAGCACCGGCGACCAATGCAGCCGGAACTGCTGCGCGGCCACAGAACTCTCGGTCAACACGTTGGTCAACAGGTCTGTGATCTTCAAGTGCCCAAGGGCGAGGTTGCAAATATTCGTATCCGGCTGCATATCCATCTCCAAAAGGCGGGGGCAAAGCCCCCGCCGGTTCATCGTTCGAGGTTCTAGGTGGCGTTGACCACAGTTGCAGGCGAAACACCGGACACCACGAGCATGTCAGCTGCGGCGTTATCACCGGTCTTGGCAATGATGATATCGCCTGCGGTCAGGTTGTAGTCGTTTTCAGCGTCGCCAAAGTAGTCAGATGTAATCACGGTGGCGATGGCATCATCGCTGCTGTAGATATACAGGTTGTCACCGGGATACCCGCCCACAAGTCTCAGGTTCTCTTTGTTGTAAGCCATGGCTTAGCTCCTTCCGGTTGATACCGGGCTGCGTTATTCCTTGGTCCGGCCTATTTCTTGGCGTCGTCCAGGGATTTTTTCAGAGCCTTGATCCGGTCAAGCCCCTTGACCTTGCGGCCTTCCTTTTCCACCTGTCCGAAGTAATCAGTCAGGAAATCCACCACCTCGTCCACAGGTTCACCGAGGACAATGGATGCTTTCTTGTCGTCTTTCTTCTTGGTCATGTGTGCTCCTTGAATGGAGGTTAGGGGCCGGAATCATCCCGGCCCGCATTCATTGACTTAGGCAGCAGGCAGAGAGCCGGTGTCCTTGCACTGGATCTTCACGACGCCTTCGGGGTCGATCAGCACGCCGCCCAGACTCATCTTGTTGTTGACGAACCAAGAGTCACGCTCTTCTTCGTATTTGGTCTTCAGCACGATGTCGGAGACTTCGCCCAGACCCACGGCACGCTTGTGCCACATGAAGCATTCGCGCACCGTGTCGGTGATGGGCAGTTCCGTATGATGAATCCAGGTCACGCCGCGCCAGGTCTTGGCCTCGGTGTTCTGGAGCCACGGCTTCTTGTCGCCCACATAGTCCGCATTGGCGAAGGCTTCGATGCCCATGAGCTGTTCCCACTGAATGGAACCGAGAGCGGCATACCGCTCAGTATTGGGCACCGTCTTGGTGTTCAGTTTGATGAGAGCATTCTGCACATGGACCAGTCCGAAATCCGTGGTACCAAGGTCAACGATGTTGTCGGTCAGGGTCATCTGGTTGAAGATAAGCTCGTCAACCTTGCGGCCACAGGCACCGGCACCGGCTTCGGACAGGGCAGCTCGGTCATCGATGTTGGTCATCATCTGGTCGAAGTCGTCCACCCAGTCAGGCGCGTACCAGTTTTCCATGGTTGCGGAGACACGGGAGTGTTCCACGTTCATGGCCGGGATAATGCCATGGCGAGTCTTCTGCACAGCCTTGCCCTTGCCGATCTTGGGGAATTTGACAGTGGACGCCTTCACACCGGTCTTGAGAAAGACCGTCTTGCGGAGCAGGGAAGCCCCCTGCTGATAGGCATGTTTCAAATCACTGGAATACTCAGTGACAAACACTTGATCGATAGAATCGGACATGGTGTCCTCCTAAGTTTTCGTTAAACAAAACGCCTCGGATCAATTCCGGGTGTCCCGCTTCCTGAAACCATGGAGGGTGTCCTTTCGGGCCTCCGGTCCCTTGGGGGCCGGGCGGCGGTTTTACGTCCCGCCGCACGACGATATTGATTAATTCTTGTTCGCCTGCTGAAATTCGGTCAGCCGCTTGGCATACTCATGGACTTCGTTGACGTAGTTGGGATCACGCTGATCTTGGTCTTTATATCGAAGGTCTTCTTTCATGGCGACCAGCCCCGCCATGGTCGGAACATCAGAACCTCCAGTTCCGCCTGAGTTGACATCCGCCAGATCCCCTTCACCCAGATACCGGTTGCCCAGCTCGTACAGATCACGCACCAGCGGGGCCTTGTTCTTCCAGTCCGCATCGGTGAGCATCTGCCGTGTCTCATCAGAGAACTTGGACAGGAACCGCTCTCCCACATTCAGCTTGTAATCGAACTCGTCACCCCAATCCCTTTTCACGGCGTCCATGTTCTTCTGGAGCTCCGCGCTGTACGCCTGCATGACTGCCTGCTCTTCATTGGCAAGCTCTTCGCTCAACCCGGAAATAATGGATTGCATGGCCTGCGGAGGCACACCGTTGGTGAACCCCATCTCAATGAACTTGGGCATCATCGCCCCTTCACCAAGTTCGGGCAGTTGCAACGCTCCCTGATACTCTTCCAGGGAACCCGGCACACCAGACAACTCGCGCAGGGAAGTATTGAAGGCCGCAACCTCTTCTTCACTCGCGCCCTCACCCGGAGCCACAAGCCCCTTCTGCTTCTGCCCGGCAAGCTTGCTCAGATTGTCAACGCCCTTGAAAAAATCCTCCGGCGTCTTGTACTTGGCCACAAAGCTGGCTTCGCGGAATTCCTCCGGCACGGATGCAATCCAGTTGTCACCACCGCCGTCATCTGCGGGGGGCGTGTCCTGTACAGGGGCCTCAGTCGGGGTTTCGATGGGTTCATCAGCCATTGTCGTACTCCTTGGGTAAGGTGTCAGGGTCAAGGTTCAGCGTGTTCATGATATCAATCACCACTTCCCGCTTGCCCTCGTTTTTCCATGCCTGTCTGTCAGACATGCCTTCACTGCTTATGGGCCGGGTCACACAGTACCGTTCGGCCATGTCAGCCAGCACACGCTGACCGTCTTCAGTCCTGAAAATCCTGCGATACGCGCCACGCGCACGCAGCGCGCTACTGAACCGCTTGAGCGTCCACGCCATCATTCACTCCGAGCTTTGCGGCCATGTCCACGCCCTGGCCCAATGTTTCCATCTGCTGCTGCGCGGCCTGTTGCTGCGCCCGACTCTGCCGCATCTCTTCCACCTGCTGCTTGTCTTCCAGCATCTTGGCTGGCGGGTTCCACTGCTTGATACCGGCAAGGAACGCCTCATCGTCATTGAGATTGTCAAACACCGGGGATTCACCGAACTGCAACCGCTTTTCAGCAATGAATGCAGCCAGCTCGTACACGCCCTGAACGGCCTCGGTTTCAGCCCCATGCTGCAACAGCAGGAACAACGGGGAACGCATGCCGATCTTGAGCTTGGACAGCCCTTCCGGCGGCTCTGGCAATTCACCGCGCCGGATGAGCATGTACAGCCCGCGCATCATGGCCTTGCGGATGTATTCAAGGAAAAACCGGTGCAACAGCGGCGCAATCTGCTTGACCTTCTCAAGCTTGCGCATCTGCCGCTCGCCCAGCGTCACATCCGTCTTGACCTCTTCCATCTCAAAGGCACGCACGCAGAAATACCGGCGCATCTCCTCTTCCTTGCCCATGATTTCCTCACGGCCCCACCCCGGATCACCACCGGGCAATTCACTCACAGGCGGCTGCCCGCCGCTGGAATAACTGTCATTGTAGTTGATGGTCCCGGCCTTGGCAGTGATGGCTGCCTGCCACCCCTGATTGGTGGCCACCAGAGACGGCTTGACCCGCTTCTCTCCGGCCTCCAGTGTATTGACCTCCATGACCTGGAGAGCCTGCCCCACACCCAGAGCCTTCATGGCAGGGCTGCGTCCGGCAATCTCGCCAAAGGACTTGCTCCCGCGAGCCACCAGAAACGGAAATTCGTAATACCCCTTTTCCTGCGCCACATGCTTTTCGGACCTGAGAATGTAATACTCGGCCCACGGCGCGTTCATCGCCCCGCCCTTGGTGCTGTCCCTGTCCTTGCGCGGCACCACCACGTGCAGATAGTCGAACTTCCTGTCCAGCTCGTTGTTCTTCAGAGCCTCCAGCACCGGCTTGCCCGCATCCTTGCCAAACCGCTCACGCGCCACACGCGCAGGCAACTCAACGGTACCCATGACCGTGTCCACTTCCCCCTCCTCATTCTCGAAGTAGACATACTCAAACGGATTCCGGGTCGAGAAATGAAAGGCCGTCTTTTTGCCTTCCTTCATGAAGGTATTGGTGATCCCGGCATACAGCACATCCACGATGGCCTCATGGCTCTGAATGGTGAAATTCGATTCATGGAACCCGGTCATGACCTTCTTGGTGGCCATCTGGCACCACAGGGTGTTTGCCTTGTCTTCGGCTTCAAACTCGTCATCAGGCTCGAACACGCCCCACAGTGCATCCGGCGGCATGGTCTCGGAATGAATCCCGGCAGCGGCCACGTCCAGCGCATCCTCCGGCGTCCCGTTCCACACGGCAGTGTGCCGCTTGTCCCCATCTATCCCGCGCATCTCCATCTTGGCCTTGCGCGGCTTGAAAATCTCGGCACACATCTGCACATGCGCCCGCCACGTTGCAGCGGCAGACCGCGCCTTGGATTCCCTTTCAATGTATCCATTTATCTGGTCTTCAATCAGCGGCATGCTCTACGCTCCATACAGTTTCTTGAACAGGGTATTCGCCTCGCTCTGCAACCCCAACCCGCCAGTCAGCAACGTGGACTTGTACCGGCTGCGCGTCACCTTGCGGGGAGCAACAGCCGGTGTCGGGGCATCATCATCAGCCACCACCGGAGTCACGGACACACCTTGTCTGGAACTGTTGTTGCCCAGCATCCCCAGTGTCGGGGTGCTGGCCTCAGTGGACGTTCCCGGCGCACGGCGCGGTATGGCCGTGTCAGAGCGTGTCACACGCTCCTCATCCTTTTTCCTGGTCCCGAAAACACCCGCTTTTTCCATTGTGTTGTAATCATAGAGTGTTGAGCCTGCCTTACCAAAGCTGTAGAGCGCTGAAAGTGGACTTCTGGTGACCATGTTGAAGACTCCACCGGCCATATCAATGGCTAGCCCAAGAGGATCTTGCGCAATTTTACCGTCTACGACTTTGTCATCCCCTTGACTCAACTCTTTGGCAGCAGTCTTGCCGACACCGGCCCTGTGCATTCGTATCATCTCGGACATGGGGGCGGTCCTCTCAATACCGGTCAAAGCGTCCCAAGCTTTGCCGCCAATCCACCGGTCAGGCTCAAAAACCGACTTCGTCCGGTCAAATGGTTGCGTGCCTTTTGGCTGCTTGAATTCTCCATATTCAGAGAAGTCCCTCTCAGCCCGTGTCATATCCCGGGCATCTGCTCGCAGCCGCCCCTGCTCAATGGCCTGTATGCCGAGCTTCGAATAGGTTGCCGCATTCACAACCCCATCATCCTCCTGCATTTCACGAAAGGCGGTAATCGGGGCCGTTGGTACAGACAACTGCGGATTAGTGTTGACCACAAAAGACGGTTTTTCAGCCACAGGCGCAGCCACCGCAGCCACAGCACCGCCCATGGTCTGCTTGCCCGTTGCCGTGTTGGCCTTGTATCCAGGGCTGTTCGTGACATTGGTCCCTCGACTCATCGCAGCACGGTTCTCAGCCCGCCGCTGGCTTGCGATACTGCCAAGCCCTTTGCCAAAGCTATACCCGCCAAAGCTGCTTGTTGCAGGGCCACTCTTACTGCCGGAACTGGAACCACACATGATCAATTCCCCCCAAACAAGGTTTTCAGCCCCACATTGGCCGGGGATTTCACGCCCAGCCCACCCGTCAGATTCGTGGACTTCGTCTTGCTCCGCTTGGCAAGCGCCCGTTGTCTGTTCTGCATGGCCTCGGCATCAGCCGCGCTCGTATCCACTGCACGCGGCGCAGACGTCACCTTGGCCCCGCTGTTCATCAACCCGCTGGCAGTGGTTGCCACAGCCCCGGCAGCGGTCACGCCGGACACGACCTTTTCAAACAAACTCATGTCCTTGGGAAACAAATTACTGATCGACCCGCACATATCACCCCTCCAACCGTTGAAATCCGAACATCTGCACATCAAACCCCATGAACCCGACCATGCGGGTGAAGTGCACATCCCTCTTGTCGTCGCTGGCCACCATCATGACCGTGGCCCCACGATCCATGCAGAACCCTTTCATCAACGGAACATCGAACTTTCGCAGTTCCTTCAACGCCCCCACGGAAAACCCGAGTATCCGCCAATACAGCCACGCTTGGTCATCCCTGAACGTCAGCCCGCACACGGCATACACACCGCCATCAGGCCCCACGAGCTCAAACCACTCGTATTCCTCCTGCGCGTATTCAAACCCGCACAGTTCCACAGGCTGCGTATCCACTCGGCGTATCATCAGTACGTGCTCTTCAGTTTGGTGGTGGATGGCGTCTTGAACCCCACGGCAAAATACCGGAACGCATCAGCATCATGGCTTGTCCAGTCGTGCAGCGGATTGTTTTTCCAACACCCGTTCTTGTCGTCCCACTCCTTGCGGTACGCCTCCAGCGACTTGACCCCTTCCGAACATTTCCGCTCATCAAAATAACATTTCGGCAGGATATTCCGGGCCGCATTGATGCCGTCCTGCACAGACAGTTGCGGTGCCACGTCAAAGACGATCCCAAGCCCACGGGCCGTTTCCAGCCGGGACTTGCCGCTGCCGAGTTCCTTGACCCGGATGTCATGAGGAGCAATGTGCCTGCCATACTTGTACGGTTTGGAATCCAAGTGCTTTGCGTAGTGCTCCAACCCCTCGCCAGAATTGGTGTAGTGGTCGATTACGCGGTACTCACGATCTCCGAGAGCCTGCACAAACCAGATGGATGTCGAATCAGCCATGCCCAGATCCCACGCAGTATGCACAGGCAGGGCCGGATCATACGGCACATTGCAAATCTGCTTGTTCTCCCGGATGCCAGCGAACTGCGAAGCGTAATACGCGCCCTCGATAGCCGCCTCAAAAGCCTCTTCCGGGGTACTTGGATACTCCCGTTTCATGTCGTCCTGCTGGTCATTCTGCACAGCAGCGTACCAGGCACGTTGCTCGGCACTGAGCAGTATGCCGAGGTTGGCTTCAAGCCCCTGAAAGTATTCCTCGTGGTGCCGGTGGAGCATGGCCTTGTTCGGATCCAGCTCGTACTCAGGGTTCTTGAACCACGGAAAGAAAAAGAACTTGTAGTCCAGCGGTCCCGGCTCCCGCCCACTCAATTGCAGGTCACGCGCCGCCTTGCTCTTGTCATGGAAATCGCCGGTCTGCCCTTCGGCAGTGGACTCAATGGTGATAACCCCTGTCTTCGGCACCGCAGGGAAAGCACCGGTCCTGATCTCGCGGGCCACTTCAGGCTTGCGCGCACATATCTTGCCGTACTCAGAGAGATGCAAAAAGTTGATGGTCCCTGACCGGAACCCGGTGGACACGCGAATGGATGAGTTGTTGGAGAACATGAGTTCATTCACGTTCTCTGTCTCGATAGGCCGTGCAGCCCTGAAAGCGTCCGGCATGTTCCGGTAGGCAAACTTCACCTTGTCCCGGAAAAACGCCTTGGCATCATCCTTGTGGTGGGCAATGATACCGGCGCGCACATTGGAGTTGAACAGACACATGTCCAGAGCGATCAAGCACATGAGCGTGGTGAACCCAAGCTGCCGCGCCTTGAGGATGACATTGCGGTTGTGCCAGCCCTGCAAAAACTGCATCTGGCCCCAATTCGGACGGAACTGCATAATCCCGTCTTCCTTGGTCATGATCTTGTAGAGGTTGTTCAGCCTCCACAGTCTATTCCGCAATCGGTTCATCGTGCTCCAAGCCTTGTGTTGTCCCGTCAATCTCATCCAGATATTCAGCCAGATCAGACCCGGTATTGGTCAGGTTCATGTTTCCGTTCAAATCAATCTGCTTCGCATTCGGCCACCGCACAGGGTCACGACTCCTCAGAAATGTTTCAATGGCCCGCACATTGGGCGGCACCTGCTTGATGCGCTCCTCGACCGGCACCATCTCCCAATCCACAATTTCACCGGCCTCGTCCGTCACAGGGAAACGCTGAAATTTCTTTTCCCGATACCGGAACCCTTTCACCAGCTTGAGCAGACACCGTTCAGCTTCCTTGACGTCAAAAATATCCTTGCCTTCCTGAATCGCCCGTTCGAACTCCGGATACGTCTGTATCCAGGCAGTGACAGTTGCCTTCCCAACCCCGAAAACCTTGGCGAGCTTTGCCTGAGTGAACCCACCCCACCGACACATTTCCTTTGCCTGCGCGGCGTATTCCTCCCTGTATTTCGTTGGCCTTCCGCCCTTGTCCTTCTTCATGGCCTCACAAGATCGACAACAGTTTTTATGGCCATCCCGGCAACACCGACCAGACATCCCCACACGATCCGCTCAAGGGTCTTGATCTTTTCCGTATGGGTGTGACACCGCCGGTCATCGTTGATCCCCCTGATTTCCTCCTGAATGCCAGCCACGCGCTCATCAATGCGAACAAGCAGGTCATGCGACGTCTCATCCATGGCTACTTGTTCCTCCAGATATCCACGCCTTTCTCGGCACTGCGGCCAACAACATAGCCACCCACACCGATTTTCATGAGCTGCCACAATTCAGGCGGCAACGAGAGTTCCGGTGCCTCAGGCCAGAACAGGGCAAGATAGGGATAGACAAGATAGTTGTTCGCCACGATGGCTACGATCACGAGCATGAGTATCGGTCTCCATGACCGTTGCAGCCAGTTGCCAGACATCTCGGTCACCAGCACCTGCACCTGTGCAGCCAGCTCCGACAAGATGAGATTGAGCTTCCCGCGCTCTTCTTCACCGGCATCGGGCCATATCTTGTCGATGATCGTGCTGCCGATGTTCAGTATTCCGTCAACCCCAAATGCCATCATGACTCCTTTTGTTTCCCGTGTTCCCGGTCCTGCCCCAACAAGTGAGGAGGCAGGACCGGGAGTGCTCAGGGAATGCGCACGGCTGTAGCCCACAGCGTAACCCCACAAAAAAGCCCAAAACCACGTTGACATAGTTTTGGGCGTCCAAAAGGGTACTTTTAGACCATCATTTCCTATTGACAGCTTTTTCAGCCAGATACATTTCCCTTGTTTGAAGGGGAAACAAGGTGCTGATATTGACTACGAATTTCCCCCCATTTCTCAGGAAGATACTGGTCAGCCTTCCAGATTGACCAGATATCAAGATCATCAGGCCGGGCGAACCACGGTCCACCATCGCGTTCCTGATATGCTGGCAACCCTTCTCGTTCGACAAGTGTAGGAACATCCTTGAATGCTTTTCCTACAGCCTTGGCAATTCTGTCCCGCCCCTTGATAATATATTCGTTCACGCCCGCGCCCCTTTGGGATGGGGCAACACCCCGAACTGTCCTGTGTTGGCTTGCTTGGCCCGGAGCTGAGGCTCCATGCGAAACGACAGATACCGCTGGCACGAGTCCACGGACTTCCACCCTCCTGCCCTGGCTGTCTCCAGCAGCGCATCAGCCTTGGTGCCATGCTTGGCCGCGTCTTCGAGCACCGCCTCAAACGTGTTGTTGGCAAAGGTCTTGCGCATGGAGTGCGTCCCGATCTTGCCATCCATGCCCAGCGCACGCGCCGTATCGTGGAGTATCTGCCACGCCCGTGTCCGGCTGATCGGCTTATTGCGCCCTTCCCGACTCCGAAACAGCATGGTTCCCGGCGAGTAATACCCGGCCAAACGCAAGGCCGTGACCTGTGCATCAATGGCAATCTTGTCATCGTCACCGAGCATCACCGTGCGTGTGTCGTCCGTCTTGGTCTGTAAGATCGTCAACCACTCCAGCACCTTGCCACCGGAGTGCACATCCTGCACCCGCAACGAAAGCATCTCGGAAACCCGGAACCCGCACGATACCCCCAGCACGAACAAACAGATGTCCCGATAGTTCTCCGACCTGCAAAATGCTTCTTTGATCGCCACCACTTCAAATCCGTTCAACGGACGGCATCCCTTCATCGGGTTTGTTGCTAACATATTGATTCCTGTACTCATATCTCGTTTGCACAACCGTTCGGAAACCATGGCATCAAAAAAAATAGACAACTCGCCATTTTTTCAAGCCAATAAAACACGCTTTTGACTATACCATGCCTCGGTTTCACGACACCTTGCACACCACTGAGTTTAAAAATCAGTGAGAAAGTGAAACTACACTGCCTCAAGAATCTCCAGCCTGTACTCGGTCAATCCAACACACGCAGCCAGAAACCGCCGGAACGTATTGCCCGAATTGAGCACGGCACGATCACCATGCAGCTTGCCCTCGTATTCGCCGAGCAGCAGACACCCATGCGTGTCCTCGACCACGTTCCCGGCATGGAATAAAATATGGGACCGGCCCGGTACATCCTTGACCTCGAATGTCCTGCCAAATCGCGGAGAATCCACAATCCCGCACACATACTCACCAGCAGGAATGCACGAAATGTTGACAGCGTTGCCCTTGTCCATCGGCTCAAGGACCGAGCAAAACGGACGGCCATCCACCAGCAACACGCCAAACGTCCCGTCCTGATCCTCGTCGTACCGAATGAGCCTAACCTGCATAAGCGCCCTCCAGTGTTTTTCAGCGGCCAGCAGCTCATGCAGCGGCGCGCCGAGTTGATATAATTTTAGTGGGTCCGTGGCGTACATTGCTCACGCCCCTCATACACAGGCCGAATCATCCGCACCAAATCAAGCGGGTTCATGTGCGGATTCCGCTCCCTGGCCTCTTTCATCAGCGTCTCGAAATAGCCGATGTCACCACGCTCCCGGCGTATCTCCGGCTGCTGCTGCCCGCCATTGCTCTCCCGCCACTGAAAATGCAACGCCTTGAGCTTCTTGGCCCAGTTCCGGGGCGGCGCGTCCATGCCGCGCACCTGCACCAGTATGTATCCCCACGCTTCGAACGGGATGTACTGGCACTGCTCCCACACGTCCTCCTTGAACTCCTGCTTCGGCTCATCCTTGCCAAACGCCAGCCACATCAGCCGCCACACCCGGCGAAACTCATCCCACTTGCGCTTGATCTGCTCTGCTTCCGTCATGGCATCACCTCAGTTCCGGCGGCAGTTCATCGTCGCCGTTGGTCTGGCTCTTGATTTCATCCTCCCACTGTCCCTCGTTGAGCCACGTTGAGGGGTTCGGGACATACTGCTTGCCATCGTTGCCGCGAAAGTGATCCCCGGCAACCTGGGCCTTGATGGCCTCCACGATGACCAGGGCGTCCACGCCCTTGATCTTTTTCCAGCAGGAAAAGGCGTACTTTTTTTTGACCTTCTTCGGGTACTCGGCCCAAAAGACCTCAAAGGCCTGGGTGTATGCGGCCACTTTGGTGGCCTTCTTCTCTTCTCTGGATTCAGGATTCAGGATTAAGGATTCAGGATTCAGGGGAGGCTCGTCTGGGGTTTGCACCGGGCCAGTCTTGGGCTTGTCTTGGGCTTGTCTTGGACTTTTGGGTCTATGGTCGGGCTTTGGTCCGGGGTTTGCCCCTCCACCATTGCCATTAAATCCGGGGCAAGCCGGGTATTTTTCCTGCTCCTTATAGTGCGGAGTCTGGTGCTTTTCGAATCCGGGAATGTACAGATACTGCCTCCCGTCAACCTCGTAGCGCACCACCAGTTCATGCCCACACAGCTCGTCAAGCAGCTCCAGCGTATCAATGCTGTCTGCCGGAAAAATCTTCATCTTGATCTGTTTGGGACGATCTTCCAACCGCCCGCATCGGTCAGCCATGGACCACAATCCGATGAAGCACAGCCGAGCCCACGGCGTACACTCCACCAGCTCCTCATTCGTGAAAAAACCGGGCTTGATATTCCGAGCACGCACAGCCTACGCCCCCCGCACCTTTTTCAAAACTGCCCGAAAAATCGTCGTCCAGAATCCCCGCTTGTTCCGCACAACCCCCTCGGCCATGGCCGCGATATCTGCCTGCACCTGCTCGGAAAGCTCACCGGCAAACCGCACCCCGTGCGGATCAGCGTAGTCCTGAGCATACGCCCGCACAAACAACTGCATCCGCTGCATCACATGCTCACTGTGCGCGCACAACAGCGGCACCGGCTTGTTCTCCACCCCGCACGCAATGCAGTCGGACACGGCCCGGTACAACTTTTGCGAGGCCATGCTTGCGCTCTCGTCACACAAAGTCGGCACATCCATGGCCAACCGCACAGGCAGCCCGAGTTCCATCAAATGGGAAACAAGCACACGAGCCGCATCAATCGCGGCCTCTCGCCCTTCCGCACTGCCCTCAGCCACCAGCGCGTCACACACCAGCAGCACATGCTTGAGCGGCCCGTTCTGGTTTTCCCCGGTCCCCGGCTCTCTACTCCACCGATACGCCTGATTCCTGGATTTTTTTCCGCACATATCACCCACAAGGTTGGCACCCAACAGGTCATTTGCACGCCGCTGCCAATCATGAGGCGCACCGCATACAGTTACTTTACTCATGTCATTCCCCTCGTGACTTTGCGATAAATTAATTACTGTTAATCAAACATGCAGACTCATGTTCCTGGATAAGCTTTATTGCCAATTCATGAGTCTGAGGACGTTTAAAGCGTCCTTCCCTCCGATTGTCTCGGTATGTTCTCGGCGGGAGGCTTAACGCTTGAGCTGCCTTGGAATGATTACCGTAAATTCGATGTAACGAAGTAACGATTTGTGAAAAGGTATTATGTTTCATGAATGCAATGGTAGGAGATTTTCTCCTCTTTCGTCAAGGAGATGCAACGCCCTACCAAAGCAAAAAATAAAATGGCAAGAATTTAGTATGAATGAAAACAAAATACTCTATGAAGCGCTTTACGAAATAGTCAGCGAATTGAATGACAAAAATTTGAGTGACGCAGAAATAGGGCGCCGCGTGTTCCCTCATTCAAAAGACTCTGTACGTGTCTGGCGGAATGCCAGGAACCAGGGGCGTCAATTAAAATTCTTTGAGGTTCGCAGGATAGCACAAGTACTTGGAGTAGACATAGGATATCTCAGTCATATGATTGAACAACGTCACCAGGATAAAATCAAAAAGAAGAGTCTGAGCATCGTCCCAGACTCAACCACTTAACCCACTTTACTCGGAACATACCCTCTCTCGTTCAATTCAAGAATTGCTTTTCTATGTTCTTTACGAACCATCTCTAAAAGCACCTGAACATATTCATCACTACACTTCTTGGCCAAGAACCTTAACGCCAAGTCAACATCAAACAACGCATCAATTGGATCAAGTCCAGTTTCCATAAAGCCCTCCTAGTTTTTTTCGCCAACCCTTCCCACAGGATACCAGCGTTGGGCCATATGGAATAATCGTGCTAGCGACATTGTGTTCATCGCAAAGCCCGCTGCTTGTATAGGAGATTTTCTCCTATTTTTTTGTTGACTGAGAGGAGATTTTCTCCTAGCATCTACTCAACAGGTCGAGAGAACCACCTGCGCGGCCGCGGCCCGCAAACGGTTTCACCCATCCGGTTTCGACTGGAGCGCACGCGCAGCGGCGCCACTCGTTCTTTGACATACAGGGATTAATCGTCGAATTCTTTGAATATGCGATAGGGCACGAAGTGATTGATTTGAACACAGAAGTCTTTCCACTTCTTGTATTCTGGATACTCCAATTTCGTTGGATCATATGACGGAAAATCAACGAAAACAGGCGACAATTTGGAATGCGGTTCTAGCATTTCTAAATCCTCGTCATAGCACTCCCACTCAGACTGAACATCAAAGCGTTGTAGCCCTTCTTCTGTTTCCCAATAGACAAAGCGATCTTCCAGAGCTGGAGACAAATCTCGTTCAAGTGGATTTGTCACTTCTCTTGTTGGCTTGTAGGGATTCGCACTTTCACCGTTAGGTGGGCGTGAATTGGGAAAAGGTTTGTCTTTTAGGATAAAATTATGGCGCCTATGACTATCCGTTACTTTGGATTTATTCTGCTTTGTCTTTCTTGGAAACAGCTCGTCACCATCCCCAAAAGTAAGAAAATTTAAAAACAAACAAGCGCCCACTCCCAGCAAAAAAAGAAATGGTTGCCACCATTCCATTATTTGGGACTTCCATCTTCATTGCAGTACATCAAGAAAGCACTTGTTAATCCCCTGTCATAGGCCACTTTAAAAGAATTACACGCTTCTTTTTTATTGCCGTTATGAAGATTAATTCTCCCATGCCAAAAAGCGGGAAAAGGATTGTTCGGGACCTGTTGACTGGCTTTGTCGCAGACATCAAGACACAAACTACCAGCATTCTGAGCTATCGGCCCCCTTGGGTTAAGGTACATTTTTGCAAACAATTCACATTTACGAACCTTTTCATAATCTGTTTTACAGTTAGCCAGCACTTTTTCGCCTCTACTCGCACACCCTGCACCAATCAGCAGAGCAAAAGTCACCAGCACCAACACAAAATTTCGCATGAGAGTCTCCATATTGATTGAGTTTGTCCTCTTTCGATATCAGACCGCCTCTATTTGTTCAACATACCTGCTTTTCCTCCGTAGAGCAGGACAAACCAAGGCCCGGCCGGGAGCGGTGCATTCCCTGTCCGCTCCCGGCCAAAAGGAAAAAGACCATGGCAACCTGCAAGCATAAACCGTGCGCGGTTCTCCCCAAGTTCAAGGGGGAATCAGGCACCCTGAAAACATCGTTCTACCCCGCAGAACTGTGGGAAGACGAACACGGCGGAATGCCCGGCATGTACCGCGTCATGATCGGCGACAAGTGGCACACCCGCGAGGGCGAAAGCGTGAGCTTTTTTACTCTGGAAGGAATTTCCCGGCTGATACTCCTCCACCTGACCAAGGGCATGGGCGTCGAACCTGAACCACTCGGCGTCCTGCCCGACACCGCTCTGAAAACCCCGGTGCGCTACTGGCCCCAGAGCCGGACACAGCCACTGCACAGCTATACTAAATCCGTCCCGTTTACCGATTCTCACGGCGAATGGCGGGTCTGGATTTACTACAGGGATAACCCGGTCCTGCTGGCCGAACTCGAATACTGTGACGACCCACGAAAGGAGCAGAACAATGGACAAGGATAAAAACGCCCCCCTCCGCCGCCTGTGCGAAGCCATGGGTGCCACGGATCACATTGACCTCGCTGGCAAGCTCGACCTGTCCCGGATCACCCCGGCATACATCCGGCAAAAAGGCATCCCCTACAAGTGGCTCGTCATAGCTGCCAAGCGCGGATACCACCCCGACTGGATAGAAAAAGGAGTCAGCCCCAAATACCTGATTCCCTCAGACTACCCGACCTTCGGCGAATACCCCCGAGTAAGAGTAGGCATTCCTGCCCACCCCCGCTGCCCAAACAGCGGCCCGGCAGAAGGCATCGTAGACGTATAACCATCCCTGGACACTGCGCGGCCAGCCAACACCCCGGATAACTGGCCGCGCAGTCAAAGCCAATTTTCGAGGATCGTCCTCGAACCCAAATGGCCGGGAGCCACATGTGTGGCAAGGACCGTTATTGAGAGTCCTGATCATCCCGGCCATTTACCAAATTTCTAGGAGTAGTCAGACATGACAAAAGCAGAATTGATATCCGCTCTTGAGGGATTCCCGGACACTTATGATGTGCGCGTGTTCGCCACAATCTACTGTCCTCACGCCGATGACGTACGGTGCTGCGATCATGACGGAATCAACATCGGACACACCAAGCATTCGAGGGGCATTTTCACCCCGTGGGGAAGTGTGTTGAAGGCTGTTAGCAGTGACGACCGAGGAACGGCTGTTCTGCTCGAAACAACAATCAGATGATGAGAGGTAGGTGGCGAAATGGAATTTCCCGACACCAGCGTAAGCGACAACGTTCATGTTGCGTCTGAGATAGTTCGTGCCCTGGATGCGCTTGCCAATCCTGCAAGCCCACACCGTGACGGATACGCAAGAGTCATTCGCAAGGCCGAAGCCGACTACGACAAGGCGCAGGCCAGCGGATTCGACAATTCAACTTGTGCCTTCATCATGAAGCAACAGGTTGTGATTCAAATCTTAGAAGAGAATTAAAGGAAGGCAGACGATGAATAAACTCACCCCAAAGCAAATGGCCGAAACGATCCGCAAGGGCGACCCTCTTGGCCCAGACTTTTTGAAGAAGGTCGCCGATACCCTTGATGGAGTTGGATACCAGCAGTTTTTGAGATTGCGCGATGAGAACGCCACCCTCAAAGGCGAACTCGCGGCCATAAAGAGTGACACGACTGTCACCCCGTCAATGTCAAACGGCATAGCGTGGTGCGAATGTCCCGCATGCGAGTACAATTTTATGCTCGGTAATATCGAAGAGAATGGAGGGTAGTATGGCAAAGCGCGAACTCACGGTCATGTGGGAAGGGGAAAACCCCAACAAAGACCGCAAATCCCAATCTCTGGCGGATGAACCGAGCAAGGTCCGCGTCCTTGATCTTCTCGACGTCTTCCATGACGGACGCTTTGCCACCGTCATGGTCGAGGGATTGATTGAAGACAACAACGGGATCAACGAGGGATGGAATCCAAACTACGGTGAACGTGTAGCGGTCAAGCTTCTCCTTGATGAAGTAATGAGGCTTGAAGACCTTCTCTCCCGCGTTGCCGATGTCGCTACTGGCGGCAAGCTGTCCAAGACGAACTACGACATGGACACATACCGCGAAGCCATCCACGAACACCTTTGCAACGAGCGCAAGGATGCCTTCAATGAAGGTCTGTCCACGCTCGGCGCGTAACCTGTTTGATAGTAGGTAGCGCAAAATGAAAGACGATCAGAAAGACTATTTCGGGCTGACCTTGGCCGAGTTTAAAGAGGCTGTGCATGACTTTCAGAATGGCCCTTGCTCTGAATACTCGTATGAGGCCAGTACACTGAGATTCGACACTATCGACGGCGAATGGGACGGCTATCAGGCTACAATTATCTTTACGGCAGAACCTTGGTATCACCAGAAGTACGCAATTGAAATCCATTCAACCGCAGAAGGCGTCCGCATTTGCTGCGGTGAGGAATGCTATCTGGAATGTGATTCTGCCGGGCTGTTCACCTACCTTTACCATGAGGCTGCCGAACTCGCAGAGAAGCGGGAAAAGGCAAACAAATATCTTCGCAAAGCGTACCGCTATCAACGAGCGTCTATGCGGCTTGCCGCTGCCCTTGTCGGCCCAACCGCTCAAGCGACCGACTTAGCGTCCAGAATTGGAGAAAATGCCAAGGTTCGTTACCACATCACGCGCCGACTGTGCGACCGGATTATAACCAAGCTCAACTTGTGCAACCAGAGAGCCAAGGGCGCGTTTGAAGACGCGGCAACGTATTCAAAATAGGCAGACGAAATGACACAAGACGTAATCACAGCCCACGAATATGCCGAGCGCATTGCATGGCCCCTTGAACGCAAGATCAAGGAATCATGGGAGCGCATTGCGGCATGGGTTTCCTATTGGGGCAAAGAGGCGTCGCTGTCTTTCTCAGGCGGTTGGGATAGCACCGTGTTGTTACATCTTGCCCGGACCTGCCCCCATATCGACGGCCATGCGCTGCCTGTTTACTTCGCGGACACCGGAACCGAATACCCGGATATACGCAAGTTCGTGAAGTCTACCCCCGGCGTTACATGGGTACGCCCAAAAATGAAGTTTCATGAAGTCATAGGCAAGTATGGATACCCGGTTGTTTCCAAGCGTGTGGCGCAATATGTGGGTGAAGTCCAACGGGCCAATACCGCACAGATAGTACGCCTTCGCACAACTGGCTGGCGAGAAAACGGGACTCATTCCCCCATGAGTACAATCCCCCAAAAGTGGCAATTCCTCATAGGTGCGCCGTTCAAGGTTTCTGACAAGTGCTGCGACAAGATCAAGAAAGCCGCCATGAAAGGCACGGGCCATGCTTTGGTTGGTGTTCGTGCTGCCGAAGCCAAGAACCGGGAGAAGGTGTACCTGCAATACGGTTGCAACGCATTTGATATTGACCGGCCCCGTTCATGGCCAATGGCGTTTTGGACGGATGAAGATGTACGCGAATATACCGCCGTCCATAACCTTGAATACTGCCCCATCTATGATCTTGGCTACCACCGCACCGGGTGCTTTCCGTGTGCCTTCGGCGTCCACCTGGAGCCGTGGCCCAACCGTTTCCAACTAATGCAAAAGACCCACCCTCGTTTGTGGAACCTCTGCATGGACCGCTACGGCTTCCAGATGGTTTTCGAATTCATGAACGAATGGCTGCCAGCCAAACAACAAATTTCATTCCATTGGTCCGATTACACGGCCAGGGAAGCGAGAAAGCACCAACAAGCAGAACTGCCGATGGCAGTCTGAGAATCAGCAGAACCACGGGGATAAACAATGAAAAAGAGAAACTTCTTCCGGCTTTCCAATGCCCAAAATGAACATGCGACATGCCAGTGCGATGAAGGCCAGGAGGCCGAAACCAAGAGTGACATGAAATTCGATAATGAATTTTTTGACAATGAAGCTTTGATGCTGGTTGAACTTCTTGGTCAAGTGGATCAGAAGAGGCTCTTTCATTTTGATCTGTTCAAGGTTTTTATTTACCAGCTCCATGTCGGTTGTCTCAGCCTTCAGGAGGCTGCGCACGTCATCCAAGGTCGAGTGGATATCCGCATAGGCCGTGTGCTGTTCAACCACGGGTTGTTCCATCTTTCGGTTTGCCTTTTCGCCAAGAGCGCGACTGTTACTTTGCTGAATACTCTGACCAGCCCTAGCAAACCCACCTCTGTCCTGAACCTTTTTCAGAATAGCTTCCCCCACTCCGGTCCTTCGCAGCTTCCATTTTTGAAATGTCTCCCAGCCCGTGAGGTAGAGTGTGACCATGAAATAGACGGTGGCAACCATAGTTCCTACATAGAGCCAGATTTCGTTGCCATCTTTGAGCTTAAACCCCAATGGCTTGAATTGAGCTATATCCAAAAGTCCCACCGCGAGAACGAAAGACAACACTATCAGAATGATCAAATTGCGTTTCGCTTTGAGCGCCTGTTCGGTCAACTCAATGAACGGTTCCTCCACTATCTGCTGTGTGTTGTCGAGATATATGGTATCTCGCTGCTGCTCAACCGAGAGCGGTCGGGCCAGTTTCTCCATTGCCTGAAGGGAAGGGAAACAGGTCTTTTTGAGATTGGCTTCCCACAGATCGGCACCATCCAGGATGAGAGGGCTGTCTTTACCATCAAGAAAGACGGTTTTTGCCAAATCAACCTCCCACAAGACAACATTGCTTACATCCGCCCCAATTAAATGCGCGTTTTGCAACGATGCACCCCAAAGATTCGCACCATGGAGGTCCGCATGTTGGAGGTTAGCCCCCTTGAGGTCCGCCCCCTTGAGGTTCGCTCCTTGAAGGATCGCCCCTTGAAAATCCGGCGTTACTTTCGGATTGTCCTCCCTCCATTGATTCCAGACCTCAATGCCTTGCTTCAGTATTTTAAGATGTTCAGAATTTGCCATGGGGAAGTCCTCCAACGTGAGTGTGAAATAGGAAAAGCGATTTTCAAGCAGAATGCGTTGGAGTCGATGAGAATGTCAACCAGCCAAGCCATATAGGCCGTAGAACTCAGCATAAGGGGGCAACGTGAAAAGCTATGAATACCGTCAAGAGGTTGAGCGCAAAATCAAAGATAAGCAGATGCGAGAAAAGATTGCTCTGCTCGAGGAGGCTTTTGCCCACAAAGATGGGGCATTGTCGTGTGCGACTTCCGACCCGAAAGTATCAAAACTTTACTCTGACAGAGCCGACGAATTGCGCGAGGCCGCAAGAGTAATCAACTGACATGAGAAAACCTTACATGAACGGTCCCGGCCTTAACCTCGAATGGGAGGAAGTGATGCCTTACGAAAATGAAGATGTACGTTGCCCAGTTTGTGGTCGCTACTATGACTCAGCGAGAATGACTGTTGACGAGCAGGGGCGTGATATCTGCGAGGTTTGTGAAGAGGCCGAGCAGATAGAGTTTATCCAAACTGATACTACCAACCTGGAGAAAACCAATGAATGAGTGGAAAGTCCCAGACGGAGCGAAGCCTTTTCAGTGGGCTATAGTCGTCAATGGCAACGTCTGCCCCTGGCGCAAGGGACACTCTTGCTCATGTGACACCGAACACCTCAACCCTTCCGGCAAATGCTCCTATGAGAACTGCCCGGTGAAGGTCGACGAGGTGTTTCCAGAAAAGTCGCAGAATATGAACAACTCGGAGGAAAAATGAAATTAGCAGCAATTGTCTTGGCTATGGCCCTGACGCTCGGCCCATGTCTGTCCGCAGTGCAGGCGATGGAGTCAAACACTCACGCCTATCTCGCTGCGCTTACTTTGCTCAAGGTGATGCCCCCCGTTGAGCGACAGGCTGCCGGGACCGAATTGGTCGAGGCGTGGTGCTCGGGTGATAAAAAGGGATTCTACGAGGCTTGGGTCAAGGTCATGCGAGCCTACGACAACCACATTCTTCAAATCCGCACCAATAAGGCATCACCAGACAATGCCCGTTAAGTGTAGTGGCTGTGATTTTTTGGAGGCAGATGAGGGCGGCCATGGACACCCTGGCTTTAGATGGTGTCGCTACACCGGCAAGCCGGAGCTGATCACATGGTGCTTTGTTTGTCCAAAAAACAAAAATCTTCAGACGACGTGAACAACAAAGACAAATAAATAATCCTACGAGCGTCAAGGTTAGCATGAATCGACAATGGATCACTCCGGCAAAAGCTGCCGAATTTTACGATGTACACCCCAAATCACTGGCCAGATGGGCTGATGGTGGAAAGGTGGAAGTGCGTAAAACGCCGGGGGGCCATCGTCGTTATTCAGTTGAATCGCTTGAGAAAGCTCTTGGTATTGAACAAATTCAAATCGATGTAGATCGGGCCGCGATACGGGCGGCCTTGCGAGGGGCGGCATGATTGGTTATTCAGACACTATGAAGTTGTCTAAGCGAAACGACACCGGAGCCTATGTCATATGGATAGACGGCAAGCGCCACAGCCTGAAAAAGTTTTGTGGCCGCACTATCACGGACGGCAAAGAGGCGAAGAGAATCTTCACGGCGATTCGCCAGGAATGGCTTGCCGGAAAACTTTCTTATATCAAGGGTGAAACATATGTCACCATTGAGCAATTCAAGGATGAATATCTTGCTTGGGCCATTGAAGTTCAGAATAAGCACACCTATGCAGGGAACCGAAAAGCTTTGGATAAGCTGGTAGAATACGGCGGCAAATCAATGCGCCTGGATCGCATCGGTCAAAAGGTCATTGACACCATGACAACCGACCTCTTGAAAAAAAGCCGGAAGCCCAACACCATCAACTGTTATATCCGCCATGCTAAAACGGTAATGAACAAGGCCGTTGAATGGGAGTATCTGAGAACAAACCCACTCAAAGGCGTGAAGCAAATTCCGGGCGGGAACACCGAACCGGGTTTCTTGGATGCTGCCCAGGCAAAAGATTACATCAAGAAGATCAAAGACATTCATGTAAAGCGCATGGCCGTCGCCTATATTTTCTCAGGACTCCGACGGACTGAGCTCCTTGCCCTGGAGTACCCCAGAGACATCGACTCTGAACGTGGCCTTATCCGGGTAGAACGAAAAAAGAAGCGTCATCTCGTCGTGGAATGGATGCCTATGCATCCCATGTTCAAGGCCGTACTGAACTCAATGGACTTGGATGAAGGCAAAAGAATCTTCCGGCGCTGGCGTCACCCTGACACCATCACCCATAAGGTAAAAGACAGTCTTCGGGCTGCCGGGTATGGTCATCTGAAACTTCACTCCTTACGCCACACCACCGGGGCATTGCTGGCCATGGAAGGATACGGAGCCAAGACTATAGCCGAAGTGCTCGGCCATGCCCAAACACACACCGCAGATATCTACACTCATGTGACAAAAGACCATGTCACCCAAGCACTTCAAGCGGTCAATCTCGGTCCTATCGACCTCGGCAATTCGTCCGGTATTCGTCCAGTAGACCCGGAAAACGAGGAATAGAGCCAACCACCTGTTTCCTGTTAATCACTAGGTTCGCGGTTCAAGTCCGTGCTGGGGAGCCAGAAAGCTCAAGGGCTGATAACATAAACAGGTTGTCAGCCCTTTTTTGTTGCTCAAAACATCAGATTTAACACTTTAATTACAACATGTTACGAACCATCATCTTCATATCATCTTTTCAAACCACCTTTTCTTCACTACCTTTCCCCCCTCCTCTTAATTGCTGTGAGCCACAGACTCTTCACGTAAAAAGGCAAAAAACTGAGAATGCAATCACGACATGCCAATTGTCATCCTAATTTCCGAAAAGCGTTTTTTTTTAACCAAATCAGCCGAACCAACTCGGAAAATATCTTTGTAATGCAAAAGAATTAAGATTATATCCTCATTCACATTGAATACGGACTCAATCCAAACTGCCCACAAGAGGAGCCAACCGCATGCGCGACGCCACTGAACAGGATCTTCCCAGGATCGTAGCCATATATAACTCTACTGTCAGATCCCGTCAGTCTACCGCTGACACGGAAGAGGTCTCGGTGGAATCAAAGCGCTCCTGGTTTCGTGGTCATGTCCCTGGCAAACGGCCCATCCTTGTCCATGAAGAAGGCGAGCAAATCGCTGCCTGGGTCAGCTTTGAATCCTTTTATGGTCGCCCGGCCTATAGGCATACGGCAGAAATCAGTATTTACATCGCCCCCGAGTTTCGTAGACAGGGACTGGGACGCAGATTGCTCCAAGAAGCCCTAGAGCTCTGCCCGGCACTCTGTATAAAGACGATTCTCGGGTATATATTCTCTCATAATGAGCCGAGCCTGAAACTTTTTCAGTCCTTTGGCTTTGAACAATGGGCTCATCTGCCTGACATCGCAGAAATGGATGACCAAGAGTACAGCCTGTCGATCTTTGGAAAAAGAGTAATTCCTTGAATCTCCCAATCCCCGATACACAAAGTGAAACAAACGCCCGAAAGACCAATTCATACGCTTTCGGAAAAAGAATCATGGATGTTTCATGATTCTCTCTTTCTTTCCGGCCTCCAACAGCCACAGCACCCCAGTTAACAACAAGTATAAGACCAAAGCGTTTCAAGGAGCTGCCTTTCTATGATTCTTTCCCTTATAGCCAGCCTGTTCGGCGGACTGGGCCTTTTTCTCCTTGGCATGCGCCTGATGACCAAGGGATTGAAGAATGCTGCAGGTAAAGCTTTGAGAACAATCCTGGGACGATGGACAAAAACACCGTTTCGAGGTCTTGTTTCCGGCTTTATGATGACGGCACTGGTGCAGTCTTCCAGTGCCATAACCGTTGCAGTTATTGGTTTTGTTAACGCCGGCCTCATGACCATGCCACAATCGGTCGGTGTCATTTTCGGCTCCAACATAGGTACGACCGTTACCAGTTGGATTGTAGCGGCCATTGGTATCAGTGTTAAAGTCAAAGCCTTGGCTCTACCGCTCCTTGGTATCGGCGCCCTGCTCCGGCTGACAAGCGGAGACTCCAACCGCAAACATATTGGCGATGCCCTGACCGGTTTCGGCCTCTTTTTCTTAGGGATTGAGATACTGCAGTCGAGCTTTCAGGACATTGGCAACATCATCGACTTGGCTTCATTCAATATTGGAGGACTCCCGGGCGCTCTTCTCTTTGTTGTCATCGGTTCAATTTTAACTCTGCTCATGCAAAGCTCCAGCGCGGCCATGGCAATTGTACTGACAGCAGCCATGTCTGGAATTATCACCATCGAAAGCGCAGCCGCTGCTACAATCGGCACAAATATCGGTACAACATCCACAGCGTTGTTCTCGGTCATTGGAGCCACACATAACGCGAAGAAAGTGGCTGGGGCCCATATCATTTTCAACCTTGTCACCGGCGTGGTCGCCATTATGATCATTCCATTCCTGCTCCATGCCGTGGAATGGTTCTCGACCATTGACGGCACCGCGGATGTCGCGGCTACGCTCGCTCTTTTCCACACGGTATTCAACGTGCTCGGAGTGAGTCTCTTCCTGCCATTTACCAACAGACTCGTAAGCTTTCTCGATAAACACATCGGCAGGGATATTGCCATGCTCGGCAAGCCCAAATATCTGGACGACAACGTTCTCGCCACCCCACAACTGGCCATGGACGCTCTTTTCCTGGAGTTGGGAAGACTGGGGGAAATGACACGCGAGGCATGCCAAAAAGCGATTACGTCCAAGTTCCGCTCCAAGGAATTCATCAAAGACAAAACCGCCATGGATACTCTTATTGATGCCATCAAGAAATACTGTGTCAAAATTCAACTTCTCGATCTGCCGGAACCAATCGGCCTCAAATTGTCCCCTTCCATCCGGGTTATCCAATACTACAGGAAGACAATCGATATCATAAGCGAAGTGTCACAAAGCCACGTCCTTCTTTCACATTCTCTGCCAGAAGCGGCCTCGCTCTCTGCCCGGGATTACCGCAGGGCTGTCAGAGACATCCTCAACGTTGCCCACACACCCTGCGCGCCGGAATTCATGAATTTGACGCAATTGTTGCACGAACTTGACGATGCCTACCATGAGCTCAAAGATGAATTGCTTATAGTGGGTGCACAGGGAACGGTGGAGTTGAATACCATGGTTGACCTGCTGGATTATTATTCGTCGATGCGCAAAATGTATGAACAAGCCATCAAAGGCACCATCTACTGGTCGCAACTCAGAGACAAAAGCCTGACCTGCGCCAACGCCGAAGAAAAGAACGAATACGCCTGGCAACAAGAAGCATAACCTGATACTTTTCACTTCAGGAGAAATAACCCATGAAAAATAGCCGAATTGCACTCATACTTATTGCCTGTGCTGCACTGCTTGCAGTGGGGGCATATGTTCTTTTCCAAAAGCAGGCCCCAAGCGGCCCCATGCTTCGAGCCGAAGCCGTCCAGCCACCCGATACGCCCGCCAAAGCACCGGACTGGGTAAATGGTGGCCAAAAAACTCAGCCGGACTACACTCCATCAACCACTGCCCCCGAAGCCCCCAAAGAGACACTGGAAACTCAGCCCGTAAAAGAAGTGAAACCGCTTGAAATAGCAGAAGACAAGGTTGTCTCATTCACTTTTGTCGAGTCGCTTACCGAGTTCATGTTGGATCGTTTTCAACCGCAAGGACCACACGGCAAGCCTGCCACGCTGATTTCTTCAATCGCACTCAATCGCTATTTCGGTCGCGAGTTGGAGGGTTTTAACACTGAGGGAGATGACATCAACGCCTCTCGTAAATCCGTGTTGGACTATGCTTTCAACCCAACCATGATCAAGACTCTGTACGATCTTTACGCTTCGGCTTTCATGATTCATCTGGTCGACACCGCGTCCACCGATGAACGCGAGTATGTTGTTGGAAAGAAAGAGGAAATACGGACACTGACAAATGAAGAAATTCAGGTCATGCTCAAACTCAACAGTCGCCGCATCGAGCGGACCGCCGATCTGTTCAGAACCATGGGATCCAGCCCTGAATTCATCGAGATGACTTCCAAATATCGCAGACTGGCCCAGGCGGTGGGACGAGCCAACAGCCAACTCCAGGATACTATTGCCGACGGAAAGAATTCCACCAATGCCAGCAAACGATTCCAACAGGCCATCTTGCAACGGGAGCAAGCCAAAACCGCTTTGGTCACGTATCTGAAACAGGTCTGCCAATCCTGTTCCGATACAGAACTGTTCTATCTCTCACAATGGGCCTACAGACGATATCAAAACGGCCCCGAGAATATTGCGGACTCCTTTGTCGCAGCAGCAGACATCATGGATGACCTTGCCGCCCGTTTCAGAGCACAAGCGGATGAAATAAAGTAATCATTACCAACTTGTTGCATCAACTCCTTTTTATGCTTATCTTGCCCGATAGCAAGAAGAGCATAAAAAGGAGTTTTTTATGTATTTCAAACAGATTACTACTCCCGGTCTCGGCTGTTTTTCCTATGTCATAGGGTGTCCGTCTGCCGGTGAAATGATCGTCGTCGACCCCAAACGCGATGTCGAAGACTATCTCAACATTTCCCGCGAAGAAGGCATGAAAATCGTTCATGTCATTGATACTCATGTGCATGCGGATCATATCTCAGGCGCTCAGGAGCTGAAATCACACACCGGCTGCGACATCATGATGTACGAAACTTCGCCCGTCTCCTATGAGTTCACCCCACTCAAGGAAGAGCAAAAACTGACTATCGGAAGCGCAGCGCTCGAAGTGCTGCACACCCCTGGTCATACTCCCGACGCATTGTCTCTGCTGGTCACAGACCTGACCCGAGGCAATGAGCCGTGGATGCTGCTCACAGGCGATGTTCTTTTCGTCAACGATATTGGCCGTCCGGATCTGGTCGGCGATGCGAAACTTGATGAGCAGATCCAGAATCTCTGGAACACTCTCTACATCAAATTCAAAAAGTTCCCTGACAGCCTTGAGGTCTTTCCCGCCCACGGAGCAGGGTCACTGTGTGGTCGAGGCATGAGCTCCAAACCCAGCTCGACACTGGGTTTTGAACGACGTCACAACGCCATGCTCGGCTTTGACACCTATGAAGACTTTCATAAGGAAATGAGCAAGGAATTCCCGGCCCGTCCCAAATCCTTCACCCATATCATCTCAACAAACGCCGGAGGGGCTCCCCTGCTCGAACGCTGCCCCCTGGATCTTGCCATGGAGCCCATGCGCTTCGAGGAGAAAATGCTGGCAGGAGCCGTGGTCATCGACGTCCGCGATGCCGCAGCCTATGCCGGATACCATATTCCCGGCTCCATCAATATCGGATTTGAACCAAGCCTGGCTAACTGGGTCGGCATGGTTGTGGATCCCGGAGCAGACATCCTCTTGGTCGTTTCTTCCAGGGAAGACTATGAGCGTATGCGGATAGAGCTTCATCGAATCGGCTACGACAACATCTTCGGCTACCTGGCCGGCGGCATTCAATCATGGGTCTTCAGCGGTCGTCCCGTTGACAAGCTTTCCATCGACTCCGCTCAGGACCTCCAAACGTGTCAGGACCAGAGCAAACCGATCAGCCTCATTGACGTTCGTACACCCAACGAAGTTGCCCAGTCTAGAATACCAGGATCAGTCAACATCCCGCTGGCAGACATACTTGCCGGGAAATTCGACCTGCCGGAAGACGAACACCACTTGCTTTATTGCGCTGGAGGATACCGCTCGAACATCGCGGCCTCCTATCTGCAAAAGCATGGGTATTGGAATGTACGCGGACTGGCCGGAGGATTCCTGGCTTGGAACAGGGCCGGCTACAGTACGGAAAAGTAACACACCGTTTACACACACTAACAAGGCCTCGGTTGTTCCGAGGCCTTGTATTTTATTCAGGGAAATTGGCTGTTTTCACCACTGTCATATCCGGTTGAAACCATACGGCCGATGTCCCGGGAAACTCTTTATCCAACAGGAAAAGGCCGTCCTCTGCTCCGGCAATCATGAGAGTCGTCGCCAAAGCATCCGCTTCTTCAGCGGTCGCGGCTACCACGGTCACCCCAATCGCCTCTGTAGCAGGAGCCATGCTGATCGGATCAAGGACATGGTGACGCTTGATGTGCTGACCATTGCTCTCACTCATCACGAACTGTTGATAATCCCCTGATCCGCAAACGCCCTTTTCACGAATCCGGATCAAGCCATACACCTGTCGGGTTCTGGGGTGCCTGATACCCACAGTCCACCATCTGTGGCCAAAACAATAAAAATCACCGCCAGCCTCAACAATACCTGCCTTGATGTGCAGCTCGCGCAACAAGGCGACTGCGGCGTCTATGACCGCGCCCTTGGCAATACCGCCTAGATCCAGTGCCATACCCGTTTTTTTGAGCATGACCCGCCCTGTGGCATCATCAAGTTTGAGTAGCCTGTAGTTCACCAGATTTTGTTTGGCCTTGAGCACGCTTTCATCCAACGCATAATACAGAGGTGAAGTCGTGGCAGCGCCGATTGTGGGATCAAAAACACCGCCTGTTTTTTTGCTTAAGGCCACGGTCCGTTGCAACAAATCAAATGTCCGCCGTGAAGGATGCACCCAGGTACGTCCGGCCGCTCGATTGATACGGGCAACAGAACCATCGGTACTCCTGAAGTCATAGTCCCGCTGCAAAGCGCGTATGAATGCAATGGTCTTGTGCGCTGCGTCATCAGCAGCCTTCCTGCTCTCGGTCTGTAGCGTCAGTGTGACCACGGTTCCCATGGCAACATCGGTATACGTATACACGCTTCGCTCATCGAAATGTCGGGATGCTCCTCCATACAGTATGGGGGTCACCCCGACTCCCACGATCAGCACACAACAGGATACAGCCAACACGAGGGTGTACCCTCGTCCCCAATGCAGATGACGATCAAGGATGGACCAAAGAAGCGGTATGCACAGGCACGCACCCAGAATGGCGACCACTTGCAGTATTCGGCCGACCTCATAGGATGCCTGAACAACCAATCCCCCCAGAATGGGGCCAAGCAACAATCCTGCCCCCGCAGCAAGTTGCGTCATGCCAAAGACACGCCCCTGCCGATCATCAAGGGTCGACGCAACGGCCATGGATGAAGGCATGGAGATTGCTGTACCGAATCCCAACACACAGCCCCAGATCGCGTACTGCACCACTGAAGCGGACATACCCAGACCATAGAGGCCGCAAGCACTCAGCAACATCCCCAAAACCACTTGGGAAGAACGTGGGACTTCACCGGAGAATCGGGAAACCACCGGCAACGCAAGGCAAACGACCAGAGGGGGCAAGGCAAAAAGACTGCCGGTAACGAGGCCGCTTCGACCCAGAACCATAGTTAATAGTATTGGATAGAATGCCGCCATGGCTCCAACACCCGAGGCCCGCCCGGCTATGGCAAGATACAAGCTGACTCGATCTATTACGGCACCACGAGCTGCGCCCTCTTGTGTCTGTTTATCTGAATTGGTGTGAAAACCGTTCGGCAATGAAAACCCTGCAACGACTGCACTCAATCCCATACACAGTATGAGCCCAAACAGAACCGGTTCCATCGACCGGTTGAAATACAACACACCGCCCAGAACAGGCCCCACGAAGAGCGCCACATTGAACACGAACGTGTGCAGGGCAAACCATTTTATCAGCTCTTTCTTTCGGCACAGACTGCCGAGAACGGCCATACCGATTGGCTTGATGCAACCAGCCGCAAGCCCAATGACAAACTGGACCATAAAAAGGACATGGACGGACGGATCAAAATACGCGGTAAACGGTATCCCGGTTCCCACCGCGAGCATACACGTCAACGGGATGCGCGGACCGATTCTATCAGTCAGGATGCCCGCAACAGGTGCGGCCAGAACTCTGGCCAGAAAATATCCCGCAAAGCCCGTCCCGAGCCACATACCACTGACACGCTCATCAAGACTGAGAAGGGGCACGGCAAAAGAAAACAATCCAATCCCCACAGTGGACAGAAAGCCACACAGGAGAATGGCAAACGCCAATCTGTTTCGGTCTGCTGATGTGCGAAGGTTTGTATCTTTCATTGATGTTCATTAATGTGGCCGGATTATTCGATCTTGGCAAGCAACCTGACCACATGAACATATGTGAATAAAATCACAATAATACCAATCACTGAAATCAAGACAATTAATCGGTAAAAGGTGCTTTTTTTCCGGGGAACGGAGGACAAAGGGGTTGACCACAACCGGAAAAATCGAGACAAAAGTGATCATACTACCCGCGTATCAACATGCGCACTTCGCCCGTAACGAACATGCCTATTCCAGACCATCCGGAACGGCGAGTATTTCGCAAGAATAGTTCGAACGATTGCGTTCCGATATTATTGGTTGATACAGATCCTACATCATAACTGTGGAGAGACAAATGCCTAAGAAGACGATGAAGACAATGGACGGCAACACCGCTGCCGCTCATGTGGCCTACGCCATGAGCGAAACGGCTGCCATCTACCCCATCACCCCCTCAACTCCCATGGGAGAAATTGCCGACGAATGGGCAGCCCAAGGACGCAAGAACATTTTTGGACAGACAGTACAGATTCGCCAGATGCAATCTGAAGCCGGCGCGGCCGGTGCAGTACACGGTTCCCTGGCCGGTGGCGCATTAACCACCACATTCACCGCCTCCCAGGGCCTGCTGCTCATGATTCCCAATATGTACAAAATTTCCGGCGAGTTGTTGCCCGGCGTTTTCCACGTTTCCGCCCGAGCGGTCGCTGCACATGCACTCTCCATCTTCGGTGATCACCAAGATGTAATGGCCTGTCGTCAGACCGGTTTTGCCCAGCTTTATTCAAATTCCGTTCAGGAAGTCATGGACCTGGCTCTGGTCGCTCACCTTGCGGCCATTGAATCCAGCGTTCCCTTCATGTCCGTGTTTGACGGCTTTCGTACCTCACATGAAATTCAGAAAATCGCCGTCATCGATTACGACGACATGAAGCCTCTGGTGAACGAAGAAAAACTGGCAGCCTTCCGCAAACGCGCCATGAACCCCGAACATCCTGATGTCCGAGGTACGGCACAGAATCCGGATATCTACTTCCAGGGTCGCGAAGCAACCAATACATATTATGAAGCCATCCCCAACATCGTTACCGACGCCATGAAAAAGGTCGGCAAGATCACGGGCCGTCGCTACAAACTCTTTGACTACGTTGGTCACCCCAAGGCGGACAAAA
Source organism: Pseudodesulfovibrio sediminis (assembly GCF_020886695.1). Taxonomy (NCBI): domain Bacteria; kingdom Pseudomonadati; phylum Thermodesulfobacteriota; class Desulfovibrionia; order Desulfovibrionales; family Desulfovibrionaceae; genus Pseudodesulfovibrio; species Pseudodesulfovibrio sediminis. The sequence goes on from NZ_AP024485.1 coordinate 637,363, forward strand.
TCATCATCGCCATGGGATCTGCCTGTGAGTGCATCGAAGAGACCGTTAACTACCTCAACTCCACGGGTAAAAAAGTCGGCCTGCTCAAGGTTCGCTTGTTCCGTCCGTTCTCAATCAAGCACATGCTTGCAGTCATTCCCAAGACCGTCAAAAAAATCGCTGTCCTCGACCGCACAAAGGAACCTGGTTCTCTGGGTGATCCCCTCTACATGGACGTCGTGGCCGCCTACGCTGGCAAGGCCAAGGCTCCCAAGATCGTCGGCGGCCGCTATGGTCTCGGTTCCAAGGATTTCACTCCGGCACACGCCAAGTCCGTTTTCGATTCCCTGGCCAAGCCCAAACACGGCTTCACTGTCGGTATTCTGGACGACGTCACCAACACCTCGCTCTTTGATTGCGACTGCGTGGACACCACCCCCGAGGGAACGGTCCAATGTAAATTCTGGGGCCTTGGCTCGGACGGTACTGTCGGTGCCAACAAGCAGGCCATTAAAATCATCGGTGACAACACCAACATGTACGCGCAGGGATATTTTGCCTATGACTCCAAGAAGTCCGGCGGTATCACCATCTCTCACCTGCGTTTCGGCAAGAAACCGCTGCAGTCCACCTACCTGGTCAAGGACGCGGACTACATCGCCTGTCATAATCCAAGCTATGTCAATCTCTACGATGTACTGGACGGCATCAAGGACGGCGGCACCTTCGTGCTCAACTGTCCCTGGACCGCCGAAGACATGGACTCCAAGCTGCCCGCAGCCATGCGTCGCACCATTGCCGAAAAAAAACTGAAATTCTACACTGTCGACGCCGTCAAGATCGCTGGCGAAGTCGGTCTCGGTGGCCGAATCAACATGGTCATGCAGACTGCCTTCTTCAAGCTCGCAGACGTCATTCCTTTCAAGAAAGCTGTCACCCTCCTCAAAGATGGCATCGAAGCAGCTTACGGCAAGAAAGGTCCGAAGATCGTCAACATGAACAACGCCGCGGTTGACAACGCCGTGGACGCCATCATCGAAATCCCGGTGCCCGACGCATGGAAAGACCTTTCAGATGAGAAGGTCAAAGCCACCCGCGAGCCTGCTTATGTCACCGACGTCATGCGTCCGGTTCTGGCTCAGAAAGGCGATGACCTGCCGGTCTCCGTCTTCTCCCATGACGGCACCATGCCCGTTTCAACCTCCAAATACGAAAAACGCGGCGTAGCCATTCTTGTTCCCGAATGGATCAAGGACAATTGCATCCAGTGCAACCAATGCTCCTTCGTCTGCCCCCACTCCGCCCTGCGGTCAGTGTTGGCAACCGATGATGAAATGAAAAAAGCACCCAAGTCCTTCGAGACGCTTCCGGCTCTGGGCAAGGACGCCAAAGGCATGCAGTTCCGTCTCCAGGTCAACACTCTTGATTGTCTGGGTTGCGGCAACTGCGCCGACATCTGCCCGGCCAAGGAAAAGGCACTGGTCATGAAGCCCATTGTCACCCAGACGGCTGTTCAGACCACCAACTTCAACTTCTCTGACAAAGTCAGCTATAAAGAAGTCTTTGGCCGTGAAACCGTCAAGGGTTCCCAGTTCCGTCAATCGCTGATGGAATTTTCCGGCGCGTGTGCCGGTTGTGGTGAGACTCCGTATGTCAAGGTTATCACACAGCTCTTCGGTGAGCGTATGGTCATTGCCAACGCAACAGGTTGCTCCTCCATCTGGGGTGCATCCGCACCGACCTCGCCGTATTGTACGAACAACGACGGCCATGGTCCGGCCTGGGGTAACTCCCTGTTCGAGGACGCCGCTGAATTCGGCTTTGGTATCGAGATGGCCACCGATCAACGTCGTGCCCACCTGGTAAACCTCTGCACGGAAGCCGCCAAGAACGAAACAGGCAAGATCAAGACCGCGCTTAACGCATGGGTCAAGGCCAAGGACAGCTCCGAAGAATCCAAAATCGCCGGAGACAAGCTGAAGGCCGCTCTCAAGGGTACCCGTAAAAAGGCGCTGAAAGAGATTGTCGCCATGTCCGACCTGTTCACCAAACAATCCATCTGGGTCTTTGGTGGCGACGGTTGGGCCTATGATATCGGTTACGGTGGACTCGACCACGTCATCGCATCCGGCAAGGACATCAACATCCTGGTCATGGATACCGAAGTGTACTCGAACACCGGCGGTCAGGCTTCCAAAGCCACCCCGCTCGGCTCCATTGCCAAGTTCACGGCTGCGGGCAAGACGACCGGTAAAAAAGACCTCGGCCGCATGGCTATGACTTACGGCTACGTGTATGTCGCCTCTGTCGCCATGGGCGCCAACAAAAATCAGTTCCTCAAGGCGATCAAGGAAGCCGAGGCCTACCCCGGTCCTTCCATCATCATCGCCTACGCTCCGTGCATCAACCAGGGCATCAAGAAGGGCATGGGCAAAACCCAGCTCGAACAGAAACTCGCCGTTGATTCCGGTTACTGGCCGCTGTACCGCTTCAACCCCGAGTTGGCTGATCAGGGCGAGAATCCCTTCATCCTGGAATCCAAGGCCCCTGACGGAACCCTGCAGGAATTCCTGTCCGGTGAAAACCGCTATGCCATGCTGGAGCGGTTCTACCCCGAGTTCTCCAAGGAGTTCCGCGCTTCCATCGAAAAGGATTACGAAAAGCGCTATGCCACTCTGAAACACATGGCTGGTGGCGGCTGCGACGACAAATAGTCGCCCCTTCATATACAGTAAAGAAAAAGCCCCGCCATTTGGCGGGGCTTTTTATTATGCGTTAATCAGGATGGACCCTGATAACTCTACTGTATTTAAGCTGATTCGTTGACGACTTCCGGCGTCTTGCGCAGGCCAAACTTCAACATGAAGACAACAAACGCGGCGGCGGCAACCACAATCCCACCAACAACCGAGGTTTCATAGCTGAGATTAAACCCGATCTGCGCATTCATGATGAATGTCGTACAGACAGCAGTCATGAAGGTCGCAGGGACCGTGGCAATCCAATGCAGCTTGTTGCGCTGTGCCAGATACACAGCCGCAGTCCAAAGAACCAATGCGGCCAACGCCTGATTGGAGAAACCAAAGTAGCGCCAAATGGTGGAGAAGTTCTGCGTTGAAATCACGAACCCGAGAACAAACAACGGGATAGCAATCAACAAACGAGAAGATATCTTGCTCTGCCCCATCTTGAAGGTCTCGGACACGATGAGACGAGTTGAACGGAATGCGGTGTCACCACTGGTAATAGGCAGTACGATGACAGCGAGAATGGCCAACCCACCACCGATGGGACCGAGCAGACCATGGGACACTCCGGCAACCACTGCGGCGGGAGAGCCGGAGCTGATCACTTCCTGAAGTGCAGCGGGGTCATTGTAAAAGGACATGCCCAGGGTGCACCAGATCAAGCCAATTATACCTTCGATGATCATGGCGCCGTAGAAAACGGAACGCCCTTCTCGTTCATTCTTCACGCAGCGAGCCATAAGCGGGGACTGGGTAGAATGGAACCCGGACAAAGCTGAACAGGAGATCGTGATGAAGAGCAACGGCCAGATGGGCTTGTCGCCGGGGTGCGTGTTAACAGCGAAATCCAGATTTGGCAGCACAGCGTGCGGACTGGTGAAAAGCGCAATGGCCAATGCAGAGGTCATGACCAGCAACAACAGCCCCAGCAGCGGATAAAAACGACCGATGATCTTGTCAATGGGCAGGATCGTAGCCAGGAAGTAGTAGCCGAAGATAGCAGCCACATACCAACCGGTTGCAATGCCGGGAGTCAGTCCGTGGAGCAGTTTTGCCGGACTGAGCACAAAGACCACGCCAACCAGCATGAGCAGCACGAAAGAGAACACGCGCATCACCTGGCGGGCAGGCATGCCCAGATACTCGCCGACAACCTCGGGAATACTCGCGCCATTGTTACGCACGGAGAGCATACCGGAAAAATAGTCATGAACGCCACCGGCGAAGATACACCCGATAACGATCCAGATCAAAGCCTGCGGTCCATAGAGGGCACCTAGAATAGGGCCGAAAATAGGCCCGATACCAGCGATATCCAGGACCTGAATGAAAATGAGTTTCCATTTGGGCATCGGCATGTAGTCGATACCATCCTGAAGCGCATAGGCAGGAGTCTGCCGATTGGTGTCGACTCCGAATACTTTATCCACGAATGTACCGTAAATGAAATAGCCCAACACAAGCAGGCCAACACAGAACAAAAAGAATAGCATGTAAAACAACCTCCCAAAAAATGTTCAAAAAAACCTCTTGGGAGACCGACTACGCCATCGTGGACGTTGTCTTCAACGACTGTTGGACGAAATGCCCTTTTTCACGACTGAACGCACCAGATCACCGGACGAAAAGACACGAACCAGGTCAAAAAAAGGGAAGGAACGGATCACGCTACGGCATTCAATGGATTTTTCGGAATGGAAAAACTGACCTGCGTCCCCTCTCCCGGATGACTGAGAATGTCCAACTGGCAGTCAGGGCCATAAATCTGCTCCAGACGTGAGGCGCAGTTGCGAATACCGATACCTTCGCGGCATGAATCCAACCCGGGATGCCCTGTCAGGGCTATTTTTTCAAGAAGCGAATGAATCTGAGCCGTATTCATCCCGCTGCCGTTATCAGTGACACAGATATGCAGCTTGTCGTCTTTCCGTGACGCCGTAATGGTCACCGAACCGCCATGGCTCCGCCCCAGGATGCCATGTTTGACACTGTTTTCAACCAAGGGCTGAATGATCAGAGGGGGAATAGGCCAACCTGCGCAGGTTTCATCAATGTCCCAATGCACGTCTATGCGATCGCCGAAACGAGCCTGTTCGATGGCAAGGTATGAACGCACTTGGTCCAGCTCATCGGACAGGGGAATAAACCCACGACTGGAGTCAAGATTTTTACGCATATACAACGACAGATCGAGCAACAATTCACGGGCCTTCTCCGCATTGGTACGACAAAACGAACCGATGGTGTTCAGGGAATTGAAGAGAAAATGGGGATTGATCTGCGCCTGAAGACGACGGATTTCCGCATGGGCCAGCATATGCTCCTTGATACGCAGGTCTTCCAGTTCAAGCTGAGTGGAAAAGAGCTTGCCCAATCCTTTGCACAACTCAAAAAGAGTATTGTTGAGCGGTGAAACTTCGCTGCCATAAAACTTGAGCGTACCGACAATCTGCCCCGCCTTTGTCAGGGGCACGATGATGGCACTGGTATTCGGACAATCCGCCACATCGCAGCCAATGGCCGTCCTATTATCAATATAAGAAGGTCGCCCTGTTCGAACGACCTCTCGTGTGGCCTCGGTATGGATAGGTAACCCGGACAGGTGGTGATCACTGCCTGCTCCCACATGAGCCAACACGTTTCTGGTGTCCGTGACAGCCACAGCCGCCATCTGCACCCGCTCATGAATAATCAACGCTGTCTGCAGAGCGGAATCCTGATTCAGGCCGGATCGCAAATGGCTGACGGTCAGATTGGCAATATCCAGTATCTGCTGAGCATGCAACGACTCCCGCCGCTCTCGATTATAGAAAAAGACATTGATCAACTCCACCAGAATGGCAACGCCGAACGTATTCACGGCAATCATGGGCGGAGCGATAAGCTTGACCAGTTCAACGGCATCACCAAAGGGGCGCGAAAGCAGGAGCACCAGCCCCATATGCAGCGCTTCGCCAACAAGCGCAAGCGGTGCAGCGACTTTCCATGTCATTGTCCGATCCCCGAACCGGTAGGCAATATATCCGGCAACGAGTCCTTCCATGAAGGTCGCTATGCCACAGGGATAGGCGCTGAACCCGTGCAGATCAAAAAGAATTCGATGCCCTCCGGCGATAAGCCCGGCCCCGATACCCACCACAGGCCCACCAAACAGCCCGCCGGTAATGACCGCCATGGCCCGCAGGTTGGCCACAGACTGAAAGACCGAGTTGCCCGTGTAGGTGCCAAGGATACCGAACAGGCCGAAAAAGATCGTCAGCAGCAGTGTTCGATTTTTGGTAGAGGTACGAGCAAAGCCGAACCTTTTCACAGGTGTAAAGGTCAGCAACAAAAAGACCGCGCCGACAAGCAGACCAAAGCGTTCTGCCAGGGTAATAATGAGTTGTTCGGAATGCACTGTGTTCAGTTCCTTGTAAGGAAGATCATATACCCAGAGCCGCTTTGAAAAACCGGACCCGGCTCTTGCTCAGTTCGATTTCCGTGGCCTCCCGATGACGCATGGTGATGATATATTTGCCGCTATGCCAAGGGGTGTAGCTGCGTACGAAATTAAGATTTATGAGTTCGCCACGGTTGGCGCGGAAAAAGTTAAAACCGGACAGCCGCTCTTCTATCTTGTCCAGCGATTGCTCCAGACCGCAGGGATAGGCCGCTTTGGCTGTATGGGCCAAAACCCGACGATCCTGAAGGCTGAAATAGAGAATCTCATCCGGGGTAAGCAGAACATTGCGTCCTTCATCCTCGGCTGGAATACGCACAATTCCGATAGCTCCTGCCGAAACAAGACCGACCTTGGCCAGCAGACTTTCAAGCCTCCCCTCGCCATGGCCGCCCTCTGGTTTGGCAAGCAGGGAACGTACACGTTCTATGGTCTTGCCAAGCCGCTCCAGAGACATGGGCTTGAGGATATAATCCACGGTGTTTTCCTCAAAGGCGCGAATAGCATGCTCATCAAATGCCGTTGCGAACACCACCAGCGGCAATTGCCCACAAACCATAAGCTCCCGCAACACCTGAAACCCGTTCTTGTCCGGCATTTCGATATCCAGGAAGACTAAATCAGGCTGCGCCTTGGTGATAATATCCACAGCATCCGCGCCCGACCCAGCCGTAGCGACAATCTCTATGTCGGGAAAACGAGACAGCAGATAGATCAACTCATCCAGAGCTGGCGGCTCGTCGTCCACCACAATGGTACGGATACTCTCAGGTGCAGCACCGCGCACACTGGCACGATCATGAGAACGATATGGGGATTGCATGGACATGGTCGGAATTTTCTCGAACACTGTTTAGAGGTCAGCCTACAATCAGACGTTGGGCTGAGAAACTGTATGTACCCGAATCGGAGTTGTCAATTTGTCGGCGAAAAGAGCTTGGCCACGGCCCGCAAACGGTTTCACCCATCCGGCTCCGGCTGGAGCGCACGCACAGCGGCGTCACTTGTTCTTTGACATATTCGGAGTTTTTATCTCGTCCACGAGTTCGCCGCAATTAGCGATGCTGGCAATAGCACTGTTGAAAACCTTATTTATCACTTCTATTAACGCGGTATCGCTCGCTCTAAGATACTGAAGATGCTTTCGCAAATGGTTAGCGGCGATTCTATACCGATAGAGTATGTGTTCAGAGAAAGCTCTTTCAGCAACAACTTCAGCTACATATGGAAACCCTTTCTCGCGATGGAGAGATATTGAGAGCAGAAGATCGTTACCGTGTTCAGAAAGTAAAAAGATCTCAAGCAAGGTACTAGAGAGTGAATTGATTATAGCCGCTTCTTCTTGATAGCGATCAGGAAATTCTTTCTTCCAAGCTTGTATGATTTTGATCCCATAGATTGCTTCGGCTTCTGTTTGTGCAAGTTGCTCTCGTACTGCATCAGGCGAGAGTTGAGCGTGTGCTGCTCCGACCAGAAACATTAGTACAACAAGAGCCGATACTAAAACTCTCATTCCTCAGGCTCCCAATTGTAATCACAATACGTCCGGTACCGTTCTGGCTTCCCGTTCTCAGCCGCCTGCTTGTACATGCCGCACGCATGGCCCCGCTTGTTCTCAGCCATGAGCCGGTCCCCATCCCGAATGCAATAGTCTGCCACCTCTTCCCGGCTCATGCCGTTGGAAGATTTGTTGGGGGTCATTGACCACAGGCTATGCCCCCAAGTTGCTGCTGTGACCTCCGCACCAGTACACCCGGCACACACGGCCAGCACCAGAACAACAGCTATGAGTGCCCTTTTCATTTCGGACTCCCATCCTCATTGCAGTACGCAAGAAAGGCAGAATCATCGCCCAGCATCTTGGCAAAGGCAAAGTCTTCACAGGCCACATCCTTGGCTCCGTAAACCAGCCGTATCTTCCCGGCTGCAATAGCAAGTGCTGCATTATTCGGGTCAGCTCTCAGAGCAACAATGCAGTCTCCAAGACACCGTTCCGCATTGTACTTTGTTGGTTCAAGCCCACCGCTTTCAAACATCTTCAAGCTATCAAAGCACTGCTCTGCCTTTTCTTCTTTCGTGGCACACCCTGCACCAATCAGCAGAGCAAAAGTTACCAGCACCAACACAAAATTTCGCATGAGAGTCTCCATATCATTTAAGGATATCAACAACTTTCGATATCAGACACTCGATGAACTATCAACAGTGCGTTTGTTTCATTGAGAATACGTCATAAATTGAAAAGATGAAGGAAGTATGCCGAGCATTAAGCGTTGTCTTTCAGCTCAACAATTAATGGGATAAAAACTTCAAGATAGAGTATTACAAAACCACGTCGTCTTGTCTTTTCATACAAAGACAGAATTATAATTATATATGCTCGTTGCGCCAAGGCATAGAAATACGTAATATTCTAGCATGCATATATTAATTCCCAGCAAGAGGTCCGCTTTAAAGTCACTTTCCACTAAACAAAGAAAAACCCCGCCATTGCTGACGGGGTGTGTGTTTCGAGTGGTGGGTCACCAAGGAATCGAACCTTGAACCTCCGGATTAAGAGTCCGCTGCTCTGCCAATTGAGCTAGTGACCCACTCGTGTTGTGCTTGCGCTCAACGGAGTGAATAACTATAAGTGGAGACAGGAAAAGTCAACAACAAATTTTCACTTTTTTAACATAGGACCTCAATGTCGCTAACCAAGCCGATTTCCACCCTGTTTCTCACTCTGCTGCTCATACTGGCTTCAACCCTTGGACATGCACAAATACAGCCGTCCAAGGTCCCCATGAAAACGGTTGTAGAGGCATTCTCCATTCCGGCGGGGACATTTGAAGCCCAGGACACACAAGCAATTTTACTGACCGTTACCATGAATATGGAACCGGATTGGTATGCCTACTCAAACCTTCCGGCTGAAATGGGAAAGCCCACTTCGCTGACTGCGACAACTGCGAATAAACACCCACTGGAAGTATTCTATCCCAAAGGCAAGGAAAAACCGGATACATTTGATCCGACCAACACGGTGGACGCATACGTCAGCGGCACCAGTTTGTTCACCCTCATTCCAGGCATCGATCAGAGCCACTTTCCTGTAGCGCTCAAACTTGACCTTCTCCTTTGCCATCCGACAAAATGTCTTCCGGTTCGTCTTGATCTGACCTTCAAGCGCCCCGACTCTCCGGAGACACTGCCCGCGGCCAAGGAACAACCATGGTGGCCTGCTTTCCTCAAGCTCTCCCCGCTCAAAAACGAATATCAACCGGCCACGACATTCACGGACAGCGAGACAACCGTTGTCGACTGGAAGTTCACACCGCAGTATCTGCAACCCGGTCTGGAAGTCACCAGCCTACTCTCCGCTCTGCTCATGGGGCTGCTTGCCGGTCTGATCCTCAACATCATGCCCTGCGTACTGCCTGTGGTCAGCCTCAAGCTCAGCGCCCTCCTCAATGCCGGGACTGGTGACAAAGACGATCAAAAACACGCCTTCCGGGAGCACAACGTCTTTTTTGTTCTCGGCGTCCTCAGTTTTTTCATTGTCCTTGCAGTGGTCCTGGGCGCGACCGGCAAGGCGTGGGGTGCACTCTTCCAATACAGATGGCTGGTATTCACCCTGGCCGGAATCATGGCCGCGCTTGGATTAAGCCTGTTCGGTCTCTTTCACCTGCCGGTCATCGACCTGAAATTCGGAACAGGGCATACCAATCCGCGAAAACAGGCTTTCTTCACGGGCATGCTGACCACATTGCTCGCAACCCCGTGCAGCGGTCCTTTTCTTGGCGGTGTCCTTGGCTGGGCACTCATCCAAGGCCCACTCATCATCGTTACCGTCTTCATAGCCATTGGCCTCGGCATGTCGATTCCCTATATAATCCTTATACTGAATCCGGCTCTCGCCCGTTTCCTTCCCAAATCCGGGCCATGGATCGAATATGTGGAAAAAGGCATCGGCTTTTTCCTGCTCGGCACGGCCTTTTACCTGGCGGCGATCGCCGTTGGGAACGACAGCCTGCGCATACTGGCTCCCCTATGGGTCATTATTGTCGGCGCATGGCTCTGGGTACGCACTCAGACTGCCAAGCTCTTCAGTCGCTGGATCATCAGACTCAGTGTACTCGTCCTGTTGATCGGTGCCATCCTGTGGACGGCCCCGGCAAAAATCGAAACCTCCCCGTGGGAGGCTTTTGACCCAGTCGAACTCAATGAGCGCATTGGCCAGGAAATTCTTTTCGTGGATTTCACCGCTGACTGGTGCCCCACCTGCAAAGTGTTGGAAGCCACGGTCATGACCGATGAAAATGTCAACAAGTGGAAAAACGAATACAGCATTCCGTTCATAAAGGTCGACATGACAGAACGAGACCCTGACGCCGAAGCGTTACTCATGGCGCTGGGGAGTCGAAGCATTCCCACTGCCGCCATATTCATGAAAGGAGACAAGGCTGGCTCACCACTGGTACTCCGCGATCTGTTCACTCAGGAACAACTTGAAAAGATACTCAAATCACTTTAGAAGCACTCAAAAAAGGAAACCATATGCTCAATTTTCAATACTTCATGCCCACCCGTGTCATTTTCGGCCCTGACACCCTCAACCAACTCGGCGACACGCCCTATCTGCCGCGTGGCAAAAAAGCCATGATCGTCATTGGCGAATCCGGCGTCATGGTAAAACAGGGATACCTGTCCCGAGTTCAGAGCCTGCTCTCAAAACAGGATGTCCAAACCATCGTATTTGACAAGGTTCGCCCCAACCCGGAATCCGACACCGTGGACGAAGCCGCAGCCCTTTGCCGTGAGAACAACGTGGACTTCATTGTCGGTCTGGGCGGCGGGTCCACCATCGATTCCGCCAAGGCCATCGCCACCATGACAACCAACGACGGAAAGTACTGGGACTACATGCAGTCCGGCTCCGGTGGCGGTCAGACCCCGGAAAATGACGCTCTGCCCATCATTGCAATCCCGACCACCGCTGGCACCGGCACCGAAGCCGACCCCTGGACCGTCATCACCAAATCCGGCACAGATTCCATGGAAAAAATAGGCTGGGGCAATGACTCGACATTCCCGGCGCTGTCGATCGTAGACCCGACTCTGATGCTCTCCGTACCCCCAAAACAGACTGCCTACACCGGCATGGATGCGTTTTTCCACGCTGCCGAGGCATACCTTGCCACCTGCCGCCAGCCGGCAAGTGACATGCTCGCCCTGGAAGCCGTACACCTCATCGCCCACACACTGCCTCAGGCCGTGGCAGAAGGCGACAACCTGGAAGCCCGCACCATCATGGCATGGGCATGCACAGCAGCCGGGTTGTGCGAATCCTACTCTTCCTGCATATCACAGCACTCTCTGGAACACGCCCTGTCTGCCTACCACCCGAACCTGCCTCATGGAGCCGGCCTTGTTCTTATCTCCAAGGCGTACTTCGGTTACCTCGCAGCCTGTGGCGAAGAACGTCTCGCCGACCTTGCACTCGCCATGGGTGACACGCTGGAGGAAGACATTGAAGAAGAAGTGAGCGGTGTGGCATTCCTTGATGCTCTGGACACCCTGATCACGGATATTGGTCTGGCAGATGAAAAACTGTCCGACTACGGCGTGACTCGTGAGGAAATCCCCGCGTTGGCTGAAAACGCGCTTACAACCATGGGCGCACTCTTTGATATCACCCCGGTTCAAATGAACATCGAAGATGTCATCGCCATCTATGAGGCCGCATACGAGTAGTATTGATACATTCTATCAAAGCCGCCGCAACCCATTGGATTGCGGCGGCTTTTTGTTTGAAGCGTGTACACATATTCAAAGATTTCTTGCTCTGTCACAAAACATTCTGTAATTGTTTATCAACTTTTATAAAGGAGTTTGGGACATGGACTTTTGGTTTGGTTCACTCAATGGCCTTGATATATTCTTCCTGTCCTGCGCCTTGATCGGCGGCATTCCACTTGTCATCAGATTCATCTTGCAATTCCTTGGGGCGGACTTCGGAGACGAAGCCACTCTTCATGCAGATTTCGAATCTCCAGACGGTGGTGATTCATTTGATGCTGATGCCAGCCTGAAATTTCTGTCGCTTCATGGCCTGACTTCTTTTCTCATGATGTTCGGCCTGGTGGGGTACGCCCTGTATCGCCAGAGCGAAGTTGGCAGCGGCTACTCCCTGCTTGGCGGAACGCTTGCGGGGCTCGTGTCATTCTGGATAATCAGCAAACTCTTTACCTTCATGGCGTCCATGCAGAGCAGCGGCACCATAGATATCAACAAAGCGATTGGCGGCGAAGGCAAAGTCTACACAACCATCCACCCGGATAAGACCGGAAGCGTTATGGTCACATTCCAGGGACGGCTTCGGGAGTACGACGCATCTTCCGTTGACAATCAGAAAATCCAAACCGGCACTCGCATTCAAGTAGTCAAAATCAGTGGCAACATCCTTGTTGTCTCTCCCATCCATTAGAAAGGAGTCTCCATGGATTACGAAATTTCAAGTCTTGGCTTGTGGGCTCTGCCCGTCATAGCCTTCACATTTCTCCTTGTTGCCACAGTCGCCTTCCTGGCATCCCGGTATAAACGGTGCCCGTCAGATATGATCCTTGTTGTTTTCGGTAAGGTCGGACAAGGTCAGTCGGCACGCTGTATTCATGGTGGCGGCACGATCATCTGGCCGTTAATTCAGGACTTCAGCTACATGAGCCTGACCCCCATGACCATTGCAATCCCCTTGCAAAAAGCGCTTTCGCTCCAAAACATCCGCATCAACGTGCCCAGTACATTCACTGTCGGCATCAGCACCGAACCCGGCATAATGCAAAATGCTGCGGAAAGATTGCTGAATCAGGCGCAGCAGGAAATCGAAGAAATGGCCATGGAAATCATCTTCGGTCAATTACGATTGACTGTCGCCTCCCTGACCATTGAGCAGATCAACCAGGACCGTGAGAGCTTTCTTGAATCCATTCGCGAAAACGTCTCCCCCGAACTCAACAAGATCGGTCTGTATCTGATCAACGTAAACATTACGGATATCACCGACGAATCCGGCTACATTGACTCCATCGGTAAAAAAGCCGCATCCGAAGCCATCAACCAGGCCAAGGTTGATGTGGCTGAACAGGACAAGCTCGGCGCCATCGGTGAGGCCAGTGCCTACAAGGAAAAAGACATCAAGGTCGCCCAGAATTCCGCACAATCGGAAAAGGGGCAGAAAGAAGCCGAAGCGGACAAACGTATCTTCATACAGCAACAGGAATCCAACGCGTCCATCGGTGAAGCTGACGCCAACCGCCAAATGGAGATCAAAGTCGCTGAGAACCTGGCCGAAGCTGTGAAAGGTAAAAAGAAAGCCGAAGCCGATCAGCGTATCTTTGTTCAAAGCCAGGAATCGGAAGCCGTCTCGGGTGAGAACAAGTCCAAGGCGGAAATCGCCCAGGCCAATGCTGATCTGCATGTAAAGCAGGCCGAAGCCCTTCAACAGGGAGAGGTCGCCAAACGCCAAGCCGAAGCAGAAATTCAAAAAGCGCAATATCTGGCAGAACTTGAACGACTGAATGCCGAAGAAGTTGCGGTTCAGGAAGTCGAAAAGAGAAAGGTTGAAATCGCAGCCGAGGCCGAAGCCGAAAAGATCAGACGAGAGGCAAAAGGTAAAGCGGACGCGACGCTCATGCAATACGAAGCTGAAGCCAAGGGTATCCGTCAGGTTCTTGAAGGTAAGGCTGAAGGTTACCGCGTGTTGGTCGATAGTACTGGCGGTGACGCCAAAGCGGCTGCCACCATGCTCCTGCTTGAAAAACTCGAAAACATCGTGGAAACACAAATTGAGGCCATCAAGAACCTCAAAATTGACAAGGTCACCGTCTGGGACGGTGGCGGCAACGGGGATTCCACCTCAACGGCCAACTTCTTTTCCAACATGGTCAAAAGCCTTCCACCACTTCAGGACATTACCAAAATGGCCGGGCTTGAACTCCCCGAGTATCTCGGCAAGATGAAAGAAGATGAACCGGCCACTGATAAAACAGACACTGACAAATCAACAGAAACCGAATAGCGAACAAGAAAGGCTCCCGAATGGGAGCCTTTTCTTATCATTCTCAGTGAATACATGTATTCACAACTTGCTCGACAGCTTACTCGACCGGAATCATATCATATGCATCGCCGGAGATGCACCGGCAGCCATCTTCCGTGATTTCAAACGTATTCTCCACGCCCACCATACCAACATTGCGGATGCCTTGCTTCGGTTCCAGAGCAATCACCATGCCCTTCTCAAACGGAAAATCAAAGCCTTTGGCAATGGGGGGAAATTCATCAATGGTCAGACCGATACCGTGTCCCACAAACGGGACCTGATTATCATCCAATCCCATGAACCCTTCGGCAAAACCTTGCTGTTGCGCCTCTTCGATGCAGTATAGATACAGTTCTTGCGGAGTAACGCCGGGCTTGGCTGTCGCACACATCCAGTCCTGCATTGCAATACAGAAATCATGCCCTTCCCTGATGGCACCACTCTTGGCCGACTCCGAACCGGCAAAATACGACTGGCTCTTATCCGTATGGTACCCTTCAAGCTGAAAGCCGATATCGAGCATAAGCGGTTCGCCCATCTTCCAGATCTTCTTTTCATTCCCCATAAGAGCCGAGGCCGGGTGTTCGCCGCGCAATCCCAACGGCCCGTTGAATCCACTGGGATAGTTCCCGGAATCACCGGCTGCGACGTGTCCCAGAAAGATTTCCTCGCCATGTGCCTGCATACGCATGATCCCCATATGCCCCTCCGAGAAGAACGCTTCCCAGGCAGTGTGGGCAATTTCCCGTTCGGTCATACCGGGTCTGATCTTTTGCGGAATAATATCGTATAGACAACGGTGATGCCGCGCTCCGCACTCACGCAGGATACGCAGTTCATATTCAGATTTGACCATCTTGGCCAAAGCCACGGCATGGTCTCCCGGCACGATGGTGTATTCTTTCAGCTTGGTTGCCAAAAGGGACCCCAATTGCCAGGACAAACCGGCCATGACTGCTGCGATGGTCGAGGTAAAAGGGCTGCCTGCGTCTGCACACAACCCGGGAAGCTCCGAGTAGGACTTGAACGGCAGAATATGGTCAAGGCTGGTCTCCAGCTTCGCACGGCTGACACCCTTGCGAATCAATAGAACAGGCTTACCTTCCAATGGAAGCCAGAGCACCCCCTGGCCGAACGTACCGGTGAGATAATAAATATTCAGTCGTGAAAAGACGAGAATTCCACCCGCACCGGGAGCGATGGTGTGCAGGTGTGCACGGACCGCATTCTGGCGGCGCCTTAATTCGTCTGCGGGTACACGGGAAAGAGCTTCAAACATGGGGTCTCCTTATATAACAACTAGGCAACCGGAAGCGTTTGCTGTACAAGAACGTTCCAATCATATGAGGAATAAACAATGCTGATCGACATGCAAGAGCTAGCTCCCCTTCTCCGTGAGGTCAAGACGATAGCGGTTATAGGGGCAGTGGATAAACCCGGGCGCCCGGTTGATATGGTGGGACACGCCCTTATTTCAATGGGATTCACTGTCATTCCGGTACACCCCAAACGCCGGGGCGTGTGGGGACTGACCACATATCCGACTGTCAACGACATCCCTATTCCAGTGGACATGGTGGACATCTTTCGGGCTTCGGAATTCTGCCCGGCGCACGCACGGGAAGTGCTCGACATGAGTCCCCTGCCAAAAATTTTCTGGATGCAATCAGGAATAACCAGTCCTGAAGCGCAAAAAATCCTCGCCGATTCCGGCATTACGGTTGTTGAAGACCGCTGTACCAAAGTTGAAATGCAAGCAATGGGAATACATAGATGAGTGAAACAGCCTTTGAATGCCGCATGTGCGGGCATTGTTGTCACGGTAAAGGTGGGATTGTCATGACCGACAAAGACCAGAAACGCCTTGCTGAAACGCTTGGCATTACCGTTGCCGAGTTGATTGAAAAATACACAGAGGAACGTGGCGATAAACTACACCTCACTGTCGGCGAAGACCTGTACTGCATCTTCTTCAAAGACGGATGCAGCGTGCATCCGGGCCGTCCCGATATTTGCAGGGCATGGCCCTATTTCCGAGGCAACCTCATTGACGAAATGAGCTGGGAGATGATTCAGGAATACTGTCCCGGTGTGAACCCCAAGGCCGGGCACAAGGAATTCGTACGTCAGGGACGTGAGTATTTGCACAAGGAAGACCTTTTGCGCTATGATCCTGAAACTTCGCCAAATGCATTGATTTCAGAAGAATAAGAATACCAAGGCGCACCGAATGAATCTTCAGGAATGTCTCAAAACACTCGACCTCAAATCAGGAGCATCCCTGGATGAGGTCAAATCGGCATTCCGCAAGCTCGCCTTCAAATACCACCCGGACCTGAATTCCAGCCCGATCGCTGCCGTCAAATTCCGGGAAATCAATGAAGCCTATGTCACGGCAAAGGGATTGCTACCAAATGGAGCGCCCACATCCGAAAGATCAAAACCCCAGAACGAAGGACCGACTGCCAGCAAAGAGCAAGGCGCCAAAGCCTATGCCAGCCAGCAAAAGAAGTCCGCCCCGGGCAAGCCGCGACACACCAGATCGACCCGCGCCAAAAATCAGAAGTATTATTATAAGGAAGAAGAAGTTCTCAAGACTATTCTTGGCGACCCTTTTGCCAAAAAAGTCTTTGAAGACATATACAGCCAGATTCGAAAGGAAAAGCCTGATTACAAAGGGCCATTGGAGTTAAAAAAACGAAAACTCCAGCTTCACTGGGGCGAACGGACGCTCAACCTCGACTTCTCCAAAGGCCTAAGAGAATGGCTAAAGAGTCAGATGGACTATGAACAAACCGTTCATTTCCCAGCGAAACACCTTCTTCCCGGTCGAAAAATTCGGATTACTGTTGATCAGAAATTCACGAAAAAACCACGCACGATTGAAGTCACCCTGCCCCACGACTTCGTAGTAGGACGCCCGATTCGACTCAAAGGCCTCGGCAGAAAACTGGGTCCCATAGCTGGCGATCTCCTCCTCCGCATACTGAGCAAGTAACCTTCCTGCACGTTTTTTTCTCCCCTCCAGACTCCATTTTGCCAATTCCGGCAATTCAAAGATAAATTAAACATTATTAGCAAGATCAAAAAACCCTTGTTTTCCTCCGTTTTATTTACTAGTCGCTGTATAATAACGAGTACACAGTGGAGGGAACAATGCTCGCCATATTTGACTACAAAGCGGGAAACCAGACCAGCGTTCGCAGAGCGCTGACGCACTTGGGCATTCCCAATGAGATTACAAACGACCCGGAGATCCTGAACTCGGCTTCAGGTATCATATTCCCTGGAGTCGGAGCCGCAGGTCAGGCCATGGAAGAACTCCATTCCGGTGGCCTCGATGAAGTCATCAAGGGACTCATCTGGCAGAAAAAACCGGTACTTGGAATCTGTGTCGGTTGTCAGATCCTGCTTGATTACTCAGAGGAAAATGACACCAAGGCATTGGAAGTCATCCCGGGAGAATGCCGCCTGTTCAACCCCTCATGGATGGATTACGAAGACAACACGATTCGTGTCCCGCATATGGGCTGGAACCAGGTCGAAATGGTGAAAGAGTGTGAACTCTTTACCGGCATCGATCCTGATGCAGATTTTTATTTCGTACATAGTTACTTCCCGCATCCAGACAAGGAATTTATCATTGGCACGACCCGATACGGCATAGATTTCTGTTCCGTACATGGACGCCAGGGATTGTGGGCTGTCCAGTTTCACCCGGAAAAATCCGGTCGACCAGGCCTCCAGATGCTGAAAAACTTCTACAACTACTGCGAGGAGGCCGCCAATGCTGAGTAAGCGAGTCATCCCCTGCCTTGACGTCCGTAACGGTCGCCTGACCAAGGGCATCAAATTTGAAGGCAACGTGGACATTGGCGATCCTGTTGAAACAGCCAAGAAATACTACGAAGAAGGTGCCGATGAAATCGTTTTCTACGATATCACCGCTTCCCATGAAGCCCGAGGCATTTTTCTGGACGTGGTTGAAAAGGTCGCATCACAGATATTCATCCCCTTCTCTGTAGGAGGCGGCATCAACTCTGTTGATGACATGCGCGATGTACTCGTTGCCGGCGCGGAAAAAGTGTCTGTCAACTCCGGTGCGGTCAAGAACCCGGACATCATCAGCGAAGGGGCCGCTCGATTCGGCTCCCAATGCGTTGTACTCGGAATGGACGTCAAACGCGTTGATGTTTCAGAAGAAATTCCCTCCGGATTTGAAATCGTCATTCACGGCGGCCGCAAATACATGGGATTAGATGCTCTGGAATGGGCCAAAACCGGTGAAGCGCTTGGAGCCGGAGAAATCTGCCTCAACTCAATTGACGCGGATGGCGTCAAACAGGGATATGATCTGGAACTTACCCGCCTGATAGCCGAATCCGTAACCATACCGGTCATCGCATCCGGCGGAGCAGGCAATCCCCAGCACATGGTTGACGCTGTTACCGAGGGCAAAGCCACGGCCGCGCTTATCGCTTCCATTGTTCACTATGGAGAATACACCATCCCGGAACTCAAAGAATACATGGCCAAGAAAGGAGTGCAGACCCGCTCGGTCTGGTAATCACTTATACGACCAAGAAAAAAGCCGCCTTCCAAATGGAAGGCGGCTTTTTTCTTGGTATATACAATCAGATTTATTCGGCAGTGAAGGTACCGCTTTTCCCACCTGATTTGAAAACAAGACGACAGGAATCAATAACGATATCCTTCTGAACCGCCTTACACATATCATAAATGGTGGCAGCGGCAGTCTGGACACCTATCAGGGCCTCCATTTCCACGCCAGTCTTGTAGGTGGTGCGTACTTCGCATTCGATTTCAATGGTTGCCGTCTCTTCATGCACGGTAAACCGAATGTCGACATAACTTATCGGGAGAGGATGACACATGGGAATAAGATCGGCAGTCCTCTTGGCGGCCTGTATGCCGGCGATCTTGGCAGTCGTCAGCACATCGCCCTTGGGCAACGCGTTCTCCATGAGAAGCGCAAGAGTCGCAGGAGAAACCCGGACCAAACACCGCACAATGGCCGTGCGTTGGGAATCATTTTTGGCCGAGACATCCACCATGCGGGCGTTGCCATCATTATCCATATGAGAAAAACCGTTAGCCATGTCTATTCTCCCATCACCTTGTCTTTGGCTTTCTTGAAGAAATCTTTTGCCTTGTTGGTCAACTTGCCGGATTCAACCTCTTCAATCTCGGCAAACTCCCTCAGGAGCGCTTCCTGTCTTGAAGTCACGCGAGTCGGCGTCTTGACCTTGACCTCAATCAGGAGGTCGCCCTTATGGGTGGACCCAAGATGCGGCAGGCCCAATTCGCGAAGTCGAAAGACCTCGCCACTTTGCGTGCCGCTGGGAATATCCAGATTGACAGGCTCATCCAGAGTCGGCACTTCAAGGCGATGTCCGAGAGTGGCCTGGACCATGGAAATTTCACGACTGATGATCAGATTCTGACCATGCCGCTCAAAGATATCATCAGGCGCCACATGAATGACAACATACAGATCGCCTGGAGGCCCGCCGTTGATACCGGCTTCACCTTCGCCACGAAGACGCAGGCGGGAATTATTGTCCACACCGGCAGGAATACGAACGGACAAGTCCTTGTCCTTGATGACCGTACCGCGTCCAAGGCACTCGTCACAGGGGTCACTGATGATCTGCCCCGCACCATGACACCTGGGACACGGTACAGAGATACGGAAAAACCCCTGAGACTGCTGCATGGTTCCTGCGCCGCCGCACTGGGGGCAGGTTTCCTTGGATGACCCGGGGGCCGCCCCACTGCCATCACAGGACTCACAGGTCGTCTCAACCGGAATCTCAATATTGACCTCAGCGCCCTTGGCCGCCTCGCGGAAAGAGATTTCAAGGTTGTATCGAAGGTCAGAACCAGCCCGGGGACGGTTGGCCCCGCGTCCGGCACTGGAAAAACCAAAAACCTCACCAAAGATATCACTGAAAGCGCCGAAAATATCCTCGTTACTCGAAAAACCGGAAAAACCGTTGCCGTTCATGCCTTCATGGCCAAATCGATCATAGGTCTGCCGTTTCTCGTCATTACCGAGAATCTCATACGCCTCAGCGGCTTCCTTGAACTTTGATTCAGCTTCAGGGTCATCCTGATTGCGGTCGGGATGGAACTTGAAAGCCAACTTTCGATAAGCCGTCTTGATCTCACCCTGAGAGGCGCTCTTAGCGACGCCCAGGACTTCATAGTAATCGCGTTTGGACATGTGAATTATACTTAGGCTTTTTCAGGTGTGTCGTTCTCGAGATTGACTCCGGGGATAGGACCATCGGGGACAACTTTGCCTGCGGCAATTTCACGCAGAGAGTTGACGATTTCCTTGTTGTTGGACTCAACCAGAGGCTCGTATCCTTCGCGATACTGCTTCACGCGTTTGATGCCCATCTGGGTAATAAGAAAACGGTTACTCACTTGTGCCAGACAATCTTCTACAGTAATTCGTGCCATGGTATTCTCCTTCTTCTCATGGAAGCAAAGTTCTATTTATTGCCGTTACCTGTTGGAAACATGCCTTGCAGGTCTCTCAACAAACGGCTGGAAACAGGATAATACATCCCGTCACCGCTTTTCATCCAGCACTGCCCCGTGGGCAGATTCGGATCAACGTAAAAGTTCATCGCCTGTATCAATTTCCCGTCACTGTCCAAAAGCTGACATCGCATCACCTTAACGGCCGTATCGGACAGGTTGTTGAGAGGCAGAGCCTCAAATGTTAAATTAGTAAATCTCCAGAGTGACATGTCAATGCCGGGAATGTTCTTTTCTCCCCCGCGAACACGCCATCCTTCATCTTTTCTTACAATGATATAACGATGTTCTCCGTGATCGACAACAAAACTGGCTACTGAACCGATATCGAAATCAACCACAGTTCTGTTTTGTACATCAAACGCGCTCCGTACCAATTGGCTGACCGATTCGACATCAAGTAAGAACGGAATGGGCAGCCAGGATGATTTCCCCATATACATACTGGGGTCATCTTCTATAGTAAAGAACTCGACGACATCCGGCTCTTTCCTGCCTCTGCTCAACACCTTGATGGTCAAAGCCGAAATACTCTTTTCAACCGCAACCGGAGCCAGGATCATCTTGCTCGCACGAAGCAGGGCCAAGGTATGGATATACAGCTCTATCTCAGAGCCGGCTGCGTCCTTCCCCTTCAGGTAGCCAGGCAGACTGAAAATATATTTCTCACCCTGCTTCCGAACCAGCCAGCTCGATCCGAACGATTGGACAAGCTGTACTTGGGACACATCCTTCTCAACAAAATTAAACACCCTGGCATCAAAAAAATATGGCGCCGAAAAGGCAAACTGCCCAAGTACTGCCGGATCGAATTCATAGACAAAAGTCGGGTTTTCCGAATTCCATCCAAAAACCCTGCCCCCTACTCCCCGAGCAAAACGAATGGTCAGCGGCAGTTTGGTTTCATCAACAAACTGCAGGATGATCTTGAACTCAGCCTCATCCAGACCATATTTCGCCCCTTTTCCCGAAACGTAATCTCCAAAGACACGCAGGGGGGTCAACACCGACAGCCGGGAAAAATAATTGTCAATCTTCCCGCGCATGCCACGGGTTTTAACATTCCATGAGAGACCGGAAGCCAAAACCTCCCATCGCCTCTCGCCTTTTACTCTTTGTAATGTGTATGATCCATCCACGCCTTGCGCATGCATGGATGCGACACCATCAAGCGATCTTGAGAGCCACTCTGACACATCACTATTACGAGCCTCCCGTGAAACATACCAGTAGACGCCAACTGCCGAAGCGACAACCAGCAACAAGAGTATGATATACAGAGTCCGTTTCAATTCAGGTGCTCCCCAATATGGAAACCTGTGGTCAACACCGGCCATTCTGACCCGGCAAGAAAGCTTGTTAAAATGCCCTATGGCCTCTTGCAAGTCAAGAAAGAATACACTATCTGCCTGATCTGGTCTTGCATTTCATTTCAAAAAAAATGACGGGAGAAAACGAAATGGCCTCATGGGGCAAACTTACTTTTGCGCAAAAAAAATGCGTGTCCGCCACAGGCAAACTCATGCAGCAAACCGAAATGGTCTCCCCCGGTTCCCGTATCGGGATGGCCATATCCGGCGGCGTTGACAGTTTTCTCATGCTCAAGGTGCTCACCATCCGCCAGGCCATCATGCCCTTTCCTGTCGAATTAATGGTGTTGCATATCAATCCGGGCTTTGACGCGACTTCGCACGCACCGTTGGTTGACTGGTGCGCCGAAAACGGCCTCTCCGCCCACATAGAGCTCACGGATTTCGGCCCCCGCGCCCACACCGAGGAAAACCGCAAGAACTCCCCTTGTTTCTACTGCGCCATGCAACGGCGCAAACGACTCTTCGAACTATGCCGAGACTATGACCTGACGCACTTGGCATTCGGCCATAACGCCGACGACAACGTCGTGACGTTTTTCATGAATATCTTCCAAAACGGCCGCGTTGCGGGCCTTGGTGTCAATGAACCATTTTTTGACGGCAAACTTCAGGTCATCCGCCCGACCATGCTGTTGGATAAAAAAACCGTCATAACAGCATCGAAACAATGGGAATTGCCCATCTGGAAAAACATATGCCCTTCGAATGGAGAGACAAAACGCGATGAAATTCATGATTGGTTGAAGAGCATGTGGAAAAATGATAAACGTATAAAAAACAACGTGTTCAATGCAATAACTCGCCAACAGGTTGACTTGACAAGAAAAAAAGTCTAGACTAATAACACTCAAAGTTGCAGATTGTTTTCTGTATAATTTTTAATAACCAACTGGAAAGGCAATGCTTTTCAGAAATTATCATATAGTCGTATTCAAAGACAAACAGGGAACTTGCAAAAAATTCCAACTGAAAGGTTGGTTTATTGTTGCGCTTTTCTTCCTTACAGTCTCTATGGCCGCCGGCAATGTTGTTCTCTGGAAAAAATATGCGCAGCATGCCCGAGTCGAGCAAGGCCTTTCGATCGCAGAAAAGACTGTCCAGGAACAAAAAACCCAGCTTCTCTCCCTTTCCCAAAAAATTACCGCAATTCAAAAGAACCTCGGTCGTATTCGGGACTTTGATTCCAAACTCCGTGTCATGATCAATCTCGATCAGGACGGCAGTCAGGCATCGGCCCCCAAGGGTGGATCTACCAACGAGAATTTCTCAAAGGACTACCTCCCCTTGTATCGCCAGGAACTTCTGGCTCGCAAAATGCACGAGTTTCTTCGTCAGTTGAATATGGAAGCCCGGCTTGAGGAAGTACGTCAGCAGGAGATCATGCATACCCTGCGGAACAACAAAAGCATCCTTGAAGCCACCCCTTCCATCTGGCCTACTTCCGGTTGGGTAACATCTGGCTTCGCCTGGAGAACGTCTCCCTTCACCGGCAAAAGAGAATTCCACAAAGGCATTGATATTTCCGCACCGCGCGGCACGCCGATCTACGCTCCGGCCCGAGGCACTGTGACCTTTTCCGGTCGTGATGGTTCATACGGCTTATCCATCAGACTCAAACACAATGCCAGCCTGGCTACCCGTTTTGCGCATCTGCACCGCATTGCCATCAAATCCGGCCAGGTGGTCACCAGAGGCGAACTCATCGGTTATGTCGGCAATACTGGGCGAAGCACTGGCCCGCACCTTCATTACGAAGTTCGCTTGAATGGCGTTCCGGTCAACCCCAAACGGTATATACTTAACTAGCGGACCTGGTTACATGACTTTTTCAGGCCCTTTTGGAATGTGGAATTCCAAAAGGGCCTGTTTTTTGAGAGAAAGACGTAGAGAGTTGATTGGTTCAAGTTTTGCAACGAGATTTTAATGGACTTTTTTGGATTCAACCCGAGTAACATACTCAGCTTTTTTCTCACACTGTTCAGAATCAGTGTGGTCCTCTTCCTGATGCCTTTTTTCGGAGGAAAATCCATCCCGAATCTGGTCAAAGGCGCAGTCATGCTCGTGCTCTCAATGGCTCTTTGGCCAAAGCTCTCCTTTCCCGGTTCAATGATGCCGGTAGGGTGGGACATAGTCATCATGTTCATCGGCGAACTTCTGCTCGGCCTCATCCTTGGCATGCTCATCAACTTTCTGTTTGCTGCGGTACAACTTGGTGGCCAGATTGTCGGCTTCCAGATGGGCTTTTCCATGGTCAACGTTGTTGATCCTATCACCGGCACAAGCAACGCCGTCACGGCTCACTTCCTCTACATGTGCACCATGCTGACCTTTCTTGTTTTGAATGGGCATCTCTTTCTCATCAACGCCATGGCCATGAGTTTTGACTACATCCCTCCCGGAGGTCTTCTCCTGAGTCAAAATCTCGTTACCAATCTCCTTGATTTTTCCAATATCATGTTTGTACTGGCCATCAAGATTGCCGCTCCGATCATGGCTGCCCTCTTCCTGGTCGACCTTGCATTGGCCTTGATCTCCAGAGCAGCACCGCAAATGCATGTCCTGGTTCTCGGATTTCCAATCAAAATCACTGTTGGATTTTTCTTTCTCGGATTTATTTTTACCATCATGTCACAGTACGTCGGCGACTTTCTCACCACGTGGAACCATATGAATGAAAACATCCTGAAACTCGGTTCTCCCCTGAACTTCTAAGGTACCCTCATGATAGGCCAGGAAGATCCAAGTAAAACCGAAAAAGCCACTGGAAAACGACGCGATAAACAGCGAAATGATGGCAATGTCGCCAAGGGAGAAGAAATCTCCAAGGTGATGGTCCTGCTTGCGGGTGTCGTCTCACTCCGCATTTTCATCGGCTATTATTACGAACAGTTTTACGAAATCTATCATTGGACCTTCTCAGAAGCCATCAATCTGCAAGTTGACAAGAACATGGCCTATACCCTGTTTGTCTGGGGTTTGAAAAAAATGGCTATCCTGACGGTGCCTTTCATGTTGGTGATCGCCTTTGTAGCCTGGCTCACCGGTCGATTGCAGGTCGGCCCACTGTGGACGACAAAACCCCTCAAACCCAAATTCGACAAACTCACAAACATCATGGGCGGCTTGAAGAAGCTCATGCTCAGTCCGGATACCCTCATCAAGCTGGCAAAAAGCCTCCTTCAGGCATTGGCCGTGGGTATCGCGCCCTACATCGTCATCAAACAGGAAATGCCCAACCTGCTCCCCCTATTTCACGCCAATGTCCATGGCATCATCGCATTTCTTCTCTCTAGCGGATACAGAATGGCCTGTTATGCACTCGTGCCCATGATCATCATAGCCATCGTCGATCTGGTGTACCAACGCTGGAATTATGAAGAGCAGATCAAAATGACCAAGGACGAGGTCAAAGACGAGCGCAAGCAGGCCGAGGGTGACCCCAAGGTCAAACAGAAACAACGTGCAAAAATGATGGAAATGATGGCGTCCAGAATGTTTCAGGATATCCCCAAAGCTGATGTCGTCATCACCAACCCCACTCATTTTGCCATAGCCCTTCAATATGACGCCATGGTCGCACCAGCTCCACGAGTTCTTGCAAAAGGCGTTAACCGTCTCGCAGAACGAATCAAGGAAGTTGCACGAGAACACTCCATTCCCATTGAACAGAACGCCCCCTTGGCACAGGCTTTGTATAAACAAGTCGAGATCGGGGATACTATCCCGGAGGAACTGTTTCAAGCAGTGGCAGCGATTCTGGCAAAGCTGGAAAAATTCAAGAGTCGCTAGGGGTTTACGCAAAACTCAGCCCACCTCCAGGTCCCTATGAAAAACCGACCAAGAGGTGTCAAAAACATGGCTCAGTCTTCAAACAAATCACTGGTCCCTCAGATAGACTACTCCAAGTTTGCCAAATCCGGCGATATTCTTCTTGCCAGTGGTGTTGTGACGATTCTCTTTGTCATGCTCATTCCGCTGCCGACACCCTTCATCGATTTTATGCTTACAGTCTCCATTTCTTTGGGACTCGTCATTCTGGTCACGGCCATGTTCATGACCTCTCCTCTTGAGTTTTCCATCTTTCCCTCCCTTCTGCTGGTCACCACTCTGCTCCGCTTGGCGCTCAACGTAGCGACTACGCGAGCCATTCTCCTGCATGGAGATGAAGGTTCGTCAGCGGCGGGATCAGTCATTGAGAGTTTCGGTGAATTCGTTGTCGGCGGTAACTATGTCATCGGCATCGTCATCTTCATGATTCTGTTTATCTTGAACAAAACCGTTATCGTCTCAGGTACAACCCGTATCGCTGAGGTCGCCGCCCGCTTCACCCTTGATGCCATGCCCGGTAAGCAGATGGCTGTTGAAGCCGACCTCAATGCAGGCCTCATCGATGAAAAGGAAGCCAATGAAAAACGTGAATACATGCGCCGTGAAGCCGACTTCTATGGAGCCATGGACGGTGCAGGCAAGTTCGTATCCGGTGATGTCAAAGCCGGCCTCATGATCACCGGCATCAACCTGATCGGCGGGTTCCTGATCGGTATCATTCAAAAAGACATGCAATGGATGGATGCCGCTCAGACATACACCCTGCTGACCATTGGTGATGGTCTGGTCGCGACTATCCCCTCGCTGATCATCTCGACCTCTGCCGGTATCATCGTTTCCCGCGCAGCAGCCGAGGCCAAGATGGGCGAAGAATTCATCGGCCAGCTTTCTTTCCACCACCGCGCTCTGAAACTGGTATCCGTCATCCTTGTAATCTTCGGTATCGTGCCGGGAATGCCGACAATCCCCTTCCTGACACTGGCAGTTATCGTCTTCGGAGTGGGATACTTCTCTGCCAAACAACAGGAAGAACTCGGCCTGCATGAAGAAGAACACGAACAAAAAGATGTTGGTACCCTTGATACCCCGGAAGAGGTACAGGCCCTGCTCCCGCTTGATCAACTGGAACTGGAAGTCGGATACGGACTCATTCCTCTCGTGGACGAAGAACAAAGCGGAAACCTGCTTTCACGCATTCGCTCCATCCGTCGGCAGTTTGCTCTGGACATGGGCGTTGTGGTCCCATCACTGCACCTGCGCGACAACCTTCAATTGAAGCCCGGCGAATACCGTGTGCTTATCAAGGGCAACCCTGTTGCCAGTGCGGAACTGCTGATCGACCATTATCTGGCCATGGACCCCGGCGATGCCAAACACCGTATCCAAGGCGTCGAAACCGTGGAACCTGCGTTCAATCTGCCTGCTGTCTGGATCCCGGAAGCACAGAAGGAAGAAGCCATGCTTGCAGGCTATACCGTTGTCGATCCGTCTACGGTTATTGCCACCCACCTCACGGAAGTCTTCAGACACAACCTGCACGAATTCCTTGGCCGCCAGGAAACCCAGGAGCTGCTGGACAACCTGTCCAAGCGTGCCCCCAAGGCTGTGGAAAGCCTTGTCCCGGCAGTGCTCTCCATCGGCGGTGTCCAGAAAGTGCTCCAGGCTCTGGTGGAAGAAAACGTCTCCATCCGCGACCTGCTCACCATCGTGGAAACACTGGCCGATTACGGCGGGGCCACTCAGGACCCGGTCCAACTCACGGAATATGTCCGTGCCAAAATGGGCAGAACCATCGTCAAGCCCTATACCGGAGAAGAAGGCGTACTGCCTATTATCACCATGAGTCCCCAGATAGACGAGATACTTGGAAACGCCATGCGCCCTGCCGAACAAGGTGGCTACCTGGCCTTGGAACCGGGAGTGGCACAACGCCTTATCCAGGCTATCAACAAATCCACTGAGGACGCCATGGTGGCGGACGGACAACCCATACTTTTGGTGGCTCCCCAGCTTAGAGCTCAACTCGCACGACTGTTGACCCGATTCATCCCGACCCTGCCGGTCATTTCTCAAGCCGAAATTCCAGCAGATGTCAAAATTCAGTCAGCAGCAACTGTCGAAATTTAGGAACTGATTATGAGAATGAAGACGTTCAGGGCCGCAACCTCCACAGCGGCATTTGCAAAGGTCAAGGCGGAACTTGGTAATGACGCCGTGATCCTGTCAAACAAGACCATCACCGAGGACGGATGCAAAGGCTGCGAAATAGTAGCCGCAGTGGACAACCAGCCGGTTATGTCCGCACCGCCGAACACGAAGGAAAACGTGGTCGACGCCGCGCTCAAGGAGAGCGTTGGGTGGCAGCGTGAGTGGAGCCAGATCAAGGGACAGATCATGCAGCTCATGAAGCCGCAAATGGATATGGATCGCCTCTCGCCCAAGCAGAAAATCGCTCTGGAGTATCTGGAACGAGAAGATGTGGACGAAAAAGTGCTGACAAAGATTTATTGTGACCTGCGAGAAGATCCGAAAGGGTCCATAATGACCACACTGGATCCCATGGTCAAAGCAACGCCGTTCACTCCCCGGAACTGGCCAAACACCTTTCATGCCTTTGCAGGGCCCGGCGGCGCAGGCAAGACCTCCACGCTGGTACGTCTGGCTCTCAAAATTAAAAAGGAAAGCCCCAGAACGCGTATCTGTCTGGCCACGGCCGATGGCGGGCGAGGCAAGGGGCGCCTTGTCCTCAAGCACTACGCAGAGCTTTCCGGCCTGGCTTTCAGGGAAATTATCACCCGGGACGATGTCGCTTTACTGCAACAGGAAGCTTCGCAGTTTGATATGATCCTCATTGACCTTCCCGGCCTTTCCGGCAAGACCAACCTCACAGAGTGGACGCAGCTCTACGGGTTGCAAAACCTCCCCGAGCTTTCCATACACCTTGTCCTCAACCCGTATTATAGCACCGCTCAATTCGAGCGTTTTGTCGAGAAATATAAAAGTGAACAACTTGCAAGCGTTATCTGGACGAAACTCGACGAAACCTGTACATTCGGTTTACTATTGAACATGGCGTTCGCCAGCGGGCTGCCGATTTCCGCCCTTTCGTACGGTACCGGTTTGAAAAACAGCATTGCCACGGCCGCAGAGGATTCCATTTGGCGTCTTTTGTTCATGCGCACACTACCTAATGGCGACATTCAACCTTAAGGAGCAAGGCACACGCCATGAGTTCGAATTTACCTATGGTTCTCTCGGTAACCTCCGGCAAGGGCGGTGTTGGCAAGACCAACATGTCAGTCAACCTTGCGTACTCTCTCAGTGCCGCGGGCAAAAATGTCATCCTGCTCGACGCCGACCTCGGGTTGGCCAATGTGGACGTCATTCTTGGAGTGGCCCCGAAGCTCAATCTTTTCCATCTCTTCCATGAGAACATGACCATAGACAAGATCCTGTATGAAACGCCGTACGGATTCCGTATCCTGCCCGCCTCTTCAGGCGTCAGCGACATGGTCAGTCTTGACACAGGCCAGAAACTCGACCTTCTGGATGCCATGGATACTCTGGACGACAAAATCGACTACTTCATCGTGGATACGGGCGCAGGCATCAACGACAATGTCCTCTACTTCAATCTTGCCGTGCAGGAACGTCTCCTTGTCATCACTCCCGAACCCACGTCCCTGACAGACGCATATGCCCTCATCAAGGTACTCAAGCTACACCACGGCGTAGAACGCTTCCGTGTACTGGTGAACATGGTCAAGGACAAGAAGACAGCCAAAGACGTCTACATCAAACTCCTGAATGCCTGTGACCATTTTCTGGATGGCATTTCACTTGATCTTGTGGGCTTTATCCCCTTTGATCCCAACGTCCGCAACGCGGTGATTGCTCAAACACCGTTTTGTCATAAATTTCCCAAGACTCCGGCCAGTGTGGCCGTGCGTCAAACGGCTCAGATAATAAACACCTGGCAGGCGACAAACAATACCGATGGCAATATTAAGTTCTTCTGGAAAAAACTCCTCTTCCAAGAACGATCCGTGGCTTGATCTGGAAAAGGGCGTCAAAAAATGGGACGAGTTCTCACCCAGAGACAGGGAGAACATCGTCCGCTTCTACGCGCCCAAAATTCGGATTCTCGCTCTCAGACTCAAGGCAAAACTGCCGCAAAGTGTTGAACTCAACGAGCTCATCAGTGCAGGTAGTCTTGGTCTGCTTGACGCCTTGAGTAAGTTCAATCCGGAATTGCGCATCAAGTTTGACACGTACTCGGAAAACCGCATCAAGGGAGCCATGCTAGACGAGTTGCGCCGCATGGACTGGTTTTCGAGAGGGCTCAGGCAAAAAGTCAAAGTGCTCGAAGACGCCATGCGTCAAATTGAGCATGAAACAGGTCGTCCGGCCACTGCGGAGCAGCTGCAGCACCACACAGGCATGACCGAAAAAGAGGTGCAGAATGGACTTGAAGCACTTCATAATCAAGTGTGTCTGAGTCTTGATAGTTTTCAGGAAAATTTAATAGGTCAAAAAAACATGACTGATGATGAACCATTTCAGTCTGCGGCCTTTCAGGAGATTGTTGACAAAGTAGCCAATCTCATTGAAGAATTGACGCCAAGAGAAAAATTGGTCATATCTTTATATTATGGCGAGGAATTGAACATGAAGGAAACTGCCGAGGTTATGGACATAACCGAAGGTCGGGTTTCCCAACTGCATTCTCAAGCATTGATTAAATTGAGAAAAACGTTCCGAGACCGATATGAGAACGAATAGAACACAGAGAAGGAGATTTTAATGAGTTACGATAAAAACATGCGCGTTCTGGTTGTAGATGATTTCTCCACCATGCGTAAAATTATCAAGAATATTCTTCGTCAGATTGGCTTTACCAATATCGTTGAAGCCGATGATGGTTCCACCGCCTGGGAAGTCCTGAACAAAGACAACATCGACTTCATTGTCTCCGACTGGAACATGCCGACCATGTCCGGTATCGAGCTGCTCCGCAAGGTTCGCGGAAGCGAAGAATACGCAGATATTCCTTTCCTGATGGTTACCGCTGAAGCACAGCAGGAGAACATCATTGAAGCTGTCCAGGCCAAAGTGTCCAATTATATCGTCAAGCCGTTCACTCCCGAAACACTGGGCCAGAAGATCGACAAAATCTTCGCCTAACCGCCCACCAAAAGCCGGTAGGCGATAACAATGGTTTTGCTTGTCCCGGACGACGCAGAAGATGCAACCGAAAAGGCTGGATCCGAACAGCCCAAGGCCCAACTTGACGATTCAGAAGCAAGCAAAGCCACGCAAAAGGTCGATCTCGACCTTGACGATGCGCCATTTCTTGAGGACGAGGACGAAGAAGAAGAGATAGCCGAAGTAGAGGAGGAAACTCCTCTTCTAACGGAAAAAGAAGAGGACTCTAAACCAGGACTGGCCTCCCTCTTCAAGAACAAGCTCTTTCTTGGTAGCCTTGGGATCATTGTCCTCCTCCTCTTTGTCATCGTATTTTTGATTTTCGATGAACCTGAACCGCCACCTCCTCCGCCTATCCCTGTTGAAGAGACTGTAGCCGAAGAAGAAGCTCCTCCACTTGTGGAGGAGACACCGGAAATAATTATTCGGCTCGATCCGTTTCTCATCGAAAAGAAAGACAAACAGGGCAAAATTCGTTTTCTTGAAGTCCGTGTCCTCGTCTCAACAGAAGACGATGGGCTGTCCAGACAATTCAAACAGGAAACATACACGGTTCGTAATGCGCTGTTCTACTACCTCAAGAATAAGGATTTACAGTTTTTATCCGATAAAGAGAATAGTGAGAAACTCAAGAAGGAATTACTGGGAATCATAAACCAATATATGGGTTTTGGTCAGTTCGATACACTGATGTTCGAACAATATCTTGTGAGGTAAGCCATGAGTACGACTCCGCTGGATCTGCCGATCCTCATCGCGCAACTGCCGTATGTGCAGAAGATCGCCCATGCGGAAAAGGCCAAACCTGAAATCCAACGACAATTATTCAACCCCCTGCTCCGGGAAAACATTGAAAAACAGCAGGGCAAGGTCCAACAGGTCGAAAAAAAGACAGCAACGGACCCCATTCAACGCGATGGACACAGCGCAGAACAGCAACAGGCGTCTTCGGAAAGAAAGAAGAAAGAAACAGAGGATGAAGCTTCTTCTGATACAGGCTCTTCGAATCCCTCGCCCTGGGCTGGCAACATCGTCAACGTCAAGATTTAACCCAAAGCGCCCCCCAGAGGAACACTGAATGTCCAACCTCCTTATCATCCTCTTTACTGTCAGCGAAGTCGTCCTGCTCATCATCGTCATTCTTTTCTTTCTGCGTCTGCGGAAATCGGAAACGCTCCTGTCCGGTCTTCAGGCAAACCACGATGATTTTATCAAACGATTGCAGTTCAACACGCAACTGGAAAGTGAGCTCGTCGCTACTTTTGAACAGCGGCAACAGGAATTGGTTGCCCTGAACACTGAATTGGAGAAAAAGGAAGCCCATCTGCAAAAGCTGGTCGATCTCGCAAATGAATACTGTAAGTCGCCTCAATTCATGAGAGAAATTATCATAAAAGGCCACCGTGCAGGCAAGTCGCCAGTGCAATTGGCCAAATCCACAGGATTGAGCCTTGAAGAGATCGAACTCATAATCGATCAAGCTTAACGGAGCGTATTTCCATGCGTGTTAGCGGTTCTGGCAGCGGAGGAAATTCCTTTTTCGGAGGAAAGAATCGGTCTGATTCATTTCGCCAAAAGCATCGATGCGGCCAAAAAGTCAAAGGCATATTACTCAAGAATCTGTCGGATAACATGGCCTGGGTTGAAATCAACGGCGACAAGCTACTCGCCCAATTGGAAGTCTATCACCCCAGGGGAAGCAGGCTGACCTTTATCATCAAACAACTTGTCCCTGATATCATTCTCAAGGAACTGACCTTGGGCCAGACAACGGGATCAACGCCGCTCAATCTTGCCAGTGCATTTGATACTGCCCGTACTCTTTTTGAAAACGCTCTCAGACAAGAACTTCAATCAGCCAAAGCGGTTAGCCCACGTCTCTCTCAAGTCGATTTTTTCAAGCTCATTGCCAGCAACGCTCAACTCTGCGCATGTTATCTCGACGCGACAGGCTGCGCGCGCGCACTCTCAACTCCGCTAGAACAAAAAGGAAAGGGGCGAATTCTCTATCAACCGTGGTATGCTCCTTACAGCCGCCGCCAAGTCACGTTTGTCCACCAAAACAACGAGAAGTCGGCACTGAATACCAGTATCGTTGAGTTCGATCACACCCAGCTGGGCTTGGTCAGAGTGGAATTCATGTACGGAAACGGAAAGGTTGCTTACAAAATAAAAATGCAGCATCCTAAACACAGTACTGCCCTCTTACGATATCTTGCCGCACAAACCCACCTTGAATTGACGGACCAACCAGACAATCTGGGCATAATGAAACTGCCCAATTTCAGTCATGGTGGCATCATCACTGAAATGGTGTTCAAGGCATAAAAAAAGGCCCGCCAAATGGCGGGCCTTTTTTTATATATCGTAGAGAATTTCTATTAAGCTACTGCGGTGACAGGCTGTTCACCCTCGGACCCAAAGACTTCCTCACCAACTACGGGCTGAGGCAAGGTCTTTTCTTCGAGATACATCTCTCTATTCTCATCAAGATGACGCAGGAACTCATTATTCAAGGCATGCCCAGAAGCAAAGACCTCAAAATGGCCATGCAACGGAGAACCGAGAATCGCCATATCACCCACGAAATCGAGCAACTTGTGACGAACGAATTCATCCTTGAAACGCAACCCTTCAGCATTGAGAACGCCGTATTCATCCAGAACAACAGCATTATCCAATGAGCCTCCGAGGGCCAGGCCATTGGCATGCAGGTAATCAACTTCCTTGAGGAAGCCGAATGTGCGGGCCTTGGCAATGTCCCTGGCAAATGTCTCAGGCGTCACTTCCAGCGTCATTTGCTGACGACCAATGAGGGGATGCGCAAAATCGATAGTATAATCAATGCACAAACCATCAAACGGCTTTGCCTTGATATACTTGCCATCCTTTTCAAACTCAACGACCTTCTTTATGGCGATAACCTTGCGAGCCTTGTTCAGCTTGCGCACACCGGCCTGCTTGAGAAGGTAGACAAACGATGCGGCGGAACCGTCCATGATGGGCAGCTCACGACCGGATACTTCTATATGAATATTATCGATTCCCATGCCACTCACTGCGGCCAGGAGATGTTCTACAGTGGCAACGGCCTCGTGACCGTCCCCCAGCACCGTGGCCAGGCTGGTCGCAACGACCAGAGAGGGGGCAGGGGTCATGAAGATGGAACCGGTACCATTACGAAGGGAGAACAGGATTCCGGTATCCTCAGCGGCCGGACGAAGAACCAACTCCACCTGCTTACCGCTGTGTAGTCCGATTCCTGTGCAACGCACTGATTTATGTATAGTAGTCTGAGACATATTTCCTCCGATTGATATCTTAACATAGCAAGAACGGTGCCATTAGATACTTTTCGGATAACCACTTAAATTTATTTGTTTTTTACGACAAGACTTTGTCTAGAAAAATGTGGTTTTTTCGCAACTATTTGTATTTTTACAACAACATGAGGAACCGTGTGTTGCATTTATGAGATTAGACTTTTTGTGCAAAAACCACACGATCAAGGCCCGCAAGATCGGGAATGACCTTAACATCCTCGAATTGCGGGAAGTGCTGGGAGATGATTTTTTTTACGGCGTCACCCTGTTTATAGCCAATCTCCATGAAAAAATGCCCTCCTGGCCTCAGAGCATGAACGACCTCGGGTAACATTTGACGCACATGGTCAAGTCCTTCTGGACCACTCACCAATGCTCCAGTCGGCTCAAAAGCGGTGACCTCATGGCTTGCTTCTTCAAACTCGACTTGAGAGACGTAAGGCGGATTGGAAACGATGAAGTCGAAAGACTCTCCGGTAAACAAACGCTTCGTGAAATCCCCTTCCATACATTCAACCCGATCCTCAACACCGTGCATGCGCGCATTCTCTGAAGCAATTTTCAGAGCGTCCTGACAAATATCTACAGCAACGCAGCTGGCCTGGGGAAACAAATGAGAAATGGTGACAGCCAAAATACCGGACCCGGTACCGAGGTCAGCGAAATGCAGATCCTTATCTTTCGAGTGAAGCTGTTCAACTTCTTCAATAATGTGCTCGGTTTCCGGACGAGGAATCAAAACACCGGGGCCAACTTGAAAATCGAGCCCATAGAATTCCTTTTCTCCTAGAATATACGCAATCGGCTCCCCTGCCTCACGTCGCTTGAGAAGCAACTCTATCTCAGCCCTTTCGGTATCGGAAAACACCCTGTTCCGATCCACGACAAGGGCAAGTCGAGAACAGCCAAGGACATGGGCGGCCAGCAGCTCGGCACTTAAACGAGGCGAGTCAACACCGGCAAGACGAGCTTCGGATTCAACAAGATAATTCTGGACAGTAAAAGACATGCATGCCCCTCTGGGGGATTAATCGGCTTGGTGTTTCAGAGCTTCTGACTGAAAATGATTGATCAAGGCTTCCGTCAACTCGGTCAGGTCACCTTCCATGATCTGCGGCAACTTATGCAGCGTCAAATTGATACGATGATCAGACACACGCCCCTGGGGATAGTTGTATGTGCGAATACGTTCGGAGCGGTCGCCAGACCCGACCTGGCTGCGGCGGGTGGCATCTTCCTCGGCTTTGGCCTTCTCCTGCTCATGCTGAAGCAAGCGAGAGCGCAACACCTTCATGGCCTTGGCTTTGTTCTTGTGCTGGGATTTTTCATCCTGGCAGATAACAACAAGGCCGGTCGGATCATGCGTAATGCGGATGGCAGAGTCAGTCGTATTGACAGACTGACCGCCAGGGCCGGAAGCACGGAAAACATCGACACGAATATCTTCGTTACGGATATGGACATCCACTTCTTCGGCTTCAGCCATGATGGCGACAGTAACCGCAGACGTATGGATGCGTCCCTGGGACTCCGTGGCCGGCACACGCTGTACGCGGTGAGTACCGGATTCATATTTGAGGATACTGTAGACCTTGTCCCCGGAGATGGAAGCAATGACTTCCTTGAGTCCACCGGACCCCGTGGTATTGGAGCTGATCTCCTCAACGGTCCACTTGTTCACCTCTGCATAGCGGGTGTACATGCGATAAAGGTCTGCGGCAAAAAGAGCGGCTTCATCGCCACCGGTACCTGCACGGATTTCAAGAAGAATATTCTTATCATCCATCGGGTCTTTCGGCAGCAACAGGACTTTCAGTTTTTCTTCAAGCGCCGGCAACTGCGGTTCGAGTTCCGCAAGCTCGGCTTTGGCCATCTCCTGGATATCAGGATCGGAGTCATTCAACATCTCCTTGTTGTCCTGAATCTCCTGCGCGACCTGCTTATAGTTGTTCATGGCCGAAACCACGACCCCAAG
This sequence comes from Pseudodesulfovibrio sediminis, assembly GCF_020886695.1. Taxonomy (NCBI): domain Bacteria; kingdom Pseudomonadati; phylum Thermodesulfobacteriota; class Desulfovibrionia; order Desulfovibrionales; family Desulfovibrionaceae; genus Pseudodesulfovibrio; species Pseudodesulfovibrio sediminis. Next base: position 673,885 of record NZ_AP024485.1, read on the forward strand.
ATCGGCATGCGCCTTGGATACTTTCTTGTACCGTTCCTGGTCATTGAAAATATCGGGCTGGGCAAGCTCCTGTTCCAATTCCTTAAATTTTACTTCAATTTCTGCGAGCTTGCCGAACATATTAGCACTCCTCTGGGTTCACAGCGCACTTCAAAGCAGCAATGGCCACTTCAAGCTGGCTGTCGTCAGGTTCCTTGGTGGTCAGCATCTGCATCATCAACCCGGGCCAGCACATAAGCTTGCACAGGGAATTCTTGCTGTATTTGCCGGCGAATTTGATCATCTCATAGGCCACACAACTGACTGGCACCATAAGGATGAGTTTCATACCGACAATATAAAGATGCTTAACAATGAAATTTTCCGGTGTGAAGAACGTCAGGAGATACGGGACAAGCACGGCATACAGAAGAATGGAAACAACCAGCACGAACAACAAAAAAGCTGTACCGCAACGAGGATGCAAACGACTATAAAAACGCGTGGAATCGGGAGAAAGCTCCCTGCCCTCTTCCCAGGTCCAGATCACCTTGTGCTCTGCACCATGGTACTGAAAAACGCGACGGATATCCGGTATATATGAAATGGCCAGAATGTAGGACACGAAAACGAACATCTTGATGGCACCGTCCCAGGCATGGAAGCTCAATGAATCCACATCGCCGGCCCAGCCAAGATATTCCATACCCACAGACAGAAAATGCGGAAGGACAACGAACAATCCAAGAGCGGCTCCCAATGCCAAGACCATAGTCAGCAGCAAATGCCAGGAAGTCAGTTCGCCTCCATCTTCATCTCCGTCATCAGCGGCCTGCATTGCGGAAAAATTGAGCGCCTTGATTCCATTGACCATGGTCTCCATAAGAACGGGGAAACCGCGAAGGAAGGGTTTCTTGAGCAAGGGATGACGAACCATAGTGAACCAGGGCCGTATCTCGGTGACTATTTCACCATCAGGCTTTCGAATGGCTATGGCCAGTTTATCCTTGGCGCGCATCATAACACCTTCGATCACAGCCTGACCACCCACTGCCTGAGGCGCAGCCATCGTCAAAAGTCCTCGCAGATTCAAGAAGTTACCCTCCAGTGAAAGGATGAAGTATCATATCTGAGGCACGCGCTAACAAGGAGTGCCGCCAAGGAACAGAATTAAGGATTCCCCGGAGTTTGTAAAGGGTGCCACACAATAGAATATGCCTCCGAAGGGTAGAACCCAATCGAAGGCATATGCTCACGGCTTGACGCCGAAAAAAAGTAGCTACTTCTTGGCCAGGCTATTGAGATCTCCGTATTTTTTACGGAAGCGATCAATACGACCAGCGGTATCAACGAAACGCTGCTTGCCGGTGTAGAAGGGGTGGCAGTTGGAACAGATTTCAACTTCCAGCTCTTCACCCTTGGTGGTCAGAAGCTCGGACTCGTAGCCGCAATGGCAACGGATTTTTGCCTTGAAGGTCTTGGGATGAATATCGTTTTTCATGACTTTCTCCTGTCATTTTTTTGCGTGGAACTCGGTCTTATACGCACTGCATATAGGCTTGGCAAGTAAAAAATTCGAGTATTTCCATATGTGTTCGCCAGCTCACCACATCCACACATGCATTGCAATAAGAAAAGGCGGAAGCCGAAGCTTCCGCCCTTTTTTTAACAAGCTCTGTCGCGAACTAAACGCAACCGGTGGGCTTGGGCAGGCCAGCCATTTTACAGGCGCCTTTACCAGGTCCGGACGGGAACAGTTCGTAGATCTGCTTCAGCTTGAAGCCGGTGACTTTGGACAGAATACGGACCATCGGTGCGATGCCGTTCTTCTTGTAGTAGTCCTGCAGAAAGTCGATGACTTTCTGGTGATCTTCAGAAATGTCTTTGATGCCTTCAGAATCTTTGACGTAGTCAACCCAAAGCGGTGTCCAGTCTTCAAATTTCTGCAGGAAACCGTCTTCGTCAACCTCAAAAGAAGAGCCTTGAAATTCAACAACAGCCATTGTATCCTCCTAGTGGATGTTTTTCATGCTGTGGCTTCGAAAACTTCGAAGCAACCATATCCGTTTAAACAGCGATCCGCTGCTTAGATGCCAAAAAAAGAAACGGTCTAAAACCGTGGAGGGACATTACGTCCAGACCCCCGCCTTTGTCAAGCAGAAGGCGTATTTCGAATGAATAAATCTTGCAACTTTATATTATATATAACCAATTAAGATTCCATCAATTCTTCATAGTGCTTCTGGGCATAGTCCAGGCTGGGGTCCATATCCAATGCGGCTCGCAAATAGTCAAGCGCCTGTTCACGGTTGCCCATGAACTTGTGGCACAGCCCAAGATTGGCAAGATCATGCGGTGACCCACTATCGATATCAAGCGATGCGAGGAAATCTTCTGCGGCTTCCGCATACCTCTCGCCCTTGAAATGAGCCACTCCACGCAGATTATAAAACTCTTTGCACTCCTGATCAAGCGCAATGGCTCTGCCCAGTGGATCCAACGTATTTTCCCAATCCTCCACCTGTGAAAGCGCATATGCCTGATAAAAAGCTGACAACGCCCGTTCAGCGTTAGCCGGTTGTAACGGCTCGGCCTCTTCGAACTGACTTGCAGCATACAGGGGGTCTCCCATACGCAATGCAAGGAGTCCTCGGAAGAACGGCAGGAAATATCCACCGGGGTAGACTTCCTCCAACACATCGAGTCCTTCCAGCGCCTCATCAAAATCAGCGTCCTCTGCAAGCATCCGACCGACGAACAACCCGATAGACCTGTGTGCCGTCCGTTCACGGAAATCAAAACCGGGAACAAAATTATAGTTAGTGGTCACCATCAAATCCGGATGTCGGGTATCAACAGCGTACAGCGTATCACCCAAAGCCTTGAGACCGTTTGCCAGGGCCATCAATTCCTTTAGAATATTATCACTTTCTATAGTCGGCAGAGAATCCAATGAAACGACGTCCCCTTCCTTGAGCCATTTCGCCTGCTCCAACTCCAGGAATTTAGGCAGGCCGGAAGCCTCATATACCCTACTCGTTTCGAAATCGCCTGCGAGCTGGGCCACTTCTGTGATCGCCCGGATCGCAGCCTTTTCCGGTGTAGCGGCAGTACCGGCCGTAAAGACTATTTCACTCAGCACAGGAAAGGTTTTCGGATCCCAGGCAATGGCCGCAATTGTCGGCACCGGATAACCGAGAGTAAAATCCTTGAGAATGAGCTTGATGTTATTGCGCTCAAACTTCTCCACCAACTTTTGCAGCACAGGGCTATCCGAACTCGTCGGATCAATGGTTGGCGTCACTTGCCGGGTTCTGTCCACAACGGCGCACACGTGGCGTTCAACCAGCTCGCATGCCCCCTGAGAAATGGACTCCTCAAACGTGTTTCCTGCTGACGATCCATTGAACTCGTTGAGTTTCTTGAACCAATCAAGGGGAACGAACTCTTCTTCGCCGGTTGCGACATTCAGAGCAGGATGAAAACGCCACTGGATGAGATCCATGAGCCGGACAGCTTTTTTCTCGGAAATATCTTCTTCGACCGAGCGAATGACCTGACGTATATCCATGGTCCGGCCAGGCCATTGTGCCTGCGCATCGGTCCAGGTCATTTCAGTAAAGTTGGATTCATCACCCCAAAAGCTGAAATAGGAATAGCGCTCCACCAATTCCATGAGCGCAGAGGCTTCGGCCTGCTCCGGAGAAGCCCCCTTCCCCATCTGCTTTCTGGTTGGCATGATAGACCGAGCTTCAGGACCGCATTCGCTGACAAAGACGGGTATGCCCAGTCTGCCTGTGTCCACTCGATCAGTCTTTGCCAATACACCGGCACACTTCTCGGCCAGCAGACCCTTGACCCGCGTCACGGTTTCCACCGGGCTGCATGCCTTATCCTGATCAGTGGTAAATTGTTTCGGACAGTCTTTGAGTTCTATCACGACTGTTTCCTTTTCAGACGGAACAGATTGACGACATTCTCTTCACCAGTCTTCTCGTCTTTATAATTGGCAGCCGATTTCATCATCATGAATTTCTCACTGGCACGATCAAAAAATTTCCGGCCCTGACGCTTCTGATCCATGGCCAAAAGAATTTCGGCAGATGAGGTTTCGGCCAGATTCTCATCCATGAAATCTGCAACAGGTTCATATGCCGATTCTTCGTACAGGACTTCACAGCCGATAATGTAATCGAAACGACAATCCATCGAATCACAAGTAAAATCGGCTCGATGCAGAGCCACCTTGTCTTCCAGGCCGTTTTTCAACACATTTATTTTGCTGAACAGCAGAGCAAACGGCTCGATGTCACTCACGGCCACATCATAGCCAAGACTGGCCATGACCATCCCGTTAACCGCACAACCGGCCCCCACTTCAAGAATGGACGCTCCTTTGGCAAAAGGGAATCGGGTCAGGGTATATCCAAGAACGAGGCAGGAAGGCCAGACCTTGGCCCACAATGGCAACGTAATCTGCTTGCCCGATCTGCTCTTATCCATGAGTTTATCCAAATATTTCTGCATATGCTTGATCTGAAGCACTTCCAGAGACACGTCACCAACCGTGACCGTCTCAAAATCCACTTCACCGAACTCACGAACAGCTATGTCAATGAGCGCACCAATAGGCTGGTTCAGATCATGAACTGTATCCGCCACAATTCCCTCCGGTTATACACGCCCCGAACAGGGCTACTGATCTACGTTATTGATGGTTTCAAGCACCCAAAATGCATTGGGTACGGTATCGTCTCGGGAGAACTCCCAGACAGCACGAAGATGCTCCTGCTGTTGGCCTTCATCGCCAATTCGAAGCTGGGCATCATAAAAAACAGAGGCCATTGTACGACCTGTTTCCGACTTCATTTCCATGAGCCGTGCCGTGAGCAGCATCACTTCCGTGCGACCACGTACAGTCTGCGCCATGGCCTGGGCATAGATTTCATCAGAAATGAAGTCCCTGATAGACTTGAAATCATGCGCATCGGCAGCCTGCTGATAATGAGAAAAAAAGACTTTGGCCCCTTCCAGAAACTCGGCTTCGTCAAACCCGTCAACCTGATTCGAGACTGTCGGGGAAACAGGATCGGTCTGGACGGTGGGCTTGCTCTCCGGGTTCGAGCTGAGAAGCTCCCACGTCCTGCGGGCCGCCTCATCCTTGTCCGTGGGCCTGCCGGCAGGCTGCTGCGGCTCGTCCGGCTGATCGGTGTCATCCGATGGAGTCTGATCAGGTCGATTCCACTTGTTTGGCTTTGCCCCTCCTCCACCGGAACGACGGCGGAAGGATCGGACCAGAAAATAGGCAATGCAGCCGAGCAGGAGCACATTAAGGATGCTGCCGCTACGTGATCCCGTCGCTTCCTGAGCAAAAGCCGGAACAGCTGAAGTCAGGACAAACAACGAAACGACGAATGACACCTTGTGTTCGATCACGCGGCGCAAAATCATAAAAATGTATCTATGCATGTGTATATCGTAATGTAGAAACGCCTGGCAGGCAATCTATTCTATGAGCGCCAAATCGCGCAAAATGGCGTAGAGGCTGTCCACTTCGATGGGTTTAGGCAGATAGGCAGCGGCTCCGCCCTTGTAATACGCCTTTACCACGGTCTTGGGATCGTTCAATGCCGTAATCATGATGACCTTGGCCTCGTCAGAAGTCGAAATCCCCTTCTCCTGCTCGATAACCCTGATATCTTTCAATGCCTGATGACCATCCTTGTTCGGCATCATGATGTCCATGCAGACGAGGTCGTATGGTTTTCCTTCTTCAATTGCTTTGGTGAAGGACTCGACACATTCAACACCATCCACTGCGGCATCGCACTCTCCAAAGTCGGAAAGCAGCGCCAGAAGCAGTTTACGACTGGTGAATTCGTCTTCAACAATAAGTATGCGCATGATTTCTCCAAATCAGGTTCAAGCCCGCTACTACACCATCGATTGACGATGTACAATGGCTAACTTCCATGCCAACCGTCTAAAACAGTTTATAAATTATAGGCAATTATATTTCATAAATTCGTCCTAATGGCTTGCCACCCGGTCAATTGGGACGTAGGAAAGTGCCGTTGGCCCGTATGGGGCCGTAAGGAGACACTCATATGGAATTCTTGGATATATATCATTTCAGCACTCAAATGTTTGACTTTCTCAACAGCCCGGAATGGCGCGCCTGGCCATTCAATTCTGGGTACGGAGAGAAAATCCTGCCAGCCATCGCCCGACTTGTTTTTGTCTCGGCGATCATGGGAGTCATACTGCTTTTTCTTCGTCTGCTATTCGGTCCGGGAGGCCCGTTACGCGATAAGGAAATGGATGAAGAGGCTCGAATTGAAACAGAACAGGAGCGCGCAGAGGTTGAAGAGCTCTTTGCCAAGGGTGAAATTTCCGAACTCGATTACAAAGCCAGAATGAAGCACCTGAAGGACTGATCATGCACCTGGATCGCCATATTCAGACATTTACCGATTTCTCTACTGCTTATCTATCTGGTAATGCGGACAAAGATTACCATATCCAGCTCAAGATCGATCACACCATGCGGGTCCTCGACAACGCCAAGGCAATTATCAAAGGAGAGGGCCTCAACGGACGATCGGCACGCCTCTCGCTCCTGTCAGCCCTCTACCACGACATCGGCCGATTCCCGCAATTCAAACAATACGACACATTCAGAGACGCACACTCCGTCAACCACGGCAGGCTTGGTGTCCTGACACTGCGCACCATCCCCATTCCCGACTCCCTTGATTCAGCGGATCTCCGCATCCTCAAGGCTGCCGTAGGACTCCACAACGTCAAAGAGATCAATCCCAATTGCCCCGCCTTCTTGAAAAACGTGGTCAACGTGGTTCGCGACAGCGACAAACTCGACATCTATGACGTAGTGCTGGACCACCTGAGTATAACAACTGATCCCAAAAGGATCGTCATCCACAGTCTGGAAGAACACCCCACCAAGTATTCAGACACTGTTTTCAAGGCTGTTTTTGAAGGGCAGACCTGCGATTACTCGAACCTCTACTACAGCAATGATTTCATCCTTCTTCTCGTGGGCTGGCTGTTCAAACTCGCCTTTCCCACCACAATCAGCCTGCTCTCCGAGCGAGGATGCATAGATCGAATCTTTGCCCTACTCCCGAAAGATAAACGGATTCAATCACTTGAGCAAAAGGCACACACCTTTATTCGTTATAATATTTAGCGAACCACTTGATATACTTAATTTGAACCCGTAGTTTGATTTATAAGGGAGACACGATCAAACATGCCGGCACAGAGAAAAAACAGCAAAGCATTCGGGATATACAACAACATCCTCATCCTGACGAACATTGAGGTACACGCCAAACGCGACCTTGCCACAATCAAGTCCTTTGGTCCTAAACACGTTCAGATCTTCACCTCCGGAGCGGCGGCAATAGATTATATTGCCGACAACCAGGTGGACCTCATCTTCTGTGACTCTTCCCTGTCCGACATGAGCGGCATCAAGTTTGCCCAGATCATCAACATCAACATGAGCGGAAGGCCCATGCCCATCATCATGGTCACTCTGGAAAACAGAAAAGACCATGTGCTGGACTCCATTGCCGCCGGCTGTATAGGGTATATTCTTCGCCCATACTCGCTTGATACCTTCGAGAAATATCTCATCCTTGCCGACCAGCTGAACAGTTACCCCGAGATCGAGGAAATGGAACTCAGGGAAGCACAGGATATGGTTGAGCGCGGCGACTTCGATGACGCCATCGAAGCCTTTGAAGAGCTCATCTCCTATCAGGACGAAGCCCAGAAGTACTACGATATGGGCTGTCAGTTCATGGCTACGGGGAAATATGGCAAGGCCATTGTATCCTTCAAGAAAGCCGTCAAGATCAACGACCTCTTTGCCGAGGCGTACAAAGGTCTGGCCGAGGCTTACAAAGGTCGCGGCGACATGGAATCCTTCAAGAATTTTCTCAAGAAAGCAGCCAGCGTACACGCCCAGTTTGACCGGCTTGAAGAAACAAAGAATCTGTTTATCGAGATTCTCAAATACGAGTCAGATACGCCCAATCCGTTCAACACCCTGGGTGTCAATCTGCGTAAACAGGGAGACTACCCTGGTGCCATCCATGCCTACCGACAAGCGCTTGAACTGACTCCACAGGATGAGAATATCTATTTCAATATGGCCAAGGCTCTCTACTTCATGGGTAAAGTTGATGAAGCGTCAATCGAGGTGGTGGCTGCTCTGGAAATGAATCCCGGATTCCTGGAGGCCAGCAAACTCTACCAGCGTATTCACGGCAAGCCGTGGAAACCATCCAAGTCGGCCAAACCCAAGCCGCAGCAGGAAGGCACCAAGCAGTCCGCCAAGGATATTGGTCCATAGTGCATTCTGGGAGAACATGTGCATAGCGAAGCGACTATACGACTCGGCTCTTTCGCCCTCATGCTCGTTGTCATGGGCGTGACTGAAACCGTATGGCCTCGACGCCAACTGACAACGTCAAAACCCCGCCGATGGGTATCCAATCTCTCCATTTCCATTCTGTCCACGATCATCGCTCGACTTGCCCTCCCCCTCGTCCCAACGGGATTTGCACTCTACTGCACCCAACACGGTTACGGACTCTTCAACCTCTCATCCATCCCCCCTGTCGTGGCCATCATCACCAGCGTGATCTTCCTGGATATGGTCATTTACTGGCAACATGTCATTTTTCACAGGATTCCGCTCCTCTGGCGCGTACACCGCATGCACCATATCGACCTGGATATTGATGCCTCAACTGGCATCCGCTTTCATCCTATCGAAATATGCCTGTCGTTATGTCTCAAACTGGGGACCATCTTCATACTCGGTCCACCAATGCTGGCCGTTCTGATTTTTGAAGTGCTGCTCAATGGGTGCGCCCTCTTCAACCATGCCAATGTACGCATTCCCATTACAATCGATGCTGCCATGCGGCTCCTGATGGTCACACCGGACATGCACCGAGTACACCACTCCACCGACATGCGCGAAGCAAATATGAACTTCGGATTCAATTTCCCGTGGTGGGACCGCATATTCGGCACATACAAGGCGCAACCAGACAAGGGACACAACGGCATGACGATCGGGCTCAACATTTTTCGCACCCCCAGGTACGGGTCAATACTCAACCTGCTGCGCATTCCCTTCCTGTAGCACCCTTTACATTTGTTTCCGGGTGCTTATTTTTTGGTTTCCGACTCAACCATCTCTTCTCATGGAGGCACCCTATGCCCGATACCCTTTACGATGTAGCCATTCTCGGTTCCGGCCCCGGCGGTCTTCAAGCCGCCATCCACGCATCCCGCAAGAAAGCCAAAGTCCTCATGCTGGGTCGAATAGACAACAGCTCCCTCTTCTGGGCTCATGTCGAAAACTACTGCTGCCAAATAATGATCTCCGGGGAGGAAATCCTCAAGACTGGTCGCATGCAGGCCGAAAGTTTCGGCGCTGAATTCAGAGACGAAGACGTGTTGGCCATCGAACCTGACGGCAAACTTTTTTCAATCAAGCTCGAATCCGGTGACATGATCAAGGCCAAGGCCATCATTCTGGCGACAGGTTCCAGTCGCAACAAGCTCAAGGTGCCCGGCGAAAAAGACCTGCTTGGCAAGGGCGTGAGCTACTGTGTGGACTGTGATGCCGGCTTTTACCGCAACGAAGTCGTTGCCGTGGCAGGGTGCCGCAGTGCCGCAGCAGGCGGGGCCGTGGCATTGACCAATTTCGCTTCCGAAGTACACCTCTACTGCAAAGAACTGGACATCGCAAAAGGGTTGCGCGAACAGCTCGACACCACTGGCGTGATCGTACGTGAAGGCATTCAGATCACTGAAATAAAGGGGAAAAACGCCGTGGAATCCGTCTTGTTAGATGACGGTTCGACACAGTCTGTTGCCGGTGTATTCATTGAACTGGGAGCCAAGGGTGTCCTGGAGCTGACGGCCATGCTCGGGGTGCAGTTGGATGAAAACATGAAGTATATTGAAGCGGACAAGAAGCAACAAACGAACGTCACAGGCGTGTATGCGGCGGGCGACATCTGCGGTCCTCCGCTGCAAATGGCCAAAGCTGTGGGTGAAGGATGCGTGGCAGGCATTGAAGCCGCGACCTACGCAAAAAAACTTGAACTGGATTAAACGACTAATGAGTTACGAAACAGCACACCTGTGCTTCAACGAAACCGGATATGCGCTTGCGTGTATCCGGTTCGTCGTTGTTAAACCTAACTACGGCAAATCGCTCTCCATTCCTCAGGAAGGCCTTGACGACCGCACACCCCACGGAAAACGCCTCGCTTTCTTTATCAAAGGGATGAAACGTCAATTTGACTACTCTGCCGGGATCTTCGGGAAATTCAATCAAATCATCTCCGAACAAATGCATACGGGCGCAACTGGCTGACATATCTTCCACCACCCCCTGCACGACATGGCCTTCTCCTTCGATACTGGCTGGGAAACGACACACGCATCTCGGCTCGCTCCGTTCCTCAGCGTCAAAAACAGATTCCGGCCCAGCCAGCTCCAGTATGACACCCGATGAATGAATCGTATTCAAGATTTCTGAGGCGAACCCGAGCAACTGACCGTCATAGGCATAGCGAATCAGGGCTGGGGTATGTATCCCTATCCTCTCGACCGCCAACGGGGGCAGGGAAACGTATACCAACAGACGGCCATCCGACTTCACATCAGCAACAACACCAAGAAATCTGTCTTCAAAAGTAGACAGTTCCAACAGTATTTTATCGCCTGTCACCAAATCCATTAATATATCTCCTTGCTCTCCAAACAATTTCATAGCCTTCACGTCTATTATTATATACATTTCTCGGATGTTTAAGACAATGGGATTTATTTCCTGGATCGGCTGTCTGCTGGTCCTCGGCTATCAGGCAGGATCATGGGTTCTTTTCAAGGCCTGGCCTTCCATAACACTGCTTGATCTTCTGCAAATAGTGTTCGGGATCGACCTGCTGTCACTCATTCAACACTTTTCTTTGGAAGTAGCCTTTAAAGCTGCATATGTTTGCTTTACTACTGAACTCGTACTCTTCCTTTGGTGGCTGGGCGTGGTCATGTTTGCTCTCATGATAGCAACCCAGATTCTTTTCAAAAAATAAACTCTATCTGCCCCCCTGACAGCCACCCGTCAGTACCCAACTCAATATACGGTGGATTAACCGGCTGTTTTCAGATAAAAGTATTCATTACGCCATAAATTCAGAGGTAGATTCATTGCAAAAACGGTTTCTCTCCATCACCATTGTATCTGCGATTCTCTTTATCGTGGCCCTTGGCGGATATCTGATCCCCATCCATGCTGACGAGCCGCCCATGCGCATTTTGCTCAAGAACAAAGGCGGTAAAGTTATCCTGAATCATCAGGAGCATATCAACATTGTGGATGGGAAATGCGCCTCCTGCCATCACACCACCGGTGACGCCCAGAATCCTCCTGCCTGCAGCGGATGTCATGCGGCCCAATTCAATGCGGCTTTCGTCCTTGACCACCAGAAGACCATTGATAAAGCACACTGTGCTTCCTGCCACCACGCAAAAGCATCTATCGACAATTTTTCACACGATGACCATGCAGCCGAATATACAGACAACGAGTGCCAGACCTGCCACCATGATGAATCCATTGAGCCGGAACCGCAGGCGTGTGCCAATTGTCACTCAGACGGAAGCGATAACAAATTGAACCTGAGAGACGCGACGCACACACGCTGTGCAGATTCGGGGTGCCACGATGACTTCTACATAGGCGGCATCAACGGATGCGCCAACTGTCACACCCGTGAGACTGCCTCGGCTCCTGACGCCAGGCAGCAGGCTTGCTCCACTTGCCACACTGTCCCGGTGGAGGAACTATTGCCCACAACCATGATCGCCTTCCACGGCAAATGCATGGGATGTCACGAGCGTGAAGAAGTCGGACCGTTCGGAGAACAGGCCTGCTACCAATGTCACATGCAATAGGAAACGACAGAATATGACCATATCCAATTTCAGTCTGCATACCGGCGAAACCGGCCCCCTGATTCAGGCGTCAACACCAGACAGACTTCGCGTTCCCATATACGGCATGACTCCAATCCTGGCGGAAGGCGATCAAGTGCTTGCCGGGACCAGGATCGCCCTGTCCAACAACGAAGACAGGGGTGACATGCACGCCCCTTTGGCTGGAACCATCAAGGCAGTCTATCATGACTATATGCATATTGAGGTCACGGGCGAAGAACGGACAGAACCTCTCGTCCCCTGTTCCGAGTCCGGCAACGCCCTGCGAAAATGGCTCCGCGACATGGGCATCAACGTCGCACGCCTGAACCGGACACGAACACTCATCATCAATGGAGTCCCCCCTGAACCGGGAATATCCATATATGAACCACTTCTTCGCGATTATCGAAAAGTTCTTGAGATCGGGCTGGATACGATTCAACGCATAGTCGAACCAATAAGAATCTTCATGGTGGTTGCCGAAGGCAATCAGACCAACGCCTTTGCCAACTGTACGGTCAAGCATGTTGCACCGATATATCCAAAGGGTTTGGACCCTCTGGTCATCAAAACCGTCACCGGCCAAGAAGTCCTTCCCGGCATGCTGCCGAAAAATGGCACTATCCTGTCAGTAAAAGAGTTGTATTTCATTGGCCGTGTCATGGAATCAGGACGGCCTGTATCCGAAACGGTCATGACCCTTGGAACACAGAACCATCTGGTCAGGATCGGCACTCCAGTGGGATGGCTGACAAAGGAACTGGGAGTAAAGGTGCAGCCTGGTGACCGACTCGTTCTGGGAGGTGCCATGCGCGGGATGACTGCTGTCAATCTTGAACAAGGGGTGGACAAGCAAACCAACGGGCTTACGCTCTTCCGAAAGGAAGAAGGGCTCGAAACAACAGACAATTTCTGTCTTGGATGCGGCGAATGTGAACGGCATTGTCCTTCACGCCTCATGCCGGGGATGATCAGCCGGTGTGCCGAATTCAAACAATTCAAACGCGCCGAGCGCTTCCATATTCATTCATGCATCGAGTGCGGCCTCTGTGGCTATTGGTGCACGGCCCAACGCCCGCTCCTGCAGTATATCCGACTGGCAAAATACGAGCTGGCCCTACTGGCAGGGGCAGAACTACCGCCGGATGTACCGATCAATGAGCGTGACAAAAAAGGAGATGCACCATGTTAAGGCCTCTCCAGCCCTTACTGACCGTTGCTGTCCCACCTCATGTTCACTGTGGCCGGTCAATCAAACGATACATGCTTGAGACACTCATAGCCTTGTTGCCCGCCGTGGTCATGGCCGTCATCGTCTTCAAACTGGACGGCTTGCGCGTCATGGCCCTGTCCTGTTCAATTGCCGTTGCCACTGAAGCCGCCTGCAACAGACTCATGAACCGCGAACAAACCGTGGACGACTGGAGCGCACTCCTCACAGGATTGATCATTGCCTTCCTGCTCCCCGCATCCGCTCCATGGTGGCTGGTAACCATCGGCGCAGTCACCTCCATAAGTCTGGGCAAGATGATCTTCGGTGGTCTTGGCGGCAACCCGTTGTCCGCGCCACTGGTCGGCTGGGCAATCTGTCACATCTCCTGGCCCGCATTCATGGATACCAATGCTTCCATGATGATGTCCGGCCTTCCCGCGCCCTTACAACAAATCAAGTCCTTCGGTCTGGAATCCATTCAGCACCTTGACCCCATGTCCCTGCTCCTGGGCCAACAACTTGGCGGTCTGGGAGAGGTACACGTTCTCGCCCTGCTCGCCGGCGGCATATTCCTGCTCATACGGCACCATATCCGTTGGGAAATCCCTTTTGGATTCATAGCAGGACTGCTGGGAACAGCCACGATCTACTGGCTTATTGACCCTACTGCATACGCTCAACCTCTTTTCCATCTCATGGCTGGAGGAGCCGTGTTCGGAGCCTTCTTCCTGGCGACGGATGCAGCCTCTTCACCGGTAGGCCTCGTGCCCTCCCTGCTTTTTGGGTTGATAGGGGGCGCCATGGTCATCATCATCCGCGTATACGGCATCTACCCGGACGGTGTGCCCTTTGCCATTTTGCTAGCCAACCTGTTCACACCGCTCCTGGACCGCATCCGGCCCAAACCATTCGGTGGTCCATACTCGTTTTTTGACGAGGACACGGAGGAAGCGGCATGAGAGAAATGATCAAAATGATTCTGGTCCTGTCGCTCATCTGCGGCCTGTCCGGACTGACCCTGGCCACGGTCCGGGAAGCCACCAGCAAACGTATTGAAGAGCAGGTTCTTACCTACGTCCAAGGCCCGGCTCTTGATCAAATATTCAGCGACTACGAAAACAATCCCGTCAATGACCGCAAGGTCTTCGAGCTCCCCGAAGGGGCTGTCACTGTCTTTCCGTTCATGAAGGGAGGCAAACTCGAAGGCGTGGCCTTTGAAACCTTCGGCGTCGGCTATGGCGGCAAGGTCGGCATCATGGTCGGCTTCACGCTTGACGGGACCACCCTCCAGGGGATCGGCATCACCACCATGAAGGAAACCCCCGGCCTCGGAGCGCGCGCAACCGAGCCCGTCTTCCGAGACCAGTTCAAGGGGCTCGCCACCGACTCGATCGCTCTGGATAAACAGGGCGGCACCATCGCGGCCATATCCGGTGCGACCATTACCTCGACCGCAACGGTGACAGCCGTCAATGAAGCCATACAGATTTTCGATAGAATCAAGGACAAACTCCCCAACGCATGGGGTCCCTAGGATACCGTCATGAGCACATTGTGGAAAGAACTCTCAAAAGGTCTCTGGCAGGACCTGCCGCCGTTCAAACTGGTTCTCGGCCTGTGTCCGGTACTGGCTGTCACCAAAACAGCGTATAACGGTTTCGGCATGGGGTTGGCCGTCATTTTTGTCCTGGCCCTGTCCAACCTGTTGGTGTCCCTTCTGCGGAAGGTCATCCCGGCCAAGGTGCGCATCGCCTGCTTCATCGTGGTCGCTGCCTCTCTGGTGGTCTGCGTTGAACTACTCATGCAGGCCTATGCCTATCCGCTCTACCAGCAGCTCGGCATCTTCGTCCCGCTCATTGTGGTCAACTGCATCATCCTGGGCCGCGCCGAAGCCTTCGCCTCCAAGAACCCGATTCTTCTGGCCGTGGCCGATGGACTTGGCATGGGCATAGGCTACACTCTTTCCCTGACGTTTCTCGGCTCCATTCGTGAACTTTTCGGATACGGGACATGGTTCGGCATGCAGGTCATGGGCGACTGGTATGAGCCTTTCACCTTCATGGTGGAAGCACCCGGCGCTTTCGTCTGCCTGGGTGTCGTGTTGGCAGGCATGAATCTTCTGACCAACTGGCAGCGCAAATCAAAAGGACTGGAAGCGGTTGAAGGCCCTGTTCACGACTGCAAAACCTGCGGCATGTGCGCAACCAAACCGGGAGCATAATCATGAAGCGCATTTTCGTCATAGCATTCTTCATTCTCTCACTCCTTCTGATCTGGAGTCCGGCCAGAGCCGAGCCGCCCACCAAAGAAAGTATGATGGACATGATTGAACTTTCCGGTGCTCTGGAAATGATGCAACCGATGCTTGAACAACTGAGAGCAAGAGCCCAGACACAAATTAAACATCAAAACCCCAACATGCCTGAAAAAGCGCTCACCATCATAAATGAGGAGATGCAGGCAGGCGTCAAGATCATGGTCATGGAAATACTGGCCAAAATGGCGGACTACTATTCCAAGCACTTAACGCAAAATGAGGTCGATGAAATCATCACGATTTACAAGTCTCCGGCCTGGAAAAAATATGTCGCTGTCGGAAAACAATATTTGGCTGATGAATACGTTACACTCCTTCAGGTCGAGATACCCCGCATGACCAAGGAACTCCTCATGCGCGTATTTACCCGTCTGGAAAACAAAGGCCTGCTCAAGAACAACGAAAAGGGGGCATAATGGACTACTTCGTACTCATCATCGCCGCCATCTTTGTCAACAACATCGTATTGGCGCAGTATCTTGGCAACTGCCCATTCATCGGCACATCCAAAGAGTCCAGTGTCGCCATAGGCATGGGCCTGGCCGTTGTCTTCGTGGCCACAATGGCGGCATGCATCACCTGGTGTGTACAACAATTCATGCTGGCCCCCAATGATTTGGACTACCTTCAGACCATAGCCTTTATTCTGGTTATTGCCGCATTGGTCCAATTCGTGGAAATGTTCCTGAAAAAAGTCATCCCTCCGCTCTACAAATCTCTGGGCATCTTTCTACCGTTGATCACCACGAACTGTGCGGTTCTCGGTATCGCCATCATCTGCCAGCGAGAAGAATTTTCCTTCATCGAAACACTCGTCTTTTCCATGGCATCCGGTTTCGGTTTCATGCTCGCCCTTGTGGTACTGGCAAGTATACGAGAACGTCTAGATCTTGCACGAGTTCCCGTGTCCATGAAAGGCACCCCGCTCGGACTGATCATGGCCGGATTGATGTCCCTCGCATTCTTCGCATTCAAAGGCATGGCCTCCTAGGAGTATATGGATATGATCACAGCTTCCGTACTCGTCCTGTTCGGCATTGGCCTGACCGCAGCTGTTATCCTGGCTGTGGCTTCCAAGGTGCTCTATGTCTACGAAGATCCACGCATCGCCCAGGTGGAAAGCGTGCTCGCCGGAGCCAACTGCGGAGGCTGCGGCTTCCCCGGTTGCGCAGGAGCCGCCCAGGGCGTTGTCGATGGCAAGGCCGGAGCCACAGTCTGCGTTATCGGAGGGGATGAAGTCGCCAAGAATGTCGCTGCCATCATGGGCCTCGATTTCTCTTCCGTGGAGAAAAAAATCGCCTTTGTAGACTGCACCGGTGGCACCCGCGCTGAAGAAATCTATGAATATCAAGGCGTCAAGGATTGCCGCGCCCAACACATGCTGTACAGCGGCTCCAAGATGTGCCCTGAGGGATGTCTCGGATACGGCACCTGCGTGACAGCCTGTCAGTTTGGCGCCATTGCCATGGGGCCAGACGGTTACCCCGTAGTCGACCCGGAACTCTGCACCGCATGCGGTGGATGTGAACAGGTCTGTCCACGCGGCGTCATCACCATCTGGGGCATGACCGCACGGATCAAACATCTCAACGAGAACACGGACTGCCTGGCCCCGTGTCGGCAGCGCTGCCCCGGACAGATCAATATTCCCCGCTATATTGAACAGGTTTCACGCGGTGACTTCGCCGGTGCACTGGAAACCATTCGTGAACGCATTCCCATGCCCCTGTCCATCGGACGAGTCTGCCCTCACCCCTGTGAAGGCGTCTGCCGCCGCGGTCATGTCGACGAATCTGTCGGTATCAACATGATCAAACGGTTTGTAGCCGACTGGGAAATGAACTCCGGTCAACGTCTGCCCATCTCCTGCGCCCCGGAAAATGGCCGAAGAGTTGCCGTGGTCGGTGGTGGTCCGGCCGGACTTTCCTGCGCCTTCTTCCTGCGCAGACTGGGATACAGTCCGACCATCTTCGAGTCCATGCCCAAGCTCGGCGGCCAGCTCAGATACGGCATCCCTGAATACAGGTTGCCCAAGTCGGTACTCGACTGGGAGATCGAGGGCATCCTCGGACTGGGGGTTGATGTCGTCACGGAACAACTTTTCGGCAAAGACTTCACACTCGACTCTCTGGCAGAAGACGGCTTCGAGGCAGTCTTCCTCGGCATCGGAGCATGGATGAACATGACCCTCAGGATCGAAGGCGAAGATTCCATCGGCGTGGAAACCGGCACGGAATTCCTGACAAAGGTCGGTCTCGGAGTCGATACCGGCATAGGCAAAAGGGTCGTGGTCATCGGTGGAGGCAACACGGCCATTGATACGGCCCGCTCCAGCGTCAGACTCGGCGCACACGTCACCATGATGTACCGGCGCACCAGAGACGAGATGCCGGCGCACATAGAGGAAATAGAAGGAGCGGAAGAGGAAAGTGTCAAGTACCTGTATCTCGCCGCCCCCAACCGTATCATCGCGGATGAGTCCGGCCATGTAACACACGTCGAATACATCCAGATGCAACTGGGCGAACCCGATGACTCCGGCCGTCGCCGCCCTGTTCCCATTGAAGGTTCGGAATCGCTCATAGAGTGCGATACGGTCTATACTTCCATAGGCCAAAAACCCGAACTCTCATGTCTATATGATGAAAACGGCGCATGTACACTGGAAGAGACTCGATGGCGCACCCTGGGTGCCGACCCGGAGACCCTGCAAACAGCCATTCCCAATGTGTTCACAGGCGGCGACATGCACACCGGGCCGGCGCTGGTAATCACTGCGCTGGGTGAAGGTCGAAAAGCAGCCAGATCAATAGATCAATATCTGACTGAAGGCGTGCCCCATGTCTCCTCAAACATACAGCGCGAACTGATTCCGTACACCATGTTTACTGACGTCCCGGATGTCGGCTACAGGAAACGCTCCGCTCTACCACATCAAATAGAATGTGATGAACGGATGTGCACATTCAAGGAAATTGAAGGCCCGTTGAGCCTGGAAGAAGTCAAACATGAAACATGCAGATGCCTTCGTTGCGGCCTGACCTGCTATAATAGAGATATGGTGGAAGGGCAGGAATGTCAGGCAGAGGATTGTATCAAAAATCCCTAAAAAAGGGTTGCAAACTGAAAGTCTTGCATATATATTTTTGCTCCCTTGTGACAAAACTCGTACAAGGAACTGAAATGGGCGATTAACTCAGCTGGTCAGAGTGCCATCTTCACACGGTGGAAGTCGGCAGTTCAAATCTGCCATCGCCCACCATCGAAATTACAAAGAATACCAGGCATCCCAAATTTTTATAGGGCCTGGTATTCTTCTTTTTTACTCTTCATAGGCAACACGGAATTCACCTATTTTATGCCCTTTTTCACCCTGTTTTAATAAATTTGGCACACGAATTGGTACATGCAACCCGTGATAAAAAAAGAGTCATAGCTATCAAGCTACAATTTTTTATAATTTATGGTGCCGGGCGGGTGTTGTAAATAAAAATCGACGAACTGAAGGACTGTACGGAGCCAGTGGGGTATCCACCTACAAAGAACAGAACAGCCTGTTTATTCGAGCACAACTTTAATACGAACAAATCCATTCATCGCACGGAGCTTGTCCACGAATTCCTGTCCGCTCATATTATTTACCGAGTTGATATGTTGCTTGTTTTCGTGCAGGAAAGCGGCCAAAATTTCAGCGTCCACATCCAGCCCTCTTTCGAGCAGAGCACGTCCTGTCTCCACAGCCAGCGTGCTGAAAATTTTCATTGAAATGGTAATAGGAATGTCCGCGCCGTCCGCTTGGGCGTCATGGACCGAAATATCGCTACGGAACGATTTGAACGGATTGTCACGCCCCATTACAATACCAACAAGGCCGGGCATGGCGCTCCCCAAGGCCATCCTGTCCCCTTCTTTCAGAAACACGGAATCAATATCATCTACAGGGCTATTATTCAAAAATATGGTCCGAACACTTTCTTCGATGAATCCCTCTTCATATTGCAACACATGCAAAAAAAAATTTCGAACAGACATACCGGAATATCCTTGCAGTGCAAAGCCTTTCTGCAATACGTAGTACCAGGCAGATAATGCGTCCTTGTTCATGTGAATTGTCATACATTCGACTTTATTCATTTTTTTCTCCATACAGCTGTTTTAAAGGCTATCGGAACATTCGATTATTATGCCCGACTGAACATAATGTATTGTTTTTTTTGACAAAATTAATTTTATGGGTGTATAGAGAAGGTGTTTGACAGTTTCTTAACAGCGCGTCAAGGACACGCGCAGAAAACAACACTCACATAAGGATTTACCATGGCCCAGATTCTCAGAATCAATTGTCGTACCAAAGAGTACAGTTTCGAAGATGTCGGTCCCTACGTCAACCTTGGCGGTCGCGCGCTGACTTCTCGTCTCATCAACAAGGAAGTTCCGGCAGATTGTCACCCCCTTTCCGCCGAGAACAAACTGGTCTTCGCCACTGGTTTGCTGGGTGGTTCCACCGCTGCAAACTCCGGTCGAGTGTCTGTCGGCACAAAATCCCCGTTGACCGGCGGCATCAAGGAGTCCAACTCCGGTGGTCTGTTTGCTCACAAAATGCCCAAGATGGGTCTCATCGCCATCGTGCTTGAGGACAAACCCGCCGAAGACGCACCTTTTTCCACTCTGTTCATCACTGATGGTAAGGTTGAATTCCGCGATGCTTCTGACATCGTCGGACTGAACACCTACCCTGGTCACGACAAACTTCTGGCCGAATACGGCAACAAGCTGTGTGCCGCCATGATCGGACCCGCTGGTGAAACTGTCCGCAAGACTGCTACCATTCAGTTCACCGATCCTTACAAACGCCCTGCCCGCTCTGCCGGACGCGGTGGCACCGGTGCTGTCATGGGTTCCAAGAAGATCAAAGCCATCGTGCTTGATCCCGAATTTGCCAACAAGGTTTCCGCAGCAGACAACGACGCTTTCAAAGCCGCTCGCTCCACTTGGGTTGAAATCCTCAAGGGTCACCCCGTCACCGCTGAAGGTCTGCCTGCGTTCGGTACTTCCGTTCTGGTTAACGTCATCAACGAAGCCGGCGCAATGCCCACCAAGAACTTCCGTCTTGGCCAGTGCGACCACGCTGCTGATATCTCCGGTGAGAAAATCGCCGAACTCATTGAAGCTCGCGGTGGTAAGACCACTGAAGGTTGTCACGCCGGTTGCATCATCCAGTGCTCGCAGCAGTACAACGACGCTGACGGAAACTACGTCAGCTCCGGTTTCGAGTACGAAACCGTGTGGGCATTCGGTGCAAACGCATTGATTAAAGACATGGATGACATCGCTGCTCTGGACCGTCTGTGTGACGAAAAAGGCATGGATACCATTGAAATAGGTAACACCGTTGCCATTGCCATGGACGGCGGCATCATCCCCTGGGGTGATGGCAAAGCCGCTATTGAACTGCTTGAAAAAGTCGGCACCGGAGATCCCATGGGTATGATCATGGGTAACGGCGTAACCTTCGCTGGTGGCGCATTCGGCGTAGATCGCCTCCCGGTTGTCAAGAACCAGTCCATGCCTGCTTATGACCCCCGTGCGGTCAAGGGTGTCGGCGTTACTTACGCAACCACCGCCATGGGCGCTGACCACACCGCAGGCTACGGCGTAACCGCCAACGTCTTGGGTGTCGGCGGAACCGTCGATGGTCACAAGAAGGAAGGCAACATCGAGTTGTCCAAGAACCTTCAGGTTGCCACCGCTGCAATCGACTCCATGGGCTTCTGCCTGTTCGTTGCTTTCGCTGTCCTCGACTCCGAGAACGGCGTTCAGACCATGGCCGACCTGGTACAGTCCTACACCGGCAATGCCTTCTCCGTCGATGATCTGGTCGCCCTGGGCGCCGGAGCCATGAAAGACGAGCAGGAGTTCAACGAGCGTGCAGGTTTCACCAAGATGGATGACAAACTGCCCCGCTTCTTCGAAACCGACCTGCTGCCTCCTCATGACGTGGTATGGGACTTCGACGAAGACGAACTGCAGGGTGCCAAGGTTTAATTCCAGGCTTCCCGACAATTATAAGAGGCCGGGGACATGTTCCCGGCCTCTTTTTATTGACCTGTTACCGCCAAAGGATTAGGTTACCCCCTATGGGTATTGAAATTAAATGCTTTGCAACACTGACTAAGTATCTTCCTGAAAACAAGGATGATTACCCCATTGAAGAGGGGGAAACCATCAAGTCACTTGTTCAGAAGCTCGACATTCCTGAAAAGGATGTCACATTGATTTTCATCAACTCTCTGCGTTCCGAGATCGACAGTGAAATCGTTGACGGTGATCGTGTCGGCCTGTTTCCCCCGGTTGGTGGTGGCTAAAGAATGCCCTTGATTTCTGAAGCATTACTCAAATGCGCCAGACCTGTTTCTTTTCCCTGGGGGGAAGACGGATTAGCCGTATCTGATCAAGATATCGCTGCCATTGCCGCGGACTTTTCCATTCCAGGGCACAGCGTAGAAGCACAGGCACTCAAAAACGGAATCTATCCGGACCGCTACTCGCGGAATATGACCTCCATATCACCGAAGGATCAAATTCAGCTCCTTGAGTCAAAAGTGGCGCTCGTTGGCCTCGGCGGACTGGGCGGCACACTCCTTGAGGTGCTCCTCAGACTCGGAGTCGGCACTATTTATGCCGCTGATGGGGACACTTTTGAAGCGAGCAATCTTAACAGACAAATGCTGTCTACTCCCGCCAATCTGAATGTTCACAAGGCTGACGCCGCTCTTGAACGTGCGTCCCTTATCAACCCTTCCGTGACACTCAAAGCGCACAACGAATTTCTGGATCAAAGCACGCTTCCTGACTTTCTGGATGAATGCGATATCGCCATTGACGCACTGGGCGGTCTTAAAACTCGCCTTCATCTTCAACAGGCAGCAGCGTACGCGAAGATACCCCTTGTGACCGGAGCACTGGCCGGTTGGACCGGGTATGTTGGCGTTGTTCAGCCCGGCAATATCGGGCCGGCCGACATAATGGGACATGACAATGCGGCAGAAGAGGAACTCGGCTGCCCCTGTCCTGCTGTTACAGTTATCGCTTCACTCATGGCGACAGAGATAGTCAAAGTACTGACCCAAAATAGCAATACACTAGAGGGGAAAATGCTTCTTGTGGACCTTGCATCGTCGACATTCGAAACGATTGTTTTATAACAAAAGATAGTCCAACACACCACTTGCATTATGTTTTGATTGACTTAATAGTGATTTTTTTGCATATATTGTTCGAACTTCACATCACTCTTTCCGACCTCATCAACCGGAAATCAAGGCATGTAAATTATGACTAAAAATCAAGAAGCAGTCCTCAGACTACGTGTATGGATTGATCAGGAAGAAAAAACCTACATTGGCATCGGCAGCACCCTTCTGCTCCAACACATTGAAGAACTTGGCTCTTTGAGAAAAGCAGCTGAAGCCCTGGGCATGTCTTATCGACGTGCATGGGGTAAACTGAAAAGTGCTGAAGAGCGAATTGGGCGCCCTCTTGTGGAAAAAACCAAAGGAAAAGGACAACGATTTCATTTGTCCCCCTTTGGAAAAGAACTTATGGATAAATTTCTACACTTCTATCTAGATGTAGAAGATTATGCTACAAAGCGTGCATCGGAACTATTGGAAATGGATGTTAAAAAATCCGGCGAATTCTATAGAAACGATACACATTAACCCCGTGAGGTCGAACTTCAAGCACTCGACATACTCACACACCCTTTCGGAGGAACTATGAAACGACTGATCACCCTTTCCATCGCACTGCTCGTCGTCCTGAGCATGGTCTTGCCCGCTTCAGCCGGCAAAACACTCATGATGGCGACCACTACAAGCACTGCCAACACCGGCCTGCTGGATGAACTGATTGTCCCCCAATACATGAAAGACACTGGTGTCGAAATCAAGTTCCTTGCCGTTGGGACAGGTAAAGCCCTGAAAATGGCTGAGAATTGCGACGTCGATGTCGTTCTCGTCCATGCTCCTGGCGCTGAAAAGGCATACATGGACAAAGGCGTTCTCATTGACCGCGTTGAGCTCATGTACAACGACTTCGTCATCATCGGCCCCGAATCTGATCCTGCAGGTGTCAAAGGCATGAACGTTGCCGAAGCCCTGAAGGTCATCGCTGAGAAACAGGCTGTTTTCGCAAGCCGTGGCGACAACTCCGGCACCAACAAAAAGGAACTCTCCCTGTGGAAGGCCGCGGGCATGGCTGTCCCTGAAAAGGCCGCATGGTACATTCAGACCGGTCAGGGAATGCTCCCGACCATCAACATTGCCAACGAAAAAAACGGCTACACCATGACTGACCGTGGTACCTACATCAAATACGCTGATACCAATGGTGGCAATCCGCCCCTGAAGGTTCTGGTCGAAGGTGACAAGGTCCTCTTCAACCAGTACAGCGCTCTGGCAGTAAACACCAAGCTCTGCAAAGATGCCCAGTACGACCTGGCCAAGCAGTACATCTCCTGGATGGCATCTCCCGCTACCCAGAAGGCTATCGGCGACTTCAAGCTTCTCGGTAAAAAGCTCTTCATTCCCAACGCAAAATAAGCTGTTCTTGTTGACCTTCCGGGGGAAAGAGAAGATACTCTTCCCCCGGAATTAAAAGGACAACTATGGATTATTTACTACAAGGTTTTTTTCAAGGACTCGTACTACTTTTTACGGGAGATCCTGAAACGTATTCTGCTATCTGGGCAACAGTAGCAGCGTCATCACTTTCCATGACGGCATCCCTTGTGATCGGCATTCCTCTCGGATTTCTGCTCGGCTACAACAAATTCCCCGGCAAAAAGATCATCCGTACCATTGTGGACACTCTCTTGTCCTTCCCTACTGTGGTCATCGGTCTGCTGGTTTACGCATTTCTCACCCGACATGGGCCACTGGGCGGCACAGGCCTTCTTTTTTCCATCTCCGGCGTGGCCATCGGTCAGACCCTGCTCGGACTGCCCATCATCATTGCCATGACAGCCGCAGCGGTCGAAGCGCTGGACAAACGTCTGCCCATGACATTGATCACACTCGGGGCCAACCCTCGACAAATGATGTGGGCCAGTGTTCTCGAAGCCCGTTATTCCATCATGCTCGCTGCCATGGCCGCATATGGACGCATCGTGTCCGAAGTAGGCATTTCCATGCTGGTAGGCGGCAATTTCAAATGGCACACTCGCACCATTACCACAGCGATTGCCCTCGAAACGAGCAAAGGGGAATTTACTATGGGCATCGCCCTCGGCATCACCCTTCTGGCTGTTGCCCTGACCGTAAATATACTTGCCACCGGCCTGAAAAAGAAGGCCGTTCAATGACCACGCCTCTCATCAGCCTCAAAAATATCCGTCAACGCTACGCAAAGCGAACTGTTCTTTCCATCGATAGTCTGGAGATCATACAAGGACAGATCACTGGTCTTGCCGGTCCAAACGGTTCAGGAAAAACCACCCTTCTCCGCTTGCTCGCTTTTCTGGAGCAACCAGTAGAAGGCACCATCACCTTTCTGGGCAAGCCAACATCTATCAAACCGAACCATATTCATCGACAGGTGACGCTCCTTGTTCAGGAGCCATACCTGCTCAAACGGTCCGTCTTTGCAAATGTTGCCTACGGCTTGAAAGTCCGAGGCAAAAACGACATTCCGGCAAAAGTTTTCCGGGCGCTGGAAATCGTGGGCCTTGATCCCGAAGCCTTCAGCAAGCGGCTCTGGTATGAATTGTCCGGTGGTGAGGCACAACGTGTCGCCCTTGCCGCAAGACTGGTCCTCAAGCCCAAGCTGCTACTTCTGGATGAACCAACCGCCAGTCTGGATATCCAAAGCGCTGAACTGGTCAAGCAGGCTGCCTTGTGCGCCCGGGAAGAATATGGTGCTGCCCTTGTCATCGTCAGCCATGACAAGTCGTGGCTCACCTCAGTCAGTGATCACATCATCACCATGGAAAACGGCTCCATCGTCAGCACCGACTAATCTACGGAGAAACACTATGAAGGCAGTATCCATTGTCGGACCCAAGAACTCCGGCAAAACAACCCTTGGTCTCAAGCTCGCACAACATTTCAAGGATTCCGGCCTGACCGTTGCGGCCGCCAAATTCAGTCATCACGGTTTCGACTGGCAGGACACCGACACGACCGAATATGCCAAGACCTGCGATGTCGTGGCCGGGCTAGGACCGTCCGAAACATTTGTCCACTGGACACACAGTCGTTTTCTGCCCGATATCCTGCCGCTACTGACCGCAGACGTTCTCATCGTCGAAGGCGGCAAATCCCTGGGCTATCTGCCCCGTATCCTCTGCCTGCGCGGCGATCTGGAGGACGGCACGGACTGGCTCCAGCCCGACCTCGCCATTGCATCCTACGGAGACAAGTCGGTCGATGGAGTCCCGGTCCAAAATTCCATTGAGGAACTGGCGGCAACCGTACTGGAAAAGGGATTCTTCCTCCCCGGCATGGATTGCGAGACCTGTGGTCGTCCCGACTGCAAGACACTGGCAGCCGAAATCGTCGCCGGGAAGACAAGCACCAAAGCCTGTCTGGCCATGCATAACTCCATAGAGGTGGACATCAACGGAGCACCGCTTGGTATGAAGACGTTCGTGGAAGACATCATCTCGGCTTCCATCCGAGAGATGCTCCGCACGCTGAAGGGATACTCTCCCGGCAAGGCGACCATCAAGCTGGACGTATAACAGCCATGCGCATTGTTCTCTTTGAACCGGAAATTCCACCTAATACAGGCAACATCGCCAGATTATGCGCGGCAACGAAAACCCCGCTTCATCTCATCGAGCCTCTGGGTTTCTCCATATCCGACAAACACCTGAAACGAGCAGGGTTGGATTACTGGCCGCATGTGGACGTCTCCGTCCATCCCGATTTCGATGATTTTCTCATAACAGTGAATCCCAGCCGTCTGGTCATGGCCAGTTCCAAGGTTGAGACCGCATATCACAACTTCGAGTTTCAGCCCGACGATGCCATTGTCATGGGACCGGAGACGCGCGGGCTGACCACAGCTTTCATGGGAGACCACCCTCAGGTGCGCATTCCCATATGGGGAGAAGTCCGCAGTCTGAACCTATCTACCGCCACGGGAATACTGCTGTTTGAAGCCCTGCGTCAGACCGGGGGCATTGTGGAAGAATAATTCCGCATCTTGAAATTTTCCGCCCACGCCTGTAGACTCCTCCATACTCGAAAAAAAATCCTTTCACCATAGGGCTGACATACTACCATGAAACTTCTTGTTACCGGCGGCTGCGGCTTTATCGGCACCAACTTCATCCGTCTCATGCTCGCCAAGCATCCGGATTGGTCCATAGTCAACCTGGACAAGCTCACCTACGCTGGCAACCGCCTCAACCTCATGGATCTGGAAGAAAGTGAAGACCGGTACGAATTCGTACAGGGTGATATCTGTGAGCGCGAGAAGGTCATGGAAATACTGTCCGGCAAATCCATTGATGCCGTGGTCAACTTTGCCGCAGAGTCGCATGTGGATCGCTCCATCAACGACCCTTCGCCCTTTGTGATCACCAACGTTGGCGGCGCGCAGAACCTCATGGAATGCGCACGACAGGCAAAGATTGAACGCTTCGTTCATGTCTCCACCGATGAAGTATATGGCACACTTGGCGCAACAGGAAAATTCACCGAATCCACGCCCATGGCGCCCAATTCGCCCTACTCTGCAAGCAAGGCCGGAGCAGACATGATGGCCCGTGCCTATTTTGAGACCTACGGATTTCCCATCCTGGTCACCCGCTGCTCCAACAACTATGGTCCCTACCAGTTCCCGGAAAAACTCATCCCCCTCCTGTTTCTCAATGCCAAAGCGGATAAACAATTGCCCGTTTACGGTGACGGCATGAATGTCCGGGACTGGATTTATGTGGACGATCACTGTCTTGGTGTGGAACTGACTCTGACCAAAGGACGCGAAGGCCAGGCGTATAACTTTGGCGGCAATGCAGAAGAGCCGAATATCACTGTGGTCAAAACCCTGCTATCCCTCTTGG
Source organism: Pseudodesulfovibrio sediminis (assembly GCF_020886695.1). Classification (NCBI taxonomy): domain Bacteria; kingdom Pseudomonadati; phylum Thermodesulfobacteriota; class Desulfovibrionia; order Desulfovibrionales; family Desulfovibrionaceae; genus Pseudodesulfovibrio; species Pseudodesulfovibrio sediminis. The sequence continues at coordinate 701,500 of NZ_AP024485.1, forward strand.
GCAAGCCGGAATCATTGATCACCTACGTTACCGATCGCCCCGGGCACGACAAACGGTATGCCATGGATTATTCTCTGGCCGCAGCCGAGCTGGGGTTCGCGCCAACACTGAATTTTGCGGACGGGCTCAAGAAAACCCTGGATTGGTACGAAGCCAATACCACCTGGCTTGAACAAGTTCAAAGCGGCGAATACCGTACATTCATGGACACATGGTACGAGGAGCGCGATTGATGAATATCGAAGGACAGACAGTCGTCATTCTTGGGGGCAAAACCGGCCTGCTAGGTCAAGCCCTGGTAAAGGCGTTCGCAGATGCCGGCGCACACCCGGTCCCTCTGTCCAGTGCGGACTGCGATATTCTTGATCCATTGGCAGTAGAAATACGACTCGACAAGGAAGATGCAGATATTCTGGTCAACGCGGCCGCCTACACTCAGGTGGATCTGGCCGAAGATGAGGAAGACAAAGCCTTCGCACTCAACGCTACAGCCCCGCCCCTGCTGGCTTCGCTGGCAGCGCGTCGAGCCATCCCTTTTATCCACTACAGCACGGATTTCGTGTTTAATGGGGAAAAACACACACCCTACACCGAATACGACGAAACCAGCGCATTTTCCGCGTATGGTATCAGCAAGGCGGACGGCGAACGCGGCTTGCTCAAGCTCGGCTATGACCGCACACTGATTGTTCGCATATCCTGGCTCTTCGGCCCCGGTCGAATCAATTTTGTGGAGAAAATCCTGTCTCTTTGTGATGATCGAAATCGCCTGACAGTGGTCAACGACCAGATAGGCTCCCCTTCATATGCACCAGACATCGCAATGAATACGGTCAAACTCATTGAGAAGGATGCGACCGGGATCTATCATCTTGCCAACACGGGAGAAACCTCCTGGCATGGTCTCGCCAACACGGCGGTAAGTCTTGCCGGAAAGGACTGCATCGTTGCCCCGGTTCCCACCAGCGAGTATCCCACCAAAGCAGTACGCCCGGCGTATTCCGTCCTTGATCTCTCGAAGTTCATACGAAAAACAGGCGTGACTCCCCGCACCTGGGAAGAGGCTCTCAAGGAATATGTGCTGATAGAACTCGGGTTGCAGCAGAAAAAATAGCTGATGCTCCACCCTTAAAGCATCAAATCACGAACTCTGGCATTGGCGTCGTTCAGACGCTCGGACAAGAGATTGATCAACAACCGGTTGATGGCCGTAACCAGCACCGGTGCACGCGCCTCAATGGCATCCAACTTGTCCAGAGTCATACGATACAACACGCATTTCTCGGCGGCACGAACGGTAGCTGAACGGGACGCCAACGTGTAGATACCCATTTCACCAAACACCGCACCAGGCCCGACTTTCTTGAGCCGCAGAATCTTGCCGCCCTCGACCTCTAGTTCAACATCGAGACGACCGGACTCAACAAAAAACATGGAGTTCGAGTCGTCACCCTGTCTGAAAACCGCTTCGCCGGTGTCCACCACTTCTCGTTTCAAGACCTTCATGAGGGCGGGAATATATTTGGGTTCAGGAAAAACAGGAGCCAGCAGTTCAGGCAATGTCTGCTTCTTCATCTCCAACATGCCTTCAGCATCAAGGACTCGATTTTCACACCACTCCAACGCATAATCCAGGTTGAAGAAAACCTTGAAGATTCCGTCTCCCTCTCCGACTTCACCGATCTCGCTGAGATGATCTTCGAGCTCAAGAGGCGCACTGGTGATGACGAGATCAAACCCGTACTCCGCAACCAGGTTGCGCAGTTTCTCAAAGCCGATCGCAGCCGCCGAAGCAATGCCGGTCACCAGCTTGAAATCGAGAACCAGATACTCCACGGGCAACTGATTCTTGTCGTCCAAACGTACACGAACGATCTTGAGCAAATGCTCCATGGAGCCGAGGAAAAGAAAACCCTGAAGGCGAAGGATATGGATATGATCGCCGAATTCCTTCAACGTCCGCTTCTGCGCCGAGGCACGGTCCACATTGCTGGTATGGTTGGCCCCGGAGAGTACATTACGGACAGCTCCCCCATGGCTGGCACGGGCCACAGAAACCATGAGCGCCAGGGCCACACCGAAACCGACGCCCTCAAGCAGGCCAAATCCCAGTGTCACAAGAAAGGTCATGCGGAGCATCCAGATTTCCGAACGACGGGTAAAGGCCGTGTTGGTTCGGAATATCCAGGAACGAATGATATCAAGCCCGGCGTAGATCAACAGTCCTTCGGGCACGAACCGGGGGATCAAAGGCAAGACCGCATCCGCATAAAATAACCCCGTGCCGCAAACGACACCGGTTATGATACCGGCAAGAGGGCCACGACCACCGGAAGCATAGCTCCCCAAGCTCCTGCCATGCGACAGGGCAACAGGCATGCCGCCGCACACACCGGAAAAAATATTGGTCAAACCAAGTGCACGGTACTCGACATTGAGATCGGTCTCACGACCACGAACGATCTCCAACCTCGTGGTGCGGAACATGACGGTCAGCACTGTCAACGCAGCGAGCGCCCCCATGTACAGGCCATTGGATTTGATAACACCCCACTGGATATTGTCCAAAGACACCCAGCCGGTTGAAAAGACTGCGAATGGATGCACCATGGCAGAACCGTCGACAAACGGTACCGGGGCTGCCAAAGCCCGCAGGGCGTCACTCCCTCCCCATATCCCGGCAGCATATCCTGCACAGGAAGCAACCAGAATAATGGCCAACATATAGAGCGAATTACGCACACGCCACATTGCAACAAAGAGAACCAGACCGAATACGAGACTCGGACCAATGGCTAGAATGGACGATTTGTCAGTAAAATGTCCTACAAATGAAGCCATCAGGGTATAACTGTTGCTCCAATCCAGGCCTATCTGATCAATCCAGTCAAAGGCGCCAAAAAGGACAAAAACGCCGACGCCACCGATAACGCCGCCAATAATTTGTAAAGGGATATAGCGAACGTATTCGCCGACTTTGAATTTGCCCAAAAGAAGAAGACACAGCCCCACGAAAAGAGCTGACAGTACTATGGCCGCCAAAACAGTCGGCAGGATGTACTCGAAGGTGTATTCTTCCACCATGCTGCGATGGATGCTGCCGACAAGCAGAAAAAGGACCGCTGTCAAAACGGTTTCAGGGGCAACCTGTGCAAAGGGAATCCGCGACTGAAAGGAAAAAGCGATGGAACCGACTACGACTCCAACCAGGGCCATGCCCAGGATATACGGCAGCAACTCGGCTGTTCCGGCTTGAGACGACGTGAGCAGCGACAAGGAGTATACAAAAAAGAGACCGAGAACGCCGGACACAATCCCGGCATACACATTGAGAGAAACCGATCCTTTGAAAAGACGCCATGTATCAGGGTCTTCTTCCTCAATGACCTCAGACTCTTCGGCGCCATCAAATTCGGCATCCCAGACCTGCGGAACGCTTTCGCCAGCCAGATCGCTGACATCAATTTCGCTCTCATCAACCTCTGGGAGCGTATCGACACTACTTATGGGGGCGCCGCAATTCGGACACTCTCCAACAGTTCCGGGCTCCAGCACATGTCCACACTCGCTACACAGGATATCCTCGGGACCGGTGAAGGCGACCGTCACATCCTCGTGGTCAAGATCGATGGATTGAATGGGCTCGCCTTCACCGCTGGACTCGGACAAAGGTACGCCCTCTTCTGCAATTTCGTCTTCTTCGAAATCAACGTCAAAGAGCGGCTCCTCTTCCTCGATAGCAGCAATAATTGTCACCCCATGGCCACAATCCGGACATTTGGCCCGCTTCCCCAACAGCTTATCAGGGACATCTCGTTCATACTCGCAAGAACCGCATTTGAAAATCGCCACAAACCACCACCAAAGTGATAAATATGCAAATGTGAACCTGACGGTAATACGGCCAGGATATTGTTTCAGACTTTTAAGTACATACGCCATACAACGAACGCACGCAAGCTACCGCGTATTTTTAGACTTGGAATTTTTTTATTTTTTTCCCACTCGAAGGTGTAAAGTTATTCACTTGTGTGACGATGAGATTGGTACGAGTGACGTGAATTGTGCACACGGATCGTGCCAATCAGCTCAACATGAAGAAACCCACGGAAGGGAAAGGCACATGCAGACACACACTGTGTCCATAATCGTTTCCGACTTGGAAACCCACCCCGGCCTGCCACGTATGTTGCAGTCCGTATCCAGACAGTCCATTGGACTGGAGGATATGGAGATTGTCATCATAGGCAATGGCAGCCACCCCTCTTCCGCACTCTCCACCTGGAAGGCCATTACCGGAATTGACGCAGTACGCCTGTTTACCGCAGATCAGAATGCCAATGTTGCAGTAGCTCGCAATGCGGCGGCTGAAACAACCGAAAGCGATCTGCTCCTTTTCCTGCGCCCGGACTATCGGCTGGACCCAAAGTACATGACAACCGCCTTTGCCGTCTTTGAAGACCACCCGAATACGGACTTGATGTACGCAGACTATATTCGGCTGGCCCCGAGAAATGACCGCAACGCCCGCCCCGGCATGATACAGCTCCCCTCATACAGGGATGAGCTGCTCCAGACACGCGGATTTCTCGGCCCGGCAGTCATCATGACCCACACGGCGTGGGAATCCACTCAGGGGTTCAGGGAACACTCCATGTATCAGGATTGGGATATGTGGGTACAGGCAGCCCTTGCCGGAAATGAATTTTATCATGTGAGCTACCCGCTGGCCTCATGTGAACACCGCAAGGTCAGTTTTCGGGAGCGTGCAGAAGACGGACGCAGCAAGGCTATGATCGTCATCAACAACCAGGGCTTCTTCCATATGCACACCGTGCGCTGGGCGTTGGCCTATCTTCGCGGAGAATCCTGGTCCGAAGCCTTCGGCTTCATGACCATCCCCGGCCCAATGGATGTGACCCGCATGCTGCATGACCACGCCATGAAGACCATGGGAACAGACATCATGGCCAAGAAGGCCATACACCAGTTCGACCAGACGGCTATCAACTCCGCATTCTAAAATAAAAGGGCCGCCCAACATGGACGGCCCTCTTCATTTCATAGTCAGAAGGCTTACAGCTCAATTCCGTACTCAATCAAATCCTGTTTGAGAAGCGCACGAATCCGTTTGGCAACAGGACCAGGCTTTACGTCATGGATCGGCTTGCCGTTATATCGAACCACTGAAATGGCATCGCCGGTCGTGCCGACAATGATAACTTCACGGGCCAGGAGTATCTCCTCCTCGCGTATCCCACGGAAGATGATCGAGATTTCGTTCTTGATCAGATCAATGGCTCGAAGCAGCGTTGTCCCCGGCAAGGCATTGGTGAATTCAGGAATGATCAACTTACCGGCTTCATTGACGATACAAACATTTTCCGTGGCCCCTTCGGCCAGGAATTCATGGTCGTCAAAACAAAACGGATAGTCATATCCTTTCTCTGCTGCCTCGCGTTTCATGAGCACATTGGGCAGATAGTCAATGGACTTGATCGACGCCAGATAGGCCTGCTTGGCCGGAATCGAGGTCTTGAAAGCGGTGACGCCTTTCTCGTACACGGATTCAGGCTTGGCGTGCATATCATATGTAACAATATACAACGAAGACTGTGGACATTCCTCAGTACCAAGACCAAACCCACCCGGACCACGACCGATCATCAGCCGAAGCATGCCTGTTTTCTGCCCACCAGCTCGGCAGACTTGAAGGCTCAATTCGCGAATCTCTTCCCACGAACACGGTGGCGTAAGAAAAATGGCCGCACAGGAACGCTGGATACGCTCAAGATGCTGATCGAATTGATACAGCCTGCCATCCACAAACTTCATGACATCAAAGACGCCATCGCCACGGTGCACCAGGTGGTCATCCCACGGCATGAGCATGACATTCGGATCTGTGCAGATCATGCCCACACTGTGATCGTAAAAGGCATGGACTTTCTCCATGCCCGGACGGTCTGCGGCCAGCAGGGCTTCCAGGTATCCCTTGGAATCGGTAATGTTAACCACGGGATATCCTTTTAGGGTACGCGAACCAGGTCGCGCTCAATCAATGTCTCTGCAATCTGTACGGTGTTCAGGGCAGCACCCTTGCGAATGTTGTCGGACACGATCCACATGTTGATACCATTCTCGATGGTCTCGTCCTCGCGGATACGACCAACATAGGTAGCGTCTTCCCCTGCACCGTTGATGGCCATGGGATACGCGCCCTTCTCCGGATAGTCCTCGACAATAACACCGGGGAACTTGGCCAGCAGGGAGCGAACATCGTCAGCGGAAAGTTTTTCTTCAGTCTCGATATTCACGGATTCGGAGTGACCATAGAAGACAGGCACACGAACACAGGTGGCGGTAACCTTGATGGTCGGATCACCCATGATCTTGACGGTCTCATTGACCATCTTCATCTCTTCCTTGGTGTATCCGTTGTCCATGAACACATCAATCTGCGGCAGGCAGTTGAAGGCAATCTGATGCGGATAGACATCAGCGACAACAGGCTGGCCGGACATGAGACGACGGACCTGATTTTCCAGCTCCTCGATGGCTTTCTGGCCAGTGCCGGAGACAGCCTGATATGTAGAAACAACCACACGCTTGATCCGGGCCTCGTCATGAATGGGCTTGAGGGCAACCATCATCTGGATGGTGGAACAGTTGGGGTTGGCGATGATGCCTTTGTGCCAGTCGAGATCCTGCGGATTCACTTCAGGCACTACCAGCGGGCAGTCGTCGTTCATACGCCATGCAGACGAGTTGTCGACAACCACACATCCGGCCTTGGCTGCAATGGGAGCAAATTTCTCGGAAGTCGCACCGCCAGCGGAAAAAAGGGCGAGATCAACGCCATCAAAGGAATCTTCAGTCAGCTCTACAACAGTCAGTTCCTGATCCTTGAACGGCACTTTCTTGCCTGCGCTACGATGAGAAGCCATGGGAATGATTTCACTGTAGGGAAAATCTCTCTGCTCCAGCACCTTCAACATTTCACGACCAACAGCACCGGTTGCGCCGCACACAGCCACTACGGGATTCTTACTCATGATACAAACCTCAAACTATATCTTTAAATTCTGTCCAATTTCGAGAACTGCCTTGGCACGATTGAGCGTGTACAGATGCACACCAGGGGCGCCGCCATCTATGAGCTGCTGCGATTGTTTGGTAGCGAAGTCGATGCCGAGCTCATAGACTGCATCGTCGCCGCCCTCCTCATGCGCCTTTTCCAAAGCACTCAGGAATTTGCCCGGAATGGCTGCGCCACACAGGCCGAGAATGAACTTGGCGGATTTGAGACTCATGATGGGCAGAATGCCAGGTATAACAGGCACATCAGACCCCATTTCCTTCAACCGCTCAACATAATCAAAATACAGCCTGTTATCAAAAAAGAGCTGTGTAACCAGGAACTGCGCCCCTTTCTGCACCTTCAAATGAACCATTTCCAGATCGGACTTGATGGAGGGAGATTCGAAATGGGGCTCTGGATACGCTGCTCCTCCCACACACAACTCTGGATAATGTTTACCGATATACTCAATTACATCGGTGGCGTGTTTGAATTCCTGCGAGTTGAAATCAAAATTTTCGACACCGCGAGGCGGGTCCCCGCGCAAGGCCAGAACATTTTTGATGTTCCCTTCACGCAAACTGTTCAAAAAGCCATCCAGCTTTTCTGCCGTCGCCCCCACACTGGTCAAATGGGTGATGGGCTCAATGCCGTGGTCCCGTTTCATACGGACGGCAATTTCCAGAGTATTGTCCTGGGTTCCGCCGCCGGCGCCATATGTAACGGACGCGAATAGAGGATCAAGAACCTTGACCTCCTCGACGACATCGAAAAAACCAGGCCAAGCCTCTTTTTCTTTTGGAGGGAAAAACTCAAGGGAAATAAAAGGAGATTTTCTCTCAATCAGATCGCAAACACGCAATGCAGTACTCCTTCGACAAATAAAAAAAGGTCACCCCTCACAAGGGGAAGAGGAGATATATACTCATTATTAAAGCAATCTTCAATGAAGAAGTGAGCGGATGCCCCGAAAGGACGGAAGAAATCTATATGTGCAACGCTTCCACAATGGCAATATCGGCAGGCAGGAACTCAAGTGTGGGGGGAGTCTTCGGGTCAACCCACGCGGTCCGTTGGTTCTCCAAGCTCTTCAATTCACCGGAATACTTGTGGATATGAAAAAAATGCAATCGAACATGATACTTGTCATATTCATGTTCAAGCTCACGCCAGAAGGTATATTCTGTGGGAGTAATATCCAGCTCTTCCTGGAATTCCCGCACCAATGCGGCTTCGCGAGGTTCGTTCGGCTCAATCTTGCCCCCAGGAAACTCCCACCAGCCAGCCATGGGGAAGCCTTCGGGACGCTGTGCAGCCAGGTACAGTCCATCCTGCCACACGATGCCTGCCACAACATTGATAGTCGCCTTCATCAGACTCCCTCCTGCCCTGCCGAAGCTTCTTCGATCTTCGATTCAAGCTCCGCCATCTGCTCCATAAGCGTGTCAGCCCAATCAGACGCCTCCTTGTAAGCCGTATTCAGCTTCAAGGCTTCTTCCGGTTTCTCATATGTTGCGGGATCGTTCATTTTTTCTTCAAGAACAGCCTGTTCTTCAAGTACTTTCTCAAGGTCGATCTCAAGCTTGTCATATTTCTTTTTGAGCGGCTTGAGTACACGATACAACCGGTTTCGTTCCTCGGCCTGGCGTCGCTTGTCGTCCTTGCTAAGCTTCCGTTTTTCTTTGACATCCTCTGACGAACAGGCTGCCTGTCCGGTACGGCACGCTTCTTCCTGTTTACTTTTGGCGTAATACTCCTCAAACCCACCCAGATACGGGGTAATCCCGGTATCATCGAGCGCCCAGATTTCTTCGGCCACCTCACCCAGCAAGTATCTGTCATGGGCGACAAACAACAGCGTACCGTCATAATCCTTGAGCGCCCGTATAAGCCCCTCACGAGTTTCAATGTCCAGATGGTTGGTGGGTTCGTCAAGAATGAGAAAGTTGGCCCGAGCCAAAAAGAGTGTAGCCAACAAAAGACGGCTCTTTTCGCCACCGGACAATCCTTTGACCTTGCGTTCAAAATAGGATTCACCAAGCAAAAAGAGACCGAGCACGCTCATGACCTGTTCTTCGGTCAGATTGGAATCGGAAAGACGACGGATTTCACCGATAACGGAATTATCCAGATTCAAAATTTCATGTTGGTGCTGACTGAAATAGCCGAGTTGCGTACCGGAACCGACTTTGACATGCCCTGCCGTGGGTTCCAAAGTGCCGGTAATCAATTTGAGCAATGTGGATTTACCAGCACCATTGGGGGCAACAACAGCCACTTTCTTGCCACGAAAAAGCTGAAAGTTCAGTGCTGGCCAAACGGACTTCTCACCATCATATTGAAACTCAAGGTCCACGGCCGATGCAGGAACCTTGTCACCTCTTTTGGGAGCAGGCAGTTTGAAGCTCAGGCTTTTCCCTCTATGCGATGCGGCCTGGGCTTCCTTGATCTGATTGAGTTCCTGTTCAAGTTTCTCGACTTTCTTGAGCTTGCTCTGAGCCTGCGCCGCCTTGCGCGCCTTTACCCTGAACTTGTTGATATATTTGTATTCGTTGTCAATTCTAGCAGACAATTTGTCTGCCTCTTTCTGGCGTTGACCACGATTCTCTTCATCCCAGATCAAAAATTCATCAAATGATCCCCTGCGCAAAATCGGTTTTCCGGCTCCGAGGAACAGAACATGCGTTCCCACGCGATTCAAAAAGATACGATCATGCACAACAAAGGCCAGAGTTCCACGAAAGTTGAGCAGGTACTCCTCCAGCCACTCTACCGCCTCAAGATCAAGGTGGTTGGTCGGTTCATCAAGCAGCAGGATATCAGCTCCCTGCAAAAGGACACGCCCGAGTTTGGCCCGTTCACGCCAGCCACCGGAAAGCTCACCTATCTGCTTGAAAAGATCGTCATCGCTGAAGCCGAGACCTGTCAAGATGGCCCGCGCCTTGTGGTCGGGGTTATAGCCGTAGAGCTCTTCGAACTCAGCCTGTCGATGGGACAGTTTCTCGATACGTGCGTTGTCATCCGCAGCCACGGCCTTTTCCCACTCCTCCCAGAACTCATTCCATGACGGCAGTGCGGACAACACCCATGACAAGAGCTGTTCATCCAACACCGTACCGGTCATTTCCTGTGCCACATACCCGATACGAGCGCCCTTGGAGAGTGTCATCTGCCCTTCGTCCGGCTCGATCTCTCCAGCCAATACTTTGAGCAGGGTACTTTTGCCGCATCCATTGGGTCCTGTGAGAGCAAGGCGCATACCCGGCGTCACTTCAAAAGCAACGTCGGCAAAAACAGCTTCTCCGCCGTAGGATTTTCCGAGACTCTGAACTGTGATTCTTGACATGGGTGTAGGGAATACAATCGGCAGTGCGTCTTGGCAACTGTTTTGACCGTTCACAAAGTTCAGGGTAGAGTCTCACCATGCAATCCTGGTTTGTTTACCTTCTTCGCTGCGCCGACAATACGCTCTATTGCGGCATCACAACCGACATGAACCGCCGCCTTCAACAACACAATGCCGGAACTGCCTCGAAATATACCCGAGCCAGACTTCCGGTAACCGTTGCCGCACATATTCCGGTCAAAGACAAGAGCACCGCACTCAAGCTGGAAATCAAGGTCAAAAAGCAGACCAGCATAAAAAAAATCGCCTATCTGACATCATTCACCCCTGTGTCCGACCCTGTGTAAAAGCCGGTGTCAGACCGCAGCCTACTTGCCAAACATACCGTATAAGGCTAATTTGTGACAATTGACGAAGTGTCAGCCCCATACTCTATAACCCGCTCAATTATGCTTGATTCAAACACGTTATATCTCCTTCTGGCCATGGCCGGTTTTGTCTGCATAGCAATTGTTATGGTGCACCATCACAACTGTTCTGACCTTATCAGGAGAAAGAAAAACGAAGTGAACAGTGTCGCGACACAACTCAAGTACAAAACTGAAGCGCTGGAAAGGGAATGCATCGACATTCAAATACAAATCGACGCAATTGATGATGAAATCAACGCACTGAAACCACAGATGTAATCATGATAGTCACTCTGATTATCCTCTTCATATTTCTCATTATATTTTTCTTACTGTTTCGCATGATTTCCGTGAACAAGACGACAAATCTGAACACCCTTTCTCAAGAGCATCAGAAAGTACAATCCAAATACGAGTTCATGGTCAAACATAAAAAAGAACTGATAAAAGAACTTGCTGAAAAAGAAAAGGCACTGACCAGCCTTCGCAACAACAGAGAAGGACTCAAAACCATCTCGGCGGATGACCTGGACTTAAACGAAGCGGATGAAAATGAAAAAGTAAGTCGTTACCTTATCTCGCAAGGCAAGATAACCATGGAGCAAAATGAAAAGGTGCTCAAAAAAATGGACGTGCTCAAACTCGACTATTTGGGTGTCTGCCTCGCACTGGGGCTGATTGACATCAAAACCGGCAAGCAGGCAATCAAGGCCAACAAGGTTCACTCACGATCAAAATAACAGACCGATATACCGACGCAAAAAAAGGCCGCATCTGCTTGATGCGGCCTTTTTCATGTAAACTGAATAAGGAACTCTACAGATTTCCGAGCACAGCATCCCCCATGGCGACACAGCCGATAACCTTGCCGCCTTCCTGAGCGATATCGCCGGTGCGGTAGCCCTGCTCCAGCGTCTTTGCCACGGCTTTCTCGATGCAGTCTGCGGCATCAGCCATATCAAAGGAGTGGCGCAGCATCATGGCGATGGAAAGGATCGTGGCCAACGGGTTGGCTTTATCCTGACCGGCAATGTCCGGTGCAGAGCCGTGGATGGGCTCGAACAGGCCGGGATTGGAATCGCCAACAGAAGCTGAAGGCAACATGCCGATGGACCCGGTGATGGCGGCGGCTTCATCAGAAAGGATGTCGCCAAACAGGTTTCCGGTAACCACGACATCAAACTGTGAAGGATCACGCACGAGCTGCATGGCCGCGTTATCCACGTACATGTGCTCCAGCTCCACATCCGGGTAATTCTTGTGTTCGTCGATGACGATCTCACGCCAGACACGGGAGACATCCAGCACGTTGGCCTTGTCCACGGAACAGACACGACCGGAACGCTTGCGGGCTGCCTCAAAGGCGATCCTGGCAATGCGACGGATTTCATGCTCGTAATAGGTCATGGTGTTGTAGCCGAAACGCTCGCCATCCTTCTCGCCGTCAAAACGGGGTTCACCGAAATAGATACCGCCGGTCAACTCACGGACAACCATGACGTCCAGCCCTCTGGCCACGATATCAGGGCGAAGGAAACAGGCATCTGCCAGCTCCTTGAACAACACTGCGGGGCGCAGGTTGGCAAAAAGGCCTAGCTCCTTGCGGATGCCGAGCAGCCCTTTCTCGGGGCGAATGGAAGGATCAATGGTATCCCACTTGGGGCCACCGACTGCGCCCAGCAACACGGCATCGGCATCCTTGCACTTGGCAACGGTCTCTGCAGGAAGAGGCACGCCTTCCGCGTCAATAGCACAGCCGCCGATCAGGGCTTCGGTGGTCTCGAAAGTACAATCGAACTTCTCACCAATGGCTTCCAATACACGCAGCCCCTGGGCTACGATCTCCTTGCCTATGCCGTCACCCGGCAATACACAAATTTTCATCTCTCTCTCCGGTTATATTCACTCGTTAGGCCAATTTAGTCTTGGCGTATTCAACTAATCCACCCACATTCAGGATTTCCTGCATGAAGGGAGGCACGGCTGCGGCCTGAACGGTCACACCTGTGGTCATATTCTTGATAACACCTGTAGTGGTGTCCACTTCGATTTCGTCAGTATCACTGAACTTGTCAATATCATCGCCTATTTCCAGCAACACAAGGCCCATGTTGAAGCCGTTGCGATAGAAAATGCGGGCAAAACTATGAGCCAGCACGACCGGAATTCCCGCACCCAGAATGGAAATGGGAGCGTGTTCACGGGAGGAGCCGCAACCGAAGTTCACGCCGCCGACCATGACGTCGTTCTCTTTCACGCGGCTGACCCATCCGGCTTCAAGCCCTTCCATACAGTTCTCGCCGAGCACCTTGGAATCGGTTGTGACCAGAAAACGGGCGGGGATGATGGCATCAGTATCGATATGGTCGCCCACTTTGTGAGCTGTTCCTTGAACTTTCATAATAATACCCTCCTAGATCTTGGCGGGGTTGATGATCTCACCGGCAATGGCGCTGGCAGCGGCCACGGCGGGATTGGACAGGAAAACCTCTGCATCAAGAGACCCCATGCGGCCCTTGAAATTGCGGTTGGTGGTCGCGATACAACGCTCGCCACCTGCCAGGATACCCATATGGCCGCCCAAACAGGGACCACAGGTCGGAGGACCGACAATACAGCCGGAGTCCATGAAGACTTCCATGAGCCCTTCGCTCATGCACGCCTTCCAGATAGCGGGCGTGGCAGGCAGGATGATGCAGCGCACCTTGGGATCGACCTTGCGGCCTTTCAGGATGGCTGCGGCCTCGCGCATGTCCTCGATACGGCCATTGGTACAGGAACCGATGACGGCCTGATGAATCTGCAAACCAGCGGTGTCGTCCACGGCCTTGACGTTGTCGGGCAGATGCGGACAGGCAACCTGCGGGGCCATGTCGGTGACATCGATATTCAGGACACGCTCGTACTCGGCATCAGCATCGGGTACCATGGCCTCACCACCGGCAAAACCGGCATTGGCAGCGTAGTCCAGAGTTTTCTGATCCACCGGGAACAAGCCGACCTTGCCGCCAGCCTCAATGGCCATGTTGGCAATGGTCATACGCCCTTCAATGGACATGTTGTCCACGACTTCACCGGAGTATTCCAGCGCCTTGTAAAGAGCACCGGAAACACCAAGCTGACCGATCTGGTTCAGCACAAAATCCTTTGCACCGACATACTGCTGCGGCGTACCGGTCAGGTTCACCTTGATGGTGGGCGGAACCTTGAACCAGGTTTCGCCCAGAGCCATGGCAGCACCGATATCGGTGGAACCCATGCCGGTAGCGAAAGCGCCCAGACCGCCATAGGTGCAGGTGTGGGAGTCTGCGCCCACAACGATGTCGCCAGGGCCAACAATGCCCTTCTCAGGCAGCAAGGCGTGCTCTACACCGACTTCGCCACATTCATAGTAATGGGTCACGCCCATTTTTTCGGCAAACTCACGCACGACTTTCACCTGCTCGGCGGAGTCGATATCCTTGTTGGGCGTAAAGTGATCACAGACAAGAGAAATCTTGTCCTGATCGAATACTTTTTTCGCACCCATGGCAGTAAAGGATTTGATCGCCAAGGGAGCCGTAATGTCATTGGCCAGGACCATGTCTACCTTGCACTGGACAATCTGCCCTGCACCGGAGACTTCCTGGTCCGTATGTTTCTGCAATATTTTTTCAGCTAAAGTCTGACCCATTTTCTATTTCTCCTCTTTGGCTTTTTCCAAACGGTTCAGGGCGTTTACCATGGCAAGCGCACTTGCCTTGACCACATCGCCATCATTGGCGCGGCCAACGGCTTTAACATTATCATGTTCTATACGGACAGCGACGCTGGCCAAGGCATCAGAGCCTTCGGTGACAGCGTTGACTGAATACACTTCAAGTTTGGGAGATATGCCCACCAATGAATAAATGGACTGAAAGGCGGCGTCAATGGAACCCTCACCAAATTTGCTGGTGCGCTTCACTTCCGCCTCACCTTCGGCACCGAATTCCATAACTGTTGCAGCATGGGGCGGCACATCGCCGGTTCCGGAAAAGACCGACATGTCCACCAAACGGAAACGATCGAGACGACGATACACATTCTCCAGAATCAAGGCTTCGACATCCTCGTCAAAGACCTGCTCCTTCTTGTCGGCCAAATCCTTGACCGCCTTGAAAAGAATCTGGATCTGCTCTTCATCCAGGGAGTATCCCAACTCCTCGGCTTTCTTCTTGACCGCGTGGGACCCGGAATGCTTGCCGATGACAATGTCATTGGACGTGCGACCTATGGAATCAGGGGTCATGATCTCATACGTCAGGCGGTTCTTGATGACTCCATCCTGATGAATGCCGGATTCATGGGCAAAGGCATTGGCACCCACAATGGCCTTGTTGGGCGGAATGGGCATGCCGATGATCTGGGAAAGACGACGGCAGGACGGGAAAATCTGTTCCGTCACGATACCGGTCTCAACATTATACAATTCCTTGCGGGTATTGAGCGCCATGACCAGATCTTCCAGGGCGGCATTACCTGCGCGTTCACCAATGCCGAGCACGGTGCACTCGACCTGACGAGCACCGGCCCTGACAGCGGCAAGCGTGTTGGCAACGGCTGAACCAAGGTCGTTATGGCAATGGACGGAGATGATGGCATCATCAATATTCTTCACGTTGTCCATAAGGTATTTGATGATGTCATAATACTCGAAAGGCTGTGTATATCCCACGGTATCCGGGATATTGACCACCTTGGCACCGGCCTCGATGGCAACTTCCGTCACCTTGACCAGGAAATCCCAATCGGAACGGGAAGCGTCTTCGGCAGAAAACTCCACGTTGTCGGTATACTGCTTGGCATGACGTACGGCCTTGTCGATCATGACAATGACTTCGTCCGCCGTTTTACCCAGCTTGTGCTTCATGTGAATTTCACTGGTAGCCAGAAAGGTATGAATACGAGGATTCTTTGCTTCCTTGACCGCCTCCCAGCAACGGTCGATATCGCCGACAACGGCGCGGCACAATCCTGCTACCTGAACGCTGTCCACAGCCTTGGCAATTGCCTGGACCGCTTCGAAGTCGCCCTGACTGGCAATGGGAAAACCCGCCTCGATAATATCGACGCCCAGTGTTTCAAGCTGCCGAGCCATGCGGATTTTTTCATCCAGGTTCATGGTTGCGCCAGGGGATTGTTCGCCATCACGCAAGGTCGTATCAAAGACATATACTCTATCTGCCATGGTATCCTCCAAGTAGTTCCTCCCTCACGGGGAGTTTGTTCATAAATGTTTGTGAATATGTATGCAACTGCCAAACACGCATGTCCAAAAAACGGAGCGTGGCAGTTGAAGGTCAGTACAGCGTACTAATATGGGATGAGTGAGAGCTAGCCTAGCTCTTCCTTGGAGCAGTCCCGTAGTAGTCGCTTGTTGCGGCGGGATAGCAGGAATAGGGTGTAGAGTGGGCCGGAAATGAGATAGCCCAGGAAGATCAGGAAACCGAGAACCTTGGGGCGGGATGCCACAAGAGAAAAGAGCAGAATCGCGGTCACCATCCAACTGAAGGGATGGGCCTTGAATGCACTGATTTCCTTGAAAGAGTAAAACCGTATGGTGCTGACCATGAAGAAGGACAACATATATACGAGCACCAATGCACCAACCGAAACAACGGAGTGCATATACTCCTGCGGAACGAATTCGCTGAAGAGGACCAAGGTGGCCATGGTGCAGGCTGCCGCAGGGATGGGCAAACCGACAAAGTGTTTCTTGTCACTGGTGGATGCCTGGACATTGAAACGGGCCAAACGGAGCGCGCCGCAGGCCATAAAGAGGAAGGCGGCCATGAGACCGAGCCTGCCGAAGTCGTTGAGAATCCACAAATACGACATGACAGCCGGGACAACGCCAAATGCGACCAGATCGGCCAGCGAGTCGAGTTGAACGCCAAATTCACTTGTCGTTCCGGTCATACGGGCTACTTTACCATCCAGACCATCGAACACACAGCTTGCGAGAATGCACAGGGCGCAGGAGGAGTAATCCCCCTGGATGGCCCAGGTCAGACCCAAAAAGCCGATGAACAAGCTGGTCGTGGTCAGCAGGTTCGGCAAAAGATAGACGCTTTTATGTCGCGGCAATTTCTTTTCGTTAGCCATGATAAGTAGTTACGTAAGAGTCCCTCAGTTTATGCCTTGCGTTTAACCGCCAAAGCTGTTTCGCCAGCAATGACCTTCTGGCCGACGCTGACAATGGGAGCATATCCATCAGGCATGTAAAGGTCAACTCTGGAACCAAACTTAATCAAACCGAACCGTTCGCCGCGCTTGAGTTTATCTGCGGGCTCTGCCCAGCAGACGATACGACGAGCAATGAGACCGGCAATCTGGACCATGGTAAAGCGTTGGTTGCCCTTGCCTGTAACCACAACGACGTTGCGCTCATTGTCCTCTGACGCCTTGTCAAAAGAAGCGTTGACAAACTTGCCGGGGATATAGCGAATAGTCTCGATCTTGCCGGATACGGGCATGCGATTCACATGCACATTAAAAACATTCATGAAAATGGCGATGACCTGACGCTCTTCTCCGGAAACCGGGTCCTTCTCACGAGCGATTTTGATAACCTTGCCGTCAGCAGGCGAGCTTACTGCCTCGGCATCTTCGGGGCCGACACGTTCAGGATCACGGAAAAAATGGCCGATAAAACACGTCAGCCCAAGGCCGATAAGCATTACGGGCCACCAGCCCATGATGGCAAAAAGCAGTGTGGTAAACGCAGATATGATAATATAGGGCAGCCCTTCCAGGGCGACGCCAGCAGACGGTTTCAACATGACGGCACATGCTCCTTTTGTCGTTTTTTCAGGTCTCTACCTTCAAGGCAGGCAAACCGCAAGTTTGTTTTTACAATATAAACGACCCAACGTATACCCGGCGCATGACATGGTTCTTCCTCTCCCTGGCCGCGGCCTTTTGCATGGCCTCCAACTCCGCGTGGTTAAAACGTTTTTTTTCCGATGTTTCACCATGGGAAATGTCTGTGATTCCTTTTTTCTATGCCATGCCTCTGTGCGGAGTCACCCTCTTTTTCATTGATATTCCTGAAATTAAGCCGGAATTCTATACTGCACTGATATGGGTGCTCCCTGTAACAGCGATAGGCTTCATACTCCATTTCCGAGCCATTCACATCTCGCCGCTTTCGTTGACGCTGCCCTTTCTGAGCTTCACTCCGGTCTTTGTTCTTTTCACGGGAGACCTGATTCTGCATGAATCACTCAGCGCTGCCGGTATCAGCGGCATGCTGCTTGTGGTCGTTGGCGGATATGTACTCAATCTGGACTCGACCCGATATGGATGGTTCGGTCCCATCAAGGCAATATTCAAGGAACCAGGGTCAGCTATCATGCTGCTGGTTTCCGCTCTCTACGGACTCTCCTCCGTAGGCGGCAAGGTCATGGTCATCAACTCCTCAGCCATGTTTGCCGCCATGTTCCTGTTCGGACTGTATGGCACCATCCTGCCCTTGATCCTTGTGGCCGTGGGCAAAGTGCAGTTCAAAAACATCATCCGCAAACCGTTGCTCGGCATGGGGTCTGGAATCATTGTATTCATTGAAATTGTCAGCCACAACCTGGCCATCTCAATGGTCGCGGCCGCCTACATGATTACTATCAAGCGGATGGCTGGCATTTTTTCGGTCATATACGGATGGGTACTCTTTCACGAACGCGGTATTCGCTACCGCCTTATGGGGACGGCCATCATGACTGTCGGCGCCGCCCTCATAGCGCTGTACGGATAAAAAAAACCCGGCAAAACCGGGCTTCAAACGTTGTATCCATTTCGATCTCACGTGAGATACTGATAAAAATCCCCACCCAGCTTGTGTATGGGAATCAATTTCCCCTCCAGAATAAGCCCCTGCGGAGTAAACTTTTCATGCATGAACTCCGCCGGAGGCTGAAATCCATTTTCCTTGGCCAGAATGACCGAGGAATTGATAGCCGCACTGTGCGCGATCAATCCTTCCGGGAAATATGCAGCGGTCAGGATATTACTCTCCACCGCTCGATTAAACATTTCATACTTGATGAAACAGTTCTCTGCCGTCAGAGAGCGTTGGATACCCGCCAGGACCTCGTTGGCGACATAACTGATAGGACGCCCCCGGAGCATGCCGTAGGCCCCCTCACGGTTCGGATCAGCCAACATGACGCTACCTGCCCCAAGGGAATGCACCAGGTCATGTGTACGCTCCCCGGATACGGGATCGGTCTGGTAGCCCAATGTCTGAATGTCGGTAAACCCGTTCCGTCTGGCCTGGATCTGCAATGCGAGAAGCATGAGCCCTGTCCCAGCGCCGATATCCACACCGACGTAGGGTCCGCCGCCGCAAATCGGGGCGTCGTGCTGCCCGATGACGCCCCGCATGATATGCGCGGCTCTTGACGCATCCGCCAAAACACGCAGCACGGAAGACCACTGCCGCAACCGGTTCATGATCTCAATGTCGTCACTCGGCTCATTCATGGACTGATGACGGGAAAACTGCTCATAGAGAGCGACAATCTCGCTGTAGGAGACCGGCTCGTTGTGGGCACCTTCATACACATAGGCATAGAAATATTTCACCGCCACATTGAGTAGCCGCGTATCGGATACCGCCTCGCCCGGATCGCATAAACGAGCAACATCTGCTGCCAGACTGTCCGTGGTATAAAACCCGGGCGCTATGCTCGGACTAACGGATTCAATGGCCGCGGTGAAGTTGCGCGCCTGCATCCCCACAGAAGCCAGTGCTGACCCTGTCGCCCCCATGAGGTCCTGATAGCCATCTTTGTGTCGGGTATGATTCTCTGTTTTATTCATAATTGGTTTGACGGGTTCAGAGTTGGGAAATTGTTGCCGTCGGGATCTCATGTGCAGGGACCATACCGGAGGGATCAAAAAGTCGATAAAAAAATCCACATTTTTGAAAAAAGCAAAAATATCGGGGGACAAAAGAAAAAGCCGGTCTCGAAAGACCGGCTGTACATTCTGGAGCGGGAAACGAGATTTGAACTCGCGACTTCAACCTTGGCAAGGTTGCACTCTACCACTGAGTTATTCCCGCTTGGGGAAAGCCGGCCCAGTTAAGGGCCGGCTGGTATGTCTGGAGCGGGAAACGAGATTTGAACTCGCGACTTCAACCTTGGCAAGGTTGCACTCTACCACTGAGTTATTCCCGCTAAATGGAGGCGACATCCGGATTTGAACCGGAGAATGGAGGTTTTGCAGACCTCTGCCTTACCACTTGGCTATGTCGCCACTTTGGAGCGGGAAACGAGATTTGAACTCGCGACTTCAACCTTGGCAAGGTTGCACTCTACCACTGAGTTATTCCCGCTCTGAAAAGCGAACAACTGTTTACCCAGAGGGCTCTGAGGTGTCAAGAGACTTTTTTCTTTTTTTTGGCTTTTCTGTCTGTCGAGAACTATTTGATTTTTTTCGACTAATGGAAAGACTTTACTTTTAGTCCCTTTTGAGTATACCAACGCGCTTTAATTCGTTAAAATTAGGATTAAGTTCCTAACTCCTCAACCGAAAGTACAAACTCATAGTAGGAGGTACATGATGGAATCAAAAGACCTTCAATACTTCAAGGAAACCTTGGACGGCTTGTTGAATGATATCCTCAAGAAGAGTGAGGAAACCATTGAAGACATGACGGAATCCGGCGTATCCTATGCGGATCCATCTGACCGAGCCACGGCCGAGTCCGATCGAGCCTTCACATTGCGTCTGCGTGATCGCGAACGCAAACTGATCAAGAAAATCCAAAAGGCCGTTGATCGCATCGAAGACGGAGAATTCGGCATCTGCCAGGAATGTGGTGATGATATTTCCATCCCCCGCCTGAAAGCCAGACCCATGACCACGCTTTGCATAAACTGCAAAAGCAAGCAGGAGGAAGACGAGGCAGTTCGCGGCGACTAGCCGTATGCTCGTCTTTACCAATTTGGCATGGAAGCCAATTTCTTTCGTTTCCTATGTGCTGAGCTGGGCAACATCCTGATCGGTCGGAGAATCGATAAGGTCTTTGGACCTGCCCCGGGAATCTGGGTTCTGAAAATCCAGAACACCGGCGAACAACTTTATCTGCTCTACAGACCCGCCAAATCGGCGGGTCTTTTGTTTACCTCCACCGTCAAACCGACCAATCCACAGACTGCATCAGCCATGACCATGTGGTTTCGCAAGCGCTTGAATGGACGACGTATTCTCGCCGCACATGTGGACTGGCCGACTCTGCGCCTGGCACTGAAGCTCACCCCCAGAGATGAGGACAAAGCTGGAAACTTTCTGGTCATCGACTGCCGCTCCGACATGCGTCTTGTCGATGAACTGGAGCCGGAATTCGGTGTGCAGCCGGAATGGCCCGCACTGGAAGACGCCATGGATGACCCCGATATCTGGCGTCAGTATCCGCATATTTCTCCCCCACTACGCAAAGCCCTGCAACGCCTCTCGGAAGCGGAAGCGCACTCCCTGTATTTTGCGGTGGCGACCGGTTCGGCCTGCACGTTTTATCTGCCCAAGATGAAAAACGGATGGGCACCTCCACAGGTCTGGTCATGCCATGAGATGGAAGAGACCTGTCCGTCAGCGCTGGAAGCGGCCAATATCCATGGAGAACGCACACTCTTCCCCCTCATGGAGATGGAAGAAGACAAACCGCAGAAAACCCTTCTCAAACGGGCCAGAAAGAAAATCAATCGCAACCTTGCCCGGTTGGATGAAGAAGAAGCCCGGCTCAAGTCTCTCCAGGCCGAACAGATCAAGGCGGAGGCATTGCAGGCGGAACTGTATCGTTTCAAGGACGCCAGAGAGCTTGAGAAAATAGAAGTCACCCACCCTGTCCATGGTCCCATGGTGGTCCCTCTCAACCCATTTCTCTCCCCCACAGAGAACATGGAAAAGTATTTCAAAATAGCAGCCAAGGCGCAACGGGGCTTTCCTCATATCAAACGCAGACGAAAAGAACTCCTCAGCCAGCTGAACCAACTGGAAGAGGGGACCTATGAAGTGCACCCGGCCATGGCGCAGTCTGCCGCGCCCACACAGGATGGCGCTCCGGCCCTTCCCAAACGCTACAGAGGGCTTGCGGTCTCCCTGTTCCGGTCAAGCGACGGGTTCACGATCATTCGCGGCAAGAACAAGAAAGCCAACCACGACATGTTGAGCAAGGCGTCCAGCCCGTTTGACTACTGGTTTCATGTGGATGACGGCCCCAGTTCACACGTTATCCTGAAGCGCGACCATCCCAATCAGACGGTCCCGGAAACCACCCTCATGGAGGCCGCAGCGCTGTGCGGCCTGAAAAGCTATCGCAAGGACGACGGCAGAGCAGACATAATGTACGCGCTGGTCAAGGACATCCGCAAGGTGAAGGGATTTGCCGTGGGACAAGTCGCTGTGGACAAGAAGCTGGGGACCTTACGGGTGGATCTGGATCCGTCACTGGAAGCAACGCTCTCCAAAGATGCTGCATGAGCTAGTGGAGCCACTGCGTTTCCTCTACAAAAACAAAGAGGCATGTCAGCCATGCCTCTTATTCCAAACCCAATCGCTCTCTCCCCAGATCAGACGATTCGGCTGAGATTTGTCGTACCAAGCATGTTCAACGCAAGCTCTTTTTCCGTGTCCATACGACTTGCGACAGCCCGCTGCACCCGTGCCGTGGATGAACTGAATTGCCCTTTTCTACTGTCGTACACGCCCTCAATAACCGAGGTGTTGAAATCGCCTTCCGACACGCTCTTTGCAAAACGATCGATTACACGTCCAACAATCTTAGCCGCGCCTGTCGGGCCGTGCTGGACCGAGGTGGACCAGAGCACTTCCTGTAACGCAGGCGGCGCATTGTTGAAATCAAGTCCGGTCTGCTGAAGAATCATGTTTCGAGCCGGTTCATATGTCTCCCCGGCAATAAAATCGTGCTGCATTTTCTCGAATTCGGCGGGATTCTCGGCAGCGAGGGCCTTCCATGCATTGGGCATGGCGCCTTGCGTAGACCCTGTGTTGCTTGCACCGGCAGAACGCAGACGTTCACCCCACTCAGGGGCCTTCTCATCGAGGAAGGTAAGGAATCGATCCATGGTACCGGGCTTGGAAGCAATCTGATACTTGCCATAGGACGTACCGCCAACGCGATCATACCCGACAGCCGCCACTCCTGCGTCACCGGATTCAAACTGCGCAGACAGATCTCCCGGCACATAAGGGGTGACCGCTGGAGACGCCTGTGCGGTCTCCTGTCCGCCAGATGCAGCCCTGCTACTCCGAGGGAAGCTCTGACGCTCCAGGCCGCCTTCAGTGCGCATAAGACGACTGATGGTGGCCAGCGCCTCGACCATACGGCTGTCATTGATCATGGATATGTCAAATGAATCAGAGGAACTCCCCTCCCCATATTCATCTGACCCTTCTCTGAAAAGTGATTGCGCCATGTTCATCTGAGCGTCAAACGCAGCCATCAACTGCTTGTTGCGCTCCGTATCCTGCGAAGAGTCAGTGGAACCGACTCCAGCTTGTACGGTTTTCAGAATGTCATTATCGCCAATGTTTCCAACAGACATGCAGTACTCCTGCGTCAAAGTTTTGGCCTCTGGAGAGGCCTCCGTACAGGAGGAAGCAAAGGGTGTGCCTATCGCGGCAACATGATATTTTTTCAGTAAAAAATCAGAGGATCAACTCAGGGTGTCAAAATACTCGGCACTTTTCATGTATTCCACCAGCCGTCTGTGGCCTGCGGGAAATGCATACTCTTCCAGGACCTCGGGGAGAACAAATCC
The DNA here is from genome assembly GCF_020886695.1 of Pseudodesulfovibrio sediminis. Lineage (NCBI taxonomy): Bacteria > Pseudomonadati > Thermodesulfobacteriota > Desulfovibrionia > Desulfovibrionales > Desulfovibrionaceae > Pseudodesulfovibrio > Pseudodesulfovibrio sediminis. Next base: position 725,143 of record NZ_AP024485.1, read on the forward strand.
GCCCTCCACAGCTTCATTGAACACCGGCTCCCTGTACGCCTGATCAAGCCGACACAGATAGCAATGCATGGTCACCCGGTACTTGGTGTACGTATAGGTGACAGTGGTAATCTTTTTTTCAGGCATGATGGAAAGTTCGACTTCTTCCATATATTCACGGGCCACAGCCTGTTGCGGCGTCTCGCCGGCTTCAATGCTCCCGCCCGGAAACTCCCATAGGCCGGGCCAGACATCATCGGGCTTGCGCTTCTGAATGAGAATTTTCCCATCGTGTACGAGAACGCCTGTGACCATGTTGATACGAATGGTTTTTTGGGGTGCCGGAAGAACGGGCCGCTGATGGACCGTATTCGCCATATACGCTTTGCAGTGCCCCTGAACGGGACACCGATCACACTTGGGTCGTTTGGAACAGATCAACGCTCCAAGCTCCATGATCGCCTGATTGAAATCTCCGGCCCTGTCAGGCGGAATCAGAGAACACACAACCTTTTCGACACGTCCTTTCCCGCTTTTGCCACGGACAGGCTCCTCCATATCAAGCACCCGGGAAAACACGCGCAGGACATTGGCGTCCACGGCTGGTTCAGGCAATCCATAGGCTATGCTCGAAATGGCTCCTGCAGTATATTCACCAACTCCGGGCAACGACTGAATAGTCTTGAATTCGGCAGGGAATACCCCACCATACTCCTGAATCACAGTTTCGGCTGCCTTGAGCATGTTTCGGGCACGGGAATAATACCCGAGTCCCTCCCACATCTTGAGCACATCCTCTTCTCGGGCGCGCGCCAAAGTGGAAATATCGGGAAACCGCTCCATCCATCGGGAATAATATCCGACGACGCGGTCCATCTGGGTCTGCTGAGCCATGATCTCGGAGACCCAGACAGCATATGGTTCGGGATTCTGACGCCAGGGCAGATCCCGACCATTGGCGTCATACCAGTCAAGCAAATCGTGAGTAAATGTAATTTCGTCCATGACGACTTCCGGGTTACCCCCCCTTGGCCTGGTTTGCAACAGCTTCAGCAGCCTTGGCCGCCGCTTCCTGATCGCCAAGATAGTAGTGGTCAATGGCGTTGAGGTCATCATCAAGCTCGTAAACCAGTGGAACTCCAGTGGGAATATTCAATGAAGTGATCGAGTCGTCATCCATTTTATCAAGGTACTTGACCAGCCCTCGCAAGGAATTTCCATGGGCGACAATCAGCACACGCTGCCCGCTCTGCACCTGGGGCGCGATTGTCTCGAACCAATAAGGCATGGTCCGATCAATGGTGATCTTTAGACTTTCAGCCCTCGGCAAATCCGTCTCTGAGAGCGTTGCATACCGCGGATCATTCCCCGGATACCGCTCGTCATCCATATCGAGTTCTGGCGGTGGCGTATCAAAACTGCGACGCCAGATGAAAACCTGCTCATCGCCATATTTCTGCGCGGTTTCAGCCTTGTTCAGCCCCTGAAGCGCACCATAATGACGTTCGTTGAGTCGCCAAGTGTTGCGCACCGGCAGCCACATGATATCCATCTCGTCCTGCACCAACCATAAGGTACGAATGGCCCGTTTCAACAGTGACGTGTGGGCGACATCAAAAGCAAACCCGCCATCCTTGAGAAGTTTGGCACCGGCTTTTGCTTCTTCGATACCCTGCTCGGTCAGATCCACATCCGTCCAACCGGTAAACCGGTTTGTCAGGTTCCATTCACTCTGCCCATGTCGGATCAATACAATTTTATGCACGAGACCTCCGTTCGAATCGGTTGTTCAGACTCGGAGCATACGCAAAGGAAAGACTTTTGGAAAGATGATGAGAAGAAAATCAGTATCGTTTCGGAGCGACCTGTCGTATCTCTTCATCCAATTGATCGAAGAGTTCTCGTTTTCGTTTGTCGAAAGAAAACGCACTTTTTACGGCGGAAAAAGCCACGGCAACAATGCTTATGATGATCACCAGCCCCTTGCAGATTTCCCAACGCTGACTTTCATCATTGATGAGATCAATAATGTAACTCCCCTGCACATCACGGGTAAAATAAATAAGCGAGGGCAATCCCACAAGCAGCAGCCCGAGGCCAATGAGTTCCAGCCAGATGAAATTGCGGCCCAACATAAGAATAAACAGGGTCGAATCCCGCACAATCCGCAAAGTGACAAGACGCCTTTGCAGGGAATCAATATGATCTTCAATTTCTTCGATAAAACGCAGTGATTTCCTGAAATTATCCGCTTCATTCAACCGCTGTGTCTTTATCCAGTTTATCTTCTCCACACAGAAGTTGAATTCCTTGTTGAACTCCAGCAACAACTTCGGAAACGGGAACCATGCGGCTTCCCTCTGCACCTGACGAACTCGATCCGAAAGATATTCCAGATTGGAATTGATACGCTTGATCCCGCGCTTGACCTCGTTATTCAGCGTTGCCTGGAACCTGTCACCCCCCCGAAGCAATTGATAATAGGCAACGAAATTACTGGTCGTGCCCAGTTGTCTCAGCCGATCGAGGTCTTCGTTTGCCGTCTCGAAATAACTATGATTCTCATCGAAGCGCTTGGTTATGTCCTCGGAAAGCTGATCGACCTTGACGCGCATGGCTTCAACGGCTTCTTCCGCCTGCGCCCAGTGCTCCCACAAGGCGTTCATGAGTTGCACCCGGCCCCGGTCAAGTTCCGGATCAATGAGAATCCGATTGAAAACATGCGGATCACGGCTGATGAGATTGGAAAAAAGATCCATGGCCTGACCGGAAAAGCCCATTTTCACCATGCAGACAGCCTGGCGATACACTGGTTCCTGCCACGATGCGTCCAAGGTATTCGCATGCTTGTAAGCGTTGATGGCATCCTTGAGGTTGCCTTCGATCTCCATCAAGCGGGCCTGAAGGTAGGCAAATATCGCCTGTTGAAGCGGGGTATAGCTCGTACGCTCTGCTTCCTGCCATTGGAAAAGAGCCTGATTGAAATCTTTCCTCTCCAGATAGTAGAATCCCCACAGCGAATGCGGCTGGTAACTTCTGGGATATTGCTGCTGCGCTTCCTTAATCAAGCCTTCAGCCTTTTCCAGGTTGCCACTCTCTATGGCTTTCAAGGCATCCCAAACATACTCCCCCTCTTCCGGGGCAAGCTGCTTCGCCGCATCGATCCACTCCTTGCTCCGACTCCTCCAGACAACTTTCATGGTCCTGAGTTGAGAGGGGGCATTGATCTCGAAAACAGCCTTGGTCATGACCGACTTGAGGTCGTTCTTGTCTTTCATCAATTCAAGAATGGCGCGGGAAAAATTATCGTCGTTCACATCCACGTCAATTTCCGCAAACCCATCCGAAAAATCATTGATGTTCGTCCCGGCGAGAGCGTTCCATATCTGCGGCTGGGGCATATCGAGCTTCTTTGTCGGACAATCCTTTGATTCATGGTTCTTCAAACCACAATAGAAGCACTCCTCGCCTTCCGCCTTCATAAGCGCATTGGGCAGAGCGACCTGCATTGTCCCATACCCAAAGCCCTCTTCGCCTTCCTTGAGGGCAAGGGTACACCAGGAATCCAGGGACATCTGATCCGTTCCATACCGGGCTTCATTCACACGAAACCACTCGGAAAGGAGAAAGCCATCCATAAAACGAACGTGGGGAAAATCAGGGGTCATCCTGTTCCAGTCCAGACCGACCTTTTTCGGCAGGTCAGTCGAAAACTGCAGGTTGTCCTGTGGAGCGGCAGCCATGACAATAGGCCAGTATTTCTTTTCCTCGTCTTCCTTGGACTGTTTGATCAGCGTCATTATTTCGGTGCAAAACGACAACAACAAACGGAAGTTATCCAGAGGGAAGAAAATGGCCCCTTCCTTGATATCCGAAATATATTTGAGCCCGAGTTTCTGTAACAGAAGCAGTATTTCGCCCGAAAAATCCCGCCACCCCAGAATGGCCTCCTTATCAGCCATCCGACCGAGCGGCTTGATAATGAAATACCATTTTCGCAGGGTCTCGTAGTCAAGCCCCTGATCAACGTTCAGGCGCAACCATTCCACGTTGGCAAGACCGTCGATACCCCCGATTTTCTCACTACTCAGGCCGGGAACCGACTGGATGTTCTCTTTCAACTTTGGATGAATGACAACTTCCAACTCATCAGGAGCGACCACATTCTGACGATCAAGTTCCACAGAAAGGGAAACGGAATATTCCAGATCATATCCCACAAGAAATGTGAGCGGCATGATCTGAAAGATGACCGACATGGGATTGAGCCTGCCCCAAACCTGAAGACGGGCCATGGCCCGGAAGACTTCAACGGTATTGCAGAACCACAAGGCCTGGTCTGTATCTTTGGCAACACATAACGCTCCATATTCCTGAAGCGTTTTCTCAACGGAATTATGAAGCGTCCCTTTCCAGGCCACCCATATACCATACCCCGAAGCAACCAGTTTCGACTGGCTGATCTCGGGGAGTCCATCTATGAGTTTGCCAATTGAAGGCACTCGTCAACCTCACATAGGTTCGAGTCATTATCAGGAAAAATCAGACAACTGCGCCACAGGCAGCCCGATTGCTTCTAACTCAATGTATTCAAGGGAACTTCTTTCCCTTCGCTCACCATGCAAAACAGGTTCCAAACCCGTTGCGCCTCATCACTTTTCCCTCTTTTTTCGCACCCTTGCATATAAATCTCAACCTTATTCTTCAACTCTGCCAGGGCCAGAGCAGACTGGGCTGCGTCAAGTTTCCGACTTTGCAGGATTTTTATCAATGCCCGTATACGATGCAGATCAGCGCACGGCACACATATAGACAATTGGTCCGGCCGCCCACCGTACTTGATAGTCAATTTCTCCCGCACCAATCCCACCGGATACTCCAGACATGCGCGCAACCACATATCATAATCCTCACAGGACGGCATGTTCTCATCAAAAGGACCTATGCTCTCCCATGCATTGCGCGTGAACATGGTACAGGACGGGCTGATGAGGCACATCTCCAGGGAGGCTTCAAAGAACCACCCTTCAGGTTTGGCATATTTGGCGGGTTGATTGACTCGTTTTCCGCCCCGGACCCATATCTCCTCGGTCTGACAGATCTGGTAGTCATGCTCACGCATATACTCCAGTTGTGTGGACAGTTTGTTCGGCATCCATTCGTCATCCGAATCAAGCAAGGCTATAACCTCGCCCTGACAGATACCGATACCCGTATTCCGGGCCCCGGAGACACCCTGGTTTTCCTGATGGATGTATCGAATACGAGGATCATCATATGCCCCCAAAACATCCGTGGTATTATCCGTGGATCCATCATCTATGATTATGCATTCCCATTTTTCATAGGTCTGGGCAAAAACCGCATCAAGCGCGGTTCCAATAAAATCAGCCCTGTTGTATGTGGGGAGTATGATGGATACGAGTCTGTTTTCCATGTGTGTAAGACCTTGCGTTCATCGCCTTGAACTGTCATGTTTGTCCAACAGGCGAAATATATGAAAATATTCCAAGTTATCAATGTCCGCTGGTTCAATGCGACTGCGTGGTACGCAATCACTTTGAGCCGTCTTCTAGCTGAGGCCGGCCACGAAGTCACGGTTTTGACCCAGGCTGGTACTGCGCCGGAAAAAGCTGCGCAGGAAGCAGGTCTCCGGACGGTTTCGGTCGATCTGAACACCACCAATCCGATCCGCTTCGCCAGTGCGACAAAGCATATCATACTACTCCTCAGGACGCACCGTCCTGACATTGTCAATTGTCACCGGGGTGAAGGGTTCTTTCTGTGGGGCGTACTCAAACTTTTCGGTTTCAACTTCCAACTCGTCAGGACTCGGGGAGACCAACGCCCGCCCCGTAGCGACGCCATCAACCGCTGGCTGCATGCCGGTGTAGCCGATGCCGTGGTAGTCACGAACCGCCGTATGGCAGACTATTTTCTGGAAAAAATGCGTACACCAGGCCATGGGCTCTGGCTCATTCACGGTGGCGTAGACACTGCCCGTTTCCATTTTGACCAGGCTGGCAGAAACCGGGTACGCAACGAATTCGGCTATGCTTCCGACGACATCGTTGTCGGTCTTCTTGGCCGTTTCGACCGTGTCAAAGGGCACGAGGAAACCATCAAGGCCGTGGCTTCCCTGCACAAAAAAGGCATGGAGAACATCCGTCTCTTTCTCATCGGCTTTGACACCGCTATGACCAGCTCGCAGATCGAAACGTTGATCGATGACGCCGGAATCAAGGACATCACCCGAATAAGCGGCAAACGCGACGATGTGAATGCGTGTATCAGCGCAGTTGATATCGGGGTGGTAGCCTCTCTATGGTCCGAGGCCATTGCCCGTTCAGCTCTGGAAATAATGGCCGTAGACCGCCCTCTGGTCTCCACCGACGTCGGCGTCATGCCCGACCTGGTCTGCCCGTCCGCAATGGTCGGCCCCGGAGATGTGAAAGCACTGGCAGACGCCATTGAGAGCATCGTCAACAGTGATGAACTGCGCAGCGAAATTCTGGAAGCTCAAAAACGGACCATGTCTCAACTGACCCTGGAGGAATTCCTCAAACGGTCACTGAATCTCTATCACAGTCTCATTGACGACAAGTAATCAGCCGCCAAACAATTCTTTTGTTTTCCTGATCTTGTCTGCCACGGAAAGAATGGTCATGGCATAGCTTTCCGAATGGTTGTAGCGATAGATGACCTTGAGCTGATCGGCTTCGGAGAGATCATTTTTCCACCCATGACTGGCCACGAAATTGGCCATGGAATGAAGCGCGTCCTGCGTATTGGACAGATCGACCTTGCCGTCCCCCGTACCATCCCTGCCATAATGTTCGGCACTGGTCGGCATGAATTGGCACTGCCCTATGGCTCCATAGATGGAGCTGGGAATGGAAAGCGGGTCCTTGTCAATGGCCAGTGCATACTTGATAAGCGCCTTGAGTTCCGCATATCCCCAGTCCCCCTTTTGCTCGGTTCGCCTGATCAACCACTTCCGCGTTTCGTCAGAAATATCCTTTCGCTTGATGGAGGACTCAATGAGCGAAAAATCCTTGGCCAGAGCCATGCTTGACAGAATGGTGAAGGCATTCTCCTCGCCGACATTCCTGCCAAGTCGGGTCTCAACCAGTAATATGGCCGTTAGCAACTCACCAGGAACACCGTATTTCTGTTCAATGACAACAAAATCGGCACGGTACTCCATATAAAACGAGTACGCTCCGGCAATGAGAATGGGGTTGAGATACCGACTGAGAACCTCAGGCTCGGCACTGGGACTCGACGTGGCCGCAGACAGCTTGGTATTGAGCAAAACGTCCATCTTTCGGGCCATCACTTCCGGGGAAAACGTCAAATCAGGATTGGAAAAAAGAGCGGTGACATAGTGCTCGTCCAAACCATCTTCGACCAGTCTGTTCACCAGAGGCTGCCATATCCAGGCATCGGCAGAAGCAGACCTTTCAGCTCCACATATAAAAAAGACGGCCAACGTGATGACGATGGCCGCGCTTTGTATACGACGAATTAGGGTACGATCAAATTCTATCCATGGGGACAAAACCCATTTCCTCCTCGAAGTCATCGTCCATATGGGACGCAAACTTCTTGAGATCATAGATGGCACCGCAAGAAGGACATCGTAGCGTGACCTCCTGACACCCTCGATGGGCAGTCAGATCAAGGCCACACTTCTCACATTCCATTCCCTGGGCTTGCCAGGAACGCTGTCGCTTGGAAAACATGCCCTACTTGGCCTCCTCCAAACCGAGGTTCTTCTCGCCCATGGCTACATAGAGAGCAGAAATGGCCGTTCCATAGTCAGCCAGGGCCAAGGAAAGCTGTGCTGCACTGGATGTCAGCCTTTCCTGCGCATTCAACACATCGGTGTTGGTTCCGACCTGTGCCTGATAGCGAGCCACGGCCATGCGGTATGCTTCTTCGGCAGCGGTCACAGACTTCTGGGCCACGGTGATACGATCAGCCGCTTCCTGAATATTCAAGAGAGAGCGCTTGACCTCGAACCCGGCATTGAGGCGGGTCTCTTCAAGTTGCGCCTCGACCTGCTTGACGGTCTCTTCGTACTTCTTGGCATCATAGTAATCCGCGCCCCACTGGAACATGGTCATGGATGCGTTTACACCGGCGCTCCAGTATTCAGAATATCTGTGCGAGTAATCGCCACCGCCGTCAATGCCCGGATCAGTACCGCGCTTGGTATAGCTCCAATCAGCATCAACCTGCGGATAAAAACTACTTTCCGCGATGGTGGCGTCCTTCTTGGCAATCTCCACGCTCTTGGCACCAATGACCAAATCAGGACGATTGACATACGCACGCGTCAGGCATTCGCGCAGACTCAAATTAAACGGAATATGTTCCAGTTTACCAACGTACTCCACATTGTTTTCCAACGGGATGTTCAACAACGTATTCAACTGCGCCTCTTGGGTAGAAACCGTGTTCTTGGCAGTGAGAAGCCCCTGCTGAGCAGTTGCAAGGTCAACCTCGGCATCCAGAACTTCGGCCTTGGGACGCAGTCCGACTTCATAAAAAGCGCTGATAACCTTGAGCTGAGACTCAAGTCGAGCGACAGAGTCCTCTGCACTCTTCACGTCCATGCGGGCCTTGAGCAGCGACATGAAGTTGGTCTGGACGCTTTCGATGAGATTGAGCTCAACGTTGGTCAGCGAAGCCATGGTAGACTCTTCGGTCAATTTTGCTTTCTGCCAGCTGGCGAGCAGATTGAATCCATGAAAAACCGGCTGCGTGACGTTCAAACTGGCCAACCAGTCATCATTTTTATGGCTCGTTGTCAGCTTACGATTATTATAAGTGTAACCATAAGAACCGCCCAATGCCGGACCGAAATCGCCCAGGGCTGCGCGGGCACCATGTCCGGCACCAGTCAGTTGGGCACGAATGGCCGTCATGCTGGGGTTGAGATCCAAAGCCCTTTGCACGCAACGGGCCAGATCAAACTGACCGGCAATGCCAGGCGAATCAGCTTCGCTATTCATGGCCGGATCAGCGTCCTGGGCATAGGCAAAACTTGACAAGACAAGCAACGCGACAAGGTTCAAGACTAACAATGTAAAGCGTTTACAGCTCATAGAAAATTCCTGATTAAGACATTCTAGGTTCAGTTGCACTAGCAACGATTAAGCATACTTTATATCAAGTCTAACAAAGAGTAGCAACCCCAAAAGACTACTTATTTGTGTAAAGACGCGCAGTCAGACGGATCCCCCTGCAGCTTCTCCATGGTGTGCCGAAGAGTCGGCAGCAATGGAGCGAGACACTCGGCAACAGCCTTTGGACTACCAGGCATATTCACGATGACGGCCTGTCCCAATGTACCGGCCACAGCGCGAGAAATAGCACCATGCGGCGTTTTTTCCAAACTGGCCGCAGTCATTGCCCGCTCGTACCCGGGGAGTCTTTTTTCAATGACGGCCAAGGTCGCCTCCGGCGTAATGTCACGTGGTGCGACACCGGTGCCGCCAGTTGTGAGGATGAGATCAAATCCCTGATTCAACGCCAGATCAACCATCAACCCTTTCAGTTGGGAAACTTCATCGGGAATGACGAACCCCTGCACATGATTCAACGGCAGTTTTTCACCGACCAGTTTTCCGACGAGCGGCCCGGATTCATCCTGACGTTTACCTGCGGCGCCCTTGTCGCTCAAGGTAATCCAGGCCACGGCCCAACCTTCCCGAAGCATGGCACACACGAACTCTCCTGCTTCGGCGTCCTGCTTTGCTTCCAGCAGCACCGATCGAGTAGAACGCGCCTCGCCACCACCAGGCAGCCATCCGATAGAACGGACTGCGAACTCGCATCCCTCCCCCTTCAAGGTCGTCCCCGCCCGCAAAGATGGAAGGAGGGACGATGTCGTCGCTCCCTTGCAGGGAAGATCTGGTCCATCCTGGTAAAGATACAGCCTCTCACCGGCTACAACCGGCGATGTCAGCGTGAGGGTCAGTGTGTCAGTCGTCATATCTTCTCCAATGGATTACGCAAGTAGAACAGACAGGATTCCAGCCACGAACACGCCTCCGAAGATGCCGGGGCCGCCAATGGAAACAACAGGAGCTCCAACAGCATTGCGGATGCGCTTAGTCATGAGGGGAATGATGTTACCACCCAGAATGGCTCCCATGGTGCCAGCCACATACGCCGCCACTGGCCGGACTGGTTCGGGCACGAAAAAATAAACACAAAGAAAAGTGATGATGGCAGGCATGACCAATGGAATGCGCAGCCCGGTGAACGGATCTGCCTTGGCCGTGGCATAACACCCCCCGGCCACCATGATCAGGACAAAACCAATCCAGAGGTAGACCCCTTCTGTCTGGTAAACCATGTGCTGACGGATCAGAAAGGTGATGCTCAACAGCAATGGTAACACGAATCCGCCAACATTGACGGCAAAGACCTGCTTCTTCAGTTCATTGGCAGGCTCCTCTTCGATCTGCACGGGGCGCCCTGCTTCATCCATGGTGTACTGCACTTTACGGGGACGGGGGATGACCACCAGCCGTTCACTGGTATGGAATGGGATGTTTACCATCCTGCCCACCAAAATGGCTATGAGCATCAATACCCCCTGAGCCGAGGTCAACCCCAGCTTGGAAAAAGCCTCGGCAACCATGGACACCGGAAGAAATATGAACAGAAAAAAGAGCGCGATCAAGAGCAGCAGGGCCGGCAAAAGACCGGCTGAAAATTGAAAGTAGGGATTTGTCATATTCACCTGTATTTCCGGCTCATCAAATGCCGGTTGCTTTTTCTTTTATCACAGTCTTATACTGCGTCAAAACCATGCAGTTGGGATGTATCCTAACTTGAAATCGAAGTAAATCACAGTACCCATGAGGCTCCCATGAAAGGCATAATACTCGCGGGTGGTTCCGGAACACGGCTCCACCCTTTGACCCGAGTGGTCAGCAAGCAGCTCCTGCCCGTGTACGACAAACCCATGATCTACTATCCGCTGTCAACACTCATGCTGGCTGGCATCCGCGATATCCTTATCATTTCCACTCCGCACGACCTGCCCAATTTCAAAAAACTCCTCGGCGATGGCTCCCAGCTCGGTCTGAATCTGACCTACCGGGAACAACCCGAACCCGAAGGGCTGGCACAGGCCTTCATCATCGGCGAAGATTTCATCGGTGACGACAATGTCTGCCTGGTCCTTGGCGACAACATCTACTACGGCCACAGCCTCGGTTCAATCCTCAAGCAGGCAGGGTCTCTCGAAAAAGGCGGCATCGTCTTCGCGTATCTGGTCAAAGACCCTGAACGCTACGGCGTTGTCGAGTTCGATGAAAACTACCGCGCGCTTTCCATTGAGGAAAAACCGGCAAAACCCAAGTCAAAATATGCCGTTACCGGACTGTATTTCTATGACAACGATGTCATAGAAATGGCTAAAAGTCTCAAACCATCCACCCGGGGAGAACTGGAGATCACCGACATCAACAAACTCTACCTCGAACGCGGTGACCTGGAAGTCCAGACACTGGGTCGCGGATACGCATGGCTCGACATGGGTACACATGAATCCCTGCACGGTGCGTCGAGCTTTGTCCAGGCTGTGCAAGATCGACAGGGGTATGTCATATCCAGTCCCGAAGAAATTGCCTATCGCATGGGCTTTATCGATCGAAAACAGCTCAAGAAGCTGGCCTGTGAAATGATCAACAATAATTACGGTCAGTACCTCCTTGAGGTCGTCCTTGAAGACCCTGAAGGCTCCTGCGCGACACTGTAATACCAGCGACGCCGCCCAGCCATTCACGCAAAAGCGGATGGAACACAAAGTTCCATCCGCTTTTGCGTTTCCAGGTACGCAGCAAAAACGAACCGGCCAATGCCAACAAAGAAAAGCCAAACGCCTACGCAAAGAAAAAACCGCTCCCCTGATCAAGGGAAACGGTTCAACTTCACGTTAACAAGCGTGACAGCCGTCACGTCAGATGTCTTAGTGATGATCCTCGCTCATGGCTTCTTTCACACGGATAACTCCGATGGTCAGAATCCAGGCAAGGTAAATGAAAATCAGAGAAACACCGACAAAGCCGGGGCCCGAGCTATGAGACATTCCAGAAAGCAGTTCACCAATCATACTATCCTCCTCCATCAACCCATTTTTTTTGCGTAAAAAGATGTATCTTCTTGCCTTGCAAAATGGATTATTGTCAACCCCAATCATGAAATATCACAGGATGTTTGCCCCTACATACGCTACACGTCTTGTCAGAATCCAATCTTTTCCTTAGTATTGGCACTGGTTTTTAACGGAAAACAGTGAACAATGGTGAAACATGGGACTCCTGGACTCAATCATACAGCTTTTTGCCAAATCCAAGCCTGCAGCCAATACCAAGGCTGGCAAAAAGGGAACAGCCAAAAAAGCCAGACAGAAAGACCTGTATATCGACAAGGAAGTCTGTCTGGAGGACAAAGCCACCTGCCGCAAAAATGCCAAGAAGGTCAAAGCCGATCCAATTGATGAGGCAGCTCTGGGATTCAGCATTTCCCTCAAGGGCGATGATGCTCAAACAAAAAAACGCTCCAGCATCAGAATTTCGGTCAAGGGGCTGGAGGTGTTTGTCCACAGACTCAAGAAGAGCTACCCTGTCACCAATATCAGTGCCTCAGGCCTTGGGTTCAAATTCGAGAAACCGCGTATAAAAAGCGGTGTAAAAATCAAGCTGGACATCGTTTTGGACGGCAAAAAGGAGGCTGTCGACGTTCCCTGCAAAGTTCACCGCCATGAAAAAGGAAATGTGGGCTGCCGTTTTCTCGAACTGCAACGCGCGCAGGAGGACGCCGTCTGCAAGCTTGTGCTTCTGGGCCAGAAACAGCAGGCCGCCAGAAGAGCGGCCCAAAAAGACAAAGACCTCAAACCGCAGAGCTAATTTTTTTTCTTCAACTCCTCAATGAATGCTTCCAGATCATTGGGCTCCCCTTGAACATGATCTTCGGGATAGAGCAAGGCGCTCATGAAAAAGACGCTCCCGATACGCAGGGCAGTGCTCGCGCTCATTGAAAACTGCTCCAGCTTCTGGGTGATTTCGTCGCCCAAACTCCCTTCGATCTTATCTGTCAGCTTCCAGGCCTTTTCGCCAAGGGCTGCCAGAATTTCGGCTTTTTCTTCCATCTTTATTTGAAATGCGACCTGCCCTTCGGTCTCCACGACAACCTCGGCCTCGGCCTCTATTCGCTTGACTTCTGCGCTTGTTTTTCCAAGAAATTCTATGAGTTCAAGCAATGTTTCATGTGCCATGACATTCTCCTATTTGATGGAATGTACCGCGTGTTGCCCATGAAAACAAGCAACCTGTTGCACTCTTGAGCACTCATGCATAAAGTAAATCGCTGGACAAGAAGTCCGTTAGATTTTACCTCAGTGTCCTGTCCGATTAATCGTCAATTCCTTTAGGAGCTACAGTTGAGTATTCTCTCCGCCAGCCTTGGGCTGACACGCTATCGCATAATTGAAGAAGTCCCCAAGGAACTGCTGCAACAGGTACCTGAAAAGTTGCATAAATTTTGTATGGTCGACATCGACGCCACCGCCGAGGAGCGCTCCTTCGGCTGGACCAACTTCGATGACATGCTGGATATGAACTGGACCCAGTCACCGCCCGAAAAAGGTGAGTTCTTCGCCTTCAAGCTCAGGCTCGACACCCGGCGCATTGCCCCGGCCGTGCTCAAGAAGCACTACACAGTCGCCCTGAACAAAGAGCTCGCTCAGAACAAGGAACAAGGCAAGGAATACGTGTCCCGCGATCGCAAACGCGAACTCAAGGAACAAGTGACCCTCAGGCTCCGCGCCCGTTCCCTGCCCATTCCCGCCGTATTCGACGTGATCTGGAACCCGTCAGAAAATCGTGTGTATCTGGACACGACCAATGCCAAGGTGCGCGCCCTGTTCGAAGACCACTTCGCCCTGACCTTCGACCTGCACCTGGAACCGCTGACTCCCTTCTTCATGGCCATGGATGTCCTTGGCGAAGAAGCTGCCCCCAGACTCGAAAACCTTGATCCCACCATCTTCGTGTAAGGAGCAGTCATGGATCTTTCACTCGTAGAACGCGAAAACACCATCCTTGGCCAGGATTTCCTCACATGGCTCTGGTACAAGACCGATAATGAGAACATTCTCTTTCAATTGAAAGACAAGCGCACTTTCACCCTGCACATGGAACAGAAACTCTCTGTTCAGGGAGGAGAAGGCGAAACCAAGTCCACGGCCACGGTGTCCAGTCCTGCCGGGGAATTGTCCGAGGCCAAGACAGGGCTTTCCCATGGAAAGAAAGTCCACAAGGCGCAACTGCTTTTCTCCATGGATCAGGACGACTGGCTTATCACGCTCAGCGCCGCTGACTTCAGCCTGTCAGGTCTCAAGACGCCGAAGATCAACACCAAGGATGACGAAGGCGACGACCCGGACGCCAAGTTTCTGGAGAAGATTTTTCTCATCGAACGCTGCCTGGAGATGCTCGACATCGTGTTCGGCCACTTCCTCGAACTCCGCATGAGCAAAGCCTGGGCCGAGGAATCCGCCAGCGTCAAACTCTGGATCAACGGATAGGTAAACATGGCTGCCGTACGCATCGCCTGTTTCGGAGACAGCCTCACGGAGGGATACGGACTTTCATCCGACGAAGCCCTGCCTGCGGTACTTGAACAGATGTTGCGCGATGACGGCGAGGATGCCAGGTGCCTCAACTTTGGCTGTTCGGGAGACACCTTTGCTGAAGGCCTGGCCCGTATTCAAACGGTTGTCGAGGCACACCCTGACGCGGTGATTCTGGAGTTCGGCACCAATGATTTCTTCACTGAAGAAAAAGTGGACCGGATCATGGAGGAGTTCGACCAGATGGTGAAAATCCTGCTGGCCAAAAACCTGCCCATCCTGCTGGTGGGCACGGCGGCCGTCCCGGAAATACCGAAGCAGTACAAGGCCAGGTTTGATCCGATATTCCGGCAAATCGCCGACAGATACGCCCTGCCGCTTTTCCCGAACATACTGGGTTGTTATATGGACGATCCGTCCCTGACACTGCTTGACGGACTGCACCCCAATGAACAGGGCGTTCGGACTGTTGCATCCGCCCTGCTCCCCCAGGTCAAAGACCTGATCAACGCTTTGAGGACATAATGCGCTACAAATTACAGATGATGGATACAGACTTCGGTGTCGGCATGTTCGCCGCTCTGCCGGACGTGAACCTGAGCTTCAACGAGATGATCGACCATCTCCGCAAGCACCCCTATGACGACTATATGCACGAATTCGTCCTTCAGGGATTCAAGGATTTTCGCACCCGCAAACTCCAGAAGCTCATCAAGGAAGTCATGAAGGACAAGGGCACATCCGACCCGGTTCTTACAGCCGTCATGTATGAAGCATGCATCTGCCACAAGCGCCAGAATCAGCTCCTGCACCTGTTCGACGGGCTCGATCCCATGACGCTGGTGGACTCCACTCCGACCATCCATATCCGTTCCCACAACATGGAGGACCAACCCGCGCATACCAAATGGATCGACCTGTTCGGCAAGAATATCTTCACTCTCGCCCCCCTTCCCCCACCTGAAGAAGGACCGGAGCCGATTTTCAGCGACACGGATTTGGCAATATCGGAACCGATCACTGCCGCCCACGCACTGGAGGCGCTCAAGGGACAGCTTCCTCCGCCGCTGCCACGCCGCCCGCTCAAAGAGACCACGGACTATGCACTTGATGTGTTGAACAAGGCCGACGCTTTTCTCGGGCCTGCCATGGAGCATAAGGCCTCTCTTTCGCCCATTGCCCGCCTGCGCCACTGGATGGTCAAAATCAGATGCAAGAACGGTTCTTTCAACAATGCGCTTGAAGGCATCCAGACATGTTATGGCCGGGGTCTGATCAAGGAGCGCGCCGATGCATCCTATTCCATGGAAATGGCTGAACGGTTCTCGTCCTATGCCAACGTGGGCACCAAGGGCATTCTCAAATACACACGGGAATACCCACTGATTTTCGCAGCATACGACGAGTTGGAACAAGCCGCAGTGAACCCCGCCGACATCCGACTCGAAGTCCCTTACGCAGGCCAGAAACTGCACTGGATGGAAGCACACACTCCGGACGGCAACGGCGGCATCAAGCCGATTCTCATGCCTGTCCAATTCGTCTTTCTCTTCTGCAATCTGGATGAACAATCCCTGTTCAGCGCACTCGGTTCCACCGGCCTCGCCTCCGGCAACACGCTGGCCGAAGCCAAGGTCGCGGCCCTCACTGAGGTCATCGAGAGAGACTCCGACGCCACCACGCTGTTCGATCCCGAGCGCTGCTTCAAAATCGAAACAGATGATCCCGAGATCAGCAAGCTGCTGGCCGGATACAAGGAAGACGGCATTGACGTCTGGTTCATGGACGTCACCACCGAGCTGGGCATCCCCTGCTACAAGTCCGTGGTGCTCGGCAAACATGGAGACGTAAACAAAGGCGGCGGTTGCGATCTGAGCGGCTCCTCGGCACTGGTCTCGGCCATGACGGAAACCGCCTACCCCTACCCCGGCCCCAAGAGCGGCCCGGCACCGGAAGGACTCCCCACCTGCAAACTCGAAGACCTGCCCGATTACTCGACCGGCAGCGCGGAAGGCGATCTGATGGTGCTGGAAAAAACGCTGATGGATAACGGGTACACGCCCAATTATGTTGACCTGACTCGCAAAGACCTGAACATCCCGGTAACTCGGGCAATAGTCCCCGGACTGGAGCTGATCTCCGATTTCGACCAATACTCCCGCGTCAGCCCTCGCCTCTTCAAAAACTATCTGGAGATGTTCAAGTAGCCAAAACAATTGACTCCTCGCCAAATTGCAGGATATTGAAAGCACCTCAAGCCTGGGTGGTGGAATTGGTAGACACCAGGGACTTAAAATCCCTTGGTCGCAAGGCCGTGCGGGTTCAAATCCCGCCCCAGGTACCAAGCATTAAAAGCAGTTAGGCCGGACTTCCGGCCTAACTGCTTTTTAGTTGGTCTAACCAGACCAGTTTGCAATCTGCTTGGGGTTCCTTCAGGTATGAAAAACCACCTTGCTGACTTCAGCCCGGAAACCGATTATGAGCGGAGAATTTCACGCATTCTGCTGAATTCCTCGGTAGTGATCTCACCGTTCGCATACTTGCGCTTCAGGATTTCGAGGGAATCTTCTCTGTCGCGCGTGCCATCTGGGCGGGAGAGTCTCTGGATAAGCTTGTAGGCCAGAAAAATCAGCAACCCGAAGATAAACAGATTGAAAAGAAAGCCGAATCCGCCCATGCCGCCTCCCGGGCCGAAGCCGGTCATGAATCCCCAATTGCAATTGAACATGGAGCCTCCAAGTGTGACAAAATTGCGGGAGAGAGAAAACTCCCTCCCGCGAATTCATTGCGTGGACCGTTTACCTGACCGGACAATTGTAGCCGTTACCGTAACCAGAGCCCATCATGCCGCCGCGCATCATTCCGGGTCCCATGCCTCGCCCCATACCGCGACCCATGCCGCGCCCCATGAAGCCTTGAGCCTTCAGCCCCAGAGCCTCTGCCTTGTCATTGATTGCGGCTTTGTTCTTGTCGATGTTTTCAGTCAAAGCGCGTACCCGCTTGGCATCCGGATTCTGACCGGCCATGATAGCCGCGACTTCTGCCCTGTCGGCGTTGACAGTGGCACGCAGGTCAGCGGTTGAATCCAGGAATTCCTGGTAAGCCTTATCATCAACCTGGCTTGAGTATCCCCTGACGCAACCGTTACCATTCCAGCCGTGCATTCCCCAAGCCATTGCGTTGGTGGAAACAAAAGCGAGAGCCGCAACTACTGCAAGAGCCATAAAAATCTTCTTCATGATGAAAACCTCCTGATGGTTTCTTTCGTGTTTGTACCCAGTATAAGGCAAGGGGCGTGCCAAAAAGAATTTCTGGCAATTAACACGTTGATATTAAAGTTTATTTTTAAATAATTGCCTAATCCTCCTTCTTTTGACACTTGCCAACACGGGGCTAAGTGGTTAATTTTTAATCAGTTGAAAATAATGAATCGTCTAAAAAATGATCACACCGACAAGGTGAAAAGACATGCAATTGAAAAACAGCTTTCTGCACAGTTCGGCATCCGTCTGGATGGTCATGGGAATGGCCGCCATCATGACCTTGTTGGTCGTGGCGCTCGCCGTGTTCAATTACAACCGCGAAGTGCGCGACATGGAAAAGGTTCTCGGCGAAAAAGGCACGGCACTCATCCGGTCCTTCGAGGCCGGGGCCAAGGTCGGCATGATGGGCGACTTGGGTTCAGAAGATCGACTTCAGGCGTTGATCGATGCCACTGCCGAACTTCCGGATATTCTCTATATAGTCCTTACTGACAACGACGGTATGATCCTCGCGCACAGCGACTCCACTCAAATAGGCAGCGTCTACCTCGACACAGACCGCATCAAAACGCTTGCCCCGGAAAGACAGGCGCGTTGGATGATCGAAAATGAAGACGGCGAAGCAGCTTCGTTCGTTGTGTACAAGGAATTCGTCTCCCTAGGGCCCCGCGGCTACGGAGTGATGCGCGGCATGATGGGTCGTCATATGAGGGGAATGCGGGGACACAACAGCACCCACACCCCGGGATGGGGCAGGATGCGGGGCACAACCTCCGGTGAGACCATTGAAAAACCGCTGATCTTCATCGGGCTTGATGTTGCTCCCTTTGTTGAAGCGCGCCAAACCGACATGAGGGTGCTGATACTGACCTCTGGAGTTCTTCTGCTTGTAGGTCTCGGCGGTATGGTCTCGCTCTTCTGGTTGCAGGCCTACCGAAGATCTCGACAGCAATTGAAGGATTCCCAGGCCTTTTCCGCTGAAATTGTTGCCAACCTCCCCATCGGACTGGTGGTGACCCGTTCCGACAATGCCATCACCCATATAAACGCTGACGCCTCTACCCTGCTCGGGATACAGGCGGAAGACGCCCTGAACCGCCCGGTGGACAAGGTGCTCCCCCCTGCTGTTATCGAACTGGCCTCAGGCCCCAACAGGGAAAACACTCCCGTGACCAGGGAGCTGCTGGTCCGGACTGAAAAAACGGAATTTCCGGCCAATGTCGGCGTGGCACCTGTACTTGCCGACAAAGGTGCCCCCCTCGGCACGATCTTCATCCTGAGCGACCTGACCGAAATCCACCGACTCCAGGCAGACGTGAAACAGCGAGAGAAAATGGCGGCCATCGGCAATCTGGCGGCAGGCATCGCCCACGAAGTCCGCAACCCGCTCAGCAGTATCAAGGGATATGCGACCTACTTTGCCGGACTCTTTGACGAAGGCAGTGAGAATCGCAAGGCCGCAACCGTGATGATCACCGAAACTGAACGCCTCAATCGAGTCATATCCGAACTTCTTGATTTCTCTCGGCCCTCTGATTTCAAATTCCGTGAGACGGATATGACAATGGTGATGGACACTGTGTCTCGGCTGTTACAGCAGGACGTGACAAGTCGGGGAATCGATCTCACCATTGAGGTCGAACCAGAGCTGCCCATGGCGAAACTGGATGCTGATCGCATGATCCAGGCACTACTCAACGCCGGCATCAACGGTGTTCAAGCCATGGACTCCGACGACAGATTATCATTGCGCGCGTATCGTTCCGACACCGGACTGAACATTGAAATTGCAGACACGGGACAGGGCATCCCCGAAGAGGATCTGTCCACCATCTTCGACCCGTATTTCACTACCAAAAGCCAGGGAACCGGCCTCGGACTGGCTGTGGTCCGCAAGATTGTCGAAGGACACGGCGGAAACGTCGAAGTCGAAAGCATCACTGGCAAGGGAACAACGTTCACCATTTCACTGCCGCAAGCATTTCAGGAAAACAAATGAAAACCACAATACTGATCGTCGACGACGACAAAGGCCATCTCTCCATGCTGACAACCGTCCTCCGGGGATGGGGGTATGAGACCGCTTCCGCCACGGACGGTTCTGAAGCAATTTCCGCAGTGAGGGAGCACCCCTACGACGCTGTTCTCATGGATGTTCGCATGGCGAATGTCAGCGGCATCGAAGCCCTGGAAGAGATCAAGATGTTCAATCCAGCTATTCCGGTGCTGATCATGACGGCATACTCCTCGGTAGATGCTGCCGTCGAAGCCATGAAACTCGGGGCCTACGACTACCTGACCAAGCCACTCAACTTCGACGAACTCAAGCTCACTCTGGAGCGCGCCCTTGAGTACAAGAGGCTCTCCGAAGAAAACCGCAACCTCAAGGCAGCCGTTTCTTCCGGTGAATCCCTCGCAGGCATCATAGGGACCAGCCCCGCCATGCGGGAGGTCACCGAAATGGTCAAGGTCGTCGCTCCCACCGAAGCCACGGTCCTGATTACCGGGGAATCCGGCACCGGCAAGGAACTCATAGCACGGGCCATTCACGGCAACAGCGACCGGCAGATGAAACAGCTGGTGACCATAAACTGTGCGGCGCTTTCTGAAACGCTCCTGGAATCCGAACTGTTCGGACATGAGAAGGGAGCCTTTACAGGCGCGGACAAACGACGCGATGGCCGGATCATGCAGGCAGACAAAGGAACGATCTTTCTCGACGAGATCGGTGAAATATCCATGTCCATGCAGGCCAAACTGCTCCGGGCCGTGCAGGAACGTGAAATACAGCGGGTGGGGAGCGATACGGTACAATCCGTTGACGTACGCATCCTCGCTGCGACCAACAAGGATCTCAAGGCCGAAGTTGAAGCGGGCCATTTTCGTGAAGACCTCTACTACCGCCTTCACGTCATGGTTGTGAAACTGCCCGCCCTCCGGGAGCGTCAGGACGATGTCCCATTGCTGGCCAGTGCCTTTCTTGAGCGCTTCGCAAAGAAGAACAGGAAAGACGTCAAGGGCTTTACGCCACTGGCCATGGACATGCTCATTCGCTACTCCTGGCCGGGCAATGTCCGCGAATTGGAAAACACCATCGAACGTGCCGTCATCCTGTCCATGGGCGAATACGTCACGGAAAAGGAACTGCCCGCATCGCTGATAGACAGCTATGATTCAGAAAGCGCGTGCGATGCCGACACAGAACAGCTCGGCAGCCAGCCGCTTGAGGATGTCCAAAAATCAGCCATTCTGGCAACCCTCGAAAAGACTGGATGGAACAAGAGCGAAGCGGCCAAGATACTCGACATCACCCGAACTACCCTCAACAACAAATTGAAGAAATACGGGATGTAAAATTATCCCGGAGAAAGACGCGAACCAGGTATGATTCAACACCTAACCATGGCCAACCCTGAGCATATTCACGGCCCTCAATGCCAAGAAGCTACCGCTGGACAGTACCACAGCCCTGACAAATAACTGTTGTCACCATACTCCCATGGAAGTAAAAAGGGCGTGAGGAATCGTAATTATGAGAAAAATGCTTGTCATTACTCGGGATGGGAGTCGGTCTGAAGATGTCAGCAACCTGCTGGATCAGGACGATGACATCCTGACTGTCACGACGCTGGAATCCTCGAATCCCAGCGAAGACCGGGAAGTGGATACGATTTTCGTCGATGTCGAATCTCTCCTTGGAAAAGGTCAATCCGTCCCCAAGGCGCTCAAAAAGCTCTGGAAGCATTATCCTTCGGCATCCATTGTTGTCATGGCCGACGAGGAACAGACCACGGTTGCAGTTAATGCGGTCAAGGCCGGCGCATTCGACTATCTCATTCACCCCATAGGCAGGGAAGAACTGGGCCTGGTCATGGCCAAAGTGCGTGAATCCGATGTCCTTCAATCTGAACTCGATTTTCTGCGGGGGCAGTTCTGGGACGAAAACTCACTGGACTTCATCGACACGCAAAGTCAGGCAATGCGCGATGTATTTGTCAAAATACGACAGGTGGCCGAGACCCGGACCACGACACTGCTCACCGGCGAGACCGGCACAGGCAAAAGTCTGATCGCAAAACTCCTTCACAGCCACAGCAACCGCAAAGACATGCCCTTCATCAGTGTCCACTGCGGCGCCATCCCTGACGGGCTGGTGGAGAGTGAACTCTTCGGTCATGAAAAAGGCGCATTCACCGGCGCCGTCCGCCGCAGGTTGGGGAAATTTGAACTGGCCCACGGCGGTACCATCTTTCTTGATGAAATCGGTACTGTCAGCCAGTCGGTGCAGGTCAAACTCCTCAATGTCATTCAGGAACGGATTATCCAGCGTGTCGGCGGCGAAAACGATATCGCCGTTGATGTCCGCATTATCGCCGCAACCAATGAAGACATGAAAGCCCTGTGCGACGAGGGCAAATTCAGACGGGATCTCTACTACAGGCTCAATGTCTTTCCTATCTGCATTCCTCCGTTGCGAGACAGGATTGAAGACATCCCCCGAATATCAGAAAGTTTCATCAAGCAGTTCAATGGACTGCTGAATACGGAAATCAAAGGCATACACCCCGAAGTACTCGACGCATTTCAGGACTATGAATGGCCGGGCAACGTGCGAGAACTGGAAAACATCATCGAACGGGCCTGTATTCTGGAATCCGGGGAAATACTCCGGCCAGACAGCTTTCCGCCCGACCTTCTCGACCCCCAGGGCGAGACCCTTACCTCCCCGGTAAAAACCAGCCTGCCGCTCAAACAAGCACGACAAATGACTATCGACAGATTCGAAAAACAATATCTGACCAGCCTGCTGGAACAATGCAATGGCGTTATCAAGGATTCGGCGGAACGAGCCGGGATCACATCGCGCCAACTCAACAAGCTCATGAACCGACACGGTCTGTGCAGAAAGGACTTTCGCCTCAAAAAATAGGAACGCACAACTCCTATTCACACCGCCAACAAGAACTAGCTGTTCTTATATGCTTTTATCCCTCAGATATTAATCACTTATTATACTCATCAACGCCTTCATTTCGCTTTTACAGAACTGCAACACCAGTTTTCCTCCCCTTTGGAGCGGGAATAACCGGAACTCACAGTTCTGACCCGAGCAACACGCCAAGCGTTTTTTTTCTTTAAATTACATATGGTTAATACAATGGCACATTCTCTGCTTTACTCTCACAGATTCTTTATGAGGCAGTGAAAAGCATGAAGCAACAATCAGAGAACATATCGTCACGCACGGAGACTATCAGGGGGGTCGTTGTCCCCGAGGATTGGGATAACCAGTTTCAGGTGAAAACCATACTCATTGCCTGCACAGGCGAACGGGAAATCCGGGTTGAGAATCTGGAGCGATTTCCGGCCCTGCTCTCCATGTCCCAACAGGAAGCGATTATCACCGGAACCATCCATAAATGCGGTTCGGTTGAATCTATTGTTGTCGAACATGTAACCGGACTTTGACCAAGAGCAGACACCACATGCATGTATCTTTCAGGATATTCGTCATAGCGGCTTTGCTGCTCTGCCTGGGTGCTTCGGTGGTTTATGCCGAGGAGCAGCCGCCCAACCCTGTCGAAGTCAAGGGATTGATTGTCACCACCAGAGAGGGGTTGACCATCAATGACGGCACTCGGGATTACCTCCTGCTGGGGGTGGACGATATCGGAATTGAAGGCCGAATTTGTATCATCTTCGGCAACCTGATGGAAACGGATAAACCGACAATAGACGTATATGAGGTTCATCTCGTATCCGACGATTTTCCAAAGGAAGACGATATAGGACTACGTAAGGAGTGGCATACCCTTACTCGGACAACGCAATTCCATCCTGAGCATGCTCGCCTGGCGTCCCCCTGCGATCAGGCAAGCTGGAATTACGTTTTCTTAACCTCCGAAAAGGGGAGGAACGATGTGATGCCTTTGAGCCGGTAGCACATCGTTCCATTCATCAACGACCTAAGAATGAGTGACAGGTACGTCATGGAATCAGCTGTATTGGAAAATGAAGTTATTGAAGGCGAAGTCTGCGAAGTTCGCATATCCGCAATGATCACCCCGGATGAAATCGACAGCCTTCTGGACATGGCAGGGACAACCGGCCTGCTCGGTTCCGATGAGCTGATCGCAGCCGAAGACATGGCCTGGGGCTGTGCCTATCAAGGCGAAGAGGCCGCATGCCGCTTCATTCAGGCGAGAATCAACACGCCCGACGGAGAAAAGCCCATCGGCTTTCTCTGTTTTGCAGAACTCCCGAACTGGGAGCGGAATTTTGAACTGTTCTGCATAGTCGTTGCACCGGATTACCAGCGGCTAGGCATAGGCTCTGCACTCATTGCGGAAATGGAGCGCATTGCCATGGAATGGGGAGGCAAACGCATTTTCCTTGAAACCGGAGAAGGCCGCCAATTTGAAAAGTCCCGGCTTTTCTATGAAGCAAACGGCTTTGCAGTGGAGTCTCATTTCTACAAACAGTTCATCCCCAAGGATGACGGCGTCATTTATTGTCGCACGCTTGAACCGGCTGAAGACAGTCAGAGTTACCAATAAAGGAGGATGAGATCATGGCCGTGGATGTATATGAAGACACTATTTTCGGACAGGTTATCCCTCTCGATTGGGATGATGAAGCTGTTACCGGACTCGCCCTGCTTGTGGACGGCGAAGAAGAATTCATTGTTGAACCCGACGAGATGGGCGAAGGGTTGCTCGAACTCATCGACCGGTGGGTGACAATCGAAGGGGTCATCCACGAATCAGACAGCGAGATCCGCATTCGCGTTCGCAATTATACGATGGATGACGAAATTGATTATGATCTGGATGACAACTGGTAGCCCCTGTGCTCACCGTCACGGCATATCCATATTCATGTGAGGGCATGAAATAAATGATACATCCCAATACTGAAATTCGCTTTGTTAATCCGACAATCGGCTTCGGCGTATTTGCCACCGCAGACATCCCCATGGGAACCATCGTTTATGTAAAGGATCAACTGGAAATTGAATTAACCGAAACAGCGTTCAATGAGCTGGATGAATACCATCAGGCCATCGCAGAGAAGTATTCATACACGGATGAAAAGGGAACACGCATCCTCAGTTGGGACAATGCCAAATACATGAACCACAGATGTGACTGCAATACCATCAGCACAGGTTACGGCTTCGAGATTGCCATTCGCCCCATTTGGAAAGGCCAAGAAGTGTGCGATGACTACGGCCTGTTTAATCTGGAAGAAGTCATCCCTATTGCCTGTGGCTGCACCGGATGCAGGGAATCCCTGCGGCCCGATGATCTGGATAACTATCACTCTGTCTGGGATGAAAAGATCATTCCCGCTCTCGATAATATAACCAACGTTCATCAACCGCTCATGAAGTATATGGATTCCAAATCCAAGAAGGACCTCAGGGCTTACCTGTGCGGCGAAGAGCCTTACAGATCAGTGCTGGCCTTGAAATACAGCAGGGACCTCCAAACAGGACTGCGCTGCACAACAAAAAGAACGACAGCCCCCCATCCAGGGTATAATGGGTAAGATTCCAAAACGATCGATGAAGACCATCGGGTGGCGGGAATACATCTCGTTACCCGATTTCTTTTTGCGCTCAGGCAATTGATGAACAAAGCCGGGACGCCCTTATCTCTGCCAGCACTCAACAACCGCACATAAACCGCAACCACCAAAACCTACGGAGCCTTTGACAAAAAATGAAATGCCCTGTTGTAACCATGATGAATATCAGCAAATCCTTTAATAATGAAATTGCCTTGAAGGATTTCACGCTCTCTGTTGAAGACGGGGAGTTCCTTACCCTACTCGGGCCATCCGGGTGTGGCAAAACAACTGTTCTACGCCTGATAGGTGGCTTTGAAGAATGCGACAACGGTGAAATCCACATTGACGGGCATCCTTCTATCGGTGTTCCTCCTGAAAATCGCGCAGTAAACACGGTCTTTCAAAGCTACACGCTTTTTCCACACATGGATGTATACGACAATATCGCGTTCGGTCTGCGCATTGCCGGAAAATCAAACACAGAGGTCGCTGACGCGGTTGAACAAGCACTTGAACTGGTGCGGATGCAGAACGCCAGACACAAGATGCCGAAGGAGCTCTCCGGCGGTCAGCAACAACGGATTGCCATTGCCCGCGCCATAGTCAACAAGCCCCGCGTCTTGTTACTCGACGAGCCGCTCTCAGCGCTGGACTACCGCCTGCGCAAACAAATGCAGAAGGAATTGAAGGAACTCCAGCGTACGCTGGGCATAACCTTTATTCTGGTCACCCATGATCAGGAAGAGGCATTCACCATGTCGGACCGCGTGGTGGTCATGGACCACGGCCGCATTGCACAGGTCGGCACCCCTCGGGCCATCTATGAAGAGCCTGCAAATCTTTATGTTGCTGGTTTCGTAGGGGAAATCAACATCCTCGACGGCGTTATCATAGGACGCAAGGAGTCCAACTACATAGCCGAGGTCGAGGGCGTGTCCGTGCTTGTCAAATCCACGCATAAATTCAACGATGGAGCCTCCATCCACCTGCTGTTGCGTCCCGAAGACTTTCGTGTGGAGGTCATGCGGGACCTGGAAGAATCACCGGTTTTGGCAGAAAAATTTGCCAAAGCCCTTCTCAAGGGCACCGTGGAGCGCACCTACTATAAGGGCGCGACCTATGATGTCGACATCACTCTGGATGACGGCAAACGTATATTGGTCACGGAATTCTTTGATGAAGACAGCGAATCCCTCTACTTCAACAAGGGAGACAAGGTCGCGGTCGGTTGGTTCGAAGGGTGGGAGGTTGTACTGCCACATGAAGGATAACCGCTTGTTCAAACGCTTTGTCATCGGAGGGACCGTCGGATGGATCATGCTGTTCGGCATTATCCCGACCCTCATGCTCACGGGCGCCAGCTTTCTTCAACGCGATCCTTCCGAGCTGATCAGGCCGGTCTTCAGCCTGGAAAGTTACGTTCGGCTTTTCGCTCCCGCCCTTGGCTCCATGATCTTCAAATCCCTTTTGATGGCGGCCATGGCCACTGTCTTGTGCCTGTTCATCGGCTATCCGTTTGCCTACATCGTTGCCCGCGCACAAAAACAGCGCGCCCGGTGGATGCTCCTGCTGGTCATGATCCCGTTCTGGACCAACACCCTTATCCGCACCTATGCCCTGATTGCCGTACTGAAAGCTGACGGCTTCCTGAATACGACACTCATGTTTTTCGGACTGATCAAGGCTCCCCTGGAAATCATGTACACGCAGACGGCCGTCTTTCTCGGACTCATATACACCCTGCTGCCGTTCATGATCCTTCCCCTGTACGCGGCCATAGAGAAACTCGACAACAGGATGCTGGAAGCCTCGCGCGATCTTGGGGCGAGCAGGAGCAAAACCTTCAGAAAAATCACCATTCCGCTGACCATGCCCGGCATTGTCTCCGGCTGCATGCTTGTGTTCCTGCCAGCACTCGGCATGTTCTACATCCCGGACATTCTAGGCGGAGCGCGGACCATGCTGCTGGGCAACTATATCCGCGATCAATTCCTAACATCACGGGATATCCCCATGGGCGCTGCCGCCAGCATTGCCATGACCATGATCATGGGACTCATGCTTGTCATCTACTACAGAAGCGTCCGTCATGCGGGAAGGAAGGTCAGACAATGAGACAGCTCATCAAGACGACTTACGCAGGCCTGGTTTACCTGTTCCTCTATCTGCCGCTCGTGGTCATGGCGGTCTACTCGTTCAACGCCTCGAAATACTCCCTGTCATGGAAAGGCTTCACCCTCAAATGGTACGGCAAACTCCTGACGAATACGACACTGATTGATGCTGCGATCCGGTCACTGACCATTGCCGTAATCTCGGCGACCATCGCCTGCATACTCGGCACGCTGGTGGCTTTCATGCTCCACCAGTATCGATTTCAGGGACGCAGAGCCATCTTTGGAAGTCTCTTCATCATGATGATGTCGCCGGACATCGTCATAGGCATTTCATTGCTGGTCCTCTTCCTCGCCACAGGCCTCACTCTGGGCTTCTGGACGCTGTTGATGGGGCACGTCACGCTCTGCGTGCCGTTCGTTGCCGCCACGGTGTATTCACGCTTCAAAGGATTTGACACGCACGTTATCGAAGCGGCCAAAGATCTGGGTGCAAGCGAATATCAGGTCTTTCATCAAATTGTTCTCCCCATGGCCATGCCGGGCCTCATCGCCGGCTGGCTGCTCAGTTTCACCCTGTCTCTTGATGATGTCATCATCAGTTTCTTCACGACAGGCCCGACCTATGAAGTCCTGCCTCTGCGAATCTATTCCATGGTTCGCCTTGGCATCAAACCCGACGTCAACGCGCTCAGCGTGGTCATGATCGTCATAACTGTAGCTGCCGTGCTCCTGTCTCGGCGATTGATAAAGGACAAGAAATGAAAAAAACACTCCTTGCCATAGCCCTGGTCATACTACTCGCTACTCCGGCCCTAGCCGGGAGTGGAGAACTATTCCTCTACATCTGGTCCGAATACATCCCGGACGAAGTGGTAGAGAACTTTACCAGGGAGACCGGCATCAAGGTCCACCTCTCCACATACGACAGCAATGAAGCCATGTACGCCAAGATCAAACTGGCCGGAAAGGGGTATGACCTGATCGTCCCCTCCTCCGACTACGTCGGCCTCATGAAAAACGAGAACCTGTTGTTGCCCCTGGACAAGGCAAAGCTCTCCAACTTTGCGAACCTTGCTCCCCAATTCATTAATCAACCCTTTGATCCCGAAAACACTTACTCATTGCCGTACATGTGGGGCTCCACATCCATCGCAGTGAACACAGGCACGCTCGGCACGACCGCCGTCAACAACATCGCAGACCTTTGGAAACCGGAAATGGACGGTAGACTCCTGCTCCCCAATGACCCGCGTGAAGCCTTTTCCCTGGCCCTTAAACTACTGGGGTACTCTCTCAATGAAACTGATCCCGCGCATCTTGAAGAGGCCTATCTGAAACTGAAGGAATTGATGCCGCGGGTACGCGTCTTTGATTCGGACTCCCCCAAACAGGCATTGCTGTCCGGTGAAGTTTCGGTCGGTGTGGTCTGGAACGGTGAAGCATACATTGCCAACGAGGAAAACCCCGACATCCAGTATGTATACCCACCCGAAGGCTTCAGCCTGTGGATGGACTCCCTGTGCATCCCCAAGGGGGCCCACAACATCGAAGAAGCACACACCTTCCTGAATTATCTGCTTCGCCCGGATGTGGCAGCCATCATCAGCTCAGAGATGGGGTACTCCACGCCCAACGCCAAGGCCCTGGAGCTGATCCCCGAGGACGTACGCGCAAACCCGATTGTCTACCCTGCTGACGCAGACATACAACGCGGAGAATTCCAGAACTATCTGGGTGATGCCACGAAGCTATACGATGAGTATTGGGTCAAACTGAAGACTGACAACTAAAGAGCGTTGATGCGCAGTACCGTTCTCAGACATCATAGACAACAAGGCCCACAGTGATACTCACTGTGGGCCTCTTTTCATGCGAAAGATGAAGCAAATTGCACTTTAATCCGACACCTTAGAAAGTTGGAAACGATCTACTCGTCATTTGCCTTGCAGCGAGGATACTTGAACAAAAACTCGGCAGCCTTTTCCATTTCAGCCCGACACTGCGGACGCATGGCTTCCAGACGTTGCTTGTTCAAGGATTCTCTGGCCTCTCGCTGTTGCTGTTTTTTTTCCATGACAGCACGCCTACCCAGCGTCTTGTTCCAGAGACTACGCAATTCTCGTTTAACTCGATACACAAGAGTCTTGCGCCCCTTCTGCTGCCGATAATGCAAGCCGTTGATCATGAAGGCCATACGGGCGTAGGTCTCGGCTTCTTCAACAGACAGAGCTTCGTATTTCAACAGGAGCTTGGCAGCTTGTTTGACAAACAACTCAAATGTTTCCCGGTACATTTCCTTGGTTGCAAAATCCCAATGAGTAAACCCATCTTTTCTCCTGCGTTTACGTGCAACAGCTACTGAAGGTACATCTTCATGCAGGGCAAAGAAAATGGGTAACCGTTTCAGCTTTCCCACCATTGGAGTCATAAAGTAAATCATGGACTCCAGATTGAGAGTCCTCGGCTCGTTGAGAATCTCCAGCGGAATACTCGTATACACTTCCTTCCAGGCATCAGTACGCCACACGCCCCAATACAGGCGGTGCTGGCTCGAGAAAAATTTCAACAGACGATTTGAAGGGGATTGCGAACCATAGTCCGGCGCAGTACTGCTCTCGATCTTGAAATAATAGCTGTCGCCGGAATAATACATGGACGACTGATACCCTTGAACAACACAGTACTCCGGATTTTCCTCCAGGAAAGCGACGCTCTCCTTGATGGCGGCAACCGGTATGAGCGTATCATCGGCACACATGACCATATACGGTGTTTTCAAATGCGTAACGCCGGGTTCCACCATGGACTGGGCAAAAGGCAGTCCGGTCTGGCAATAGACCAAGTTGGGATACGCCTCGATTTCAGGGAAAGGCTCTTCTGAATCATCGGTTACCAGAACCTGAAAGCCGGAATCAGCGTAGTAATCCAAAACGCGCTTCAAAAAGGCATGACGATTAAATGTCGGCACATAAATAGTAACTTTATCTTCGTACATATCTATTTCATCCATTCGAGCAATTGCCCCAGAGAATAGCTTTCAGGAGTCCCTATATCAATAAATTCACAGTCGCACTGAAAGGCGTTCAGGGAACCACTCTCCTTTTCAAGGACATCGGTCTCAAGAGAGGCCTGCTGTCCGGGAGACAGTGCGGAGAGAGCCTTGCGAGGAAAATAATACACACCGGCATTAATCCAGCCCGGCCCGCTCTGTCCTTTTTCACAAAACCGCCGGACAAGGCCGTTCTCGATCTGTAACGAGCCGTAGCGGGAAATATCAGGCACTTTCACAGCCAGCAACGTCGGCTCATCCGGGCTTTCCATCGCCCTGTCCACAAAAGGCCTGAGCGATGTATTGACAATGCTGTCACCGTTCATGACCAGCACCGGCCCCGCCGGAATCTGCTCAAGGGCATACCGAACAGCCCCGCCCGTGCCGAGAGGCTCTTCCTCCCGACAATACTCGATCGCCAAGCCTTCACACTCGCTGCCAAGGACATCAATGACCATATCGGCACCATAACCGATGCTGATACACGCCGAGGTAAACCCGGCCTGTGCAAGCTGACCGAGTAAATAGGTAATGAATGGCCTGCCCTGTACCTCGACCAGCACCTTGGGGGTCTGCCCCGTGACGGACCGAAGCCGGGTCCCGAGACCACCCGCCAGGATCAGCGCAGTAGGCCAATTATCGGGTATAGAACGTGACATGGGAGCCAAGATTCTCAAATTCGAACGGTACGCTGAGCAGTTCGCCCATGGCCTCGATGACTTTGACCTGATCCTCGGGCCGTACATACAGCATGAGGAATCCGCCGCCGCCTGCTCCGCACAATTTTCCGCCAAGAGCGCCGTTTGCCCGTGCCACGGCATACATGTCGTCCACAGTGGAGTTGGTGACTTTCGAACCAAGGCCACGCTTGAGCATCCAGGACTCATGCATGAGGCGGCCGAAATCATCCAGCCCGGACAGTTTGTCCACAGGGCAATCTGTCAGAATACGTGCGGCCTCATAGGCCATTTCACGCATAGTGGTTAGGCTCGGTTTATTCTTTTTGGCATTGTCTATCTGCTCACCAGCTATATTGGAAGCGAACCGGGAAATGCCCGTATAAAAGAGCAACAGATTGTTCTGTAAACAGGTCACGACCTGCTTATGCAAGGGCAGAATCTCCACCCAATATTCTCTCTGGGCATCGAATTCCACCAGATTGAGTCCACCGAATGCTGCCGCCACCTGATCCTGAGAACCGACGTTCTCGCCGATCATGTTCTGCTCCACATGAATCGCGGCTGAAGCAAGCTCCCGCTTGGAGCAGATCCTGCCGGAAAGCGCATTCAGAGCGTTCAACAACCCGACGGTAAATGCTGACGAAGAACCCACGCCGGACATGGCCGGGATGTCGCCACTATGATTGACTTCCAACCCCTGCTCGACATTGGCATACCGGAAGCATTCCCGTACGGAAGGATGGATGATTTCATCAATGGTATTGGGAAATTCCATTTTTGAATACCGAACGCAATGCTTATGCCCAAAAAACGGAGGGAGATGTCTGCACGTAATGTAACAATACTTATTGATGGTAGTGTTTAGAACGGTTCCGCCATGCTCATGATAATGAATGGGATAGTCTGTACCGCCACCAAAAAAAGAAATCCTATACGGAGTCCTGGTTACAACCATTGCCATGGATTTAGCTCCCCTCCGGCCAGTGACCGAGTTCATCGCGCATGGACAGCATCGGATTCTTGATAGGCCACCAAATGTTCAATTCGGGATCGTCAAAACGATAGGTAAACTGCCCTTTGGGGTTGTAGTAGGTATTCTGCTTGTAATGAAACATAGCGCGGTCGCTCAAAATAAGGTGGCCGTTGCCGTGCTTGGGCGGAATCAAAATCTGCTTGCGATTAGCCTCGGACAAGGTAAAAGACTGCCACTGACCGAAATTTGCAGAGTCGCGGTCACAGTTCGCCACCACGAGATAAAACTCGCCCATGAGGCAGGACACCAGCTTCCACGTTTCTGCATCACCATGAATGCCGCGAATGACGTTTTTCCGGGAAACGGAAATGTCATCCTGAATGAATTCGACAGTAATACCGTGCTCGGCATATAATTCCTTGTTGAAGGTCTCGACGTAGACACCGCGATGATCTTCAAAGGCGAAGGGAGTGATCTCCAATACGCCGTCCATTTTGGTTTTGTTCACCTTCAGTGACATTATGACTCCTTAAACATGATAGACGGTCAAATTATTGGGGCGACCACACGATAGTGGAAAGGGACTCGTTGAACAGGTTGCCAAAGCGTACCCGATCTGCCCTCTCTATGACAATACGGCCTTCATCCTCAAGCCTGCGCAGGGCAGTGAGAAAGGGGCCAAGATAGTTTCGTTTGTTGTGATACTGCAAACCAAGGTTGTCGAGCAAGTCATCCTCGTCATAGAACTCCTTGATCGGTTCAGCATGAACACACCGGGCAAACTTCTTTTCCAGAAGGAACTCCAGAAACGACTCGAAATCATCTCCCACCTGCTCCAGAGCGGTCAGGGTGAACATGACACTGTTTTCCGGCACATCGAGAGAATAATCCGGCTCAAAGAAATTGAACCGATGCCCGGTCAGGTTGATGGAATCCTGCTCCCCAAGCTTGTTGACGAGATCCACGGAGCTCTGTGCCCAATCAAGACCGAACAGCTGCTTGCCGGGACGCAATTCATTAAATCGCGTTAAATTCCAACCTGTTCCGCAGCCGAACTCAAAGACCGTGTCAAAATCAGACAAATACCGGGTCATGAACCATGTCCGATGCAGCTCGCATATATTATAAATCAGCTCCGGTGCAACAGACGCGACCAAGTCACCGTCCAGTCTGAAGACCGTCCGATTCTCCACGCGCGAAAAATAGCCCGGCGTCAGATTCTTGATATCCTGTTCCTCAGAGAATTTGGCGAGATTTTCACCCCAACCTTTCTCCCAATCCTGGGCTCGATGGCTACCGGAAGCGACCATCTCCCGTTTCAATCCTTTGAGAATGGAAACAATGGCTTCATCTCTCTCGGTCCCGGAAAGAGTCACGTAGTCAAAACAATGGGATTCGAGAACATCGTTGCACAATTCGGCTACAAGGCCCTCGTCATCAGCAAAGATACGAGCAGCAACTTCAGTAGTCAGCGTTTTATATGCCATTTCTTGACCTATCATCAGCTATAAATGCAACATCATTATTATCTTTGAGTCGATCGATAAACTTTTTAGTCAATAGGTAGTCATTGCCTGCATCTTGTTGAAACTGCTGCACAAAGGTTTGCGCTTCATCAATCATCCATTGCTTCCGGCCTGCGGCTAGTTCAACCACGCACTCTCTCAGCACTGCAACCTGAGGCCCACTGAACATCTGTGCCAATTCGATAGCAAAATCGTAATAATGATACAGGCAAGCAGCCACAAATAGGGCACTCAGCGATCGTTCAGACGGCTTATACTGTGGCCCGGTCTCTACCAAGGGATCCTTGAAGTAAAGGCCATCCACGAAGAGGAGACGCTCATTAGTCTCATGTGTTTTCCGATCAAGCTTCCGGTTGGAAATATAATGTGGCCACATGCCATACATCCTGAAACCCTTACTCTCAAGCAGAGCATTAATGTCAAACCAACCGTTTTGACCATCATACATGCCAGCCACAATCATTTCGCAAAAGACACAGACGGATTGAGATAAAGCTTCATCGGATGCCTTGAGAATGGAATAATCCACGCCCTGACAATCAATCTTGATTATATCTGGGGTAAAACCTTCTGCCTTTTCCAAGCAGCCATCAAGCGTAGCAGCCTCCATATTAATGGAATCGATGATCTCAAAGCCCGGTAGATTATAGCGATCGCAAAACCGCTTATTGGGAGTCAGCAGAGAACTATTCACACCGCTCTTGGTTACATTCAGCACCTTAGGGCCGTAGGAATCAGCCAGAATTGACTGGAATCCGATCATACGGGCAAAGCCTGCCTTTTCGCCAAGAGCGGTTATGTTTTTGAATTCAAGAGGATCCGGCTCGAAAAACATGACGTCGGTCAGCCCAGCCATAGCGTGAATTTCCTGAGGAAAGCCCCCTGCGGCACCGACATCAACAAAACCGAGGTGCGCCCCCTGAAGAAGAGCATGACACTCAGTTTCCGTAAAACGTGTTTCGAGAAGAGAACCCATCACCTATTAACGCTCCTCGTAAGCATTGTGTACGCCACAGGTGTTGACGCCCTGTGTCTTGAACCATTCCACGGTCTCTTTCACGCCATCTTCCAAAGAGGTCTTGGCAAAGATACCATAAGATTCCGCACGGGTAGTATCCATACAACGAAGCATATCCCCAGCGGGCTTATCGACATCCCATTTCAGTTCAAGGTCCGGGTTGACGCACTCCACAACGATCTCGACAAGATCCTTGATAGAACGAGCATTACCACTACCGAGATTGATAGGCTCTGCGGGATTCTTTTCAGCAACCTGAATCATCCCATCAGCTACATCACGGGCCAGAATAAAATCACGCTTGGGGGAACCGTCGCCCCAGACCATAAGCTCTCCGTCGGACTCTGTAGCCCGGCGAATGAGGGAGGGGACAACCATGGCATGCTCGCCATAAAAACAATCCCAGGGGCCATATACGTTGGTCGGACGGACAACGGTTAATTTTTCCCAGTCGTATTCCTTGCGATATCCTTCCATCTGCAACTCACCCATGCGCTTTGCCCAACCGCCGTACCAGTCATTGGGAGAGGGAAACCCTTCCCACACATCGTCCTCCTTGAGGACCTGGGCCGGAGGATACACACCAACGGAGCTTGTGAAAAGCATGCCTTCCACATCGCATTTACGGGCAGCTTCCATAAGGTTGATCTGAAGCAGCATATTGGTCACGAAATGACTGGCTGGCTTGTTCTTGGCAGTGGCCGGTGAAGCCTTGACACCAAGCAGGTTGAAGACCTGATCCATGCCCTTGCAGGCCTTGATGCAGTTGTCCTCACTAGTCATATCCACCTTCATGAATTCAGCCCCCTCGGGGCAACGGGACGAGTCATCCATGGAAGCAACACGAACTTCAGCACCCTGCTCCTGAAGCAATTGCACCAGGGGAATACCGATCATCCCAGTACCACCAGCGACCAAAACTTTCTTATTTTTAAAATATGTAGACATTATTTATCTCCCTGATTCTTATACCAATTAACGGTATCCGCCAGTCCTTCTTCAAGACTGATGGTAGGTTTGAAGCCAAGTTCCTCAAAGGCCTTAGTCGTATCGGCCATGCGGAAAGGCAAAGCAGTAGGTTTGGTTTCATCATATTCAACGGTAGCGTCTTCACGACCAGCAGCCTTAAGAATACCTTCGACGACCTCGCCGACTGTGGTTTCCTTGCCATAGGCAATATTCACTGGATCAGCACCCGGCAACTTCTCCATAGCGAGAAGACAACCACGTACAAAGTCCTTCACATGAAGAAAGTCGCGGACAACATCGGACTTACCCCAGACCACGTAAGGTTCTTCACCGGCAACAGCTCGGTTGATCAGCGCCGGAATGACGTGACAAGTCTTAGGGTTGAAATTATCACGAGGGCCATAAATGGCAACAGGGCGAATGATGGTCACATCCGTATCTGAATCACGCTGCATAAACTCACCA
Source organism: Pseudodesulfovibrio sediminis (assembly GCF_020886695.1). Lineage (NCBI taxonomy): Bacteria > Pseudomonadati > Thermodesulfobacteriota > Desulfovibrionia > Desulfovibrionales > Desulfovibrionaceae > Pseudodesulfovibrio > Pseudodesulfovibrio sediminis. The sequence goes on from NZ_AP024485.1 coordinate 761,410, forward strand.
GCACGCTCCATGTAACGACGCATCCAGCCGTAGCCCAAATAGCCAGGATAGACATCTCCGGTCCAGAACTCTTCTTCCTTAACAGGATGATCCAACGCGGGATACCCGGTACTGCTTCCGAAAATCAGCACACGGCCGACTTTCTGCGCCCAGGCAGCATGCAAAGTCTTCAAGAACAGGGACATTCCCTTACTGATACCATGCATTAATTTCTCAGGTCCCATACCTGCAGCGCCGACAGGTCCGGCACAATGCAGTAAATAGTCTGCCCCTTCGCACACACGCATAGCATCTTCTTCATTCTCCAGATCGCAGGGAATGGTTTCAACTCTATCAGGTGCGATGCTCATAGGGCGTTCATGAACCGGAACAACGACTTTTGCGCCCAGCTCCAAAAGAGCCTCTACGAAATAGCCCCCAACAAATCCTGTGCCGCCAGTGACGACGACACGTTTATCTTTATAAAAATCTGACATTATTTCTCCTATCGAGTTAGGAAATTATTATTACGAACCTGCTTGCGCCAAAAGTCTAGAAGGTCCTGCATTGTCTGCTCAAAAGAAATAGTCGGTTCCCAACCTGTATGCTCACGGAACTTGGTAGTATCGGGCACCTGCAGATCGGCATCCAGGGCACGCAAGCGCGCCTGCTCGGTCTCAACCGTAATGGAGTCGCCACAGCTGGAAATGGAGACCAGATGCTTGAGCATGTCCCCTACGGAACAGGAAAAGGTCCCGCCGATATTGTAGTACTCACCAGGGACAGGATTCTTGGTCACCAACAGGAAATAGGCACGCACGGCGTCACGGACATCGGACCATGTGCGCAAGGAATCGAGATTGCCGGTTTTGACCACGGGCGGAATCATCTCGGCTTCGATCATGGCGATCTGCTTGGCAAAAGTGGACTCGGCAAACACATCGCCCCGTCGAGGCCCGGTGTGCGTAAACATGCGCGTAGTCATGACGGTCATATTATGGGCTTCGGCAAAATACCGGCCTACAAGGTCGGTACCGGCCTTGGAAATGGCATATGGCGAAGCCGGATGAAATTTACATTCCTCATTAATGGGTAAAAACTCTTTGGGAACACGCCCAAACACCTCGGAAGAAGCGCAGACATGGATGACCGGTTCGCACTCCTTGCACATCCGAACGGCTTCCAACAGGCGATGTGTGCCGAGAATATTGGTATCATACGTTTGAATGGGCGAATCAAAACTGGTTTTTGGATAGCTCTGAGCCGCCAGATGAAAGACATAATCGGGACGGACTTCATCAATCACATGGATAAGCGAGATGGCGTCGCACAAATCACCGTCATGGAAAAACACGCGATCCTTTCTATTCACACGATCCAAAAGATGGTTGACGTTATCCAGCGGACTACGCCAACGACACATTCCGTGAACGTCCCAATCCGTGTTTTCGAGCAGATAATCGGTCAAATGTGAACCGACCATGCCGGTAATACCAGTGATAAGTGCTTTCTTTGTCATACTTTATGCTGAGTCTTTTCGCCCTTGGAGGGAGTACGTTACTGATTGAAATACCCGTACGATATGGGCTGATTTTGCTGGAACTTAATACCGAGTAGAGATATTAATGTCAATGTATTTTATATAGCATAATATTCTTTAAAATCAATAGGTTAAGCATGAAACGACGCCCCTGAAACGGCTTCGATTAATTCACTATTTTATATACGAGTAAATGAATTGCACTCCTGATAAGCGGATGATAAAGGAATTCAGGCTTGTCAGCGGGTGGATATCCGCCCTCTGATATAATCGAACCATCGGATCGACAACAATGATTCGCCCTTTTTTTCTCAGGAGTCTTAGCTCATATGAAACTGCTCGTTGCAGGCGCAACAGGTGTCGCCGGTTCCGCATTCATGTCTCTCGTCCACGAGGCCATGCCAGACACTGTTGTCAGGGGAACATACCTGACAAATCCCCCCGAGGCTACCGGTCCGAACACGGAATACGTCAAGGCCGATCTCACCGATCGCGAAGGCTGTCTGATGGCGGCCCGGGGATGCGATGCCGCAGTCCTGCTGGCAGCGGTAACCGGTGGCGCCAAATCAACCATGGACGCGCCTTACAGACAGACCACCAACAACCTTGTGATGGATGCTCTCCTGCTGCAGGCTCTCTACGAACAAGGCGTGAAAAAGGTCATCTACGTGTCCACGGCCACCATCTATCAGGAATTCGATGGAGCCATCCATGAAGATGACCTTGATTTGAACCTCGACCCTCATGGCACCTATTTCGGCGTCGGATGGGCCAAGCGGTCTGCGGAAAAGCTCTGCCAGTTCTGGCGGGACGTCATGGGCATGGACATCAAGGTACTCCGCGCGGCCAATATTTACGGCCCACGCGCCGCCTTTGATCCGGATCGATCCAATTTCATCCCGGCCCTCATCCGAAAGGCCGTCGACAAGATGGACCCTTTCGAGGTATGGGGGTCCCCGCATGTGACGCGCGACGTCATCTACGCATCCGATTTTGCACGGGGCGTCCTGGCAGTCCTGAACGCGAAAACGGACGAACAGACTTTCAACATTGCCAGCGGTGAAACTGTCACCGTGGGCGAGGTTGTTGATTTTGCATTGAAAGCGGCCGGTCACAAACCGGGCGAAGTCAAATATATCGGCGATGCCCCGCAGACCATCCAGCACAGACGGCTTGATATCTCCAGAATTCAAGCAGAAACAGGATGGAAACCGTGCGTAACACCGGAGGAAGGCATCAGAAAAACCTCCGAGTGGTGGAACGCAAACAAGAAAACGTGGAAAAAATGAAAACAGAAAAACACGACGCTATCGTCCTTTCCAGCGACTCGGAAAAAGGTGCCCAGGGCCAGTTCACCGATCTGCTCAAGAACACACCTCTGCCTGATGATGAGCTGCTCGCCAACCTCGGCATCTACATGACATCCAAAAACATGTCCCGCATGCTGTTCTTTTACGAATTGTACAAGAGGCTGGTGGACACCCACGGTGTGATCATGGAATTCGGCGTACGTTGGGGCCAGACCATGTCCATGCTTTCCGCCCTGCGCGGTATTTTCGAGCCCTTCAACCGCCACCGCCGCATCATCGGTTTCGACACCTTTGACGGCTTTGTGGGTATGGATGAAAAAGATGGCGCCAACTGCAAATGCGTTGACGGCTCCTTTGGCGTTGCCGATTCCTACGAAACGTATCTGGATAAGGTACTGCACCTTCAGGAAGAGCTGAACCCCATCAATCACCTCAAGAAGTATGAACTCGTCAAGGGCGATGCCCGTGAGACCATTCCCGCATACTTCGACGAGCACCCCGAAGCACTGGTCTCCATGGCTATCTTCGATTTCGATATCTACAGCCCCACCAAGGCCGCACTGGAAGCAGTCATCCCCAGACTGTTCAAAGGCAGCATTCTTGTCTTTGACGAACTCTGCGACGACATCTTCCCGGGCGAGACCGTGGCTCTGATGGAAACCCTGGGCGTCAATGGCCTGCGTATCAAACGCATGCCCATGACCGCCAGAATCTCATATGCGGTGGTAGAATGAGTATCTACACAGACATCAGGAAAGACATCCTGAACATTGCTTTTGATAGCGGACACGGTCACATCCCCACATGTTTTTCCATCGTGGAGCTGATTCAGACCGTTTATGAAACCATGAAGAATGATCCCACCAATCCCGAGTGGGATGAACGGGACATATTCATATTGAGCAAGGGCCACGCCGCCCTGGTCCATTATGTGGTCCTGGCCCGTCGTGGCTACTTCGAGATGGAACCCGTGTGCGGCTTTGGCGGCTGCGAATCCACCTTCGGTTGCCACGGCGACCGCAACAAGACCCCCGGCGTCGAAGTGTCCACAGGTTCCCTGGGACACGGCATCGGCGTTGCTGTTGGCATAGCCATGGCCTTCAAGATTCAGAAGAGTGATCGCAAAGTCTACGTAATCGTGGGTGACGGCGAGTCCAACGAGGGCTCCGTATGGGAAGCACTCATGGTCGCCGCCGACCAGAACCTGACCAATCTGACAGTTATATATGATAACAACAATTCCCACGCCCGCGGATTGCAGATCACGAATCCAGGTGAAAAATTGTCTGCATTCGGCATGAATGTCATCGAGATCGACGGCCATGATACGGCTGCCATCAAGAATGCGCTCCTGGCCGACACGGACAAGCCCAAGGCCATCCTGGCAAACACCATCAAGGGAAAAGGGATCTCGGAAATGAGCGATAATCACTACCCGTGGCACCGCCGTTCCCCGAGTAAGGAAGAACTGGATCGCTTCATGGAGGAACTCGATGCGTAGTCAATTCAGAGACACCATCATGGACCTGGCCACAACGGACTCGTCCATCGCACTACTGTTCGGCGACGTGAGCGTCTACCTGTTCAGGGAATTCCAGGAACTCTACCCGGACCGTTTCTACAATGTCGGTATTTGTGAGAATACCATCATCAGCATGGCTGCCGGCATGGCATCCCAAGGCTTGACGCCTTTCGCGCATACCATCGCCCCATTCATAACAGAGCGGTGCCTTGAGCAGATCAAACTTGATCTGGCCTACAACAAATTCCCGGCCAATATCGTCACATGCGGAGCCAGCTTCGACTATGCCTGGGACGGCGCCACGCACCACTGCCTGACAGACCTCGCCATTCTGCGTCTGCTGCCCGGCATGGAAGTGGTCCAGCCCGGCTCACGGGCAGAACTCGATATTCTGCTCAGAGAGAGCTACAACAGCGGCAACCCCACATACTACCGTCTGTCAGATCGTCCCCACGAGGTGGAGACCGACGTGGCGTTCGGCAAGGGGTGTGTTGTCCGCGACTCCGGCGCAAAGACAACCGTTGTCACTGCTGGCCCCATCCTCGGAAACGTGGTCGAGGCCTGCAAGAACCTGTCGGTCAATATCCTCTACTTCCCGACCATCAAGCCCTTTGATTATGAATTGCTTGATAAATACAAAGACACCGAAATCATCGTTGTTCATGATGCATATGGACTGCACGAAGCGGTGAATGTCATGCCCGGTCTCAACACACGTTACCATGGTCTCAAAGATGCTTTCTGCGCCTGTTATGGCACCTTGGAAGATATCCGCGAGACTCTCGACCTCGGCGTGGAATCCATGCGTGCAGTCATTGCCAAGACTGTAAACAACTAAATAATTATATATTAAAAGGGCTTCAGGTATTTACCTGGAGCCCTTTTCTTGCAAACGAAGCGTTATCGCCTGAGAACAAGATGTCGGGTAATCGGTACGATCGCAGAACTATTTGTCTGCAACAACCTTTACTATACCGCCTCAACATCTTATTTGATGGACTTAAACCAATTGAATCAGCCCCACGGCTCTTTCCGAGGAGTTACTTTGGCTCGCCAAGTTACACTGCATAAATTCAGCAACTGGTATCTGTTAAAACGGAGCATCGGGTATTTTTCCAATTATAAGACACGAGTTGTACTGGCTATTCTAGCCATGCTCTCGTATGCCCCGATTCCGCCGGCTCTGGCATGGTTGAGCAAGTATATCATGGACGACGTCCTCATTGCCAAGGACACCTGGATGCTCAAACTGTGCATTGCAGGATTTGCCACACTCATAATGCTCAAATGCCTGCTGCTGCTGTCGCAAGTTTATGTACTCAATGCCACAGGCATACTTGTCCTGAGAGATCTACGTCATGACCTCTTCAAAAAGATCATCAGGCTGCCCATGCCGTATTTTGCCGACAGTGAAGTCGGCATGCTCATGAGTCGTATCATTTCCGATGTCATGGCCGTTCGCGTCTGCCTCCCAAGTTCAATCATGTTTGTCCGGCAGGTGTTCACCTTGTTCCTTTTGATCGGATCGGCGATCTATCTTGATCCCTATCTGGCTTTTTGGAGCCTGCTTGTCATGCCCGCAGCCATTTATCCTTTTGTCTACTTCGGACAAAAAATCAGGAAATATGGCCGAAAGATGCAGGCCGAAATTTCCGGAATCAACGTTGTATTGGAAGAAGATTTCTCCGGCATCAAAGTCATCAAGGCCTTTGCCAACGAAGTATTGGAAGACTTGCGCTTCAACAAGGAAAACAACAGCTACACACGTCTCCTCATACGAAGGACACTGTATAGTGAAGGTTCTTCACGGGTTATGGATGTCATTGCCGCCGTCGCTGGCGGAACAGTCATGTGGGTCGGCGGTAACCGCGTCATTGACGGAAGCATGTCTCCCGGCGATCTCACGGCTTTCTTCCTGTGTCTGCTCCAACTGTATGATCCGATTAAAAAACTCAACGCCGCCAACCAGCAGATTCAAAGCGGGCTGGCCGGAGCAGAGCGAGTCTTTGACATTCTCGACTCTCCCAACATCAATGTTGAAGAAGAAGGGACGACCGAGTTTGATGGTAAACTGAACGAACTGACATTCAATGATATTCACTTTACCTACCCCAACTGCACAGCCCCGGCCTTGGACGGCGTCTCTCTTTCCATCAAAACGGGCCAGCGAGTAGCTATTGTCGGCCCCAGTGGGTCCGGTAAAACAACATTGGTCAACCTCATTCCCCGGTTCTATGACATTGACGGTGGTTCCATCCAAATCAATGGGACTGACCTGAAGGACTACACCCTGGACAGCCTCCGTTTGAACCTCGGAATCGTCTCGCAGGACACCTTCCTCTTCAATGTCTCCATCGCCGACAACATTGCCTATTCACATGATGAGTACGACATGAATGCGGTCATGCGTGCTGCCGAAGCAGCCTATGCCCACAAGTTTATAGTCGATATGCCAGAAGGCTACGACACCGTCGTGGGAGAAGGCGGGGTCAAGATCTCGGGTGGCCAGAAGCAACGCCTGACCATTGCTCGCGCCATCATGAAGAACCCTACCCTGCTGATTCTGGACGAGGCCACCAGCGCGCTTGACACCGAGTCCGAACGGGTGGTGCAGAAGGCGCTCGACAATCTCATGGTAGGCCGTACCTCCATTGTCATCGCCCACCGTCTCTCGACAATCCTGTCGGCCGACCTTATCGTGGTCATGGAAAAAGGGAAAATAATTGCCAAGGGCAAGCACGAAGAGCTACTTGATTCATGTCCTTCCTACGAACGGTTGTACCAAATGCAGTTCGACAATCTCTGCGCGCCAGAAATACATGGATAACGAATGAAGCGAATCCTTGTCACCCTTCTGACTATTCTTCTCACAGCCACATCGGCCTTTGCGGATGTGGTTATTACTGTGAGCAAGGAATACTATGAAGTCGACGGCACGGATATCCATACTATTGTTTCCAATCTCAAGGAAAAATCCCCCCTCAAAGGGACGGGACGGACCTATACGGCAGAAACACGGACCAAAATTGAATACAAGTATCGGATAGAAAGAAAAGACAACATATGCAGGGTCCAAAGAATGACCATCTATCTGCATCTGACCTATTTTTATCCCAAGCTGAAACACAGCGTGGATTATAAAACACGAAACTGGTGGAAAACCATGTTCGGCAAATTGGAGAACCATGAACTGATTCATGGCGATATCTCCACGCGAAATGTGCATGAAATCGATGAGGCATTACGCGGGCTCAAGGCCAGGGATTGCAACGAACTCAAAGCCAAGGTGAAGGCCATATCCCAGCAGCATGTTGATAGGATGCGAAGACAACAGGTTGCCTACGACAAACTGACAGATCATGGCCTCAGGCAGGAATTGTACACAGGCCCACAACCAAGATATCAATAATAAAAAGGGCGGTGAGAATATTCTCACCGCCCTTTTTATTACATTTTTACAAGTCCTTATTCCATGGGTGCGGGATTTTTCATATCCCAGATACCACATGGACAGGAGTTTGCGCAGAACCCGCAGGCTATGCATTTGTCAGGATCAACGACACGTTCATAGCCACCATCAGGCAGCTCGTTGCGGCTGATAGCCGACTGAGGACAGACAGTGTCGCAGATGTAGCAGTCCCGGCACGAACCGCAGCTCGAACACTCGGCACCGCACTGATTCATGTCGCTGAACTCGATGACGCGAGGGTCAAAGTACTCCAGAGTCATGCGGGTATAGTCGATCATGTCACAGGTATCGGTCTGAGGACGACGATTATTGAAGAGGTCATCAATAACCTCAGCAGCACGACGACCATGACCAATGGCGTGCGTCAACAAACCGGGACGAACGATGTCACCGATGGCAAACACTCTGGAATCCGTGGTCTGATAGTCATCGTTGACGACAACGTGACCGCGATCCAGCGCAATAGTATCAGGCAGGAAATCAATATCAGGTTGATCGCCGATGGACATGATGACCGTATCAGCTTCCAGCAGTTCACCACTTTGCAGCATGACGCCATCCTCGGTGACTTCCTTGGTAAAGCAAGGCCACTTGAACCGGGCACCAACGGCCTCGGCCTCCTTGCGCTCCTTACCAAAGGATGCAGGCTCCTGAATATCAATGAGGGTGATATCCTCGGCACCAACTGAGGCGGCAACAGTTGCCACGTCACAACCGACGTTACCGGCACCGATGATGACGACCTTTTTGCCGGACTTCAGTTCACCCTTTTTGGCTCCCTTCAGGAACGTCAGCGCCGGAATGATACGTTCGTGACCAGGCACCGGGATCATGCGCGGCTTTTGCGCACCGATAGCCAGGACAACGTAATCGTATTCATCCCTGAGTTCCTCGAACTCCTTGGTTTTCAGCTCCTGTTGCAAATGAACATGGGGCAGAACCTTGGCAGCACGATCAATCTCGGCCTTGACGACTTCCTTGGGAACACGGGTGTTGGGGATAGCGGAAGCGATCTTGCCGCCCAGCGTTTCGGCCATGTCGTAAACGACGGCCTCGTGCCCTTTCATGCGAATCTGCCATGCGATAGAGATACCGCCAGGGCCACCGCCGATAACAGCTACACGCTTGCCCGAAAGCTCCGGCAATTCCGGAGCAGCGGACTTGTACCCTTCACGGCCAAGCTTGGTGATATCAACTGCGGCCATGCCCTGCTGAGTGCTGCGGGTACAGCCTTCCATGCACAGGTTGGGACAGAGGTAACCGCAGACCGTGGCCGGGAACGGCGTATACGCCAAGGCCAGATCAACAGCTTCGTCCACCAAACCGTCACGGACCAACTGCCAGCGTTTCTGCACCGGGATACCCGTGGGACAGCTGGACTGACAGGGAGCCATGTATTTCCTGTTTTCCCACACAGGCACTTTACGACGCAGATCGCCGTGTACCACCAGGGGAATGGGGGAACGGTCAAGATCGGTCAAATCACCGATCATACCGCCACGTCCCAACTCCGCATCCCAGACATTCGCCCGGAAATCAGTAATGGAACGGCGGACCTTGCCCTTCTTTTCAAAGGGGGTCTTGGCCCGAATGAGCTGCCACTCCTCACGCTTCGTAAGACGTTTGAGAAGGCGAACTCGTTTGATTTTCTTAAGATAACTTTCAAGATTCTCGGTCAGCCATGCCCAGGTTTCATCATCGATCGGCTCCAACGTGGAGTCGGCCTGGGAAAAACCGTCGATAGGACCGCGCACAAAGATGCGTCCGCCAACCATACCCACACAGGGGCGGTAGCCAAGAACGTTCTTCGGGTTCTGGGCTTCGTGTCCACAGACCACGGCAGTACCACCCGCCATGAACTCGGCGAAATAGTCACCCACCGATCCGAGCACCCAAAGTTCAGGCGGATCAAAACGGGGGTTGGTCTTGGTCATGGTCATACAGCGGGAACCTGTGTTGCCCGCGACAAAGACCTTGCCCTGCGCCATGGCGTTACAGGCACCGTTGGAGGCGTTGCCATGAACGATGATCTCTGCGCCGGCATTCAACCAGCCGACATCGTCAGAGATGCTGCCCATAACTTCAATTGTCGTTCCGGGAAATCCCTTGGAACCGATACGCTGTCCCGGCGATCCGGTGATGGTGACATGGATGGGTTCCTCTTTGGAAATCCACAATCTGCCACCGATACCATGCTGCCCCATGGCGTCCACTTCTATTTTGCGAACACCTTCCCGAACAGCACGTTGAATCCGCTCTTCGAGGATACGCGATTCAATGCGCACACCGTCGTCGTGACCGTCTATGCGTTGTACTCTCTTTGCCATTATATACTCCGTATACCTAAGCTTCGTTTGTTAAATCACGTACTTGATGTCGAGGCGATCGGCAGCGTCCTTGTCGCTGATACCGAGACCGTCAGACATACCAATGGGGAGAGACGTGGAACGTCCCAGCGGTGCGAACACCTTCCTCAATTCCGTGTCGAAGCTCAGGTAGAAGTCCACCACACGCTCGGCAACCTTTTCCGGGTCGAGACGGCGATACACTCTGGGGTCCTGAGAAGTAATGCCCTTGGGGCAGACGCCAATATTGCAGACGTTGCAACGATCCTTTTCACTGCCCAGACAACCGGCACCGGCCTGCATGACATACTTGCCTATCTGCACCATGCTCGCTCCGAGCATCATAAGCGCAGCGGCGTTGGCAGCCAGGTTGCCGTTCTTGCCGATACCACCGCCTGCAACAAGCGGAATCTCATTCTGCGCACCAGCAACACAGAGAGCCTTGTAACAATCGCGTAGATTGGAGGCTATGGGATGACCCATGTGATTCATGGACACATTATATGCAGCACCAGTACCACCGTCCTCACCGTCAATGGCAAGACCGGCTGCATAGGGATTGCGAACCAGATTGTTGAGCACCGCCAGAGATGTTGAAGATGCAGAGATCTTCGGATAGACCGGCACACGGAATCCCCAGGCCATGGACATGGACTGGATCATCTTGGCCACGGATTCTTCAATGGAATACTGTGTCTGGTGTGTAGGAGGACTAGGCAGGCTCACGCCTTTTGGTACACCGCGAATGGCCGCAATAAGCTTATTGACCTTGTACCACATGAGCAGACCGCCATCGCCGGGCTTGGCGCCCTGACCGTATTTAATCTCGATGGCGCAGGGATCTTCCTTCATTTCAGGAATGGCGTGGATGATTTCATCCCAACCGAAATAACCCGAAGCAATCTGCAAAATGACATATTTAAGGAAACGGGAACGCAACAGACGCGGAGGACAACCGCCCTCACCCGTACAGATACGCACCGGCATATTCATCTCTTCATTGAGATATGCAACCCCCATCTGGAGTCCTTCCCACATATTCGGAGAAAGTGCGCCAAAGGACATACCGCCGATAACCAGAGGATAAATCTCCCGAACCGGCGGTTTCCAGCCGTTCTCCTGAAAACATTTGATTTCATTTTCCGGAGAAAGCACACGACCGAGCAGGGTCCGCATCTCAAACTCGTGACGACCGGCATCCAGTGCAGGGTCGGTGAGCATGGAAATACGAATAAACTTGAGCTGATCCAACAAGGATTCGCTGCTGTTCCGTCGACCACCGCGAGTGCGGGACTGGCCACCACGGTTGTTCTGGAACTGCAACGTCGTGGAATCGGACTGACGCTGCGGTTCGATGGCATTGTTCGGACACACCATGTTGCACATGGAGCAGCCGATACAGGCATACGCAGGGTCTGTACGCTGAGTGATACCGTAATACGTGGAAAACTCGTTGACCGGTTTCGCACTGAGTCCCATGGACGTCTTGATTTCGCGCTTGCGGAAGACGCCGAGTTCAATGGCATTTACCGGACATACCGAAGTACATCGCCCACACTTGGTGCAGGCATTTATATCCCACTTGATCTGCCAGGGCAGATCCTTGCGGCTTAACGTTGAAGGGCTAATGGGTCTTTCTGAGAGCATTGGAGAACCTCCCGGCAGTCCGGTCCGACGATCGCCGTATCGAGATGCATAGGTTGAAAATCTTTACTTCTGTCACGATCCGGAATGGCAGCGTTGAGTCCGCAGATCTCCGAAGAGAATGCGTACATGCCGATTTCCGGGTTGCCACCGACCACACCGGGCCGTAACTTCTTGCGATCCTGAGCCATGAACATGGAACCGTCTTCAAGACAGCCAATGATACAGTTGGGACCGTCAATAATGAGCTTGCGGCAGGAACGTTTCAGATTCAGCAGCATCTCTCTATCCTGATGATCAGCCATCTCATCATCATTCATTGGAGTGATGATGTGCTTGTAGGCAGAAATGTCGAGGCCGAGCTTCTTCGTAGTATAATGGGCAATATGCGTGAAAACTTCGGAGTCGGATTGATACCCTTCGTATCCGGTGACGCCGCGAGACTGCAAATATTCCTTAATGGGAATAAACGCCGTGTTTTCACCATTGGTCATGGTGCCGACACCTTCAATAAAGAAGGGATGACAGGCGTACAGGTTGATGGCGTAGTTGGTGTTCTGCCTGCCCTGGGCCAAAATATGACGGGCATACAACTCTTCACGGCCAAGTTGCAGGTATTCACCAATAGCGAGAGGATCGCCGACTTCCTTGATCATGATGGTATCAGGCCAGAAGGAAAAAACCATTATCTGCCCGGATTCTTCGCCTTCTTTACGCAGGTCAAGGCGCATCTGAACGAGCCGTTGGTCAACCACAGCCTTGGGCAGATCATCCCACTCTTTTGGAATCTTGTAGGCAATGGATGCATACGTCCCGCGAACAGGCGTACCAACCGGCGGTTCGACCTCCGGCTTGAACATGGCAGAATAAATGGAACGGAAACCCTTGTCCGCCATATACTCGAAAACTCGTGCAAGTCCCGGTTCGGTAAAGATACCGGACAAAATGGGATAATCCTTGAATTCTTCCCAGGGGCCACCAAGACCACTCAGGTACAATCCCACGCCAGAGCCGTCGTGTCCCTCTTTCATCACATTGAGGGCATCGATGGCGAGCATGGGCGACACTGGGTCACGGCTTGTCAGTGCAAATAAACGACACATGGTCTCTCGTCACTCCACTGTTAATGTTATGCTCGGGGAAATATCGATTTTGAAAAAACAGGTGCCGGAAAAGCGATTCAACTCGAAATCTCCTCCCGGGTTCAGAGTCATTTGACACTTTTGCAACCAAAATCGTTAAATTTACGCCTGAAAAACGAAACTAACTTACCCTTGGCCCGGAAAGGGACACTAAACCAAAAGCAAAAAGCACGCAAGTCGCGATTTAATCAAATTTTTAACAAGAATGTGAAGGTAATTTTAAAAAAGCGGGTGCAAAATGGAAGAGAACCGGAAGTAAATGACTAATTAAGCCAAATCTGAGTTTACATTTACGGCACTCATATTCCACAAAAAGGTAGATTGATCAATTTTGGAAGATGTCGGTCCGGATGGCATCGCGGGCGGCGGCGGCCAGAAAATCGGCTGGAGAAGCCCCTTGATCACGGCAATATTTCTCTATTCGTTCAAGGAGATGAGCGTGCATGACAACCTCGAACTCCTCGAAGTCTGTTCCATCACCTTTCAATTTGATATTAATGGCTTTTTTGCCTTGATTCTCCGGCATCGCCAGCAGGCTTTTCTTGACTTTCGGAGTCGGCAATTCCTGCCCTTCTGCCACCATTTCCTCGACGAACATCGCCAACGCTTCGTGCGCCATATCTACAGCCTCATCCAGATCGACACCAAAGGTGACACACGCCGGAAAATCCGGAAATTCGACCATATATCCGTGCTTTTCCTGAACGAACAAAGCAACGTACTGCATATTTACTCCTTACCAACTACTTCAACTGAGACACGGTCGTCTCAAGTGCTTTTTTACTCACGAGCATGAAAACTTCGGAATCTTCCTGAAGATGACCGGCCAAAGTCTCCGCCTGGACGCCTGTTCCGCAAAACAAATCCATCCGCGTTCCCTGTATGGCTCCCCCCGTGTCCTGTGCCAGAACAAGAGACAGGAACGGGTCTGTTTCACCCGTTTCATAATTCATGAGAGCCGTCTTGAGCACTGACACACTGCCAAGCGGAATCATGCTCCTGTCCACGGCAACACTGACGCGGGGAATGAGAATTGAACCGATGGAACCATACGGACCGTCATCGGCCAACTTGAAGAAGACATAACTGGGGTTTTCGAAAAGCAGTTCCCGCGCAATATCCGGATTCGCCTCAAGGAAGGTGCGAATCCGCTGCATGGACATCTCTTCTTTAGGTATATAGCCCCGCTCGATGAGCAACTTGCCCAAGGAGACATAGCGATGGCCGTTCTTGCCGGCATATAATATATGTTTATAAGTGCCGTCCTGCAGGTCCAACCGGCCTGACCCCTGAATCTGCAAAAAGAACACATCTACCGGATCCTTTGCCCAGGCGATTTCCTTGCCCTTTCCTTCCAGCACTCTGCTGCCGTCAATAGCCCGTCGGTCATAATACGGTTCAATACCGTCCTTCCCTTCCTTATACACCAGGGTCTGCCCTTTCCAGCGAGGATGAAAGGCGCCAAGGTTTACCTGCTTCAAATCGTCGGGTTTTTCGTACAACGGATACTTGAACCCTTCATCAGGCGAGAGGGACGCTTCCAGCCACGGCTCATAGTATCCGGTCAACAATGTCCCGGGCGACACCTTGAGCCATTGGAAACGTTCGGCGACAAGCCGGGGATTTGCCTGCAACTCGCCCAGCATGCCGAGCAATTCTTCAACGGACTGCGTCACCTGTCCCCAGGTCAAGGCAAGACCGGGCTTACTGACACAGACAGCATCCTGAGGTCGGGTACGGAGATACCGGAGATTCTTCTCCAATCCCGGCGCCAGATCAGTCCATGACCCCAATCCCTGCAAACGCGTGGAAAGCGACCTGGCCAATGATTCGGCATCACCTTCATCCAGCGCGACAAAACCGGGCTTGTCATCAACGGGAAGCGGCTTGACCGGTTCCGGTCCACACCCTTGGAGAGAAAAAAAGACAATACACAGCAACAAAAAACAGAAATAACGAACCATTATTAACAAGCCTCATCAATATCATCAAAATCTTCAAGGTCTGCCGCATACTCTTCAATATAAATTTGCAGCATGACCATGACAAAACTCAGAATGAGCGGTCCATAAAAAACGCCCAACATGCCAAAGGTGTAAATGCCACCCAGAATTGCCAGGAAAATATAGAAGGTGGAAACGCGTGACGCCTCGCGCATGAAAATCGGGCGAAGCAACGTATCAATGCCGACCACGAAGAGGCCGCACCAGAGAGCCAGGAAAATAGCCATCTTCCAATCGCCGATCAAAACAAGGTAAATCACCGACGGCACCCAGACCAACCCAGTACCCACAACAGGCACCAGCGACGCCAGAGCCATCATGGCGCCCCAGAAAAAAGCGGGGATACCGACCACGGCCAACCCAATGCCACCGGCAAATCCCTGAAGAACGGCCACCAGCAGGCACCCCATGAGCACACCTCGGGCAACACGCTTGAGGGAATCAATGATGTAATCTTCCTGTCGGGCCCGCAAAGGCGAAAGGTGCTTAAGGTACGCGACCATTTTCGCACCATCGCGTAAAAAATAGAAAACAATGAAAACCATGAGCAGAAAGTGGAGAATCAGCTTTGCGCCGTTACGGACGACTTCAGAACCAAATGTCAGCATGGCCTGGGCAAACGTCTTGGAATACTGGACAATATTATTCTGAATATCGACCTCGTCAATGCGCAGGAACGGCAACTGTTCATGAAGAATGGCGATATATTTGTCCATCTGGTCTACGCTAATATACCCCTTGTACACGCCCTGCGTAACCCAGGCATTCACCGACACAAGAGACTCTACGCCCTGGCCTATGAGGGCCATGATCAGGAACGTCATGGGTATGAGCAGTGCAAAGACAATAATTCCCACTGTCATGAGGGAAGCCCATGTCCGCCGCCCTTTGCATACCTTCAGCGCCCATGTGAATACGGGCGTGAAAAGAACGGCCAACACAGTGGAAATAATCAGTGTGTGGATAAACGGCTCAACGATGGAAAAGCCCAGATACAGGGAAAAGAACAACAGCAGAATGAGAAACACCTTGTAGATTCCACCGTTTAGAATGGGTGTCGTTTCCTTGTTCTCGCTCATACGGTCAAATGCTCCCGGTGGTCTGTGAATGTGTACTAATCCTTCTGCAATGTTGATTGTATTATAGCGGCGATGGTGTCTATGTCCACCGGTTTTGACACATAGTCATCCATACCCACATGTATACAGCGTTGCTCATCACCCCACATGGCCCGGGCAGTCAGAGCCACGATAGGCACATCTGGATCAAGACATCCCGTTTCCGGTTTACGAATAAGGCGAGTCGCTTCAATACCGTTCATCTGCGGCATCTCCACATCCATGAGCACGATATCAAACCGCTTTTGTTTCAATGCATCCACGGCCTGCACACCATCTTCGGCCAGCACGACTTCGCATCCCATTTTTTCCAGCAATCGAACAATATACCGTTGATTGACAAGATCATCTTCCGCCACCAGCACATGCGCCCCCTTGAGCGGCGACTCGTTGCCCAGCACCTCAGATGATGGGGCCTGATCTTCGTACCGGCTGCGCTCAAAGGGCGCCGTAACGGAAAAGGTGCTTCCCTTGCCGACCTCGCTCGAACACTGAATGGCCCCGCCGAGAACGGTAATCAAGCGGCTGACTATAGCCAACCCGAGGCCCAGACCGCCAGTTGTATGGAGAAGAGGATCCTCGGCAAGGTTGAATGATTCGAAAATCTCGTCCAATTTCTCCTGCGGGATACCGATGCCGCTATCCTTGACAATGATCTGCACCATGACTTCATTTTCGCCAACCGAACCATTGCCGTCGACGGGCGAGATATCCACCATGACCTGCCCCGAAGGCGTGAACTTCACGGCATTGTTAATCAGATTGCCCAACAACTGCCGTAGCTTGGCCGAATCGCCACGAAGCCAGCCGGGAATCTCCGGCGCAATGGAATATTCCAGGGACAATCCCTTGGCCTTCGAAGCGCGGGAGAATTGCGACAACAGGCCGGAAACCATATCCTCCAGACGAAAATCCGTTTTTCTAAGATCAAGCGAACTGGATTCGAGCTTGGAATAGTCGATGATCTGATTGAGCACTGTCAAAAGCGCCATGGACGATTCCTTGATGAGTTGAACGTTCTCCCGATAGGGATCGCCCAGATCGGACATGAGCAAAAGCTCCGTCATGCCGAGCACACCGTTCATGGGGGTCCTGAGTTCATGGCTCACCGTGGCCAGGAAGGAAGTCTTGGCCCGACTGGCCGCTTCTGCCGCCCGCTTGGCTTTTTTCAACTCCCGTTCCATCTGATGCTTGTAAAGGCCGACCCCAATGGCTGATTTCAACTCATTGTGATCTACCGGCTTGACCAGATAGCCGAATGGACCGGAGACCTTGGCCCAGTGCAGACTTTCGTCGTCGATGGCGACAGTCACAAAAATGATGGGAATATCGAACCGACGAGAAATCTCGTTGGCAGCCTCGACACCATCCATGTCACCTTCGAGTTGAATGTCCATCAAAACAATATCCGGGCTCAATGAGTCCGCAAGCTCTATGGCCCCCTGCCCTGTGGTGGCATACCCGGCCACAGAGTACCCCACCCTCTCCAGGGCAAGTTGAATATCCAACCGGGCCACGCCATCATCTTCAACCAACAATATCCGCTCAATCGGCATAAAGCCTCTCTCAATCCTTTTCAGATTCAACCCAAGTGCAGCAAATCCACTTCCATGAGTATCACAACTCTCACACAACGCAATACTACATAATAGTATAAATCTACTCGTTTGAGGCTCTTTGAATCCACTAATTGTGGAAAACCTCCTTCCCCACCATAACCTCAGTAAACATTTGTTTGAAACGAGAAATTCACGAGCAAATGCCAAGAAATGAAAAAATCATGGACTTGCTCACAAGTTAATCAGAATCATTGGAAAACTTTCTTGAATTTTTAGGACAATAACGCTACTAAAGAATGTCGCTCTGTGAACGTCTTATTCACAGGACACAGATGTATAAGGACCCACCCCCAAAGACCGCCATTTACCCGGATGGCAGACATGGGAGCAGGACATACCAACAAACCAAGTTTCACTGGAGGAAAGGATGAAACGTCTTATCGCTCTCGCGGCTGTTCTCAGCACCCTGATTTTTCTTTTTGCATGCAGCCAGCAGCCCACGAATAAGGCTGAAGCTCCCAAGGAAGACATCAATGTCCGTCTTGAGCTGCAGAAAATGTCTACGCTTGAAAAAATTGTTCAGAGAGGGACTCTGCGCGTAGGTCTCGAAGCCGGCTACATGCCCTTCGAGATGACTGACAAGAAAGGCAACGTCGTTGGCTTCGACATCGACATGGTCACCGAAATGGCCAAAGCCATGGGCGTGAAGCTCGAAATCGTCAACACTGCCTGGGATGGCATCATTCCCGGCCTGCTGTCCGACAAATATGACCTCATCGCCTCCGGCATGACCGTCAATCAGGAGCGCAACCTGAAGGTCAACTTCGCCATTCCGTACATCGTTGTTGGTCAGACTGCACTGATCTCCAAAGAGTACGCTGACGAAATCACCTCCTGGAAGCAGCTCAACGATGCAAAATACGTCATTACTTCCAAGCTGGGCACCACTGGTGAACAGGCCGCCAAGCGCCTCTTCCCCAAAGCGCAGTACAAGTCCTTCGAGATGGAAGACCAGGCCATGCTGGAAACGCTGAACGGCAAGGCTGCAGCCACCGTTTACGACCTGCCCATGACCTCCATCTTCTATGCTCAGCGTGGCAAGGATGCCGGCATGAAACTGCTGAAAGATCCTTTCACCTACGAGCCTCTGGGTTGGGCCATCAACAAGGGTGACCCTGACTTCCTGAACTGGTTGAACAACTTCCTCACCCAGATCAAGAACGACGGCCGCTATGACCGCATCTACGACAAATGGTTCGGCTCCGACGCTTGGTACGCCGAAATCCAGTAAATTACGCATCTACTAACCGGGGGCCGCACTTAGCGGCCCCCGGTCTTTTCTCGCACTTCAATTCACAGAGCATTTGAATGACTGATACGGCTAAAGTTGCAATCCCCAAGGGATTCAACAAAGACTTGTTTTATAAAGTTCTTTTTGTTGTTCTGCTGGTTGGCACCTGCTTCAGTTTCTATTGGGCCACCACACAGACCAACTATATTTGGCGCTGGAACAGAATCCCTAAATATTTCTACTATGTTGAAACCGTTGAGGTCAAAGCTGAAGTAGAAGGCAAAGTGACTTCCATCACCCAGAAAGGTGCTGACTCTGTCGTTATTGTCAAAGGCGACGGGGAATCGGAATATTACACCATGCCCACTGCCGGCATCATAGTTTCAGAGGGTTCCGCCATATATATGGGAGATACGCTCGGCACCTACCAAGAAAAACAAATAGGTATGCTGCTCGAAGGTATTCTGATCACCATTGAAGTCAGTTTGATAGCCATTATACTGGGTATCTTGCTGGGATTATTCACTGGGCTTGCCAGAATATCGACCAACCCGTGCCTCAAGTGGACGGCCATCACCTATATTGAACTGATTCGAGGCACCCCGCTCCTCGTCCAGATCATGATCTGGTACTTCGTACTGGGCACGATCATCAACAGCATGCTGAACAAGATGGGGTTATTCCAGATACCCGAGCTCTGGTTCGGCATCGCCTCCCTGGCCATCTTTGCCGGTGCCTATGTGGCTGAAATCGTCCGCGCCGGCATCCAGTCCATCCACAAAGGGCAGATGGAGGCAGCAAGGTCACTTGGCATGACCAAAATCACGGCCATGTCCAAGATCATCCTGCCTCAGGCCTTCAAACGCATCCTGCCCCCATTGGCCGGACAGTTTATCAGCCTGATCAAGGACTCGTCCCTGCTCGGCGTCATTGCCATCCGCGAGTTGACCAAAGCAACACGTGAAGCAGTCACCACCAGCCTGATGCCATACGAACTCTGGTTCATGTGCGCACTTCTCTACCTGGTGCTGACATTCACTCTGTCCATGTTCGTCCAGTATCTCGAAAAACGGACAGCGGAGGCGTAAGACATGATCGACGTAAAAAACGTATACAAAACCTTCTATGTTCCCCACGAGATCCAGGCCCTGCACGATGTGTCCTATCACATCAACCCGGGCGACGTGGTGGTCGTTATCGGCCCGTCCGGTTCCGGCAAATCCACGTTCCTCAGGTGTCTCAACAGGTTGGAGCACGCGGACGCCGGTCATATCATGATCGACGGCGTGGATCTCCTCGACAAGAAGACCAATATCAACAAAGTCCGTATGGAAGTGGGTATGGTCTTTCAGTCCTTCAACCTCTTCCCGCACCTCACCGTGCTGGAAAACGTCACAGTGGGCCAGACCTCGGTCCGCAAACGTGGCAAAAAGGAATCCGTGGAGACCGCCATGACCCTGCTGAACAAGGTCGGCATCCACGCCAAGGCGGACAACTACCCTGCCCAGCTCTCGGGCGGACAGATGCAGCGTGTGGCCATTGCCCGCGCCCTGGCCATGAACCCCAAGGTCATGCTCTTTGACGAGCCGACCTCAGCGCTTGACCCGGAAATGGTCGGTGAGGTTCTCGACGTCATGAAAACGCTGGCCAAGGAAGGCATGACCATGGTGGTCGTCACCCACGAAATGGGCTTTGCCCGCGAAGTGGCCGACCATGTCGTCTTCATGGATGAAGGCAAGATTGTTGAAATAGGTACTCCCGAGCACTTCTTCACCAACCCGGAACACGAACGCACCAAGCTGTTCCTGAGCCAGATTCTGTAAGCTGCTCCCAAAAGTAAGAAAAAAGAGAAAAGGGTTGCGTTGCGAACGCAACCCTTTTCTCTTGCTCTGATTGCAAAGCACACTGAAAGAGCATACTGCAATACTCAACCAAAACACATAAACCGATCAAGATGTAGGAACACAATGTCCCAACCTCACTATCGCATTAATCTCAGATGGGTCAGACTCTTCACCTGGCCACTGCTTCTGCCCTTTGCCCTGCTTCTGGCTCTCTTCAATCTCCTTTCGCCGGTCCCCTTCAAGATATATACATTACGGGTCGATCGCATAGGTCATATGGGTGGCAACACTGAGCTTTTTTGCAGCTTGCGTGATCTTGGAGAGCTTCCCAAAGAATTTCGGTTTTTTGTTCACAGGGACAGGCCCTGCAACCCGGCGCTGCTTGAAATGTGGGGCCGCACCCTTCCGATCAAACAGATATTCCTCCCGCTCTTCGACATCTGCCATAAGCTTGGCGGACTCGGCGTTATCAGCCGTGACATTGAAAAAATGGGAACGCTTGATCTCAGAAATCTCATGAGCAAGACGAAGCAACACCTGCACTTCTCGGATACGGAACTAGCAGAAGCGCAACAACAGGCCGCAGCTCTCGGTTTGCAGAAAGATCGTCCATTCATACCGGTTCTTGGACGCGACTATCAATACCTGCTGGAACACAACCCCCACGAAGACAACACGCACTACGAATTTCGCAACACGGACATCAATACGTATATCCCGGCGCTTGAACATCTGGCTGAACGCTTTACAGTTGTCAGAGCCGGAAACATCGCCCAAACCCGGGTGGACAGCCAGAACAGACACATCATTGACTACCCCTTCACAGGCAAAGTCACCCCTCTCATGGACATATACCTGGCAGGCCAGTGTCACTTCTACATCACCTGCGGCACTGGTCCAGACACCCTTGCAGCCCAGTGTTTCAGAAGACCGACGCTGTGGGTCAACCTGATCCCCCCTTCCATGCTGACCAACTGGGGCAAGCACAATCTTTCCATCATCAAGCACTATTGGTCTGTTCCCGAAAACCGCTACCTCACCTTGTCCGAAATACTGGGCAATGACGTTCTGGCTATGTACAACGCGCATGAGATGATGGATCTCGGGGTCAAGGTCATCGACAATTCCCCTCAGGAAATCATGGATGCCGTGAAAGAGATGGAACAGCGGTTGGATGGCACTTGGCAGACGATAGACGAAGACGAAGCCCGGCAGACTCGATTCTGGGAGATATTCAAAGCCAAATACCCCGATCGCGACTATGTCGCCCATGTGGGCACACAATTTCTCCGAGACAATCCGCACTGGCTCGAATAACCGAAACGCCAGTGACACGTCGACGCAAAAGGCACGCATCGTTGACCGACATCGCGACGGCCGCTTGCTAAAACATATAAAAAAGACCCTGTCGGCCTCAGCCGACAGGGTCTTTTACTACTCAATCTTGTTTTATAAAAAACAAACTCTCTTAAATAAAACTCAAATGCATGGGTGGCTCGCCAGTGGGATCAGTAAGCTCATTACCCTGTTCTTTGATGCCGTACAGGTACTCATTCACCTTGTGCTGCAAGCAGAGCGAGCCACACATGGTCTTTGCGTCGAACTTATCTGAACTGATCAGGTCCATGACCTCCCAATACCTGTCGGATTGCCACATCTCCTTGAAAGGAGTCTCGGCGATATTGCCGATGTGAAACTTCTTGTACTTGGAGTTGAACAGCATGCCGCAGGGGGCGACAAGGCCTGAACCGGAGAACTGAATAATGAACGGGGGACCATAGCAACGACTGTAACAGCGAGTGCCACCGCTCATGATCTTGGACCATTTGGCCCTGACCATATAGGTGTCAGTGCTGAGCGCCTCAGCTTCCTTGAGCAAATCCGTCAGCTCTTCGTACTTGTCATACTGCACGCCCAAAGTATGATCTTCATCGTCTGAACAATGCTTGATAACCAGATAGTCCACGCCCAGGTCCAAACCAAGCTGACTCAGCGGCATGATCTGATCCTTGAACTCAGGCATAAGGACCATTTGCGTACCAATGGTCACATCAAGATTCTTTTCCTTCTTGATCTCCACGGCCTTGCGCATGGTCTCGCACACCTTGTGGAAACACTTTTCGGCACACCCGTGAATTTCTGCATACCGCTTCGGTTCGCCTGCAGAAATATTAAACCGCAAATACGTCAACCGAGGAAGAATGTCCTCCAACCTGTCATCCTGCAACAAATATCCATTAGTACCCAGAGCCATGCTCAAACCATTCTCATGACCGTGGATAATGGCATCATAAAGATGCGGGCTACAGGTGGACTCGCCATCGCTGACAAAGCTGACGCCCTTCACACCGATCTCGGCACAATCGTCGAGAAAACGGAAGATGACATCCTTTGTCATGTGCTGCTCATCATTCGCCTGCAACTGACCATAGCAATACGTGCATCTGTAGCTGCATTTGCGGGTCAACGCACAGTCGATGGTGATGGGAGCGATGCGTTCGCCGCGCTGCCACGCCTCAACACGATCCTTGTACCAGGCCAGTTTGTGGCCATCCAAAACGATCCGGTCGTTTTCACTCATTCTTTATTGTCCTTCGATTCTATGAAAGAGCAGCTTCAACAGCTGCGATTATATCGTCAACACCGGGATAATAGGCTTCTTCGAGCACCGGACTGTTAGGAGTCGGCAGATCCGGGAAAGACACTCTGTGCACAGGAGCCTGCAACAATGCAGGATCGGACTCTGCCAAGCGACAGACAATCTCCGCACCATATCCACCTGTCTTACAGGAAACATCGCAAATAACCAATCGACCGGTTTTTGATACGGACTCCATGATGGTCTTCATATCCAACGGAGCAATGGTTCGTGGGTCAACGACTTCGACCTCAATGCCTTTCTCCGCCAGAGTATCAGCGGCCTGAATGGCCTGTTGCACAGTTTGAGAGACAGCAACGATTGTGACATCGCTCCCTTTGCGTCGAACAATGGCTTCCCCCAGTGGCACAGCGTACATTTCTTCAGGTACCGGTCCCACACTGTCGTAGAGCCATCTATGCTCGAAAATAAGTACAGGATTGGGGTCCTGCATTGCGGACAGGAACAGTCCTTTGGCATCATATGGCGTTGAAGGCAACGCTATTTTCAAACCGGGAGTGGACAGAAACATGCTGTGGGTGCCCTGAGAATGCTGCGCAGCAGAGCCCCATCCACGACCGATAATCGAACGGACCACCAACGGAATGGAGGTCTGCCCACCGGACATGTAATGCCATTTGGCGGCATGGTTGGTGAGCTGATCCATACTCATGGGCAGAAAATCGGCACGCATATGAACAAGTACCGGCTTCATGCCAACTCCCGCAGCGGCAGAAACCACTCCGGTCAATCCGTTTTCAGCGATAGGCATATCCATAACCCGGTCGCCGAATGCCTCCTTGAGACCTTTGGTAGAACCAAAAACCCCACCGACATCATCAATGCCTTCACCAATGAGAAATACTTCAGGATCACTATCCAGCGCCTGTCTCTGCGCTTCATTGAGCGCCTCGACATAACTCAGACAGCGATGGCCGTCCTGCTCAAAACGAAGGGAATCATCCTTGCTGATACAAACTGCTGTCCAGGGCATCAGCATCCCCCTTTTCTATAGAGAAGTTCATACATTTGCTCCGTGGGAGGAAATTCGCTTTTGCGCGCCTCTTCCAGAGCGGCATCCAACATGGCATCCGTTTTTTGAACGAGTGCATCAAAGTCGGACGCAGACACGCCGTCCTCTTTCAATTTGGCAAGGTACCGTTTGAGCGGACATTCCTTCTTCCACTGCTCCAGCTCTTCGCGATCCCGCGCCCCTGTTTTCCAATCCTCTCCAGGACCGACATGTCCCTTCCAGCGATACGTCTTGGCCTCAATAAAAACAGGTCCGCCCCCCTGACGCAATTGCTTAACGGCCTTGTCTGCTGCCTCGTAAACGGCTTCGACATCATTGCCGTCTACACAATAGGACGTGATGCCATATCCCTTTGCCCGTTCGGACACATCGGGATTAGGCTGACGATTGAACAGCGGCGAAACCGTGGCATAGCCGTTATTCTCACAGACAAAAAGTACAGGCAGTTTCTTGAGCGCGGCAAAGTTCAGGCTTTCGTGAAACGTCCCCTCTTCGCTTGCACCGTCACCAAAAAAGACAACGGAAATACGATCATCACCACGAAGGCTGGACGCCAGGGCCGTGCCCACACCGTGAGGAATTCCACCGCCGACAATGGCTGAAGTTCCGATAATGCCGAGGTCGGGGAATGCCGGGTGCATGGATCCGCCCATCCCTTTGCAGCATCCGTCTACGCGGCCATAAAATTCGGCGTACAAGGCCTGCGGGTCAGCCCCTTTGGCAAGGCAGTGCGCATGGCTGCGATGGGTGGTTACCAAATAGTCTTCCTTACGCAAATGCGCACAGACACCAGTGGCAATGGCTTCCTGTCCAATGTACAGATGTACCGGGGTCTTCATGTCCTGACGGCCATAAACCTCGACAATTTTTTCCTCGAAACAGCGCAACAGGACCATGGTTTCCAGAAGGTCCCGGCGTGGAATTTCAGCAGTATTCACAGGTGCACCTAAATAAAATTGACGTGAGCCGGAGGATTGGCAAGTCCCCACAGGTACCGGTTGATTTCATCCATGCGGCAGTTAATCCGACACACGCTGGGGTCAAAGGATTCCAGGAACCACTTCATAGCCTTGGCGCGCTTTTCCCCTTCCCAGATTTCCTGAAAAGTCTGTTCATGGATATTGCCGTATTTGAAGCGGTCATCTTCAAGAAACATCGAACATCCCCAGATATTGCCCCCGGCATCCATGTACGACCAGAAAGGCAGACCGAGACAGCGCTCGTAAGGGCGATCTTTTTCCTGCCATTTCTTGATGGTATTGACGCGCAGGATGGGTTGGAAAGACTCTGTCCGCACAGCGTCCAGCTCCTCAGCCAAACCATCCACGTTGGTGTATTCCACGTCCTGATATTCGTCAGTATTGGATTTCGGATGCTGGGAGTACGGCTTGACGACCAGATAATCGAGACCGATATCACGGGCCATTTCGGCAAGACCGACGACTTCATCACGGGTCTCGGGCAGAAGAAGAATCTGCATACCAAGCGTGCAACTGTAGCCGTTCTTCTTGCGAATGGCCACGGCAGCCTCAAGGTTGCTCAGGACACGGCCAAAATGGGATGCCTTGGTACGATGCACCGCGGCATAGCTCTCGGGAGTTCCCGCATTGCAGCTCACCTTGATCCACGATGTCACATCGAGAATCTGCTCGCTGATCTTGGGAGTCATAAGCGTCGCGTTGGTGGTAAACGCCTGATCAAGGCCCACGCTTTTGGCATGCCGGGTGATCTCGACCATATCCTTGTGCAGAAACGGTTCTCCCTCTCCGGCGTACATGACACTCTTGAGGCCAAGCCCGGCCATCTCACCCAGCCGCGCCTTGAGAATCACGGTGTCCAGGTAGCGCTTCTGGTACTCCATGAAGTCCAGAGCACAGAATGTACACCGATGGTTACAGGTCCCGGAAGGACTGATTTCCATGTAGATGGGATAGGTATTCTCTCCCTTCAACCAGCGGGAAACACACTCGGGATGATAATGCAGTTTATGGCTGTCTATACCGTATGAATCGGCCATGTCTCAAATCCTATTGTAATATATATCAAACGTAAAATTAGTATCAGTTCAATACGGGGCGTAGCTACTCCATCACCCCAGGTAGTCCTTGTCCGGATGCGTCATTTTCAGCAAAGGAGCGGCATGAAATCCGACTTCTTTCAAAAAAGGTCTGTTGAACCGCAGAAAGTCCCAGCGGGCAGAGTTACCCGTCTTGGCTATCGCCACGTTCCAAATCAGTTTCTTTCTACTCATGACAAACCTTTTCCCTTCACATATGGATCAAATGACATCGAAACGTCATCGCAAGTCGTTGGTAATTATTCTTCATTTTAGGAAGCAAGATGTACTCTTGAAGGTGGGCATAACGGCACATCCCGCCCCGCGTTGCATCAATCACAAAAGAGATCAATGAGATGATGCAACACCACCCCATGCCCGGACTCTGCCATACCATAACTCTCGGCGGGCAGATAGAAATTAAGATCGCCCAGTCCGCGCATGGCGTTATCAGGCGACATGGCAGTCACAGTCACGGCGCGACCAGCCAGCTCCTGCGCTTTCCTGACGGCTGCCACGGCATTGGGGGAGTTGCCAGAAGAGCTGATGGCGATAAGCAATTCATCGGCGATCATCCGTTGACCCAACGGATAGGCGAATGTCTGTTCATACCCAAAATCGTTTCCGGTTGCCGTGATCAGGGAGCAATCGGTGAAGACTTCGGTCGGGACCTCGGCGTTCTTCGCCAGGTCGGTGGAAAAATGACTGGCCATGGAAGCGCTTGCTCCATTGCCCACGAAATAGACACGGCGCCGATCCTGCCGACATGCTTCAATCCACTTCACAAGCAGAGCATATCCGGCATCAGCATCAATGACAGCCCCTGATTTATCAGTAACAACCATGCCGGAAAGAACAGTCGACAACACCTGCAAGGACGAATTCCAACTCATATATGCGCCACCTGGGTTGTGTTCAATGCGGTCCACAGTTGAGGTACGGTCTCAGCATGTGGTGCCCGTACATAGAAACTTTCACCACCATCGTCAACGGTGCGCACCAGCATGGTTTTCCATGGCCGGAAATAGTAGTCCGAACACCCTTTGGGAGCCTCGGCGGAGATATCGTCCGGCAAATCCTTGAGATCACAGACTAGCGTACTGAATCGACGGATTTCCCGCCCTTCCTGTAGCGCCACATTACGGACCATGGCCAGCGCCTTGAGATACACCTCCGGCGCCATGATGGCACTGCCATAATTCATGACAACACCGTTCTCGATATTCTCAAGAATCTTCGTGTAGTAAAGAAAATCAGTATAGGACGCCTTGCCCCAGGCCGCGCCATCACAATTGGGATGCTCATGGACAATATCGGAACCGATGCCCACATGGACGGTATACGGGATGCCGAGTCTGTATGCCGCTGCAAACAGGCTGATGTCCCGGTGAGGGAACGCTCCTTCATGGATGGCTCTGCCCACGGCTTCGCCAACCCCCATGCCTTCCTGTGCGGCCTGACTGACGATCTCATTCAACTGACCGGTCTCTTGCCACAATCCGAACTGCCCTTCGCGAATATACAGGGCCACACTTTCGGTCGTTTCACCGATCAGAGCCAGCTCGTAATCATGAATGGAGCACGCCCCGTTACCTGCCAGGCAGGAAATGTAGCCTTTTTCCATCATATCGATGATAAAGCGCTGAACCCCGGAACGAATGACATGGGCACCCATCATGAGAATGACGGACGCCCCTGATTTCTTGGCATCCACAATCCTCTGCGCGACCTTTTGCAAACTCGGATGCACAGCCAGGGCTGGCTGCAAATCCTTGATTACAGACAGATTGAGATCGTGTTGACGCTGACTGAGGGGCAGCACCTTGAGTCGGGATGTATCGAATTTTTCAGGCATAATCTTATTTGAGCAAAGAAGTGACAAATTTCATGATGGCCTGCTTGGTGACAGACTTCTTGTTGCCCACAATCCCCACGGCGATGGCGCCGGCGATATTGCCAAGAAACGCCACGATTTCAGGCGAAACATTTCCAAGACTGGCCACAAGCGAAGCAACGGAAAAGAAGGCGTCACCCGAACCGATTTTATCAACGACCTTGTTGGCAAAGGCCGGGACAAGCACGCCTGTGCCATCGCTGTTCAGGACATAGGACCCCTTCTTGCCGCGAGTAACAGCAATCATGGAAGCGCCCAGACGAGATCGAACACTTTCAGTCAACGGGATCACGCCGGTACTCTTGTCACGGGTATCCAACCGGAGTTCCGGTTCGGCCAGGCTGATGAAATCACACCTGCCATACCCTGAGATCGTGTGAAAGCCTCTGTTGCCCGCATTGGCCTGCGTATTCACCGCCAGAAAATTCGATTGGGTCAAAGCCTCACGGCACTCGGCGCTGATGGCTCCATGGCCGAAGTCGGCCGCCACAACCAGATCGCACTCCTTGGCGGTCTGCATTACCGCTCCACGCAGATCCGTGTCGGTTTCCAGGTCCAGGCCCGAGTCATCCATATGATATATCTCGAACAGCTTGGTCATGGTGTACCCTTCGATATATCTCCGCTTGCGCAGAGTCGGGGCGTCTTTCTGATAGGCAAAATGCGGCGTCACATTGTCATTGAGATTCTCCCGGACAAAATCCTCCTGCGTATCCTGCTCACCCAGCACGGTGAACATATGCACCTCGCTCACCAGATTGGCCAAATGATTGGCAATGGCCAGCACGCCACCGGCGAACAGGTCTCCACCTGTGTGGTTGAAGGCCATGACAGGCTCTTTGGAAGAAGCGCCCAGCGGGGTGCAATACTGATAATCATCCAGAATGGTATCACCGATGACGGCCACTTTCAGAGAAGAGACCTTCTCCAGCACGGCCTCTACATCAGTGACGGAATACCGAGAGCGGAACATCTCAAGATATTCCTGCACATCATCAGTGAAGGAAGACATGAAACGGTTGATGAGATTGGTCGAGCTGAACACGATATCCTGCGTCAGCTTCAACTCCGCCCCGATTTCAGCGCATACGTCTGCTTCCAACTGCAACTTGCCTGTGGGGTCGGATTCGATACTCTTGAAGTCAGACCCTTTTACATAAACGTCCGGCCTGACAGCTCTGAGCAATTCTTCGGCAGTGGGCCACTCGTTGATCGCCACATAGTCCACTCCATCCTGCGAGGCGACACCTTCTGCGCGCAACACTTCACCGAATGCAGGCCGATTAGGCCCCTTGTCCACAAACCTATCCGGGGAGACCGTGACAATAAGCACATCACCCCAACTGGCTGCTTGGCGAAAATACCGGATATGTCCAATATGAAGCAGGTCGAAAACCCCGTGACAATGCACGACTTTCTTCCCTTCTGACTGTAACGTGGAAACAATCTCAGCGAGCTCTGAAATTGATTTGATCTTGTTTTCAATAGGCATAGGAAATCTCTATATCCTCACGGGTAGCTCGTCAACCATCACCCGATGAATTTGACGCTACTCTGCTACTATATTCTGTTGTGCCCCCGAAATCTTCGGTGACACTAAAAAAATCAAAGAATCTGATTTGGTACACTCTTCTTTTTGAGGCAATAACCGATAACCACTCCCAAAATCAGCAACGGTGCCGCCTGTTCACTGTACCGGGGGAGACCATGGGTAACCATGGCGTTAAAGCCGAACAGACCGAGAGGCGTCGCCAACAGTGTCGCCACAATCCATTGTTTGCCTACAAGCGCCTTGTACACGGCCAACATAAAGAGAAAGTAAACACCGATGTAAAAAAGGCTGAATGTCGGATTCATCATCCCCCGAAACGCGATGGGGATAGCTGTAAGCAGATGCCGAACGGGATGCGCTTTCATGGTCTCCAAAGCCCCCTGCATCAGCCGGGTATTCGTCTCGACAGGATTGAACACCTGCGACAGATCGTGCCGCTTTTTGATCATTTCCTGATACGCGCTACCCGGCTCCTGACGAAGCAATGTCACATAGTGTTTCTTGTCCACAAACTTCAATAGCCCCTTCTTCAGAACCGGAGAACGGGACCAATAGGCAAACGAGGAAAAATACGCACTCCACGGCATGAGATCATACTGCGCCCTGACCTCCAGCACAGCCCCGCCGCCAAGCGAAAGGAACTGACGGCCGAAGATCCGTTCGTTGCGCAGCTCCCACGGATGGAAAATCGCCACCCAGATCGCAGCCATCAGGACCACGCCAACGAGCATCTTGAGCACTTTCTCTCTCACAAGCACGACACACAGCAACACCGACGGAATAGTCACGCATCCGACCAATTTCCACTGGGGAAAGGTCAAGGTCATATACCCGAGCACCACGCCGCTGACCAACAGATGAAGCACGCTTTTCCGTTTCAACCCGAGATAGAGAAACAGGGTGAATAGTGTCATCAGAAATGCGCCAAAGACCTCGGCATACAGTCTGTTGACGTATCGCCCCAGAAATGAATGCATTCCCACAAACCAGAGCGAGAGATAGGCAGGTACCCGCCTCCCCGTTATATCCAGTATGAGCCACCCCACCATGAGCGCGGTAAACAGAAGCAGGCCTGCCTGTATGTATTTGAGATACACAAGGGCATGGGGTTCTTTTGAAACACCGGGCTCATAGTTAAAGACACATTCAAAATCATTTTTGTACAGGTCAGGAATCAACCGGATTCCCGCAGCAAGAAATGCGGGATATCCCGGGGCACGCCGTCCTGTCGGCTCAAACTCCTCCCGGATGGGACTACTGGAAACAACGCCGTTATGCACCAGATGATAGGCACTCCGAAGGTACCCGAGTTCATCTCCACCGCCCACCCCTCTGTGGTCAAGTTTGAACCCGTAGAACACGCACATGAAAATCAGAAAAAAGGCCACACAATACAGCGGCCTTGCTTCAATGATATGCCCTACCGAAGTCAGAAATCCACCGACACGATTACCGTACTTCATTATTGATCGGCGTCCGTATCGCTTGAGTTGGCTGCAAGGTCACCCTGTTTGCGTTGAATGAATTGGATTTGTTCAAGCAGTTTCCGGTTGGACCCGATCAGGTCGGCCACAAATGCGATGAGTCCGGTCTGCAGCCCCATGCCGAGCAGTACTCCGGATAGGATCACCGACTGAATGTGCCCATTCCCATCACCTGTAATGAAATAATACAGAAACCGGAGACCGATGAGCAGGCCGAGACTGAATATTATAGCTGCCATTGACATGAAAAACTGGAAGGGCTTGTAGATGGCAAAAATACGGACAATGGTGAAGATGGAGCGCTGGATATAGGCGGGAATGGAACTCACCAGCCTGGACGGACGCAAATCTTCATTGACCCGAACGGGAACCGAGGTGATGGCCATGTTCTTCTGCCCCGCCTGGATAATGGTCTCCAGCGTGTAGGTATAGCTGTTGAACACGTTCATGCGCATGGCGGCATCACGGCTTATGGCCCTGAACCCGCTGGGGGCATCGGGGATATCCGTATTGCTGGCGCAACGCACCACCCAGCTGCCAAGTTTTTGCAGCATCTTCTTGATCGGCGAAAAGTGCTCAATATCCGAAATAGGTCTGGCTCCGATTACATAATCGGCCTTTTTCTCGACAACGGGCTTGGTAATGATGGAGATATCATCGGCACAGTACTGGTTGTCTGCGTCAGTATTGACAATCACATCTGCCCCCAAGGCAATGCAAGCATTCAAACCGGTCAGAAAACCATGCGCCAATCCTCTATTGTGCAAATGGGAAACAACATGATCAACACCATTGGCTCTGGCGATCTCCACGGTGTTGTCAGTTGAGCCGTCGTCAATGATCAGCCACTCGACTGAATCAAATCCCTCCACTTCTCGCGGGAGAGCCTTCAGGGTGATGTCTATGGTTTCCGCCTCGTTGAGGCATGGTATCTGTATGATCAATTTCATGAAGAACTCGGTGTTGAATGTTGTTGGTTCCTTTCACGAACCCAAGGCAAAAAGGACGTGCCGAAAAACAGGACGTCACCTGCGGTTGTCATTATCCTGAAAAGCAAGGCTACAGCAAGCGCGTCACTCCTTTTCATAGTCAGGCCGAGCATGGCAATGATGATCGCCTCGCGCACACCGGCTCCGGCCGGCGCTCCGGGCGTGATCAGACCAAGGAACCAACTGACCGCATAGACGGCGACAACGGAAAACAGGCTCATGCCCGTGTCCAGCCCCGCCCCCAGAGAGATGAGATACAACAGGGAGCCCGTAACGAGAAAAAACAGTAAATCAAGCAGGCTGACCAGACCAAGCCCCGTGTAAAGCTGTCTGAAAGACTTGTCGATCAACGCTTCCACATTCCGCTTCCGTGCGAAGACCATGACCACAACAGGGACAGCGAGCAACAACAGGATACTGGCGACAAAATACACCCATGCAGGAATGGGCGTGGCTATGGGCAACTCCATCCAGAGACAGATCAGTGCGGCCACACAGACCAGGCAGACGACCTCCAGTACCGAGGATCCGGCAATGGCCACATGAGACAGCCCTTTGCTCTTGCCGACGACCTGACGTCCAACAACATGCCCGACGTTACCGGGCAGATACTTGGCTATGGAAGTCCTGGCGTAGATTCCATATGTGGATTTGAAAGAAGCGGCACCACCAAATACCCGTCTCAGCAGGAGGTGCCACGCCAGGGCAAGCAAGGCCAACGCGGCTGCATACACGCAACTGGCCAAGGCGAGCGTCGAGGCAACGCCATCCCGCACGAGCACACTCGAAAGCTCGGGGGCATACCGATATACCTGCACACCGACCAACCCGAGGCATGTGAGAACCAAGACGTATCCTGCGATACGAACCAGTTGGTGATATGAACTCTTTTTCTGCATCGCAACAACTTTGCCGGGACAGGCCATTGACCTATACAATTCAAGCATTATTCGGAACCTAGGGCAATACGCCCAACCGAGGACAAATACGATGCTAAAATCAATCTTGTCAATTGATGTGGACAAGACAAACTTGTGCCGTCCATGATAGGCGTGTATACATCCGCGCACCGCGCCACTCACGGCTCGGTATACTCATCCAAACGGATTACAATGAAAGATATTTCGACTATAGATCCCAAGAAAATACTGGTCTGCCAGCTCAAACAAATCGGTGACGTCCTATTGGCCACTCCTTCGATTCAGTTGCTGAAAGAACGCTTTCCCAATGCTGAGATCGATCTCCTCACGGAAAAGAAGTGTGTCCCGGTAATAGAGAACAACCCACACATCCACCATGTCTGGGCCATAGACAAGAAACAACTCAACAATCCGCTCAAAGCCCTGTGGTGGTACCGCAAGGTCGGTCGCTCGAACTACGATCTCATCGTGGATTTCCAGCGTTTGCCCAGATGCAGATATGTTATCATGTTTTCCAACGCATCGGTCAAACTGACCCAGACGACCAAGTGGTACAACAGGTTATTTTATACCCATTTTAGTGATGTCATATATGGCTATGCGGCCAAACTGAAAGCGAGCATCATGCGTCCGCTCGGCATCAACTGGAATGGCGAATTGCCCCAAATATACCTCGCAGACGAAGAAAAGAACTGGGCGGATTCGTTTATCGAATCACAGGGCATGCAGCCTGGGCAATTCGTGACCATAGACCCCAGCCACCGTCGCATCACTCGCAAATGGCCTGAGCGGCACTTCGCCGGACTCATCAAACTGCTTCGGGAAAAACACCCGAAACTCAAGTTTTTCATCCTCTATGGTCCCGGCGAGCTACCGGTTGCCGAGGAAGTCAAACGATTGGCTGGCGAGGGTGTCATCATATCCGACGACATGCTCTCCCTGCGCGAGATGGCGGCCGTCCAGGCACAGGCGGCTCTCCATGTCGGCAACTGCTCTGCCCCCAGGCATTTCTCCGTTGCCGTTGACACGCCTTCACTGGTCATCCATGGAGCCACAGGGTTCGGCTGGTGTCCTCCCTCGGAAAAACATTCAAGCGTGGACAAGAACCTCCCTTGCAGGTCCTGCAACAAGAACAGTTGTGAAACCATCGAATGTCTCGAAACCTTTGAACCCGAGGAATGCCTGGACGAGGCACTGCGCCTCCTCACTTTCAAAATGATCTAGGCCCCTTGTCCACCGCCTGTCCCGCCTTGCCTTCCGCAAGGACTGGATATATATGGTGGAGCATCATAATTCGCCATTTTCCCGGCCAACTTAACGGGAGCATCATGAATCTCACTGGTAAAAAAATATTGGTCACCGGCTCGGACGGTTTTATCGGATCCCACCTTGTCGATTATCTGGTCCGTCAGGGATACTCGGTCCGCGCCTTTGTGCTGTACAACTCCTTCAATTCCTGGGGCTGGTTGGATGAATCTCCAAAAGAAATCACCGACAACCTCGAAATCTTCGCAGGCGATGTGCGCGACCCCAATGGCGTCCGTGAGGCCATGAAGGGGTGCGATGTGGTGCTGCACCTGGCCGCACTCATCGCCATTCCCTATTCCTACCACTCACCGGACACCTACGTTGACACCAACGTCAAAGGCACGTTGAATATCGTGCAGGCAGCCAAGGACCTCGGCGTCGAGCGGGTCGTTGTCACCTCCACCAGTGAAGTATACGGTACTGCGCGGTTCGTCCCCATTACCGAGGATCATCCGTTGCAGGGACAATCCCCATACTCTGCCACCAAAATCGGTGCAGATCAGATCGCCATGAGTTTTTACAATGCTTTTGAGACTCCGGTCTCCATCATCCGTCCGTTCAATACGTATGGTCCACGCCAAAGCGCCCGCGCTGTCATCCCCACGGTCATCACGCAAATCGCCAACGGCAAACGGCAGATCAAGCTGGGCGCCCTCTCGCCCACCCGCGACTTCAACTATGTGGGCGACACTGTCCGCGGCTTTGAGGCAGTGGCAGCGTCCGACGCCTGTGTGGGACAGGTGGTCAATGTGGGCAGCGGTTTCGAAGTCTCCATTGGAGACACCGCGCAGGCCATTGCCGATGCCATGGGCGCGGAAATCGAAATCATCTGTGATCAGGAACGCATTCGCCCGGCCAAAAGTGAAGTGGAGCGCCTTTTCTGCGGCAACAAGAAAGTAAAGGAACTCTGCGGATGGGAACCTGAATTCGGCGGGCTGGACGGCTTCAAGCGCGGCCTGGCCCTGACAGCCGAATGGTTCGCGGATGAGGACAACCTCAAACGCTACAAAGCTGACATATACAACATCTAGGATAGACAGTGTTTGACGATATACTCACATTCATCAGGGAACTGTACCGGGAGCCCGAAGCATTCATCCCTCTGCATGCCCCGGTTTTTACCGGACGCGAAAAAGAATATCTCTGTGAATGCATAGACTCCACATTCGTTTCCAGCGTTGGCCAGTATGTAGGCCGAATGGAAGACATGATCACAGATTTCACAGGTGCCGCCAAGGCTGTGGCCGTGGTCAACGGCACCTGCGGACTGACTGCCGCCCTCCATCTTGCCGGAGTCGAGCCCGAGACGCTGGTCATCACCCAGGGACTGACCTTCGTGGCCACGGCAAACGCCATTTCGCACACCGGAGCACGGCCCGTCTTCATCGACTCCGATGCCGACACGCTGGGCATGAGCCCGGA
Organism: Pseudodesulfovibrio sediminis; assembly: GCF_020886695.1. Classification (NCBI taxonomy): domain Bacteria; kingdom Pseudomonadati; phylum Thermodesulfobacteriota; class Desulfovibrionia; order Desulfovibrionales; family Desulfovibrionaceae; genus Pseudodesulfovibrio; species Pseudodesulfovibrio sediminis. The sequence continues at coordinate 797,472 of NZ_AP024485.1, forward strand.
CGCACTCCGTACGTTCCTTGAAAATCACGATCCTGCCGATGGAAGGGTCTCCGCCTGTGTTCCGGTCCATATCGTGGGGCACAGTTGTCGTATCCGTGAAATCTGCGCTCTATGCGCCGAATACGGCATCCCTGTTGTGGAAGACGCCGCCGAAGGAATCGGCAGCTATTTCGAGGGACAACACCTCGGCACGTTCGGTCTGCTCGGCGTACTCAGCTTCAACGGCAACAAGACCATAACCACCGGGGGCGGGGGCATGATCATCACCAACGATGAAGAACTGGGAATAAGGACCCGCCACCTGACCGCCACGGCCAAGACCCCGCACCGATGGGAATTCAAACATGACGCCATCGGCTGGAACTACCGCATGCCCAACATCAACGCGGCCCTGGGATGTGCGCAGATGGAAAAACTGGATGATATCCTTGCCGACAAAAAAGCCGTGGCCCAGGCATATAGGGCGTTCTTTGCCGAGCATGCAGATATTACCTACATAGATGCACCCAAGGGATGCGACTCCAACTACTGGCTGAACACCGCCCTATTTGCTTCCAAGGAGCAACGCGATGCATTTCTGGCTGAAAGCAACGACAAGGACGTCATGACGCGTCCCATGTGGACGCTGATGTCGGACATGGACATCTATCAAAATGCCCTGTCCGATTCCCTTTCCACTGCCCGCGACATCACAGATCGGGCCATAAACCTGCCAAGCGGCCCCCGTCTGGAGTCCTGATCATGTCCGAAGCCCCCATTTTCATCATTGCCGAAGCTGGCGTGAACCATAACGGCGACATGAATCTCGCGCTCAAGCTCATTGATGCCGCGGCTGACGCCGGCGCGAACGCTGTCAAATTCCAATCCTTCAAGGCCAGTGAATTGACCACGGTTCATGCCCAGAAGGCTTCCTACCAAAAGGAAACCTCCGGCGCCGGAGAATCGCAACTCGCCATGCTTCAGAAGCTTGAGCTCAATGACGGGGACCACACCCTGCTCATCGGTCACTGCAAGAAAAAAAACATTCAATTTCTCTCCACGCCGTTTGACAAAAGCAGCCTGGATATGCTGCTCGACCTCGACGTCACCCCCATCAAGCTCCCATCGGGAGAAATCACCAACAAGCCTTACCTGCGCTATGTCGGTGCCAAGAAGAAACCGATCATTCTGTCCACGGGCATGACCACTTTATCCGAAGTCGGCAACGCCATTCAGGTACTTGTGGATGCTGGTACACCCCGCTCTCTGATCACCCTGCTCCATTGCAACACGCAGTACCCGACCCCCCTCGAAGACGCCAACCTGCGCGCCATGGACACGCTGGCGCGGTCCTTCCCGGCCTGTCAGGTGGGATACTCGGACCACACACCCGGCATCTCCTGTGCAGTGGCAGCAGCCACCATGGGGGCCAAGGTCATTGAAAAGCATTTCACTCTGGACAAAACCATGGAAGGGCCTGATCATGCGGCGTCGCTGGACCCGACGGAACTGACGGCAATGGTCGCAGGTGTTCGCGACATTGAAAAGGCCATGGGGGACGGCACCAAACAGCCCAGCCCCAGCGAAATGGAAAACATCAATGTGGCCCGCCGGTTCCTGGTGGCGGCTTCGACAATCGCCAAAGGCGAACCGTTCTCCGAAGACAATGTGGCAGCCAAGCGCACGGGCCAGGGCGGCATCTCTCCCATGATGTGGGACGCAGTCATTGGCACTCCGGCAGAACGCGACTTTCAAATCGGGGAGATCATCGAACTGTGAAAATAACTGTTTTCACCGGCACCCGTGCCGAATACGGTCTTTTGCTTCCGCTCCTGAAGCGGATTGACGCCGCCCCGGACACAGACCTCTCGATTCTGGTCTCCGGCTCGCATCTTTCCGAACGTCATGGACACACCATTGATGCCATTCTGGCCGATGGATTCACTGTCAGCGCCCAAGTCAAACTCCCGCTGGATGACGACTCCCGAACGGGCGTGGCCACGGCAATGGGCGAAGCCCTGAGCGGCTGCGCACAAGCGCTGGCCGACATTCAGCCTGACACGCTCGTCCTTCTGGGCGACCGCTATGAATGCTTAGCCTGTGCTACAGCTGCCGCCCTGCTGCATATCCCTGTTGCTCACATCCACGGCGGAGAAGTCACCGAAGGTGCGATCGACGACTATTTTCGTCACGCCATCACCAAAATGGCCCATCTTCATTTCACATCCTGCGAACCCTATCGGCGCAGGGTCATCCAATTGGGCGAAAACCCGAACACGGTTTTCAACGTAGGCGCGCTGGGGGTGGAGAACATCCTGACCATGCCGTTGATGGACAAGAGCGCGCTTGAGAGCGACCTCGACTTCACCATGGGCGACACCTGCCTGCTGACAACCTTCCATCCGGTTACCCTTGAAGGGGATGGACAGGCCAAACTAGAGGCATTTTTCACCGGCCTGGCAAACGCCATGACCGCAAATCCGACCATCACTACCATTGTCACCGGCGCCAACGCCGATCCGGGTGGTTCGGCCATTGACGCCCGTGCTGCACAGTTGGCTCAGGCGTTTCCTGAGCGGGTTCTGATAACACCATCTCTGGGGCTGGTGCGATACCTCTCTGCCATGAAACATTGTGCAGCGGTACTGGGCAACTCTTCATCAGGGATACTGGAAGCCCCGAGTTTCTCCGTTCCGACAATCAATGTGGGCACCCGACAACAAGGTAGGATTCAAGCCCGATCCATACTCAACTGTCCGACACAGGCCCATGCGATTGCAGAGACCATCCACAAGGCGCTCTCTCCGTCCTGCCGCGAAGTTGTCAAACAGGCTCGGAACCCGTATGAAAAAGCAGGGACAAGCGAACGCATTCTGACTGTAATGAAAACAACAAATGCGCTGAATATCGCAAAGTCCTTTTATGACATCAACCACCGTCTAGAAGACGACAAGGAATAGCACTCATGCAGGATTGGAAAAAAGCGGTCATCCCCCTCTCGGCTTCCATACGAGATGCAGTTGAGACCATCAACATTTCCTCTACCCAGATTGCCCTTGTCACCACGGAAGACGGACTTCTCATGGGCGTCATTACCGATGGCGATATCCGGCGCGGTCTGCTCGCCAGCAAACCTCTGGACTCTCCTGCCAGAGAGATCATGGAAACCAACTTCTTTTCCGCACGGGAAAGCGACGATCCTGCCACGCTGCTTGCGACCATGCGGGAGAAAGATTTCAGACAGGTACCCATTCTGGATGCCAACGGTCGACTGGTCGGACTCCGGACGCTTATTGACATGGTCGCTCCCCGAGTTCGGGACAACTGGGTGGTCCTCATGGCCGGCGGACTGGGTCAACGTCTGCGCCCATTGACCGAAGACTGCCCCAAGCCGCTCCTCACCGTTGGCGGCAAACCGCTCCTCAAGACAATTCTGGATCAGTTTGCCGAATACGGTTTCAAAAAATTCTATATTTCAGTCAATTACCGTGCTGAAATGGTAGAGGATTATTTCGGCGACGGCTCCAAACACGGCGTGGAAATCCGCTATCTCAAGGAAAAGGAAAAACTCGGCACCGCAGGTGCCGTCGGGCTCATCCCGGAAACACCCACCGAACCGCTCTTCGTCATGAACGGCGACCTGCTGACCCGTGTGGATTTTCCAGGCATGCTTGATTTCCATCATGACCAGAACACACGCGCCACCATGGCTGTCCGCAGCTTTGACATCCAGGTCCCCTATGGTGTGGTCAATGTGGAGAATCACAAGATCACCAAGCTTGAGGAAAAACCCACCCACAAGTTTTTCGTCAATGCCGGCATCTATGTTCTCGACCCGGATGTGGCCGCAAATATTCCGAAAAACCAATACCTCGACATGCCGACCCTGTTCAGCCAACTCATGGACAAAGGGGAAACTACCGCAGCCTTCCCAATTCATGAATACTGGATGGACATAGGCCGCAAACAGGATTTCGATCAGGCCAACTTCGACTATGACATGCATTTTCGCATAAAGGACGACGACCCGACATGCTAGCCCTGATAATCGGATACGGCTCCATTGGCGCACGTCATGCTCGCCTGCTGAACGAGATGGGGCACGAGATAGCCTGTGTCACTGGCAACCCGGATTGCCCATATACCGTATACAGTTCCATTGAGGATGCGCTGGCAGAGACCCAACCATGGTTGGCCATTGTGTCAACGGCCACGGTCAATCACTACGCCAATCTTCAGGCATTGCGACAGGCAGACTTCACCGGACGCATACTGGTGGAAAAGCCGCTGTTCCAGAATTCCTGCGAATGTGATGCGGTCGACACCGTCTGTGTTGCCTACAACCTGCGCTTTCACCCTCTGGCGACACGCACACGTGAACTCCTGACAGGACAGCGGATTCTCAATGCGCAATTCCATGTCGGTCAATATCTGCCTGACTGGCGCCCCGGCACAGACTACTCCACCAGCTACTCTGCCAGTTCGGCCCTGGGGGGCGGCGTCCTGCGCGACCTCTCACACGAGCTTGATCTTGCCCAGTTTCTGTTGGGCAAATGGAAACGGGTGACCGCAGTTGGCGGTAAATTCAGCGACCTGAATATTGATTCGGACGACCAGTTTTCCATCCTCATGGAAACCGCATCATGCCCGGCAACGTCCATTCACATGGATTATCTCAGCCGGACACCGCGCCGGGGATTCGACATCACCACACCGGACATGAGCCTGCGCGCTGACTTCATCAACAACATTCTGCTGGTAGACGGCTCCATCGAGGACCACCCCTCGGAACGGGACACGACCTATCGGAACCAACTCCAGGCCCTGGTGACAGACGCGCCTCACCTCTGTTCCTTTGAACAGGGGCTCGAAATCGTCCGCCTCATAGAAGCCATAGAAAAAAGCGCAACCTCCCAATGTTGGGTAGAGGCATAATGAAACGGTACGGATTCATCTTTGCACGGGGCGGCTCCAAGGGCGTCCCCGGAAAAAACATCAAGCCGCTCGGGGGCATCCCTCTTATCGGCCATGCCATCAACGCAGGAAAGGAAAGCGGGCTGCTGGACCGCATCATCGTCTCCACCGATGACAAGGACATTGCCCGCGTCGCCTCGAAACTTGGCGCGGAAGTGCCGTTCATGCGCCCTCCCGAACTGGCGCAGGACACCACTCCCGAATGGCTGGCATGGCGACATGCGGTCGAACAGATGGACGATTTCGATATCTTTGTTTCTCTGCCCTGCACCGCGCCCATGCGCACCAGTGAGGATGTCCGCACCTGTATCACGCTCTTTGAGGCAGGCGGCTGTGACATGGTGGTCACGGCCCGCGAGGCAGACCGACACCCTTCTTTCAACATGATCACCCTGGACGATAACGGGCTGGCATCAATTGCCATGCCTCCCACAGAGAACATCGCCCGACGTCAGGACGCCCCCGAGGTCTTTGACATGACCACAGTGGCCTATGTGACCACCCCCGACTATATCCGGCAGCACAATGGCGTTTTTGAAGGCAGAACCAAGGCAGCCATCATCCCTCCCGAGCGAGCCATAGACATTGACACGGAGCTGGATTTCGCCTTTGCCCAGTTCCTCATGGAGCGAAAGCAATGAAAAGCATCAAGGAACTCATGGATCTGACCGGACGTACCGCGCTGGTCACTGGCGGGGCCGGTCATATCGGCACGGCATTCTGTGAGGCTCTGGCAGAAGCCGGAGCACATATTGCGGTTCTCGACATTGATGAATCCAGAGTTCAGGAAAGTGCAGCGGTTCTTGCAGAGCGCTACGGGGTAAAAACCATGGGGCTGACAATGGATCTGGCTGACGAAGCCGCTGTTGTCGCTTCACCCGAACAGGTCGTGGACCAACTGGGCAGGCTCGATATCCTGGTCAACTGTGCGGCCTTTGTCGGCACATCCAAACTCACTGGTTGGGGCGTGCCTTTTGAAGAACAGAATGTCGACACATGGCGCGCCGCCCTTGAGACCAATCTGACCGCCCCCTTTGCCCTTGTTCAGGCAGCCACCCCTTATCTGCGGGAATCCGGGCACGGTTCGGTTATCAACATCGGTTCCACGTACGGGGTGGTCGGCCCGGACATGTCACTCTATGAAGGAACCGCCATGGGCAACCCGGCTGGCTATGGAGCCAGCAAGGGCGGCATAACCCAATTGACCCGCTATCTGGCTACAGTCCTGGCCCCGGACATCCGCGTGAACTGCATAAGCCCCGGCGGCATCGCTCGCGGACAACACGAAAAGTTCGTTGAGCGCTATGAAGCCCGCACCCCCCTCAACCGCATGGGAACCGAAGAGGACATGAAAGGTACCCTCCTGTACCTCGCCAGCGATCTATCCGCCTATGTTACCGGTCAGAATCTCATGGTTGACGGCGGCTGGACCGCTTGGTAAGCCTGTCCACCATGAATTTTCGCTTAATCCCACGCCTTGACATCAAAGGCCCGAATCTCGTTAAAGGCATTCATTTCGAAGGCTTACGCGTACTTGGAAAACCAGAGGACTTTGCCCAGCACTATTACGAAAACGGTGCGGACGAACTCTTTTTTCAGGATGCTGTTGCCAGTCTTTATGATCGAAACAGCCTGCACGAAATAATTCAAAGGACCTCCTCACAGATTTTCATTCCCCTGTGTGTCGGGGGAGGACTGCGCAGTGTGGATGATATCCGCGAAGTATTGCGTGCCGGAGCCGACAAGGTCGCGATCAATACCGAGGCCATCAAACGCCCCGAATTGATCAAGCAGGCCTCCATAGCATTCGGCTCCTCCACCATCGTGGTGTCCATTGAAGCCATCAAGCGTGACAACGGCAAGTGGGAAGCGCTCATAGAGTATGGTCGGGAGACGACCGGTGTAGACGCCCTTGAATGGGCCAAACAGGCGGCTGAACTGGGCGCCGGAGAACTCATGGTCACCAGTATCGACCAAGAAGGCACTGGCAAGGGGTTCGATCTCGAACTCACGCGGGCCATCTCCACCAGTGTGTCCATCCCGGTTATCGCCGGCGGTGGATGCGGCAAGCCCGAAGATGTGCCTCAGGTTATCACCGAAGGTAAGGCAGACGCCGTCTCAATGGCGACGACTCTGCACTACAAGGCCATTGAGACCCTGGCGGAAAAATCCAACTCCCATGAATATGAGTTGGAAGGAAACACCGAATTTCTCAAAACAGGCCGGGGATTCGCCAAGGTGACCCCCTGTTCCATCTACGACATTCAAAAAACCATGCGACAGCAAGGACTTCCCTGCAGAATGGAGGCGAACAGTGAATAATATCGACGTCGCCATCATCGACTACGGTCTGGGCAATCTCTTCTCCATCAAGCATGCCTGCGAGCATGTAGGGCTTTCTGTCCAAATTACGGATCAGTCCGACGCAATCCTGAGTGCACGGTCAGTCATCCTGCCAGGAGTAGGCGCTTTTGGCGATGCTATAGACTCCCTGAATAGACTCGACCTCGTCTCACCCATCAAGGATGTTGCCGCCAAAGGAACACCTCTGCTCGGCATCTGCCTGGGGCAACAGCTTCTTTTCACCGAGAGTGAAGAATTCGGCACCCACAAGGGACTGGATCTCATCTCCGGTCAAGTGCAGTACTTCCCGGTCCAGAAGATTGACGGACGCACCTACAAGGTCCCACAAGTAGGCTGGAACGCCATCACCCCCCCCAACAACAATCCCGAAACCTGGAAAGGGACGCTCCTTGAGGGTGTCACACCTGGCACAAACATGTATTTCGTCCACTCCTGCCACGTTGTTCCTGATGCGGACGATGCTGTCCTGACCAGGACGACCTACGGCAATGTTGACTTCTGTTCCGCCAGCCATAACAAGAATATCACAGCCTTCCAATTCCATCCCGAACGGAGCGGAACAGACGGGCTCATCGTATACACCAATTTTGCAAATCTCATTCGCTCTTCGGAGGCTTTATAAATGACCAAACCCAAAACCTTGTTCGGCCTGCCTGAAGAGGTCCGTTTCTGCCGTAAATGCGTCATGTCCAACCAGCGCCCCTCTTCCTATCCGGAATTCAAGCACACCAAGGACCGCATTACGCCGACCCTGCACATTGATGATGACGACGTCTGTGACGCATGCCGTTACAATGAGCAGAAGAAGGTCGATATCGACTGGAAAGCCCGCGAAGAAAAACTCATGCAGCTGTGTGACCAGCACCGCCGCAACGATGGAGCCTATGACTGCATCGTCCCCGGCAGTGGCGGCAAGGACAGCTGTCTGGCCGCGCACACGCTCAAGTACAAATACGGCATGAATCCGCTGACCGTGACCTGGCCGCCGATCATGTACACTGACTATGGTTACAAGAACTTCCGCAACTGGATCGAGGTCGGTGGGTTCGACAACATCACGTTCAACCAGAATGGTCGTGCCCACAAGCTCTTGACCAAGCTGGCCATAGAGAATCTGCTTCATCCGTTCCAGACCTTCATTTTGGGACAAAAGAATCTCGCGCCCAAGATCGCGCTTGAATACGATATTTCCCTTATTTTCTACGGAGAGCCGGAAGCCGAGTACGGCAATCCCATTGCCGAGACATCTTCATCACTGCGGGACAAGTCCTACTACAGCATGAAGAACATCGACGATCTCTACCTTGGCGGCGTTTCCATCAAGGAACTCATGGAAGTCCATGGCCTCAGACTCAACGAACTGGCCACCTACTTCCCTGCAGAGGCAGACCGTCTGGCCGCTTCCAACATCGAAGTTCACTACCTCGGCTACTATGTGCCGTGGACCCCTCAGGAAGCATACTACTACGCGGTTGAGAACACAGGCTTCAAGGCCCGCCCGTTCCGCACTCAAGGCACCTACTCCAAGTACAATTCCATCGACGACAAGATCGATGATCTGCACTACTACACCACCTACATCAAGTTCGGCATTGGTCGCACCACCTATGATGCCTCTCAGGAGATCAGGAATAAACACCTGACCCGTGAAGAAGGCGTGGCCCTGGTCCACAAGTATGACGGAGAATTCCCTGATGTCTATTTCAACGAAATCATGGATTATATCGGCATCACACCGGAACAGTTCCACGAATTATGTGACGCACACCGCTCTCCCCATCTGTGGGAAAAAGTGAACGGTGAGTGGAAGTTGAAACACGTGGTGGAGAATCTGTAACACCGGAGAGGCCATGCTCTGCGCCTTCCAGGTTGAAATCATCATCCGCGAGCTCGACGGCGTGCTCTATCAGGCCCTGCATCTGGCAGACAAGGGGTTGCCTTCGCTCGTGGGCGACCGCATGGTCAACGCCTATATTCGATCAACAACTGAACCGGTCATTCATTTTGACAGCGATCAGCATGAAGGGACGAATACTGATATCCTGAAACAGGGTGGTATTGTCTTGAATCTCAACTCTGAAGGACAGGGGTTCGTTGATGATCCACCGGAAATGCAACGCAATTTTGCCTCGGTCATAGACAGCGTCACCGGTATTTGCGTGTGGGGACAAAGACAGGCAGATATCCTGGCCTCGCTCATCCCGAAGGACAGAGTAAACGATCTGCATGTCACTGGTCATCCTGCCTTTGATCTATTGGCACCTGAGTTTACGCAATACTATCGCAATGAAGCTATCGTTGAAGCACACGGTGACGACTATATCCTGATCAACACCAGTTTCGGCATGTTCAATCATGAAATGGGATTTGACTACTACGTCAAAATGCTCAGCAAGATGGACGAATGGAAGGTGTACGGCACCCCGGAGCATCTGGAACAACTCAGGAAACGGTGTGGACACCAGGAACGCACAGCGTTGGCCATGATAGAGTTGGCCAATCAACTGGCCGAAGCCAATCCTGAGCGCCACATCATCATCAGACCGCACCCTGCCGAGAACGCTGATTACTACACGGATAAAACCACAGCGCATCAAAATATCATCGTGACCAAAAACGGTTCTGCGCGTGAATGGATCGCCTCTGCCGGGGCCGTCATCCATCACGACTGCACCACAGGCATGGAAGCCACACTCATGGGCAAGCTGGTGCTCCAGTATGAGCCATATGAAGGGATAGAAGGATCTGCCACGCTGATGGCGGGCATCGGACACAGGACAACCACCCCTGATGAAGCGTTAGCGCACATTCAAACAGGCAGCATGCCTGAAAAGACCATGCAGGAAATACATCGCAAGCTCGCCCCCTATCTGGAGAACATCACCCACAATGCTGCTGATTCCGTAGCTACACTTGCAGCCGGATACGCGACAAATTCCCACACATGGTTGCCGGATCCGCTCGGGTTCTGGGGCAACGCCAAATGCTGGCGGAAATATCTCAGTAAATTATTGCGGGCGAAACAACCCGGAAGAAATGGTCGTAAAGTACGGTACGCACTAAATAAATTTTCCCGATTGAGAAAAACGGAGGTGGAACGCAGGTTGGCTGGATTGCGAAAGGCACAACCGGATCTTCCTGAAGTCAGCGTCAAACAACTCTGTCTGAACACCTTTCTGATCGAACCTTTGTAGCGGGAATCTGCTACTGCTGATCCTTTTTATCGTCCTGCCTGTTCTTATACGTAATGGACGCCAGACAACCTGCCAGTCCGCCGAGGACAACGGCCTTGCCCGGAGGCATCATGTCAGTCAGGCTGAACAAGTAGCCGATGGCTGCCCCCATGATGATCCCCTTGGCCAGGACATCAATCCACTTCATCATTTTTTTGGCATCATCATCCATCATTCACTCCAGGCTCACTGTTGAAAATACACGACTGCGAACAGCACCCGCAACCGCCTGCGGGACGCAGCATATCACCATAAAATACACGTGAAGACAAGGAATACAGGACAGAATGGTTTCTTGACTCAAAACGAAATAGAGCGCACAATTGCCTTGACACTGATTATCAACATCACTATCAAGTGAATGTCCGACTTGAATTGTAGGGAACTTCTGGAGGGAACACCATGATTGATACCATCATCGTCGTAGCGATTATTACCATCGCCGCCCTCTTTGTTGCTCGTAGAATCATAAAGCAAATCCTTGCAAAAGAATCCGGCTGCAACTGCTCAGGCTGTGGACAATCAGGCTCATGCTCGAGTCAAAAAAGCCCTGATCAGCCTTCCGGTTGCGATTTGAAGTAAGCATTTTGTTTTATGATGCATAACACAGCATTAAGGGATACATAATGGCACAAGATATCTGCCTGCGTAAGGCTCGGGTCAACCAAAAACTCAAAATCAAAACAGTTGGAGCCGAGGGAGAGCTGGGACGCCGAATTCGCGACCTTGGTCTCATTCCCGGCACTGAATTTCAGGTCATAGGCAAGGCTCCACTGAATGACCCGGTTGCCCTGCGTCTCAGGGATTTCACTCTGACATTGCGCAATAGTGAAGCGGATTATATCACTGTTACCCCGTTGGAGGACTAAGCATGAGCCACTATACCATTGGTATCGCGGGGAATCCAAACTGCGGAAAAACGACTATGTTCAACGCCCTGACCGGTGCACGTCAGCATGTGGCCAACTGGCCAGGGGTCACGGTTGAAAAAAAAGTCGGCCACATAAAGACCAACACCAAATCCATTGAACTTGTTGATCTCCCCGGCACATACTCCTTGACCGCTTATACACAAGAAGAGTTGGTTGCCCGAAATTTCCTGGTGGATGAACGACCGCAAGTCGTTATCGACATCATGAACGCCGACGCACTGGAGCGGAACCTCTATCTGGCAGTACAGATCATGGAGCTGGGTGTTCCCCTGGTCCTTGGGCTGAACATGATGGATGAGGTGCGCAAATCCGGCAAGGAGATCAACTCCGAACGCCTCGCCCAACTCTCCGGCTGTGCCGTTGTGGAAACCATCGCCAGAAACGGTGAGGGAGCCGATGAGCTGCTCGCCGCCTCTCTCGATCTCGCCAAAGAGAAAAAGGGAGAATGGTCTCCGCTCAATATCTCCTACGGCCCTGACCTCGATCCGGTCCTTGATGAGATGGTCGCGCTCATTGAAGCGCAAAACTTCCTGACAGACAAAGTCCCTGCCCGCTGGACCGGAATCAAATACCTGGAACGCGACGAGGATGTGGTCATAAAAGGCCGCATGGTCAACACAGCCTTGTCGGACACCCTTGAGTCCATGTCCAAGGAAGTGAGCGAACACACCCAGAAGACCCTCAACGCACGGCCCGACGCACTCATCGCAGATCACCGTTACGGATATATCGCCAGCATAATTAAAAACGTCGTGTCCTATCCCGTGCTGGATGCGGACCGAATCTCCCGATCAGACAAGATGGACAGGGTCCTGACCCATCGCATCCTCGGCCCGCTCATCATGCTCGGTATTATCTATCTCATATACAAGATCACTTTCACCGTGGGCGAAATACCCATGGGCTGGCTGGAAGCACTCTTCGGCTGGATTGGCGACACTGCATACAACACGCTCCCTGATGGACACCTTCGCTCTCTGGTCGTTTCAGGCATCATTGACGGCGTTGGCGGCGTGCTCGGTTTCGTCCCGCTGATCATGTTCATGTTCCTGATGATCTCCGCACTGGAGGACTCCGGGTACATCGCACGCATGGCATACATGCTCGACCGCATTTTCAAGATATTCGGCCTGCACGGCACATCCGTTCTCCCGTTTATCGTATCCGGCGGCATTGCCGGTGGTTGCGCCGTTCCCGGTGTCATGGCCACCCGCACCCTGCGTTCGCCAAAGGAAAAACTGGCCACGCTGTTTGTCGCTCCATACATGACTTGCGGCGCAAAGGTGCCGGTCTTCCTCATGCTGACCGCGGCGTTCTTCCCCGCACACTCGGCCACCGTCATGCTGATGATCACACTGGCGGCCTGGGCCATGGCCCTCATGGTGGCCCGCGTCCTGCGCTCCACGGTCATCAAGGGAGCATCAACGCCTTTTGTCATGGAGTTGCCGCCCTACCGCATGCCGACGCTTCAGGGAGTGCTTATCCACACCTGGGAACGCACCTGGGAATACGCCAAGAAAGCGGGTACCATCATTCTCGGTATCTCAATCCTCATCTGGGCCATGATGACCTTCCCGCAACTGCCGGAAGAAAGACAGGCTTACTATGAAGCCCAACGCGCAACCACTCAGGTGGAAGAACAGCTTGCGGCTCTGGACAACACGGAAGCCGAAGAAGCCATTCGCCACACTGTGGCCGGTCGTATCGGCATGGCATTGGAACCCATCTCCAAACTGGCGGGATTCAACTGGCGCGTAAACATCGCCCTGACTGGTGGTGTGGCCGCCAAGGAAGTCATCGTCTCCACCCTGGGCACGGCATACTCCCTGGGTGAAGTGGACACCGAAGAATCACAACCTCTGGCAGACAGACTGGTGGCCGACTCCGGCTTTACAGCAGCCTCAGCCATTGCACTCATCGTGTTCACCATGCTCTATGCCCCCTGCTTCGTGACTGTTGTCACCATGGCCAGGGAATCAAGCTGGAGCTGGGCCGCATTCAGTGTCATCGGCTCCACAGGTCTGGCATTCGCCATGGCCGTACTCTCATATAATGTAGCCAAAGTATTCCTGTAACACTTTAGTATTCCATTCAAAAAGATCAAGGGAGTCCCTCTGGGACTCCCTTTTTTGTGGGGAATGAAAGACGCTCTTTTCTTTTAAATAAAGATACCCTATGGTCCTTCAAACTACGAATAAATATCATGAATAAAATCTACGATTTCACCAAGACACTCCTCATTGATGCCATCAAGGCATGCTACGAACTGTTCAAGGTCATGATACCGGTCATTATCGGGGTTAAAATTCTTCAGGAACTTGACCTTATTCAATACCTGGCCTGGCCGCTGAAACCGTTCATGGGCATGCTCGGACTTCCAGCAGAACTGGGGCTGGCCTGGGCATCGGCAATGGTCAACTCCATGTATGCCGGTCTCATAGTTTTCCTGTCCCTCATCCAGGATCTGAGCATCACCACAGAACAGGCAACCGTCTTCAGCGTCATCATATTGATTGGGCACGGTTTTCCTATCGAAGGCATCATTGCCCGAAAAGCCGGCGCACGGATGATCTTTCAGGTGCTCATTCGAGCTGTCGGAGCCTTTGTGCTCGGGTTCATATTGCATCAGATATACTCGACCACCGGGACATTGCAGGGGCCTGCTCTTATCGCTTTGCAGACAACCAGCCAGCCTGATCCGACACTGCTGCAATGGGCCACGGGCAAGGCCATGAACCTGCTCTCGATCTTCGGCATCGTCCTTGGCCTCATGCTTGTCATGCGCATTCTCCACGCCATCCGCGCAGTGGAGCTGATGAACATGATCCTGCAGCCGATACTCAAGATCATCGGCATCGGCCCCAAGGCCTCCGCCATTACCATCATCGGGCTGACGCTCGGATTGTCTTATGGCGGAGGACTGATTATTGCCGAAGCCAAATCAGGCAATGTCGGTCGCAAGGATATATTCTATTCCCTGACACTCATGGGGTTGTGCCACTCCCTGATTGAAGACACGCTGCTGGTCATGCTCATTGGTGCGCATTTGAGCGGTGTCTTCTGGGGGCGCTTCCTGTTCGGCCTTGTGGTTCTGACCATACTGGTTCAGTTGACCAAGCATATCCCGACATCCTTCAGCAACAGATTTCTCTGGGGCGACCCAAAACCATCTACGACATAAACGAGGAGACACATATGTCTGATATCACACTCATTCACACAGACAAGGCACCGGCAGCCGTCGGTCCCTATTCACAGGCGACCACGGCAAACGGCACACTTTACGTTTCCGGCCAGCTCGGCATCATCCCTGGCAAAAGCGAACTTGCTGACGGTTTCAAGGCGCAGACGAAACAGGCTCTGGAAAATCTGAAAGCAATACTTGAAGAAGCGGGATCTTCTCTGGAAAAAGTCCTGGCCGTGGATGTCTTTGTCATGGATATGGGGAAATTTGCCGATCTGAACGCCATCTACGCCGAATACTTCACAGACCACAAGCCTGCCCGAGCCGCCATTCAGGTAGCCGGTCTTCCTCTGGGCGGTCTGGTGGAGCTCAAATGCATAGCTCTTATCGACTAGTCGGAGACACGCTCAAAAAAAGGCGGGAAACAGTGCACTGTTTCCCGCCTTTTTTGCTACTAAGACCATCATAGATAATGGCTCAAAATCCGGTCGAACCAACCATTCTCCCGCAACAGCTTTATACGTGTGTTCACTTCCGACATGCGTTTTTCCCAAGCAGGAACATTGCTGAAAACGAACCGCAATTGAACAGTCGAAACCGGACGCTGCGCTTCATGAAAATTTGAACTCTCCCAATCAGGTGAAGTCCGAATCAGCCACCGGGCCTCGGCTTCATCAATAACCGCACAATCAACTCGGCCCGCCGTGAGCATCTTCAACAGCAAAGAAACCGAATTCGTATCGTAGCGAGTCATCTTTCCGGCATCAAAATACGGTTGTATCGCAGGATAGGAATAATTCTTGATACACCCGACTGTCAGTCCGTTCAGATCATCAAGAGTCTCAAACTCGACAGGTTTGTTCACAGAGGAATAGAGCCGGGTATTCAGCGCCATAACAGGCTCGCTCCACAACCCCTTATCCAATGAACCACACCACTCAGACGCCTCCAGGCGGGCATAAATCCGCTCACTGGTTCTCCGAAGAAGCTCCCTAGGAGCTGGATCCGGCTCTACTTCGACAGTGACATCAGGAGGAACCACAGCCTTGAGAAGATCAACTGCAACGCCCGCCTGACTTCCTCCGGCAGCCATCTCAAAAGGCGGCCATCCACGGGAAAAAAAGGCAAAGGTCACTGTCTCCCCATCCGCATAAAAAATGGAGGACGACAAAGTGAGCACAAAAGTGAGAAAAACAATTTTCAGTGTATGCAAAAAGACTCCAGGCAATGACTAAATATGAATCAATGACATTGAGTGCATACTTCTGCATGTAAAACAATATGTATATATTGTAAAACTCGCCTTATATTTCACAAACTCTGCTTGACATTGTCCACTCTGAACAGATAACCCGAATGCATGCATAACATCACCGCACGATTCTTTTTCTTTTTTAGCTA
The DNA here is from genome assembly GCF_020886695.1 of Pseudodesulfovibrio sediminis. Lineage (NCBI taxonomy): Bacteria > Pseudomonadati > Thermodesulfobacteriota > Desulfovibrionia > Desulfovibrionales > Desulfovibrionaceae > Pseudodesulfovibrio > Pseudodesulfovibrio sediminis. The sequence continues at coordinate 813,539 of NZ_AP024485.1, forward strand.
TTATTTTAGAAACGCCTGCGGTCTTGGTGTGCACTAGTTATTATAAAGAGTCACAAAACCCCAAGAGGCCGCAGGTAGTATCTGCGGCCTCTTTTTTTGTAGGGTCGCACCGATCGGTCAAAACAAAGGAGAACAGCATGCATCTCGGTAAAGCAATTCGTATGGAAAGGATCATGAACCGTAACAACGGCCGAACCATCGTGGTCCCTCTGGATCACGGCGTAACCGTCGGCCCCATCTACGGCCTGATTGACCTTCGTGACACTGTCAACCAGGTGGCTGAGGGCGGCGCCAATGCCATGCTCATGCACAAAGGTATTCCCCGCTGTTCTCACCGCGCAGGCGGCAAGGATATCGGCCTGATCATTCACCTCTCCGCATCCACCTCTCTTTCTCCGTACCCCAACGCCAAAACCATGGTCGGTTCGGTTTCAGATGCCATCAAACTCGGGGCGGACGCTGTCTCCATCCACGTAAACCTGGGTGACGCCACCGAAACGCAAATGCTGTCCGACTTCGGTGCCCTCTGTTCGGAGGCATCTGAATGGGGCATGCCCGTACTCGCCATGGTCTACGCACGAGGCCCCAAAATCACGGATGAATACGCCCCGGAAGTCGTGGCCCACTGCGCCCGCGTCGGCGTGGAGCTCGGTGCCGACATCGTCAAGGTCAACTATACGGGAAGCCCCGAGAGCTTTGCCACCGTGGTCAACGGCTGTTGCGTCCCGGTAGTTATCGCTGGCGGTCCTCGCCTCGAAAGCGAACGCGATCTGGTACAGATGGTCTACGACTCCATCCAGGCTGGCGGTTCCGGTCTCTCTGTCGGCAGAAATATCTTCCAGCATCCCCACCCCGCAAAAATTGTGGCCGCACTGAACAAGGTTGTCCACGAGGACTGGGAAGTGGATGCCGCCATGGAATTGCTCTAGACTCCACAAACAACATCCCGGACCGGATTTCCTCCGAGTCCGGGATGCCTCCCGCATCGCTGACATGCAGACATGTGCATGAGTGTGCACTGACTTGAATTATAGATAAAATGTTTTTATGATTCATTGGCTTCATTGAAAAAAGAGCTATAGAATACGCTGTATGAAACACGTCTGCACCCTTTTACTTCTGACAACCATGCTGGGTTCATGTTCCAGATATGATGCCGTGCGGCTTGCCCGCGCAGCCGCTACCGGCAATCCTGCCTCCGCCGCCGAATCCCTGGCACGAGACAAGGCCATGGGCTATGCCACCAATCCGGCGGCGATCGGCACAGACCTCAAGCAGTTCAACAAGCTTGTCGCCGATTTCATCAAGGCGGTTACAGGGGCCTGGGGCAAAGACGACGCTCGAATTCCGCAACCCAAACAATACGTCAAATACACCCAGAATTATCTCTCGCGCGCCAGTGTGGACTTCGACACCGGTGTTATCACAGTAGAAACCATTGATCAGAAAGACCCAAACCAGAGCCTGAAAAACGCCATTGTCACCACGCTGCTGACGCCTGGCGACCCTCGGGCCGTGGATCTCTATTCCGCCAAGACCATCAAACTCGGCGACACACCATTCCTGATGGGCGAGGTCAAGGATCATGAGAACAAGGACATCCGCTGGGCGTGGCGCGCCGAACGCTTTGCTGACCATCTCTTGCAGACCGATCTCAAAACGCGCACCGTCAAAGACAAGACCGCGCATTACGTGACCTTCCCCATGATCAAGGACCACTTGAATGTACGCGCACAAAAATACAAAACCATGGTCACGGAAGCATCAACACGCTTCAACGTCAGCAGAAATCTCATCTATGCCATCATGAAAGTGGAATCCGACTTCAACCCGTTTGCCGTAAGCTCAGCCAAGGCAATAGGCCTGATGCAGGTCGTTCCATCCACGGCCGGGAGCGATGTATACCAGTATCTCAACGGCCACCAGGGCACGCCGTCCCCCAGCGCGCTCATGGCTCCAGGCACCAACGTTAAATACGGCAGCGCCTACCTCCACCTGCTCCAGACACGTTATTTGAAAGGCATACAGGACCCGGTCTCGCGGGAATACTGCGTCATAGCGGGATATAATGGCGGAGCTGGCACGGTATTGAACGCATTCAACAAGGACAAGACCCGCGCGGTATCCAAAATCAACTCCCTGCTTCCCGACTCCGTATACGACACATTGCGGTCAGATGTTCCCTATGAAGAGACACGTCGCTATCTTGGCAAGGTACTTGATGCCAAGAAGCAGTTCGTCAACTTTTAGCCATACGCCAATGTACACGCAGGACCCTATCGCCGCCTTGATCAACAGTGCCGTCGAATGGATGCATCCATTCATTCCCTGGCTCACGCCCGAGTTGTTCCGCCTGATCGGGGGAACACTCCTGGGACTGATTGCCTTGATCCTGTTGATCGTCGCTCTCAGGCTGCTCTTCCGCCCAACACCACGCAACACAGCATCCATCCGAACAAGCATCCCGCGCATCCTGCAAAAACGTGGCGTGGTGCTGGATGTCCTCGCCTCTCAAAAGGCCAACCGGATTTCGGTCAGATGTGTCATCACCTCGGCAAGCAGCACCAAAATAAAATGTGAAATCATTGATCACCTCGAAAACATACAGGCCGGAAAAGACGAAACCGTCACATGTATGTTCGCCCCATTCAAGACCCGTGAAGGCAAGGTCAATTCGTTTACCGCAAAACTGCTGGAATCCGAGCGTTCCGGTCGCAAGGCCGACCGACTGATCCTGTCCGGCCCTACAGGGTATGCCATGGCTCCTCGCCGTAAACATATTCGAAAAAGGGTTGCGGACCAGCAGTTCGTCAGGGTCAAACTCTGGATTGAAGACCTTGCTGTTTCAGATATCGCCTTTGAGGATGCAATACCGCAGATAGGAGTAAACTCGTTTTCCAAAGACGGGCCGGATCAGGGGGCCAATGGTGTGATCAATATCTCGGACAGAGGACTTGGGTTGAGCATTCTCAACAAGCTTATTCCCGAAATCTGCGCCGAGGACTCACCCGTGGTCATCAACCTTTTCATGTTCAACTTCAGAGAAAAAACCTTCAAACCCTATTGGTATGCGGGCACTGTCCGTTCCATGAAAGCGGGCCGTCCAGGATTCACCCGCATCGGCATCGAATTCGACGCCGTGGCCCACCCGGACCGGGAAACAGGGAAGCTGAGCTGGAACGCACTCTGATGCAAAACAAAAAAGCCCCGGCCATGTGGCAGGGGCTTTATGCATTCCATCCTTTCGAGATCAGCCCTTCTTGCTGACAAAACGCTCTTTGGCAAGACGGGGCATATTGCCCGCGCCGTAACTGTACCCAGCCATGCGCTGGTTCTGTTTCTTGAGACCGGTCAGATCTTTCTTGAGAGACAGGTGCAGCCTCTTCGCCACACCGGTTATCTCCGTGTGTAACGATTGCATGGCAGCAATCTTGTCAGCCAATTTCTCAAGATTGTCCCTGGGCAGGTCGCCAAGAGCTTCATCGAGAATTCGTTCCCGATCCTTGGCAAACTTTTCAGCCTCAAAGACATCGCCTTCGGTCAGGCAGGTCAATTCCTTTTGCCCAAGGGAAAGCGCTTCATCCAACATGGCAGAGCGAGCGGTCATGTCTACCTCTTGGTGATCCTGATGTCGTCGCGCAGATGCTTGATGACCTTTTTCCATTTTTCCACCGCCGGGAGAAATTCATATTCGAGCAGGTCGGCCAGGAGAATCCAGTCCTCGTTTTCAAGGACAGTTCCCATTTCAGTGAACATGGTGTTCATTTCTTCGGCATTATCCAGATATTCAGGATGATCTTTCAACGAATATTCATCACGCAGGATACCGATCATGTTCAGGAAATTACGGATGACATCAATGAGATCCTGATAGGTTTCCAGGGCCTCGGCATCATCAGCCTGACGGAAAAGCTCTGCCACACGTTTGCCGCCGACACTCATGATATTGACGACCTTGTACAGCTCAAGAGTGATCTCGACAGCCATATCCGAGGTCGCCATGGTGATGATCTCCACGGAGTCGACTTCGGCCATTTCAATATCTTCGGCCTGGTGCGGATAAATTTCGGTGAAAGGCTCCTCGTTGACCTTCACATCGGTCACGACACGATCATCCAAATGGCCTTCTTCGACCACTTTATTGAAAACCTGTTCCAGGTTCTCATAATTCTGGGAACCTATGTCATACTGTTTGCCGTCAATAATAAGCATTATGCTCTCCTCCTCGAAAGGGATGATAAAATTTGCCGATAAGGCAGTCTGCTGTGATTATTCAAGAACCATGCCTACTGAGCAAATTCGTTCCGCAAAGCAGCAAACAGGAGCCTGTACCGTTCGGACAGGAAAAGAAGCGAAGGCAGGTCATCACCGAATCGCTGCGTCTCAAAAACCCACAATAATGCAAGTATATTAAGATGTTGATTCGAGGAAAGGATGGTTTGCAGGCGTTGCCACGAGGCTAGGAACTTTGCCTTGGCCTGCGGCCTCGGGTTCTGCATGAGCAGAGTCCCCTGCTGGGAAATCAGGAACAACATATCATGAGCGCTCGTCAAAGTTTTGAATATGTCTTCACCCATTTGCGGACGAATTTTCCGCCCAAGCCCGGAGCCTTCATCAAGGGGAAGACCATCGAGGAACCGACTGAAATACTTCCGCTGTATGCTGATCCACAAGGCCCTGTCCGTCTGATCATGACCGGACAGGGATTCCAGATTCATGAAGCCGTCTCCGCCCGTCACGCTCTGCCACACCCGCGCGCCTGAAACAGGCTGCCGACGCTCTCCAGACAACAGGGTGGAGACCGAGGAGTACATGGCCTCCGGTGTCACCGCATGCCGACACTGTTCGTCATGGGGGCACTGTTTGCCGAATTCACAGGGGTGACAGGCCATATCCGGTTCCAAGCAGATGTTGCCCGCTCGATACGGACCAGTATCCCACGGCTGCGCGGTTGCCAGAAAGACCGCACACAGCGGCACACCCAAACCTGCGGCCAGGTGCATGGTTCCGGTATCATTGGTAATGAGGGCCTTGCATCGCTTGAGCACCCCAGCCAAAGCAGTGAGGGAGGTCCTCCCGATACAGTTGACGAACGGAAAATCCACGCTGTCGGCGAACCGGTCGCCCAGACCGACCTCGCCTTTGGTGCCAAGGAGCACGGGAGCAAGTCCATCCCGCTCCCAAAGGGTACGCGCCACAGCGGCAAAACTCGCCACGGGCCAGCGCCGACGCTCCTCGCTCGCTCCCATCTGCAGGGCGATGAAACCAGTGCCCTCAGACACATTCGCGAGCAGCGCGTCGGCCTCATTGAGACTCTCATCTGCCGGCGCTGCCAGCTTAAGCGAGTTCCCTTCGGTTCCACTGAGTCCCACTGCCCGCCGAAACAGATCACAAATGTTAAACGGACTGGCCCCACGATTGGCTCCAGCCATCTGTAAAAACGCAGCCCAGGAATTGCTGTCTGCATTGAACCCGAATTCATCCACCGTGAATCCCACGGTCTGGCCAGTCTCCGGCGTCAGTGCGTAGGCAAGCATCCGCGATGACACGGATGGCGTCAGGTTGACCGTCATATCCGGCTTGAACAAGGCAAAGACATCACTTTGCAACACTGAGACGTCTTTGACCGCCAACCTCCAATCCGAATCCAGACCGGCAAGCACTCCAGCCCCTGAAAAGGGGATAACGGCATCGATGCCATCGAGCAGGGTCGCGGCTGAAGCAAAATTCTTCAGGCACACCAGACCGACCCGATGCCCCTGACTCTTGAAACCGGAGATTACAGGTTGGGTTTGAATGACATCACCGAAACGGGTCAGATTGATAATGAGAACGTTCACGAACCGTATCCTTATAAGATAAGACCGTCGAAAATTCGGCGGATACTTGGTGCGATGCAAATTTGAAGCCGCATTACAGCCCTGCTCCGGCTTGGATCAGACGCACCAGCTTTTCCACGGCATGAATGGATTTCTTGAGCTGCTTCTGCTCTTCTGACGGCAAGGCCAGAGGCTTTATATAGTTATGAGGAGGAATACCGGCCTTGTCACAGGTCAAACCGATTTCCAACCGTTTGCGTTGGAGATATTCCCACGCCTCAAGCAGAAGCTGGCCGTGCGTGTCAGAAACATGCCCGGCCTGAATGAGTTGCCGGATGCGATCACAGGTATTGTGTTGGGGAAAATCATACTTGAGCGCAAGGATACGAACGCTATTGGTCAGATGCGCCAGCACACTCTTCTTTATATTGAGATAGCCATGCCACGGCCCTTCCCGCTCGGTAATGAACGAACCGTAAAATGTCAGGGGCAGTCTGTAATCCGTCAATTCCTGAATCAGCAGGGACACGGCTATGGGTTTTGTGCGCACATACTCCCACAGATGGTCCCGCATTTCCTGCACCGCAGCCTGAGAGCCGAACACCGCTGTAAAATCGAGAATCAAGCCTGATTGCCACGACCCCTTCTCCGCCGGATTGGAGAGCCAGCTCGTGAGCCGATGCATCCACGTCTCGAAATCCCCGCGCCACTCCTTATTACTGATCATGACCCCGCCCTCGCACAGGGCCAACCCGGCGCCGTCCAGAGCAATGACGATGGACTGGGTACACTCATCCAGTTCGTCTTCGTCAGGCGATATGTCCATAAGCAAGCCATTGTCCTGATCCGATCCCAGCACCTGCTCCGCACGCCCGCCGGAGCCGAACTCAAGAAATGAACACTGCCTGAGCCACGGGAACTCTTCCGCATGGGCCTCCAGCACGGCCATGATCACTTCACGGTTGAACCGGGTGAGACGTTTACAGATCACCTCGGCCGAAATGCCTTCATCAATCCAGTCCTGCACCAGATCCAGACGCGTCCTGCGGATGCCAACCAGCTTGCCCTCGCGAGCCATGGTCAACAGCTCTTCATCCAGGCAACAAGGCATGCCTGAATCGGCATAATCGCCATTTAGGGGCCATTTTTCGTCTGATTTCATGCTGAAATGGTGCTCCGTGACCAAAATTCCAACCGTTAACCGGGAAAATCACTCCGCTGGCCGAGTGCGCCAAACACGCCGAACACCCTGCCTATCAAGTTTGACCGTTTACCTGAAATGAAATGCGATACCCTATTTCATTACTGTAAAAGAAGTTCAACGGCAAATTCACTTATCAAGAAAGGGGAAAAACCATGGACCAAATCGAAAAGATCAGAAAACGACAACTTAGGTTCGCACTTGGCATTGGCGTTCCGTATTTCGCCTTTGTCATCAGCATCTTTATGGTCATCTATCTGGCTGGAGAAACTATTTCACAGATCAGCATCATGAATTTCCCGCTCCATTACTGGCTGGTCGCAGTCGCCATCTACCCCATCACCTGGGGGCTGTTCATCTGGTACGTGGGAAAGGCAAATGCCATTGAAGATGAAATCGCAACTGAGCTTGAAGGAGAATAAGCCATGGAACTCGGATACCAAATACCCATAGTGGCCTTGATCCTCATCGGTTGCATGCTCTCCTTCACCATCGTGACGACCTTCATGTTCCGCAGCCAGAAAACGTCTGCCGACTATTATCTGGCCGGACGCAAGGTCAACTCCTTCATCAACGCCTCGGCCATCTCCTCGGACTATCTGTCCGCGGCATCGTTCCTCGGCGTTGCCGGTGTCGCCTTCCTGTATGGTTTTGACGGCATCATTTACGCCCTTGGCTTCTTTACGGGATATATCGCCCTGCTCCTGTTCCTGGCCAGCCCGTTGCGCAAATTCGGCCGGTATACCGTGCCCGATTTCGTTTCCGAACGGTTTCACTCACGGAAAGCCCGCGTGCTCGGCGTTATCGGCGTCCTGTTCGTCTCGCTCTTCTACATGGCTCCGCAGATGCTTGGTGCGGGCAAGGTCATGGGCCTGCTGCTCGACCTCGAGTATGGCACGTCCATCGTCATCATCGCCTGCATCATCACCTTTTACGTCACTGTGGGCGGCATGAAGGCAACCACCGTCAACCAGCTGGTCCAGTTCTGGATTCTGTTCGGCGCCATGTTCCTGCTCGCCTTCATTCCTTTCATGGTCAAAGGGTATACCTACACCGACGTGGTCAACTTCATCGCCACGTTCAAGGGACCGGACCCGCAGACCGGCAAGATCTTTGATGGCGCTGCCTACACCAGCCCCGCCTACTGGCTGACCAACCTCAAGGATACCATCTCCCTGTTGCTGGCTCTCATGTTCGGCACGTCCGGCCTGCCCCACATTCTGGTGCGTTTCTACACCGCTCCTGACGGCAAGGCTGCACGCAAGACCGTTATCTACGTGCTCTTCCTCATCGGGTTTTTCTACATCCTGAGCCCGTATGTCGGCCACGTTGTCCGCTATGTCTACCTTCAGGGCCAGACCATGGGCGTCAGCCCGCACCTGATGACCTGGCTGGCCGAAAACGGCAAGAACCTGGCTGTGCCTGTCGCAGGCTCGCAGTTCGGCGGCCAGATTCTGCTCGGTATCGTTGTGGCCGGAGCCTTTGCGGCCATCCTGTCCACCGTGGCCGGTCTCATCATCACCTGCGCCGGAGCCATCGGGCATGACCTCGTGGTCAACGTCTTCAACCCGGACATGTCTGAACGCTCTCGCGTCAAGGTCGCCCGCGTGGCCTCCATCTGTGTCGGCCTGCTCGGTATTCCCCTTGGATTCTGGGCTGAAAACATGCAGATCGCCGTACTCGTCGGACTCGCCTTTGCCATTGCCGCCTCCACCTTCTTCCCCGTGCTCGTCATGGGTGTGTGGTGGCCCAAGATGACCAAGGGCGGTGCCATCGCCGGCCTCATCACCGGTATCGTCGGCTCCTTCTTCATGATCCTCGGCAAAGGGCTGCTGCCCACGTTCCTGCAGTTCAAGAACCCCGGTGGATTCGTAATGATCCTGACGTTCATCGCCATCTATATGGTCTCCAAAATGGAATACTCCTCCAGGGGTGAGGACGCCCTGCCTCCGGACACTCAAGAGGTAATGGCCATTCTCCACGGACCGGAAAAAGCCTAAAACATATCCGCTTGATCTACCCACTAAGGGCAGTCCGAACGGGCTGCCCTTTTTTGTAGAATAAAGGAGTGTGAAGAAAATCTAAAAAAAAACTTCATAATCGTTCAGACATTGGGTATCTTAAAACAACCGACTTAAAGAATGGTTTCAATGTGAACAAGAATTACCCGTCTTTCATGACTCATCTGAGGAGGGAGCAATGCAACAAACATTCATTACCACAGTCACTGGTGAAGACAGCCCTGAGCTACTAAAATCCTTGGCACAACGAACTCGAACGTTTGGCGGAGAATGGCTCTCAAGCAAAGTGATCAAAACCAGTGGCCGCTTTGCTGCCCTGATGAAAGTATCCATCCCGACCAGCAAAGAAGAAGAACTCATGTCGACTCTTCAAACGGATTACCCGGACTTGATGTTCTCAAATTCATCACTCTCCCCTCTGGACAAGGAAAACATCCAAACAGTCAGCCTCACCATTGACAGTACAGACCGCCCCGGACTGACCAAAGACATCTGCAAAATATTTGAGGACATGAACATTATCATCGACTCCATGGAAATACACCGATTCCCGGTGGTTCTCATCGGCAAAACGGTCTACAATGCCAAACTGGTCATATCAATGTCTATCAATATGAGAGAAGCCACGCTTGAAGCGATGTTCTCCGACCTCTCTGAGAATGTCCGAGTCACTCTCGACCAATAATATTCTCGTTTTCTCAAGCCACACAACGAAAAGGCCGAAGTGATTTTCCCACTCCGGCCTTTTTGTTTTCATTTTGTCTGCTTACTTAATAAGAGCTGGAATACCCGGGATCATACCAACAACCGCCATGGCCAATGTACTGATTATGAAACCAAGGCCGGGAATGACAAAACGGTCAACCAGATTCAAGCCAGCAGCGCGCTCCTTGTCTGCGATAAGACCATTGTTATCCAAAAACATCGTTAAGGCCCAACCGAATACTGGGTTGACGATAGCGGAAGCAAAAATGCATGCGCCCGCAGCTTTGGCATCCTTGGTATTGTGAACCATCTCCATACCTGCCTCAAGCAAGGGAAGATAAACCCCGACCAGAAGTGCGATACTCAAAACGGGCCGCCAGACCGCAATGTCCATGGGAAAGCCAGCTATAGCAACAACGATACTCAACACACCAGTCAGAATAGCTCCTCCAGGGATTGGTCGCTTGGCGATAGCTGCCGGAATCATATAGGTCCCCCAGGAAGAAGTAATACAACCACTTCCCACAATATTTGTAACGACCTGACGCAGAGAACAACCGATCATGGTGTCATCGACATCCATCAGAACATGTTTGGCCTTAGCTGGATAGTTCATCTCCTGGAAAATGCGATGGCCCAGAAAATCCGGAGACCACATGGCTACGGCCAGAATGGCAAAAGGCAATGCAGCAATAAAATGTGTCATACCAGGCAACCCAAGTTTCCACCCTGTAGTCTCACCCCACCAGTACATGGGATTAAAACTTGGCAAGCCGGGGCCGGTAGTAAATTCAAACGGTGCCCCCAAAGAAAGAGCAATCACCGCTGCAAACAGAGAACACAGGGGGATGGACAACCAGCGTTTGCCAATTCTTGCAAGATAGGCATACAGAAGGAAATTTCCGAAAAGGACAGCAAATCCAATATACCCGAGATTAAGGGATTCAGCCCACGCCCGAATGGCACCGACCTGACCAATTGTCCCAATAGCTCCAAGATAGACAAGTAGTCCTCCAGCTACACCCTGGCTTGTGACCTTGACCAAACGTGATCCACCTTTGCTCACACTCAAAATTATACCAAATACGGCGATCAGACCACCCAGAGCCAGCGGGTGTGAACCCGAAGCAGCCATGAGGGGAATCAGGGGAAGCATCGGACCATGGATACCCGCGAGATTAGCCCGAGGATTAAATATGCCGGAAAACAGAATGACGAAAAAGAGTGAAACGGCAATCATGTCAACACGAACATTTTCCACGATAAAAGCCATATCCAGACCATAGGCGCTTGCAAATGACTTTGTAATGGCCGTACACATGACTACCAGTCCGATAGTACCAGCAATGGCAGGAATAAGATCTTCCCATTCGAATCGAAAATCCCGACCGGGAAGATTCAAGCCCCACCGTTTGGGACGCATAATAGTCAATTCATGGTCAAGGTATTGATTGCGCCGGCTGAATTCTTTGGCAGGCTTGTGCAAATCTTGATATCGGTTATTTTTAGAGGCTTGCATAAAAGACATCCCTTTGATTAGCGAGAAATCAAATGTTCGCAACCACTCACAAACGGTGGATTGGACCTTCCCGAATCCAAAATAATGGGGATCTTATAATGATACCACTCTAAGATCCGACCTGAAATAAATAAGGCAAGTTCTTTTGAGCATGAGTGCCAAGCACTAAATGGCTGTGGAATCAAGCACGTAGACAGCTTCCGAGGAAATCTCGAAAACAGTAAACGCAACCCCAATGAGCGAAACAGATTACTCTTGGTTAATTTCCTGACATATATAACAGCCTTCTAACTCAACCACTTTGATCGGATTAATCTATGAACTTCAATGAGTCAAGCTCGCAGCAAAGTCAATTATTATGAAAAGAGTATACATCACAATTAAATACGCAAAGATAAACACTTAGAGTGTATTAACCATACACTATTATTTTAAACAAAACACATTATTATTACACACCCTCTTTCCATATATTCCAGGTCGACCATCAAGAGCCTTTTCCTCATGCCTTGACAGAGGATGTCGCTGGACCTACTTAAGAAGCCACCACAAACTTAAGGAGACAACTACATGAGTAATTACGATATTCGACTGGTCAAACTGGTCAGCGGCGAGATGATCGTCGGCAAGTACGATGAAGCCGGCAAAAAATACGACGACCCCGCAACCATTCAGGCAATGCCCACCCAGCAGGGAACCCAGATGGTCCTGCTGCCCTACGGCTACCCCTTTGATCAGGAAATGCACGGCGAAATTTCTTTTGACCACGTAATGTTCGAATACTCGAACTGCCCCGAAGAGCTGAAGACCAAATACATTGAGGCTCTGACCAACATCTCCATGTCCAGCGGCGGCCTCGACCTGTCCGGCGGTGGCGGCATGGGTAGCGGTGGCGGCCTGGATCTCGGCTAGTCGTCGCACGCATTAATTGATACGTCTGCGGGGTGGTTCTCACGAGCCGCCCCGTTTTTCATGGAGCAAAGCTGATAATGAAAGAACTACTTCCGATCCTCCCCCGTCCCTCCCGCTACCTCGGCAGCGAATGGGGGGCCACCTTCAAGGACCTCGACACTGTCACGGTCCGGTGTGCTCTGGCTTTTCCCGATATGTATGAAGTCGGCATGTCCTACCTGGGGCAGAAGATTCTTTCTCAGGCCATAAACGCACATCCGCAATTCTGGGCCGAGCGTGTCTATACTCCGTGCCAGGAGACAGCAGCGATACTGCGCGAGCACAAAGTTCTCCTTGCCACAATGGAGTCGGACACGCCGCTGATAGAGATGGACGTCATTGGCATCAGCCTGACCCATGAGCTCTGCTATACCAACATCCTGTATCTGCTGGACCTGGCAGGCATCCCCTTCCGAACCGAGGAGCGAAACGCGTCTCACCCGCTGATTATTGCCGGAGGCGGCGCGACCTTCAATGCCGAACCTGTGTCTCCCTTCTTTGATGCCATGGTTATCGGCGACGGCGAAGAGGCCATGCCCGCCATTCTCAGCTGTATCGAACAGGCCAAACAGGACGATATTTCCCGCGCACAACTCCTTGAAAGGTTGTCAGATATCCCGGGGATCTATATTCCTTCATTCTTTGAAGATCAGGGACCGGGCCAACCGCTGAAGCCCCTCAAGGAAGGATATGAATCCGTGGAAAAAGCCGTGGTTGACGACCTCAATTCCACCCCGTTCCCCACAGGGCAGACCATCCCCTTTGATGCCATCCATGACCGGCTGACCATGGAGATCGCCCGCGGCTGTACACGCGGCTGTCGTTTCTGTCAGGCAGGCATGATCTATCGCCCGGTGCGCGAACGCTCGCTCGAAGAGTTGGACCGTATCCTCTCAGATGGACTGGCTGAAACCGGATATGAGGAGACCTCAATGCTCTCCCTGTCCACCGGCGACTTTTCCGGGCTGGATACACTGTTCACCCGCAGCTTCGACAAATGCGCCTCCGAACAGATTTCCATTTCCCTGCCCTCCCTGCGCGTAGGCTCACTGTCCGCGCCCATCATGGAGCGGATTTCATCCATTCGCCGCACCGGCGCGACCCTGGCTCCGGAGGCAGGCAGCCAACGCATGCGCGACGTGATCAATAAGGGCGTGGACGAACAGGGGCTCATTGATCACGTCAAACTCCTCTTCGACAACGGCTGGCAGGGTGTGAAACTCTATTTCATGATCGGCCTGCCCACCGAGACAGACGAAGACCTCGACGCCATTGTCGATCTCTGTCTCAAGGTTCGAGATTCAGCCGGACGCCATATCAAGCGGTTACAGGTTTCGGCGGCGGTTTCACCGTTCGTGCCCAAACCCCAGACGCCGTTCCAATGGGAACCGCAAATTTCCTACGACGAGATTTACCGTCGGATCGGATACTTGCGTGACCAGTTCAGACGACACAAACGGATCAACATCAAATACCATGAGCCTGAGATGACCTCCTTGGAAGGCGTCTTCTCCCGTGGCGATCGCCGTCTGGCCGAAGTCATCGAACGGGCGTATGCCAAAGGCGCGCTCTTCTCCAGCTGGAAAGATCATCTTCGGCTGGAGCCATATAAGGAAGCCATGGACGAAGCCGGGCTTGATTGGGATGAGTACACCGGCCCCCGCGACCCGGAAGACCCGCTGCCCTGGGACCACATCTCAAGCGGCATAACCAAGGACTTTCTGCTCAAGGAACGCAACCGCGCCCTGTCGGAAAAAATCACCGAAGACTGCCGCTACGGTGCGTGTCGCAACTGCGGCGTGTGCGAATTCGACGGGCACACCTCCACGTTGACGGAACAAATCAGCGACAAGGATATCCAGCACAAACTCGTTTTCAAGAAACGGGATCAGGAAAATGAACAGCCGCCCTATACCATTGAGAAGCCGGATCTGACCGTCAAAGGGTCGCATTACCGGCTGTGGTATGAAAAGAACGGCCCTGCCGCATACCTGAGCCAGCTCGAACTCCAGGCTGTTTTCGAACGCGCCTTTCGCAGAGCCAAACTCCCCATGGCGTTTTCCGCCGGGTTCCACCCCATGCCACGCCTGTCATTTGGAAAAGCCCTGCCAGTGGGCGTGTCCAGCATGGCCGAATGGATCAATGTTTTCTTCCGCGAGGATTTTGAACCCAACGAGGTCGTCGAACGGCTGTCGCCCAACATGCCGCTGGGATTGAAACCACTCAAGGCCCAACGGCTTTCCATGGGCAAGAAGCAGCCCCAGTCCGTCGAAGAAGTCTTTGAACTTCATTTTGTGAAAGATGCAGCCAGACGCCTGACGCAATGGAAGGCATTCATGGACAATGACGAATTCATCATTGAAAAACGCACCAAGAAAAAAGGCATGAAACCATTCAACATCCGTCCAATTATCAAGGAAATGACCGAGACGGACAATGGGCTGACACTGGTTATGGACTGGCGGGAGAGTTACATGAGTCCGCTGACCCTCTGCCTGTCAGTCATGCAGAACGCCAGCCAACTTGATTTCACGCTGACAAAGACCGAACAGCGTTTCGATTAGATTCTCACAGGGGCCATACGGCCCCTTTTTTTGCCCTAGAAAAACCACCCGTCATCTTCGCCTCCGATGGTAACGGAGACGCGCTTGAAGACTTCCTCTTCGCCACCTGATATCGCTTGCATTTTGATGAGCACTTCACACTTTCCATCCATAAGGGCCGTAAACAGGTACCGTGCACGCATACCGTCATCTTCATACTCGATGAACCGCTCCATCCGAAGCAATGAAGGATCAAAAGATGCCCCGGTAAGCTTGTGCCCCTTTGCCAGTGGATTATTCATATCCAGGGCAAACATCTGGTCTGTTTCGGTCGAGATTTCCGATTCATATTCGTTATCAAGAGTCAGTATTTCACTGACGTTTAATCCGCCATCAACCGAAGAAGAACCGGAACATCCACAGATTGACAAAATAAAAAACAGAAAAAGTATGATATTGCCGTTAATTCTGAACATTATTACATTCTCCCGACTTGAGGTTCAAAGGCAAAACCCTATTGTTAAAACACGGTGAAAAGTGTATGGAGTAACAGATTTGTCAGCCTCTTGTATGCCGTGATTCAGGGTGTTTGCAACCCCCTGACAGACTGCTTGAAAATGACAGATTGTGTCCGCTGGACACAGGAGAGGTATGGAAACGTCATTATACGGCGTAATTAGTTAATTTTATGGAGGAACAACCTATGATGTCGACGATCAAATCCGCCGGCAAATTTTCTCTTTTCCTTCTCACTCTGATCGTTGCCGCCATGCTGTTGGCCGGTTGCGGAGAAGAGAAGAAAGAAGAAAAAGCCGCTGCCCCTGAAGCCCCTGCAAAAGTCACCTTGAAACTCGCCATGGACGCTGATCCGGTCTCCCTTGACCCCCATGTCCAGCTGTCCGGCGGCATGCTTCAGTACTCCCATATGGTATTTGATTCCTTGGTCCGTTATGACAAGGACATGAACTTCCAGCCCCGTCTGGCTGAAAAATGGGAACGTATTGATGACCTGACAATGCGCTTTCACCTGCGCAAAGGCGTCAAATTCCACTCCGGCAACCCCTTCACAGCTGCTGATGTTGTCTTCACCATCGACCGCCTGAAGAAATCCGATGACTACAAGGGCCTGTTCGAGCCCTTCGTCGGTGCCAAGGCCATTGATGACTACACCGTGGACCTGATCACCAAAAG
The DNA here is from genome assembly GCF_020886695.1 of Pseudodesulfovibrio sediminis. NCBI lineage: Bacteria > Pseudomonadati > Thermodesulfobacteriota > Desulfovibrionia > Desulfovibrionales > Desulfovibrionaceae > Pseudodesulfovibrio > Pseudodesulfovibrio sediminis. Next base: position 829,489 of record NZ_AP024485.1, read on the forward strand.
CCCCTACGGCCTGGTGCTCAACATGGCCACCTATGTCTTCCCCATGGACAAGGCATTCTACTCCGGTACTGATGACAAGGGTAAGGCCAAGGATCTCATCATCAAGACCGACTACTCCTTTGCCAACGAGAACGAATCCGGCACCGGTCCCTTCATGGTCACTGCCCGCGAACAGGGCGTGAAGACTGTCTTCACCCGCTTTGCCGACTACTGGGAAAAAACCGGTAACATTGAGGAAATCGTCCTCTCCCCGATCAAGAACGACGCCACCCGTGTTGCAGCTCTGCTGTCCGGCGATGTCGACTTCATCATGCCCGTTCCTCCGCAGGATCTGGATCGCATCAAGACCACCGAAGGTCTGCAGTTGGTCACCATGTCCGGTTCCCGCATCATTACCTTCCAGCTCAACCAGAAGAGCAACCCCGCACTGGCCGACCCCAAGGTCCGCCTGGCCATGGCTTACGCTTACGACAACAACGGTGTCGTCGAAAAGATCATGAAGGGTTTTGCCACCGCCGCCGGTCAGATGTCCCCCAAGGGCTATGTCGGTTACAGCGAAAAGCTGGCTCCCCGTTACGATGTTGAAAAGGCCAAGGCTCTCATGGCCGAGTCCGGTTTCCCCAACGGTTTCGAGGCAACCATGATCGCCCCGAACAACCGCTACGTGAACGACGAAAAGATCTCCGAGGCCTTTGTCTCCATGATGTCCAAGATCGGCATCAAGATCTCCCTGAAGACCATGCCCAAGGCCCAGTACTGGGATGAGTTCGATGCTCAGGTCGCCGACATCCAGATGATCGGCTGGCATTCTGACACCGAAGACTCCGGCAACTTCTACGAATTCCTGTCCATGTGCCGCAATGCCGAAACCGGCTACGGCCAGTACAACTCCGGCAACTACTGTAACGCCAAGGTGGACGAGCTGACTCTGGCCGCTCAGGTCGAGACCGATCCTGCCAAGCGTGCAGCCCAGTGTCAGGAAGTTGAAACCATCCAATACGATGAAGCCGGATTCATTCCTCTGCATTGGCAGAACCTGTCTTGGGCATCCAAGACCGGCATGAACACCGAAGACATCGTGAACGTCATGAACTTCCCGTACTTTGGCGACCTGGTCATCAAGTAGCGTGACCCGCGACTTGCATTGATCGACAATGCGCATTAAAGGGGGAACCCCGGCCTCGGCCTGGGTTCCCCTTCCATCGCTTGGCGATCGTTGGTGCGCCACAAAATAATACCAATAAAATCAAACCCGGCTCACAATTTCGTGGTCGGACAACATAACCTATCAACCGAGAAACCATGTTTGCATTCAGTGTAAAAAGAATCCTGCAAGCCGTGATCGTCATGCTGATCATCAGTTTCATAGGATTCGCCATCAAACACAACTTTGGCGACCCGGTCCGCGATCTCGTGGGTCAACGGGTCACTCCGACCGAACGCGCGGAAATTCGCGAGAAACTCGGTCTAAACGACCCGTTCATGGTCCAATACGTGCGCTTTCTGGGCAACGCAGTCCACGGCAACCTCGGTCAGAGCTACTTCTTCAAGAAGCCTGCAACCGAGGTTATCATCAAAAAAGCTCCTGCCACGCTTGAGCTGGTCTTCTGTTCAGCGCTCATCATCATTTTGCTTTCGGTGCCCTGCGGCATTTATTCTGCGATCAAGCCCAAAAGCTGGTTTTCAAAATTCATCATGGGAAGCTCCATTGTCGGCGTATCCATGCCAGTCTTCCTGACAGCCATTCTCCTCATTTATATTTTCTCGGTCGAGCTCCACTGGCTTCCTTCCTACGGACGGGGAGAAACCGTTCGCCTGTTCGGCTGGTGGGACAGCGGATTGCTGACCCTGGACGGACTCAAGCACCTGATCATGCCTTCGATCGCGCTCTCTTCCATCATGCTCCCACTCTTCATCAGACTCATCCGCTCAGAGATGATGGAAGTTCTGGAAACCGAATACGTCAAATACGCCTGGGCCAAAGGCATCCAACCACGTCGTGTCTGGCTGGTCCATGCCTTCAAGAACACGCTGCTCCCGGTCATTACCGTAGGCGGCGTGCAGCTCGGTATCATGGTGGCCTTCACCATTCTCACCGAGACAGTGTTTCAATGGCAGGGCATGGGGTCCATGTTTATTGAGTCGGTAGAACGCTCCGACACCTCGCTCATGGTCGCCTATCTCGTTTTCGTCGGCATCGTGTTTGTTCTGGTGAACACCTTCGTGGATATCATCTACGGTCTCGTCAATCCCACGGTCCGCGTGGCAGGGAGGCAGTAACATGAGAACCCGCTGGCAACGATTCAAAGATTCATACATGCTCTACAGCTTCCTCCGGGACCCTGTGGCCGTGACCTGCTTCGCCATCCTGGCCGTACTGGTCTTTTCCGCATTTGCCGCGCCCATCATAGCGCCGCACGATCCGTACAACTCGACGACCATCGACATCATGAACGCCCAGGCCCCGCCGGTTTGGAGTGACAACGGCACCACCGAATTCCTGCTCGGCACGGATGCCCAGGGGCGCGACATGCTCTCCACCATGCTCTACGGCATGCGCGTGTCTCTTATCATCGGTGTAGGCGCGGTCTGTCTCCAGGCATTCCTCGGCATCGTCGTGGGACTGCTCTCGGGCTACATGCCGCGACTGGACAACATCCTCATGCGCATCGCTGACGTACAGCTCTCATTCTCAACATATATGGTCGCCATCTTTATCGGCGCCATCATACAGACCGCGTTCGGCGTGGCCGGATACGACAAGGTGGCCGTGCCATTGATCATCGTCATCATCGGTCTGGCCGAATGGCCGCAGTACGCCCGTACCGTTCGTGCCTCTGTTCTGGCCGAGCGCAAAAAGGAATACGTCGAAGCGGCTCGCGTCATCGGCCTGTCCAAGACGCGCATCATGTGGCGACACATCCTGCCCAACACGCTGTCGCCGGTTCTGGTCATCTCCACGGTGCAGGTGGCCAACGCCATCATGAGTGAGGCCGCCCTCTCCTTCCTGGGACTGGGCATGCCCGTGACCAAGCCGTCGCTCGGGTCGCTGATCACCGCCGGTTTCGAGTACATCTTCTCCGGCTCCTGGTGGATCACCATCTTCCCCGGCATCCTGCTCGTCACTCTGATCCTGGTCATCAACCTGCTTGGCGACTGGGTCCGTGATTTCCTCAACCCCAAACTCTACAAGGGGTAAGTCATGGAAAAACTTATCGACATAAAAAATCTGCGGGTGGACTTCGAGCTGCGTTCCGGTACTGTCCGGGCCGTGCGCGACGTCAGCCTGACCATCAATAAAGGCGAACGCCTCGGTATCGTGGGCGAATCCGGAGCCGGTAAATCCGTACTCGGCTTTTCGCTCATCAACCTCATCTCCAAGCCAGGAAAGATCACAGGCGGTGAAATCATCTTCGAGGGCAATGACATCTCCAAGTACAAATACGATGAGATGCGCAAGATCAGGGGTAACCATATCTCCATGATCTTCCAGGACCCCATGATGACGCTCAACCCGGTGCTGACCATCGGCACCCAGATGAAAGAGACCATCCTGGCCCACATGGATGTCACGGACAAAGAAGCCGAAGAAATCTGTCTGGACAAACTGCGCAAGGTCTACATTCCGTCCCCGAAGAAGCGCCTCAAGCAGTACCCGCACGAATTCTCGGGCGGCATGCGCCAGCGTATCGTTATCGCCATCTCGCTGCTGACCAGTCCCAAGCTGATCATCGCGGACGAACCGACAACCGCGCTTGACGTGACCATCCAGGCCGAGATCATGGACCTGCTGCTGGAGTTGTGCGAGACCGAAAACATGGGGCTTATCCTCATCACACACGATCTCGCCGTTGTTTCCGAAGTCACCCAACGCATTGCCGTGCTCTACGCAGGCAAGGTCGTGGAACTCGGCGCTGCGGACCAGATCATCTCCAACCCGCAACATCCGTATACGCAGGGGCTCATCGCTGCCCTGCCACAGATGGCGGGCGGAGCAAATCGGCTGAACCAGATTCCAGGCATGATGCCGTCGCTCAAGGAGATGCCCAAAGGATGTCCTTTCGAGCCGCGCTGCACGGAAAAGCTGAAAAAATGTATAACAGAGATTCCTGTTCTCACAGAACTTGAAAGCGGCACTCAGGTTGCCTGCTTCGCACGCGAAGGAGGCAAATAACCATGACTTCGACTGCTCTTCTCGAAATCCGGGATATCGATAAACACTTCGACATCTCCGGTTCCATCATCGACCAGATTAAATTCACTGGCGGAAAAATCAGCCGTAAAAAGACAGTGGTCAAGGCTGTGAACAACGTCACTCTGAATGTCCAGCCGGGTGAAACGCTAAGCGTTGTCGGCGAATCCGGCTGTGGAAAATCCACCCTGGCACGCACAGTCATGGGTCTTTACCGTCCCAACAAGGGCGAGATTCACTACAGAGGTGCCCGCATAGACAACCTCAGCTCCAACCAGATGCTGCCATATCGCACCAAAATGCAGATGGTTTTTCAGGACCCCTATGCGTCCCTGAATCCCCGCATGACGGTCAAACAGATACTTGAAGAACCGGTCCGTTTCCATAATCCGTCGCTTACCCGCGCCGAGATACAGGACACCGTGGCCGATGTCATGCTGCAGGTGGGTGTTGATCCGGTCTGGGCAACCAACTATCCACACGAGTTCTCCGGCGGCCAACGGCAGCGTATCTCCATTGCCCGCGCTCTGGTTCTGGACCCGGAATTCATCGCCGCAGACGAACCCATCGCGGCTCTCGACGTGTCCATTCAGGCGCAGATACTCAACCTGCTCATGGATGCACAGGAAAAACGCGGCCTGACATATCTGTTCATCTCCCACGACCTGAGCGTGGTCGAACACATTTCCACCCGTGTGGCGGTCATGTATCTCGGCTGTGTATGCGAGCTGGCCACCTCCAAAGAGCTATTCAACAATCCGCAGCACCCCTATACGCAGGCGTTGCTCTCGGCCATTCCCAAACTCGGCGGCTCTGCCGGTGGACACATGAAGCTCTCAGGCGATGTGCCCACCCCTATCAACCTGCCCACTGGCTGCGTCTTCCACGGACGTTGTCAATTCGCCAATGAACGCTGTACAAAGGAAATCCCGAAACAGCGCACATTGGAAACAGGCTCCATAGTGGCATGCCACGGGGTTGAAGAAGGCAGAATCTAGCACTTCTCAATTCGACACAACAACAAAAAAGCCGACCAAGTGGTCGGCTTTTTTTAATGCTGAATAAGCGGTGTCTAAATATCGACGCCGTATTTCTTGATGGCAGCCATGCCGCCGTGAATGTTGACCACATCCTTGATACCCTTTTCGTCGAGCATGATCTGTGCTTCGTAGGATCGTGCGCCGGTGTTACAGACAAGAACAACGGTCTTGTCTTCCGGGATTTCCTTGATACGATTGTAGATCTCGCCCTGAGGGATGTTGTGCCAGTATTCAGGATTCTTCTCCAGAAACGGCTCAGCGTCAGGCAATTCACGACAATCAACAAAGTAACACTGACCGGACTCGCGATTATCCCACAGCTCCTTGAAGCCATCGGGAGACACGCCTCGGTTGATATTGCGCAGGGCATTGTCGGCCAGATTCGCCAAAGCGTTCAGGATATCCATGGCCGCGGCAAACGGCGGAGAATAGGCCAGCTCCATATTGGAGATATCTTCAACGACCGGATCGGACTTGAGTGCAGCGGCAACCGCATTGATGCGGCCCACCATGGCGTCTCCTGAAGAGCCAAAGCCCTGAACGCCGAGCACACGCCGCGTCCCCTTCTCAACCACCATTTCAAGCGTCATCAGATCCTTGGTGGGATAGAAATGCGCACGATCAAGCTGAATGAGCAGGACCGAGATCGCATCAAAACCGGCAGCCTTGGCAGCCTCAAGAGTCAGTCCTGTTCCGGCAAGGGAGGTCTCGAACATCTTGACGACAAAGGAGCCGACCACGCCGTCGAACTTGGAGTCACCACCGGCAAGGTTGTTACCGATAATGCGCCCCTGGCGGTTGGCCATGGAACCGAGCGGCAGAAACGCGTCGCCCTTGGTGATGAGATTCTTGACGATACAGCAGTCACCGCCCGCGTAAATGTCCGGGTCATTGGTACGCATGAATTCGTCGACATATACGCCGCCGCGTTCATGTACTTTCAGACCGGCATCCTTGGCAATGTCGGACATGGGCACGACACCTGCGGAAACAATCACCGCATCGGCATCCAGCGTCCGTTTGCTGGTGATGACACGAGTGACCTTGCCGTCTTCACCTTCGATGGACTTGACGGTCTCGCCGAAATAAAAGTCCACGCCGTTCTCTTCCATGTGCTTCTGGCCCATGGTAGCCAACACCGGGCTGACCAGGCGAGGCATGATCTGATCCGCGATCTCTACGACAGAGGTTTCGACCCCCCACATGTCAGCGTAGGCTTCGGCCATTTCCAAGCCGATAAAGCCCGCGCCGATAATGACGGCCTTGCCGACGTCGCCCTTGGAGATGGACTCGCGGATGCGAATGGCATCGGCCGGGTTGCAGACATAGTTCACACCTTCCAGATCCTCACCGGGAAGACCGAGGTGGCGGGGAGAAGCCCCGGTCGCGATGACCAGCTTGTCATAGCTGATGGTTCCCTTCTCGCCGGTCTGGACGTTTTCGACTTCGACCAACTTCTTCTCGCGGTCAATACGAGTGGCTTTGGTCAGAATCTGAACATCAACACCCTTTACCTCTTTGAAGAACTTGGGATCACGGGTCATGTGAAATGTGGTCTGAGAGAGCTGCACAGCGTCAGACACATCGCCCGAGACGTAATACGGAATTCCGCAGCCGCCATAGGAAATGAGCGAGCTTTGATCAATCATGGTCACAGTGGACCCTGGCTCCAGCCGTTTGAATCGACAAGCGGCCTTGGGCCCGAGGGCCACGCCGCCGATGACAACGATGTGTTGAGACATTTATAAATCCTACATATCTTTATTTCTGCCCGTCCCTCACGGTCAGAAATGTTATTCCAAAAACGAATTGATGCTTTTGCCAAGTCGCTTGATGCCTTCTTCAATCCGGGCTTCATCAGAATTGGAGAAGTTGAGCCGGAGCGTATTTTCACCGGAATCATCAGTATAGAAGGGACGTCCGGGAACAAAGGCGACCTTGTCCTTGATGGCCAGATCAAAAAGATCCATGGACGAGAAACCCTCGGGCATGGTGGCCCACAGGAACATACCGCCTTCAGGCTTGGTAATGCTCACGGAATCAGGGAAATATGTATTGATCATCTCAACCATACATTCACGCTGACGGCCATAACGATCCTTGATCAGGGCAACATGGGATTCGATGTCATTGCTCTCCATATACCGGCGCATAATCGCCTGAGCCACTGTGGAGGTGTGCAGGTCGGATGCCTGTTTGGCAATGACCAGCTTATCGTAGATTTCCTTTTCGGCAACGACCCAACCGATACGGAAGCCGGGAGCTGCGATCTTGGAAAACGACCCGCAAAGAATACCGGGAGTCTTGCAGAAGGAATACACACTCGGCAGATCCTCGCCCAGAAAGCGAAGTTCTCCATATGGATCATCCTCTACAAACAAGACACCATAGCGATCGGTCAATTCGGCGACAGCCTTGCGCTTCTCAAGCGAGTAACTCACTCCCGAGGGGTTCTGGAAGTTCGGAACGGCATAGAAACACTTGGCTCCATCCTTGAATGCAGCCTCCAACTCTTCCAGGTTCGGACCATCGTCCTCCAGAGAGACAGTAACGAATTCCGGCTCAAAGATGGAAAAGGCCTGGATGGCACCAAGATAACCGGGCCGCTCAATGACGACCTTGTCACCTTTATCCAGAAAGACCTTGGCGCAAATATCCAGAATCTGCTGGGAACCGGTGGTCACCAGAATGGAATCCGGGTCAATGGTCAGCCCACGGCCTTCATAGCGCTTGGCAATGATGGCCCGCAATCCGGCATCCCCCTCTGTTGTCGAATACTGCAATGCAGAAGCGCCAATTTCAGCAAAAACTTCACGTGAAGCGATGTCCATGGCCTTGACTGGGAACAGTTCCGGGTTGGGCAACCCGCCTGCAAATGAAATGATTTCTGAATCGGCGGTGACTTTAAGAATCTCCCGGATAAATGAACGGTGCACCGTACCCATTCTCCGGGCAAATTTATTTGGCATTATATGCTCCTTTCAACGAGGAGAAATACTCTTAAAACAGCCGAGTTGCAAGGGAGATCAGTGGAAAGAGGTGCACCAAACCTCATTCCTTATACATCTTTTACCCCAAATAAAAAGAAGAGCCGACCCAGTGTCGGCCCTTCGGGGCAAGAAGAGGAGAATGCATGTCAATGTGTGAGTGAATAATGACAACTGAAAAAGCGTCATACTTGTTCAGACACATTCCATCACGCACAATAACAATAACAATTATTATTGCCATGTCAATAGATCAGGAGCGCATATCACCACCCAAAGGCGCAGTGAGAGAAAAAAATCCGGCACAACAATTGCTTGACAAGTGTTTGATTTCATTACTATTTTAACTGAAGAAAAAATCATGACACATATCAAACTATCTATTTCTTCCTTTATCGCTCTGTTATTACTCACAGTTTCTCCTTCCCACGCAGGAACATTCAAGATCATGACAGCACCCTATCCGCCCTATACCGTCAGCAATGGCCTGAAGGTAAAGGGATTATCTGTGACCGCGCTGGTCACTTTGATGGAAATGTGCGGTACACCGATTGATCAGAAGAAAATCAAACTGACCCCGTGGGCCTACGCCTATGAATGCGCGGCAAGAGAGCCAGGGCAAATCCTGCTCAATGCACAACGCGACTCGACAACGGAACGGTTGTATAAATGGGTTGGCCCTGTGTTGAACACACAGGTGGTTCTTATCGGTCGGAAAAAGGACAAGCTCTTCATCCCCACCAAGGCACACCTCAAGAATTACCGTATTGCCAGTGTGCGCTGGAGCCGCCCGGAAAAGACATTGCTCGCCGGTGGTATGCACCCTGAGGACCTGAAGCGCAGCGCGTCCCACGTTCAGGCATTGCGCCAGCTCGACCGGGGTGAAGTCGATCTGTTTGCCTACACGGCAAAAGGTGCCCCCTATCTCATGGCCGGTCTGGGCATGCAGGAAAAGGACTACATCATCTATTACACTTTTGAAGACGAGCCACTCTATTTTGCCTTCAGTAAAGATACGGACGACAAACTCATCCACCGCCTGAACATGACATTAAAAGAATTGAAGGCGACTGGACGAGACGGAACAAGTCAGTTCGAAAAGATATTAGGATCGCAAATACACTAAGTATCAAACAAATAAAAAAAGGGGCCTAATGGCCCCTTTTGATTATTCTTTATCCGGCGACCAGTTGGGGTCGCGATATTTATCAGGATTGTACAATCGCCAATCGGAACCGTCATCATACTTCTCATCCGCACCGGGATAAGGAGTATAAATCTTCTCGTCCTTCTTGTCTTCCTTGCAACATTCAATATTTTCAAAGTATGAATTTTCCATATCAAACCTCTGAGATTCTAAGCTATTAACCACATTGGACACAGTCCATATGGCAAGTGCTTACTGCACTCAGTTCCTGTCTGAACCAATTATTCTTCTGTGTCAAGCTTCGGTTTGACGTATAATTCACCACCATGACAATCATTGATTACCAGCAGTGGAAAGTCTTTGACGGTCATGGCGCGGATGGCTTCAGGCCCCAATTCTTCAAATGCGATCACTTCGGATTCAACGATGGAATTTGATAACAAGGCCCCTGCTCCGCCAGTGGCGCCAAAGTACACGCCTTTGTGGTCCTGCATGGCTGCTTTGACCTCATCGGAGCGCTTGCCCTTACCGATACTCGCCTTCATGCCGAGGGCGTGCAGTCGGGGCGCATAGGTATCCATGCGATAACTGGTGGTCGGCCCGGCAGAGCCGATGGGGCGGCCCGGAGGGGCCGGAGACGGCCCGACATAGTAAATGGCGGAACCTTCCAGTTCAAAGGGCAGCTCCTTGCCGGCATCCAACAACTCAAAAAGCTTCTTGTGGGCAGCATCGCGTGCAGAGTGAATGGTGCCTGTCAAAAACACGACGTCACCGGCATGCAACTGTTCCATGTCAGCATCAGTCAGGGGGGTATTCAATTTGAATTCAGCCATTACAGTACGACCTCCTCATGACGCTGGGAATGACACTGAACATTGACCGCCAGAGGCAGGCTTGCCAGGTGGCACGGCTCCACGGTCATTTTCACGCCAAGCACGGTTGTCTTGCCACCCAACCCCATGGGACCGATACCCATATCATTGATAGCATCTTCCAGTTCCTTCTCCATGGCGGCCACTGCCGGATCAGGATGTGTATCATCCAATTTGCGCAGCAGTGATTTCTTGGCGATCTTGGCCGCGTGTTCGAACGTGCCGCCGATGCCGATTCCGAGAATAGTGGGAGGACACGGATTCGGCCCCGCCTCTGCCACACGATTCAGGACAAACTTCTTGATGCCTTCCCAGCCCTGGGCCGGAGCAAGCATGGTGACACGAGACATGTTCTCAGCGCCGCCGCCCTTTGCCATGTAGGAGATCTTCAATTTGTCACCGGGGACCATGTCAAAATGCACTATGGCCGGAGTCCCGTCGCCGGTATTGGCCCGGGAGAAGGGATCACAAGCGGACTTGCGCAAAAAGCCTACATCATATCCCTTGCGAACACCCTCGTTAATCAGTTCACGCAGATTGCCGCCCACGACTTTACAGTCATCGCCCACTTCAACATAAAAGACAGCCAAACCACAATCCTGACACAATGGCAGCTTGGTCTCCTGAGACAGATCGGCATTCTCCAGCAACTGTCTCAACACTTCCTTGGCAGAAGGAGATGTCTCCTCGGCCATGGCTTGTTCAAATTTATTGCGCACGTCCTGAGGAAGCTCCGTGTTGGCCTTCATACACATGGTGGCCACAGCTTCCACGACATCCGCTGCCTGAATTTCTCTCATTTTTGTTGCCTCCGGCAGCTCAGGAACCTTTGGTGTAAGGAATTGAGCATCTCCAAATTTTTTTCGCGCCTTGGGCTAGGCCTGCCAGCGCGTGTTCATATTGCAATTTCCCGACAAGCACTCATTCAACGACCTGACCAACCGCCCCCTCCTGCCGTACAACAGCTACCCGCAATCGGGGAACAAAGGGGATGCGGTCCGGGGGAAGGGCCTCCTCCCCCCGGTCGCCTAAGGCATTGTCTACTTCTTGAATATTCTCTTTAAGGAAGTAATTCCCATTTTACGACGCAGGAACCCAAGTTGGTTCTGCAACGGCAAATGCTTGGGACAGACGTCTTCACAGGCGAGCAGGCCCATGCAGCCGAAGATTCCCATATCACTGCCAATAATCTCATAATAGTCATGTTCAGACCGCTGATCACGAGGGTCGATCAGGAAACGGGCCACACGATTCAGTGCGGCTGCGCCCATGAAATCCTCACGCAGACGGGCTGTTCCGCATGCCGAGATACAGCATCCACATTCTACACACCGCTCCAGTTCGTAGATTTCCACGGCCTGTTTGTTGTCCATGCGCTCTTCAAGCGCTGTCGGATCAAACTCCTTGTTCGTGTGAATCCAGGATTCTGTTTTGGTGTACATATCGCGGAACCAGGAACCGGTATCCACGGACAGGTCGCCCACCAGCTTGAAGACCGGCAGGGGTAAAAGCGTTATCTCGCCCGGCAGGTCCTTGGTTTTGGTATGGCACGCCAGACCAGGGCGGCCATTGATGACCATGCCGCAGGAGCCACAGATACCCGCACGGCAGCAGAAATCGAACTGCAAAGACGGATCGTGCTCTTCACGGATACGATTGAGCGCAATGAACAGGGTCATGGAGTCGGTTTCTTCCAGAACGAACTCCTGCATGTGCGGCTCGGACTGTGCATCCTCGGGGTTGTATCGGAATATATTGAATTTCAGTAATCTGGACATGCTCTATTCCTTCTTGTCGTCGGCGCTGATGATTTCGGAATGTCCGTATCCACGGTCTCCCGGAGGAATCTCCACGGCAACAGTGGCCGGTTCGTATTCGAGCGTCGGCAACGTGTCGCCTTCGTTCTTCCAGTAAGCCAGTGTGCGGCTAAGCCAATCGCGATCGTTGCGTGCGGTGAAGTCTTCACGGTTATGCGAACCACGGGACTCGGTGCGTTGCAGTGCGCCATAGGCGACCATCAAGGCCATCTTGACCTGACCTTCGAGCTTGAGCGCCGAAGCCAGCTCCGGATTCACGCCCCTGCCGTCGGACCGGAGCCCCACATTCTTGGCCCTGATCAAAGTATCCTGCAGGGAAGCGACACAGGTCTCCAACCCTTCCTGCGTACGGAAGATGTTGGCACCCTTGTGCAGTGCGTCCTGCATGGCCTTGCGGACCTTGTAGACATTCTCAGAACCGTTGGTGCAGTTGATGAGTGCGTCGATTCTTGCCTGCTGCTTCTTGACTTCGTCATTGATGAGCGAAGTCTTGAACTCGGTCTCGCAGCCCTGGAGGTATTCGGCGATCTTGCGACCGATGATACCACCGGCAACCACAGTCTCGGCCAGGGAGTTACCGCCAAGGCGGTTGAACCCGTGCATATCCCAACAAGCGGCCTCACCAGCGGAGAACAAACCTTTGAGCCCGTATGCCGCGCCATCCTTGTTGGTACGAATGCCACCCATGGAATAATGCTGGGTCGGACGGACCGGAATAAGCTGATGAATGGGGTTGATGCCCAGGAAGGAAGTACAGATCTCATACACTTCACGGAGCTTGCCGGTGATGTGTTCCTCACCGAGGTGGCGGATATCCAACCACAAATGCTCACCGTACGAAGATTTGACGCCGTGCCCCTCGCGCATGTGATAGGTCATCCAGCGGGAGACCACGTCTCGAGAAGCGAGCTCGGCCTTTTCCGGTTCGTACACATCCATGAACCGTTTTTCGTCTACATCGAGCAGCGTACCGCCGTCACCACGACAGCCCTCTGTCACGAGAATATCTGTCGGGACAATGCCTGTGGGATGAAACTGCACGGCTTCCATGTTGCCCATGGGCACCACGCCGGTATCGACGCACATGGTGTGCGCTCCACCGTCACAGATAACCGCATTGGTGGTGTTCGGGTAAATGCGTCCGAAACCACCGGCAGCGATCATGGTCGCCTTGGACAGATATATCAGCAGCTCGCCTGTGCGCAGACAGCGGGCGACCACGCCATAGCAGGTTTCGCCATCCTGAAGCAGCGCAATGGCTTCGGTTTTGTCGTGAACTTCGACACCCATCTGGGCGCAACGGTTGTCCATGGTACACATGACCGCATGGCCTGTACCATCCGAAGTATAGCAGGTACGCCATTTGGCTGTGCCGCCAAAGGAGCGGGCCATGATTAGCCCTTCCTTGTCTTCGGCTTCTATCTTTTCAAACTGCTTGCCGCCCTTGTAATAAATGGACTTGCCGGGAACGACACGGTTCCAGGGCACGCCCCAATGGGCAAGGCGGCGCATTTCTATGGGAGCGGCGTCTGCGAACAGACGGGCCACTTCCTGATCACAGCCCCAGTCAGAGCCTTTGACAGTGTCGGCAAAGTGAACATCAGGGCAATCGCCTTCTCCCATGACGGAGTTGCCGAGCGAGGCCTGCATGCCCCCCTGAGCAGCCGAGGAATGGGACCGGCGAGCCGGAACAAGGCTTAAACAGATGGCGGAGAATCCGGCGTCTGCCGCTTCAACAGCAGCGCGTTCGCCCGCCAGACCTGCGCCGACAACGAGAAAATCGGTGTAAATAGTCTGCATGGCTAATTCTCCGTTAGTTGATCGCCAGGAACAGGAACCGGGCCAGTGTGATGAGACCGATTGCAATGAACATCAGGGTCAACAGGTTCTCGCCCCGCTTGAACCTGTCACGATCCTTGGTTTTCACAAAGCCCCACTTCACGCCGATGCGATAAAATCCGATACCCACATGGAGTTCGGCCAGCGGCAGAAGGAAAAGATAAAAAACGGCCCAGAATCCACTCTGAATACGAGCGGCAGACTTGACGGCGGTAATGGGCAGGTCAGTCAGGACAACCCACATGTGGATGGATCCCATGACCAGAATGATCATGGCGGACACAGCCTGCACAACCCACAACCAGGTATCGCCGTGATGCAGCATGCGTGCGTGCTGCCAGATGGTCTTCTGACCATCCATACGGAAAGGTATCTTCCTGGCTGCGAGCACGAAGTGCGTTAGAAAAACGAGAAAAATGAGCGGGCCGCCCACTTGGGCCATGCCAGTAGCCTCAAAGAAATGCGCGATGGCATCCATTACTTTGGGGCTGATGACGACACTTGAAACCAGGAGCATGTGGCACCACATGAACAAAATCAGGCTGACGCCGGACAGCATCTGAAGCCAGTCCAATGCGCCATCCCACTTCCCGGATTTGCCAGCTGGTGCGTAACTGATGGACATTCAATCCCTCCATTTTGTAGAACACAAAAGACCCTAGACAATTGAGTAAACCTATGCCTGACAAAAGATTTTTGTCAACATCCTGACGAAATTCAAAACAGCTAATCTCCTTGTTTTTCAGCCGACAAAAGCCAAAAAAGGTTATTGATTGCACGGTCAAACAACATTTTTCTTTGATGGAAAATTTTTTTTGTTTTTTTGATAAAAACACTGCTGAAAACAACAATTGAAACCGTGAACGTATTTTTTTACATTTCCGAACGGATAACTGTTTTCATTTGCCCCCTGCTCGGTTAGTGTCTTTCCCTGCTTTGAAACATGACACGTTCATACCTTGCCTCCGCTCAAATCATACTTATCGTATAATGATGTACTTCTTTTTGTATGACGCGACTACACCGTTTGATACGGTCGACCAATATGGAGAAAACCCCCTATGTTCAGAAAACTCCTGTTGCTGGCAGGCGTCTTCATGCTCCTGACCAGCTGCCAAAAGACACTTATGAAAAAAAACGAATCAACTGATCTTGCTCCCCCTGTCGCCGCTAAATCTCTCTTTGCTGTTGAACAGCTCCCATCGTTGGACGGCCAGGAGAAAGGCAAAACCCATTTGGTCAAACTGAAAAACGGCCTCACGGTCCTGATCAAGGAAGATGACCGTTTTCCGCTGGTAAATGTTCGCCTGTATGTCCACGCGGGCAGCGCCTACGAGACCCCCCAAATCGCAGGGCTGAGCCATCTCCTTGAACATATGGTCTTCAAGGGCACGGACAAACGCGGCGTGGGCCAATCCGCCATGGATATTGAATCCGTTGGCGGCAGCCTCAATGCCGGTACCAGCTTTGACTACACTGTCTATTATGTGGAAGTCCCCGACGATCAGCTCTCCCTCGGTCTCGACGTGGTCACGGACATGGTCTTCAATCCCGCCATTGACCCCACTGAGCTTGAAAGCGAGAAAAAAGTGGTCATCGAGGAACTGCAACGGGGCGAAGACACCGCTACCAGCAAGGTCTTCAAGACCCTGCAGGGCATGATCTGGCCTGACACCACCTATGAATGGCCCATCATCGGCTTCAAGGATACGGTTCAGGGCATCAGCCGGGACGATATCAAGAATTACATCGCCTCCAACTATCAGCCGCAATCCATGCTGCTGGCCGTGGTCGGCAAGGTCGATCCCGACCAGGTGCTGGCTCAGGTCGAAAGCATGCTCGGCGATCTGGAAAACACCCGCCCCCTCACCCCTGTTGAAACAATCCCTGTTCCCGCTGTCGGCTCTGGCCCGCAGGTGGTCAAGCTCTCCGGCGAATGGAACAAGGTATACATGGGCGCGGCGTTCCCCATCCCTCATGGCGCATCCACTGAGGTCGTCGGGCTCGATCTGCTGGCGCAGATGATGGGTGGCGATGACACCTCACGCCTGTACCGCACCTTCAAATACGAAAAGGGGTTGGTGGACGATATCTCCATGTCCCTGCTGCCACTTGAACGCGGCGGCTTTTTGTACGTCTTTGCCACGCTGGATGAAGACAAGGTCGATGAGTTCTGGAAGGAACTGACAGCGGAAATGGCGTCATTCGATCCCATGGACTTCACTGACCGCGAAATCGACCGCGCCCGTCTCAATCTGGAAACATCGCTGTTCCTGTCCAAGGAGACCCTGTCCGGTTTGGCGAGCAAAGTCTCTTACCTGGAATTCTTTGAAGACGGTGAACAGTCCGAAGAGAACTACCTGTATCAGCTGCATCAGATAACCCGCTCGGAAATGAAGGAGCTGTACAACAAATACGTCCGCTCCGATCAGCTTTCCCTGGCCGTGCTCACGCCTGAAACATCCAAGCTTTCGGCTGACAACCTGATAGCCATCACCAAAGACCAGTGGCCGCTCAAAGAGGCCGTGGCCAAGGCAGCCGAAACAAAAACCGCGACTAAAACCACGGAAATAGCCCTGCCTGGCGGCAGCAAACTCGTGCTCCTGCCCGACGCCACCCTGCCGTACACTGCCATGAGCATGTATTGGACAGGTGGCGATGGCGAATTGACGCCCGACCAACAGGGGCTGGCTGCATTGACGGCCAAGACCCTGACCCGCGGCAATCTCAGGATGAATGCGACGGAAATGCAGGACTTCCTGTCCGATCATGCAGCCAGTATCGGTTCAACGGCCGGACGCAATGTCTTTGCCCTGGAGGCCAAGTTTCCCACACGATTCACCCACGAGGTTCTCCCGGTTCTGACAGACACGTTGACCTCTCCTGCCTTTGAGGAAACAGAGATCACGCGGGCCAAGCAGGATCAGATTTCGGCCATCAAACGACGTGAGGATCGTGCCCTTGGCCTGGCTTTCCGCCACCTCTTTCCCTACCTGTACAAGACCGGGCCATACGCCCTGTTGCATCAGGGAACCCCGGAAGGAGTGGAAGCATTCACAGCGTCAGACATCATCCGTTTCTGGAATCGTCAGTCCATGCAGTCCTTTACCCTGGCTGTTTGCGGTCAGTTCGATCAGGCGGCCATTGAAGCATTTGCCAAGAGAATTGCCGAAACCCTGACGGCTCCCGGACAACAGTACACATTCACCACCCCGGAATGGGGCAAGGAAATGGCAACGACAATGCACCTGCCAGGGCGCAACCAGTCGCACATCATCATGGCCTTTCCCGTACCGGGCAAGACGAACCTGAAGACGTCTGCCGAACTGGAAACGCTCAAGGCGTGCCTGTCCGGCCAAAGCGGGCTGCTCTTCCGCGACCTGCGAGACAAACAGGGACTGGCCTATACGGTGACCTCTCTACTCTGGCAGTCAAAGAACACCGGTTTCATTGCCCTGTATATCGGCACGAACCCCGAAAAGATCGATCAGTCCATGGACGGATTCAAAAAGGTTCTGGCTGACCTCGCCGCCACTCCGCTTCCCGAGGAGGAGCTGATCCGAGCACGTAACATCCTGATCGGAGACTACTATCAGGGCCACCAATCCCTGATCTCCCGCTCACGCGAGGCGGCCGTCCTCATGGCTCGCGGCTTTGACCGCGATCACGAGGAGAAGCTCATAGAGCAGGCCAAGGACGTGACTCCAAAGCAACTGCAGGAACTGGTTCAGCAATACATGTCGCCGGACAAGGCGTATGTGATGACCATCACTCCCTAAATAAACAAGGGGAAGCCGAGCTGTCGGCTTCCCCTTTTCCCGGTCTTTTTTTCAGAGAATAGCCCCTCCATCCGCTCGCAATGCTTGCCCCCGCTCCCTTGGTGCGGTACACAAAGTGGACATTATTGCAGTACGTTTTCACAGAAAGAGGATACACATGGCGCTTATTTTCGGTTCGCCCAAGAAGCAGGCTGACAAGGACGATATACGCAACGACCAACGGTTGAATCTGGCCAAGGACATGTATATGGCCGGCAAGATGAAGATCATGACCACCGAGACCGTTCCGGGGCGGGAGATTCAGTCCGCCTTCGGCCTCATCGTCTGCCGCAGCTACGTTTTTGACAACGCATTCTACGGACTCATGGCACAGGCCGTGGACGTCAATGCAGACGCCATCATCGGCTACCGCGAGACCGTGGCATTCCATCCCGAGGGCGACAAGTACTACTCCTGCTACGGGACTGCCGTCCGTATGAAAAAGGTCAAGTAAACCATGACCCAATCCACCTTCTCACACTATTTCCCACACGGACTGGCCATAACCTACGCCATCTTCTGGGCGATTCTGGCTGTCAATCCAGTTATGCGTGATGTCTGGTGGGCCGAGAACATTCCCCTCATGGGCGTGTTCGCTCTGCTGGTAGTGACCTACAAAAATTTCCGGTTTTCCAACCTCGCCTATGCGTTGATGTCCATCTGGCTGATACTGCACACCATTGGCGGGCACTACACCTTTGCCAATGTCCCGTTCGACTTCTTCACGGATCTGTTCGGCTTCGAGCGCAATCACTTCGACCGCCTGGGGCATTACTCCATCGGTTTTTATGCGTTCCCCATAGCAGAATACTTGACGCGCAAGAATCTGGCGCGACCGGTGATCGTCTACCTCTTCGGCCTGTTCGCCATCATGGCGTTGGCCGCTGGATATGAAATTATCGAATGGTGGTACGCCGTATTGGCCGGCGGCGAGGCCGGAATCGAATTCCTCGGCTCCCAGGGCGACATCTGGGACGCACAGACAGACATGCTCGCGGACACCCTCGGTGCAGTGACAACGCTGATACTCTTCTACTTTTTCGGCATCAAACCGAACGAGCAGTCCTAGTCCCGAACGCCCAAACGACGATCCAACAGAAGCAGATCCGCGATGGTCAACGCCATCATGGATTTCAACACCGGATTGATGCGCGGAATCGCGCTGATGTCGTGACGCCCACCGACCATGATGAAAGTAGGCTCACCCTTGGTGGTCACGGTCTGCTGTTCCTGCAAAATTGACGGAATGGGTTTGACGTAGGCCCGCGCAATGACATCCTGACCGGATGAAATACCGCCAAGAATACCGCCAGCATTATTGGACAGGAATCCGTTCTCATCGAGATTGTCATTATTAAGGGAACCACGTGACCGAGCCGCTTCACAGCCGGAGCCGATCTCGACTCCCTTGACCGCACCAACACACATGAGCGCCTGCGCGATACGCCCGTCGAACTTGCCGAACACAGGCTCACCAAGGCCAACAGGCAGGCCTGTGGCCCGAATCTCGACAACGCCACCAAGCGTGTCCTCTTCATCGCGGACCTCGGTGATATGCTTTTCCCACGCCGGGATAATATCCGGGTCAGGACTGAAATAGGGACGGTCCTGCGCGCCTTCGTAGTCTTTGATCTCCGCCTTGATACCGCCATATTCGACCGTGTACGCGTAAATGGAGATACCTTCCGTGCGCAGCAACTCCTGCGCGATGGCGCCACCGGCCACGCGGGATACGGTCTCGCGTCCAGAAGAACGACCGCCGCCGCGATAGTCGCGGAAGCCATACTTGGCGTTGTAGGTGAAATCTGCATGTCCGGGCCGGAATACATCCTTGATCTTGGAATAATCATGAGAACGCTGGTTGGTGTTCTCAATGTAAAAACCGATGGAAGTGCCGGTGGTCTTGCCTTCGAACACACCGGAAAGGATTTTAATCTGATCAGGCTCTTTGCGGGTGGTTGAAGCCAGACCGCCCTGACCGGGTTTACGTTTGTCCAACTCCAACTGGATCATGGACTCATCCAGCGGAATACCTGCCGGACACCCGTCCACAACCCCGCCCAGACCGGGACCATGAGACTCACCAAAGGTGGTCAGACGAAAGACGTTTCCAAAGGTATTACCGCTCATATCCACTCCCTAGAAATTTTCTATTTGCATCATGTCTTCGGCCTTGCCGAGCATGACCAACACATCACCCTGCTCCAAAGCCCTGTCTGCCTGGGGCACAAACCGGAACTCGGATTCACCTGAATGACGGAAAGCAATGACCTGAACATTGAAAGTATTGGTCAAATCAAGATCACGCAAGTTCTTTCCGGTCCACTTATCCACAACGATTTCGCGGGTGACCACGTTCTTGCCCAATCCGAAATATTCCTGAATGCCCGGGGCCACGAGGCGATGGGCCAATTGGAACGCGACAAACGCCTCGGGAAAGACGACAAACGGCACGCCGAGCTTGTACAGCACCCGCTCGTGTTCTTCACTGATCGCCTTGACCCAGATGTTCTTCACGCCCATGGCCTGCAGATTCAGGACAACCAGAATGGAGGCCTCCATGGAACTGCCGGTAGAGACAATGACCTTGTCCAGATCCTGAAATCCGGCTTGCGCCAGGGCTTTTTCATCGGTGGCATCCAGCTCGTATACCTGGGCCAGAAGATCCTGCGCGCGCCGAACGTTGTCCTCACGCCTGTCTACCCCAACAACATCACACCCAAGTTCAGTTAACGCCTTGGCAAAGGCGAACCCAAACTTGCCCAGCCCGATGACACCGACTTCCTTGCTTGCCAACATAATCTCTCTCCTTGAAATCTAGCCCAACGGCAGATTCGATTCAGGTACCCGGAACCGTGGTTCAGACTGCCAGCTTTGCAAGGCCGACAACAGCCATATTGGTCCAAGACGCCCCACGAACATGAGTGTGATGACCGTTATTTTTTCAAACGCATCCAGGGAAGCGGTCAACCCGGTTGAAAGCCCCACTGTAGCAAATGCGGACACGGTCTCGAAGAGATTTCCCAGTAGTTCTCCACGCGCCATAAGATAGGAGCTGTCTCCGCTCTCCAAGGCAGTCAGTACCATGGTGCCGATCCCTACCAGCAGGAATGTCATGGTAACCAGAGAAACGACCTTGTTCAGGGCTCCCTGACTCAAGGCGTACCTGCCGAGGCGCACCTGAGAATGTCCCCGGAACTGCGCCCAGAGAAAGCCGCACAGTGCGCGGAAGGTCGTGGTCTTGATACCACCGGCGCATGATCCGGGCGAGCCGCCAATAACCATGAGCAGCATCATGAACACCAGCGACACATTGGTCATGCCCCCGATATCCACGGTATTGAATCCCGCTGTCCGGCAGGTCACGGATTGGAACAGGGCCGTCCAGACGCGCTCCCACAGAGTGTCCGGGGCCATGCCACCAGCTCCCTCGGCAAAAAAGATGACCACCGCCCCAACAAGCACAAGAAACAGCGACGTCTTGATAACTATGGCAGAATGCCAACTCAGTCGGAGCCTCGGCTCCCCCTTGCGCTTCTTCCGCATACAGTAGCCACGAAGATACCCCGCACAATCATTGAGCACATAAAACCCGAGGCCACCCGCCGTGATAAGCACAATAAAGACCGTATTGATACCGCCATGCCCGGCCCAATGGGTCAGGCTGTCTGAATACAATGAAAATCCGGCATTACAAAAAGCGGACACGGAATGGAAAAAGGCGGAATACGGCGAGAACCCCACCGGGTCCATGAGCCACAGGGAAAATGCACCAACGCCTTCAAAGAGGAATGTCCAGAAAAGAACGCGCCCCAGAAAACGAGGCAGGCTGAACGAGGGGTCGCGAAGCAGACTCTGCCCGACGGCGATACGGTCATTCAATGAAACCCGCTTCCCCAGCAGATGAATGGCTAGGGTGGTAAAGGTCATGATGCCCAAGCCACCAAGCTGAATGAGCACCAGAATGACATCCAGGGCGAACGTGGAAAAATAGGTTCCGGTGTCCACCACGGCCAGTCCGGTGACACACATGGCGGATGTAGCCGTGAACAGTGCGTCGACAAAAGAAAGCGGACCACCAGGATGACTGACGTCAAGGTGCAGAATGATCGCGCCGAAAAGGATGGCTCCGCCAAAGAACCAAACCGGCAACCAATATGGTGAAAACAGTTTTGTGCGCATGAATACGTCAGTGTATATGCCTGTCTGAGGGGCCTGTCAAAAAGCGATCAGGACAGCCGGTCAACGGCTTGGACAGCAAGGGTCACAATCTCCGCGAGACTCGCACCTTCAAGAGCAGCATCCGCGCACCCTTCGTACAGATGCGCCCGCGCGTCCAGAATCTCTCTGACCTCATCCACCACGGATTTCCCCGTCAACGAAGGCCGCTGGGCTTCATTCGGATCATTCATGAGACGCCGTGCCAACTCCTCGGCTTCTGCCTTGAGGTACAGGGTCACCCCCGATGCGAGGACAGCTCTGTTTTCCTCGCGCAGTATTATCCCGCCACCACAGCCGATGACACGACCACCGGGAGTGGCCTCGCGAACCAGGGTCTCCACCTCGCGGTCACGGAAGGCCTCCCAGCCGTTCTGCTCGACATAATCGGCAATCTCCATACCCACGGCCTGAACCAGCGCGTGATCGGTATCAACGAAATCAACACCAAGCCGTTCAGCCAGCTTTCGGCCGACACTTGTCTTGCCACAGGCACGGGGACCAATGAGAAAAATATTCTTTGCTGCCATGACCGGGACCGTAGTGGAATTTTGCGCCATCTTCAATCGTTGCGTGGACATAATTCCACTTCAACCGCAACGAACAATCCATCCGTATACCATCATGTCTGATAGCAAACGGCGCACTGGGCGTTCATTTTTTACTTGCCAAACGAATAAGTAGTAACTATTATCAAGCCATGAAGACAGAAAAGAAGTGTACCCAAATGCGTGAAGTTGCCATTGAGCTGGGCGATTGCCGCTCATGCCAGGGCTGTATCGACCTGAACCCCGACGTCTTTGAATGGGATGAGGCTCTGGACATGCCTTTTGTCTGCCGGTCCAAGGTGACAGAAGAAGAAGTCCGGGACATCATGAATACCTGTCCGGAGGGGTGCATCGTCTTTGTGGATTGTTAAAGACCAACCGACTTTCAACCCAAAAGAGCCAGGCATATGCCTGGCTCTTTTGGGTTGAAAACACCTACTTCTTTGGCGGCATGGGCGGCAACGAACAGGACTCGCTGCAACAGGTGCCATAGATGAACCCGCAATAGGTATGGAATACCCGTGTCTGCTTTTCTCGTTGCTCATCGGACAATGGTTCAACCTTGGCCTTTGTGACCATTTTGAGAAGATCCGCATAATCGGGCACCGCGGCCATGGACCTGGCAAAAACATCGCCAGTCATGACATCCATGAGTGAGGCATCCATGGTGTCGGTGATCAACGCATACGGCACAGGGCCGCCTTTAATGAGCCTCCCCGCACACACGGTTTCACGCTCAAAGGTCCCCACATCCCCGGCACAAAACAGAATAATGAAGATCGGCTTGCCCTGCTCATCATAGAGTACGAAATCAATGGGCCGCTCGTAGTCCTCGCCATCCACGCAATAGGAAAGCGGCACCTTGGCCTTGAAGCGGTCCTTGGGATAGCCTTTCTCTTCCACCAACAACTTGACCAGGAGCTGACGAAACTCTTCAAAAGTCGTCTCGTCTATCTCTTCGCCACTGAGATAATCGCGGAGTGTTCCGCCCAAACTTGATTCATGCATACAATCACATCCTTATATCCACAAAATAACTCCCCTCCCCGCATGTTGCAAGGGAAGGGAGACAAGTTAATCTGAAAACAGGGTACGCCGCATCAATGACGAATCAAGCAGCCTGCCCCCTTCCCAAATCGGCATTGCGATTCATGGGACATACTTCAACCTGACACTTCTTACAGATTCGCAAGACAAGCCCCAGAAAACAGCCCCCGGAAAAAATCACATATAAAGACAATAGCCAAAGGCTGGAAACAAGCCAGTAAACCGGAATAGCCACTGTGCCGAACACAGCGCCAAAGAGAATGAGACGTTCCCAGCCATTCAACGGACCGGACCTTGCTGAGACAAACGTCTGCACAATTGGGGCTGGAGCAAACAGGCAATCATCGGCCTGGAAAAGATGGGGACAGCGCGAACAGACCGTGTATCGCATGAGCAGGTAATAACTGCCGACAGCATACCCAAGATACACCAGGGCAAGCACCAAGCTCGACAACCAGATGGCATACGCACCTATCAGCACCCCCAATATGAACGTCGTTCTGGCAAATAGCTTCTCTTTGAAACTGAATGTGCAGACATTGCTGCAACCGCTGTCCTTGGTCATAGTATTCATCTTTCACCTCCACGATCCGAACATCAGTAGCCACTATTTTCATAGTGATTACAAAGAGATATTCGACATTTCAGCTGTTCATAGATTCGCAACAAACCATAGCGTGTTCTATCCAGAAAAATCATATCAGGATTCATGGTGAAGTGACTTCTTTGCTTGAGCATGGCTCGCATTATCTCCTTGCCTTCACTGATGAACCCCGTCTCAACTCCAAAATCGAAATACTCCGATTCATACAATCGGCCAAGCCACTTACCAAAGGCGTAGGCACACTCGAATATTGCTTCCTCCACTTCGGGGCCAAGCTCTTTATCCACAACGTGCATATCGCGTAGCGCGGCAAAATACGCGGCCTTGTCGCCGCTTATGATGATCTGTGGGAGTCGACGATAGAGTTGAACAAATTCAGGAGTAAACCGTTTGACACAGCCATAATCCACCAACCCGATGGAAAGATCATCCCGGATAAGGTAATTTCCAGGATTGGGATCAGCATGAATGCACGTCAATTCATACAGACTTTTCAAAAAGATACGGTTGAGCCGCCGCGCCACCGTGTCCCGATCCTCCTGGGGAGGAGATGTCGCCAGCCAGTGATTCAAGGGTTGCCCCTCCATGAACGACATGCACAAAACCCGATCAGTACACAACCCTTCATACACCTGTGGTATACTGACATTTTCCAGTTCAAGATTATCACTGAAGAATTGCATGTTGCTTGCTTCAGCCAGATAATCGGTCTCTTCCATGAAACGATGCTCAATCTCCTTGATGGCTGGCTTCATCGCCTTGTAGTCGGCAAAAGGACGCAACACTCCCCGAAGAAGTCGAATATCATCATGAATGGTCTGTCGAATGGTCGGATACTGCACCTTTAGCGCAAGTGCTTTGCCCTCCAAATCTTCAGCTCGATGGACCTGCCCGAGACTGGCCGCAGCAAAAGCGGCAGAATCGAACGAGCGGAACACTTCTTCCGGGCGTGTCCCATACGCGTTGACAAGGAGCTTGTGCGCCATGGCTCTATTCATGGGCGGAACATCGGTGTAGGACTTCTCCAACTGAGCACAGATCTCGGGCGGAAAGATGTCCAACTCCAAACTGAGTAACTGGGCGATCTTCAATGCCGTTCCTTTAAGCCGACTTAATCCGGTGAACAAAACCTCCGCATTTTTCTCATGCATGTTTTTTTTGTTTTGCGTCCTGCCGGATTCCGATGCAAAGGGCTTGCTGGCCGCATACTTGAGATATGTACCGCCCATACGGGCAGCCATACCACTGTAGGCCAGACCACGCGCCATTCTTCCCTTGGGTGTTTCATCGTGCTGGGTCATAGCTCATAAACTCATCTTTGATTCGGGAAAAGGTATCCCGTTCATCCATGATCATCTCAATCCGACTCAATACATGCGATTTGAACAGAAAAGAGGCTAACCCCGTGACTTTGTCCAGCACGCCCGACTTGAGCATGGTGTAGCCCAGGTCGAGGCTTTTATCGATGAACACCGTGGTATTGGAGAACTGCTCGGATTCATCCTTGAGCCAATATAACGTTGTCGCGATGAAGAAATCCCAAATACATTGGTAAACCAGATCCTTGAACATAAAATCTGCCAACTCGCCTGAATCCGCTGCAGCCTGGAACTGCTCGCCGATGATATGAAGGAACCGGGCACGAATTGCACGGACACCTTTACCCCCTGGCACGGGACGGAAGAAGACCGAAGCAAAGGTTTCGGCCACAAATTCGCGATCCGCCAGATACCCTTCGAGAACAGTTTCAAATAACAGTTGCAGCTTTTCACGCAGATCGAACTGCTCGTAATCATCCACTTCCATCAAAGTCTGTAACGCACTGTTCAATGACTCTTCGTAATACCCGTAGATCAGCGCTTCCTTTGTGGGGAAATAATTGTAGATGGTCGCATCCCCGACCCCGGCCTTTCGAGCCACTGCCCGCATACTCATGGATTTGAATCCACTTTCAATCATCAAATCCACGGCGGCAGCCAGAATAGCTCGTCTATTTTCCGCTTTCTGCTTCGCATTGATTTTCACATCAGACCTCGACTGCTATTGATTAAATCCATCTTTTATGATTATTTTATATAGCAGTTACACATTGGAGTCAAGTAGGCACATGAAATCAAGTGTGTGTAAACAAAAAATGAAGCAAACTCCGGAGGTATCTATGACAACCCCTACTGTAATCAGGACAATTCCTTCATTGGCAAAACTAGAGAATGATGTGGACTACTTCCACGTCCACTCCGTAACGTCTCCACAGAATCTGCGTGAATTTGTTGCTGCCAGCCTCTCATACATGCCAGGCTGGATGCGTTTCCTCTATCACCTGCGCAAGTACTTCGTCCGCCTTCTGGGTACTCGACAGACGAAGGACCATGAAAAGACGGTATTGCGCCCGGAGGACCTCTCTTTTACGCTAGGAGACCTGGTGGCATTCTTCACAACTCAAGCGGCTGAAGAAAACAAATTCTGGCTCGGTGAGGCCCGCGACGACATGATCTCCGGACATATTGCCTTCGTATATGAGCCCGGATTAGACGGAATGAATCAGTTCCATCTGATTACAACAGCCACCTATCTCCATTGGACAGCACGCATATACTTCATTGTAATACGCCCCTTTCATCATCTGGTTGTCTACAGCATGGCCAGACACGCTCTCAGTCAGGACAAATAACGCCGTGCATAAAAGAACCGCCCGATTCAGCCTAAGCTGAACCGGGCGGTTCTGTTTATTTGATTGACCGACTACTAGTGTCCGCCGCCACTGACCGCGACCGCGATGCCGTAGAGCGACTTGCCAGCATTGATGGCGAAGTTGAACATGGGCGCGGGGATCATACCAATAGCAAGCACGGAGGCTGCGAGCATGGCAGCGCCTGCGGAGGCGAACCAGCTGGTATCGGGATCAGCGACCTTGCCGGGAGCCTTCTCTTCAGTGAAGGCATGACGGAACAAGCTCAGATAATAGTAGATGGCGATAGCCGAGTTGAGCACCAGCACGATGACCAGCCAGTTGTATCCGTGACCCCATGCAGAGGTGATCAGGAAGAACTTGCCCATGAAACCCATGGTCGGCGGCAGGCCGACAAGGGCAAAGGCACCGGCCGCCAGCGAAAAGGCGAGCACCGGGGCTTTCTTGTACAGGCCATTCAGATCTGTAAGCTTAAGGTTGCGACCATCGGAGGCAACGCGGCTCACTACCCAGAAGACCAGCAGGTTCATGACGAGGTACGCCAGGGCGTAGAATGCGGCGGCTGCCACACCCTCGTAGGTGCCACTGACCAAACCGACCATGATGTACCCGGCGTGTGCAACAGACGAGAAACCGAGCAAACGCTTGATATCTGTCTGAGCCAGAGCCGAGAGGTTACCAAAGGTCATGGAACATGCGCCGAGGACCGCCAGAAGTGTGGTGATCTCCAGACCGGGCTTGAGCAGCACGGCGATACGCACGAGCACGACAATAGCACCCATCTTGGGCATGGTAGCCACGAAGGCGGCAGTCTCATTGGATGCTCCCTGATACACGTCCGGACACCAGAAGTGGAACGGGAACAGGGCCAGCTTGAAGAACATGCCAGCCAGGAACAGAGACAGACCGACAACGGCCATGGGATTGTCAGCAAATGCCCACGACTTGGTCATAAGTTCGGAGATGTAGGTCGTATGCATGGTGGCCATGATGTAGGACAAGCCGTACAGGGCCAATGCGGTCGCCACAGCGCCAAACAGGATGTACTTGATGCCCGCTTCTGCCGCGCCCTTGGATTTGGCGCGCAGCGGAATAACGGCATACATTGCATAGGAAGCCAACTCCAGGGCTAGGTAGATGGTGATCAACTCCACGGAGGAAGCGAGCATCATCAGGCCGAGGGTGGAGAAGCCGAGCAACATGTAGTAGTCGGCCCGTTTACCTTCTTCAAGGGTCGACTGCTTGGACGCGTTGAGTACGGTCACATAGAAGCCGAACGCTATGGCGATCTTGAAGAACTGAGACATCATGTCAACTTTGTAGACATCCCAGAACATGGTTCCATGCAGGCCAAAGCCCGTGATGGAAACAAAGAACGCAGCGCATGCGCCAAAGGGCAGCCATTTCTCAACCGCGGGTTTCCACTCCCTGGTACCGAGCGACTGGACCATGAGGACCAGTACAAGGCCGAGGAAGAACAACTCCGGGACAAGTGCTGTGAGATTGAAGTTCACTGTCTGCCCCCTATTCTTTTCCTGCCACGACGCTCAAAACGTCGTTGGCAGCGGTTTGCATCGGTGAATCAGCTTCCACCTGAACCACTTTACGCTTGTCAAAGTCGTTCAGCAGCTTGTCGATGGAAGGATTGATGATCTTGTAGAATGGTGCCGGAGCCAACCC
This sequence comes from Pseudodesulfovibrio sediminis, assembly GCF_020886695.1. Lineage (NCBI taxonomy): Bacteria > Pseudomonadati > Thermodesulfobacteriota > Desulfovibrionia > Desulfovibrionales > Desulfovibrionaceae > Pseudodesulfovibrio > Pseudodesulfovibrio sediminis. Next base: position 857,987 of record NZ_AP024485.1, read on the forward strand.
GATCCAGAACACGAACACGGCGGGAATGGTCAACATTATCCACTCGCGGGCGTTGAGATCGCGCCAGGTCTTGGCAGTACTGGGCTTGCCCCAGGCCATCTTCAAGGAAACGCGGAACATGTAGGCTGCGGCCAGAAGCGCACCGGGGATGCAGAGGAAACCGATCCAGGTGGAGTACTTGAATGCTCCCACCAGTACCAGCATTTCACCCACGAACCCGTTGGTTCCGGGGAAGCCGAAGGACGCCAGGGCCATCATGCCCCAGAAGAACATGAACGCAGGCAGATATTTGCCAAGGCCCATGTTGTCCTTGATGTCGCGGCTGTGGCTCCGTTCATAGACGGCACCGATCATCATAAAGAGTGCACCTGTGACGATACCGTGGTTCAGCATCTGGAAGAGCGCACCCTGCACACCCTGTTGGTTAAACAGGAATATACCCAAGGTTACAAAGCCCATATGGCCCACCGAAGAGTAGGCAACAAGCTTTTTGATATCAGTCTGTCCCAGAGCAATGGCTCCGCCATACAGGATGGATACGATGGAAATCGCGATCATCATGGGAGCGAAGTACTCACTGGCGGCCGGGGTCAGCGGCAGGCAGAAGCGCAGGAAACCATAGGTTCCCATCTTCAACAGGACGGCCGCCAGGATGACGGAACCAGCCGAAGGTGCTTGAACGTGTGCTGCGGGCAGCCAGGTGTGGAACGGGAACATGGGGACCTTGATGGCAAAGGCGAGCGCCATGGCCAGGAAAGCCCAGAACTGGAACCGGAAGGTGAAGTTCATTTCCATGAGTTCAGGAATAGAGAAGGTACCACCCGTGACTCTGAAGGCAACAATGGCCGCCAGGAGCAGAGTCGAGCCTGCAAGGGTGTACAGGAAGAACTTGAGCGATGCATATTTGCGATCGTCGCCACCCCAGACTGCGATAAGCAGGTACATGGGGATGAGCATGGCTTCCCAGAACACGTAGAACAGGACCAGGTCCAGAGCGCAGAAAACGCCGAGAACAGCAGAGGTCATGAACAGCAGACAGAAGTGGAATTCCTTCTCGCGCTTGCCGATGTAGGTCCACGAACACATGACGCACAGCGGCAGGACCGCAATGGTCAGGAGGACCATGAGTATGCTGATGCCATCAACGCCGAGGTAGTACTGGAGTCCCCATTGGTGGACCCAGTCCAGTTTCTCGACGAACTGGAATTCAGCGTTCATTTGAAAGCCGGTCAGCGGTATGGCCAGCAGACACTCGATGAGGGACACCGCCATGGTGTAATACCTCACCACCTGCGGCGCCCGCAGGAAAAAGAGTCCGCATGCCGCAACCAGCGGGAATGCAATCAATATTGTAAGTACCGGATATCCGAAGTCCAAAACGAGCTCTCCTTAGATTGTCCGGCTTAGCCGAAGTACCAAACCAGGGCGAAAATGCCCAAGCCGAGAACGGCTGCCCACGCCAGGTAATCCTGCAGATTGGCGGTCTGGGCCTTTGCCCCTACCCTGCCGATGTTCCTGACGGTGTAGGCAGAGCCATCCACCACTGTATCAATGCCCTTCTTGTCAAACCAGGAAGTGCGATCGCCCATACCAACAAGTGCACGCAGACCAACGGTCCGGTAAACCTCGGTCCAGATGTCATCCACCTTGGAGATCGGCCAGCACACTACGCGCATGGTGACTCGACCGATAAGGCGATACAGAATGTCGAAGTCCAGATTGAGCTTCGCGTGCGGGGTAATGATCTTGCGGGTAAAGTAGAAGGCCAGGCCGGAGAAACCGAGCAACAGGCCGGAGTTGATAACCTTGACGACAGTCCAGGGCACGAAAGCATGTTCCTCGACCGGCATAGGCAGGTAATGGTACAGCATTTCGGGATATACACCCTGTGCGATGCAGAGCAGAGCACAGATGGTCATGCCTACATACATATTCCAGGGGACAGGTTTGACCTCTCCCACATATTCTTTTTTGCCGCCCCAGAACGCGAAGTACGGGAGCTTGATACCGACGGAGATAAACGTACCGACGGCGGCTATTTCCATCCCGAGAGCCAGGAACGTGCGGTGATGCTCGGCAGCACCGGCGATGGTCATGGTTTTCGAGATAAAGCCGTTAAACAGGGGCATGCCGGAGATGGACAGGGCCGCGACCATATACAGGACCATGACCCAGGGCAGCTTGTAAGCAAGCCCGCCCAGCTTATCCAGTTTGACGGTGCCGACGGAATACAGAATTGCGCCGGTGCCCATGAACAGGAGGCCCTTATACAGGATATGGGCATACGCGTGGGCCACTGCGCCGTTGAGCGTCATGGCCGTACCGATGCCGATACCCGCCACCATGTATCCCACCTGGGAGACAATGTGGTAGGACAGAATCCTGCGAGCGTTGTTTTCCATACACGCGTACAGCACACCATAGACCGCCATGAACGTTCCGGCGATTGCCAGAACTTCCCATCCCGCAAAGCCGCGAGCCAGGACATAGACAGCCGTCTTGGTGGTGAAGGCACACATGTATACCGCACCGGCGATGGATGCTCTGGGATATGCATCGGGCAACCATGCGTGCAGGGGCACGACAGCGGCGTTGACGCAGAAACCGATCATGATCAACCAGTCGTAGAGATGTGCTTCAGCCGGATCAACACCGACAAAGGCGAAGTTTCCGGTTGCCTTGTACTTGAGCAGCAAACCTGCAAGCAGGAAGAGGCCGCCCACCGTGTGGTAAAGGAAGTACCGGAAACCGGCACCAACGGACTCTTCGGTTCGGGCCTGCCAGATCAGGAACGTGGAGCCGATGCTCATGAGTTCCCAAAACAGGAAGACCGTCAGCAGATCGTTTGCGAACACACAACCGAAACCACCGGCCACATACAGGGACCCGCAGACAAAATGTCCACGATCTTCCACATGCATGCCGTATATGGCACCGATGGTGGCGATGACTGCAAAGACCTGCCCGAAGACGATGGACAGTTTGTCCACGCGACTCACAAACAGAGCCTGATCGAGGTATTCAACCCCGAGATACTTGCCCGGTACCATCGTCATGATGGAATACAGCGCGACAAGCGGTGCTATAAGCGCCAGGGCGCCACGTATGCCTTTATTCGACCACAACCAGTTGGGGAGGAAAGGCACTACAAGTGCGAATGCAAGGAATGCAAGGGAGGGATGGATGAACATGCTAGTCTCCATAGTAGTCCTCCTTGCGTGCAATGAACGGCTGGACGATCTTCTTCATCAAGATGACCATGACCAGCCCCACGATAAGTCCGAAACCGGCAAAGAAACCGGGGTACTTATCGAGACCAAAGTGTGGATGATGCGTGACAAAAGGAACGTTGAGCACCAGCAGCAAAGCCAGCGTCACGAAGAATATGATTCTCCATACCTTCCAGTTCTCACTCCATTTGGCGAGTATCCCGCCTAAACCTTTTTGACTCATATAATCCCCCTAGAACTTGCCGAGAACTTTGACGAAGTTCAGGAATATCTGCGGATACAGACCCAAGAACACCGAGATTGTCGCTGTAATCAACAGCGGAATAACCATAGTCAGGGACGGCTCGTTGTATTGGCCAATATTCGCTTCTGGTTTGGGCGCCTTGAAAAAGGCACGATATGTGATGGGCACAAAATACCCTGCGTTGAGTGCTGTACTGAGTAACAGCGCGACAAGCAGGGGCCATTGATGCGAATCAAGCGTACCATTGATCAAGTACCATTTAGAAACGAAGCCACAGACCGGCGGCATGCCGATCATCGACAGGGAGGCGACTGCGAACGCACCAAAGGTGAGCGGCATCCTCCGTCCCAGGCCATCCATAAGGCTGATCTTTTTGAGGTGCGCGGCGACATAAATAGCACCGGCAGCCATAAAGAGCGTGATCTTGGAGAAGGCATGGTGAGCGATGTGAATGACACCACCCTGTACCGCCATATCCGACAGCATGGTCACACCGATAATGACATAGGAGAGCTGGGCCACTGTCGAGTAGGCCAGCCGCGCTTTGATGTCATCCTTGGTCAACGCGATGAATGAGGCCACGGTCAATGTGAACGCTGCGATATACGCGGTTCCGAGTCCCATGCTCAAATCACCGAGCCAGGTGCCGGGTGTTCCGACAAAGATCTGACTCATGGTCAGGAAGCCGGCGGTCTTGGTCCCGAAGGCCGAGAGCACCAGGCGACAGACACAGAAGACACCGGCCTTAACAACGGCCACCGCATGCAGCAAGGCCGAAACCGGTGTGGGCGCGACCATGGCTGAGGGAAGCCAGTTATGGAACGGCATGAGTGCTGCCTTACCGACACCGAAGATGAACAGCCAGTAGGTCAAGGTGACCAGTCTGGGATGTGCAGCTATGACGTTGGCGGAGAACATGCCGTGCTGGATGTCTGTCAGGTTGAAGTCAAGGTTACCGACCAACACGTAGGTCAGCACCATGGCAGGAAGGAGGAAGAGCTTGGAAGTACCCATCAAGTAGACAATGTACTTGCGAGCACCGATCTTGGCTTCCTCGTCCTCATGATGATAGACCAGCGGGTAGGTGAACACGGTGATCACTTCGTAGAAGAGATACATGGTGAACACGTTGGCGGACAGAGCCACGCCGATGGCACCAAAGATAGCCACCGCGAAACAGATGTAATACCGCGTCTGTGCGTGTTCATTCAACCCGCGCATGTAGCCGATGTTATAGCTGGTTACAAAGAACCAGAGGAACGGCGCGATCAGGGCGAACACCATGGAAAGCCCGTCGGCCGCGAATGCTATTGTTATTCCAGGCATGATCGTGGTGACGTGGAAGTACAGGACTTCCCCGTCCAGAACATGCGGGATCATAAAAGCCACCGAGACAAACGTCAGGAATGCGCCAATGAAGCTGACAGCTTCACGCCTGTTCTCATCCTTTCTTCCAAGGTAGATGAACAGAGGCACAAGCAGAGTGATCACCACCGGCAGAAGAATTTTACTATATATAGTTACGCCTTCCATAGCTATTCCTTCAAAGTAGTGATGTCACTGGTTTTGGCTGACTTGAAACGCTTGGCCACAACCACGATGATGGCCAGAACCAGCGTTGCCTCTGCAGCGGCAAGCCCCATGATGAACAGGGCGCCAAGCTGACCAAGTACTGCGCTGTAGTCCGTGAGCTGCGATGCAGCCACGATGGACAGACCAGCGCCGTTGAGCATCAGCTCAACCGAAATCAGCATGCCGACAAGGCTCCTGCGCTGTGTCAGCCCGAAGAGGCCCGCACACAGGAGGATCAATGCCACGATTTGATAAAGGGTCAGAGCACTCATTTATTTCTTCCCCCTCTTTTCCCAAGTCAGGAGCACTGCTCCGGACATGGCGACCATGAGGATGACCGAGATCAGCTCAAAGGGCAGGAAGTAGGAGCCAAGCAGCCCCTCGCCCAGTTGCTTGATGGTCACCTCAACAGGGACGGCGATGGACTCGACAGGTTTGGTCAGAACCAACCAGCCAAGCACGCCTGCGGGAGCGATGGTAGCCGCCAGCCCATAGACATATGTCTTCATGGGGGCCTTGCCGCCTTCATCACCGCCCTGTTCTGCCCGGGTCAGCATGACCGCGAAGAAGATCAGAACGGAAACCGCGCCAACATAAATGAGCAACTGCATGAATGCCATAAACGGCGAAGCAAGCAGCAAATACATCCCGGCCACGCCGACCAGGGTGGTGATAAGTCCCACCAGGGCGCGAACCAGGCTGCTGCTCGATACGGCGAGTATGGACCCGCCAAGAATGACGAGCGTGTACACGCAAAATGCTACTTTTGCCATGACTTCCATATTAAGCCTCCTTCTCTGCCGTGGCCGGTTTGGCCTCGGTTTTGGGAGCCGGTGCGGATAACTCCGTGGCCTGCTCCTTGAGCCGGGCGAGAAGATCGATATTCATCTCTTTCCGTGAAGTCGCGACCCAATACATATTATTGGAGAACTTCAGCGACTTGGGCGGACAGTTGTCTATGCAGTTTCCACACAGACTGCACAAGGTGTAGTCATAGGTGAACTTGGCCGGATTCTTGGGAGCCTTGGGCTTGACGACTTTCTCGCCAGCTTCCTTGGCTGCGGCCATGGCTGCTTCCTGTTCAGGCGTGGGCTTTGGAGCCTTCTGCTTGACCACTTTCAGACACTTGCTCGGACAATTGGTCACACACATCATGCATGAAATGCATTTGGGCGTGGCCGGATCCTTGGGCTTGCCGATCAGTTCGACATGCCCGCCATATGTTTCCAGATTCTCGTCGTCGATGACTTCGCGGGGATAATGGACGGTAATCAGGGGTTTGCAAAAATACTTACCCGTGATTTTCAGCCCGACCATCAGGCTCCAGCAGTCGAGAATCGGCTGTATAATATTTTCTCTGAATTTTCCCATATTTACACCTCTACAACTTCATGATCAGCGCAGTGGCCAACAGGTTGAATGTGGCCAACGGCAGCAACCATTTCCAGTTGATGTTCAACAACTGGTCAAAACGAACCCTGGGAAAGGTCCAACGAGCCCAGATCATGAAGAACAGCAGTGCGTAGGTCTTGAGAAGCATCCACCACCAACCGTCGGTATAACCACCGAAGGGATCATGGTAACCACCCAGATACAAGACGGAACAGACGGAGCACATTACAACCATGTATCCGTATTCAGCCATAAAGAAGAGACCGAAGCCCATGGAAGAATACTCAGTGTGGAAACCGGCAGTAAGCTCGGACTCGGCCTCAGCCAGGTCAAAGGGAGCACGGTTTGTTTCACCAAACATGGCTATAATGAAGATGATGAAGCCCAGCCATTGCGGCCAAATATTCCAGTTAAGGATTGAGCCGGCTTGCATGGCTGTAATTTCGGTCAAGCTAAGAGTGCCGGTCATAAAGGTAATGGCCAGTACGGTCAGCAACAGCGGAATCTCGTAAGCAACGGTCTGTGCAACAGCACGAGCCGCGCCGAGAACGCCCCATTTGTTGTTGGAGGCCCAACCTGCCAGGATGACGGCCAGCCCGTTGAAGCTGGAAAACGCCAGGATAAGCAGCAGACCGAGGTTTACGTCCATACCGATGACGGACGGACCGTACGGAATGGGCATGAAGAGTGCGAGCACCGGAATCATGGACAGGATAGGGGCAAGCCAATACAGGATTGCATCCGAGTTGTCCGGAGTCAGGAGCTGTTTACTCATGAGTTTCAAGCCGTCGATAAGCGGCTGAAGTGCGCCGTGAGGGCCGACCTCGAAAGGACCGGGCCTGCGCTGGATGTGGCCGGCGAACTTACGTTCACAATAGACCAACACCAAGGCGTTCAACCCGAGCCAGACCATGGACCCGATGACGGCGATAACCAAGTATATCAGTGTTTGTAAGAATATGCTCATTGGTTCACCCTACCTGTCGAGTTCCGGAATAATCAGGTCCAGGCTACCCAAGATAGCAACGGCATCGGCCAGAATGACGCCATTGGCGGATTCGGCAAACGCGTTCATGTTGGAGAAGCCGGGTGCACGCAGCTTGACACGATACGGAACCTTGGTTCCGTCCGAAACGGCGTACACGCCGATCTTGCCACGGCCGCCCTCGACATTGAAGTATGCTTCCCCTGCCGGCGGTTTCATGGACGGCTTGGGGGCCTTGTCGACGATGTGGCCACCTTCTGCGCTATCAAGCTGCTCAAGAGCCTGCTCGATGATCCGCAGGGATTGTTCCATTTCGGCTACGCGGACATGATAGCGTCCGGCCGAACAGGCAGAAGTCTGCGTCGGAATATCAAAGTCGAAACGATCGTAGACCGAATACGGCTCGTCTTTCCGCACATCATACGGAACGCCGGCACCACGAACGACAGGACCGGTGCAACCGTAGCGGCGACACATGTCCTGATCAATGATGCCGATGCCTTCGATGCGTCGACGCAGAATCAGGTTTTCAGTTACTAAGTCATGATACATGGGCAGTCTTTCACGGAAGTGCGGGATGAATGCTTTCATCAACTCGATACACTTGTCGTCAAAGTCCTGCTGCACACCACCGACGCGGAAATTGGAATAGGTCAACCTGGAAGCCGACGGCCTCTGCAGGATGTCCAGTATCATTTCACGATCGTCAAATGCGTACATAATGGGAGTAAACGCGCCGAGATCAAGGATATAGGCACCCCACCACAGGAGGTGGGAGGTCAGGCGGTTGAACTCGGTCATGATGACCCGCAGGTATTCTGCGCGTTCAGGTACCTCAATGCCCATAAGTTTTTCGACTGCGCCCACGTAGGCCCAGTTCCAGGCCATGGCGTGTCCGTAGTCTACGCGTCCCATGTTCGGGATGAAGCCACCCCAAGTTTGGGACTCGCCCATTTTCTCATGCATGCGGTGCAGGTAACCCAATACGGGTTCGGCACGGACGATGTATTCACCATCCACCTCGATCACGATTCGCAGTACGCCGTGTGTCGACGGGTGCTGCGGACCCATGTTGATGATCAAGGTTCCGTCCTGCTTCCCGGCCTCGAACTTCTGGGTGTAAAAATCACCCTTCATTTGTTCTAAATTTTGGTAAGCCGACATACACTCTCAGTCCGGTTTTATAGACCGACCGGTTGCCCCGGCCTACGCATCGGAGGCCTCCGGGGCCTCCGCTTCCGCAAACAATGCTTCTATTTCCTTATTACATGTGATCACTTCGCCAAGATCCAGAATATCCTTGATGGACTTGCGGACTTTGGCGGTTTTGATCAATGGATGCACATCCACATCCTCGGCAGCCATCAGAAGCGGCACGAGGTTGGGGTTGCCCTCAAAGGAAACGCCGTGGAAATCGCGGGTTTCCCGCTCATGCCACTCGGCTCCATCGAAAATAGGAGCTATGGATGGAACGACAGGGTTGTCTTTGCTGACAAGCACCCGGAGCGTGACACGCTCTTCGATAGTCCATCTATTAAAATGATAGATCACCAAAAAACCCTCTTCGACATCCAATGCGAGGACGTCTTCGAGGGAATATTCAGCTTTGTAAAGCTGCTCGGCAGCTTTGTAGACCTGATTCGGAGCCAGAAAAACAGACCATACGTGTCCTGTTTTGGCTTTATCCTGTTTTGCGACACATTGCGTCGCAACACCTTCAAGTACCTGCAACATTACTTACCCTCCACCTCGGCAGCAACAGGCCACCAACGTTTGCCGGTGATGAGACGCTGCAACTCGAAGAAGCCTTCAAGCAGACCTTCAGGTCTGGGCGGACAGCCAGGCACGTACACGTCAACGGGGATCAATGTATCCACGCCTTCGATAACGTTGTAGTTGTCCTTGATCTTGAAAGGCCCGCCGGAGATGGCACAGTTGCCCATTGCAATGACCCACTTGGGTCCGGGCATCTGTTCATACAGCCTGACAACGGCCGGTGCCATCTTTTTGGTCACGGTGCCTGCGACGATCATGACATCAGACTGACGCGGTGACGGCCGGAATACTTCCGCGCCGAAGCGAGCCATGTCGAACCTTGCCATACCGGTCGCCATCATTTCGATGGCACAGCATGCGAGGCCGAATGTCATGGGCCACAAGGACATGGACCGACAGACGTCGAAAATGTCCTGTGCCAGTTGAAGATTGACGATGGGCGGGTCCATGTGGTGCCCTCCAGCCGTCAAAATTTCCTGTTGCACTACTGAATCCTGCGCGGCCATGTAAACACCCCTTTCGCCCAAAAATAGATGACGGAAAGAATAAGAAAGAGCAGGAAGATAAAGACCTTCACGAACGGAACAACACCCTCTGCATCAGCATAGGCTGTTGAAACCGGAAACAAGTAAAGGACATCTACATCGAAGGCGAGGAAGATCAGAGCGTATACATAATAAGATACGCCCAACCTCGCCCAGGAGCTGCCATAGGGAACCATGCCGCACTCATACGGCATTCCAACATCCCCGCCCCGCGCTCTGGGAGCAAACAGCACTGCTAGGACCAAAGGCCCGACGGCAAACAGTAAGCCGGCGAGCAAAAACAAGATGATTGCAAAATGCAGCCAGTTGAAAACCATACCCCATCCTTTTGGCTAAAATTTGCTTGAAAACCCCGAAAAAAGAGCTTCTCCGAAGGTTATCGAGTTCCATGCCCGGAAAAAACGGCTAAGTCAAGCCTATCGTGATTTTTTTATCAAAGTACCCACCACATAAGTATGTAATATATTTAACTCTGCAAGCCCTCAATTCTAGACGGATATGGTTCGGAATAGCCTCTCAAAAAAATAGAGCTTAGAAGTATGGAATAGGCATTTCTCCTAAAAAAAGACGTTTCACATAGGTGAAACGCCTAAAAAAGCCTAAAATCATCGTGTAAAATGGTTCAACTTATCGAGGAATGCCACACTCCATATATGTGCCAAAATCCATCTTGCACTTTTTCTTCGCACCGTACATGGCCGCATCTGCCCTGCTGATAAGGGTGACCGGATCCTTGCCGTCATCTGGAAAAAAACTGATGCCGATGGTTGCGCCGACGATGACTTCCCGCCCATGGAGCATAAACGGCTCTGAAACGACATCAAGCAGCCCCTTGGTCACAGCGATCGCGCCTTCCTTGTCTTCAAGGCCGCACAGGATAATGCCAAACTCATCCCCCCCGATCCGAGCGAGGGTGTCGGATTCCCGGGTGCGCTGTTTTAATCGCTGAGCGACCATCCGCAACAATTCATCACCTACCTGGTGACCAAATGTATCATTGATATGCTTGAATTCATTGAGATCAACAAACAGCACTGCCACAAGGCTGTCGTACCGTTTGGCAACAGCCAGGTCATGCTCCAGTCGGTCAAAAAACTTATGCCGATTGAACACACCGGTCAGACTGTCGATTGTGGCAAGACGTTGCAACTCCAGTTCTCCGGTCTTGCGCTCTGTAATATCTTCGACAACGCCTTCTATAAAGGGCGCGCCATCATCCGGAGTGATCACATGAGAACTCTCTGAGCACCAGACAATCTCACCATCCTGCCGTTCAATACGAAATTCAAAACAGGAAACAGCCCCATCTTTAACAAGGGCGTCCTGATAACTCTGCCACTGGCTGTCATCCGTCATTATCGACAGCCGAAGGCCGGGTTTACCCACCACCTGATCGGCCGATTGAAAACCGAGAATATGGACCATGGCCGGATTGGCTTCAATGAACTCGCCATCCAGTGTGCACTGAAACAACCCTTCCACCGTTCTCTCGAAAATGGATCTGTACTTTTCTTCTGCACACCGTAGGGCTTTCTCTGTCCTCTCGTGCTCCTGAATTTCCTGTTGCAGTAGAACTCTGCGCTCATTCATTTCAAGAAAGGCTCTAACCTTACTGGTCAGTATGTTCACCTCAACCGGCCTGAACAGATAATCCACAGCCCCGGTTTCATATCCCTGCCTGACATTGTCGTCATCCTGATAAATGGCGGTGATAAATATAATAGGAATATGTCGACTGGACTCGGATTCCTTGATCTTGGTCGCGGTCTCGTATCCATTCATGCCGGGCATCTGAATATCCAACAAAATCAAAGCAAACTCATGAGACCGGACCAGATTCAGTGCCTCCAGTCCTCCTTCAGCCCGAACCACCTGGCACTCGATGTCCCTGAGCATGTGCTCGAGCAACGCCAGATTCGTCTTGGAATCATCAACTATGAGTACTTTTTGCACTGTCTTGTCCATACATCCGCCTATGCAGTTTCCCCGATCGCAACTGAAATCATGTTCAGTTGTACCACGCCCTCTGAGACGGACTCTGCTTTGATCACGAAATCAAACAAATCCAAATCCATGCACATTTCAAAATCGTTCTCGGGAGCGTCTGTCCGTGCATCGTCAAAAAACATCTCGGCACTATCCACCCCGGCCAAAAAGCTCTTTAACGTGTCAAAGCTGTTGGGATACTCTTCCAGGGCATTCTTGATGTACATGGCACACATCATATCTTCCTGTGCCCGCATGGTTCCGCCAGCCCCCATGGCCACCAGCGTCACCAGCTCCGGATCCTGCTGCCGAATATATTCCACAGTGGCCTGAGCGTTGACAAAAGAGCCGGTCAAGACCTGATCCGCATTGCACAGTGCCATCCCCTTGGTCCCCGCATTGGTGGAGTGAATCAAGGTTTCGCCCGTCAAATCAACGTCCTTCAACAACGTCGGTGAATTCTTGAGGTCAAACGCTTCAACCGGCACCCCTCTCTTTTCACCGATGACCAGCCCACTCTTGTCCGACGCCAATTCCTTGGCACGGTCGAGGGAGTCCACGGCATAGTAAGCTCCCACACCTTTGTCGAAAGCGTAACACGCCACAGTGCTGGAACGAAATACATCGATAATAACAGCCAATCCCTTGGCTCGTTCGGCCTGTGCCAGGCACTCCACTACGTTGACAATCATATACATATCCTTCGTTGTATATGGCTCTTACATATGGCCAGATACAGCGTCAACCATTTGAATGTTTTTTCCACGCATGCACAAAAACACCCACATGCATCAGAGACACCATTCCCAGAAAACCGAATCATGGCAAGCGTTTTACGTCCCCATTGACGATCTGGAATTATTATTGCAATTAAACGCCTCATGAAGAAAAAACGTGTACTCATCACCGGCGGTTCCGGCTTCCTGGGTTCGCACCTGTGCGAACGGCTCCTCTCCATGGGGCGGGAGGTCATCTGCGTGGACAACTTTTTCACAGGCAGCAAAAGGAATATCCTGCACCTGTTGGATGACCCCTACTTTGAAGTCATCCGCCACGATGTCACGTTCCCTTTATATATAGAAGTAGACGAAATCTACAACCTCGCCTGTCCCGCATCCCCCATTCATTACCAGCACGACCCGGTACAGACCACCAAAACCAGCGTACACGGCGCCATCAACATGCTCGGTCTGGCCAAGCGCGTGAAAGCCAAGATTTTCCAGGCCTCCACATCCGAGGTGTACGGAGACCCAGAGGTCCATCCGCAACCGGAAAGCTACTGGGGCAACGTCAACCCCAACGGCCTCAGAGCCTGTTATGATGAAGGCAAGCGATGTGCCGAAACCCTTTTCTTTGATTACAATCGTCAGCACGGCCTGAATATCAAGGTCGGACGCATCTTCAATACCTATGGGCCACGCATGGCCATGGACGATGGACGTGTGGTCTCGAATTTTGTTGTTCAGGCATTGAAGGGTGAAGACATCACCATCTACGGCACGGGAGAGCAAACGCGCAGTTTCTGCTATGTGGACGATCTGGTTGACGGCATCGTCCGCTTCATGGAAGACACTCCCGACGATTTTATCGGGCCGATGAACCTGGGCAACCCCGGCGAATTCACCATTCGGGAACTGGCCGAGACCGTCATCGAGCAGGTGGGCTCAACATCGAAAATAGCCTACAAGCCACTGCCCTCCGATGACCCACTGCAACGCAAACCGGATATCACCCTCGCCAAACGCACCATCGGCTGGGAACCACAAATCGACATCGTGACCGGGCTTGCCTCCACCATTGATTTTTTCAAGGGGTACCTCAAAGCATAAAAAAAGAGCCGGAGCTTTTGCTCCGGCTCTTTCATTTTTTCATAGTCATTACGGCTACTTGGAGACGGCTTCCTCGATCATCGCGATATACGGCTCAAGACCGGCCACAATATCGGCAGGCCACTCGAACGGTTCCGGCTTGTCTTCCTCGGCCACACGCTGCACCAAGGCTGCCATGGCCGGGACATCGGCAGGATCAGGAAACACCCATTTGGACGGCAGGAAATAGGCACTCCCGTTCAATGAACTGGAAAGCACCTTGCACCCGCAGGCCAAGGCTTCAAGAGCAGCGTTGGAGCAAGCATCATAGAATGTCGCGAGCACGAAGATGTCCACGGCACGGTAGAAATCAGCCATGTCATCCACCCTGCCAAGAAAGCGCACCCGCTTCTCCACACCCAACTCGCGTGCCTGACGCAGATACTTGTCCGGGTTCCGCCCCCCGGCAACGCCCAACACGTAGTTGTCCGGCAAGAGAGCCAGCATATCCACGAGATGACGTATGCCCTTCAAGGCGAAATTGGTGGCCGCCGTACCAATGACGATTTCATGCTCATCCACTTTGGCAGTTGCCCGCAACCGAATACGCTCCTGTTCGCCAATGGGCGAAAAACGTGTCAGATCAGGACGATTATATACAACATCAATATCGTCCTTGTTCAGATGCGGGTGCGCCTCCACCAGCCACTCTCTGACAAGATGGGACACTGCCACGATACGCGGCGTCCGCTTCAGGCGCATTCGGTCAAGGATATGGATAACCCAGTTGCCCGGTGAACAGCGACGGCGAAACATCTTGAAGGAACGGGCAAACCCCGCAGGCCAGGCGCGCTTGGACAATTCCCAGAACTTGGTGATTGGCCCACCGCCGATACGCAGGACATCCTGGTTGACGGTCTTGCCCATACCGAAAACCAGATCATAGTTCCCCTTCTTGCAGGCCTGATCGGCAGCATAGGCAAACCAGAGAATCTTGACCCAGCGAAAGGCGCCGAAACGTCCAAGGACAACCGGACGCACCCCTTCGGGCGGTTCGGTTTCGCAACGGGCGCAGATGAAATCCACTTCATGACCGCGTGCCGCCAATACTTCGCAGAGACGCCAGGCAAACGACTCGGCCCCGCCGTAGCGGCTCAGCCTCGGCATGGTCACTGCCAAACGTGCTTTTTTTATACTTTTTGCCATAGGGATACCGTCTTGTATGATTTTTATTGCTTTGACAAGCGGCAGTGTTGCCCTGCCTGCCAAAGCAGACTATAACTACGAGAAATTCAGGGAGAATACCATGTTTTTCGCAACTCCGGCCCTTGATCTCCAACTTTTCCTGCTCATCAATCAGCAGTGGAGGCTGGGCATCTTCGACACCATCATGCCTATCCTGTCATCCATGGGCGTGCTGGCTCTCTGTATGGGAGCGCTCTTTTGTCTTGCCATCTGGAAAGGCGGCAAGCGCCAGATCATCTTCTTCCTGATTCTTCTGACAGGCATGGCTCTCTCCGACTTCACCACCAAAACAATGAAGGCCCAGGTCTATCGGGTCAGGCCCCTCAATACTCTGGCGGGCACCCACTACGTTGAAAACGGTGCATGGCAGACCAGGCCGACCACCTTTGTCAGGACCAAGGAACGCGGCACATCATATCCTTCGGCTCACGCTTCCACAACCATGTGCCTCGCCGTACTGGCCATACTGCTCTGGCCCATGCTGAAACTCTGGCCGCTGATCCTGCCGATGCTGGTGGGATATTCGCGGGTCTACCTCGGCAAACATTATCCGACCGACGTACTTGCCGGTTGGCTCTGCGGCCTTGTGGTCGCCGGTGTTGTCTGGCTTGTATGGAAAGAAATTGAACGACGGTACCTGCCGCCGAAACGAACTTAATCGACCGGATTCTCTGCGGCCTTGAGTTCCTTCTTGTATCGGCCATAAATTCGCAGCCCCATCCACCCCGAAAGGACAAAGAGCATAATGGACATGCCCACAGACAGGGCAACGCCCATGGTGGACTCTCTATTCATGCCCGCACCAAAAAGGGCGAAGATGAAGTTCTGCGGAACATAGCCCAAGGTGGAACCGAGAATAAACGAACTCAGCGGAATGGAACTAACCCCGGCTGCAAGGTTGGTGATCAAATTGCTGCCAAGGGGAAAAAGCCGGATGGCGAGAGACGTATTGAACGGCTCATGCTGCAGAAAGCGATTGACCTTCTCCACCTTGCTACCAAGCTTGCGCTGCACCAGCTCACGTCCACCCATACGGGCATACAGGGCTGCCAGAGCACATCCCAAGCCGGAACCGACCGTGGACAGCACTGTTCCGCTGACGACTCCGAAGGCGAACCCTCCGAGAAAGCCCACGAGCTGACGCGGCAGCCCTATGGCGGTGAAAACAGCACTGACAGCCAGAAAAATGACCACCGACAACGGACCGGTTCCAAGCACTTGATCATTAAACCACTTGGTATCGGCCAGCATGGACCCCAGGCCAACGGCCCGGGTCAGATAGACGATCGCGCCCAACCCGATCAGCATGACCAACCCCTTTGCCAGGGACTTCAAGGACTTTATGTTGGTCTCGTTACGTTCTTTGGTCATTGCTTTTTCGTTGTAAGAGGAAGTAGAGAATCATCAAGCATACCTGCCCGACAAACAACACCGGATCACGTTGCACCACGGCATACGCCAGACCGGCCAGACAAGACACCGCCAACACGACCTGTGCCGGGCGCGCAACGGGTTGTACTCCTTTCCGTCTCATTCGTAAAATGAAGAATTGAACGAAAAAAGCCCCCTGAACAACAATCACGAGGGCCAGAAGCCACCAATAGGCAGGCAGTGTCATAAACCTACTTCTGTTCCTTGACGGAGTAACCGATGTGCCGCTTTATGAGCCACCCTACCCCGATAAGATCATAAATGCCTGCCATGGCCCTGTCCAAAGTACCGTACTTGGACACACCAGCTCCGCGCTCACGGTGATTGACCTTCACTTCCTTGATCCGCGCCCCATGGGTTTTCATGAGAATGGGGAAGTAGCGATGCATGTTTTTGAACCGTGGCAGCTTGAGCAGCAGATCCGTACGCATCACCTTCAGAGAGCACCCGGTATCGTGGACGCCGTCGTCCATGAGGCTGTCGCGAATTTTGTTGGCGATCCTGGAGGAAATACGCTTTATGAAAGTGTCCTTGCGCTTTGAACGCCACCCTATCACCATCTCGCACTCATCGCCGAAGACGGCCAGCATATCAGGAATGTCGGCAGGGTCGTTCTGCAGGTCCGCATCCATGGTCACCACGATGTCGGACTGAGCCGCGTCGAACCCGGCGCAAAAGGCTGCGGACTGTCCACGGTTCTCTGCAAAGGCCACATAACGGACTTCGTCATATTCCCCGGCCAGTGCGCGTATAATATCAAGACTCTTATCGGTACTGCAATCATCCACGAACACGGCTTCCCACGGTCGGCCCGTGGAATCCGCTGCGGCCCTGATCTCATTGAAGAGGGCTTCGAGGTTGTCCTGCTCATTAAAAACCGGCAGCACCACTGTGAATTTATCTGTATTGCTCATATGGATGATGATTTACGGAATTCGGCGGAGATTGTAAATGTATAGGTGCGTATTTCACCACAATCCAGACTCCCGACTCCTCCAATTGAAAACTTTTTCATCTTTTAGGAAAATAGATGTTGACAAAAACACCACCCCCACATAGAAACAGCTCTCACGTGTCGCGGGGTGGAGCAGTACGGTAGCTCGTCGGGCTCATAACCCGAAGGTCGCAGGTTCAAATCCTGTCCCCGCTACCAAAGAAAATCAACCGGTTACATCAACATGATGTAACCGGTTTTTTCATTTGTGCCAGTCCCTTCACCACAACATCCGCCCGCCCCTGCGAGCTGTGTAAGCTGACACGTAAGTTGAGAAAACGGGACACTCTCAATGAAGTATTGGGGAGCCTGTTTATTCCTTGGTGCTGAAAAGCACCAGAATACCCCGCCCCGAGATATTCCGTCATTTCGATAATCAGTTTTTTTTACCCCAACAGTATCTCTTCCAAAAGATAGTGGGACAAAAGACAATCCGATTGCCTCCTTTTCACAGGGCGCAGTTTACATTGTGATTGAAATTGACTTTCATTATCCATTGAACTAGACACACGAAGAAATGACTCCTACCTTCGGAGAAAAAGCATGGACACCAACACCCCATCCCAAAATCACGAGTATCTTGAATTTTCATCGGAGAGTGGCGCCTCAGGGTCAAAGGCCTTCCAAACATACACGCTCCGCGAGGGGTTGGCGCTGACTCTCGCCAAACCCACGGTGCACACCCCGCTCAAGGCGAACTTTGACATTGACGAAGCGCCCATTCAATTCGGGTTCACCTATTCCGGGAAAAACAGATGCACATACTCCAACGGAAGATTGCGTAACCAGACCCATGAAATGCAAGCCGGATCCAACGGCATCTTCTATCTGCCCAAGACATGCGGTACTCTGGAACGTGCGTGCGACAATAAGCCCTGCGCCATTGGCATCCTTGTTTCACCTGAATTTCTGCGCAATCACTTTACGGAAAGCATGGACCAGTTTCCCAAGGATTTTCAGAAAACCCTGGAAGGCAGCAGCAAAAATCCTCTGACCTGGTTCGGCGCCTGCACGCCGGTCAAGCACAGCTTGCTGGCCCAGATCATTAACTGCCCATATACCGGAGGCATTCGCAGGCTCTTTCTGGAAGGCCGTGCACTGGAGCTGCTGGCCCTCCAGCTCCACGACTACATGGAATTTGACACCCGCAAGAATCCCCGACTCCCAGTTTTGAGCCCTGCGGACGTGGAACGCATCCACTGCGCCCGAGACATTCTGGTCTCGGACCTGGAAAACCCGCCGAGTATACAGGCGCTGGCAGTGCAGGTGGGGATAAATGAAAAGAAACTCAAGACTGGATTTCGCCAAGTCTACAACACGTCGGTTTTTGGGTACTTCCGCGAACATCGGATGCAGAAGGCGCACGAACTTCTGCGACAGGGCAACCTCAATGTGACGGAAGCAGCTTTTTCCGTTGGCTACCAGAGCCTGAGTCATTTCAGCCAGGCCTTCAAAGAACGGTTCGGCATCCTGCCCAAAGAGTTCCTCACCAGCCAGCGCATTCTGATCACCCCCTGAAAAGAGTCCGTTTGGCGGCAACTTTCGCCCTGCCCGGAGTAGTCGTTCCGCTTACGGCTGTGTATTGATCTTAATTATCAATTTCAATGCACAGCCTTTTCAAGTGGGAGCAACATGAAGCTTTTCAAACTCGGCCTTCTCGTCTTCACGTATACCATGCTTATCGCATTACCGATCCAAGCCGCCGACAGCGAACCGGAACAGGACACCAACAAGGACCTGATCATGGAGGAGGTCACGGTCACCGCCTCCAAGCGTGAGGGAACACTCAAGGACTTCCCCGGCAACATCTCCGTCATGGACAATATCTTCATGGAAACACGCGGGGTGAATGATCTCGGCAACCTGATGCGGTATACGCCCAACATCTATATAAAAAACACCAGCTCGGGCAGCTCCATTGTCTGCCGTGGAATCTCGACAATCGACACCTCCCTGTTCAGCCCCATGGGCCTGTATGTCGACGACGTGCCCTACCCCATGGGATACATGACCAACCAAAACCTGTTCGATGTGGAGAGGGTCGAGGTTTTACGCGGTCCCCAGGCCACCCTCTATGGCCGCAACAGCGAATCAGGCGTCACCAATATCGTACTCAAGGAGCCGGACAACGAACAACACAACAAGGTGTTGCTGGAGACGGGCACCTATCGCACAGCCCGACTGGGCTTCGCCAGCAGCGGCCCCATCACAGAGGACCTTCTTTTCTACAGAATCGCCCTGCAGGGATACACCACCAATGGATACAACGAAAACATCCTTGATGGTGACGAGGATGTAACGGGAGAAAAGACGTTTGACGGGCGCGGCACACTGCGTTGGACACCCACAAGGGACTGGGACATTTTTCTGAATATAGACGGTGCAAACCGCGACAAGGGCATAAGCGCGCTGCGGTACACGGATGGCCCAAACGCCACTGATCGATACAAGGTGACCAGCAACGAAAACGACAAGGCCTATGAACATGAACTCGGCCAGTCCGCAAAGATCAAGCATAGCTGGTCGAACGTCGAGCTGCTCTCAATCACCAGTCATCGCACCTTTGACCGCGAACATCACCTTGACTCGGACAGGACCGCGACAGCCCTGGGATACTCCGATCTCGACACGGAGATGGATAGCTGGAACCAGGAGTTCCGCCTGATTTCCACGGACAAAAGCGCCCTGAGTTGGCTGCTGGGATTAAACGGCCGATACGAAGCCATAGACGCTGGCATCGACATGACACACGTCTTGCCGGCGCTGACCTCAACGCGCTCCGGCGACAGCGAAGACGTGGGTTACGCGGGCTTCGGACAGGCGACATATGAAATTGTCCAGGGCCTGCGACTCACCGGTGGCCTGCGTTTGGACGTGTCGCACAACAACGGAAAACAGACTTACACACCCAACACGGGTGCGGTCTCCTATACCAAGGATGTGGATGCCACAGAGTGGCTGCCCATGCTTTCCCTCGCCTATGACGTCAACCCCCATATAACGGCCTATTCAACTGTATCCAAAGGTTTTCTGGCGGGCGGATTCAACTTCTACTCGGCCACGGATGAAGACAGCTTCGCCTACGACGCCGAACATGTCACCAACTACGAGATGGGCATCAAGACCAACTGGCTGGACAACACACTGAGCTTCAACACAACGATCTTCTACATGGACATCACAGATAAACAGGTTCGCGAGGAGGTTCCAGGTGGCGCGACAGGGGTCTGGAAATTCACCAACGCCGCTGAGACCCACACCGCAGGTATCGAGCTTGATGGACGATACCGCCCCATTCCCGAACTGCAGTTCATTGCAGGCTTCGGCTATGCGGATTCAGTTGTGGACAACTGGGAAACAGAGGTGGGCGGAACGCCAGTGGACTACAGCGGCAACAAAGTGCCGTGGGCGCCGGAGTTCACCTACAATTTAGGCGTTGAATACACCCACAAAAGTGGCTTTTTCGCCAATGCCGACCTTCTGGGTACCGGCGAGCAGTATTTTGACGCAGCCAACGAACTGAAAGAAGACGGATACCAGACCATCAACCTGCGCACAGGCTACCAAACCGACAATATCGAACTTTCCGTATGGTGCAGCAACCTCTTTGACGAAGCCTATGCGGTCAAACAGGTCTCCACCGCAGCCGGATACACACTACAGGAAGACGGCGCTCCCAGAACATTTGGATTCACCATCAATTGGAGGTTCTAACCATGACAAAATTACCACACCACACCGCACACGCAGGCCTCACCCCCGGCCTGGTCTTTGAACTGATGGTCGGCCCCATCCGCATGGCAGTGCTGAAAACAGCGCTGGACCTGGAAGTGGCCGACATTCTGGCCCGGGAACATGATCCCAAGGCCATCGCCAACTCCTTGAACATAGAAACCGACGAGACCAATCTCATCTACTTTCTGGATGCCATGACCGCTCTGGGCTTTGCGGAAAAACAAGACACACAGTATGCCAACACCGCTTTTGCAGAATCCTATCTGCGCAGGAACAGCCCCACCTACCTCGGTGGGCTGGTCCGCAACCTCTCTCACATGCAGCACCACAACCTGGACCGCATCCCGGAACTCATTCGTCAGGGACCTCCGCAGGTGGAGCAGCAGGACAAACTGTACGGAGAGGAAAAATGGAAGAACTCGGTCCGCCACCTCGCCAGCTACCAAAAGGCGGATATGGCCCAACGGGTGGCCGATCTGGTCGCTTCAGTACCGGAATTCCCCACCATGCAGCGTATGCTGGATCTAGGCTGCGGGCCGGGCCTCATATGCATGACCGTGGTTTCGCAACATCCGTCCATGAGCGGTGTGCTGTGCGACCTGCCCTCGGTTATGGAAGTGGCTCGGGAAGAAATCGCGTCCGCCGGTCTGGAAGAAAGAATCAGCACCATTGACGGGGACTACAACAACGTGGACTTCGGCAAAGACTATGACCTGATATGGGCCAGTCACAGCCTGTACTATGCCAAAGATCTCGATGCCATGTTCGCCAACGTGTACAACGCCCTGTCTCCGAACGGCGTCTTCATGACCCTCCACGAGGGGCTCACCAGCGAACGCACCCAACCGGCTGATCTGGTGCTTTCCCGCCTTTCACTTGCCCTGGAGGGACAGGATGTATCCTTTGAACAAGGTGAAATAGCCGCCCACCTATCCGGTGCCGGATTCGCCTCCGTGACGACCGAAATCCTGACACTGCCTCTCGGGCCCATGGATCTGATCGTTGCCCGCAAACAAGGATAACCCATGCGCACACTCCTCCTGACCGCCCTGTTCCTGACCTTCACCTGCCCACCCCTCGTTAAGGCTGCCGGTCCTTTGACCGTTTCAGGGCCACCCAGTGCGGAGAGCATCCCCCTGATTGCCATGGCTCAACCCAACCGTCCCTGGGAACAGGACTTTGAGGTACGGTTCATCCCCTGGCACTCACCGGACATGCTCCGGGCCATGGTAGCGGGGGAACAGGTAGACGCTGCCATCATCACCACGGCATCGGCATCCACCCTGCACAACAGAGGCGTCAACTGCCGGATGGTCCTGCTGTATGACTCTCCGGTCTGGATCGTATCAACGACATCCGGGCCGGACACCCTGCAATCGCTGAAAGGGACCCTGCTCTTTCCCTTTGGCCCAGGGGAAATGCCAGAGCTCTTCTACAAAGCCGCAATGGTGAACACCCCCGGCGGCATCACCACCCGCTACACGGGCGGCGCCATAGAGGCGGTCAACCTCCTGCTGGCGGGCAGGGGCGACCATGCCATGCTCAATGAACCAATCGCCTCCATTGCCGTGGAACGCTCAAAGATCATGCACGCAAAAGGCGCCCCCCTGCTGATAAAGCGCGTGAACATGTGCAGGGTCTGGGAACGCACTTTCCCAGGCCATCATCTGGCCGCGAGTTGCATGAGCTTTTTCGGAGCAAAAGCCGACGATCCCGAGCTGATGCAGGCCTTTCGCAAAGCACATGAACAGGCATGTCTATGGGTAGAGGACAATCCGGGCAAGGCCCGTGATCTGGTGCAAAAGAAACTCCCGGCCCTGGACGCATACATGGAAGCGGGCATATACGACACCGTTGAAATACACACGCTCAATGGCCAGCAAGCACAAGAAGATGCGCTATTCTATCTGAAAAAAATCAGTGAAATCTCTCCTGCCGCTGTTGGCGGCACACTGCCGGGTGAAGCCATTTTCGAGGCAAAACAATGATCAGTCCGAACACCGGCAAACTGCCACCCTTTGCCTTCCATATTCTGGGGCTCACGCTTCTGGTCCTGGGCTGGGAACTGCTGGCCCGACATTATTCCGGGTTGGTCATAGCCGCACCGGAGGAAACACTGGCCGCACTGTTCCGGTTGTCCACAAACACGACGTTTCTGGCCCGGCATTTGGAACCCACGCTGGTACGCATCAGCCTGGGGTTGTTCTTCGGCGTAGGCTGCGGAGCCGTGCTGGGCATACTGGCCGGGTTCATGGAGCCAGTGCGACTGTTGCTCTCCCCTGCACGCTGGATTCTCACGAGTATTCCCGGTGTGATCGTCGTGGTGGTCTTCATGCTCTGGTTCGGCATGGGCACCACTATGGTGGTATGCATCACCGCCACCATGATCGCCCCCATCGTCTACGTGAACACGGCCGACGGCATGATGAGTGTGGACCGCAATCTTCTGGAGATGGCCAAGGTGTATCGCCTGCCCTTGAGTATGCGCCTGATGAGGATATACGCCATGGCGCTGGCCGGCCCGCTCCTGTCCGGGGTGGTCCTCGCGACCGGAAACGGAATCCGCCTGGTAGTGCTGGCGGAAATGCTCGGTGCCAACGAAGGCATAGGGCACGCACTGGCTATCTCGCGAAGCAACCTGCAGACCGATGAACTCTATGCTCTGACTCTGCTGGCCATGTTAGTCATCGGCAGCGTGGAGGTGCTTTTACTGCGCCCGGCCCGCAAGGCCGTGCAAAGGAGGCGGGCATGAGTGCCATCATCGAAATGAAAGGGGTCCACAAACGATTCGGCAAACGTCCGGTCATCTCCGGATTCAACCTGACCGTAAAACAGGGCGAAGTGATGGGGCTGCTCGGTCCCAGCGGCATCGGCAAGTCCACGGTCCTGCGCATGATCGCCGGATTGGAAAGGCCGGACTCAGGCAGCATACGAGTCGGCACCGCACACATCGGCTACGTATTTCAAGAAGCGAGACTTCTGCCTTGGGATACCGCTTTGAACAACGTTGTCCTTCCGCTCCGCGCACTCGGACAAACACGCTGGGAGGCCACGGATCGCGCCCGGCATTTCCTGAAACAAATGGAACTTTCCGAATTCGAAAAAGTCTACCCGCATCAACTCTCCGGGGGCATGCGTCAGCGGATTGCACTTGCCCGAGCCTTTGCCATCAGTCCGGACATTCTGCTGCTGGATGAACCGTTCACAGGGCTGGACAGAGGGCTCAAGGAAACCATGAAACAACTGCTGGAATCCGCCCTGCTGGATTCCAACACGGACGTCAATGGAACGGCGGTCATTCACGTAACCCACGACCCTTCCGAGCTTCTGGACCGGACCAACCGCATCGTTCATCTGGAGCAGCAAAGCAACGCACAATGCGTCGGGGCCTGCCTTACCAAGGCCATACAGCAAGGACAGCCTTCATGACACAAACCGAATCTTTCTGGCATATTCTCGAAGGATTTCGCGATACCACCATGGGCATACAGATTCTGCTTGTCCTAGGCATGCTTGTGGTCTCCCTGCTCGTTTTCACCAAACCCGGCAAGGTCGCAGACGCTTTCACCAAACTCTTTTTGGCCGCGGCCTTCCTCTGGAACTCTGTCGCCTGCTTCCTGATCGTCTGCGGCAAAAGCCCGATAGCCAAATTCCTCGGAGGCCCCCTGTACGCGGTCATCGGCTTCCTTTTCCTTGTCGATCTCTTCATCACCCGAAAAACACATTTCACCGTGCCGCATACCCTCGGGATGCAGCTGACTACAGGCTTTTTCATCCTGTTGGCCTTTCTCTTCCCGTTTCTGGGATACTTCACAGGACATCCCATGATCGCCCTCCCCGCATATCCCTGCCCCCTCGCGGGATTCACCCTGGCTCTGCTGGCTGCGTCCGCTCCCCGGGTTGATCGGGGGATATATATTCTGACCCTCATTTGGGCCTTTGTGAATATTCCCAAAAGTTTCGGCTACATGGACTGCTATGAAGAGACGACTTTGGTCCTCACCGGATTCTACGCCCTGGGCATGCTCAAGTACCACGACGCACAACAGGAAAAACAGATACGATAAACAGGAGGAGGCCATGTACAGAGAGTCCACATACGGGATGCTGTCTAATGAATCCAAACTGCTGACGCCCTCCGGAAAAAACGTACGAACCGCCCGCGCAAAGGCTCCCAGACTCAAATGCATCGACGCGGGCAGTGATTTCTGCCCCTGCCATCTTGCAGAAGCTGGCGAATGCCTTGTCTGCTCTGTGCTCAGAGGTGAATCCGAATGCAATTGCGACTGGACCGGCACCTGCATCCTGGCCCAAAACGGCTGGCTTCTCGGCCACGGACTTCGTCGCGAAAGTCATAAGGCGGCAATCCTGTCCAGAAAAGATGTGGGCCAGGGGACTGAGATTCTGCATATTCAGACTCCACCACGGCTGGCCTCCCAGCTCACCCGGCCTGGGAGTTTTGTCTTTGTCCGCGCCAAAACCGAAGGGTGCTTCGACATTCCGCTTACAGTGCTCAAATCCTTTCCCGCCCGACAGGAGATCGTTCTGGCCTACACCCAACTCGGGCCGAAAACCAAGGCACTGGCCACCTGCAAAGACACACTTTGGTTGCGCGGCCCCTATTGGAATGGGATTCAAGGCCACCAGTTGGTTGAAGACGTACGCAATGAGCGTGTAATACTGGTCCTTTCGGGAATGGCCCAGGTCTGCGGCCCGAACATAGCACGTACGCTGATCCGCAACGGCAACAGGGTCAGTGTCATCTACGGCACCAAGGAATACCCTTTCGTGCTCCCCTTTCTCCAAGAAGTGCCTGCGGCCTATTTCATCAACCTCACGTCACGCAGCGGCTGGCAGGAAATACAAAGCCTGCTCAAACAGCTTCGCCCCTATTGCGTGTTCAGCGGCGGCAACGACGAACAGCATGCGCTCCTGAAAAAAGCCATGAGCGGCCTGCGCCTGAAACCACGCATAGCGACCTCCAGAACCCATACGATGTGCTGCGGAGAAGGCGTCTGCGGAGCATGCGTGACCACGGCAAACGGGATACAGGTCCGCACCTGCAAGGCTCGACTCGACCCCGATGAATGGCAAGGCAAAGAGGACGCAAGGATATGAGCACAATAATCATCATAGGCGGCGGATGGGCCGGGTGCGCTGCAGCGCTGGCCGCACAGCAGGGAAAAACGAAACACATCATTCTGCTGGAGCGAACCGACCTGCTCCTGGGGTGCGGACTGGCCGGGGGCATAATGCGAAATAACGGTAGGTATACCGCTGCCGAAGAGCTTCGACTGCTTGGTGCCGGAGACCTCATAGAGGCTGCGGACCGCGCTGCCACTCATGTTGCGTTCAACTTTCCCGGACATAGCCATGCCAGCCTCTACTCGACCTCAATAATGGAACCGACCGTACGGGCGTTGCTGGAAAAGCGGAACATTGATGTGCGTTCTCTCTCCCGGGTTGTGGATGTCCGATCCTCGGAAGGAGCCATACAGGCGGTCCAATTGACGGACAAATCATGGCTGGAAGGCGACGTGTTCATTGAATGCACAGGCTCGGCGGGTCCCATGGGCAACTGCGTGCGTTTTGGCAACGGCTGCGCCATGTGCATGTTGCGCTGCCCGTCCTTTGGCCCCCGAGTCAGTATCACTGCCCGTATGGGCATTACGGACTGCATGGGCATGCGCCAGGACGGAGCGGTTGGATCCCTGAGCGGTTCCTGCGAAATACGCAAGGACTCGCTCGCCACCCCCCTACAACGCGCACTCAAAAAAGACGGCGTGTCCGTGACGCCTTTGCCCGAACAACTGGTCCACCGCAGCATGCTGAAAAAAAAGTCCTGCCGTCAGTACGCGCTGCCCGACTTTGCGAATAACATCGTGCTGTTGGACACGGGTGGGCAAGCCAAAATGATGACCCCGTATTTCCCCATAGACCAGTTACGGAAAGTGCCGGGTTTTGAAAATGCGCTTTACAGTCACGGGAGCAGCATGGCCAACTCGGTGCGTTTCCTGAGTCGGGCACCCAGAAACGATTCCATGCGGGTTACCGGTGCGAAGAATCTGTTCTGCGCCGGAGAAAAGTCCGGCTTCTTCGTTGGACATACCGAGGCCATGGCCACCGGCACCCTGGCCGGTCACAATGCCGCCGCCATGGCGGACGGAGGAATAGAGGTACAATTTCCCAAGGAACTCGCCTGCGGCGATATCATTGCAGCAGAGTCTGAAGGCCTTGAACAGGAAGACGGCTTGAGTCAACGCTACACTTTTTCCGGAGGCATCTACTTTGAACGAATGCAAAAACGTGGACTGTATGTAATGGACACGGCGGAACTCCGTACCCGGATCCGCCGGCTGGGACTAACAGGCTTCTTTGCCGCCACCCGAAACAATGCGGCAGCCTAAAACCATGGAGTTATTATGGAAAACAGACCCCACGTCGCCCGGTGCTTTTTCGGTTGCAACTCGGCAGAAGGTTTCCACTCCTTCTTCAACTTTCTACCGGACATGGACAACGCAAAAATGATCATCGTCAAGGGAGGGCCGGGCACCGGAAAATCCACCTTCATCAACCATATTGGTGAAGCCTTTGCCGAACAAGGCTACGAACTGGAATACCAGCACTGCTCACTGGACCCTGAGTCCTATGACGCGGTGACCATTCCGGAGATCCGCTCTGTTGTCGTCGCCGCCACCGGGCACCACGTTTTTGACCCACGCAATCCCGGGGCCGTTGACGAGATCCTCAACCTGGGCGAATACTGGGACCTCGACGGCATCCGTCAACACCGCGAAAAGATCATTGCCATCAACGCGACCTCGGAACGCAAATTCCACAAGGTATACCGCCAGCTCAAGGCAGCCCGCCTGCTGCTGGGCAACGCCGAGAGCGTCAGCGCAGCGGCTCTCAACCCCAGACAGCTGCATGCCATGGCGCGGAGCCTTTGCGACCTGCTCCCCCCGGCGAATACTGATATGCGATACGGAGCAGAACGCCATTGCTTCATCTCCTCAATAACCCCGCTGGGGGAGGTCCATCTGGCAGCCAGCCTGCTGCGCTCCGACACCCGGGTCGTCGGGCTTGCGGGTGAGCCGGGATCAGGGCGTTCCGAACTGCTGAAACAAGTGGGCAGACACGCTCAACTGCGTGGACTGGACGTGGAATATTATCACAAACCCATTGATCCCACGTTGCTCGAACATGTCCATATTCCAAACGCAAAGCTGCTGTTCACCGTACACCCCGAGCTTATGCCCGAAGGCAACCTGAGTGATGTCTACCCCTTGAGTGAATGCGCGGCCCCTTGGATCAAAGACGAGATTGACGAAATCTCCGAGGCCAAAAATCGGTATCAGGACATTCTGGATGATGCCGTGGTCAGCTTGAAAGATGCCAAAGACACCCATTCGGCTCTGGAGCAATACTACGTTCCGCACATGGACTTCACAGGCGTGGACCGCAGATGCGAAGCCGTGGTGGAAACGCTCAATCAACATTCGACCCTTTTTGCCTAAATGCCTTTTCACGGAGGATAATCATGCCCCAACAGACACATATCAAGAAACGTATTGCCGTATTCGAATCATGGTCCAAAACATACAACCAAAGCATCGTGGACCTGATGCTCGACAAATTCGGCGTGGAATACCGCGATGCCATCCTGGGCGTCGCCCGCAAGGCAGCCCCGCATCCCGAAGAGGAGGTGCTCGATATTGCCACGGGTACGGGAACAGTGGCTCTGGCCCTGGCCGAGGAAGCCAATGCCGAATGCCGCATCATGGGTATCGACATCACCCAGTCCATGTTGGACGCGGCCCGCAGGAACGTGGACGCCTCAGGCATGGGTGATATTTTCGACTTTCAGCAGGCGTCGGCTGAAGAATTGCCCTTTACAGACAGCTCCTATGATGTCGCCACCAGCTCCCTGGCTTTACACCATACCAACGTGCCCGCGGTGCTCAAGGAGTGCCATCGGGTGCTCAGGCCCGGTGGCCGGGTGGTCATTGCCGACGTAACGGCCAACAAGACTTGGCGTAGTCCCATTGGTGTTATCTACAGACTTATGGACCAGATTTACATGCTGGGAACCGAATCCAACGATCTCTTCTGCCAGTTCCATACAAGGGAAGAATGGATGGAAATTATGCGCAATGCGGGCTTCGCCAATATCGATCACCAGTATTATACGCCCAAACACAGCTGGAGCCGAGGTATCATCATCATTTCCGGCAACAAACCTTCAGCCTGACGTCCCCCCTCACCATAACCCAAAAAGACGGCCGCACAGCTTATGCGTTGTGCGGTCGCTTTATTGATAATGAAACTCACAATCGATTAAAAAAAGTCCCTCTCGGGATAGATCATATGCGCATGACCTGGCTAGATTGACTGACTATCAACAAAAGGGGACGCCCAGAGAGTCCTGAGGAGCATACATGTTTACCCGCTGTATATTTTTGCTTTTCATGCTGCTGACACTACCGGGAGCAGCGTCGGCCGCTTCTGCCAAAGCTGTGCAGAACAAGGCCGAACAAGCCATTGCCGTGGAGGCTTCCGCTCAGAAGCAATACCTGCAATGGACCGACCGCAAGGAAACCATGGCCGCTGAAATACGCGACATGAAAGCGACCGAGTCATGGCTGGAATTCCAAAACAGGAAATACGCCAACTATGTGAAGAAACAGGAAGAGGTCATTGCGGAACTCCAACGCCGCAAGGAAGAAGCCAAACGGATTAAAATGGAACTTGAACCGGAGCTGGAAACCGTGGTGGACCGACTCGAACGGTTCGTGGCCGCAGACCTGCCCTTCCTTGTCGAAGAACGCCGCCAGAGAATACAGTTTCTACGGGATTCGCTGAACGACTACCACCTTCTGCTGAGTGAAAAACTGCGCAGGGTTTTCGAAGCGCTCCTCGTGGAAACGGAATACGGGCGCAACATAGCCACCTCCACACAAGAGCTGACCATCAACGGACAGCAGACCGTGATAACGGTGTTTCGCCTGGGCCGGACCGCACTCTTCTATCAGACCGCAGACGGGGCGGAAGTCGGATATTGGGATCGAACCTCAAAAGACTGGGTTCTCCTGAATGAAGACTACTCGCACACGTTGCGCCAAGCCAGAGACATGGCCGAACGCAAGCGAGCGGTTGAGCTGCTCGATCTCCCCATAGGAGCCTACTAAATGAAATATCTGCCATGCACGCTTTTCTTTGTTGTCGCCCTTGCGGTCTGTCCTGCCACTGCACAGGATCAGGACTGGCAAGACGCCAGCAATGCCGTGAATACCCTGCTGGCTCAAGCCATACGGGACGCTGACAAGACCAGAGCCATCATTTCAACCGAAAAAAGGGATATCTCCGCAGAAAAAGCAACCCTGCAACACCGTATCGACAGCAAACAGAAACGGTTTGACCAACTCAAAACCCACTACGAAACTCTACTGGAGCAGGAAAAGGCGCTCAAGGAGGAACTCGCGGAAAAGGCCCAGGAAATCAAGACCATCGATGGAACCATTCGAACTTCAGCCAAACAGGCACGCGACTATTTCCACGAAAGCCTGACCACCCCGGAATATCCCGAAAGAAGCGTTGTTCTGGCAGAAGTGCTGCAACCAGACACCTTCCCGGGGCTTGATGGGATACGAAACCTACTGTCCCTGCATCTAGATGAAATGAACGCTTCCGGTGAAATCAGTAAACGCAACGGCTCGTTCATCGGCAGAGATGGCATGGA
Source organism: Pseudodesulfovibrio sediminis (assembly GCF_020886695.1). Classification (NCBI taxonomy): domain Bacteria; kingdom Pseudomonadati; phylum Thermodesulfobacteriota; class Desulfovibrionia; order Desulfovibrionales; family Desulfovibrionaceae; genus Pseudodesulfovibrio; species Pseudodesulfovibrio sediminis. Next base: position 888,669 of record NZ_AP024485.1, read on the forward strand.
CAAAACCGGAGAGTTGATTCGTATTGGGACCTTTACCGCCGCCTACCGCCTGCAGGACGGCACCCTGGGCTTTCTGCGTCCCACCAGTGACGGCAACAAGCTCATGGCCGTACAGGGAGAGCCCGGCTGGTCGCTCTCCGAGCTCATGGACGACTACTTTGACGGCAAGGCCGCGGTCTTTCCCGTGGATATTTCCAACGGTGCGGCATTCACGAGGCTTGCCCAGGAACAAAAAGGTCTCTGGGAATGGCTGCGCGCCGGCGGCCTTCTGGTCTGGCCCATCATTCTCGTCGGCATCGTGGCCATAGGGATCGTTATCGAGCGGTTCAACACCCTGCGTAAAATCAGGGGCAACTCGGACCGCAACATGCAGCACATACTCCAGATGGTAGCCAAAGGAGAATGGAAAAAATGCGGCAATTTCTGTAATGCCAAATCCCAGTTCCCGACCTGTCGTATCATTGGTCACACATTGAAATATATGGGGAATACCCGCGAGATCATAGAAAACGCCTTTCAGGAAGGGCTGCTCAAGGAGCTGCCTGTACTCGAACGCTTCCTGCCCACGCTCAACGTGCTTGCGGCCGTGGCCCCCCTGTTGGGCCTGCTCGGCACGGTGACCGGCATGATCAACACATTCCAGATCATCACCCTCTATGGCACCGGCGACCCGCGCATGATGTCCGGCGGTATTTCCGAGGCGCTGGTCACCACCCAGCTGGGCCTCGCCGTGGCCGTGCCCATCATGATCCTGCACCATATGCTTGAACGCCGCGTGGACAAGATTATCGGAGACATGGAGGAAAAGGGAACCGGCTTTGCCATAGCCCTCATGAAAAAGGGACAGAACAAAAAATGGGAGAATTTTGATGCAGCAGCTTAATCTCGTAGACCGCATGCTCGAACTCTTTCAGTCAGGTGGAGAACTCATGATCCCGCTCATGGGGCTTTCCCTCATCATATGGACCCTTGCGATCGTCAAGGGAATCCGGTTCCTGCGCGAACGGCACAAGGAAACTTCTCCGCAACAATGCATGGACATGTACCGCCACAAGGCCGGGGTAAACAAAGCCGAACCAGCGCATTGGCAATGGGACATTCTCTCTCGATACATTGACGAGCGATGCGAGGACCCGGAACTGAACAGGGAGATTCTCAAATCAATCCGAGCACCGCACGAATTCAACGCCATGTGCAGCATTGGGACCATCCTGATTCTCTCGGCCGTTGCCCCGCTTCTCGGCCTGCTCGGCACGGTCACCGGCATGATCACCACCTTTGACGTGATTTCGCAATTCGGCACAGGCAATGCCCGCGCGCTGGCCTCAGGCATTTCAAAGGCGCTGATAACCACGCAAAGCGGTCTTGTGGTCGCGGTCCCCGGCCTGATTCTGGGAGGATTGCTCTTTCGCAGAGGAGAAAAACTCAAGGCCCGCATGGAACTCTTCTGCATCGGTCTGCAGGAACTGACAGACAGTCTGACGCCAGGCAGGAAATAGGCGATGAAAAGCATACGGTACACACGCAGGGGCAGAACCCGCAGGAGCGAGATCAATATGACCCCGCTCATCGACATGGTTTTCATCCTGCTCATTTTCTTCATCGTCACCACGAGCTTCGTGCGTGAGTCCGGGGTGGACGTGCAGCGGCCCTCGGCCCAGAGCGCGGAAACGAGAGAGAAGGCCAACGTCATTCTCGGGCTCACGCACGAAGGCCGGATTTTCGTGGAAGGCAGACCGCTCGACATCAGATCCGTCCGGGCCTACATGGAGCGATTTCTTGCCGAAACACCCGACGGCTCAGTCATCATCGTGGCGGACAAACAGAGCATGACCGGCGCGGCTGTTCAGGTACTGGACCAGTGCCGTCTGGCAGGCGTCAAGGATATAAGCCTCGCGGCAAGGAAACAATAATGATCCTGCGTGCCAAAGACTCAGGTGATTTTGTGGCCGCCAGCCTGACTGCGGTCATGATTGCCGGACTCATCTACGTGGGGGTGCTCTTTCTGAACACCGCCGAGCAGCCCGAGAATGTAACCACGGTGGATGGGGCCATACGCATTGCCCAACCCCGCAAGGACACCCCCATCGAACCTCTAGAACAGAAAAGATTCGACAAGCCCAGCCCGCCAGAGGCATTGCCCAGGGTATTCACCTCCAAGGCCCGGCCCGATACGGTGAAGCCACTCGTGAGCCTCGCTATTCCGAACTTTAGCTCGAACATACACCCGAGCCTGAATGAAGGCCCTGCCATGCCCGCAGGAGACTTGGGCGGCATAGGGTTCAGCATGGACGAGGTGGATGAGATTCCCCGGGTCATACGTAAAGTGCCGCCCGAATATCCCTATGGAGCCAGACGCAACCAAATAGAGGGAGAGGTGGTAATCCGTATGCTGGTTACACGGAAAGGCACGCCCACCAACATCTCCATCAACTCGTCCACTCCGCCCGAAGTGTTTGACACGGCGGCCCTGAGCGCGGCGAAACGATGGAATTTCACTCCCGGTCACTACAAGGGACAGGCAGTGGATACCTGGGTTCTTATTCCCTTCAACTTCAAGCTGACACGATGAAATACCTGCGATCATTTGCCATGGCCTTGTCCCTGTGCCTCCTCTTTGCCACAGTGTGCGCCGCCAAAATTCCTCCTGAAGCCAGACAGGCGCTCTACAAAGCGCAGATGCTCATGGACGAACAACACTACGACGCGGCCGTGGCCATGCTCCGAACATATATGAAGTCAACAACGGAAGCCCTTCACGCGCAGGTATACGTAGTCCTCGGAGGCGCGTTGTACCAAAGCGGAAAGAAAAAAGCGGCTCTCGACGTGTTCGATCAAGGACGGCATGCGTACCCGAACAACGAATTTCTGTGTTTTAATACGGGCATCACCTTCTATGCACTACACCGGTTCACCGAGGCCGGAGAATACTTTGAAAAGACCTATGCGCTCCAGCAATCAGGCAAGCCAGAGCTGCTCTTTCAGGCGGGGTCAGCCTATTACCACGGCAAGGAATACCATAAGGCGGCGCGAGTACTGCAAAGGCTCCTGACCGCAGTTGAACGCCCCCGCAAGGAGTGGGTCCGCCTTGCCATACATGCTCTGATAGACAGCAGGCAATTCTCAACAGCCGCCCCCTTGCTCATGAGCTATCTGAACAGAAACCCCGAAGACGCGGAGTACTGGAAGCTGCTGGCAAGTCTGCATCTGGATCAAGAAGCATTCGTACAAGCAGGAGCCGCTCTGGAAATCAGCCTTCGGCTGGGAAAATCTTCTCCGCAGGAGCTGGAGCAATTGGCCTCCCTGTATGCCTACCAGCAGGCACCGCTTTTGGCAGCCACTGTCCTGGCCAGAGCATACGGCCCCTCACCCGATCAGGGGCAGGCGCTCAAGATTGCAGCCATGTATGCTGTCGGGGGCAGGACAACACAGGCGGTTGCCTATCTGGATCAATACGGCAAAAACGATTCAGCGCAGTTGGAAAAAGGGAAAGTCCTCTATCATGCTCGTAAATTCAAACAGGCTGAGACCGTTTTTCAGGCTTTGGCTGAACAGAAAGGCAATGCGGAAGCTCGCTTCTTCCTGGCCCTGTGCGCATGGGAGCGCAAGGACTGGAAACACGCCAGAAGTGAGCTGACTCGAATTGCGGGAGTCAGGAAATACCGAAGCCGGGCACAAGGCTATCTGGCGGTGCTCAAAGACCTGGAAACAGCCAGGATGGAAGCGGATAATTAAGCCTTGCTCAGCATTCAAGGGCACACTTCGCACACCCAGTTGACCCCACTCAACTTTCGGTACCATCCTTTTCATTGAGGACCGCACAGTTCAACGGGATACTGAAGGCAAAGACGCTCCCGCGATCCTCTCTCGGTTCATGCCAGAGTTTACCGCTATGGTGCTCAACTATCTCCTTGCAGATAGGAAGGCCCAGACCGGTTCCTTTGGGCTTGTCCGTGAGCGTGTTGCCCAGTTGCTTGAACTTGTCGAAGATGACGTCCACCTGGTCTTTCGGCACACCTATGCCGTCATCTATGACCCGAACAATGACGTTCAGCCCCTCTACGCGGACCTGACAAATGACGCTCCCGGACTCGGTGAATTTGGCGGCATTGGAAAGCAGGTTGATACAGACCTGTACAAGACGGTCCTGATCGCCCGAGATTGTCGGCAGATCGTCAGCGACATCCGATTCAAGCTCCAATCCCTTGGAATCAAAAAGCACTTTGGTCGAGGCGATACTCCGCTCAACCACACTTCTGACAGACACCGGCACAAAATCCCATTCAAAAAATCCGGCTTCGAGTTTGGCCAAATCAAGAACATTGTTGATAAGCTCTGCGAGCCTGTCGCCCTCGGAGATAATAACTTTTGAATTCTTTTCTATCCGATGCAACCGCTTGTATTCATTGGTCACAAGTGTATTTTCACTGTGAATCAAGTGGTCGACATTCTTGCGAATCAACTTGGTAAAACCGAGAATGGACGTCAGCGGTGTCCGCAGTTCATGGGAGACCATGGACAGAAAGTTTGATTTCATTGAACTGAGCTGTTCCGCTTTTTCCTTGGCCTCCTCCAGCGCCTCGTTTGCCCGTTTGCGCTCGGTGATATCAACTGAAATGCCTTCAACATACCGTTCTTCATCATTGCCGACGATCCAATAGCAGGACGTCTGTAAAACACGGGGCTTTCCGTCTGTATGTTTTACAAGGTACTCAAAATTTCGAACAATACCTTTTTCTTGCAGCAGTTTGACCAACTCTTTTCTGCGCTGTGGATCCACATACAATTCCTCGCCCACATTGGAGACCTTCTGGATCATCTCTTCAGAGGAACTGAAACCAAACAGCCCGGCAAAGGCCGGGTTGGCATGCACCAGCTCTCCTTCTGCAGTGGTGCGAAAAATCCCTTCGGTCGCGTTCTCGAAAAAGCTACGATAATTTTCTTCGGCCTGTCGCAGGTTCGTAATGAGCTTCTGCATGTCATCCGACATCTCATTGAACGTCTCAGCAAGTTCCCCCAATTCGTCACGAGATTGAATATCCAGTCGATAATCCAGTTGCCCATTTTGAAACGACCGAATTCCCTTGACCATATCCGTGATCTTCTTGGTCAGGGTTGACGCCATCCATATGGCAATCAGAATCACCAAAAACACCATGAAAGCCGTTGATACCGTGATTTCCTTCGTTGTCTTGGCAAGGGATTGATCAAGATTCTCGCGTGTTTCGATATTCTGCTCTTCCAGCGTTTTTTCAAAATCGGCAGCCATGGAAGAGATCTTTTTACCTGTTTCTGTGGCGGCCTTGTGGAACTCGTGAACATTGGCACCGATTGTCACAAATCCAAATCCCCGAGGTCCGTCGTATATCCCAGTATGATACGGTATGGCAGCAGCGGTGGTCAGCTTCCACAACCCACTCCAAAAAATCACGAACGATCCGGAACCGCCATTATGCGTCAAGGTGTGCCACCCCTCACACTGCGGCGCAAAATTGAGATACCGACAATCAAGCCCCAGATATCCGGCCTTTGTCAGCTTGGCCGAAGGCTTCTTTTTCAAGGACTGAGATTGAAATATCGGAGCGGTCTCCTCCCATTCCGCCATGGAAAGACCGCTGTTTACATACTCCTTGAATATACTGTCCTCCATCCACGGCACAGCCGGGCGCCCCGTTTCCGGGTCATACCCTGTAATGAAATAATCTCTGGGGTGTGAAATATTCCGATCCTTATAGTCCCACATGAAGGCATAGTTCCCGGAGCCTGCATCGGAAATGGAAGAATATCGCTCATCAGTAGGAACAATGTGATCAGTGAACTCCATGACATGGGTATGATCCAATGCCAGCGTAACCCACCCTACGATCGTATTTTTTCGCACCACGGGTGAGGCCCAACGGATCAACCCCTGAAACCTTTTTCCTACAGGATTCTCCTTACCGGCATAGGCCGCGTCTTCCGGCTTGAACGGTATACCTTTTTCCAGTGCTCTCTGCTCGGTGTACGAGCCGATAATCGGGCTTTTGAGATAGGGCCCTATGACTTCGGAAACGTAGATGTCCCCTTGAGACAGTTTTTTCAACTCAGGGTAATACCTTTCCGCCTTGCAATAGGTATTTGTCGGATCAACAACATTTTTCTTCTCGTCGGATAGAAGGCTGGAGGTCGTGATTTTGATCCGCTCATTACCTTCGAGGTCAATGAACGTCATCTCCAGATACAGCGGCTTGGCATGGCGAATACCGGGGCTCTCCGGCCGCCGGTAATGAAAATCCTTCGCATTATCGGCATTCTTGGCGACAACGGCGACAGAATCATCCCCCCCTGCATCTGCCGGATGCCACGCATCCCCGGCCTCATTCAGAACCCAGGGGCCATGATCCACGACATCCCGTTTCATCGAATCCAGAAAATTTCTGTAATTCTGGCTGCTAGGCTCCATGGTAGATGCTAACCGGATATCATCATCGCGTGAATAGAGAAACAATGCCACGGCCTGCGCTGTATCCGTGGTCAACCGTTCTATACCTTCACGGGACTTGAGATCGAGGGACCGAATGGAACTGTCCACAGCCAGATCACTCACATCACCTATAACGTTTTTCGTATCACCTGACAGTTTGGCGATTTTCTCCTGAACACTCTCACCCAAAACACTGATGCCGCTCCACGCCACCCAGGCAAGGGCGATGAGAGGCAATACCTTGATAAAGATAAATATGGTTATGAGTTTGAATCGTATACCCAAAGGGCGCTTGCGTTTCATGCTTTTCTCTAATGATTATAGAACATATTCCTGTAATGAACGAAGGTAGGGATACCCAAGGAGGAGTAAGACTCGCAAGATAAAAAATGCCTGAAACAATAGCATTAATAAATTATAACATGATTATTTATAGATAATATCTCTCACTTATTCCCTATAGTATTCGATGGAGAAAGGGACGGATGAGCGGCTGAACAAGAACCGAATCACCGATAACAGCCCAGCCTCATTGTCATGAAACGAACTCGGCTACCAACCGATAAACATATGTTCACACCTTCCTGTTTCCTGCTCTAAATCACCACAGCAAAGACAGTTGTATGGCCCTTGGACGAATGGTATAGGGCTGCTCAACACAACTTCGCGATGTACGCACAAAAGAGTAAAAGGATACGAACGAATGACACCGGCAATAAACAAGGCGAAACAGGCCAAAATCAATTTTTCCATACATGAGTACAACCATGATCCTTCGGCTGCATCCTATGGCGAGGAAGCGGCAGACAAGATGGGAACCGATCCGAACCAGGTGTTCAAAACTCTAGTGGTCGATGGTGGGAACAAGAAATTGATCGTCGCGATAGTACCTGTCTCCCGGCACCTCGACCTGAAGGCATTGGCCAAAGCGGTCGGCATAAAGAAACTGGCCATGGCCGATGCAAAAAACGTCGAACGGACAACAGGATATGTGTTGGGTGGAGTCAGCCCGCTTGGACAGAAAAAAGCACTCCAGACAGTCATTGCGGATTCAGCAGAAAATTTCCCGACTATTTATGTGAGTGCCGGACGGCGGGGACTGGAGATCGAACTCGCCCCCAAAGACCTTGCCATGTTGACACACGGCACATTTGCCTCCATCGAGAAAGCCTGACATCTCGTAGTATCGAATCGCCAGAGTACCGATTTACCCCCTGCTGTTTCAAAACAGTATGCAGCTGAGAGGCAGGTATACGCCCCCGCTCAGCTGCATTCTAAAGACCGGTCGTGATCAGAGAACAACTCGGTGTATGTTGTCTCCTGCGCGTTGCACTGTTCGATGGTACTTCTCGTCCGGTATACCGAACGCCATGACACAGACCAGCACATGGTCCTCTGGAATATGCAGTAATGCCCGAAGGTCGGGGGCAATGATATCCAACACAACCTTGGCTATACCATCCCAGACAGTGCCCAGACCGTGCGTATTGGCCAACAGCTCGAAATAGCTCATGGCAATATGACAGTCAGCCATGGGGGCCAATGAATCCTTGGGAGCAGAAGCCACCAGCAAATGGGGGGCATTGCGGAAAATCACATCCTCTCCGCTCTCGCACCCTTGCAGATATGTCCCGATCCGTTCAAGTCCTGCGGGAATGGTTCCTTCCCCCAACGCCTTGAGCCCGGCCTTGGTCGCCAGCTCACGAAGCGTGTCCATGGATTCAAGCGTATCCACCACGGTCAACCGTGTCGGACGCTTGTTCACGGCGGTCGGTGCATGAGCGGTCACTTCCAGCAGATGACGGATGAGCTCCTGGTCAACATTCTCCCGCTTGTACCGACGGATCGACCGCCGCCCCATGATCAGCGTTTCCATCTGCACCGGATCGGGGAAACCATCCTTGATAGGCAGACTATCAGCCGGGTCCACGCCAAAAACACTCAGCGCACCGGGCTTGCACACGGCCATACAATGCTGGCATCCAATGCACTGCTCCACTTTATCCTCGAGCACTGACGGAAAGCCATCGTCCAGCGCAATAATTCCGTTCAAGCACACCTTTGCACACTCGCCGCACTGACTACATTTGTCTGTATCTATTGTGAAATTCAACATGGTACCTTCCTGGCTTGTTGTTGTCCGAACCCGCAACGCGGAATCTGCATACTACAGCATGGAGTGAATAAGGGAAGTAGGCACCTTTTCGTGCACCAGTATCAGAAAGGTAAGCATCAATATATTTCAGGTGATTACAGCTGATTCAAAAAAACCGGGCCGGGTTGCCCGTCACATTTCGCAGGAAGTGTCGTCCCGAGGCCTCTTATCCACAGCGCTGCTGCTCCGCTTCTTTTCCCTGAAAGCAATGGTCATTGAAGTGCCGCTGGTCTCATCGGTTTTCATGGAAATATTGGCCCCGTGCGTTCGGGCAATAAGGGCCGAAATGTAAGTCCCCAGCCCTGTGCCGTTTTCCTTCCCATGGGTGACATACTTGTCGAAGAACCGCTGTCTGACTTCCGCTGGAACCACTGCAGGGTTGGAGATGACGGCAACCTTTCCCACGGTGTCGTGAAGTTGAATGGTCACCGTATCCCCGGAACCGGATGCTTCGATGGCGTTCTGTATGACGTTCCTGAACATGGTACGGATAAGCGGTTCTTCGCCGGTAATCAGGAACGATTCGTCACCGACCACGTTCTTTTCGTTGAGATACATCTCCAAAGTCACGTCGGAACTGTCCAGGAGCAGATTGAACTCCTCCTCCAGGGCACACACTATCTCGACCAGATCAATCGAGGTCGTGCTGAGCGCGTATATTTCCTTTTCCATCTTGAAAATATTCAACTGGTTTCGAATCATGTCGAGCATCCGATAGCCCGCCGCCCTGATTCTTTTGATGTGCTTCTCTTGTCGCGGTTTCAGTTCTCCCTCACTCAACAAAAGTTCCGGGTAGCCGATGACCACGCTGAGGCCGGATTTCAGGTCGTGCCGGTTGATACGTTCAACCTCTTCACGAATCATCTCGGCCTGGGTTCTTTTCTTGATTTCAGACAACAGCAGCCGGTTGTTGCTGAGCAATTCCATTTGTTTGCGCTGCAACTGAATGGTCCTCGACTGGACTTTTTCCTCCAAAATTTCACGATGACGACTCAGTTGGTTGTCCCTTTTTTCAATTTTCCCCAACATGGAGTTCAACTCGTCAACCAGAATACCAATCTCGTCATTACTTTTATAATCAACGCGGCGAGAGTAGTCCTTGCTCTGCGATATTTCATGCACGACTTCGGTCAATTGCTCCAACGGATCACCAAGCCTGTGCCTGAACAAACCAGCGATCTTGAAACTCACGATGATGACACAGAGAAAAATGATGATTCCCAGCATGAACTGCTTCTCCAACAGGTTCCATTGGCTTGCCAGTGAAACGGAAATGACAACCACGCTGTTAACGGATTCTGACGGAATCCGACTGACGACCGTCAATTCGGAGAGCCCGAAGGAGACCCCCTGCGCGTTCTGCGGACGACTCGGTGAGACACCATAGGCCGCCATGAGCGTATCATCGACAAACACGGCAGCCCCGGTAACACTCTGGACCAGCGAGAGCGTCTCCAGACTTTCCCTTGCGGCGTCGGCATCATCAAAGTCCACGGGGGCCACCAGAGAGGCTGCCATCAACTCTGCCTGGGCGCTCGCCCTATCGGCCACTCCCTGCCGATACATATACACCATGGGAAAGAGGTTCAGCAGAAAGCCCAGCGCCAGAGCCAGCAGCGTGGTTCCCAAAATCGCGGCAACAATCTTGCGACCAAGAGGGGTGACTTTTTGATCACTCATTGTCTCCACCCTTGTAAATCTGCGAGATTCTGAGCAACCGGGAGCTCACCGTGAGTCCCGCCTGCTCAGCGGCAGCAGGATTGATCTGCAGCTTGACCTTCCCGCCGACCATACGAAAATTAACGACCACTCCCTGCTTCAGGTTGGTGGGACTTTGACCTATTGTCAGGATAGGCAGCGTTGCCACACGCTCCATGATAGCGGCAGATTCCCTTGAGGGCGCACCGTTCACAACAAGAACATGGGGAGCTTCCACAGGCCATTGGACCAGCTTGAACCGTTGCCCGGAAGCATCTTCAGCAAAATAGGGACGAAGACATCGTGCATTTGTAGCGGCAATAATGATCGGTTCGTCGGGATGCGGCGCGGCCTTTGCGGGCCATTGAACATAGCGCACCAACCGTTGCACGAAAAGCGCCTGCAACTGCTCGACACTGGCCGTCAGCCCTTTGCCCCCCGCTATACCCGTTGCAGGCATCAAGAGAAAAGCTCCAAAAAACAGAGCGATGATCAGTGTTCGCAGCCGATGCATTAAAAATCCCATGTCACCCGAAAGTCGAGACTTGGTCCAATCCGCAATTCGGATCTATCTACAGTATCTACTAGGAGATTTCGACCAATCAACTCCAACAGAAGCGTATTCGAGGCCTGCCACGACGTATGGGCTTCAAGCGTCCAGTATCCCGGCCTCTTGTTATTGGTAGGACTATCGACATATCCGGCGCACACATCAAAGCCGACATCATCCAGAGGCTTTGTCATGGCCATGAGCTTGTATTCCAGCTCCACCCCTTTCTCAGGCATGGAATCTCCGACAAGATACTCCTCATCCCCGTCAATCTGTTGATAAACACCATAGATAGAAGGACGCAGCTCAAGCCAGCTATTGGCGCGCCAGTTGAATTGAGTTTCAAAACCGTAGGCTTTACCCTGCAATGAATTCGTCAAAGTGGCCGTATTGGTTGCGGTGTCAAAGTCCAGCATTGCCAATTGACTGTAGTCATTGACAAACAAGGAAAGATCGAGATCGAGATCTGGGGTAAATCTCCGTCGATACCCAGCCTCATAAGCGATCAGTTTTTCAGGCGTGAGATGATCCGGCGTAGTGATTGTATAGATGACGCCGCCCCTATCAATGGAGTAGCTGCCCCCTCTTTGCCAGCGATTCTCAACCCGTACGGCTCTGGACACCGCAACCCACATTTCGTCGTCTTCCCGCACATGCAACAGCCTGACAGTCGGTTGTACCTCAACGGGATACTCTCCAAACGAATCGAGTTTCATCCCCAAAACAAGAAAGAGATTGTCTTCAATCAGCGTGACTCTGTCCTGGCCAAACCCGTTCATGGTAAAAGAGTATCTCCGGCTCTGGTCCATGCTGGTCCCGGTCCCGCTCCTGATATCATCCCAGAAATATCTGGCTCCGACTCCCCACGTAAACCGATGGCGCCCCATCTGCTCAACAGCGTACTGCACTTCGACATCCGCTGTGTTGGTGCCGCCCGAAAGATCATCCACGGAGACGAGATCACGAGAAAACGATGTCCTGAAAGTTATCCCGGCATCCAGTCCTGTCGCCCTGTTCCAGACCAACTGACCATATCCGCCGTAGTCATGCCGTGTGTGTGGATCATAAATATGGAGTGACCCTCTGGCGCCATCCTCAATAACCGAAGAAGAATAGGCCCCCTGAAGGGAAAAGGAGTCCGTGTAGGCATTCATCCAATCCAATCGCAGCCCGGTCTGTTCATTGACCCAGTCCCGTGAACTTCGCGGATCACTGTTGCTGCCGTTCCAGTTGTCGGTTTTGTATGATCCCCCGACGTATGCGCTGTAATTTCCGAAATCACTGACTGAACCGCCATACCGGAGCAACTGCTCCACACCGGTCGTGCCAGCCGTGGTCACACTCTCCCCACCCTGCATCTCGGATGCAGACTTGGTGATGATGTTGATGACGCCGGTAAAGGAATCAGCGCCCCACAGGTGGGCCCATGCACCTTTCACGACCTCGATACGCTTGATCATGCTGACAGGGGTGGTATTTCCCCACACCACACTTGCAGTCGATGGTGAAGTGATCGGCCTGCCGTCGAGAAGAACCAGATGCTTGTTGCTCAACAACCCCGAAAAGCCACGGATGCCGACAACCCACTTGTCTGTATCCACCTGTTCAACGTGAACACCGGGGACCAGCTTGAGCACTTCAGGAATGGTGGTCGCACCGGACCGCATGATGTCCTCTTCCGTGAGAACAGTCACGGCCCCTGCCACCTGCGACATGGGCTCTGCCCTGCGGTTGGCAGTTACCACCTCGACTTCCATCAACTCCTCAAGGTCAAGAGCAGCCAACTCTTCATTTGAAGCTGCAGAAGCGACAGAACTCCAACAGAGTAAAACAAAAATGATAAGAAAAGAAACGCTTGCGCGGCAAGACAGACATCTTCTGCCCATCATGAAACAGACGCCCTCCCGGATGCAGCCAGGAGATATCCCCTGCCCCGGATTGTCTTGATACTGACTTGTTCACCCAGCTTCTTGCGCAGGTTGCTCATATGCACGTTGAGCACATAGTCGTCGAACTCCACCCCGCGCCCCAGCGCGCCTTCCATGAGAGCATTGCGCTCGACAACCGCCCCCATATTGATAGCGAGCTGCTCGATGAGATCATATTCGGTTGAAGTGAGATGCACTGGCTCATTGTCTACCTGCAGCACACGCGTGTTGCGATTGATGACAACATTCCCGAACTCGATATTCTTTTTCATGTGCATCTTGATGGACGGGCCTTCAGCGTGTCCTCCCTCATACCGCCTGAGCACAGCACGAATACGCGCCAGAAGCTCACGCAGGGGAAATGGCTTGGCAATATAGTCATCCGCTCCCATCTCCAGACCCACGACACGATCAATCTCCTCGCCACGCCCGGTCAACATGACCACAGGGACATTGGAGTTTGTCCTCAGTGCTGAAAGCACGTTGAACCCACTCATGTCGGGCAACATCACATCCAGAAGAATCAATTCGTACGATTTCTTCTCGGCAGCCTTGATGCCGACCTCACCTCTGTAAACGGAATCAAGGACAAACCCTTCACCCTGGAGGTAACTGGTTAACAACTCCCCAATTTCCGGATCATCATCAATGAGCAACAAATCATTCACACCGCTCTCCTTTTTATTTGATCATATAGGTTTAGAACCACCGCAGAAACGAGTTTTGTCTTAAATAATGTAAAGAACATTAAGAAACCTTAAAGCAAACTGTTACTACATAAATTCCTCATGCAACAACTCGTATAGGAAAAAAATTCCTCTATAAACGCTTTCATCATCTTCCTCCGTATAAATGAGCAAATAAAAATGAATTTTGTCCGCTGTGGGCAAAATCATCGCATGGATGCACCCACTTTCAAGGAGGAAAGTATGTCTCTCGTAATCAACAACAACGTCATGGCTAATTCAACGGCACGGAACCTGAACAACGCTTACAGCGCATTGGGTACCTCTACAGAACGTCTGTCGTCCGGCCTGCGGGTCAACAGCGCGGCTGACGATGCTGCCGGCCTGGCCGTCAGAGAGCTTATGCGCTCGGACGTCTCCACCCTCAACCAAGGGGTCAGGAATGCCAACGACGGCATCTCCATGATCCAAACCGCTGACGGCGCGCTTTCCGTCATCGATGAAAAGCTCATCCGCATGAAGGAACTGGCTGAGCAGGCTGCCACCGGTACGTACACTGACGGCCAGCGTCTGATCATCGATTCGGAGTACCAGGCCATGGCTTCGGAAATCACCCGAATCGCCTCTGCCACGGACTTCAACGGCATCTACCTGCTCAACGGCAACCTGTCCGGCGACGGCCTGACCGTCCATTTCGGCACAGGCAACGATGCAGCTGAAGACAAGTATGCCGTGACCATCGACAACTGCACCGCTTCTGCTCTCGGCGTCGGCCTGAACGCCGGAACCAGTGCTGCCGGCGCAACGGTTTCCACCCAGGAGCTCGCACAGAACGCCCTGGATGCACTCAACAACGCAATCACGTCCAAGGACACGGTCAGAGCCAACCTCGGCGCAATGCAGAACAGACTTTCGGCAACCATTTCCAACCTGGAAGTCCAGGCGGAAAACCTTCAGGCTGCCGAATCCCGTATCTCCGATGTGGATGTCGCAACTGAGATGACAGAGTATACCAAGCAGCAGATCATAACCCAATCTGCCGTGGCGATGCTTTCACAAGCCAACTCACTCCCGCAGATGGCTTTGTCGCTCATCGGCTAGTCCACTCCTTCTCTAACCAGAGGCCCGCCCGGAAACCCGTCCGTGCGGGCCTTTGTTCCTTATTGATCGTTCAAAACATCCATCAGGTTTCATTATTCTTTTTAACCACGGGGAAAAAATCTCCGACCAATCGAGCGGATCCTTGGGAACAAGCAAAAAAAATACCCACAACAAACTGTCTTCATAAAGTTTTATTTAGTTTTATTATAAAAATGGAAGTTATTTTTTATAATATAAACATAAAAACAATAATTATTTAAGACTAATACATAAATTGAAAGAGAAACTAAACGTTATACGGCATTTCAATTGCTCATTTTGAAGTCAGGAGGTTCAATATGAGTAGTACAACAATTCAATTAAATCGTTCATATGACAATTTATCATATGAAGTATTATTTAAAGAACACTCAAAGCTAATATTAAAGCTCATTTACAACTTCGTTAATGCGAAAAATATTCACATTAATAAAAGTGAAATAGACGACATATTTCAAGAAGTTGCATTAAAGCTCTTCAGGAATGACTACTTGTCTAAGTATAATAATGAGAAGAGTTCTTTTATTACTTGGTTGAACATCGTTTGTAGAACAACTTCAATTGATTACTACAGAAAGAAGATGAAGTGGATGGAATCAATTCTCACGGATCTTCCTTCGCTGGAAACAGAAGCAGGTGACGAGTCAGCTCTGTTCAGCCTCCCGGCAGACGTCCTGACCAAAAGACAGACCGAGGTCATCACGCTCTATTACAAGGAAGGGCTGGTCGCCTGTGAAATCGCGGCGGCTCTGGGGATTACGGCCAGGACAGTTCGCAGCATCAAGTTCCAGGCGCTGAACAGGCTTCGCAAATATTACGGAGCAGCCACGCCTCTCAACGAAGTCGGCACCGAAGAAGAAACGCGGAGGAAAGTGTCATGAGCATTGATACAACAAGTTACTACGACTCGTTGACCCTTGCCTCAAGCACCGACACTTCGGTGACTGTCACAACCGATACGGCAGCAGCTTCGCTCACGTCAGAAGACTTCATCACCCTGCTGTTGGCCGAACTGGAATACCAGGACCCGACTGATCCCGTGGACAACTCCGAAATGGTTGACCAGATGACCCAGTACTCCCAGCTCGAACAGATGACGGAAATGAATACAAAGATGGAGACCCTGAACGAAAGCATGACATCGATGTCCGCTATGAGCAGCCTCGATTACATCGGCAAGCAGGTTGAAGCTGATGGTAGCACGATCACTGTTTCAGGCGATGATATTTCCACTCTTTATCTTCTTCTCGAAGAAGATGCCGCATCGGCCACCTGCAACATTTATAACAGCAGCGGAACCCTCGTCGACACGCTGACTTTATCCGACCTTGAATCCGGATACACATCTCTTAGCTGGGATGGCACCGACTACAACGGCGAAACCGCATCCGATGGCTACTATTACGTCTCCGTCTCTGCCGAAGACAGTAATGGTGCTGACGTAGACGTCACGACCAAAACAACGGGTACCGTCATCGGCATCAACAACACCTCGGATGGCGTTTACCTGACCTTCGAAGATGGGCGTTCAGTCAACATTCTGGACGTAACCTTCGCCACCTCCTCATAAGCATTACTTAATCTCATTAATTACGAGGATATAGACATGAGTATCACAGGATCAATGTACACAGGCATTTCCGGTCTTCAAGCCCAAAGCCAGGCAACATCCGTTGTCAGTAACAACCTCGCCAACTCCACAACCACAGGTTACAAAAGTTCATCAATCCATTTTGAGGATGTCTTCTACAGCACCGTATATGCGGGAAACAGCGCCAACCAAGTTGGAAACGGTGTTTCCGTGGCATCCATTAATACGGACTACTCCCAGGGGGCATACGCATCCAGCAACTCAGTCACAGACGTGGCCATCAATGGAGACGGCTTTTATATTGTAGTGGACCCGGATACGGACAACACCTACTACACACGCGCTGGGAATTTCAACTTTGACACTAATGGTTATCTGGTCGACGCCCACGGCAACCGTGTTCAAGGCTGGGAAATGGATGACAACTCCATTTCCGGCACCCTGACCGACATTCAACTGGATAACTCCCAGTCTCCGCCACAGGCAACCAGTGAAGTCAAGCTGTCCCTGAACCTCGACTCCACGTCCACGGACAACTCGACATCCACGACAACCCCCTATTCAGCACTCTTCGGCACATACGACGGCACCGCCGATCCGGCCATGGATGACTCCCGCTATTCATACACCACTACTATTTCCGTCTATGATGAAAATGGTGGAGCGCACGATCTGACAGCCTATTTCGATCTGGTTTCTTCTGATGATGGAGATCTGGTCTGGGAATACGTGATCACCTGTGACAGCAGCGAAGACATGCGGGACTTTCAAGGCACTGACATAGACACCACCAGTGCGGCAGGTGCGCTCATGACCGGCACCATGACCTTCTCCTCATCCGGCGACCTGCAATCCATGACAGCCTTCACTCTGTCGGATACTCCGACAAACACCACAGACCCCATGGCTGCGGAAAACTGGGTTCTGGCCGACTTCGACACCAATGGCCTGCCTATTTTCAACGCCAACTTCACGGGGGCGGACGAAGACCAGGAAATCACCCTGAACTTCGGACTCTCAAACACCGATTCAACCACTGGGACCGGCTGGGACACGACAGGTGGTATCGACTCGATGGATGATTTGGATGCCACCACGACCACTGATGACTTGCCCTCCTTCAATGCCAGCAAACTCTCGACATCGACGACGACCAGTACGACTTCCAGTTCATCTACATACACCCTGAGCCAGGACGGATATGCCCCAGGAGTTCTCATCGACGTATCCATCAGCGAAAACGGTGTGCTCTCAGGCAGCTACACCAACGGCCAAACGCAAAAACTGTATACCTTTGGACTCGCGGACTTCGCCAACCTGCAGGGATTGAATGCAGAAGGAAGCAATCTCTACTCCGCAACCACAGAATCCGGCCAGGCACTTATCGGCACACCAGGCTCGGCAGGGTTTGGAACGCTAGCCTCCAATGTCCTTGAGCAGTCCAACGTAGACACTGCTACCGAACTGACCAACCTGATCATCATCCAGGCGGCTTACCAGGCCAACTCCAAGGTGGTCACCACTGCCGACACCCTGCTCCAGTCTGCCATCAGCATGAAGCGGTAAGCACGTAAACAGGTCAGGAGGATGAGCAGATGATAAATAATCTGTACAACATAGGGCTCACGTCACTGCAAAATGCCCAGGTATCCATCGACAACGCGTCGAACAATATCGCCAACGCGGATACCACGGGATACCAGAAGACCACGGCCATATATGAAACAAGTGATTCCATCACATTATACGGACTCTCGGTGGGAACCGGCGCGAGTGTGGTGGCTATCCAGACGGCCTTCGACCAATTCGTTGAAGCGCAGTACCTCGACGCCTTCGCCGACCTTGAACGGCAAACCGCCGCCTATGGCTACCTGTATCAGCTCGACTCGTTGTTCAACCAGACCGACAGCGGCCTGAGCACGACTCTGGATGACTTCCTGCTGGCCTGGAACGATCTGGCAACCGACCCGGATTCACTCTCCGCCCGGGAAGCGCAGCTGGGCGAAACGCAAACGCTCATCTACGGCCTCAACTCCACGGCGGAACAGCTTGAATCCACTGTGGACAGCATCAACGCGGAAATCAGCGACGAAGTCGATGCGGCGAACCAGCTCATCGAGGATATCGCCCAGGCCAACGTAGCGATTGTAGCGAACCCCGATGACCTTCAGGCCATATCCGACCGCGATCAGATGATCCGCGATCTCGATGCCCTTATCGGCGTCGACACAATCTACAAATCCAACGGAGAGGTCACGATTCTGACCGATGAGGGATACACCATGGTTGATGGAGCGCAGACACACTCTCTTGTTTACAGCGATCAGCAGGCTACCACCTCTTTACTGCGGGATTCCGACTACGATGGCAGCGTCCAGTTCTCCGGCACATCCAGTGAAGAACTGCTCATCGAATTCGTTTCGACAGGAACGGACGGCACCGCCCAGTTCAAGGTTTCCACGGACGGCGGGACCACATGGCTGGAAGATGAAGACGGCGACACCATGCTGTATACCGCCGGCGATGAAGACAGTCCGGTAGAAATCGAAGGCGTGGAGATATGGTTTGAAGATGGCACCACGGATCACACCGCTGGCGACCGATACACCATCATCCCCAAAAGCGGGCTGTACTGGGAATCCAGCGACGGTTCACTGAAAAACATCACGCCCATGACTGATGACAGCGGACAGGATGTCTCCGGCAGGACCTCCGGCGGCAGCCTGGCCGGACTGTTCACGGCCCGCGATGACACGGTCATCCCCACACTCGACGACCTGGACGACCTGGCCGAGGCCCTCATCTGGGAGGTCAACTCCGCCCATTCACAGGGAGCCGGACTGGAAGCCCACACCGGCGTGACCGGCAGCTACAGCGTGGACGATTCAAGCGCCATGCTCAGCAACAGCGGCCTGAACTACGCAGATGAAATCCAGGCCGGAGACCTGCAGTTGATCACCTATAATGATGACGACACGGTCTCGACTTCATCCATCATTTCCATCGACCCGGCCACCGACTCCCTCGACGATGTCGTGACGGCCATCAACACGGCGTTTGTCGGAGAGCTGACGGCCTCGGTCAACAGCGACGGGCAACTGGTTCTTGCCTCGGCCTCGGACATGACCTTCGAAATAGCCGGGGACTCCTCAAACCTTCTGGCGGCCCTCGGCACCAACACCTTCTTTGCGGGTACGGATGCTTCGAGCATCTCCCTTGACAGCTATGTGTCCACAGACACGTCCCACATCAACACCGGCGTTGTCGGTGATGACGGATTGGTCTCTTCGGGAAGCAACTCCATCGCCACGATGATGGCGGAACTTTCCAGCACGACCACCACAGTGGGAGGACTGGAGACCTCGCTGACCAGCGCACTGGCCACCATCGTCTCTGAAGTGGGGTCCGCAGTGTCCTCCACGGAACTCAAGCAGACCTATGCACAGACCTCGGCGGAATATCTCTACAATCAGCAGGCTTCGGCCAATGAAGTGAATGTTGATGAAGAGCTCATAGAACTGACCAAACAGCAACAGCAATACCAGGCGGCTGCGGAGATCATCTCCATCACCCAAACCATGATGGATACCATCCTGGACATGGTCTAACCGGCAAGGAGTCACCATGCGTATCAGCACGGCACAAATATATTCTCAGGCTCTCAATCAGATGAACTCATCCCTCAGCGATGTCTCTGAATTGACCATGATGAATGCCTCCCAAAAACGAATCAACCGCCCTTCTGACGACCCTTCCGGGATGGGAACGGTAATAGAGTTGACATCATACGATCAATCCTTGAGCGGATACGTCGAAAACTGCTCTGTGGTGAACGAAACACTCTCCCTGGCGGATGAAACTCTGATGTTGGCGAGTGAAAACATCACGGCGGCCGTGGAGTTGATGGAGCAGGCGTCCACGGAAACCTACACCGAGACGCAACTCCAGATGATGGCCCTTGAGCTGGACAGCTATCTGGACAGCCTGTTGGTGCTGGCCAACACCGAGATGGGGACCGATTCCATCTTCGCCGGAGACGACCTGAGCAGTGAAGCCTATGAAATGGGGCTGGGCATCACCCTGTCGAACGACTCACTGACCAATGCCGATTTCGCGTCCATGACCGGAGAGGTAGACTCCACGGTCAAGATTCAGTTCACCGAAAGCGGCGACATCGGGACGGACGAACTCGATTACCGCTACTCCACTGACAACGGAGAGACATGGACCACGGCAACACTGGCTTCGGGCGACACCACCATAGACGTGGGCACAGCCCAGATCGAATTCAACACCGGCACAACGGTGACCGCCGTCGATGACGAGGGCAACGGCACCGAGTTCTATCTGCGGGAGGCCGCCCATTATGTGGGGAGCGACACCAACATGTCCGTTGCCATATCCGAAAACACCAGCGTGGACATGAGCTCGGTCGGCAGCACTATTTTCGGCGGCGTGAACGATGCGACCAATACCCCGTACGCTGAACCAAACCTGTTCGAGACCATCAGCAATTGTATCGTCTACATGGAAATCGGCGACTACGACAGCGTGGGGGCCAGCCTGGACGACATACAGGCAGCGCACGACACGCTTGAGACAGGATCGGCCAATATCGGCGCACGGGAAAACAAGGTCACCTACACCCAGCAATCCCTGGGGGTCATCCGGGAAATCACGACCAACAGTATCAGCCAGGAAGAAGATGCCGATGCCGCCCAGCTCGTCGTGGAGCTGGAGCAGGCCAACTATGTGTATCAGGCAGTTCTGTCCACTTCAGCCGAGGTCATGCAGATGAGTCTGCTTAACTACATTTAGGGGGACATCATGGGATATGTTTCATCAGTTTCAAGTACGGTCATAGCCTATGAACCGATTACCACCTCCGGTGAAGTGACCTTTTCCGGACTTGGGAACGGCACGGACTTTGACGAAATCATCGATGCCACCATTTCAGCAGAAAGCTACAAGCTGGACGATTATGAAGACCAGAAAACAGAGACCGAGTATATTATCGATCTGCTGGAACAGTTGGATGAAGCGATCGACGACTTCAACGACAACCTGGACGACATTGATGAACCGGATGAATTCTACTCCATGGAAGGCACATGCAGCAGTGATGAAGTCGAGGTCGAAGTCACTGGTGAAGCAGACGTCGGCATCCACACCATCATCGTCGACCAGCTGGCCCAGACTGACATCTGGGTCAGTACGGATACAGGCTATGATTCCGAGGAAACGGTCATCACCAACTCGGCCACCACACTTGAGGTCTCCTTTCAAGGTGAGACCATCTCCATAGACGTGGCTGCCGGAACAACCCTGGAAGGACTGGTTTCCACCATCAACGGCAGCGTTGATGCGCGAGACAAGATCGAAGCCGATCTCATGTATGACGGCGACAGCTATTATTTCACCCTGAAGAGCACGGACTCCGGTGAAGACAACATATTGACCATCACCGACACCGGCACGTTGATCGACATGTCCACGACAAGTTTCACCAACACGCAGGTTGGACAGAACGCCAAGATCAAGGTGGACGGTTTCCCGGCAGACGCTGACGAATGGATCGAACGAGACAGCAACTCCATTGACGATGTCGTTGACGGCATCACCTTCGACCTGCTGGAAACCACAGACAGCGAAGGAGTTCGGGTCTCCGTGTCCTATGATACGGACGACATGTTCGACACCATCATCGATTTCGTTGACGAATTGAATCAGGTCATCCTCGATATTCAGGTTCTCACGGGCCGCGTCACGGAGGAGGAAGACTCGGATGAAGACGCCTACACGGTGGACAACTACGCTCTGGATATCGTCTACAACAACATTAAGGACATCCTCTCATCCGGCGCGCTCGGCTTCACCGCCTATGACGAAGACGAAGGTGGAGACTATTACAACGCCCTGTCCCAGATAGGGTTTTCCACGGACACGGATGAAGGGTCTGACACGTTCGGCCTGTTGCTTGTGGACGAAGATGACCTGGAAGATGCGCTGGATACCGACCCTGAAGCGGTCGCTGCATTGTTTGCTGAGCGGGCTGTTGGCGAGTCGGACAGCGAAAATTTTCAGGTCATATCCGTCATTGACGGTGTCACCAACGCTGGTGAACATACGGTTGAATACACCATGTCGGGCGGCGTGATCACTTCGGCCACCATCAATGGAGAAGAGGCGTATATCGAAGGACTGACCATCCTCGGCACAGATTCACAGTCCAAGGGGCTGTATATTTCCGTCTCCGATCAAGGCGATGGTGACTACTCCGGCGTCGCACGAGTCAAGCAGGGGAAGATCGGCGAACTCTCCGATGCGCTGGACAATATTACAGACGAAGATTCCGGCACCATGGTCATCCTCATTGATAATTATGAGGAAAGCCTGACCAGTCTGGATAATCAGATATATAATGAAGAGAAACGATTGGATGCATTGGAAACATCACTGACCAGAAGGTATGCCGCACTCGACGCCACCTTGAGTACCTACTCGAACACAAGTGACCTTCTCACCAGTCTGTTATCCCAACTGGGTTAACAGACTCTCAAAAAATGGCAGCCGACCACATGGCTGCCTTATTTATTTCCTTTGTCTTACTCGGCTTGTAGCGAGTAACCGTATACTGAATATCCGTAATATCCTCTTTCAGCACTTCACCAACTGTCGGCACATGCTGTTTACCGTTATTCCGCATTATCCGTCTCAACGTTTCCACGGGCATTTCCACCGGTAATATCATTCACGACCTCATAACAAAAAAACAAACAAGGGGCTGTGCCCACGGCACAGCCCGTACCATACCCCACAGAAACACTCAGGCAGTAAGATCCAACCCGCCAGTAACAGACTGGTTGATGTAGTCGGATCCGCCAATCATGGATTCCTGCATCTGACTATACCGTTCCGCTCCCTCTGACCGGGATTCGCCAGAATTCTCTCCGACCATATCCATCAGTTGCTGAAAACCTTCGGTATCCCCATTTTGTTGGATGCCCCCAAAGCTGCCAGCTTCCATTGCGGCCTTCACTATGCCTGAATTGGACTGCTTGTCCGCGTCGAGTTCATCCTGAGAAACGACACCGTCTTCGTTGGTGTCCAGGATATCAAACACTTCGCTGCTTTCCGAGCCTCCGCTGGCAGAGAACTCAGCCTTGCTCAAAGAACCATCCCCATCCGAATCTAGGGCATCCAGAAAACTGGATGTCGTATCTGATTCATCGGTTTCAGTAGACGATCCCCTTTGCAGAGCCTGCAAATTCATCAAACTTGTCATGGAATCAACAGAACTGATTTCCATACGTATCTCCTAGAGCATTCCATATTCGATTCCACGGCCCGACAACTGCCAATGCCATTGTCACCCCTCTCCCAGGGAGGCCGGTGGATGAAGTATGGAGTTCTATTGTAAATATCGTACAACCCCAACACTTTGTTACGAAAGATTCATCAAGAAATCGTAAGTAATATTAACGCCTCGACTCCCGGCGCAGGGCCTGATCCTCTACACTGAACACAAAAAAAGTCCGACCAGAGGCCGGACCGTATCTGTTTCAAATCATATACAATTACAGCGAATCCGGGAAGTCGATGACGTGCTGAATGAGGTCGTTTATGGGATCGATGGAGTCAACAAAAGAGACGGGGACGGAATCAACGCCGCCGGCAACGGAAGGACTGAACAAGGAAGGGATGTACGTTTCATGGCCGGCATCGTCTGATGCGGCGCTATCAACGGTGTACTCCGAAAAGAGCGCTTGGTAGGAGAGAATGTCGGAAGAAAGCTGACTGTGGCTCTCGGGCGTCGTAGCATCAAGCATGGAAGAACTATCAAGACCGCTCGCAGCAGGATGGTCATGCGAAGTAGGCAGAATACCATGATTTGCCTCGTCATACAGTAGCCCTGCTTCAACTTCGGCGTCAGGATCAACGGGATCTCCACCCGCGGTTTCAATACTCTGCTCGGTATCGCTGAAGGCAAAGAGATAAATATCTCCGGGAACATTCTCTCCGCCAAACAATTCAAACGGAGGAAGCGTTCCCTCTTGCCCCATGGTCAGATAATCCTTGATAACGATAGCACCGCCATTCTCACCGGTAAGAATCAGATCATTACCATCACAGGAAAACATGACTTCAGAAACATAAAAGTTGAGTTTGACCGGAATATCCGAGGACACGTGGTACTCTGTGATTTCATTGGCCTCGGGAAGGGACACCTGTATCACACTCTGGGAAGGAGTCGTATCAGCCACAAGAGCCTCCTGATAATTTAGAAAAAGTCTAGACTTTTCACAAAGATACAATTGAAAATCAATCTTTGAAAAATAATTACCACAGCGACCCTATACTGTCAAAAAAAATACAATATTCCCTAGGGTTAAACTGTGGAAAAAGTATATCCACAACCTAATAAAAGTTCAAAACACCAAAGTTGTTTTCCAAATCAACCCCAGGTTTCATACCCTTCTCCCGCTACTCACGGCCACCGGCAACAGAATGTCGAAAATCCGTCAGCTCGTATTAGATATGCAAAAAACATCCCAGCAACCAACGGCTTCATTTGCGCTCCCGCAACCAATCACACCTAACATATTGAAAAAACATACCATAAAGCACAAAAGACACTCCACAACTCCCGCTACAAGATTCCGCAGTCAAAGAAATAATAGGCAATAAACTCCACACCTTGACCGTATTAAAACAACAAAAAGGGCCGAGACAATAGACATTAATGCCTCTCCGTTACCGGGTTGACACTCTTGTGACCTGCTCGGATACACGTAAACACCGTCACCCCTGCCACCATGAGCAAAGGCCACAAAGAAGAGAACACCAGCAAGAGCACAAACCCTGAACATAGGAATGCGCAGGAGATTCTGAAAAAAATGGATGGGAACAAATACATGGCTGCCAGTATTGCGACCAGGGAATTAGCCAGAAAAAAGACGTTGGCAAAGGCAAGAAGCTGCTCCAACGTAATATACTGAAAATACAACAACACCATATTGATCAGATGCACGGAAAACAACGTGCCCAAGGCCGCGACAGGTGCGCCGGAAGCTGTCTTGTAAGCCAGGACGCCTGGCAGTTTACCGACACCCGCCAGCGTTGCTATCAATCGGGATATTCCCCCTATGATCATGATGAAAGTACACAGACACAAAACCACTGTAATCACCATTATGACCGCTTTGGACGCACTCCCCAAAAGAGGACGAACCACATCAGCCACTGAGACAGCCTCACCAGTATGTCCCCCACAATACAACGCCCAGGCTACAAGGAAATAGATGATACAGATGGCGGAAACGCCCAAGGCTGTGGCTTGGGGAACCGATCTTTTCGGGTCGCGTACCTCCATGGAATAATTACCGATGATCTCCCAGCCGATTATGGCCCAGAAAAGGACAAGCAGCGTCCGCCCCATAATTGACAGGTCCAACCTGGAATCCGGCCATGGCACCTCAGGGGAAAGCGCGATGGTGGTCACACTCCCGGCCAACAATACGACACCTATGCCGATACTCGCCAGCAAACTGACGGTTCCGATCACGGTAACCCTCCGCATGAGCAGTATGGCGCACACACAGAGAAGCCCACCCGAAATGAGTGGCAAGCTCTCGAATGGCCAGTTGAAGGTACGCGCAATCGTGTCCGCAGCGGTCATGAGAACAGCGACCGGTCCACACAAAACGGCACAGATTATATAATTGGACACCAACTGCCCCGCCCGGGGTCCGAACGCCTCACGAACAGCGATGGGAACCCCCTCACTACCGGGAAACGCCAGTGCAAGCTTGGCAAACACGCCGGCAAAGACAGCGCCCAGCGACAAGATGATTACCCACCCCATAATGGCCCACGTCCCCAGCTGCGCCTGTGCTATCGGAGGCAGCAGGACAATCCCCGACCCCAGAACCGCCCCCACAATCAATCCGCTGAGTTGCAGTGCCCCCATGGTATTTTTGCTCATGCTTTCTCCCTTTGTATGGTTGAAAAAAGGACGGTAACAAGACGACGCTTATTTGAAAAACTGAATATTTTGATTGTATTATTCAATTAATTTGATAAGAATCAGTACCAGAGACTGAAGGAGCTCGTATGGAAATCCGCAACTTCCTCACATTCAAGGCGATTGTCGAACACGGCAGCTTCACCAAGGCGGCCCAGGCCTTGAACTATGCCCAGTCATCCATCACTTCTCATGTACAGGCCATAGAAGAATATTACGGACAACCGGTGTTCGACCGTATGGGCAAACGCATCACCCTCAACGCGTTCGGCAAACTTGTCTACCAACAATCCCTGCCCCTGCTTTCAAGCTATGAAGATGTATGCAATCTCAAGCACGAATCAGGTGAGCCTTCGGGAACCCTGCGCATCGGCGCTCCGGAATCGACCATGATCTATCGACTTTCCCCAATTCTGCGACAGTACAAGGAAAAATATCCACAGGTCGAAATCGTCATGCACAATGCCACCTGTCCGGCCATGCGCGATCAGATTCGCAAAGGTGATCTGGATATGGCAATACTGCTGGACCGCGTGGTTGAGGAATCGGATCTGATTTTCGAGCCACTCTTTGTCGAACCCATGTCGATAATCCTGCCACGGGAATACCCGAGTGAAGAAATTGTTGATTCGCCGGACCATGCCGTGCTCTATACAGAGCACGGATGCAGCTACAGGGTGCTTTTCCAGGAGGTTCTGGAGCACAAGGGAATCAGCGCCGAGAACATCATTGAGACTTCCAGTGTGGAAGTCATAAAGCAATACGTCCTCTGCAATCTCGGCATCTCGTTTCTACCGACCATCGTCGTCAAAAAGGAAATTGAAAACGGAGAGATCCGTCATATCAAACAGGACTGCCTCCAACCGATCACAATACAGCTTGCCTACCACAAGGGGAAATGGCTCTCCCCGGCCATGGAGGCTTTCATGGAATTCACCAGAACCGAAGCCGCCGGTTGGTAGCGGCCTGCTCTGAGACTTCAAGGAATAGTATACTATCATGACGCATTTTTCAGACACGACCATTGGCGCGATCGAATTTGCCATCACTTGGGAATTGGATGACAGACACCATGAAGAGTGGTTTCTGGGCCGCAAGTTCAACCCGGTCAACGATGTATTCCCACGGGGCATGCGCGCAGCACTCGAAGGGAAAAAAGCGGGCGAATCCGTAACCATGACATACGAGCCCCGCATGTGCATCCCTCGATTCAAAGACAAGCTGGTGCAGACGATCCCTCTGGATCGACTTCGTCCCAAAACCCTGAGCGGACGCCCGATCATTCCTCAGGAAGGTCGCTTCTACCCGCAGGGACACATCAACGGACTATTGGACATCTACCCCGATACCCTGACCCCTTTTCGACTTCTTGAACTGGATGAAGACAGCGAAACATTCATTGCCGACCGCAACCACCCGCTGGCCAACATCCCGGTCACGATCACTGCCACCATCCAGTATGTGGAGGAGCGGGATACCGGCACCTATGGATCCCTCACCCACTGGCGCGAGACGACCTGCGACTGGGGACCGGGAATGCAGGCCATGCATGACGAGGAGCCAACGGAATTTTTCCATTCCGCCTTTTTCGACCAGTTGAATACGATCGATGCCCCATTCTCTCCGCCCCCCATGGACCAGACCGCCAGAGAAAATCTGGAAAAAATCCATGCCAGATTCCTCAAACCGGAAATGCGCATTCTCGACCTGTCCATGGACTCCGAACGACCGCAGGGCAAATACGATGCAGCCGTATGCACGTGCTCTCTTGAATACATGACTCGCCCGGTAGACATCCTGCGCTATGTGGTGCATTTCCTGAAGCCAGGCGCCCCTGTGCTCATAGGCTTCACCAACCACTATGACCCTGAACACGTCATTCAGGGCTGGATTGATCTGCATGAGTTCGAGCGCATGGGGCTGGCTCTGGAATACCTCCGGGTAGCCAAGCTTGATGAGCGGGCCGGGAGTGTCAGTATGCGCAATGACTGGCGTAAAAAGGACGACCCGAAATTCATGGACACCAAAGGCGTCAGCGACCCCGTCTATGTGGTGTACGGCCACAAGCCTGAATAAAGAAAGCCCCGGAGGATATACCCTCCGGGGCTTTTCATCAATTACGGGAGTGAGGCCTAATCATCCAGTTGGATGTCTTTGCCCTCCAACACACGGTTCATATTGCGCACAGCGCACATCTTGCCGCACATGGAGCAGGAGTCCTCATGCTCGGGCTTTGAAGACTCTCGGTATTCTGTGGGCTTGACCGGGTCCATGGCCAGATCGAACATGGCATTCCAGTCCAGGGCAGCACGAGCCTTGCTCATGTTGTCATCCCAGTCCGTGGCACCGGGATATCCCTTGGCGATATCGGCAGCGTGAGCGGCAATACGTGTGGCAACGATCCCTTCCTTCATGTCTTCCAAAGTAGGCAGACGCAGGTGCTCGGCCGGGGTGACATAGCAGAGGAAGTCCGCACCGGCAGCACCGGCAATGGCGCCACCAATGGCAGCGGTGATGTGATCGTAACCGGGAGCAACATCGGTGACCAGCGGGCCGAGGACATAGAACGGCGCACCGTGGCACAGCCGTTTTTCCATCATCATGTTGCCTGCGATCTCATTCATGGCCATATGGCCGGGGCCTTCGATCATGACCTGAACATTGCGCTCCCAGGCGCGCTTGGTCAGCTCGCCCAGCGTGATGAGTTCTTCCACCTGACAGGCGTCCGTGGCGTCGTGCAGACAACCGGGACGGCAGCCATCACCAAGGCTCAATGTGACATCGTACTCTTCGCAGATGTCGAGCAGACGATCAAAGTGCTCGTAAAACGGGTTCTCGGCGTTATTGATCTCCATCCAGGTAAACAAAAGGGAACCGCCGCGAGACACGATATTGGTCAACCGACCGCCCTGCTTGACCTTTTCCGCAGTATGTTTGTTCAATCCGCAGTGAATGGTCAGGAAATCCACACCGTCTTCAACGTGTTTTTGCACCACGTCGAAAAACTCGTCCACAGTGATATCCTGAAGGTTCTTGTCATAGAAACCAACGGCATCGTAGATGGGAACCGTACCGATCATGGCCGGGGACATTGCAACCAGAGCCTTACGGAATTCCTGGGTCTTGCCGTAGCAGGAGAGGTCCATGATGGCCTCGGCCTTCATGTCGAGGGCAGCCTGCACCTTGACCAGTTCCGGCTCAATCTCAGCACAATCCTTGGAAATGCCCAGGTTGACATTAATCTTGATGCGCATGCCTTCACCAACGGCTTCAGCGTCGAGGTTGGGATGATTCTTATTGGCCGGGATGATAACGGTTCCCTTGGCCATGCGCTCCATGAGGTCCTCGATACGGATGTTCTCCTTGCGGGCAACAGTTTCCATCTGCGGGGTGACAATGCCTTTGCGAGCTGCGTCCATCTGAGTTGTATATGATGCCATGATTACTCCTTCACTGCTTCGATTTGCTGACGAAGCGCGGTTATTTTTTTCTTGATATTTTTCTGACCGACGATTTCAGTGACCAGGGCCACGCAGGACGCGCCCCGTTTGATGACCTCGCCGATATTGTGTTCCTTGATGCCGCCGATGGCGACAAAGGGGATGTCTATGTACTTGACGACATACTCCAGATACTCAAAGCCGACAGGGTCGCAGACGTCGTCCTTTGTCTGTGTGGCAAAGATGGGACCGACTCCGATGTAGTCCGCACCGCGCTTGACCGCGTCATGCGCCTCCACAGGACTGTGCGTGGACAGCCCGATGGCCATCTTGTCGCCTACGAGCCTCCGCACGGCTTCAATGGGAATGTCCTTTTGCCCGACATGCACACCATCGGCCTCCACTATCATGGCCAGATCGATGTCGTCATTGACGATGAATGCGGCTCCTGCCTCGCGGGTCATCTCTCGAATCTTCAGGCATTCCTCATATTTCATGCCCATTTTCTTTTCTTTTTCCCTGTACTGGACAATCTTGACGCCCGCTTCGAGCATGTCCCGCACCACAGCGATATTCGGTCTGTCCAGTGAGAATTTCTCTCCGGTCAGACAGTAAATATCCGTATCCAGGATATTCCGGCGGGTGATTTCGCGTGTCATCAACGCCCTCCTTCCTTGTCAAACAATTGAAGAAAATATCCGAGCACCACATCTGCCTGCTTGGCAGCGGCAATGCCTACCTTCGGCGACATGGGTGGTGTATCGCCCGCACATGCTGTTTTTCCGTCACCGACGAGATAAAACGTATCCCGCACCTTCCGTGTAACAAGAGCGTCGGCTTCACCCACGCCGCCCATGCCGGAAGCAGCCACCACGAGCTTGCCCGTGGGTACCAGTTTCTCAACCAGCGCCTTCTTGGCCTCTGGAGCATCAAACGCCTCCACCACCACGGAACAGTGATCAAACAATGACGAGATATTGTCGGCAGTGACTTCCACATCATGCACGTCGCACTCGCAATCCGGATTCACGGCCATCATATTCGCTGCCAGTGCCTCCACTTTGCGCTGTCCGACCTGTTCGAGGGTGAATGCCTGCCGATTGAGATTGGACAACTCAACCCGGTCGAAATCGACCAGGACAAACCGCCTGAACCCCGACCGGACCAGATGCATGGCACAATTGGAACCAAGTCCTCCTGCACCGGCAATCCCAACAGTGATTCCCTGCAGGTATTCCAGACAGTCTTCGCCCAAGTAGACGGCTATGCCCTGTTCGGTCCGGTTCATACGCCCGTCGTTTCCATGTCAAAGATGGGTTCCCAATCCTTGAAAACAGGCTGGTAGCCACATTTGCGCAGGGCCGTGCTCATTTCTTCCACACTGCGATCATCACAGATTTCGAACTGCCCCACCTGATCATTGTGCTGCGTATGACCGCCAACGGCAGTCGTCACCCCGGCAGACATCTTGGTCACGCCAAGGGGCAGGATGTTCTCGCGGAACTCAGCAGATTCACGGGTAGAGACGGTAATACCCAAACGAGGCAGGAAGAGCCGTTGCGCAAGCATGATCTGAACCATGTCCCGATCCTCCACAATGGTGGAAGGCTGAAACTCTCCGGCATGCGGGCGCATACGCGGCAATGAAACCGCGATATCCACTTCAGGATACAAGTCCGTAAGGTATTTCAAATGAAGACCTGTCAGCAGCGCATCCTTGCGCCAGTCTCCCAGTCCAAGCAGAGCGCCGATGTTGACGACACGCATACCGGCTTTGCAGCCCCGTTCCGGGGCATCAATACGATAGCGGAAGTCTTTCTTCGGGCCTTTGGGATGGAGCTTGGCGTACAACGTCTCGTCATAGGTTTCCTGAAAAAGCGTCAGGCCATCCACACCGACATCGACCAACCGGGCATACTCATCCTCATCCATGGCAAAGACTTCGATGGAGACAGAGGGAAAGTGCTTTTGCAACACGGTCATGCATTCGACAAGATAATCAACCCCGGCCTTGGCCGGAGCTTCACCCGTGAGAATCAGCAGATGCTTGAGTCCGGTCGCACTGATGGCTTTGGCCTCGACCTCCAGTTCCTCCATGGTCAAACGGCTGCGCGGAATCTTGTTCTTTGCATTGAAGCCGCAATACACACAGTGGTTGGAGCAAAAGCTGGACAGGTACAACGGAGTAAAAAGGTGAATGGTGTGCCCGAAATTCTGGGCCGTAAGTCGACTTGCCTTCTGGGCCATTTCTTCCAGAAACGGAACGGCTGTAGGGCTTATGAGCGCCATATAGTCATTCGCATCAAGCGAAGTTTTGGCCAAGGCCCGACGAACGTCGTCCTCGGAGACGGCACTGAATTGTTCATCCAGTGCTGCGTCCATATACTTTTTGACTAAAGGATAGAAACTCACGCTACACTCCACCGAGGAAGCCGGTCAGGGGAGACGAGGCGTCCGCGTGTTTTTTGGTGGCACCAGGGCCGGAAAGATAGGCTTCGCGCCCGGCTTTCACCGCGCGTCCAAAAGCCCTGGCCATCATCGTGGGATCACTGGCCGTGGCAATTGCCGTATTGACCAGACAGGCATCCGCGCCCATTTCCATGGCTTCACACGCCTCGGAAGGCCGCCCTATACCAGCGTCAACAATAATGGGCAGCTCAATCTCTTCAATGAGAATACGGACCATTTCACGGGTTTTGAGACCACGATTGGTACCGATAGGTGCGCCCAGAGGCATCACGGCAGCGGCTCCGGCGTTGACCAGATCCTTGGCAACGTAGAGGTCGGCATTGATGTATGGCAGGACAACGAACCCTTCCTTGGCAAGAATCTCCGTTGCCTTGGCGGTTTCATATCCGTCAGGCAGAAGATACTTGTTGTCGGAAATCACTTCGATCTTGATCCAGTCACCACACCCCATGGCTCGCGCCAGGTGGGCGATACGGACGGCTTCATCAGCCGTACGCGCGCCAGAGGTGTTGGGAAGGAGCTGCATGTTCTTGGGGATGAAATCCATGACGTTTCCGGTGTCGGACTGCAGGTCAACGCGACGCAGAGCCACGGTAATAACCTCAGAACCGGACGCCTCGCATACGTCAGGAATAACAGAGTCGCAGCCGTATTTACCTGTACCGGTAAACAACCGACTGGTCAGCTTCAAGCCACCGATTTCAAACAGATCTTCGTTCATCATATCCTCTTATCCACCGCCCACGAAACGGAGGACCTCCAGATGGTCTCCCCTTTCGAGCTGCATTGCTCCGAACATGTCGCCCGGTACGATTTCCCCGTTTCGTTCCACCACCACGGTGCTCGGGGAGATCTCCTTGCTCTCGAGCAGATCGAGAATGGTCGCACCCTCGTCCAGCTCCATTTCACTTCCATTGACCACGATATTCATGGCTACTCCTTGAGGCCAAAAAAAAACGCTCACCCCAAATAGGGCAAGCGTGTTCTGATTATGTATAACCAGTTCAAGACAAGCTTCCCTACGGCAGAATTATCCGCATCAGGTTCAAAGGGTAGGACTACTTGTCCCTCTCAGCCTTAATAGAGGCTCCCCTAGCTGGAAAAACCCTATTCCACATTCATAGCCGTGTAAAGAAAATTTCTCAGACCTAAAGTTACATTGAAAATCAGCCGATAAAGCATCCGTGACAATACTATAACGGGAGACCGTCTCATGTTTTCGACACTATTTCAGGCAACCGGTTTCAAGCGTGCATTCGACCTCTTTGAAGAAGGAAAGCTTGATGAAGCCAAAGCGCTTCTCAAAAGCTTGCAGGAAGAATTTCTGGCGGTATGCGAAGAGAATGAGGCCTTGAAATCGCAGATTTCAGAAGTCGCTGAAGTTCTTGATCTTGCTGAAAAAATCCAATTTGACGGCCAAAAATACTGGCTGATTGATGATGGAGAACGCAAAGGTCCATTCTGCCAGGTGTGTTATGATCGGGACGGGCTCCTGGTACATCTGCACCAGCATGAAAACCATTGGGAATGCCAGAGTTGTCACGGCTTGTACATGATCCCGCGCTCCACAAAAGATACCCCTGAAAAAAAGCCGCAAATGCGGAGCACCCTGAAAAAGACGATCCCGCTTTTCCTTGAACAGGAACTGGGCTAGCTCCTTCAGAAAACACAAAAGCCCCTGCATGACAAGTCATGCAGGGGCTTTTGTGTTTTGGATATTACATGAAATCCGTTCCGAACAATGTTGCCTTTCGCACCCAGATTTCCAGAAAGTTATCATAGTCAAATTTGACCACACCGTAGGAAAGATCCTCCATGTCCATGCCGGGGAGATACACCAACACGGCGACATTCTTTGCGACTCTCCGGTTCTCTTTCCACAATGTAGACGCAAAGTCTTTGAGTGCCTTTTCATTTGGCAGTTTGGTCGTGGACAAGAACACCTTGAGGACAATCCAGGGTTCTCCCAGTTGCCGTGTCTCGGATTTCTCTACAATTCTATACTGATATCCATGAGCAGTCTTGTTTGGTGTGGGATCAGGCCGTTTCGCACCGGTAAAGGCCTTCCGATCAATCACAATGGTTTGCTGCTTGGCCGGAGCTTGTGCCACTGCTTGTGGTGCCGGTTTTGGCGCGACAGGCTCTCTTACAGGCTCCTGTTTCACCGGGGCCGGTTTGGGAACAACCGGAGCTACGGCCTTTGGCTCCGGAGTTGGTGGCGGAGTCACGGTTTTTGATACGACTACGGACGATTCTACCGGAACCACAGCCTGCCGGACCTCCGATTTGACCGGAGCGGTCGCTTCAACAACAGCCTTACTCCCCGTATCGATAATACTTTGCAGAGAGTACCCCATGGAACCGCTCTCGACGAGAACGGTGGAGTTCTCCTTGAAAACGGCATACCAACCGCTTCGCAGCAAACCGACCTTGACCCGATCCCCCTCTCGCAGCGTCGTAACCAGCGGCGAGCTTGAGGTGCGGCTCATGCGCACATTAATGGTTGATGTCAGTTCAACCAATTGAAAAGTCGGCGGAGCCGGTTTTTCCGGTTGTGCGGCCACTTCCTGCTCTTCAGGGGCTGGGGCCTTGCCCAGTCCGGCCTTGGCAAGCGAGGCTTCAGTAGCAGGATCCAGATACTTTGCGCTGCAATACCCCATACCGCCCATCTCAGATCGGATGGTAGCATCCATCGGAAAGACCCGCGTCCAGTCTCCATCGGGGAAATCCGCTTTGACATGCATCATGGTTTTGAGCTGCCCTACCTTCTTCCCTCTCCGGTTTGGTTTAGTCCTGATATTGACAGCCCGATTGGCGTACACCACTTCTCCCCACTCTTTGGGTTCATGCCGTGTACGCTTCTTCTTGAGGTATTTGACATTGGAATATCCCACAGCTGCAGCCTGCGTATTCCGGGTCTCATTCGGTTCGAAGACCGCAACCCAGCCTTCCTTGAGGTAGGCGATGCGTACCTTCTGTCCCGGATACAGGCTTCCTACCCAGCGAGCCTTGGCGGAGCGAGCGCTCCGCAGATTGAGAGGCCTATCCGCATACCGAATTTCACCAAAGGCGTATGCCGTGGAGGCAAACACCAGCAGGGTGAGGACAACGACGCTGCATATCTGAATCTTTCGCATTATTCCGCCGCCCTATATCATTGCATTAAGTTGACTGATAACCTGATCGGTAATGTCCATGGAACCATCCACATACCCGATAATCTCGGGGTCGGTGAGAATCATGGTGAACCCCATCTGCCTGGCAATACTCTTTAAAATGGAATCCGCCCGGCGCATGACGAACTTGATGAGTCGTCGTTCCTCGGCCTGGATTATGACATTACTGGATTTCACCAGTTTCTCGTAATTCTGTACGGCAAAGTGCAATGCCTGCTCCTTGACTTCCTGCTCCGCCAGAGAGAGCCGCTCATCCTTCACCTGCTCCTGCAACGCTTCCACTTCCGCCAATGCCGCCTGAACGCGACGGTCCTTTTCCTTGCCCAGCCTCGCCAGATCCTCCTGAGCCACGCGGCCCAGCTTGGATTCATTGATAATCCGTTGAGGATTGACAAACCCGACCTTGGACTGCTGGGCAAATGCCGACACCGACACCAACAGGAGAGTGCAGGAAAGAAAAAGAAAAACTTTCAATATTTTCATAAAGATGACTGCCTTGTTATACCGAGAGTTATGGCAATGTAGCTGACAAGGTCGTACCTTGTCGAGAGCGTTTACAATGTGGACAACGGGTCCAGATCAAGCACCAAACGCACCATGTTGGGGTTGGGATTGGCCCGAACAGCCTGGCTGAAGACCGTGCGCACTTTGGCCCAATCGTCAGCCTTGATCAGACAATTGAACCGCTTGCGCGCCCGCAGCACGGAAAGCGGTGCAGGGGCCGGCCCAAGCACGCTCATACCCATCTTCTTACCCTCATCGCGTAAAATCTGACCGATCAATCCGACGGCATCCTTTCCTTCATCATACTTGACCGGATAACTGAGGCGTACCAGCGCCATTTTTGAAAAAGGAGGATAATTGAACATCTGACGACGGCCAATTTCCCGCTTCTGGAACCCGCTGTAGTCTGCGGTCAGGATTTCACTCCATATGGGATGCGAAGGATTGCGCGTCTGGATAAGCACCCTGCCAGGGTTCTCACCGCGCCCGGCACGCCCCGCCACCTGTACCAACAACTGAAATGTCCGCTCCGTTGAACGGTAATCAGGCAGGTTCAATCCCAGATCGCCGTCGGCCACCACGACCAATGTCACACCGGGAAAATGGTGTCCCTTGGAAATCATCTGCGTGCCGACCAACACCTGCGCCTCGCCCCGACCAAACGCGCCAAGGATTTCCTCCAGCCGCTCCTGCCGCCTGGTGGCATCCCGATCCAGACGCAGAACAGTCGTCCCTTCAGGAAGGATTTTCTGCACGACTTCTTCCAGTCTTTCAGTGCCGCCGCCCATGGGCAGGAAATTTGCTCCCCCGCATTTCTTGCACGTCAGGGGGTAGGAATAGGAGAGACCGCAATAATGACAGACCAGCCGTTCACGCCCCTTGTGGTAGGTCATTCCCACTTCACAATCCGGACAGCGCACGGTTTCCGTGCAATCCAGACAATACATGATTGGCGCATACCCACGCCGGTTCAGCATGACGATGACCTGCTCTCCGGCTTCCACCGCCGCGGTAATCGCCTCTACCGTTGACCCTGCCAGGGGCTTGTCCGGATCCTTGAGGCTGGAAATATCCACCAGCTCAACTTCAGGCAAAACAGTGTCTCCCACCCGTTCCTTGATGGTGGACACAGTGATGAGTCCCTGGCTGGCCGCATTGAACGTCTTCACATCCGGCGTGGCCGAACCGAGCAGCAGCAACGCATGGCTCCGGGCCGTTCGGAACCAGGCCACTTCCTTGGCATGATAGGCCAGCCGCTCTTCCTGCTTGTAGGATTCATCATGTTCTTCGTCGAGGACGATCATGCCCAGGTCATGCACGGGCAAAAACAACGAAGAACGGGTACCGACAACCAACGCCGGTTCTGTCCCCCTGGCCAGAGCCTGGAACGTGGCCTGCCGCTTCTTCGGACTCTGATATCCATGATAAAAATATGTTTGTACGCCCGGAAAACGCGCGGCCACATTCCGATACAACTGGCAGGCCAGAGCCACCTCCGGCGCAAGGAGCATAACGGACTTGCCCACTTCCAGATACCGCTGCGCCATCTCCAGATAGAGCACGGTCTTGCCGCTGCCGGTCACTCCATGCACAAGGTGCGCCCCACCGCCGTTCTGCATGGCCGTGGTCATTTCATCAAGAGCGACCTGCTGTTCGTCCGTCAACGCGAAGGCACACTGCTCGGACTCGACGCACACGCTTTTGCCTTCATCCACACCGGCCATGCTGTCGGCGGTCAGCTCGCCAATACGGACTATGCCCGCTTCTTCGAGCTTGGCAGCCGTATCGGACACCCAATCACCCAAGGCGTATTTCAGGCCATACAGACTCTGCGGACCGTTTTCGAGCAGATGATTAAGCAAACGGAGCTGTCGCTTGGCATTGGGGCGCACGGCCCACGGCGGATCAGATTCAAGCGAAACAAACCGCTCCTCCGCCTCTTTCTTCGCATTGACGCGTACGCGCATGCGTCCGGCCAGCCACAGCTCCATGAGCGCTGCCTTGTCCTCGTCATCATATTTGACAAGAGCTGACGGACGAACGGACGCCGGGAGCTTCCGTGCTGACATATGCTTGTCCACTCGAAACGTCACTGCCGCGGTCCGCAAACCGCGAGGCAGAGCTATTTCAAGAATACGCCCCACATTGACCATCTGACGCGAAGCCAGATTCACGGCCATGTCCACATAGTCTTCAGACAAAATGACAGACCGCTCCAACGGCCAGATCATGGATTTGATTTCCACTCCCTCCGGCGCTGCCTCGGCAGGCCCGATAACCACGCCCGCCCTATGGGATTTGCCAAAGGGAATGATGACCCGCTGCCCCGGAGAGAGGTCGGGAAAATACGAAGGACGCTCATATGTCCACGCCTGATACGGAGGACTGACTAGCGTTACCTGCCAGAGATCGGCCATATGAACCTACTGGGTTACGGGAAAGCGGAACGTGTCCCGAAGAAAATCAAAGGGAGCCGGAGGTTGGACGCACACGGTATGCCCCAACGATGCACGATCGTACAGTTCCTCGCCGTCCGCCTGCTTGACCGTCTTCCATTTCACCAGACATTCAAGACGCAACTCTCCCACCGTAACCACCACCTTTTGGGGTACACGGTACCCGGCATAGGTGCGGTAGTCCATATAGGCAACCGAGGTCAGCCCGACCGGGGACGAATAGCGCACAAACACCGGCGCATGGTCCTCGTTATTGAGATACACGGCAGGCGCGAGGCTGTCATCTGGAGCGGCTCCGATCATGACGCACGGTTGATCGCTGTAAAACCCAAAAGTACGGACAGTCAGGTCCACCCCCCACCGCTGCCAGCTCTTGAGCGGATGCGGAGTCACCCACAGGAACATGGGGGACTGCGCAAAGCCCCCTTCAAGGCAGGAGGCAACCACATTGCCGCCGTTACCAACAGCCTCGACCGAATCTCCGGCCATCCACTGCTGCCGCCACTTTCCCTGATTGAACCAGAGATTGACGGAGACGCCCGGGTATTCCGGAAAGGTCACCTCCGCTTCCCATGAGGACAACGGGCCGTATGTCTTCTGTAAAATCGCTCCCAGCTCTTCGTCATCCGGCAAAAAAGCCAGAGCAGGAAGAGCTGAAAGAGCGAAGAAGGCAATGATCAGGAACGCAATCCGTTTCATATACATGCACTCACTTCGAGCAGGAGAGCAATTCCTGCAAACGCAAGACAAGATCATCTCTGAGCTCTTCATCCTGCAAGGCAAAGTAAATGTTGGCCGTCAGGTATTCCACCCAGTCACCAGCGTCAAAACGCTGACCACCGAGTCGTACGGCAATGAGTTTATCCTGGTCAGCCAAGCCCTGTAGCGCGTCGGTCAATTGAATTTCACCGCCGACGCCGGCCTTTTGACCCTCAAGAATATCAAATATTTCAGGAAGAAGAACATATCGACCGATAATAGCCAGATTGGAGGGAGCGTCTTCAATTGCCGGTTTCTCAACCAGGTTTGTTACCCGATAGGTGTCGTTATCCAGCTTTTCGCCCTTGATGACACCGTACTTGCTGACCTTGTCATCAGGCACTTCGATTACGCCGACAACAGCCTTGCCTGTGGCTTTGGCCGCGGCAATAAGTTCGCCGATACCGGTATCCTTGCCGAACATCAGGTCATCGCCAAGCATGACGGCAAAAGGTTCGCTCTTGCAGATCTCGGCAGCCGACAACACGGCATGCCCCAGACCAAGCTGTTCTTTCTGACGCACGCCGATCACATTGACCAGCGAGGCCACACGGCGCACTTCTTCAAGCATCTCAACCTTGCCTGCGCGGTCCAGCAGCTGTTCAAGCAAAAAGTTGCGGTCAAAGTGGTCTTCGATAATGGTCTTGTTCTGGTTGGTGATGAACACCACGTCTCGAAGTCCGGCTTCTATACCTTCTTCAACAATATACTGCACAATGGGCTTGCGAAAAATGGGCAACATCTCTTTGGGGACGTTCTTGGTGGCAGGCAAAGAACGTGTGCCCCAACCAGCTACAGGAATGACGACTTTCTTGATATCCATGTGTTCCTCCGATTGCTTCGGGGTTACTTCAAAAACTTTTCACAGGCCTCGACGATGTCACCGGCATAGAGTGCGACCTTATCACTGTCCGGGCCTTCGACCATGACTCGACAGACCGCCTCGGTACCGGAGTAACGAAGCAGGACGCGGCCCTTACCCTTGAGAGCTTCCTCGACCTTGCGAACAGCGACCTGAACTTCAGGGGCCTTCTCAAAGGGAATCTTCCGCTTCACATGCACGTTGAGCAGTACTTGCGGGAAGGGTTCGAGTAATCCAGCCAATGAAGAAAGAGGGCGATCCTTCTCTCGCATGAGTCGCAGCAGTTGGAGCGCAGCCAACAGTCCGTCTCCGGTCGTGGAATGCTCCATGAAAATGAGATGTCCCGACTGTTCACCACCAAGCATGGCTCCTTCCCTGCGCATGGCTTCCATGACATACCTGTCGCCAACAGCCGTCCTCAGCAGGGTTCCCCCCTTCTCCTTCATGAATATTTCCAACGCCATGTTGGACATGACCGTCGCCACCAGCATGTTCTTGGGCAGTTTGTCGGTCTCCATGAGCCTGAGCGCCGCAAGGGCCATGATCTGGTCACCATCCAGAATACGACCTTTTTCATCACACACGATGAGTCTGTCGGCGTCTCCGTCCAGAGCAATACCGATATCCGCACCATTCTCGACGACCGACTGCGAAATGACTTCGGGATACAGCGAGCCGCACTGCTGATTGATATTCAGGCCATTGGGTTTTACGCCGATCTTGATGACCTCGGCCCCCAACTCCTCCAACACGTCCGGGGCAACGCCATAAGCAGCTCCGTGCGCGCAATCCAGCACGACTTTCATGCCGTCCAGAGTGAGCTTCTGGGAAAAACTGTTTTTCAGGTACACGATATACCGTCCCCGCGCATCGGAGATGCGGTGGGTCCGCCCGATGTCCTCGGCTGCGGGGTAGTCCCACTGGGTAGTATCGTCCAGGACCAACTGACTGATCTCGTCCTCAACCTCGTCCGGCAACTTGAAACCGTTACGGTCAAAGAACTTGATGCCGTTATCCATGAACGGATTGTGGGAAGCGGAGATGACGACGCCGAGATCGGCGCGCATGTTGCGAGTCAGAAAGGAAATGGCCGGAGTGGGCATGGGACCGACCAGGAAAACGTCCATGCCGTTGGCGCACAACCCGGAGGTCAACGCCGTCTCAAACATATAGCCCGACAGACGGGTGTCCTTGCCTATGACAACACGACGATGGCGACTGCCATCACGAAAATACTGGCCAGCGGCCAAGCCAAGCCGAAGAGCTATCTCCGGCGTCATGGGGAATATATTGCCCTGACCGCGCAGGCCGTCAGTGCCAAAAAGCCTTTGATTCATGGATTGCTCCGAATACGCCGTCTAACGCGGCTATTTTTTCTTCAGGGTAGTTGTCACGGTTTCGGGATTCTTCTTTTCCACGCGACAGCCTTCAGGCAGGGTAACATCATAATCCAAATTGAATTCACCTGCGGCCATTTCGCTACCGAAAATCAGAGTAGCGGCAATTTCCTTGCGATACTCATTGTCTCGGAACAGGAAAATCGGACCTTCCACCAACAAGCGTACATATTTCTGGGACACAGTGGCCTTATATCCTCTCGGCGCATGTATCTCCAGGGGGACCTTGACCCATATCTGATGCAGTTTCGGTCCAAAAAAAGCTTCCACACGCACTTGGCCGGGGGACGCTTCGATCTCCTCAGGCAGTTCCAGACCGACATCTTCGGCCCAGGAAGCTGGAACGGCTTCCAAAAAATCTTCCGACATGACCACGCGGGTTTTGGTTATCTTGCGCAATAAAGTCTCCGGCCCGCGAATAACCACCAAATCCGGTGCCGCCGCGATTTCACGCAGCTCATAATCCGGATTCATGTCGCCTGACCAGACAGCTTCCACCGCAATCTTCTTGGATATGCGCCGGTCAACCGTCAACTTCAGGCGATTGGGCTTAACCTCGATGATTTCATAAGTTGATGATAGCGGGATGCGGGAGGTATCGATCTCCACAATCCGCTCACCTATCTTGAGATGACTGACATCCAATTTG
The DNA here is from genome assembly GCF_020886695.1 of Pseudodesulfovibrio sediminis. Taxonomy (NCBI): domain Bacteria; kingdom Pseudomonadati; phylum Thermodesulfobacteriota; class Desulfovibrionia; order Desulfovibrionales; family Desulfovibrionaceae; genus Pseudodesulfovibrio; species Pseudodesulfovibrio sediminis. The sequence continues at coordinate 930,616 of NZ_AP024485.1, forward strand.
TAGACCAGGTTCTGCGAGGAAAGATTGCCAACCAACCCCTTGGGACCGCGCAAGCGAACCTGAATCTTGTCCACCAGCCCATCGCCGATAATCAGTCCTTCAGGCGGATTGGTCATGACAACCGGCATGTCCACCCAGGTCTCCACAACTTCTCGCCCTGTCACGAGGAACCAAGTGAATACAGCCAGCGCAATCGACAGAATTATGGTTTGCCACTTTTTCATATTACCGTCCCAAAGCATTCTTGAGTACGCGGATCAGACGGACTTCATCCAGACTGGTGGTCAGCCTGCCGTTCATGGCGACTGAAACTTCGCCCCGCTCTTCGGAGACGACAATGGTGATGGCATCGGATCCCTCGGAGATACCCAATGCCGCCCTGTGCCGAGTGCCGTACATGGGTTGTCCTCTGAGTTTGTTGGACAGCGGCAGGATGCAGGCAGCCGCCACAATGCGATCACGGCGGATGATAACAGCCCCGTCATGCAGGGGGGTATCGGTCACGAAAATTGTTTCGATGAGTTCGGTGTTGACCTTTGCGTCCAGCTCGATGCCACGTTCAACGATGTCGCCAAGCGGCATGTTCTTCTCTATGACGAGTATGGCACCGGTCAACGTTTCCGACATGGTCATGACAGCCCGGGTCAACTGCTCAAGGGTGTCGTCCCGTACCTGGGATTTGGTCCAGAATTTTTTGGTGCCAACCGATGCCAATGCTTTTCGAATATCGGTCTTGAACAGAATGACAATCACCAGAAATATGGACGTCAGGAACTCGCCCAGCAAAGCGTTCAGGGTGTAGAGGTTGAACTTCTCCGCCACATAATAGACCACAAGCAACACCACGAGACCGTAAAGAACAGCCGCTGCGCGGGTGCCACGAACCAGGATAATGAGATTGTAATAGATGAAGGCCACGAGCCCGATATCGAGCAAGACCCTCCAGGTGACCTGTATACCGAAAAGTTCAAACATATCTATGCCTACGCTAAATTGCGAGCTATGGTCAATGTTTGCATGGATAGCGCAACTTCATGCACACGATGAATGGGGACACCCTTGGCTGCCATGAGCGCGGTAGCTGCCTGGGTAGCATTTTGCCTTTCTCCCACCTCAAGTCCGAGAAGCCCCTGCCAGAGCGACTTGTTGGACAACCCCATATAGACAAGGGCACCAAGGTCAAAAAATCGGTCTATTTCTTTTAAAATTATCAGATTATGTTCCAGGGTCTTGCCGAACCCAATGCCTGGATCAAGTACAATCCTGTCCAGAGGAAGGCCTGCTTTGTCAAGCAGTTCAATCTTATCCTCAAAGAACCGCTTGATCTCATCGACCACATCCGCATACCTGGGCGCATCCTGCATGTCCTCTGGTTTTCCAAGAGAGTGCATGAGCACGTAACCGGGCTTGTATTGACTGATGACGTCCAGCAGTTCGGGCTCGAAACTGAACGCAGAGACATCGTTGAGAATATCCGCGCCAGCATCCAGAGCCTGGGCTGCGACCTTGGCCTTGGAGGTGTCAACGGATATAACGGCAGCGGTCTCGGCTTCGGCCAACGCCTTGATGACCGGCACCACCCTGTCCAGTTCCTGAGCCTCGCTCACCGGGGCGGCGTAGGGCCTTGTGGACTCACCCCCGACATCAAGGATCGCCGCCCCTTGTTCAGCCAGCTCCAGGCCATGGGCGACAGCGGTGCTCATGTCAGGGTGCGCCCCGCCATCATAGAAGGAATCCGGGGTAACATTCACCACTCCGGCAATGAAAAAGGGAGCAGGCCCTAAGACCTTGCCCCCTTTCAATATCCATTTTACGTCGTTCATCGTGTTTACAACGTCACTTACTGAATCTTGTCTTCTCCGCCGTCCCCGTCATTATCGGAGTCGTCGTCTTCGAGGATAAAATCATCCTCTTTGCCATCGGATTCGCTTTTGGGCTTGTATCCGGGGCCGGAGCCATCAACAGCTTTGCCATCGGCAGTGTATCCTTTGGGCGCCCCACCAGAGGTGTTGCCCGTAGACCCGCCGTTTCCATTTTCCATGGGCGGCAATTCCTTGCCTTCCATGAGCAGATCAATATCAGCGCCGGTGATGGTTTCACGGTCGAGCAACGCCAGGGCAATGGCCGCCAAAGCCTCCATGTTGTCTTTGAGCAACGCAGTGGCCTTCTGATACGCATCATCCACGAATCGACGAACTTCGTTGTCGATGAGTTTGGCAGTCTCTTCGCCATAGCTCTTGTCGTGAATGAGTTCCTTGCCCAAAAAGACCTGTTCCTGGTTGTCACCAAAACTCATGGGACCGAGCTTTTCAGACATACCCCACATGCAGACCATGTTGTGCGCGGTCTTGGTGGCGCGCTCGATATCGTTGCTCGCCCCTGTGGTCAACTGATCCAGAACCAATTCTTCAGCCACACGGCCCCCCATGAGGACAGCCATGTTGTTGAGGAGGAACTGCTTGGAATAATTGTGCCTGTCTTCACCGGGAAGCTGCATGGTCACACCCAGAGCGCGACCGCGCGGAATGATGGAGACCTTGTGCACGGGGTCGGTACCGGGCAACAGCTTGGCGACCAGAGCATGACCGGCCTCATGGTAGGCCGTCGTTTTCTTTTCATCATCGGAAAGGATCATGGAACGACGTTCACGACCGCCCATCATGACCTTGTCCTTGGCCTCTTCGAAGTCGGACATGTCCACATGGTCCTTGCCAAGCTTGGCAGCGGCCAGAGCAGCCTCGTTCACGAGGTTCTCCAGATCGGCTCCCGAAAATCCGGGAGTACCGCGGGCAATGACTTCCAGATCGACTTCGGGAGACAGCGGCGTTTTGCGGGAGTGCACCTTGAGAATGCGCTCACGACCACGCAGATCAGGATTCGGAACCACGACCTGACGGTCAAAACGACCGGGCCTGAGCAGCGCCGGATCGAGAACGTCAGGACGGTTGGTGGCCGCAACAAGGATAACACCTTCGTTGGACTCGAAGCCATCCATCTCGACCAGCAACTGGTTCAACGTCTGTTCGCGCTCGTCATGCCCGCCGCCGAGGCCAGCACCACGTTGACGACCGACGGCGTCGATTTCATCAATAAAAATAAGACAGGGAGCGTTTTTCTTACCCTGGGCAAAAAGATCGCGCACACGGGAAGCGCCAACACCGACGAACATCTCCACGAAATCCGAACCGGAAATGGAGAAGAACGGGACATTGGCTTCACCGGCCACGGCGCGTGCCAGCAGGGTTTTACCGGTTCCGGGACCACCCACCAGCAGAACACCCTTGGGGATGCGCCCACCCAGACGGGTGAACTTGCGGGGTTCCCGCAGGAAATCAACGACCTCGGAAAGCTCTTCCTTAGCTTCGTCGACACCGGCCACATCTTCAAACGTGACCTTGGCGGTTTCTTCGCTTATGAGCCGTGCCTTTGAACGGCCAAAGCTCATGGCTCCGCGTCCACCGCTGCCTCCGCCCTGCATCTGACGCATGAAGAATATCCAGACGCCGATGAGCAGAAGCATGGGGAACCAGGAGAGGAGCATGGTCAGATACCAGGGGGATTCCTCGGGCGGCTCCGCATTGACCTGCACCCCCTTCTGAATGAGGGTATCGATCATCTTCGGATCATCCGGGGCATACGTCTGGAACGATTCACCGGAACTCTTCACACCGGAGATTTTCGGCCCCTGTATTTTGACTTCCGCGACGTCTCCTCGATCCACCATGGACAGGAACTCGCTATAGGAAGGCATGTCCTTGGGAACCGGAGGCTGGTTAAAAAGGTTGAACAGGACGACCATCAAGACGAAGATGATTGCCCAGATAACAAGATTTTTCATATGGTTGTTCAAAGGAGAGTCCTCCGTAATATCGTATACAATGTCCCGAACTCGGGCACCAAATCGCTTTCAATGTGATATCAGGTTCTAAAGTAATGCAGCCTCATGAAAAATCAAGTGATTCAAACAAAAAATAAATCTTTCGCAAAGAATTGCACTAAACGGCAGCAAGCCACTCCTTCAACCGAACAATCTGCACATTCACGGAATCGGGGCCTGTCCCGCCCGGAGATGTGCGCCGCTCAATGGCAGCGGTGTAATCCAGAACGTCGAAAACATCCTCTTCGATGTCCTCGGAAAATTGCTTGAATTCAGCAATATCCATGTCTTCCAAGCCGATGCCCTTGGCTTCGGCGTGGGCCACGGCTGCACCGGTTATGTGGTGCGCTTCACGGAACGGCATGCCCTTGGCTGCCAGATAATCTGCCAACTCGGTAGCGTTCAGGAAGCCCTTCTTCACGGTAGCGGCCATCTTCTCCGGCACATATTCGATCTGCCTGAGCATATCGGCCATGATGCCGAGGGAAGCGGACACGGTCTTGTCTGCATCAAAGAACGGTTCTTTATCTTCCTGCATATCCCGATTGTACGTCATGGGTAAACCCTTGATGAGCACAAGGAGGCTCATGAGGGAACCAACCACGCGCCCGGTCTTGCCGCGCATAAGTTCGCAGGCGTCAGGGTTCTTTTTCTGGGGCATGATGGAAGAACCGGTCGCATACTGGTCCGGCAACTTCACATACCCAAAATTCGGATTGGCCCAGATGATGATCTCTTCGCAGATACGGGAAAGGTGCGCCATGACCAAGGAACCGGCGAACACGGACTCAAGGACGAAATCCCGATCGGAGACAGCGTCCATGGAGTTGGCAAAAATGGCCTCGTAACCAAGATCGTCAGCAACGGCCTGCGGATTCACCGGATGGGTGGTCCCTGCCAGAGCGGCCGCACCAAGCGGCATGACGCGTACACGCTTCAAGGCGTCGGTTACCCGTTCGTGATCCCGCTTGAACATCTGCGCGTACGCCAACAGATGATGCGCGAGGCTGACAGGCTGGGCAGGCTGGAAATGGGTGCAACCGGGAAGCATGGTACCCCGATGCTCCTCTGCACGAGCGACAAGCACGTCAATAAGAGCCGTAAGGGACGCCTGCCAAGCGACCAAGCGAGTGCCCACATGCAGTCGAAAATCCAGTGCGACCTGATCGTTACGGGAACGCGCAGTGTGCAGTTTGCCGCCAAGGGGGCCGATAATCTCGGTGAGTCGGGACTCGATGTTCATGTGAACATCTTCCATCTCGGTCTTCCAGGTAAAATCACCGGCTTCGATTTCTGCCTTGACCGTTTCGAGTCCATCACAAATGGTCGTGGCCTCGCCTTCGGTCAGAAACCCCTGCTTGGCCAACACGCGGGCGTGCGCCTGCGAGCCGCGAATGTCCTCGGCATAGAGCTGCCAGTCAAACGACACGGATTCGGAATATGCTTCCATGGAAGCGGCGGTTCCTTGTGCGAACCGCCCGCCCCACATTTTTTTTTCTGCCATAATCTACTCGCAGGAATCTTCAGATTCTTTTCCGCCCCATTTGGACTGCTGCATGCGACCCTTGAGCCTGAGGCCAACCAGTTTGATGAAGCCCTCAGCGTCAGCCTGATCGTAGACGTAATCTTCCTCAAATGTAGCCAACTCAGGATTGTACAGAGAGAACGGAGACTTACGTCCCAGAGGTACACAATTACCCTTGTAGAGCTTAACACGCACGGTACCGGTCACTTTTTCCTGAGATTTGTCGATCATGGCCTGCAACGCTTCGCGCTCGGGAGAGAACCAGTATCCGTAGTACACCATTTCGGCGTATTTCGGAATAAGGCCGTCCCTGAGGTGCATCATCTCACGATCCATGCACAGCCCTTCCAGATCACGGTGGGCAGCGGCCAGGATGGTACCGCCCGGAGTTTCGTACACGCCACGGGACTTCATGCCCACGAAACGGTTCTCGACCATGTCGATGCGGCCGATGCCATGTTTGCCACCAAGCTCGTTGAGCTTGGCAAGCAGGGCTGCCGGAGAATACTTCACGCTGTTGATGGCGATGGGATCACCGGCTTCGAAATCAATGGTGATCTCTTCAGGCTCATCCGGACACATCTCGGGCGGCGTGATATTGCGATAGCAGTCTGGGCCGGGTGCATTCCACGGATCTTCCAGCTCACCACCTTCAAAAGAGGTGTGCAGCAGGTTGGCGTCAATGGACCACGGTTTTTTACGGGAAACCGGGATGGGAATCTCATTTTCCTTGGCGAAATTGATAAGATCGGTCCTGGACTTCAGCTCCCATTCGCGCCAGGGGGCAATGGTTTTGAGTCGCGGATTGAGGGCCATGGTGGCCAGCTCGAAACGAACCTGATCGTTGCCCTTGCCGGTGGCGCCATGCGACACGGCCTGAGCACCTTCCATCTCGGCGATTTCAACCATCCTCTTGGAGATCAGAGGACGGGCAATGGCTGTGCCGAGCAGGTAACGACCTTCATACAGTGCGTTGGCCCGAAACATGGGGAAGACGTAATCACGCACGAATTCCTCGCGCATGTCTTCGACATAGGCCTTGACGGCACCGGTAGCCAACGCCTTCTCCTCAATGCCGTCCATTTCTTCACCCTGACCAAGATCAGCGGTCATGCAGACGACTTCACAATTGTAGTTATTCTTGATCCACTTGAGGATGATGGAAGTGTCCAACCCACCGGAATAGGCGAGTACGACTTTATCTATTTTATTCATTGTATATTCCTTCGTATAAAAACGTAATTATGTATAAATCCATTCAAGAATGGCTTTTTGCATATGCAGTCTGTTTTCAGCCTGATCCCAGACAATGGAAGCCGGGGATTCGAACACGGCCTCGGACACTTCCTCGCCGCGATGGGCTGGCAGGCAGTGCATGAATTTGGCGTCAGCAGCGGCTTTGGCCATGAGCGCGCCGTTCACTTCATATCCGGCAAACGCCTTTTCGCGTTTTTTCTGCTCTTCTTCCTGGCCCATGGAGGCCCACACATCGGTGTGGACATAATCGGCACCGGAAACAGCCTCGGAGGGATCATCGCTCAAGGAGATAACCGCACCCAGACCTCGCGCCTTGGCCAGGATCTCCTCATCAGGCTCGTATCCATTTGGACAGGCCAAAGAGAGCTGGTAGCCAAAGGTAACAGCGCCGTTGATGAAAGAGTGCGCCATGTTGTTGCCGTCACCGACCCAGGCCACTTTTATGTCTTCCAGCTTGGGCGTGCGCTCGTACATGGTCAGCATATCGGCCATGATCTGGCAGGGATGGTACTCATCGGTCAGAGCATTAACCACGGGAATGTCACCGTATTCGACCAGGGTTTCGAGATTCTCCTGGCCGAAGGTTCGCACTATGAGACCATCCGCGTATCGGGAAAGAACCCGAGCGGCATCCTTGAGCGGCTCGCTGCGGCCCAGTTGAGAATCCTTGGAGGCGATGAAAACAGGATCACCGCCGAGGTGACGGACACCCACCTCAAAGGACACGCGGGTCCTGGTGGAAGCCTTGTCGAAAATCATGAGCAAAGTCTTGCCGGCAAGCAGATCAGTCCGGACATTGTCGTCCTTCATCTCCTTGGCCCGCAAAAGGACCTGTTTCGCCTCATCCTTGGGGATATCCAAAATGGTCAAAAAGTGTTTGGGCATCGTGTGTTTACTCCATATCGATTGCCAAAATGAAAACAAAGAGATGGAGTTTGGCCCATATTAATATGAATGTAAAGCGATTTAGAATGCGAAAAAACGCCCCATTCGCCTGCGGCACAGTGGGAATCAGCCCGCATTTATGGATCGATTTGCTCCAGGTAGAGCCGTCCTCCGAATTTGAGGCGATTGATGACCAGAGACTTGATAGGATCACCATTATCATCGAAACGGATGGTACCGGTCACCCCCATGAATCCCGACGTAGTCGCCAGGCCGTCACGAATAGCCGCCGGAGTGGTGCCTTCGGCCCGCTCAATCGCATCCTTGATCAACATGACACTGTCGTAAGCCAATGCAATAGTATCCTGCGACACCGTACCGACTTCAGCCTCATACCTGCGGACAAAATCCTTTGACTGCTTCGAGTTGACCCAGCGGCTCCAATGCCCAGAATAGTACACGTCTTCAGCCTTGTCGCCGATGTATTCAAACAACTTGATCCCGATACCATCACCGCTGATGCGCGCGCTCCTGATGCCATATCGCGCAGCCGCCCCAAAGAAAGCGGCGACATCCGCATAGCCTCCGGGAACGAAAAGGACATCAGGCGCGTGTTCGGAGACCGCCTGCAGCATGTCATCGACCCTGTAATCATCCTGGGTATACTCGCCCTTCCAGACAATCCGGCCTCCGCCGGCCTCAAAAGCCTTGGTAAAGGTCTCAGCCAACCCCGTACTATAGGTTCGACTGGTGTCCTCCAGCACAACGGCGGTCACACTGTTCAAGCGCGTCAAGGCAAAATGGGCCAACCCCTGCCCCTGAAACGAATCGGTAAAACAGGCACGAAAGATATAATTACCCACCTGGGTAACTGCCGGATTGGTAGAGGAATGGGAAACCATGGGCACTCCGGCTTTCTGCAGAACCCTGGCCATGGCCAGGGAGTGAGAGCTCCAGTTGCAGCCCACTACGGCAACGGCTCCGTCGGCCAGGGCCTGACGAGCCGCCCCCGCACTTCCTTCAGCAGTGCTGAGGTTGTCATATTCGAGAAGTTCAACAGGACGACCGAGGATGCCCCCCTCGTCGTTTATGGTCTTCACGGCGAACCGTGCACCGGAAAAGGAAATCTTGTTCGAGGTACCGGCTTTGCCTGTCTTGCCGGTGATCATGCCTATCTTGATGGATTGGGCAGCCAGAGTCGGAGCCGCCATGAACGCAACCAGACAAAAGGCCATAAACAACATCAACCCGGCTGGTACCAGTGTTTCACTCGCGGTCCGTATGGAAAGTACTCTCATTCTGATCAAGCGCTCCTTCTCACAGAGAACAACCCTATACAAACCAGAGTGTGTTTGCATAGAAGATCAATACTTAATGCTCTTTAAGCCATTCATAAAACTGGCTTAAACTGAGCTGACGACTGGCAGGCCCGCTGCGAACATAGAATTCCTCTTTCTTCCCATCCTTCAAAATTGCCGGAACAGGAGCAGGAATACAATGCACTCTGAGCACGGGAATACCGCCCACCTCAATGATTGCGGAATTGATATATCGCGAGAATTCCGCTCCGATGCTTTGATTGACCAGATTATTGAAGTGCAACAAAGCATGATCCGTCGAATCGAGTTGATCCTCGGCAAAACCGGTGATTTCGCCGTTATCAGCGACCCCTATCAGCAGTGTGCCCCCGTCGGAATTAAGAAATGCGGCCACAGTCTTGAGACTGGCGTGCTCGATTTCACGACCATTTTTCCCGGACTTCAGGTTGAACCTGAGGGTCTGCTTGAACTCCAACTGATCGTTTTCCCCCCCCTGAACAAGCGCGAGAAGCTCAACGCCTGTCGACACCATGTGTCGTCTTCGACCAATGGCCTCAATGCGAGTTCTGTTCTTGTGGAGGAAGAACAAGGCGATAGCCCCCAACAGAATCAATCCGGTTGAAAAAAACTGCAGGAAAGTATCACTGGTCAAACTGGAGACAATGTTTCTGCGCGGCACTGCCACACCAAGTGACATGGTGTCTCCAAACACCGTGAGCGGCAAAGCATATGCCCACCAGACTTCCCCCTCAGCCGTATAGGAGAACGGTCTCTCTGCTCCACCAGCGGCCAACTGGGAGACAGCTCCCTGAATAACAGGATCTTCCAGCTTCTCAGGCTCAAGGGCCTGACTGACCTGATCTCTTTTGACACGTCCCGTATCCGATCCGGTAACCGGAAGCGCCTGCCCATTATTCCAATAGAGAAAAATTCGTTCAGCCCCGCCACGTTCGGCCCCGGCCAACTGTGAGAGCAGTGCGTCAATGGGGAAAAGGACCGAAAGCATCAACCGATCACCCGCTTCTGACTCCACCAACGAAGAAGCGGTTATCCAGGTCTCGCTGGAATCATAAAATTTGTTGGAACTGCGCCAATTGATCTGTTCCGGCTTGAGGTGAACAAATTCGTCGGCCAGGAAATGGTCCACTTTATCCCAGTCGTACTCCCACCCTTTGTATTTATCGTCGCGGGTTCCATCTTTCCTGTACAATGTCCATGAATTGGTGGGAGAATCACCACGTTTTGGAATCATTTCGGCCACACTGCCGGCCCGACGAGTAAACATATACCGCAGTCCATGCTCATCGCTGACCATGACCGCAGAGACCATGGGATGCTTGTCGAGTATCGACTGGAATTCCTTATGCAAATCCGCAGGTTCCAGGGAGGGAATAACCCCGTTGCCAATCTCCGAATTGGAATTTGTAACGGCATTGAGCAACACGGTCACCGCCCCGGAAATGCCACGGGCCGAGTTCTCTACCGCCACGACCGCTGCATCAGTGCGTATTTCACGAACTCCCCAATACCCCAGTGCAACAATGGCGGCCACAGTGAAGATCACGCCATAAAAAAGTATACTGTATAATTTTGTTCCACGAATGGCTTTTATTCCGGACATGCCTACACCCCTATCCCGCTATCTGAGAATTCAAGAAGCGCCCTGTCAACCGCCTGATCATTCAACTCGAACATTTCTTCGCTGTGATCAAACCCTGCCAGATGAAGAATACCGTGAGCGAGCAGACGGGCCAGATGCTCCAGAGGATGCTGGCCGTACAGATCGGTTTCGCGTCCCAGGGCGTCTACGGACAGGGCCAGCTCGCCGAGAAACAACGAATCCTCATCAGAAGCATTGAGCGGGGAATCTGCCTCATGCGCGGGAAAACTGAGAATATTGGTCGGCCCCACACATCCGAGATACTCCTGATTGAGCCGGGCGATCTCCTGATCATCAACCAGCGTCAAAGAAAACGTGCGTCCTTCCAGGTCCAGCGCTTCAAGCAGCACTGCCGACAGCGCCCGCAACTCACTTCCGGACAGGGCAAACCTCGGGTCCAGCCGGGTTTCGCGAAGTATGGTCACCTGCTCGTTCATGCCTATCCCTTGTCCGCCTCATATTTGTCATAGGCGCGGACAATACGTCCCACAAGCGGATGACGAATGACGTCCTGCTCATCAAAAACAATGCAGGACACGCCTTTGACGTTTTCAAGAATACGGCGCGCGTGCAGCAACCCGGACTTGGCATGGGAAGGCAGATCAATCTGGGTGACATCTCCGGTGATGACCGCTTTGGACCCGAAGCCAAGACGAGTCAGAAACATCTTCATCTGTTCCGGCGTAGTGTTCTGGGCCTCATCAAGGATGATAAACGCATCATTCAGTGTCCGTCCGCGCATGAAAGCCAGAGGCGCGATCTCAATGATCCCCGACTCCTGATAATCCTCTACTTTGGAGAAATCGAGCATATCGTGCAGGGCGTCGTACAACGGACGCAGGTACGGATTAATTTTTTCAGCCAGATCCCCTGGCAGGAAGCCAAGCTTCTCCCCCGCCTCCACAGCCGGTCGTGTCAGGACGATACGTTTAACCTCACGCCGGGCCAACGCCCCAACAGCCATGGCCACGGCCAGATAGGTCTTGCCCGTACCAGCCGGTCCAATGCCGAAGGTCATGTCGGAATCACGGATGGCATCCAGATATTCACGTTGATTCAATGACTTTGGAGAAACCGTCCTCTTGCCCGAGGTCGCATACACGTCGCCTTTGAAGACCTCTCCCACATCGGCGGACGGCTGACGCTCCAGCACCCGGCAGGCGAAATCAACGTCCTGCGGATAGATGGACTTGCCCTTCTTGATCATGGCGTACAGCTGAGTCAGTACCTGTGAAGCAAGGTCGCATTTGCCTTCATCGCCATCGTCACACTGTATGGCTACCGAGTTGCCCCGGCTGTTGATGTGAACGCCAAGACGCTCCCCCAGCAGTTTAAGGTGCTGATTGTGCGGACCGAAAAGCTGGCTGGCCATATGGCCATCGTCAAATTCAAGTTTGAAGGCAGACAGTTTGGATTCCTCCGATTAGACTTTCTTACGCAAAAACATCCACGAGCACGCCTTTCTTTCCAGCAGATTGGCGATTTCATACAGCGCCGCACCCATAATGGACATGCCCAGTATTCCCGAGAACATGGTCAGATAATCCATGGCGCCCCAAGCGTCCATAATCATATATCCCAGCCCCCGGGTGGTGGCAAAGGATTCCACAAAGAAAAGAACGGCCACAGACACCCCCGTGCCCAGTCGCAACGCCGTGAATCCATGGGGTAATGCCGCGGGCAGCAAAACTTCGAGAAGGATATCCATCCGGGTGCCGCCGAGAGACAAAACGGAATCATAATACTTCGGATGGATGGAACGGACGCCATCGCGCGTGGTAACCAGAATCTGGTAACCGAGAATGAGTCCAATCATGGCGATCTTGGAGACATCGCCCATACCGAGCAGGAGCAGGAAAACCGGCAGCAGCACTATCTTGGGGATAGGATATGTCAGGAAAATAAACGGTGCCAGAACCGCATCCACGCGCTTCATGCTGCCCATGAGCAACCCAAGCGGAAATGCGGTACACCATGCCAGGACCATGGCCATGACAGCCCGATATCCGCTCACGAAAAAATGCTCCCAGAAAAGCGGCGTCCCCATGGCCGAGACAAAGGCGGATACGGCGTCTTCCGGGTGCGGCAGAATAACTCCGCCAAGCGCCAGGGCCGCGAGCTTCCACAAAAGGCCGATTGCGAGAATGACCAAACCATATCTGAGGCAGGGTTTCCAAAGCATTACCATTGAGCCTCCACCGTGCGCCGCAGTTCCTTCAAAAGCGAGAAGGCTTCTTCGGTCTCGAGGATGCACGAATCTCCAAAGCCGGGATTGTCAAAAAGCGCAACCGGACGGGCCGGACGGTCGGACATGACCATGATCCGTTTGCCCAGGACCACCGCCTCCTCAAGGGAGTGCGTGACGAGCACATACGGAACCTTTTTCTGCTTCCAGAGATCGAGCAAGGCATGTTGCAAGCGCTCTCGCGTCAGGGCATCAAGCGAAGAAAACGGCTCGTCCAGCAACATGAGCCGAGGTCTGGTGACAAAGGCCCGGGCAATGGCCACCCGCTGTTGTTCTCCACCACTCAGGGTTGCGGGATAATCAGCATCACGCCCAACGATCCCCACTTCGGCCAACTGAGCCCGCGCCCTCTCCAGCCGTTCACGCTTGCCTACACCTTGAATTTTAAGCCCCAAGGCCACGTTGTCAACGACACTACGCCACGGCAACAGGCCATAATCCTGCAAAATGATGGAGATATCCGACTGGGGTTGCATGATCAGCTCTCCATCGAGCAAGACCTCCCCCCTGTCCGGCAACGTCAGCCCGCTCAACATATAGAGCAGGGTCGTCTTGCCGCAGCCGGACGGACCGACAACAGCCAGCGTCTCCTGGCTATCCAAAGAGAACGAAACATCCTGAATGACGGTCTGGCCGTCAAAGGACTTGATCAGAGTATCTGCTGTCAGCATGAACTACGGTTTGATAGGAGAAAGCGCTGTCTCATTGGAGATCTTTTTCTTCAATAATCCCTTGGCCATCATCCATTCCTGCACGTCATCCAGCTCGGCTGCCGTGGGGAGCTTGGGCATGGGGAAGGGGTAAATGGGAAACTTGGAAACCAGCGGCGGTGGAATACGACAGGTCTCTGCCATGAGACTGCGGTACGCTTCCGGGTTTTCGGCCAGACGTTGAACCGCTTCCTTGTAGGCAGCAACGAATTGCGTATATCCCTTGCCCCCGTCTTCATAATATTTGGCATTCAGGAAAAGCACAGTGAGGGGCATATCGAGATTTTCTGCCGTGGTCAGGATGCCGCCGCCCTTGAGACGGGTCAGGGTCAACAACGGTTCAGGCAGTAACGCGCTGTCAATCTGATCAGTCATGAGCATCTGCATGCGGATAGGCACTTTCTTGATTTCAACCGGTACGAAATGGCCGCGATTGACTTTCAGATGATCTTCCATCTTATCGGCCAGATACTCCATGATGGTGGACTTGGACAGACCGAGCTTGCGCCCTTTCATGTCACCCAGGTCACGATCTTTGCAGGCCGGTGAAAGCGCGATGCCGAACATGGGATAGCCCGGCGTGGTGCGCCAGGAAGTCAAGGCAATACGCATGGGCACGCCCTGGTTGATAAGCATATAGGTCGCGATCAGATCACCGAACGCTCCGTCAAGCTGGCCGGTCTGTATGGCTGTATCGCGTTCAAGGGCGGACATGAACTTAACCAACTCCACATTGAGACCATGCTTCTCAAAAAGCCCATCTCTGGAGGCGACGTGCAACGGCAACGAATCAATGACCGGCAGAACACCGAATCGAATGGTCATATTCTCAGCGTGTACAGGCAGGCTGAACACGAGGAGACAAAGAGCTGTAAGTACAATTTTTTTCATTCTGTTTCCCCTTCATTTTGCTGGAATTCATCTAGCACGGGAGCAAAGGAAAGAAAAGGCAGTGCAATCGTTGATTGCACTGCCTTGAGATCGAAAAATACTGCTTGAGACGTTGCCCTGTGAAGACTGTACAGGCTACTCCACACCCAACATCAATGCCCTATGAGCCTTCAATTCTTTGGGCAAAATGCTCCCTCAAAAAGTTCTTGATCGAATCGGGACTCGCACTGACTTCAGCAGGCAAATCTTCATAGTTGTACGCATAAATGGTACGAACCAGAACATTGAAACTACTCTTCCGGACAACAGAGTAAACGACATATCCAGGACCGGAGTTGGCATAGCCCTTTTCAACAAGGAATTGTTTAAAAGGATCATACACTTGGGACGCCTCTTTATACCAAAACGCTCCAAAATTTTCCTTACATCTTTGTCCGGCCAACACGATTTCTTCTCCATCAGGTGGAGCCCACCCGCCATCTCTCAAGATATGACGTAAAAAAATACAGATTTCAACCGGTACATTTCCTGACTTTTTTTGTAAGAAACATTTCGACTGAAGTACTCACTTTATGAGATTTATCAAACAGCATCCCCGACTGGCCTACATACGACGCATTTTCAGAAAATTCCGGCGACCCCACATAGTGAAAATCATCAGTAAGCGAAAACATCGTGTCCATTGCAGTCGGAGAAACATCTGTCGCGGTCTGCTTCCCATTGCAACCAACAAGAACAAAAAACATGAATATACATGCAACAATCAAAACATTCTTCACGGTACGACCCACTATCTAAACATTAAAAAAGACAATACATCGTATTAGACAGGCGAATAAAAGAAAATAGATTTTTAAAGAGTTCTTTATGCTTATTCATGATCATGGTCATGTGTATTGATAAAACTTTTTGCAACCAACCCAAGAACAATAACAGCACCGACAACACCTACCCAATGAGGCAGGATTTCGTCCACGTCAGACACCACCGCACGAATATCAAGGCCAAGCGATTCGTAAAGTCGATCTACCAGCCATGCGAGCGCCAGTGAACAAATAATGATGGACAGAACATAGAGTCCGGCTGCATGTTTTCCCAAGGTCTTGAGCATAACAGTGATAGTCGCTCCATTGGTCGCGGGCCCGGCCAACAGAAAGACCAGTGCTGCACCTGGAGACAATCCCTTGAGCAGCAGAGACGCCGCGATCGGCGTGGAAGCCGTGGCGCAGACATAGAGCGGGAGAGCCACGATCAGCATGACCAGATAGGAAAGAAACCCTGTCCCCACATAGGTATCAAGCGTATTGGCTGGAACAACGGCAGAAATAATGCCGGCTATGAGGACGCCAAGAAGCAGCCAACGGCCGATATCCGCTATCATTTCGTCAAAGGCATACTCCATTCCAACCTTGAATCGATCCCATGCGCCCGCGCCTTGAGAAACACCACAGGAAGAACCGGAGCAGCCGCACCCGCTCCCTCCGCAACCACCTTCCGGCGTTACGAGGCTCTTCAAAGGCAACGGCGCATCTTCTTTGTCAGGAAAGACATTGATCAGAATCCCTGCGAAAATGGCGGTGACAGAAGCGGCAACCGGGCGGATGACCGTCATGATCGGGTCGATGAGCGCATAGGTCACGGCCATGGAGTCCACGCCGGTTTCAGGAGTGGAAATCATGAACGCGGTGGTTGCCCCCTTGCTTGCTCCCTGCCGACGCAAGCCAAGCGCCGTGGGAAGTACGCCACAGGAGCACAATGGCAACGGAACGCCAATGACGGCCGCCTTGAACACAGACCAGACAGATCGTTTGCCCAGGTGTTTGGCCATGAAAGAATCCGGCACATATCCCTTGAGCAGCCCTGCGACAAAAAAACCGAACAGGACGTATGGAGACGCCTCCACAAGCACATTCCACGACTCAACGACTATATTCACCATAATATCAAACATTTATCTCACTCTCCACAAAACAAATACATGAGTAGTTATTCATAAATAATACAAAAAAAAAGAGGGAGGGGGTAGCCCTCTACCCCTCTTCCCTGACGTGATCCAATCCCTGAGAGACCAGGTTGCGAACATGGTCATCATCAAGAGCATAGTATACGTTCTTTCCTTCCTTGCGATAACGCACCAGCTTGGCTGCCCGCAGCAATCTCAGTTGATGAGAAATGGCTGATTGCGACATCTCCAGGACATCGGCCAACGCACAGACGCACAACTCCCCAATGGAAAGCGCGTACAGGATGCGAACACGGGTGTAATCGCCCAAGGCCTTGAAAAGTTCGGCCAGAAAAAGAAAGTCACGTTCAGAGAGCATTCCCTTCTTCGCCGCTTCCACATTTGCCACATGCTGCTCTGTATCGCTACACGCCATATTAGACATACCACCTCACATGAGTATCTATTCATTTGTAACTACATTACAAAGGAATCAATAAGCTGTCAAGTATTAAGGGGATTCGGGAAATAATATTATCATTGTGATATCATTCACAAAAACACTCAATAAATCAACCAAGATCTCTGAAAAAGGCGGTCTTTGAACAAGGCTCAACCCAGACCGAGTTGCTCCAAAGTCAACTGTTTCCGACCGGAATAGTCAAGTATTCCAGCTATAATCTCAGCATGTTCCAATCCGGCTGAGCGAACCTCGGCCACCAGTCCGGCAATTTTCTTTTCCTGTTCCAGATAGCTGAAAACAACCTCGCGCACGGTGCGCAATGCCACGAGCTTGTCTGCCCACCCCATGCCCTCCTGATAGAGCATCTTGGCAGAGACAAATGCCGCCAGCAAAGCCAGCTGGTGTCCCCTCGGGATATCGCTGATGATGCGATCCCGGTATTTCTCCGCAAAAACCGCCGGGCAGTATGCCAACAGCACCTCCGACAGCTCCGGGTCCGACGCAACGGTCTCGACCGAGGAATCCAGGACGCTGACAACCAGGTCGGCCAGACTGTTGATGGATGCCGAAAGTGCATATGAGAGTTCGGTGATGGTCTTAGTCCCTCCCGCCAGCTTATACTCTCGCATGAGCACCCGGGCTTCGGATCGCGCCCTGCTCCGGAGGATATCCAGAAGCTGCACGACATATTCATCCTTGATGGCGAGAAACTCCTCCTCATTCAGGATGAGACCGGCCAGAATTTCATATGAAGAACAGATGACACCGGTTTTATTGGCCGATGGACCGGGAACGACCAGAACGCCCGCCTTCTCAAGCTCTGCCCTGGCTTCTTTTGAGATGAATATATTCGCGCCTTCCACGAGCCCTCTTGAGGAAGGCGTTCCATCTTTTTGCAGGTACTCTTTCCAATTGGACATGTTGATGGTGTCCGGCCTGCCACCCGATGGAATAAACAGGTCGGCTACGGCTGTGTTGTGGAGCGTATTGCGGATATGGGTTCCATCCGGGTCGTCTGTCGAAACAACCAGCGCCCCCTCGCCTTTCAGTTTGGACTTATCAAAGTGGGCTGTTTTGAAATTGCCATCCATGAGCCGGACAAGCTCCTGATGGTCCATGCCATCAGGGTCGAAGACAGCGCCATGACCATCTGTCATGGCCACGATCCTGGCATTGTCTCCGTACTCGCGAATGAGAATGCGCATGACATTGGAGGCGACATCACCCGCCGGTCCTCCCGTTATCTTGACGGTAAAGGATTGGTCATGCGGATTGATCCCAAGCGTACGGAGCAACTCCTCGGCAAAGACAATGACGCCCTCGCTGGTCACGCCGTACTTCTTGTGCGCGATACCGGCTCCGGGCTTGGAACTCATGAACGCACTGGGCCACTTGTATCCACGCTTCTCAGCCCGATCCGCAATCCATTGGATATGATCAGGTGTAATGTTCTCATCCGGGCCAAGGAAGATGATTTCTTCACGATCAAGATAGTCGACAATACCGGGTTGGACAAAACCATCTGTCCCCTTTGGGACAACCAGCAGATCAAGGAAGGAGTCGACCATGGATTTGACGGCCAGATCAATATCGCCATCCGGGCCGAGCAGGATAACGGCTTTGGAGCCGCCCTCCGGGATATCCTTGTTCTTGAACTGCTGTGCGCTGGCCAGCTTGGTCACTTCATCGAACAGCCGATTGGACTCCATCTCGAATCCCTCCTGGCTCCAGGTACGCACGACCCGGACGCCGCCGCGCGCCGTATCCCTGTACCGAACCTGGAAGGCGAAACAATAGGGACCATGAAAGCAATAAATGCCGAAGGGGCGCTCTGCCCGGGGCATGGGCGCCAGGATGATCGGATCCAGCCGGAAGCTGAGCCCCAGTTTATGCTCCAAATAATAATTCGTCCGCAACGTGTAGCGAAAAAACTTGTAGATATACGTCATGATGTCGCGATGAATACCATTACTGACATTACGAATGGCATTGCGAACCAACCTGCGCCGCTCACTCATGACCGCCTCGCGGTCCCCTTCGAAGTACGGATTGAAGCGGACATCAAAATAGTCGAAAAGCAGATGGGTGACATCTCTATGCTTGAGAATGGCGTACACGATCCTGCTGGAAGTATAGGCATGCAAATCCTTTTTAATAAGGAACTGGTGAGCAAACTCCCCTGCCGCCTGCATGAGCATGACCTGCTCAAGTTCCCAGCCATCTTCATATGCCAGGGCTTCCAGCCCGTGAGGCGCAAACCACTTGGTCATTTCCAACTGCCGCTTTATACGCAGCCATTGTTCGCCCGTTTCTTCCAGATTGATACGTTTGGTATCAAGGTAAAAACTCATGACCCCGATGGACTTCTTTTCTCCACGCTCAAATTCGTCGGAATATGCTCGATCAACAGGGATGTTCTCTCTGGCAAAGACATTGACCACGCGCAAGAGGAGACCCTTTCGCGAAGGATTGACCATGGCGATGCTGACCCGGTCAAACCCGTCGTGGACATCCTTTTCAAGCAGGACCTGCACTCGTTCCTGATTTTCAACACAGCCGCAGGTCTTGAAGTGACGCACGACACGTCCCGGCTCGAACTTCTCCATATAATCTTCACTGACACTGCCAAGGAACTGCTCGAACTCTCCCATCTCGCCGGTGTCCACATCCATCTTTCCCGAGCGAACCATATCCAATACATCGGTAATGGACCGATCTTTGACCGAGCAGAGCGGCTGCGGGCCAAAGACAAAAGTATCAAGCCGCAAGGTGTCGTCGCGGCTGGAATAGATACGTGCTATCTGGATATCCTTGTCTTTGTACTCCTTGAGCACCCAAGCAAGGGTGTTCATGTCACCACCGGGAGTGATATGGGTCACCTGCGTTCCACAGGGACTATGCAGGGCCATGGTCTGCTTTTCCTCACGAACCAGCCCCGAAAGCAGGGCCATGACGTGTTTGATCTGTTCTTCCTCACCGTGCGTGCGGAAGTAGTACTCAGGCATATCGCTGTAAAACCAGGGGATCAGCTCCTTTGCGGAGAGTTGCAATCTGGCAACAACTTTTTCTTGAATATCAACAGGATTGACCATGACTTCATCGTTCATCATTCATCTCCCTAAAATATAACGAACATTTTGAACTATTCTGGTTGTGCATGTGCTTTGCGATCGAGTCAATCATATAACATAAAAAACAGCATCGCCCCAAAGCGTTATAAATATCTCACTTATTAATCTAATGCCGTGGACATATACCCTCTGGCGAGCTATATTGCATTCCGTAAGCATCTACCTTATTGGCATGAACCGGAGTTGGGAGATTATCCATGAGCAAAAGTGCAATCGATACTGGCATCCTGCTGGAAACAGGTACCAATGAACTTGAGATCCTCGAGTTCTATATCAATGAGATCCGCAAAGAAGGCGAAGAGCCCGTACCAAATCTGTTTGGTATCAACGTCGCCAAAGTCATGCAGGTCATAGAAACCCCGAATCTTGAGCCGCCGGAATCCGCTCCACATCCTTCCTTCATGGGAACCATTCCTTTACGCGATCTAATCCTGCCGGTCCTGGATCTCTCGGTCTGGCTTGATCTGGACATGCCCAAAACGGAACGCGATATCGTTATCGTCACTGAATTTTCAAAATCCGTCACAGGCTTCCTCGTATCTGGAGTGACGGAGATTCATCGTGTGGGCTGGGGAGAGGTCATTCCACCTTCCAACATCATTTCCAGTAATACGGACGCCATTGTCGGCCTCATCGACAAGGGAGACTACTTTGTCCAATTGCTCGATCTGGAAACGATCCTGACGCAATTTGAACCTGATGATGATCGGGAAGTGACCCGCTCCGACAAAAGATACAATGTGCTGGTGGCTGACGACTCCGCAACCATCCGCGCCATGGTCAAAGAAAATCTTATCGAATCCAATTTCAATCCCATCATCACCAACAATGGCGACGAAGCCATGCGGACCATTTTTGGATTGAAGGAAAAAGCCGAAGAAGAAGGCAAGGACATCACCGAGTATGTCAACATCGTGATATCCGACATCGAAATGCCGCTTATGGACGGCTTCAGTCTGACCAAACACATTAAAGATGATCCGGTCTTGCAAAAGTTGCCTGTTATACTATACTCATCCATCATTACGAAAGAGTTGAAGCACAAGGGCGACTCCGTAGGGGCAAACATACAAATCTCCAAGCCTGATCTGCACACAATCCCCCAAATTGCAATTGATCTTATAGAAGGTGGTGCCGGTTGATACAACGCGGCGATGAAGTACTCGAAATATTCATTGAAGAAACAGCCGACCGGCTCGACTCAATCGAGTCGGGCCTTTTGACTTTGGAAAAACGGACAGCGGATGGCACTGAAACAATCAACTCCATCTTTCGCGATGCCCACTCAGTCAAAGCGGGCTCCAACCTGCTCAAGCTGACACACATAGAAGAACTCTCCCACAAGCTGGAAAATGTTCTGGAGATGATTCGGCGCGACAAGTTGCCCGCAAGCGAACTCGTCATCACCGCGTGTCTCGAATCCATCGATAAATTGCGAGAGCTTATCGAGAACATCGAAAACAGCGAATCCATCTCGATTCGCTTGCACAAATACATGCTCCAAATTGCGGTGGACAAGACACTGGCCGAACAATAAATGCTTCATTCAAAAAAAAAAGAGCCGCGCCTTTTCAAGGCGCGGCTCTTTTTTTGTGTTGAATCAAACCTTAATTCTTCATGGCGTCCAACAAAATCTGCGCCTCGTTCATTTGGGAGAATGAGGTATTCTTGAAGACTTCACTTTCGATGGCCTGAAGAAATTCTTCATAATTCATGACCGTGAAATCCATCATGATCCCCTTGACCTTGAAATACATCTCCAGGAAAGCCATCAGCGGTTCATCCGTCAGATGTTTAACCATCTCCTGCCCACTGGCCAAAGAGGTGAACGGTTTATTCATGCCGCCAAGATAAAACATGTCCAAGCCTGATTCTCCATCAGTGACCACGCCCAGCAGATTGAACGTGTGGAGTTTGGAGACAAACTCCTCGGTCATGTTGGGAAATTCCATGATGTCCTTCTTGGGAAACATTCCGGCAAAAACCATCTGACCATCCTCTTCCGCCATGGTGTGCCTAAAAACGTGTTCGTCGCGATTTTTGCGAGCCGCTTTCACGGTCTCATACACATCACAGGCAAAGGCGAGCTTCAATTCTTGCAGTACTTTATCGTCCATTATCCTCTCCGGGATTAAATAATACCATGTAAAGGGCCACCCTTGGCACCAAGGGCGTCCACCTGTTTCTCAACCTCCGGATCAGGCTCCAGCGGAGGCGCGTGATATGTCTTGAGCCGAGCGTCGATAATGACGGACGTCTTCGCTCCCCAATGCTTGGCATTGGAAAACGCCCCAACACCGTACATGTCGGTGGCCGGATCAGAACGAGTGAAGGTCACCCACAGGAAATTATCCCAGTCACGGGCCGTGAATCGGGCGTCATCCGCCACCACAATCATCGGGAACTTTTCAAGCCCTTTGACTGTCTCCAGCGTGACACCCAATCGTTCGAGGGCGGCATCCTGCTGATCACGTTTCATGCGGTGCTTGTTTCCTTTCACTACCAATATGCCGGGGGCGAACACACGCGCATCACGAAACCCGCGCGGCAACTTCAACCCTGTAGGCACGGAAGTTCCCAACTCGCGTTTCACACTGCCGGCCGCCGCGAAAATCAGTTTGGACCCCTGATTGAGGCTGATACCGGAATAATCCAACGTATCAATGGTCGTTCGGGTAATGAAGTGAAGATCTCGTGTCAAATCGGCACGTTCCAGCATATGTTTGAAAAAGCCTGGAATATCATGACAGGAAGCTGCGCCCATATCTTCCTTTGCAGCAATGAACACATATTTCGACAGCGAGGTCTGTGTGTTGCCCAGCAGGCCCATGGCATTGGTCAGCAATTCCTGGGGCTGGCGATCCTTGGCATACGGGACGTACCGCTCACTCCCCACGGCCAGGAGCAGCGGATGCACCCCGGCTGCGTCCACCGCATGCACCTCGTGAACACCCGAGAACACAGACGGCACCAGATCGGCAGTCAGCTCATGAATGAACTCCCCGAACATGGTGTCTTCCTGAGGCGGGCGGCCCACCGTGGTGAACGGCCAGATGGCATCATCACGATGATAAACATGATCAACCTTGAGAACGGGAAAATCGTGGGCAAGGCTGTAATACCCGAGATGATCACCAAACGGTCCTTCGGGTTTTTCATGCGCTGAAAGCGTACCGCAAATGCAAAAATCAGCCTGAGCAGGGATGGGCAGTCCGCTCTCTCTCTGCACCATGGGTATACGATGTCCGGCCATGGCCCCAGCAAAAAACAACTCCGCCAACCCCTCAGGCAGCGGCATGACAGCGGCCATGGTCATGGCAGGCGGTCCACCGACAAAGACATTCACCTTCAGCGGCTCGCCCTTCTTGATGGCGCGGGCATGGTGATGCCCAATACCGCGATGGATTTGATAATGAAGACCGACTTCCTCATCGACAACATAGTCATTGCCGGAAAGCTGGACACGGTACATCCCCATGTTGGACCCGGAAACTCCAGGATTGAACGGGTCCTCCGTGTACACCTGTGGCAGGGTCACATACCCTCCGCCGTCCATCGGCCAGGAGACCAACTGGGGCAATCTGGATATCTTGGTCTCATTCTTCATGACCGGGCCATCGGAGACCTTTTTGGGCATTGTATGAAAAGCGGTTTTGGGCGCACCAAAGTACTTCCATGGACGCTTGAGCGCCTCCATGGGGCTAAGTTTGAGCTTCATCAATCGCTCCACCATCTTCACGGTGTCACGAAAAATAAAATGCATCCGCTCTCGTGTGCCATAGATATTGGCGGCCATGGGAAACCGGCATCCTCTTACATTGTTGAAGAGTAATGCCGGACCTCCGGCTTGAAAGACCCGGCGCTGAATAGCGCCGATCTCTATTCGCGCATCAACAGCCTTGTCGATGCGCACCAGTTCTCCTCTGGCCTCAAGTGCGTTCAGGCACTCAGTCGTATTCCTGTATCCCATTGTGATTCCCTTCTAGCTTGTGGCGTGACAATCTAGACGGATTAATCGGAAAAGTTAAGCGAAATTCAGTAAGCTTCGGAAACCAATGGCACACATGTCTCCTGCTATTGGGCAACCCGTGTGGGCTGCCAGACGCAATCGAATTCATGAGAGTTGATGGACTTGAAGAATGGATTCACATCCACCTCCAGCGGTTTCATCCTGCGCGATGCGAGGTTGCGACATGTATTGCAAAATTCAAGTGGGAAATTACAGACAAGACAATACGGTCTGTAATCATCACAAGTTGCAGAATTCCAGGGACGTTTGTGCCCAAGTATGCATTTCTTTTGATGAAACACACACTCTAGACAATCATTTGACATTGTTAACATTTCACGCATTTGCCACCTCCAAACAGGGCATAGTCTCAGTTTCAGAACTGAGCACACCAGACTTTTTTTTTGTATTATAATCTGGTTTTTTTCCGCACCTCCTCCTGTCTGCCCAAACAGCAGATGATTTGCGCCTGTTTTCGATAAAACAGGCGAGAATTACCATTTTCTTCTCCTTGCCATTTGACATGGTTCTGCTAACTTTTCGTGAAACAATGGATTTTCCGGAGGAACGTTATGCCACTCATGAACTGGGATGAGACCATGTCAGTCAAATCCACCGAACTGGATGCTCAACATCAGGAGCTCATCTCCCTTATCAATGATTCATACGAAGCCATTCAACGACATGATGAGCATAAGCTTCTGACACTGATCGAAAAGATGCGCGCCTATGCCAAGCACCATTTCGAGACTGAAGAACAGTATATGGAGCGATACGGTTATCCGGATTTGGAAAAGCACAAACGCCTGCACGCCAAATTCAATCGGGACGTAGACGAATTCCAAAAGAATCTGTTCAAGAAGACCAACCTTTCGCAGGTCTTCATTTTCCTGAGCCGCTGGCTGACCAACCACATCATGGAAGTCGACAAAGACTACGCACAGTGTCTGCCCGCTGAGGACACAGAAAAAAAGTGAATATGTGAGAGAGACTAAGGAAGAATATAAAAAGCCCTGCGCGAGGCAGGGCTTTTTATGGTGGGCTATGCAAGATTCGAACTTGCGACTTCTTGCTCCGGAGGCAAGCACTCTATCCAACTGAGCTAATAGCCCACGAGAAGGAAGTAGCTATACTTCACTATCTTCTTTGTCAAGGCTACAACAAATCTATTGAAATAAGAATCACAAAGACGCATGCCTCCATTTGCGGGGGATTCCACTTGCAAAAAAGTCTAAAAAAAGTCTATATACCATTCAATCAACTCGGATAGGGAAAGTATGAAAACAAGACGGATCATCTTGGCTGTCAGCGGGGCCAGCGGCAGTGTGTATGCCCATTCCCTGGTCAAAGCCCTCACCAATCGTGATGACGTGGAACTGCATGTCATCATCTCTCAGGCCGCCAGCAAGGTGCTGACCCTGGAGACAGATCTTTCCACAGAAGACCTGACGCGCGGGGCATCCGCATCCTATGAGCCTGACGACATCGCAGCGCCACCGGCAAGCGGATCATGGAGACATGACGGCATGATTATCTGTCCCTGTTCCATGGCGACCCTGTCCGCCGTTGCCACCGGATTCGGCCATACGCTGATCCACAGGGCCGCGGACGTTGCCCTGAAAGAGCGCAATCCGCTCATACTCGTCCCGCGCGAAACCCCCTACTCCGCCATCCATCTGCAAAACATGCTCACGGTCACTCAGGCCGGAGCTGTAGTTATACCGGCAAGCCCGGGCTTTTATCATCGCCCTGCAACCATCGAGGATCTGGCCGATCAACTGGCCGGAAAGATTCTTGATCAACTGGACATCCCCCACACCTTGTTCCATAGGTGGGGCGAATAGGAGGATTTCATGGAGATCACCTGGTTCGGTCACTCAAATTTCAGGCTCAAAGTAGCCAATGCGACCATGCTCATCGATCCTTTTTTTGTGGGCAATCCAACCTCGCCCACGACATATCAGGAAATCGAAGAGTGCAATCTTATTCTGGTCACCCACGACCACACAGACCACATCGGTCAGACATTGGAACTGGCTATCAAGCATGACGCCGAAGTGGTCGCCATCTTCGACGTCATTCAGGAACTAATTCACCTTGGCCTGCCTCAACATCTGGGCGTGGGAATGAACATCGGCGGCACGGTCAGCCGTCAGGGGGTGGACATCAAGATGGTTCAGGCCATGCACTCCACCGTCAATGGCGCCCCCGCAGGATTCATCATCACCGATCCCAACGGATACTGCATCTACAACTCGGGTGACACCGGGCTGTTCGGAGACATGGAACTGTTCGGACAATTTCACGACATTGATATCGCCATACTCCCCATCGGCGGCCACTTCACCATGGACGCCCAACAGGCAGCATACGCATGCAAACTCCTGGGATGCAAAAAAGTCATCCCGCAGCACTGGGGAACATTCGGTGTCTTGGCCAAAAGCACGGACTCTATGGCCGAACAGTTATCGCTGTTGGCACCGGACACGGAAATGGTAGAGCTGGAAATCGGTACGCCGGTGAAATTCTAAGCAGTCCGTGACGCCTTCAGCGCCTGCAATGCGTCGAAAATCTTTGCCGCCCGTTTCGCGCCGAGGGTCGGAAGGGCATTGATGGCCTGTTGATCGGCCTCGAGCATGACGTCCAGCGACTCAAAAGCGTCCCACAAGATACGGGCTGTTTTCGGCCCGATACCCGGGAGTGCGGTCAACTCGCTACTCAGCACCGCCTTCTTCCGCGCCCTTCGCTGACGGCCCAGCACAAACCGATGAGCCGTATCGCGCACCTTCTGCAGGAACAACAGCTCGGCACTCCCCGGTTTGACCGGCATGGGATTCTTCCGCCCCGGCCTGAAGATGAAATCTCCCAACTCTCCAGCCCGTCTGGACTCACCCTTGGCAATGGCCGCCAGCTCCCAACATCCGTCATCAAGGCATTCGGACAGGGCGTTTTCCACGGCAGACAATTGACCGCGCCCGCCATCAATAAGCACAAGATCAGGCCAAGGAGGCCCGGACTCCATGCGTCTCCTGGCCCAGGCAGCCAACGCAGCATAGTCATCACTGGTGTCCTCAAGCTCCGGAAAGGAGTACAAACGGGAAGCCTCCTTGTTTCGCCGCCCCTCTTCAAAGACAACCTGTCCCACACGCATGTTCGTGCCCCCCAGATGCGAGGCATCCACACATTCGATACGGGCTGGTTCCTCACGCAGCCGAAGGACTCGTTGCAACCGGGTCGTAATGGTATCCTTACGCTCCCGAGCCTGTCCGGCCACACTTTTGGCCAGACCAAGCAGCTTCTTTTCACGCGTATTTTGCGGTGAAGCGATCCGCACACTCTGTCCACCTCTATCAACAAGGACTTCAGTCAGCAGCGATTCCTCCGGTTCAAACGGAACAATGATCAATGAAGGAATGAAGCGTCCGGGGCCATAAAACTGAACGATAAAACTCTCCACAACTTCAACGCCCTCGTCCAACGTCAGGCCGGGCCAAAAAAACTGCTTTTCATCCAAAAGGCGGCCCTGGCGTATGAATAGCAGACCCAGACCAAGCCCCTGCTCGTTTTCGGCAAGGCCGATGACATCCCGATCCCGATTGTCATGAATGACCGCGACCTGCCCTTCAACGGTCTTTTGTACCGCCCGTATCTGATCCCGAAACTCTGCGGCCTGTTCAAAGGCCATCTCATTGGATGCCGCCTTCATCTTTCGACGCAGCGATTCGACCAATTCCCCGCTCCTGCCGGACAACAGCATTTCCACCCGATGAACCATATCATTATATAAGGTGGAATCCACATCCTTAACGCAAGGTGCCCAGCACTGATGAATATCATGGTACAAACAAGGGCGTACCCGATTTTTGAAGGTTGAATCCGTGCACTTGCGCAGAGGGAATACCTTACCCAGCAGCTTCCACACTGTCCGGGCCGCAGCCGCAGAGGTAAACGGCCCGAAATAGACAGACCCGTCACGGGCCGCTTTGCGCGTTATGTATAGTCGAGGGTATTCGGCCTGCTTGTCCAGTTTGAAGAGCACATACTGTTTATCGTCCTTGAGCACGATGTTGTATCGAGGCCGATGCTTTTTAATCAGCCCGGACTCCAACAGGAGGGCTTCTTTTTCTGTCGAGGTCAACAGGATGTCGATCTGCCGGATATGGCTGACCAGGGCCACGGTCTTGGGGGTGTGCCCAGCACTTCGCTGAAAATAGGAAGACAACCGCTTGCGCAGACTCTTCGCCTTGCCCACATAGAGGATATGCCCCTGTCCATTCTTCATCAAATAGACACCGGGAGACTCTGGATAACTGGAGGCCAAAAATTTGAACTTTTCACTCATGACAGTGTTGTATTTTCCCTACACGAATTTTGCTAAAGTCGACTATACTGGATTTTATTGAACAAATCACCTTTCTTAGATACACTCCTAAACACTTGTAAACATGAACTTTAATACCACTAAGACGATCTTGAAAGTACAATTTTTTGCACAGTATAAAAATTTTAACTTTTTTACTTTTTTTGCTCTCAACCCCTTGTCAAAGCCCGCAAGCTACGATACATCAGGGGCAGTTAAGGCGCTTACTTGGTCTTTAATTGCAAAGAAAGGAAGAATTATTATGAAACGTTTGACTCTGCTTGCAGTCGCCCTGGTCATGGTACTGGGTATGGCTGTATCCGCGTCCGCCGCTCCCGAGGTCACCATCTCGGGTAACGTGCTGGTTAACGCCATCTGGAAATCCAACTGGGATTTCACCAAGAACTCCTCTAACAAAGCCATGGAAATCCGCCAGCGTGCAGATCTCTACTTCACCGCCACTGCCAACGAGAACCTGAAAGCCGTCATCGGCCTGCGTTCCGTGAAAGGCACCTGGGGTCAAGGCGAATACGACAACGACACCGCTGGTTCCGGTACTAACTCTACCCTCAGCTTCCGTGACGTTTACATCGACTACAACTGGCCCGGAACTGAAGTCAACATCAAGACCGGTCTGTACAATGTCGCTCTGCCCACCGCTGTTGGCGGTGGCTCCCAGATCATGGCTGGCCGCGTTGGCGCCATGATGGTGTCCGCTCCCCTGACCGAGAACGTCTCTGTCCTGGGTGGTTACGCTCGCGTGACCGACAATGACACCGAGGCTCTCACTCAGGCTAGCAACGACATGGACTACCTGGATGCTTACATCCTGGCTCTGCCTGTCAGCCTGGAAGGTGTTTCCTTCTCCCCCTACGTTGCCTACGGTAACGGTGGCCAGAACTACAACGGTGGTACCGGCGACGAAATCAATGCATACTGGATTGGTTCCGACTTCACCATGAACATGTTTGATCCCTTCGTTCTGAAGGCTGACCTTGCTTATGGTAACATGGACGCTGAGACCGATGCTAGCGAAGCTAACGGTTGGTGGTTCGACGTTGCTCTGGACTACACCGGTTTTGATTTCGCTACCATGTCCGCCTACTTCGTCTACACCTCCGGTTCCGACGACGACACCAGCGATGGTGCTGAAGCTATGCCTGTTATCCAGTCTGACTGGGCTGTTGGCTCCTTCTTCTTCGGCGGTGGTGGTATCACCTCTGATGACATCAACGGTGGCGACACCCAACTGGGTTACTGGATCCTCGGCTTCTCTGCCACTGACATCCAGTCCTTCGCTGAAGGTCTGACTCACGACTTCCATGTCCTGTACGCTAAGGGTACCAACGACGACGCTCTTGCTGACAACACTATCACCCTCGGCGCTGGCCTGACCGACAAGGACTCCCTGTGGGAAGTTGACTTCAACACCATGTACCAGATCTACGACGAACTGACTCTGTACACCCAGATTGGTTACATCAACGCCGACTACGACGATGATACCTGGGCTGCAGACCTTCAGGACGACGCCTGGAAGTTCGCTACTGGTATGGTCTACCAGTTCTAAGACTACTTAGAACTAAGCTGAAAAGCTTATAAGCCAAGTAACGCCAGAGGGCCGGGGAGTGCAAACCCCGGCCCTCTTTTTTGTTTGATTTCAGCCCTCTGTAATCACGTTTTTTTGCTAGGCATACCACCAATTCTGCATCCATGTACGCGCTCGACTTTTGCTCGGCGGTCGGCTATATACCATCCCCTTAACGCACAACATTTTTTAGAGGTCGTCATGCCCTGCAGAGAACTGACATATACAGACAACAAAGACTGGATCGCCATCGAAGAATGGCTTGAACAACGCAAAGACCCTGATACCAATGTGGATTCATTGGTTCGAAATATTCTTGCCGACGTAAAAACCAGAGGTGACGAAGCCTTGGTGGAGTACACCCGCAAATTCGACTGCGACAGCCTTGAGGTCGAATCCCTGCGCGTCCCCGCCGCGCTTATTCAGGCCGCACTCGCAGACATCCCGAAAGCAGATGTCGCCATCCTGGAAGAATCCATTGACCGCGTCAGGACTTTTCACCTGAATCAAAAGGAAAAATCCTGGTGGACCACAGCCGAAGACGGCACGGTTCTCGGCCAGATGGTACGCCCTGTCGACCGTGTTGGCCTGTATGTTCCCGGCGGTCAGGGCGGCGAAACACCCCTTATTTCCAGCCTGATCATGAACGCTATTCCGGCACAGGTGGCAGGCGTTGAGTCCATTGCCGTGACCTCGCCTCCGCGACAGGATGGTACGCTGAACCCATATATTCTGGCCACAGCCGCTCTGCTCGAACTGGACGAAATCTATCTTTCCGGTTCAGCCTGGGCCATTGCCGCCCTGGCCTTTGGCACACAGTCCATCGCCCCATGCGATGTCCTTGCCGGTCCGGGTAATATCTTCGTGGCCACGGCAAAAGCGCAGCTCATCGGACAAGTGGGAATCGACATGGTGGCAGGCCCCAGCGAAATCGTCATCCTGGCTGATGATTCCGCCACTCCTGCCTGGCTGGCAGCCGACATGCTCTCCCAGGCAGAGCACGACCCCATTGCCGCATCCATTCTGGTCACCCCGGAAAAAGCCTTGGCCGAAGCGGTCAGAAAAGAACTTGTCAGCCAGTGCAAGGCTCTGCCACGCAACGAGATCGCAGCCAAATCACTGAAAGACTGGGGAGCCATCATCACTGTTCCCAATATGGAAGCCGGCGCAGAGCTGGTCAACCAACTGGCTGCCGAACACCTTGAACTCGCACTGGCAGACCCGTGGACCATGCTCGGTTCCATTCGCCATGCCGGAGCCATCTTCATGGGGCACAACTCCCCTGAACCGGTGGGAGATTACTTTGCAGGTCCCAACCACGTCCTGCCGACCCTGCGCACAGTCCGCTTTTCTTCAGCGTTATCCGTTCAGAATTTCTGTAAAAAGTCCAGTGTTATTGCGACCAGCTCAGCCTATGTTGCCGAGCATGGCGACAAGATAGCGCGCCTCGCGCGACTGGAAGGACTCGAAGCCCACGCACGTAGCGTTGAAACACGCATCAAATAATACCTTATACTAAAGGGAGACTTGTTCATGGCCGTTCTTGAAACCAACATCACCGAATATCCGCTCATCTCCAAGGGCAAGGTTCGTGACATCTACGAGATCGACGACAACACCTTGCTGCTGGTGACCACGGACCGCCTTTCCGCATTTGATGTGGTCATGTCCGATCCCATTGCTGACAAAGGGAAGGTTCTCAACCAGATCACCCTGTTCTGGATGGACATGATGAAAGACCTGGTTCCCAACCACATCATCGCCACCAATGTGGATGACTACCCAGAGCCGCTGCATAAATATAAAGAGGAGTTGCAGGATCGTTCCGTACTGGCAAAAAAGGCCACTCCGCTTCCCATCGAATGCATCGTCCGCGGCTTCATTACCGGTTCCGGCTGGGCCGACTACCAGAAAACCGGTGAAGTCTGTGGGCACAAGCTGCCCCCGAACCTGCGGGAATCCGAGATGCTTGAAAAAGCCATCTTCACCCCGTCCACCAAAGCGGATCTGGGCGACCACGATGAAAACATCACCCTGGAAGCCGCTGCCGAACTGATTGGCGACGAGATGATGCGCAAGGTGGAAAAACTGGCGCTGGACATCTACACCCGAGCCCGCGACTATGCCAAACAAAGAGGCATTCTCATCGCAGATACCAAATTCGAGTTCGGCACCATTGACGGCGATTTGATTTTCATCGACGAAGCCCTGACCCCTGATTCCTCCCGCTTCTGGCCGGAAGAAGGATACGAACCAGGCAAGTCACAACCCAGTTTCGACAAGCAGTACTTCCGCGACTGGCTGGTGGAGATCGGCTTCAACAAGCAACCTCCGGCACCGGCCATTCCCGCTGATATCGCCGAACAGACTCGTGCCAAATACCTTGAAGCGTACAAGCTGTTGACCGGCGAAGACCTCAAAATCTAGGAGGCGTACATGCAGGAATGGTTACAACTCGCAGGGCTTATCGCCCTTGGCCTCATTGCTGGACGATTCCTGCGAAGCAAGTTCGGCGGTGGAAATTGAGGTCCGGGCAATGACAAATGTGGCTGGACGCCGCCTGATAAAAATGATGATAATAAATAGATAGACCAAGAGGGAAGCCGTCCGACTTGACAGGCGCGGCAAATGAAACTAATAAACCCCCTCTTGCCTTGCTCTCTTCCGCGTGGAAGAGGGCCTATGACCAAAAGGAGTTCAAAAATGGCAAACAATTACGAGACGCTCGTCCTTCTCTCCCCGGAGTTGGCTGAGGAAGACAGGAAAGGTATCCTGACTTCTCTCACCGACATCGTGGACCGCGAAGGCGGCTCAATGGTTGAGACCGATGACTGGGGCATGCGCCAGCTGGCCTACCCTGTCGAGAAGCAGACCCGTGGATACTACGTACGCCTTGTGTACGACGCTCCTGGCGCTCTGGTTGCAGAACTGGAACGCAATATCCGCATCACAGACGGCATCTTCAAGTTCATGACCGTCAAACTGGCTGCCTAGGAGGTCTTACCATGGCATTTCAGAAAAGATTTACCCCGAGGAAGAAGTTCTGCCGCTTCTGTGCGGACAAGGAACTGCCCCTGGATTACAAGCGCCCCGATATCCTTCGTGATTTCGTGACCGAACGCGGCAAGATCATTGCCCGTCGCATCACCGGCACCTGTGCTAAGCACCAGCGCCGCCTGACCAACGAAATTAAACGCGCCCGTCAGATGGCTCTCCTGTTCTACACCACCGTTCACAGCACTGATGTGAAAAAGCGTAGCTCCATGTAAGGGGGGAGAACCACATGAAACTTATCCTTCGCGCTGACGTCGACGCTCTTGGTCGACTCGGAGATATCGTCACAGTCAAGCCCGGCTACGGTCGCAACTACCTGATTCCTCAGGGACTTGCCAAGCCGGCTACCAAAGCAAACCTCAAGGCTTTCGAACTCGAACGCCGCAAACTGCAGGAACAGGCAGATTCTCTGCGCGCTCAGGCCGAAGGCTTGGCAGCAAAGATTGCCGCCACTCCTGTCGACATCGAAGTCCGCGTTGGTGAAGGCGACAAGCTGTACGGCTCTGTTACCAGCATCAACATTGGCGATGCCATGGAAGCTGCCGGTGTCAACATCGATCGCCGCAAGATCATCCTGTCCGATCCCATTCGCTCCCTGGGCGAATACGACATTGAGATCCGCCTGCACCCCGACGTGCGCGGCGAGCTGAAGCTCACCGTCTCCCGTCATGGTGGCCCGATCGTCGAAGACATTGAAGAACCTGTTGAAGAAAAGGCCGAGGCCGTCGAGGAATCCGTAGAGAATGCCGCAGACGCCGAAACCGAAGAGGCATAGATCAGCCCAGTACGATCACAATCCGGAAGAGGCCCTGGACAGGGCCTCTTCCGATCTCGTACGCAAAGTCCCCCCTCACTCTTACGAGGCTGAACAGTCCGTCCTAGGCGGCGTGTTCCAGTCCGACTCCCTCTTCCACCAACTGGTGGACGTCATTTCCGCAGATGATTTCTATTCTCCGGTTCATCGTGACATCTTTGCCGCCTTTACCCAGCTCTACGACGCACACAAGCCCACTGATATCGTTACCGTAGCCCACCAGTTGGAGCAGAACGGTACCCTTGAGACCGTCGGTGGCCCGGCCTATCTGTCCGAACTTTCCGACTCGGTCGTCAGTGCGTCAAACGCCCTGCACCATGCACAGATCGTTCGCGACAAGTGCATTCTGCGCAAGCTCATCGATATTTCCAGCGGCATCATCAACAACTGTTTCTCCGCCCGCGACGTGGACGAGGTACTGGACGAATCCGAAAAGGAAATCTTCCAGATCGCCCAGAGCAAGGAAATGCGGGGCATGATGCCCAGCGGCCAGCTCATTAAGCGAGTCTTTGAAGAGCTGGAAGCCAAGTTCAACAACAAGTCGGCCATCACCGGCATCGCCACGCACTATCACGACTTCGACCACATGACTGCCGGATTGCAGAAGTCGGACCTGATCATCATAGCGGGTCGCCCCTCCATGGGTAAGACCGCATTCGCTCTGAACGTGGCCCTTCGTGCCGCGGTACGCAGTGAATGCCCCACTGCTGTATTTTCGCTGGAAATGAGCATGGAACAACTCATGACCCGCCTGCTTGCTGTGCAAGGTAAAGTGCCTCTCTCCAATCTGCGAACCGGATTTCTTGAAGCACAGGACTGGCTTGATTTACAGGAAGCGGCTGACATCATTACCGATGCACCGATTTTTATTGATGACACCCCAGCGCTCTCTACCCTGGAACTGCAGGCCCGCTGCCGACGCCTCAAGGCTGAACATGACCTTGGGCTCATCGTGGTGGACTACCTCCAGCTCATGCGCTCCAGCGCTCGCCCCGATTCACGAGAACAGGAAATTTCCGACATTTCACGGCACCTCAAAGCGCTGGCCAAGGAACTCAACGTCCCGGTCATCGCGCTGTCTCAGCTCAACCGCAAGGTCGAAGAACGGACCGACAAGCATCCCATGATGTCTGACCTCCGTGAATCAGGAGCTATCGAGCAGGATGCTGATATCATTATTTTTCTCTACCGCGATGCCGCGTATAATAAGAGTGAGGACAACCCGCTCAAGAATCATGCGGAGATCATCATCGGCAAGCAACGTAACGGCCCCACAGGTAAATGCGAGCTGTTTTTCAAGAAAGAATATACCCTGTTCGAGAACATGGACGCCACAGTGTATCCGTCCGAGATTCCCGAAGGATTCCACCAGGATTCCGAATAACCACTAGCACCAAAGAATCGCCATGTATTTCGATCCCGTAGAGGCCATGGACCGTGCCGCTCTTGAAGAACTTCAAGTGGAGCGCTTGAAAAAGACCATCGACAACGCCAGGAACTCACCGTTTTACAGTGAACAACTGGCAGGATTCGATACCGCGGACATCAAGACCGCATCAGATATTGCCAAGCTGCCGTTTACCACCAAGGACGATCTGCGCAATCAGTACCCGCATGGCCTGCTGACCCGCTCCCTTGATGAATTTGTCCGGCTGCACGCATCCTCCGGCACAACGGGAACTCCGGTTGCCGTGTTCTATACCCAGCAAGACCTGAATACCTGGGCAGACCTCATGGCCCGCTGCATGTACGCCTGTGGCTGTCGCGAGTCCGATACGATGCAGAATATGTCCGGGTATGGACTGTTCACTGGAGGCCTCGGCATCCACTACGGGTCAGAACGTCTCGGCATGCTGACTATCCCGGCCGGTGCAGGCAATACCAAGCGCCAGATCAAACTCATCCGCGATCACAATGTTTCCGTTCTGCACATCATCCCCTCCTTTGCCCTCTACTTTGCGCAGAAGGTACAGGAAGCCGGATATGAAATCGAAGATATGCCGTGGCGTATCGCGCTCATTGGTGCGGAACCGCACACCGAAGAAGCACGGGCCAAGATCGAAGAAATGATGCACATCAAGGCCTACAACTCATACGGTCTGTCCGAAATGAACGGACCGGGCGTGGCGTTCGAGTGTTTGCAACAAAACGGCATGCATGTGTGGGAAGATGCCTATATTGCCGAGATCATCAATCCGAAAACCGGAGAGCATGTTGCAGAAGGCGAAATCGGCGAACTGGTCATGACTACGCTCACGCGTGAAGGCATGCCCATCATTCGCTACCGCACCCGCGACCTGACCCGATTCATTCCGGGAGACTGTGCATGCGGCCGAACCCATCGCCGCATTGACCGCATTGCCGGACGTGCAGACGACATGATGATTCTCAAGGGCGTGAATATATACCCCATGCAGATCGAACAATGCCTCATGTCCATGCCCGAAGTCGGCCAGAACTATCTCATTGAGCTGGTTCGCGAAGGTGTCTCCGACCAAATGAAGGTCAAGGTCGAGGTCAAGGACGAATTCTTTGTGGAGGATATGCGCGCGTTGCAAGGCCTGCAGAAAAAGATTGCCAAGAATCTGTGTTCTGAGATCCTGCTCACCCCGCATGTCGAGCTGTGCCAATCCGACTCCATTCCCAAAGCAGAAGGCAAAGCTGTTCGCGTCATTGATCGACGCAACGAGGAGTAACCGACCATGGAATACGTCTGGGCATCACTTCTCATACTCGGACTCTTTTTGTCACAGGTGCTCCAGCTCTTCAGCATGCCCGCCAACTGGGGTGCGCTGGCACTGGTCACCCTGTGGAAGGTTCTCTACCCCGAATCCATGGCGTGGTCTTTTGTCATCACCATGGCCGTCATAGCCGCGGTGGCGGAAGGACTGGAGTTCTTCCTCCAGGCCCACTATGCAGGCCGATACGGCGCGAGTACCCTCGGCAACATCGGCGGCATTGTCGGCGCCATTGCCGGAGCCATATTCGGCATGCCCTTCTTTCTCGGACTGGGTGCGCTCATCGGCGCTCTGGCCGGAGCCTATCTGGGTTGTCTGGTCGTCGAACTGACCAGAAAGACCCGTGAACAGGCCTTCACGGCAGCCAAGGGAGCGTTCTTCGGAAAGGCTCTGGGCTTCACGGTCAAGACATCCATTGGCGCGTTCATCGTTATCCTCTCCATCCCAAAAATCTGGCCGTAGGCGAGGCGGACTCAAAGCCCGCCCCGCACTCTTCTAGTCCATCAGGCCCTTTTCCGTAAGGAATTCGACCACCCTGCCGCTCTGCGCAGAGGCCATAGTCCCTCCCAGGGATACGGCCACGGTACACGCTTCCAGTATCTCCTCGACCGTGGCCCCCAACTCCAGCGCCATCTCAATCTGATAGAGAATGCATCCCCGGCAGCCGCTCACCAAAGCACCAACCAACGCCATCAGCCGCTTGTGTTTACCGCTGATCACACCATCCTTGTAAACTTCCATGGAATACGCGTCCTGAAGGGCGGTGACCTCCGGCATAACCCGCTTGAAAGTTACCCAGTTCCGTATGATGCTCTCTTTCAATTCACTCTGACTTTCGATCATTTTCGACTCCTTGTTCGTGTTTCCACCAACGTGCCTTGGAAACAGACATTCGACAAACGAATTGATTTTATTTATCGTATAAAAATGATTGATGAGTCGTCGTTCATACAACTCCCACCGGACCTCCTGCGGACGTTTGTGGCTGCCATGGATACCGGCAGTTTCACGACTGCGGCCAAGTTGGTGCACCGCACTCAATCAGCGGTCAGCATGCAAATGAAAAAGCTGGAGAATGATCTGGGGCAACAACTATTCCGGCGTGAAGGAAGAGGAGTCGTACCGACGCCCGAGGGCGACATGCTCTATCACTATGCACAACGCCTCCTCGCCCTGCATGAGGAAACCCTGGTCGCCCTCTGCAAACCGAGACTGCACGGCGTGGTCCGCTTCGGCACCCCCGAAGCCTACGCCACACGCTACCTTCCCAGCGCATTGCAACGCTTTGCCGCCGTCCACCCTTCCGTACAGGTTAATGTGTATTGTGATGATTCACCTCAGCTAAAAGAACAATTCCGCGCCAAAGAGTTGGATATCATCCTGACAACGGAAGAAAATGCCAACCAGATAGACACCAAGCCACTCCCCCTGGCCTGGCTGATGGCTGAACGCGGCGCGCCCGTGGAGCAACGCCCGCTGCCGCTGGCCCTGTATCATGCCGGCTGCCTGTTTCGCCGTAACGGACTGACCGCCCTTGAACAGGCGGGAATTCCCTATCGCATCGCATACAGCAGCCCCAGCCTTGCGGGGGTACTGGCTGCCATCCAGGCAGGATTGGCTGTGGGGCCGGTCTCCATAAACACATACATGCAGGGCTGCCGACTCGCTTTGCCTCAAGACGGGCTGCCCCCCATCGCCCCTGTTGGCATGCGCTTAAAAATCACCCAAAAGCCCCACTCCGAAGTGCTGGACTCCTTTGCCGGATTTCTGAGTCAGGAATTGGGCATGAAGGCATCGTGACCCGCTGAGTTACAACGATTCAAAGAACTGCGGCAATCGAGAAGCGGCCAGTGCATATCCGTGTTTGATGAGTGGTCCTGCTCTGTCAAAATCCATCAGACTGCACAGATTGATAGGAATATCGAGTACACAGTCCGGGGGATAGGCTGCGATCTTCTGACGGGCAATGGCCCCCTGCATGGCGTCAAAGGACTTGTAGACAATGGTATACGCTCTGAAATCATGTCGTTTCATGGTAATTTTGTCCGTCATGGTGCCGATAAATTCGGTGATGGCTTTGGACACGAGTGAACCATTGTCCGCCCCGCCATTTTTCTTTTCCGAGGGAATCTCCCCTCCTTTGACCGACGGTGCGCACAGGTTGACGGCAATGGTGCAGTCTGTCTGATCACCAAAGGTCGGTGCAATGGGAACAGGATTCAGAATACCACCGTCAATGATGTCCTCACCGTTGACGACCACAGGCTTGAACAACAAAGGCAGGGCAATGGAAGCCTTGATGGCATCGAAAAGCGGTCCTTTCCGAATCCAGACCTCCTTACGCCGGGAGATATTTGCCGCAACCGCCGTAAAGCTGATGGGCAGGTTCTCAATCCGTTCCTCGCCCACCAGATTGCGCAGGGTGTTGATGATCCGGTCGCCCTTGATAAGCCCATCCATTCCGAGAGAGACATCCAGCAAGGCGAGCATATCCCGTTTGGTAATGCCGCGAACCCAGTCCTCGTATTCATCGAGTTTGCCGATGGCATGAATCCCGCCTACCAGCGCGCCCATGGAACAGCCCGAAATGGATTTGATCTCGTACCCGTTTTCCTCCAACCAACGGATGACACCTATGTGAGCAAGCCCACGGGCACCGCCGCTGCCCATGACGAGCGATATGCTTTTCCCTTTCTTCATATATTTCTTAATCCTCCGTGGCTCCGAACAGACTGACAGACAAAAACCCTACAATCCCGTTTTCTGCAAGCCCAGCATGCACTTTTGACTTGCCATACTCTACCTTTTAAGCGAATCTTTTGGCCTTTCCGGGCCGACGCTGAATTACATAACCTTTTCCCATCGGGTGAGACAATGACTGCCGATCTTTTTCCTTCTTATCGTGGACACATGGAATACTTCTGCCTTGGTTGCGGCAAGCGATTCCCTACTGACGAGTTGTACTACACCTGCCCGGACTGCGGCGGGGTCTTTCTGCTCGACAACCTCCTGTTCGATGAGTTGAAAAAAACATCCGGCGAGCAGTGGAGACAAATTTTCGACGAACGGGCAGCTTCCAAGAAGACCGCCCTGCGCGGAATCTTCCGTTTTTACGAGCTCATGGCTCCTGTGCTTGAGGAAGAGGACATCGTCTATCTAGGAGAAGGCAACACGCCTGTCATCGAATCCAGTCCGGTCCTCAACGAGGCCACCGGCCTGACCACAGCCTACAAGAATGACGGGCAGAATCCGTCCGCTTCCTTCAAGGATCGCGGTATGGCCTGCGGCTTCTCCTACCTGCGCTCCCTCATCCGCCAGCACGGATGGGACCAGATTCTCACTGTCTGCGCATCCACGGGTGACACCTCGGCCGCAGCGGCTCTCTACGCTTCCTATGTGGGCGGCGCAATCAAGTCCGTGGTCATTCTGCCTCACGGCAAGGTCACACCGGCGCAACTCGCCCAACCTCTCGGCTCCGGCGCGGTCGTGCTGGAAGTCCCCGGTGTCTTCGACGACTGCATGAAGGTCGTGGAACACCTGGCCGACAACTACCGCGTGGCCCTACTCAACTCCAAAAACGCCTGGCGCATCCTCGGCCAGGAGTCCTATGCGTTTGAGTGCGCGCAGTGGTACGACTGGGACCTCAAGGGCAAATGTATTTTCGTCCCCATCGGCAACGCGGGCAACATCACTGCCATCATGGCCGGATTCCTCAAGCTGCACGCGCTGGGCATCATCACGGACCTGCCTCGCATCTTCGGCGTCCAGTCCCATCACGCTGATCCTGTCTACCGCTATTACGCTGCAGACGATCCCAAGGAACGCCAGTACGCACCGGTAACCGTCAGCGCTTCCGTGGCCCAGGCAGCCATGATCGGCAACCCGGTCTCCTTCCCGCGCGTCAAACATTTCGCCGAAAAATTCGAAGCCATCGGCGGCAAGGACTCTTTCCAGGTAATCCAGGTCACCGAACAGCAAATCATGGACTCCATGATTCAGGCCAACATGAACGGGCACATCGCCTGCACTCAGGGCGGAGAGTCCTTTGCCGGGGCCAAACGGGCACTGGAACTGGGACTGGTAACCAATGAAGAGCTCTGCATCCTCGATTCCACAGCCCACCAGCTCAAGTTCGTGGACTTCCAGACCATGTATTTCGAGAACACCTTCCCGCCCGAATTCGAAGTCAGTCCGAACATGGACCTCGCCAACAAGCCGGAACTGGTCATCTCTCCCGAGGAAAAGGACAAACTGTCCGAGGCAGACTATACGCGTACCACGGCTGACAAGGTTGTCGCCAAACTCGGTCTGGAAAAGAAGTAGCTGGAGTTTCCTGTGGCCAAAAAACAACGCGCGGATCAGTTGTTGGCCGCCGCCGGGCTGGTTGACAGCAGAGAGAAAGCCAAACGATTGATCATGGCAGGCAAGGTCCACTACATGGATCGAGGCCAGAAAACGCCCGTGAACAAACCGGGGCAGCAGTTTTTCCCTGACACCGAATTCGTGGTCCCTGACGACAACCGGTTCGTGTCACGGGGCGCGTACAAGATACTCACGGCCATCGACGAATTTTCCATTGATTTCAATGGCAAAATAGCACTGGATGCCGGAGCGTCCACAGGCGGTTTCACAGACTGCATGCTCCAGCATGGCGCCACACGGGTCTATGCCGTGGATGTGGGGTATGGGCAGCTCCATGAAAAGTTGCGGCAGGACGACAGGGTCATCAACCTTGAGCGAACCAACGTTCGTCACGCCGAACCCGATCTCATCCCGGAACCTGTGGACGTTATCGTGGCCGATGTGTCCTTTATTTCACTGACCAAAATTCTGCCCGCCTGCATGCAGTTCCTGCGTGACAAAGGCGAGTTGGTGGTGCTCATCAAGCCGCAGTTCGAGGTCGGCCCGGGGCAAACGGACAAAGGGGTTGTCCGTGATGAAGCCCTGCGCCAGGAGACCGTAGACATGGTCACCGAATTCTGTCGTACGGAACTCGGTCTGACCATCAAAGGCGTAGTTCCCTCCAAGATTCTCGGCCCCAAGGGCAATCAGGAATACATGGCCTACATGAAGAAATCGCCATGATTCAGGGCTTGCTATACGCACTCATTTCCGCCGCGTCGTTCGGGTCGATGGCGATTCTGGTCAAGCTCGGTTACGAGGCTGGCATGACCGGAGCGGTGATGATGCAGTATCGCTTCAGCTATGCAGTGGCCATTCTGTTTGTATTTCTGCTGTTCAAAGACCGCTCCCTGCTTCGAATCTCCCTCCCGGCACTGGGCAAGTGCGCTTTGCTCGGGTTGGTCGTCTACTGGACCCAGACCACCTGTTTCGTCAAGGCACTGGCGACAATCCCGGCATCGACCACCTCATTGGTGCTTTACGGACACCCCATGGTCGTCACCCTGCTCTCGGCCGTGTTGCTCAAAATGCGGTTGAATCAGGCAGTGCTGACGTCCCTGGTGCTGGTAATGGTCGGCTGCTGTCTGGTTTTTTATGATGCTTTTTTACGTGCTGTAGACAGCACCGGATTGCTCTACGCATTCGGCGCCATGGTGGTTTTTTCCCTCTACCTGCTACTGGTTCAGGTACTCCTGAAGGGCATGCGCCCGTTGACAGCCACCTTCTATGTCATGGTGTTCACCGCAGTGGCCTTTACTCTCTCCGGTGACATAACCGCCTGGCTGTACACTACCGAAGATCAGGTCATCATCAGTCTGGCACTGGGGTTGATTCCCGGCGTCATAGCGGTAACCTGTCTCTATATGGCAATCGAAAAAATAGGCAGTGCATATACCTGTATCTTCTCGTCTGTCGAACCGGTAATCACGCTCGCGGCTGCCGCGCTGTTTCTGAATGAACAGATTGTCATGCTCCAGATGGGGGGCGCACTGCTGATTATTGCAGGCATCATCCTGCCCAATCTCCGTGCAGCGAAAAAGACAGACTAATACCCTACTTCGATGAAGACATTGCAGCTGTCTCAGCACCCTCTTCGGACTCAAAAAAGACATTCATGCCTTCCGGCAATCGTATCTCCCCGCTAAAGAGAATCCCGAGTTCTTTTTCCTGGTCCTGAATCTGACGGGTCTTGACCGTACCTTTGAACTCATACTGCCTGGTCCCTTCCATGGTCGAAAAGAAACCCATGACAGGAGCGTCATCCTCGATTTTCGGAGAAGTGGTAGCCTCAAAGACAAACCGGCAACCACGGGTACTCATATCAACAATAAATCCTTGTATAGTGTCATCGCCCACCATGAGAGAAGCGGGAAAACGACACTCCACCCGCCCTTCGTTGCGGAGGTTATACTCACTGAACTCGTGGGGGTAGGAAAGAAAAACAAGCGATACAGGCGACGCCTGATACTGAAGGACATCCGCT
This sequence comes from Pseudodesulfovibrio sediminis, assembly GCF_020886695.1. Lineage (NCBI taxonomy): Bacteria > Pseudomonadati > Thermodesulfobacteriota > Desulfovibrionia > Desulfovibrionales > Desulfovibrionaceae > Pseudodesulfovibrio > Pseudodesulfovibrio sediminis. The sequence goes on from NZ_AP024485.1 coordinate 973,469, forward strand.
CCAAAACCATAGATGGTGCCGTCGTTCAGGAATCTGAACTGATGGAACAGACCTTCTGCCAGGCGATTTCTGATACCCGGCACCATAGGCACCTTCAACAGAATGAATTCATCCCTGGACATCCCGACGTAACGACAATTCATCCGCTCCCTGTTGGAAAACTCCATTATCATGGGGGTGCCAGGCTTGATATTCATACGAACTCCTGATTATTGATCCCGCTTATTCATGAACTTGCCAAGCACCTTGAGATGGGCTTTCTCTTCACGCGCAAGCGTTTTCAAAACGACCCGCGACTCTTCGTCCTCTGCCCTGACAGCACACCGCAGATAATAATCCAATGCTTGTGCTTCTATCATGGAAGCCAGTTGCAACACGCCTTGATCATTATCAAAAGCATCAGGATACCGATCGAGGAACGCACTGATCGCCATTCCCCCTTCAATGGCAAGTCCTCTGGATTCAAGGGCTGCGTTCTCGAATGTATCCCGATCAACTTCCGAACCGAGGATTTTGGTATACAGAGCGAACAACGTGTCCTTGTGACGATCCTCAAAACCAGCCAACTCCATGAACAACTCTATGCGCTCAAGCGACTCGGCCATATCTGCCCGTTCAAGATAGAATTGTTGGAGATTGGCCTCCATGGCGTAGGCCTTGAGCAGGACTTCCTCAGAGGTCTCCTTGCCCGTAAATCCAATGAGATCCAACTCCATGGGACCAAACGAGATCAGCCCATTCCAGCTCATGATGCCGCCGACCATATTCGTGATATGGGGAAACCCATCACCTTCAAGGAGGTTCGATGCGGCCATACTGCGCCCGCCTGACGCACAGTAGACGATCACCTGCTTGTCCCGTTCCACCTCATGCAGACGATCCGGCAGCTCGACAAGGGGAATGAGCGTGGCGCCGGGGATATGATCACCCTCGTACTCCCACTTCTGCCTGACATCCAAAAGAGTAAATGATTCAGGATTATTATCATCCAAAAAAGCACGAACCTGATCCGCAGTCTGCATCTGTATCTGTGGCATTGATTCCTCTATTGCGTAGGAGAAAAGGACAGACTCATTCAGAGCCTTTTCCAATCAAGTACAAGCAGAGTAAAATAAGACGCAAGACCGCGTCAATACAGACGTGAATACTAGAGGATAAAGAGAAGAATAATGACGGTCAGAAAAACCAGAGAAGAAATCGTGTCCTGCACGGTCCACACGAAATCCGATTCCCACGCCGAAGGCTCATCCAATCGCCTTCCGGCCACGGCCAGAGTCTGATTCCATGTCTTTTGTCCCAGATTGCGAATAACGGCTTGCGGAACCGTGCGGAAACGGCCCATGAATCCCAGGTCGGGACAACGTCGTTTGGCCACTTCACGAACTTCAGCCATGGTTGCAAGGCAGGTAGGCAGAAAATGAATCATGAGCGCCAAGGCCAAAGCCAGCCGCCAGGCGCGTTCCTTGCCGACCAGAGGACGAATGGCCCAGGCCACGGCCAACCCCAGTGCCCGTGGAGAGGTGGACAAAGACAAAGACAGTCCGAGAGCGAGCAAGGCGACAAGTCGAGCACCCAATTCAAGCGCATCCCTGACCACAAACTCGACCGGCACACCGGTCAAACCGTCCAGCACAATCTTCATCAGCACCCAGAACATGACAAAAAGAGTCAGGCTGTTCAGCATCTTCAACCCAAGAGGACGGGCAAGCGACAGTCGCCATGCGAGAGCAAGCAGCAACAGACAGCACACCAGCACACCAAGGACATGGATTTTCCACAAGCAGGGTCCTAGAACCAGCGCCGTCACCATTTTCAAGCGGGGGTCCAGACTACGGGCATAGGCGGCCAGAGAAAACATTATTCTGCCGTATCCCATGAAACAATGGTCCCGGTGGTCAGCCAGGATGAAGGAGGCCTGACACCATGCGCTCGCACCTGATCGAGGATATTTACAGGCGGTCCGGACAACACGAGTTTGCCCCCATCCAACACTGTGAGGTCGTCCACGAGATCAACAAAACTCTCCAGATCATGGGAAGAAATAACCTGCGTCAATCCGGCCTTTGCATTCTCACGAATAATTGCACGCATTTCGCGGACACCGGCATAATCAAGCCCACTGAACGGCTCGTCCAAAAGGAGAATTCGAGGATTGTCGAGTAACGCTGCGGCCAGACAGAGTTTCCGCTTCATCCCCCAGGACAACGTCTGTACCGGCGTCTCCCATGCTTTGAGCAGGTTGAACCGTTCCGCCATCACCCGTGCAGCCTGAATGGCTTCCTCGGTACGTTTGCGGCCCAACAGGAGGTCTTCTTCCACCGTGCCGCCAAGGATCTGCAGATCAGCGTCCTGCATGACCAGCCGACACACCCATCGTATGGATTTCTCCTGGCCGGGATTCTTCCTATCAGCCACGACCAGTGTCCCTTCAGTGGGGGAATACAGTCCGGCAATAAGCCCCAACAGGGTGGATTTACCGCTTCCATTGGCGCCGACAAGCCCCTGGGTCACTCCCTTGGAAACAGACATCGTAATACAGGACAAGGCATCACAACCAGCGGCATATGAAAATGAAAGTGCGTTCAATTTGATCATTATTTTCCTCGCGTAAAAACACTCTCTCATAGAGATTGGGCTGTCAACTTCGGACATAAAAAAGGCCCCTGCCGTTAGGCAGGGGCCGGATAATCAGGAAGCGTGCTTTTCTAGAAAGTGAAACCAGCGTTCACACCACCGACGTAGGTTGTACCGCCGGTAAAGTCGGCGTTGGCCACAGCGCCTGCGGGGGATGTCTCAACATTCACGCCATAACGATCTCTGACCATAATATACATGAACGACGTATCGACAAACCATTGCTCTCCATGGAATCCCAGACCGGTGGAAAACATAAGGCGGTCATTGGACGGCAGAAGAACAGAGGCATGCTCTTGGCGAATGGGAGTCTGATCCCAGACAACGCCGGCACGCAGATCAAGCCAATCCAGAGCGGCGTATTCAGCGCCAGCCTGCAGACGCCAGGTGTTCTTGTAATAGAATTTGGACTTGCTGTTGATAGTCCCTTCATAGTCAAGGGTCTTCAATGAATCCCAGCGAGTGTGAACTACATCGAACTCGAAAGTCCAGTCCTCAGTAGGCTGGAAACCAAGGCCGAGAGTGATACTGGCTGGCAGGTCAGCATACACGTCTATATCGCCATTGGCGCCACCAGTCACATTACCATTACCATGGAAACTCAACGGCAGTCTTGCAGAAAGCCCAGCGCTCAGTTCATCTGTAAACTGGTACTTGGCCCCCAGGTTTCCACTGAATGCGTATCCCTCTGCATCAATTTTGAATCCGGCACCACGAATAAACTCATGCTCAAAGTCACCAAGCACGAGTTCAACGCCACCACCCACAGACAATTCATCGGTCAACTGAAATGCGACGCTCGGGTTAATGGAAGTCGTCGTCAACTTCACCTTCTGGGCTTCCCAGCCGGCCATGAAGTCGTCATTGTATTCGATGCCAAGACCAAAACGAGTGAACATACCGATACCAAACCATGCGACATCATTTAATTGATGCGTGAAATAGGCATGCGGGACCATGAACGTATTGGATTTCAAGGACTCGGTTTCACCATTGATGGTGATGTCGGTTCTTGGCGCAATAAACACGGCACCGGCCATGGCCTGGCTTCCTTCGAGATCGGTCATGAGTGCCGGGTTGGTGGCGATCACTGAGGGATCAAGCGCAATGGCATACCCAACGGTACCCATACCAACACTTTTATTACTCCACTCATAAAGAGAAAATCCGCCTGCCTGAACCGTCGTTACTGACGTCAACAGACAAACGAATAGACTGAAAATAAACACGATGGATGCACGTTTCATCCTTCCCCCTTAGGCTGCTGTCAACACCATCGACAGCGGTCTTACAATGTAACGGCACCCTCCCAGATATGACGGAAGCAGTCCGTCCCGATAACATTGATGTTATTTTTTGCACAAGCAGGAATTCCATACCTAACGGGGGAAAAAATATCAAACACAAAAACAATATCAAACACTTGTTTTAATTTGCTTTCATCCTCTTGAGAAAGCGTCCGCAGAATCCAACTGACCCTGCCTTCAAACGGCACAATTCTGGCATCACTCGAAGAGTCGCAATGCACGGGGAAAGAACTTCCCATAAGGAGAACCCATGAACGACATCATACCGAGACTGGATATCAAGGAAAAGAGTTTCCACGGCACTCTGGTCGTCGGCGGGTTGACCGGAATTGTCGAGGGCAGTGTACGGAACGGATTTACGCTGCACACAGCGTTTCCCGGCATGATGCTGACCCTGCTGGCAGCATTCCTCGGAGGATTCACCGGCTTTTTCATCAAAGACCTTGTCCGTACCTCTCGGGGAATGAAGCCCTACCGAGGGGTGAACAATGACGGATGGATGATGGGGGCTTTTCTTGGAGCGCTGATAGGAACCCTGCTCCAGGTGATGATCAGCCCGGATGGAGCCAACCTGATCATTGGCTCCATCATGGGGGCTTACATAGGCGCAACCTTCGGGGCTTTCCCGGATGAATTCGTTACGCCCATCCTGCTGCGCATGGCCAACAGTTCAAGCGGGACTGTGGCCGAGCGCAAACAGTTAGACTGATCTTATCTCATTTCCACCCAGATAACGGCACCGAGTTCAAGCTCACGGCCCTTATAGGGTTTTTCAGCAGTATTCAGACCGGCAAATCCCCACCAGCCTTTCCAGGGGCAGACAAAGGTGAAAACACCCTGTCCGTCAGCGATGACTTCCTGAGTGACCATACGGTCCGTGGGAGCCGAACGCTTCTTGTCTTTATTGTAGTATTCCACTTCCACCCGAGTATAGGGAGCGGGCTTGCCATTGAGCAGCACGATTCCCTGAAACACGTTACCTGCATAGTTACCAAAAGGACGTGTAAGCGGAACGATTTCTGTTTCCAGTCCCACGGGCGTGTTCCACTCCTCGCCTTCCCCATATGCATCGATCACGACTTTGGTGATATGACGAATGTAGTTGTTCTCGGCATCTTCCTTGTAGGGAACCGGATTGAAAACAAAGCCGTACAGTCCAGGCCGTTTGGGGGTGTATGATGTACTCCAAGCCTGATTGCCCATGACTTTGGTTGCCTGCAGGGTACCGAGCAAATCCTCGCGCTTGTCATTATCAATGACTACAAAGAAGGCTTCGGGCTTTTCAAGTGTCATCCCCACCATTTCGAATGGATGAGAAAAAGACAGGACCATGTCCACGCTCTTCTTCTCTTGTGTAACCATATCCGTATCAGGAATAATCATTCCGAAATGGGCAAAAGCAGCAGAGACCATCAACAAGACAAACAAGCCCGTTAACAAGCATTTTTTCATTTTTGATTCCCCTTGCGAGTTTGAGAACATACTTCTAAATCATTGATACATAGTTGATGCATATCAATATCAAAACAGTAACACACGTCAAGTTGATTTTATAATTTCATGTGCAGGCAAGCAAAAAAAAAGACGCGCCATAGCGCGTCTTTAAAGAGCATAGTATCTTCTGGCTAGGACTCGATGGCGCCACCACAGCTCGATCCGGCTCCGGCTGTACACCCAAAGCAGTGAGGACCGGTGACCACGTACCTGTGTACCATCTTCTCCATATCAAATTCATCCAGTTTTCCCGGAGCTGCCTGCTCGGTGGGTAAACGCAACGCCTGATTGAAATCGCAATCATACAGTTGACCATCCCAACCGATATTCACCTGATGCCGACACATCAGGCCCTCGACAGTTGCCGGATTGAAGGATTGCACCAGCAGGTCCATGTATTCATCAGCCTGCCCAAGCTCCTGCAGCTCTTCCATATACCGGCCAATGGGAAGATTGGTAATGGTCAGCAGACGATTGAAGACAATCGAATACCGTTCCAACATCTCTTTTTTATAGGCCTGCTCCAGACACTCCTGACCTGGCGGCAGACTTGGCCCTCCCGGATTGAAGACCAGATCGAGCGTCAACCCGTCACGAGTCCCATATCCCAATTCATTGAGCTTCTTGAGCATCTTGATACTGCTGCTGAAACAACCGTCACCACGCATTTTAGTCACATTTTCTTCCAAATAACAGGGCATGGAAGCCACAAGGCCTATGGCATTATCGGCAAAGAACTGTGGAAAATCCGTCAGACCGGGTTCTTCCATGGCAGACAGATTCGTCCTGACCTGTACCATCTGCCCCGACTGCTTGAGTTTGAAAATGAAGTCCTTGAGATTCGGGTTGAGCTCCGGCGCGCCCCCGGTGATGTCCACCATCTGCGGGTTGATTGAATCGGCAAGAGCCACAATGCGATCCATGGTCTCGGCTGACATGATTTCTTCCCGAAATGGAGAACACTCCAGATGGCAGTGCACACAGGACTGATTGCATTTAAGCCCGACATTAACCTGCAGAATGCCAAGGTCCGCTGCCTTCAGCTTGCCACCGATCTTCGTATCAAATGTATTCATGAAACTTCCTCGTTATGGTAACGTATGAGCAAACCGAATAGCCTCATATGCGCACAGACGCAATATTCATACTCCAAAAGTTACATTCAACTTTTTCACTTGATTGTACTGAAGAGTTGACGAACCATGATCAACGATGTAGGAGAACCATTCCCGTAAGGAGGGAAGCCGGATGGCGGTTGCGCTGTGAACCCCGTCAGGTCCGAAAGGAAGCAGCGGTAATAGTTGCTGCCGGGTGTCCGGTTTCCACTCAAAGGCGCGTTCAAAATTGAACGCGCCTTTTCTATTAAACACCTTGTGGTTGCCCTGTTCAGCGGGCTGGATGTCAGCCGAGCGCTTTCTCCACATCTTCCAACACGGCCAGAGCTTTCTTGAAATCATACTCGGCAATCAGCTTGAGCATGTGTTCAAGCTCAGTATGCACGGAATCGGGCCAAACGAGTTCCTTCACCTTTTCAGCTCCGGCGCGACAGTCAACCGGCGCCCCCTGAGACAAGGGATCCTTGAGGGCTTCTATAACATGGTGCAAATCAGCAAGATCCGATACCTGCCCCTGCCGGAGAACTCTTTCACCCCGACTGGCCTCCTTGAGCACAGAGATGCTCTCAATGACAATGTCCAGTTCACGAGTGAACCGCTCCAGAGCGGACTCGATTTCGTCCTCAGCCTGCTCATCCAGCACGTTTTCGAGATGCCCTGCCGCTTCGAACAATTCCATGGCTCCCAACATACCAGAGGTGCCCTTGACCGAATGGGCCAGCCCTATACCGTCTTCCGTTCGTCCCTCGGCCAGTGCTTTCGCGATATCATCTGCAGCTTCGGCGTATTTTTCATCCAACAACAAAAGAAGATTCTTATATAACTTCTCGTTTCCACGAGCTCTGCGCAGCCCCAACTCAACATCGATACCCTGCATGCTGTCAATGGAGCCGCTGCTGCTTCCCGAATTGCTCTCTTCCTTCTCTTGCGGCTGAACAGAGACCCGATGCGGCTTGATCCACTGCAACAGGACTGCAAAGAGATCATCAGGATCGAAAGGCTTGGCAATATGACCGTTCATACCGTTGGCCTTGCTCTTTTCAACATCTTCCACCATGGCATGCGCTGTCATGGCAATGATGGGCAAATTGTTAAATCGGCTTTGTTTCCTGATCAGCGAAGCGGCCCTGTGGCCGTCCATAACCGGCATCTGGATATCCATCAGCACCAGATCAACGTCATTCTCGTCCAGATAATCCAGGGCTTCCTGCCCGTTCTCGACCTCCGCGACATTCACCCCCACTGAAGCAAGAATTTCCTGCACCACCTGCCTGTTGATGGCGTTGTCTTCCACCAACAGCACTTGCGCCCCATTCAGGGTACTGGTGTTTGCATCCAGATGCTGCCTTTCGCCCTTGGTAACCAGCCCCTTGCCAAGCGTTTCCACCACAAGATTGAACAAAAACGATTGATTGACCGGTTTGAATAAAAGTCCCTTGAATCCCAAATCGGTCGTCTTCTTGACCAACGTCGCGTTGCCATAGGCAGAGACCATGAACATGGGAGGTTTGACCTTGATGTTGGCGTCGGAGAGGATCGTGCTCGCTGTCTGCAAACCATCCATACCGGGCATACGCCAATCAATGATCAGCAATTTATAGGCGCTCTCCACTGGCATGGTGCGCAGGAGTTCGAGGGCTTCCCTACCGGATGTTGCCAGATCGACCTTCAACCCCATGTGTTCAAGCATGCCTTTCAGGATAATCCGCGAAGTCGAATTATCATCCACCACAAGCACGGACAGACCGCGTAAATCTTCCGGCAACTGTGCATGCGGGTCCTGCTCGTAATGAATGGGGAACGTCACCTCAAACCAGAACAGGCTCCCTTTGCCAAATTCACTCTCTGCGCCAATCTCACCACCCATGAGCGAGACCAGTTGATTACAGAGATTCAGACCGAGACCGGTCCCGCCATACTTGCGCGTCGTGGAGGCGTCCGCTTGAGTAAATGGCTGAAAGAGATCACCGATCTTATCGGACTGGATGCCGATCCCCTCGTCCTTGACAGCAAACCGCAACTTCACGTCCTTGTCGGTCTTCTCGACAATATGAATTGATACGACAACGGAGCCGCTCTCGGTAAATTTTACGGCATTGTTGCACAGGTTGATCAGAATCTGCGAAAGCCGCATGGAGTCACCAACAACGGCGGGTGGCACATTGTCGGCGACATTAATGAGAAACTCGAGTTTCTTCTCATTGGCTCTGGGAGAAACGATCGTTGCCAGCTGCTCCAGCACCTGATCAAGCTTGAAGCCGACCGCTTCGACACTCAACATACCGGCTTCAATCTTGGACATATCCAGAATATCGTTGATGATGCCAAGCAGGGAACGCGCCGAGATATCAATCTTCTCCAGATAATCCTGCTGCGCCACTGTCAGTTCCGTCATTTTGGCCAGATGCGTCATGCCGATGATTGCATTCATCGGGGTGCGGATTTCATGACTCATATTGGCCAGAAACTCGCTCTTGGCCTTGGTCGCCTGTTCAGCCGCTTCCTTGGCTTCAATAATCTCTTTCTCAGTCTGCTTCCGAATATGAATTTCCGAGGTAAGCAGGCGATTCATCTTGTTCAACTCATCCGTGCGCTCAATGACCCGCTGCTCCATCACATCATAGGCCAACTTGAGTTCTGCCTGGGCGGTGCGCAGGTCGGAAATATTCGTAATCATTCCAAAAGACCCCAGATACTCGCCGTTCTCGGACAGCATGGGACTTGAGGAAACAATGGCCCACAGCACACTGGAGTCCTTACGCACCATCTTTCGTTCATATTGGGAGGCATATCCTGCGCGCCGTTTCTCCATCTCTTTTTCATGCTCTTCCAAATCGTCGGGATGCATCAGGCTCGACACCGGTTTGCCAATGATTTCTTCCTTGGTATACCCGAACATGTCAGCCAGAATCTGGTTGGCCATAGAGATATTCATATCGGCATCAAGAACGATGACACCTTCGATACTGGTCTCAAAGAGTCGACGATACTGTTCTTCGCTTTGCTTGAGCTCTTTTTCGCGCAATTGAACCTGTTCCGCCATCTCGTTGAACTTGGACAAAATCTGTTCGATTTCCAGCATATTTTCAACATCGTTCTGTTCAGAATACTTCCCGGCTGAAATATCCTCAATGCGCTCAATAAGCCTGCCAAAAGGTATGAGCAGATTTCGTCGTAAAATGGACTTGGTGAAAACACCGAGAACAACCACGAGAGAAAGCAAGGCGATAAAACTGATGGTTGTCGTGTGAAATACTTTTTCCTTGAAAACAGTCGGATTAAAGCCCAATCGAACAAGACCGACCTCGATATTCTCATAGCGGACTTCCCGCTCTTTGACGAGCGTCTCTCCTTCAAAGATGTTGCCATACCGAAAGATCGTGTTCCCTCGATGGTCTGAAACGTTGATATACGACACGATGTCAATCGTCGTGTATGTTTCACACAGGCTGACGACTGACTCCTCCTCCATATGCCAGAGGTACGACTCAAGAGAATTGGACAAATGCGATAGGGCTTCGTTGGACCGCTGCTCGAACTGCGATTCAAGTCTTTGATATAACAGAAGGGAAACAATGAATGAAATCGTAATCGAAGAAAGGATGACGACAGCTATCAAGCTGAACGTCACATGCCGTACAAGAGATCGTTTCCTTCTCGATTTGCCTGAAAATACCATTATTAAAAAAACCTTTATTCAGTGTTTTCAATTCACAGAACATTTGTACAACAGGCCATCAACGTACCGTATAAATAACACAATCATACCTGACAACTTACAGTAACTGTACCCAAACCGCTCCCCTCGGTCGACTATTATTTCACTTTATAACACACCTCGGTTCAGGAGGAGGAATCCATAGGCCCTGCTCTGCCCTATGAGTTGCAAAACACACACAGTTCTATTCAACAACTTCAACAGCTCCGTAAAAATCGCCGCATCTACATCTGTATTTACTCTATCTATGCAGTTGATAACTATTGTCTATGGATCAGCTTAATCTGTTTATCACGCAGCTTGAAGCAGCTGCCCGGATTTCCCCATTGAACCTCGTCCCGGAGAATTCCATGTTCGTCTTTTCTTCAGATGATAAACGATGTCTGCCCCTTTCGCCCCCCGCTGTCTGCTCTCCACGCTGACCAACTCGGGCACCATCTCGGCCAGGGGGAGGGGGCGCCGGTTCCTATGCCATTTATACCAGTAGCAACTCCACGGTTAACCTGTTGACCGGCACCCTGCGCTGGATGTTCTAGGGGCAGACTGTCGAAAGACAACGATCTGCGGCAAATGCAGTATCAGAATAACGACCTCTTCTGGGTCCCCCAAAAAGGGACTCAAACCCCATTACGCAAAAAAGAAGGCTTACGTGAAATTCACGTAAGCCTTTATTTATCGTGGCGGAGAGGAGAGGATTCGAACCTCCGAACGAGTTACCCCGTTACACGCTTTCCAGGCGTGCTCCTTAAGCCGGACTCGGACACCTCTCCGCGTTTGCGAAGGCAGTAACTACCTAATATGGTGTGCCTTGGCAAGGAAAAAGTTGCGACTTTTTCATAAAGGAAGCTGAAGACTTCCGCGAAACTCTTCCAGACTGGTCGCACCGATTGATTTCAGCAGGGATTCCATCTCCTTTGCCAGACCAAAAGCGAAGTCAGGACGCAGGAAATTGGCAGTCCCCACCTGCACGGCATGGGCGCCCACCAGAATGAACTCCAGGGCGTCTTCAGCAGAGGCAATGCCCCCCATGCCCACCACCGGGATATCCACAGCCTGCACGGCCTGATACACGCAACGAAGCGCCACGGGCTTAATAGCCGGGCCGGACAGTCCGGCGATGACGTTGGCAATGCGAGGCGCCCGTTTACGGACATCCACGGCCATGCCTGAGAGCGTATTGATGAGCGACAGGGAGTCGGCGCCACCTTCGGCCGCGGCCTTGGCGCAGACGGCGATGTCTGTCACGTTGGGCGACAGTTTGACCATGACATGCTTGCCCGGCGCTTTTTTCTTCACGGCTTCGGTGACCCTGGTAATCTGCGCCGGGTCCTGTCCAAAGGCGATACCGCCCTCTTTGACATTGGGACACGACACATTGACTTCAAGGGCAGCGATACCGTCTTCGTCGGCCAGCACAGCAGCCAACTCACCGAATTCCTCGGCGTCACACGCGTACAAATTGGCAAGCACAGCCACGTCCCTGTTCTTGAGGGCGGGCAAGGCCTTGGTGACAAAGTCCTCCACCCCGGGATTCTGGATGCCGATGGCATTGAGCATGCCACACGGGGTCTCGGCGATACGGGGCATGGGGTTGCCCTCTCGCGGCTTTAAAGAGATGCCTTTGGCCACGAGTCCGCCGAGCTGCTCAAGATCGCCGTAGGGCGCAAATTCCAACCCGAAACCAAAGGTCCCGGATGCGGTCATGACCGGATTCTTCAACTCCAGGCCATTCAATGAAACGTTCATATCCATCAGTTACGCTCCCTACAATTCCACTTTGTCTGTCCAGAACACCGGGCCGCGCGTACACACCTGCACATGATGCCCTTCACCATCTTTGGTCACACAGCCGAGACACGCTCCCACACCGCAGGCCATACGGTTTTCCAGAGACACCTGCGCCCGCGCACCGAACTCATTGGCAAATGTCTGCACTGTCTTCATGAACGGCGTAGGACCGCAGCACAGTATCAGCCCGTCCTGCTCGGCGTACTCACGAATGAGATCCTTGAGCGTAGCGATGATGGCCTTCAGGTCTTCCGGTTTCCGGTCAATCATTGATTGCCCGTCGACCTTGCCACAGAGGGCTTCATAGGGGTAACATTCCAGCGGTAAACGATGAGCCAGGAAAAGTTTGAGGTTTTCGGGTGCGGAATGTTGCTCGACATAACCGCAAAAAGGTGCGATGCCGATGCCCCCGGCAAGCAGCAGGGTCGGCGTATCCGGCTCTACGGCGAGATTATTGCCGAGCGGCCCCCACACAGTGACCTCGTCACCAGGGACAAGCTTGGCGATACGACTTGTGCCACGGCCCACACTCTGGATAAACAGGGTCAGGGATGTGCCATCCGCAGAACAGATGGAAAAGGGGCGGCCCCAGAGCATATCCAACTCCCAATTGGTGGGGCGGATCATGACAAACTGGCCGGGCTTCCACCCATCCCAGTCCGGGTACTCCAACTTCAGCTCGAAAAAATCACCAGCCGAATTTGATTGACCGACCGGGGAAACTTCCAATACCTTGACAATACGACAATTCCTCAAGGACATATAGACACCTTATGAGTAAAAAACACATTCCTGAAATCATGGCTCCTGCTGGAGACAAACAATCCTATCTGGCGGCAGTGGCCGCCGGCGCGGATGCTGTCTATCTGGGACTGAAACATTTTTCAGCGCGCATGCAGGCCAAGAACTTCTCTATCAGTGAGCTTGCACAACTGGCAAGCCTGGGACGGGACCATGGTACCAAGACCTACGTCGCCATGAACACGCTGGTCAAACCAAAGGACCCTGAATCCGCAGGCCGCCTTATTGACCGTTTGCAGAAAACCGTCAAGCCCTACGCCCTCATCGTGCAGGACCTGGCAATGCTCACCCTGGCAAAACAGGCTGGATTTCAAGGAGAGCTTCACCTCTCCACCCTGGCCAACGTAAGCCACCCCGCCGGACTGGCCCTGGCCAAGAAGCTCGGCGCCAGCCGTGTGGTTGTTCCCCGCGAGCTGAATCTCGATGAGGTCAAGCTCATGGCCGAAGCATGCCCCAAGGATCTCGACCTCGAAATTTTCGTGCATGGCGCACTCTGCCACTGCGTGTCCGGTCGCTGCTACTGGTCCAGCTATCTGGGCGGCAAGTCGGGCCTGCGCGGTCGCTGCGTTCAGCCCTGCCGCCGTCTGTACACCCAGCAGAAGCAACGCCCTGAGCGATTGTTCTCCTGTAACGATCTCTCCCTGGACGTGCTCACAAAACCCCTGCTCTCCATGCCAAAAGTCGCGGCCTGGAAAATCGAAGGTCGAAAAAAAGGCCCTCATTACGTCTTCTACACGGTCAAGGCCTACCAGATTCTCCGCGACAATCCACAGGACCCCAAAGCCAAGAAAGTTGCCGTGGACCTGCTGGAGCAGGCCCTTGGTCGTCCGACAAGTCACTCCACATTTCTGCCGCAACGCGCTTTCCAGCCCATTCCGAAGGATGGAGAGACCAGCTCCGGCAGACTTGTTGGCGAGATCAAACTCGACCAGAGAAAACGGTTTTTCCAACCCCGTGAACCGCTTCATCCCGGCGATCTGATCCGCGTCGGATACGAAGATCAACCTGGTCACTGCACTTTTCCCATTCGTCGCAGGGTGCCCAAACGTGGCCGGATGGATATTCCCCTTTTCAAGGGACAATCCGGGCCGCCCCTGCCCTCCGGCACAAAGGTCTTTCTGGTTGATCGTCGAGAACCGGAGCTGTCCAAACTTATCAAAGGGTTGAACAGCGAGTTGGACATGTTCCCGGCACCCGAAGCCAAAGAGTCGCACTTTACTCCGACATGGCCCAAAGCGGCTCCGCGCAAGAAAACGCAGCGGTCCGAGTCCATTACCCTGTTCCGTCAGCCTCCCAAAGGCCGTATTTTCGACCGCTCCGCCTTCTGGCTGGAAAAAGCCACGATCAGCAAGGTGCCGAGCAACGCCGTTGTGCGCTCACAGTGGTGGCTGCCGCCTGTCATCTGGCCTGATGAGGACAAGAAGTACCGTTCACTGATCAAGGAAGCGGTCAAGAAAGGGGCCAGAGAGTTTGTCATAAACGCCCCCTGGCAAGCCGCCTATTTCGAGGACCGCAAAAGCTCCACGCTGGTCGCCGGCCCATTTTGCAATGCCGCGAACCGTCTGGCGCTTGGTGTGCTCAGGGATCTCGGATGCTCTTCCGCGATCATCAGCCCGGAGCTTCCCTATGAGGACATCTACGAACTGGCGCAGAATCCGCCCCTTCAGCTTGCGTTCATCGTCAAGGGGTTGTGGCCCTTCGGCATTGCCCGATTCCAGTCCGAAGCCGTACGGTTTGATCAGCCCATAAAGAGTCCCATGCACGAAGTCGCCTTTGTCAGACAGCATGGTCAGAACAACTGGATTTATCCGGGGTGGGAGCTGGACCTGACCAAGGAATACAAGAAACTTGAACGGTTGGGCATCAAGACATTCATCACCATACGAGAGCCATGGCCCAAAGATGTGCCCCGCCCGAAGCGGACCAGTGACTTCAACTGGAATCTCCAACTGCTATAAAGAAGAAAGAGCCGGATACATGTATCCGGCTCTGTTATTTCAGTCAGCACCCAGTCTCTAGAACGTCCCGGAGTTCCACCCGAACATATTCCGTTGAATATCCTGGAACGCGATATATACGCGTTCGCCCGGAATACCGAATATCTCTTGCATGAATGAACAAATGCCTTGGGAAAGCTCCGTAGTGCGATCCTCTGGCAACCCGATTGAATTGAGAGAGACAAAGGCTGCCGGGTCGGCAGTCCCGCCGAAAAGCAGGGCTTTATCAGGCTCCATAATGGCCAACACGTATTGTTCGGGCTTTCCCAGCAAACGAACGGCCAGTGCAGACAACTTCCTGCTTGCCCCTTCCACATCATCAACACTGATATTGGTCTCAACCTTGATGAACGGCATGGCGACTCCTAGAGATGAATGGTGCCGGTCATGTAGCTCACGGCCTTGCCGGCTATCTTGACACGGTCACCGAGATGTTCACACAGAAGCAGACCGCCTCTGGCAGAGGCCTGATACGAGCTGATTTGTGTCTTGTTCAGACGGTTGGCCCAATACGGAACCAGTATAGTCTGCGCCGAGCCGGTAACCGGGTCTTCCGGAATATTCATTTCCGGCACAAACACCCGCGAAACACAATCGTAATCCAGACCGGGAGCCGTGGCTATGAGGCACATACCGTCCAACTTGGAAACAAGCCGGGAGTCAGGCGTCAGAGCCCGAATGTCTTCCTCGGTATCAAACACGGCCATCATGTCACGCTGTCCCATATACAATTCGGCAGGACGCGCCCCAAGGGCAGTGGCAACCCGTTCCGTCACCTGAATCTCATTGTAGGTCCAAGCCGGGAAATCCATGGAGTACAAGCCGTTTTCACGATCAACGAACAACCGGCCGGACTTGGTTTCAAAAACCACCACAGGGTCGGTATAATCCAGGTACTCGTACAGCACATGCGCACTGGCCAGAGTAGCGTGGCCACACAGATCGACCTCTGCTTCGGGTGTAAACCAGCGCAGTTCGAAATATTCGCCCTTGCGCACAAAGAACGCGGTCTCGGAAAGATTGTTCTCCATGGCGATATGTTGCAGCAAATCTTCGGACAACCACTCATAAAGCGGAACAACCGCCGCAGGATTGCCACTGAAGACATCTTCCGCAAAGGCATCCACCTGATACATTTCAAGTTCCATGCGTCACCTCGAAGCTAGAAAGTTTGCTTGAACAGGTCATCATCCGATGCTGGAACATCTCCGCCGCCGATCTGAGGCGCCATCTCCGTAGGCTCCGTGCCCACCTTGAAGGGCAGGAAATACTCCGTGGTCGACGAGGGGGAAGCGAGCTTGCCGGTACTCCCGTCAACTTGGACCATAACAATACCTGGAGGCTGGGGGAAGTCCTGATACGGAAAATCTTCCTCCACCTGCTTGCGGTAGCTCACCCAGATGGGGCTGGCGGCACGGGAGCCTGTCTCCCACTTGCCCATGGGGGTCAACTCGTCAAAGCCGACATAGACACCCGTGAGCAGGTACGGAGAGTAGCCCATATACCATGCATCCTGTTCATTATTGGTTGTGCCGGTCTTGCCTGCCACCGGACGGCCCAAAACGCGGGCGCGCCAACCGGTGCCGTGCTGCACAACCTGCTTCATGAGGCTGGCGATAATAAATGCGGTCTGCGGACTGATGGCGTCCACCACTTCCGGCTTGGAAGTATACAACTCGTCGCCCCATGCGGACTTGACGGACAGCACGGTGCGCGGCTTGATATATGAACCACCACGGGCAAACGTGGTGTACGCTTCTGACAGATTCATCAGCGAAACGACCGCAGACCCGAGAGACACGGAGAGGTCGTGAGGGAAATCAGTCTCTAGCCCCATGGCCTTGGCGCGGTCAATGATCGCCCGGATGCCGATCTTCTGGGCTATCCGGATGGTACAGAGGTTCTTGGACTTGACCAGTGCGGTCCGCAGCAGCGTCGGCCCGTCAAACGTGCCTTCAAAGTTTTCCGGTCGCCACAGTTTGCCTTCTGCGTCATTGGCATAGACAATGGGGGCATCGAGCACCATGGACGCAGCAGTAAAACCGTTGTCAATGGCCGTTGAGTACACAATGGGCTTGAAAGCGGAACCGGGCTGCCGTTTGGCCTGGGTTGCCCGGTTGAATTGGCTTGTTTCAAAGCTGTATCCACCCACCAGCGCAACCACTTCACCGGTATCCGGCTTGATGGAAACCATGGCTCCCTGCACCTTGGGCAGACGTTCCAGATCAAGAATCCAGTTGCCGTCTTCCTTTTTCGGCGCCTTGTTCACTGTCACCCAGACCACATCGCCCTTTTTCAGGACTTTGCGGGCATCGGTCGGGTCCTGCACATCTTCATGGCTTTTCTTGTGATTGGGTTTGCGCACCCACCACATGTTTTCCACAGGAATCACGCCGTGAAATATGCCGAAACGGACCACGGCCTTTTTCTTGTCCACCGTGGAGACCCAAGCCTTCATGGGGATGGATTTATCCATGATGTTTTCCGTATCCTGCGGCCCTTCTACCAAAACAGCAGGAACGTCTGACGGCGGAATGTTGGCGACAGGCCCTTCCCAGCCACGTCTCAGAGCGGAATTGATCAGCCCACGGCGCACAGCCTTTTCAGCCGCCACCTGATGTTTCATGTTGCAGGAAGTGGTTACGGTCATACCACCGTTATAGGTCGCCTCTTCACCATACTCGTTGATGAGCCAGCGACGCACTTCTTCAAGATAATACGCGCCGTCTTTCCAGGAGGGATCAGGCATGGATTTCAGTTCGATCTCCTCAGCCATGGCCTCCTGATACTGCTCCTGCGTAATCCACTTAAGCGCCAACATCTGGCCGAGGACATACTCCTGACGCTGGCGGGCAAATTGGTAGTTACGATACGGATTATAGCGAGTCGGCGCCTGGGGCAACCCTGCAAGCATGGCTGCTTCAGCAATCGTCAGGTCTTTGGAATTTTTGGCAAAATATGTTCTAGCTGCGGCTTCGACACCATAGGAGTGTGCCCCAAGGAATATCTGATTGAGATAGATGGTCAGGATCTCTTCCTTGGTCAGATATTTCTCCAACCTGAAGGCGAGAATCGCTTCCTTCAGCTTGCGCTGGTAGCTTTTTTCCGAAGTCAGCAGCAACCGCTTGATGATCTGCTGGGTAATGGTGGACCCGCCCTGCTTGGTGCGACCGGCCACAAGGTTGGCCTTGAACGCACGCACAATAGCTGTGATGTCCACACCGTCATGCTGATAGAAGGACGCATCTTCCGATGCAAGGAACGCCTTGGGAATCCAGGGACTCATCTGATCCAGCGTGACGAGGAATCGTTTTTCCTTGTAGAAATATCCGAGGACCTGATCGTCCTGCGCATACACAGTGGTTACCAACGGCGGGTTGTAGTCAGTGATATTCTTGAATCCGGGCAGATCGCTGGAAGCCCAATGGTATATCCAAAAAGCTCCGCCAATACCGGACAGCATGCAAATGAGAAAAATGACACCAAGAATCTTCAATATTTTCATTACTTCACCATTAAAAGCTTTTTGTCACTTTCAGCTCACCCTTTCGGGGTGGTAACCCCCATACCAGACGAAGCCGTCCGTACAGGTCTTTCACCGCGGCTCTGTTCGTATCAAGGCTGTGGAGCATTCTCGTCAAGGTCTGCCCTTCCCGCCGCGCAAGGCATCCGGGCGCATCAAAATGAATGACCAGAGTGTCCACCATCCAAAACGGAAACAGACGGCAATAATAGGGGCGCAATTCCTGTGGAATTTCGCACCCCAGCGGGCCAAGGAATCGACATGCCCCCATGGAATCCACGGCCAGCCTGAAATGTTCTTTCCCTTCCGGGAAAAGTTTGGCGACTATCGCTTCCTCACCGGGAAACAACCGACACACATTGTCTATAAACGCCTTGGAGTTAGGCGATACCACAAAACCACCAGTATAGGGAACATGGTCCTGGATACGCTCTTTCTCTACCTTTGAGAGCGGAAAACAAAATTCTTCCTGCCCCGTGGCGATACGACAACAGGTTGGCCCAAGCAGCGAGCAGCGTCTGCAAACGTCGGAGTCATTGGTTTGTGTCTGAGACACCATGCGCTCCTGCCGGTTTATCCGGCAACCCCGCTATGGCCATTGGAAAACTTCAGTGCCCCTTTACCGAGCAGGTCATGCAGGTGGACCATACCGGCCAGGGTGTCGTCGTCGCGGACCACGGGCAACACGGTGATCTCGTTGCGCTCCATGACATCGAGCACATGGGCGGAGGATTCTCCGGCATTCGCCCGGCGCGGAGCTGTGGTCATGACTTCGGCAATCGACTTTTGGCTGTCCAAGTGTCCTGCGCAGACAAGGCGGCGCACATCGCCATCGGAAAAAACGCCCTTGAGGATATTGTCCACGTCCACGATGGCAACAAGCCCGAGCCCGCCGGAATTGAGAACGGACAACGCCTCTTGCATGGAAACGTTCTCTGCTACCACGGGCAGATTGTCGGTATGCATGAGCTGGTCCACACAGGAGGCCAACCGTTGCCCCAACGAGCCACCGGGATGAAATTTCCTGAAGTCGTCCTGACTGAAGGACTTCCACTCCATAAGGCACACGGCCAGAGCGTCACCCATGGCAAGCTGAGCCGTGGTCGAGGAAGTGGGAGCAAGCCCCATGGGACACGCCTCTTTGGGCACGGCCACCTTGATGGTGATATCCGCGGCTTCAGCCATAGCTGAAGCGCGATTGGAGGTCATGGCGATGACCGTACACCCTAAAGACTTGAACGTGGGAATGATGGCGTTGACTTCATCCGTGCCGCCGGAATTGGACAGGGCGAGGATCACATCCTCGGCCCGCAGCATACCCATGTCGCCATGCGCCCCCTCCACAGGATGGAGAAAGAAGGACGGTGTCCCGGTACTGGCCAGTGTCGCGGCAATCTTGCGCCCCACCAATCCGGATTTGCCCACGCCGGAGATGACCACCCGGCCCGAACATTCGGCCATGGCGGTCAAAGCGGCAACAAAGGCATCATCCAGCTGTCCCTTGACCGCTGCCAAGCCTTCGATTTCGATATCGAAGACATCGCGAGCCAGGTTCAGCCAATCGGTTCTACCGGACGTACATTCCATATACACACTCGTGAATTAACAGAATTCTTTAATAATTCCGGGGGTCGCTTCAAGACAATCCTTGCCCATTCGGTCGGACAGCGGAATCGGATAATGCCCGTCAAAACAAGCGAGACACCAGGAATCAATGTCGGTCACAGAATCCAACAGACCTGGAATGGAGATGAAATGCAGGGATTCAATGCCAAGGAAACGGGCGATATCCTCCGGCTTGTGGTTGGCCGCGATCAGTTCACCCTTGGAAGAAAAATCAATGCCGTAAAAGCAGGGGTGCTTGATGGCCGGACAAGAGACCCGCAGATGAATCTCTCGGGCACCCAGCTCACGCAATTTCTTGACACGGGCACGAATGGTGGTACCGCGCACAATGGAATCTTCCACGATAATGATACGCTTGCCCTGAATCATGGACTTGACCGGGTTGAGCTTTACGCGAACCGAGAAGTCACGCATGTCCTGCGAGGGCTGAATAAATGTCCGGCCCACATAGTGGTTGCGGATCATGGCGAGCTCCAGCGGCAGACCGGACTCCTGAGAATACCCGACTGCGGCATAGTTGCCGGAATCCGGGAACGGCATGACAAAGTCCGCATCCACCGGAGCTTCCTTGGCAAGCATGGCGCCCATGGCCTTGCGACGTTCGTACACAACGTCACCGAACACATTGGAGTCGGGACGGGCGAAGTAGATAAGCTCGAAGATACACTGACGTTTGGGCTGCGGCTCGCAGTAATGCATGGAATCCATCTTGCCATCCTGAATGATGACCATTTCACCAGGATTGAGCGGACGCAGATACTCGGCCTCGATGAGGTCAAAAGCACAGGTCTCGGAGGCGAAAACGTAACTGTCGCCAACCCGCCCGAGGGCCAGGGGACGAACGCCATTGGGGTCCTTGAGGGCGATGAGCTTGTCATTGGCGAGAATGAGCATGGAGAAGGCGCCACGGATACGCTTGCACGCCTCTGCAATAGCCTCTTCGATGGTATCGGTCTTGTGCAGGTACTTGATGATCAGATGCGCAATGACTTCCGTATCCATGGTGGTCTGGAAAATGGAACCATTTTCTTCGAGTTCGGCTCGAAGCTCATAGGTATTGACGAGATTGCCGTTGTGGGCCAGAGCCAACCGGAGGTCTCCGTGTCGCACGAGGAACGGCTGGGCATTACGAATCAGGGATGCACCGGTGGTTGAATACCGGATGTGTCCCATGGCGATGCCACCTTTAAGTTCCTTACCGAGGTGGCGTTCGTTGAACACATCGGCCACAAGGCCCATCCCTCTCTGTTCGCGAATCTTATCGCCATCCCAGGTGACGATACCGGCAGACTCCTGCCCACGATGCTGTTGGGCATACAACCCAAAGTACGTCATCCTGGCAGCTTCTTTGTTGCCGTATATACCGAACAGTCCGCAATACTCTTTTTTCATGACTCTCTCTCGTAAGTCTCTTATTCGCCGTAGTATTTCTGGAGGCTCTGAACGTTGAGCCCCGTTTCCTTCATTTCATGGATTGCCTGGACGACAGCCCGGGCACCCGACACCGTGGTGGTGTACGGGACATTATACAACAGCGTATTCTGACGGATCATCCTGGCATCTCCGACTGTTTTCTTGCCGGAGGGAGTATTGATGACCAAATCGAAATCACCATTCTTGATATGGTCGACAACATGCGGACGCTGGCCCTCATGCACCTTGAAAACCTTCTGCACATTAATGCCTTTCTCTGCGAGGAAGTCGGCCGTGCCGCCAGTGGCCGCGACCTTGAAGCCCATGGCCTCAAAATCTTTGGCAACCAACACCAGCTTGGACTTATCCCAGTCATTGACCGAGATGAAGACCGTGCCCTCTTCAGGCAGTTTCTGCCCTGCTGCCAACTGCGACTTCATGTAGGCAAGCCCGAAGCTGGGGTCGATGCCCATGACTTCGCCGGTGGACCGCATTTCGGGTCCGAGCAGAACGTCAACGTTGGGGAACTTGCTGAACGGGAACACGGATTCCTTAACGGAAATGTGTCCTTTCTTCCGACCACTCCATGGCTTCAGGTCTTTCAGCTTCTCCCCAAGCATCACGCGGGTGGCGAGCTTGGCCAGCGGAACACCGGTTGCCTTGGACACGAACGGAACGGTCCGGGAAGCACGGGGGTTGACCTCGATGATGTAGACCTCGCCGTCCTTGATGGCGAACTGCACGTTCATCAGACCGACAACGCCAAGCTCCTTGGCCATGGCTATGGTCTGCCGCTCGATCTCGCGCACCAGCTCTGCACTCAGGGAGTATGGAGGCAGCACTGAAGCGGAGTCGCCGGAATGGATACCCGCTTCCTCGATGTGTTCCATGACGCCGCCGATGTAGACGTCCTCGCCATCGGAAAGCGCGTCCACATCGACCTCGGTGGCATACTCCAGGAATTTGTCAATGAGGGTCGGATGTTCCGGGGAAACCCGGGCAGAGGAGCGGAAGTATTCTTCAAACTCATCCATGGAATAAACGATATCCATGCCTCGACCGCCCAGCACGTAGGACGGACGAAGAACCAGCGGGAAACCGAGGGACTCGGCAACTTCCTTGGCCTCGACCATGGACATGGCCGTACCGTTGGCAGGCTGCTTGAGGTGCAGCTTGTTGAGGAACTGCTTGAACCGCTCGCGATCTTCGGCACGGTCGATGGCATCGGGAGAAGTACCAATAAGCGGTACCCCCGCCTTCATAAGCCGCAAGGCAAGATTGAGCGGAGTCTGACCACCGAACTGGACGATGACGCCATCCGGTTGCTCAAATTCGACGATATTCATGACATCCTCAAAGGTCAGCGGCTCAAAGTAGAGCTTGTCCGAAGTGTCGTAGTCAGTGGAGACCGTTTCCGGGTTGGAGTTGACCATGATGGACTGCACGCCCATCTCTTTCAATGTGAAAGAGGAGTGACAGCAGCAGTAGTCGAACTCGATGCCCTGACCGATACGGTTGGGGCCGCCACCGAGAATAATGATCTTCTTTATTTCGTCGCGGAAGTTCTCCTGCCCTGTTTCATAGGTGGAGTAATAATACGGGGTATACGCTTCGAACTCTGCGGCACAGGTATCGACCAGATAGTAGGTCGGAATGATGTCGAGTTCCTTGCGCAGGGTGCGAACATCATCTTCGCTGACCTTCCACATGGCCGCAAGCTGGGGATCGGAATACCCGTATTCCTTGGCCTTGCGCAGCATGTCCTCCATGCCCTCGGCCTCTTTGGAAACGCCCTCGTTCTTGCCAAAGGCAATAAGTTCATTTTCCATTTTGAGGATGTCCACGAACTGGCGCAGGAACCACGGATCGATCTTGGTAGCCTCAAACACTTCCTCTTCGGTCATGCCGCAACGAAGAGCGTTGCGCAGAGCAAAAATCCGTTCGGAGTTGGGCTTTCTGAGAAGACGCAAAATATCATTCTTATCGACATCGCAGGTATCGAACCGCTTGCCCAGGCCGATGTGCCCGGTCTCAAGGGAACGCAACCCTTTCTGCAGGGCTTCCTTGAAGGTACGACCGATAGCCATGGTTTCACCCACGGACTTCATGGCCGTTGTCAGATAATCGTCAGTGCCTGGGAACTTCTCAAAGGTGAACCGGGGAATCTTGATGACACAGTAGTCGATGGCCGGTTCAAAGGAGGCCATGGTCTCGCGGGTGATGTCATTGGGAATCTCGTCAAGCGTATAACCGACAGCCAACTTGGCAGCGATTTTGGCAATGGGGAAACCCGTGGCCTTGGAAGCCAGGGCCGAAGAACGGGACACACGGGGGTTCATCTCAATGATGATCAGCTCGCCGTCCTCGGGATTGATGGCAAACTGGACGTTGGACCCACCGGTCTCGACGCCGATCTCGCGCATGACGGCAAGAGAGGCATCGCGCAACATCTGGTATTCGTCATCAGTGAGGGTTTGCGCCGGGGCCACGGTAATGGAGTCACCGGTGTGCACGCCCATGGGGTCCAGGTTCTCGATGGAACAGATAATGACGCAGTTGTCTTTCTTGTCGCGCATGACCTCAAGCTCATACTCCTTCCAGCCGAGGATGGAGCGCTCAAGCATGATCTCGGACTTCATGGACAGGGCCAGACCGTTGGAACAGATATCTTCCAGCTCTTCCATGTTGTAGGCGACACCGCCACCGGAACCACCCAGCGTATAGGCGGGGCGGACAATGATGGGGAAGGGAATTTTTTCGCCCCACGCACGCACGTCATCCATGTTTCGGCAGATGCCACTCTCGGGCATGCCGAGGCCGATGTTCTCCATGGCCTCACGAAATTCTTCACGGGACTCGGCCTTGTTGATGACCGGAATATCCGCGCCGATGAGCTCGACGTTGAACTTCTCCAGCACGCCCATTTCAGCCAATCCCAGGGCTGTATTCAGACCGGTTTGTCCCCCCAAAGTCGGCAAAAGAGCGTCGGGACGCTCTTTTTCGATAATTCGGGCAACTGATTCAGGCTCGATGGGTTCAATATAGGTGGCGTCCGCCAACTCCGGGTCAGTCATGATGGACGCCGGGTTGGAGTTGACCAGAACCACCTCGTACCCTTCTTCTTTCAGCGCTTTCAACGCCTGGGTGCCGGAGTAATCGAATTCACAAGCCTGGCCGATGACAATGGGGCCGGACCCGATCAACATAATTTTTTTGATATCTGTGCGTTTAGGCATTATGCTCAAAGGAGTTGAAGTTACACCGTTTTTTCATGAGAAAAGAAGCATCCGTTCTTCTCGCCAGACAGGACAACGGCGCCACCCGTCGGACAAGCTCATTTTTATACAGCTATAGCCCTTGGAAAGCAATGGTTTTGTATTGCACCGAAGTGGCGCCCAAGGCTGATCCTGCAGGACCGACCACGACTGATCCGGCTCACTATAGCCTGTCACCAGTACAACCCATTGATACAACCAATCCCATACTGCCCCCTCACAAACCAATTGCGACAAAAAGACCTTGAATCGGATAATTGACACAATCCGGCATTGACACCGGCGAAGTTGATACTTATTATCAGTCTCACCAAACATTGAGGGAATTACGTGACAGAAAAGCCTTTGACTGAGTACCCTTCGGGGACAATTGTTCGTATTGTGGGAATTAACGGAGGCAGACAAGCCAGATCGCGCATGCTCGCCATGGGCATGACGCCTGGGTGCCCCGTTGAAATACTCACCGGCGGAACTGGCGGGTGTCGGGTGCGTGTCCGAGGTTCCGATGTGGTCCTTTGTTGTGGATTGGCCGGAAAGATACTCGCCGTTGAAAACAACTCTGAAGAGGGACCGCACTGCACATGCTGCCCTCCTCCGCAGGTAACGAGAACCTGATTCGCATACGCAATGAAAAGAACCGCTGAAAGGCGGTTTTTTTCATGCCCCATGAATTATACTTGTCCAAAGAAGTCACGGGATGCTATCCAACAGGATACGACCCCCGGAGGCGCAACTATGTCTGAAACAATTCGCATTGGAGTGAGTGCCTGCCTGGCCGGAGAGAAGGTCCGCTATGACAGGTCACACCATCACGATAGATACCTCACTAAAATTCTTGCTAAATACGTTGAATTTATTCCGCTTTGCCCAGAGATCGCCTGCGGCATGGGCATCCCGCGTGAAAAGCTCAGACAAGTTGAGTGCGCTGATACGATACGACTCATCGGCTACGAATCCGGCGATGACCTGACAGAGACCATGACACAATGGGCGGACCGCGTCCTGCCCGGACTGGATGACGAAGAACTCTGCGGTTTTGTCGTCAAGCCGGAATCCCCATCCTGTGGCGTGAAGCGTGCCAAAATTTATTCCACAACAGGCGCGCCCCCCAAACGAGGCATGGGCTTTTTCACCACAATGCTGACCCAACATGCTCCGCTACTGCCCATTGTGAACTCCGAACAGCTCCACAATCCGCTTCTGCGGGAAAACTTCATACGTCGAATTTTTGTCCTGAAACGGTGGCGTGAACTGACGGCCCTGGGAAAGGATATCGGCAAGCTCGTCGATTTCCACACACGGCACAAGATGCTGATCCGCGCTCACGACCTCAAAGGGTACCGCGAGCTTGGCAAGCTGCTTGGGCAATCGAGCCAGTCCAATGTGAAGGAAATATTTGATCAATATGCCACTTTGCTCTTCAACTCACTGAAATTGCAGGCGACCCAAAAAAAGAACAGCGATGTGCTGCAACACGCCATGGGCTATTTCAAGAAAAACATCGATGCCAAAGACAAGCAGGAAGTGCTCGACATGATAACCGCCTATCGCACAGGCAAAATCCCTCTGCTCATGCCGGTCACCCTGCTCAACCACTTTGCCAGAAAGTATCAGAAGCCCTATCTGATACAGCAATATTTTCTAAATCCGTCACCAGCGGAACTGCAACTGCTCAATCAGGTCTAGTCAACCAGACCGGCGGGTTCCAACTCCAGGCGCACGCCTTTAAGGTCGCCGCCGCTCTCAAGCCACGACTTCAGCAATGCCCGGTTGCGAAAAACGACCGGATGAGGGCAACCATAACCGGCCTGCGCCAATAATCCGGCAGCCTGTTCAGGATAATGCTTGGCCGCCGACAAGCAGGCAAGCAGGTTGAGGCACAGCTCATTCATGGGGAATCCCAGAGTCATGGCCTTGCCCAGCGGCAACATGACATTATCCAGCCGGCGCGCCTTGAAATAGGACACGGCCAGATCGAATTGCGCCGAGTGCAACCCAGGCAAACGCTCAGCAATTTCCTCGCGTTCGGCCACAGTGTAGGAAATTTTTTCAGCAACATACGGTGTACCGTCAACATTGCGCAGACGAAAATCAAAACCATATCTTCGGGCCCAGAACAGCCCTTCCACGGCTTCTTCAGGCGGCAGCATCATGTCAAGGTGTTGGCAACCGGCCAGACGCATGGCCCGCAGCAATGCATCAGTCGGCACGGTATTCAGTTTGGCGCTCCAGAGTACATTGATATCCCGGATACGCATACCCTCGCACATCGCTATAGCTTTGGCATAATCAGAAAAAGCCGATGGATCAACAAACGCGAGGGCATTCAGCCTGTGTTCGCTAACCGCTTCCGCAACCGCATCCAAGGAGTAATCCCCATCAAATCGGAGAATACCTTGTGCAAAAGGCTCTTCATTTGCGATCAAAACTTCATGCTCAATGACATTCTTATCGATATACATATTTCCCCCAAACCGCCTGTTTTTTGACATCAAGAACGGTTCAGAAGAAAGAGATGCAAAGATTTTGCCAAAAAAAAGAGGCCCCCGATATGGAGACCTCTTGTGCTTGCTTATTTCAGGTCCGTCTAGCTGACTTTGCTTCCAGCTGGAACATCGCCAGAAGGGGTCAACAACTGCATCCCCTCCTCCGTCTTCACTGCCAGGATCATTCCCTGAGAGAGCTGCTTCCTGAGTTTGCGAGGCTTGAGGTTTGCAACCACAACCACCTGTTTCCCAATGAGATCCTCAGGAGAAAAGAAATCGGCGATCCCGGCAACAACCTGACGCAGTTCTGTGTCGCCGGTATCCACACGAACCAGAAGAAGGCGATCGGCATCGGGATGCTTGTCCACTTCCTTGACCGTCCCCACTCGCAGATCAAGCTTCTGAAAATCTTCGAACTCGATGGCACCGGCTGCACCGGCATCTTCCTTCTTGTCCTGTTTTTTCTGCTTTTTCTGTTTCTTGGGCTTTTGCTCAGCCTCTTCCTTGGGCATTTCCACACGAGGGAAGAGATTTGAACTTTTGGCCACGGTCTCGCCGGATTCGAGCAGTCCCCAGACGTCCACTTCCTTGGGCAGGTTCACCTTTTGGGCATCAAATCCCATGCTGAGCTGGTCGAGCATCTTCTCGGCGGCTTCAGGCATGACCGGCCACAAATGGACCGCGATCTTGCGCATGTTCTCCAGCAGCACATAAATGACTGTGGAGAGACGACCCATGTTTTCTTCCTTGTACAAGGTCCAGGGCGCGGTCTCATCAATATACTTATTCAGGCCACGCACCAACTCCCACAGCCCTTCGAGCGCACGGGAGAATTTCCAGTCCTTGTAGAAGTCCTGAAAGGACTGCATGGCGTCCTGACCAAGTTTCTTGATCTCGGCATCGACAATATCTTCCACATCAGGCCGGGGAATGACGCCGCCGAAATATTTGTGTGTCATGGCAAGAGTTCTGCTGAACAGATTGCCGAGGTCGTTGGCGAGGTCAGCATTGAGACGGCCGATAAGCGCCTTCTCGGAAAAGCTGGAATCCTGGCCAAAGGACATTTCACGCAACAGGAAATACCTGAAGGCATCCAGTCCATAGGCATCTTTCATGGCCAACGGCTCAACCACGTTACCGATGGATTTGGACATCTTGGTGTCCTCCACCAACCAGTAGCCATGCACATTGAGATGCTGGTATGGCTCAATCCCTGCGGCCTTGAGCATGGTCGGCCAGAAAATGGCGTGGGGTTTCAGAATATCCTTGGCGACCAAGTGGTTTGCCTGGGGCCAGAATCTCTGGAATTTTTCACCCTCAGGATAACCCAGTGCGGCCACATAGTTGATAAGCGCATCAAACCAGACATAGGTGACATACTCGGAGTCGAACGGCAGCTCGATTCCCCATGTCAGACGGGACTTGGGACGGGAGATGCACAGGTCTTCCAGCTCACCGGATTCCAGCAGGCTGACGACCTCGTTCTTGTACCGCTCAGGACGAATGAAATCAGGGTTTTTCTTGATATGATCAAGGAGCCAATCCCTGTACTTGGACATCTTGAAGAAGTAGTTCTTTTCGGCGATGTATTCCGGAGTGGTCAGGTGATCCGGGCACTTCCCATCTACCAGCTCTTTCTCGGTGTAGAATCGTTCGCACCCGAAACAATAGTGACCGCCATATTCTCCGAAGTAGATATCCCCGGAATCATAAACCTTCTGCAAAATCTGCTGTACAACATCAATGTGACGCTGTTCAGTCGTACGAATAAAGTCATTATTGGAAATGTTCATGCCCGGCCAGAGATCCTGGAAGAGTTTGCTGATGGTATCAACATACTCCTTGGGGGTCTGCCCGTTGGCTTCTGCCGCCTGAACGATCTTGTCGCCATGCTCGTCAGTACCGGTCAGAAAATAACTCTCCATGCCCATAAGCGTCTGAAACCGGGCCATGGAGTCGGCCACGGTGGTCGTGTATGCGTGCCCCAGATGCGGCTTGGCATTCACATAATAAATGGGCGTGGTGATATAAAAACGTTCCAAAGCATTTACTCCTTGTCGTGACGGACCAAACGCCCGTCTGTCGAACAGCTATTTCTTGGAAGGCCTGCGTCTGCGCCTTCTGGGCCTGCGCCCTCGTTTGGTTTTTTCCTCGCCAGTGTCCGCGGAAGCGCCAGTCGCCTTGCGCTCCTGCTCCTCCGGGGAGGGCGATTGGCCGGGACGTCCCCCCTTGGCGGGACGCTCCTTCCTTTGAGGTTTATCATTTGTTTTTGATCGATCCGATTTGCCGGAACGCTCTTTCTTGGGACGTCCCCTGCGCTCGGGCTTATCGCCACCGCGCTTGTCGGAGCGTTCGGGTTTACCGGCCCGCTTAGGGGAATCGGACTGCGATTGTGACGGGGAAGAGACTTTCTCTTCGCTTTGTCTTGTGTCCTTGGGTTTGTCAGAACGTTTCCCATCCCGACGGCCACGGCCACTCCTGATCTTGGCTTCCGCCATGACCTCTTCGCTGGGCGGCTTGTTAACTATTTCCTCCCATTCGTCAATGGAAACTTCTCGTTCTTCGTACTTCTCAGTAAGCAACGACAAGGATTTCTTGAAGAAATTCGTACGGAGCACTTTCACCGAACCCAAGGAAGTCGTATACTTTTTCCCGACCTTGGGACACATGCGATGAAACTCCTCATATCCCTTTTGCTCAAAGCTCAAGCAACACAGAAGTCGGCCACAAATACCTGAAATCTTGGTTGGATTAAGAAAAAGATTCTGTTCCTTGGCCATTTTGATCGTGACAGGAACGAATTTACGCATGAACCGGCGACAGCAACATATTTGCCCACAGTTACCGATGGCACCGAGCATCTGGGTCTCATGGCGCACCCCTATCTGACGAAGCTCGATGCGTGTACGGTATTCCCGCACAAGATCCTTGATCAATTCACGAAAATCAATTCGTCCGGGCGCCGTAAAATAAAAAACCATCTTGGAGCGGTCAAAGAACACTTCCACATCCACCAGCTTCATCCCGAGCTTGTGCGTGGATATGCACTTGCGGCAATACTTGAACGCGTCCTTGGAGAGCGCCTCGCTCTCGGCCACGGACTCCAGGTCCTTTTCATTCGCCAACCTGTAGATGGGTTTGTAGCCCTCGCCGTCCACTTCGTCTTCTTCCTTGGGCGCCTGGCGGATAAGAATCACCTTGCCAAGCCCCATGCCCTGATCGGTCTTGACTATGACGCTCTGCCCCTCGCGCACGACGAATGGCCCGGAAACGAAGTAGTACACTTGTCCGTAATCGTTGAATTTAACACCAAGTATCTGGCTCATTAATGTGTGTCCTGTATATATATGCTCCGCTCGTGGCGGAAGAAAAAATAACAACCAAAGAGTATCAATGTATTAGAAAACGCCGAGGACTTCAAATCAGCAACAAAAAGAGAAAACCGGACGCCGTTTTTCATGCACGGCACCCGGCTTTTCATTTAACATAGCGAAATAATTGTATCTAGACCAATCCCAGGCTCTTGATTTCATCCATGAGCTTATCTTCATCAATGGGTTTGACCAGATAGGATGTAGCTCCACCGAGAAAAAACGCATCATGCGTTTCCTTTTCATCGGCAAGCATGGTTGTGACAACGATCTTGGCCTCATCCGGCTGGGAAATTCCATGCTCCTTTTCAAGGGAGCGAATTTCACGCAACGCCTGTTGCCCGTCCAGGCCAGGCATCAACAAATCCAGACAAATCAGATCGTATGGCTCATGATCAGCGAGCCCTCGCCTGAAGGCTTCAATCGCTTCTTCCCCGTCAACCGCTATATCACAGCGGGCCACTTGACGAAGAATTTCATGAATCATATTCCTGCTATAAAAATCGTCATCAACGATAAGAGCTTTCATGCACACCTCTCCTGATATGATCCTCCCCCAGATCGAATGTGAATACATCTCATTTAACAAAACAAATTGCAACTCTTTCAGATCATATTCACTTCAAGCACATCACCTCAGCCAACTAAAATCATCACTCCCTCACGAGCCATTTCAAAGTCTGGACCAGCATCCTGCCACTCCTGCTGCAATCGCGCATAAATTGCATCAACCTCATCATCGGTCCGGCTGATGTCGTGATGCGTCAGGTACGTCATGCCCACCTCGGCCTCTCTGGCCAACTGCAACGTCTGACTGAATGTGGAGTGCCCCCACCCCTTCTTCTGCACATACTCTTCATCGGTATACTGCGCGTCCGCTATCAACACATCCGCGCCCCGGATGAAATCGACAATCTCCTTGCTGCGATCCCGAACAACGGTCTCGTAATCTGCGTAGCTCTCCTCACCAGGTGAATAGATGTTGGAGAACGGTTCGTGATCTCCGGTATAAAAAAGCGTCTTCCCGTCACACTCCACCCTGAACCCGAAATTCATGGCCGGATGGTTCATGAGCAGCGTCGAGACCCTGGCAAACCCCAGATCCACGGTCTGGCCAACCGACAGCGTCTCATAGGATATCTCTGCCTGCAGTTCGGCAACACCCACGGGAAAATGAGGATATTCCATCTGTTTGGCGAGCACGGTTTCTATGCCGTTCAAGGTCAGCGGATCTGGTGGACCGTAAATGATCAGCTCATTGCCGGAGACAAACATGGGGACAAAAAATGGGACTCCCTGTATGTGATCCCAATGGGTATGGGAGACGAAAAGATGGCATTTGACCGACATTTGTTGCGCCAGCTCCACGCCCAGTGAACGGATGCCGGTTCCGGCATCGAGAATAATGATGTCACCGTTATCTGACCGGATTTCGATACAGGTGGTATTACCGCCATATTTGACAGTATCAGGACCAGGCGCGGCAAGAGACCCTCGGGTGCCACGAAATTGAAACCGCATTACTCGGCCTCTCCGAGCTTGATGAAAACCCGAGCACGATCCACCTCCTCATCCAGTGAGGAAAGGCTGGCGATCATACCATCAATGTCCATGGAAAAACGGTCCTGCACCGACTGCGGCAAGGGAGCTATCTCAAAGTCTCCGGCCACACCGAAGGACAGTTTTTTTACAATCTGATTGGCGGAAAACAGACAGTCCAGCAGCTGCGAAGAATGACCGACTCCCACCGAATGATGGTAGGCGATGGCGTCATGCAGATTGATCGGGAGATTCCATTTCTCGGCCAGTAGCGCTCCGATGTCCGCATGGGTGGCTCCGAGCACTTCCAACTCGCATTCATGCAGGGCCACGCCGGGTTTTGACGCCATGGCCGAAGCGGCCTCATATTCATCCGGCATATACAGGGCAAACACGATCTTGCCGATATCATGCAGCAGTCCGGCCGCAAAATAATCCGTTGAATCATCACGGGACACACCGAGCTTGAGACCAAGCATTTGAGTGGTCGTGGCCGTGGCCAGAGAATGGAGCCAGAACCCGCCCATATCCATACGATCCGCGGTCGATTTGGGAATAGCGCCGACAGCGGCCAACCCCAGGGCCACGTTTTTGAGCGTGTTCAAACCAAGATAGACCGAGGCGTGATTGATGGAGGTTATGTCACGCGACAAACCGAAATAGGCGGAGTTCACCAGTCGCAGAATCTTCAAAGTAAACACCGGATCTTTCTTGATAACCTCAACAAGATCCTTTTGCGAACAACTTATATCACCTGCGAGTTTCAAAACCTGATGCACGCTCTTTGGAAAAGCGGGCATTTGCTCAACTGCCTTCATGAGCTTTGTATTGATATCTTTCATTGGTCTCACATTCTGATTACGCATCATGGTTCGGCTCACGCCGCCAACACGCGAGACTTTTTATGGAAAAATCCAATCGCAAATTACGTGTAAACCTATCTCAGGAAAAAGGATGTGGCAAGCTGCAACTCGGAAAAAGCGGTTCGTACACGGACCGCCTCTCCCCTCCTCCACACACAGACAATCTGACCGGACGTTGACGTGATAAACAGTGGAGAGCCGACTCCGTCCACGACCTGTTGATGCGGGAATCCGTAGCGATTGAGATACCCGTTGGAGGCCAACGCGACCCGTGGCGAAACCGCGTCATACAAGCGTGGATCAAAACTGGATTTGCTGCCGTGATGAGGCAAAATCAACACCTCGGAACGCAAATTTCCCTGGTACGCGCGCATCGCCTTCAGCCCTTCCTTTTCCACATCTCCCGGCAAGAGCGCCAACCCTCGACCGTCCCGAACAAGCCGCATGACCAGTGAACGTTCATTGGCATGCCTGCTGCTGAAATTCGAGTGAGGATGAACCACTGAGAAGACCGTACTCTCATCCAGCCGCACACGCTCTCCGGCCACCAGCGATTCCGGCACAATCCCCTTTGAATCCAAGGCTATACGCATACGCTTGCCTGTTCGACCGCGCGGAAGCATTCCGTTGGTATACAGAGCACCGACATCAAACCGCGCAAGGATGAACGGCAACCCATGGCTATGGTCCACATCCGGATGCGTCATGAACACGCCTTCCAGCCGAGGAGCACGCCCCTGTGTCAAACTCGGGGCGACAACGGCCTCGCCTAGATCAAATGTCTTTGACCCGCCTCCGCCATCCACCAGCCACCGCCGCCCACCCGGAGTGGAAACCACCAGAGATTGCCCAAGGCCGACATCCAGCATGGTCAGACGGACTTCATCCCGGCTATCATCGACCATGACAAATAGATGTGGTCCGACCAATAGAACAAACCCCAACGCGGCCACGCCCATGGACGCGGTGCGCTTTCTGCCCAACGCCACAAGCAATGCGACCAGCAACAAACCAAAGCCGAGCATTTCCGGCCACAGGGGCCTGAGCACAGCAAAAACAGGGGTCATGCCGGTTGCGGCAAAGCCATGCAACAGGGACAGCAACCAGTCCATGACCGTACTGGCCCACTTGAACAGTACCGACGCAAGGGGGAGCGTCCACGCAAAGGAAGACAACAGCATCCCGGCCAGACCAAGAGGCATGACAACAAACCCCAATACCGGCAACCACAACAGATTGAGTACGATATTGGGACTCAGTGTCCCGAAATACCAGGAAATCAATGGCAGGAGGGCGATATTGGCGCACACACTGACAGAGAGCAGTCCACCGGCCCACCAAAGAAAACGACGCAGAGCTGAACCACTTGGAGTAAACAGGAAGCGAACATATGGGAAAAGCACGCCAATACCCGCCACAGCCACCGCCGACATCTGCAAACTGAGATCAAATACGGACAGTGGAGACACGAAAAGAATGACAAGAAGCGCAAAGAACAGCCCGTCCATCAACACTCTTCCACGCCCGTTCAAGACCAGATATCCCCAAAAGCAATACATGGTGGCCGCGCGTATGAGCGAGGCGGACGGCTGCCCCAGCCACGTATACCCAAGCACAAGCGGTGCGGCCAGCAGTACCGCCAGCTTGGGCCTCGGCACGCGCAACAGCAAAGGGGGATACAACCAGCCCAGCACAAAGGCAAAAGCAACGCCCATGGCCGCCACAAACCCCACATGCAAACCGGACAAGGCCAGGGTATGCGCCAATCCGGCATGCCTGGTAGCGTCCATGGTTTCCGATGTCAGCCGGGACCGGTCTCCTGTGACCAACGCCAGGACCATGGCCCCACCCTGCGTATCAGAGACCATTGCAGCCACCTTCTGTCGCAGGCCGGACTTCAACTCCCACAACGCCTTTTCAGGGCGCGTCCCCCATTGCGGTTGCGCCTTGCCGACCGGCCACGCCCTCCAAAAAACACCCTGCCGCTGCCAATACCAGCCATAATCCCAGCTCCCGGGGTTACCGAAACCGTGTACTGGCACAACGCGAAGTCTGGCCGTGATAGTCTGACCGGGAGCAGGTCTGTACTTCGGAAATCGTTGGGACCACATCATCTTGCCGGGCAACACGGTTTTTACACCGTCGACCTCACACCGGACATCGCTAAGCACCAGCCGCAGCCGGTTGTCGGGGAGGGGCTCGACACGATCGACCACGCCATGCGCCACAGCGGGAGTGCGCTGTGCAACCCATGACGGAGCATCCGCAGACAGTTCCGGTGTCCGTTGAGACGCATACCCAAAACCAAATGCCACACAACAAATGAGCGCGAGCACGGGCAATCGGCACGCACGCTCACGCAACGTCCTCTCCGCCAGACACAGGCCAACCAGACCGACCAGAGCCGGAATGGCAAAACGGACACCCAACAGACCGATGACAAAGGCTAAAGTATAGCTCTGCCAGGGCAGGAGTCCGGGAGTACTCGGGGAGTGGGTCCAACAGGTATCTTTCACGTCTGTCCAATTAGCAGGAACCGCAGGAGTAATCCAGAGGTCAACAAAAAACGGCCGATATCACGAAGATACCGACCGCTGAACAGACATGATTGTCAGAGATTAGACACTGACCCGTTTTATACGCGCTCCCACACCGGAAAGCTTGGCCTCGATATTATCGTAGCCACGATCCAGATGATAGATGCGTTCGATGGTGGTGGTTCCGGACGCGGCCAGACCGGCCAGAACCAGTGAAGCACTGGCGCGCAGGTCCGACGCCATGACCGGCGCTCCCCTGAATTGATCCACGCCGTGAACCATTGCCGTACGGCCTTTCAAACGGATATCCGCGCCAAGCCGTACCAATTCCAACACATGCATGAACCGGTTTTCAAAGATCTTTTCCTCGATAATGCCTGTCCCCTGTCCAAGGCACATCAACGCCATGAGCTGAGCCTGCATGTCCGTAGGGAAACCGGGGTGGGGCAATGTGGTCACATCCACATTCTTAAGCAGCCCGTTGGCCCGGCGAACCAGGACATACCCGTCTTCCTCCTGCATCCAGACACCCATTTCGCGCAATTTGTAGCTGACCGCATCCAGATCACTGAACGGACAGTCGAGCACTTCCAGTTCGCCGCCGGTGATGGCCGCTGCCACCATGTATGTCCCGGCTTCGATGCGGTCTGGCATGACACGGTACTCCCCCCCGGACAGGGAAGAAACGCCCTGCACCGTAATAATGCTGGTGCCTTGACCTGTGATCTTGGCGCCGCAGGCATTGAGGAAATTGGCCAGATCAACCACTTCAGGTTCACGGGCCGCATTCTCGATGGTCGATTGGCCCTCGGCCAGACAGGCGGCCATGAGGATGTTCTCGGTACCGCCCACCGTGGGGAAATCCAAAGAAATATGCGCACCTTTGAGGCCGCCCTTGCACGATCCTTCAATATACCCTTCGGTTATCTCGAACGTGGCCCCCATACGCTCGAATCCGCGCAGATGAAGATCAACAGGACGAGCGCCGATGGCGCATCCACCGGGCAAGGCAACCTTGGCCTCACCGAGACGGGCCAGAAGCGGCCCAAGACAGAGCACGGACGCGCGCATGGTCTTGACCAGATCATAGGGAGCCTCGGGCTTGAGGCCTGTGCACAGGCTGGTTACCTCGTTTCCTTCAAAAGACGTTTCACAACCCAGTATATTCAGAAGTTTCAGAGAAGTGCGAATATCCGCCAAACGAGGAACATTACTCAAATTCACCTGCCCCTCGGCCAGCAAACAGGCCATGAGGATAGGCAGAGCCGCGTTTTTGGCTCCTGAAACCTGAATACTTCCCTGCAGCGGAACGCCACCTTCAATGATAAGTTTATCCATGTGTTACCTTTTTTTTGATTCTTTTGCTTGACCGGACGAGAAAGCTTAGCTAAACAATGCCCCTCACGCGGTGGGTGTAGCTCAGTTGGTAGAGCACTTGGTTGTGGCCCAAGTGGCCGTGGGTTCAAATCCCATCACTCACCCCAAGTGAACGTAACAGGACGGAATTTCGATTCCGTCCTTTTCTTTTGCCTAAGTGAAAAATCATCCTACTCAGCCTGCCCGTTTAACAACGCGCGCAGCTTCGCCGCACCTTCGGGTTGGACGTGGTCATCATAGAGAATGGCTCGCGGTCCACCTCCGACCACTCCGGTGAAGGCTTCATTGAGGCCGGTTCTGTTGGAATATCCGCCGCTGTCGACAGCCATCCCCGCATACAGCCCGGAGCGTTCGCCCACAAAGTAGACTTCGCCGGCTTCGTAAAATTCGGGACTCTGGTTCCCCTCGTAATCGGTGGAAAGAAAAACCACTCGTGCCTGTCCCTGAAGGGTAGCCCCCGTGCGCATGAGGTAGCGGACATCCGCTTCGTGCATATACAGCAGGATGCCGGTGGTTTTTGTCGCGCCAGCCTGCACACCGAGACCGACAGTACTTTTGACCATGAAAGCCGGACCGTTCCACCCCTCCGCAGTCTTGGACAGGAGAAGCGCGTTGCCTCCGCCAATGGAAAGGATCAGGCTCACGTCCCCCACGTCCG
Source organism: Pseudodesulfovibrio sediminis (assembly GCF_020886695.1). Classification (NCBI taxonomy): domain Bacteria; kingdom Pseudomonadati; phylum Thermodesulfobacteriota; class Desulfovibrionia; order Desulfovibrionales; family Desulfovibrionaceae; genus Pseudodesulfovibrio; species Pseudodesulfovibrio sediminis. The sequence goes on from NZ_AP024485.1 coordinate 1,010,991, forward strand.
GGAGGATCAAGACACCTTGAGCGCGATCAAGCAGGTCCCGCAGAACACCATCAGGATCATTCTCCAGGGATTTTTCAACGAGCCGGGTAGCCTGATCTACAATTGCCTGTGCGGACGCATTGTCCTGACTCGCACCCGACGAGGTCTTCCCGGCACAACCGGCAAGCATGCACAGGGCCACCACAACCACCAGTAAAGTATGCAGACGTGTATCCATATGTTTGGCCTAAAGGGAGTGTGAACCTGTGTCAAGACCGTTTGCGCAGGTGACGGACGTCTCCCACCCGGACCGTGAGTTTCTCCTTGTCGAAGTACTCCAGTATGGGAATGAGATATTTGCGTGAAAGTCCGGTCAATTCCTTGAAATTCGGAGCCGACATTTCCTGATTGTCGGCAAAGAACGCAACAACTTTTGCCTGAAGCTCGGCCAGGACTGTGGTGTGATAATAGAGATCGTCCTTGATCCGTTTGATTTCGCCCTGATCCTGCAGCAGCTTGAGCACCCCGGACGCCTGTTTGAAATCCATGCCCAGCGGTTCGAGCACATTTTTCAGATTGGGTGGCGTACTGCCGCCCGCGACATATGCCGTGAGGATGGCGTCACGCACCTTGGTCTGATCCGAAGCAAGGGACACCTTGTGTCCTTTGAGTTTGACCATCTCCTGATCAGCCACGATGTCACCCTTCTTGATCAACCGTTCCACAACAAAATGAAACAGTTTGACGGGCAGCTCGCGCCCCCACGAAGACGCCATTTCACCGCGCTGCACTCCCGGCTTCATGGAATCCTTTTTGTGGAACGCAGCCAGGTATTCCAGGAGGTCATCAGACAATCTCTGTACCAGCTCGCCACCCGCATACCGACGTTCTTCCTTGTCAAACAGTACAGCTTTCTGCTGCCCACCGAGCAAACCGAGGGTCTTCTCCAATCCCTTGGACTCCAGATTGGTCATGGTCAGCAACTGGGCAAAGGTCAACCCGTTCTTACCGGCCAACTCCAACTGAGCGGCGGCCACGGCTTCCGGGGTGTCGTCTGCCAGCAGTTTGACCTGCTCCACAGTGTCGGAGAACCGCTTCACTTCATGTCCGATGGGGCAAAGTATCCGTCCACCGGCAAAAGCCCGCAGAGGAGAAAAGGAACGCAGAATAATACGATCTCCATACACTCCGGCCAGAGGCTCGGCAAACCGGGCCTGACATACAGCGGTTTCCCCAGGCTTGAGCTCGTCTCGATCCAAAAGATACATACGCGCCAGAACAACACGCGCACCATGATGAAAATGGATTTCACGCCGATGCTTGAGCGGCAGATGCGATGATTTGAGTACCGTGAGTTCGATATCCCAGACCCTTGAGGGAAAAAGCAAATCAGGTCGGGCCACCACGTCGCCCCGTTTGATGTCGTCCACTTCAAGCCCATGCAGGTTGATAGCGGTCCTCCGCCCTGCCTGCGCAGTCTCAACGGTCTCCCCATGGGACTGCAGTCCGCGCACCTTGGAATTCACCCCGCCCGGATAGAGGACCACATCGTCCCCCACGGAAATGGAACCGGAGATCATTGTCCCGGTCACCACAGTGCCATGCCCTTTCATGGTGAATACGCGGTCAACAGGCAGCCGGAAGAGGTCGGACCGCCGTTTGGGTTTGAACTCGGCCAAAAGGCCGCGGAGCGCATCCTTGAGCGCGTCGAGTCCGTCACCGGTGTGGGCCGAAACAGGGATGATCGGCGCGTCACTCAGGAAGGTCGGTTCAAGGTAGGCGGTCACTTCCTCCTGTACCATCTCCAGCCATTCCTCATCCACCATATCGGTCTTGGTCAACGCCACCACCCCGGTGGTCACGCCGAGCAATTGACAAATCTCCAGATGCTCACGGGTTTGCGGCATGATCCCTTCGTCAGCGGCTATAACCAACGTGACAAAGTCGACACCAGCTGCGCCGGCCACCATGTTCTTGACGAATTTCTCGTGACCGGGAACATCCACGATGCCAAGTCGGTTGCCCTCGCCAAGGTCAAGAAAAGCAAAGCCGAGTTCAATGGTAATACCACGTTTTTTCTCTTCGGAAAGGCGGTCGCAATCAATACCGGTCAGCGCTTTGATGAGTGTGGTTTTTCCGTGATCGATATGTCCGGCTGTTCCCATGATAACGGGCATGATGTATATATCCTCGCAGTATGATTTGCCTATTTATTCTGGTGAGTGAGTCATGGTATGTAAAAACGCGGTTAACCACAACAATACACCACTCCATCCCGGTTTGACCACCTAAAAACCTTTCCGCCAAAGACCGCTTTGAGACACCGCAAAAGCGCTTCATGCCCGATTAAAACCATTGACCTAAAACACTATTATGTTAAGGACTATAAAGTACAATTAAATTCTGGAGGGGGATGTATCTATGAGAGTTTTGAGCAAAATTTCGACGACCATGTTCATGGCTGTATTGCTCGTCTGCCTTATGCAACTCGCAGCATTTGCGGCAGCGGAAAAAACGGAACAGGAATTCGCCAACGCCATTGGTGAAGTCGTCTACATGATGGGGACGGTTATCGCCGAACAGCCGGACGGCACGAAGCGCACACTGGACCTGAACAAACAGGTCATCCCCGGTGATGTCATCGTCACCGGCAAAAAAAGCAACGTGGAAATCGTCCTGAAGGATGACTCTGTCTTTGCCCAGGGACCAAGTTCCCGCACATCCATGGACGAATACGTTTTCAACGATGACCCGAATGCGGGTAAAATGCTTTTCAAAATGGGAGTCGGCACCTTCAGATATGTGACCGGCAAGATTGTCCAGCAGAATCCTGACGGGTTTGCTCTTGATACTCCCACCACCACCATTGGCATACGAGGCACCCAGGTCTTTGCCGTCATCACTCCCGACAAGGAAGAAATCGGCAACACCCAGCTAACCCCCGGACACACAATGAGCGTGGGCAACCAGACGATCACCAATGAAAAACACTCCGTTACGGTTGACCCGAAGACCGGTGAAATATCTGCGCCGACTCCGACCTCGCAGGACACCATCAATACACTCGTCAAGAACACGCCGCTCACCTCCAATGGAGAAACCGGCGCTGTGGGTGAATCACCGGAAGACCTTGACCGTAAGGTTTCCGCTTTCCAGAGTCAGATCGACAGGACAAAGGAAGGCCTTGCAGGCGTTGAAGGAAGACCGGATTACAACTCCCTGCACACACTCACCCTGCAGGAGATAGGAGAAAAGACCGCTGAAAGCGAACGTAACAGCGGCACGACAGACTCTGCCCTTGGCGGTGGTGGAGGCGATGGTGGCGGCGGCGGCGGCGGACACTAATCCGTCACTCGACTGAAATCGCCAATTCAACAAAAACACAAGGACGAGAAACATGAAAATACGTTTCATCAAATACGCTGTACTCCTGTCCATCGTGGCCATTGTTTCCACCGGCTGCGTATTGAGCCAGATGGCTGAACGTCAAGGCAACAAGGCCTATCTGCAAAGCGACTACAAGACCGCTTTGGCAAAATATACAGAAGCGGCCCAGGACGGTAACGCCAACGCCCAATATCATCTGGCCGTCATGTACGCTGAAGGCCAGGGAACGGAAAAAGATCTGTCCAGAGCAGCAGGATTGCTTGAACAGGCCACTGCTCAGGGGCACTCCGATGCACAGCTCATGCTGGGACTTTTCAATATCTACGGTGACGGCGTCCCTGCCAACCCCGCAAAAGGCGCAGAGCTGATCAAAGAGTCTGCCGTCAACGGCAACGATGTTGGCATGTATTACCTCGGCAATCTCTATGCAGCCGGTCTGGGCGTCCAGAAGGACATCCCCACCGCCCTGCACTGGATGCAACAGGCCAAGGAAGCAGGCTTCCCGGTCAAGGAAGAGCTCCTGACTCAGGAAGGCCTCACCGCCCTGTACGCAAACTAGACAAAGACCTGAATAACGAAAAAGGCCGGAAGGGATACTCCTTCCGGCCTTTTTTACATACTGATGTGTTCTCTATCGCTTCAGGAATTCCCTGAACGCCAGGGTGCAGGCATAGATATCGGCCTTGCTCGACAGCTCGAACGGCGAATGCATGGAAAGCACCGGCACACCAACGTCAATGACATCCATGCCATAGACGGCCAGGAATTTGGCCACGGTGCCGCCACCGCCAATATCGACCTTGCCCAGCTCCGACATGTGCCACGGGATACCGGCGTCATCAAGGATACGCCGCAGCCACCCTATGTAATCGGGGTGAGCATCGTTGGCCCCCACCTTGCCGCGATGGCCGGTGAATTTGTTGAAACACGGACCATAGCCCAGCCGTGCGGCGTTGAGCGGTTCGTACACATCCTTGTGATCCGGGTCCATGGCCGCGGACACGTCGGCAGACAGCACCGAACCGTTCATGAAGATGGAAGACAGCCGTGCGCCGGGTTCCCAGGCCTCGGCCATTTCTTCCATGCAATACTCAAAGAAATAGGATTTCGCGCCCGTGGCACCGTCTGAGCCGATTTCTTCCTTGTCCCAGAACAGCACGATCTGCGCATATTCCGGTTCCTTTTCAGCCAAGAATGCTTCCAGCCCGCAAAACACGCTGGAGCGATCGTCCTGCCCATAACCGCCAATGATGGATTCATCAAATCCGACATACCGGGCAGGACCGGCCGGAACAGCCTGCATCTCTGCGCTGAAGAAATCGGATTCATCAATGCCGTACCGCTTATGCAGTATTTCCAAGACCTTGCGCTTGACCGGCTCCTTGAATTTCTCGTCATCTTTCTTGCCCAATGCCACTGGAGACTGGCCGAGGACCAAATTCAATTTCTCTGCCTCAAAGGCATCCTCAACTTTTTTGACCACTTCCTTGTACGCCAGATGCGGCAGCAGATCAGTGATGGTAAAGACAGGGTCCTTGGGATTCTCACCGATGCAGACAGTAATCTCTTCGCCGGATTTCTTGACCACAGTGCCATGCAGGGCCAGCGGAATGGTCAGCCACTGATACTTGCGGATACCACCGTAGTAATGCGTTTTGCCAAGGGCAATATCCGTGTCTTCGTAAAGCGGGCGCTGTTTGAGATCCAAACGAGGACAATCGGCGTGCGCCCCGATGAGTCGAAAGCCTTCACTCAGCGGACGTTTGCCTTTGCGTGCCAGAAAGCAGGTCTTGTTGCGGTTGAAGCGATATGCCAGTGGTGCCTTGAGGTCATCCACAAAGCCGGCCTTCTCGACCTTGTCACGGACATAATCCATGACCAGTCGTTCGGTCTTGCACTGACTCAGGAAAGAGACATATGCGTCTGCCATGGCGTCCATGGCCTTTCTGTCCTTCTTGGAAGCATACACTTCCCATGCGGACTTGGGTTCATATTCGAGCTGCAATTTCTTGCTCATGAAACTCTCCTTTATGAGGTCAATCTGTCTACCGCCTGCCGGAGGGCAGAAGCAGCGAGCTTGAGTTCTGAAGCGGTCAATGTGCGGGGATCAAGAAGAAACAAGTCGTCCTCGATACGAGCCACCAGCGGCGGGTCCGTATCCAGCAGCGCATTCTTCAGATCGCCCACCGAAATATTCTGTACACCCACGGTCACCATGGTCCCAGGCAAATCGTACTCAGGGAACGCGCCACCGCCCACGCGGGACATGCCTTTCTTCATGCTCACCGTAGCCCTATCGCCCAGTTGGTCGCGAATGGCGTCCACCAATCTGCGCGCCTTGCTCTTGAGCGCGTCCTGTGAGGCGGTGATCATCTTCAGTGTCGGGACCGTCCGCCGCGCCTCTTCCATATCGAGATACAGACGCAACGTCGCTTCCAAAGCGGCCAGCGTCATCTTGTCGATACGCATGGCGCGGTTGATCGGATTTTTCTTGATACGGTCGATATATCGTTTACGGCCGACAATGATGCCTGCCTGCGGTCCACCGAGCACCTTGTCACCGGAAAAGGAGACCACGTCCGCTCCCTGGGCAACGGTCTGCTGCACCGTGGGTTCACCCAGCAACCCCGCTCCCTCCAGAGAGTACAGCGTCCCACTGCCCAGATCCTCAATGACCGGTAGATTGTATTTGTCGCCCAGTGCGCGCATTTCAGGCTGGCTCACTTCCTTGGTAAATCCCACCACACGGAAATTCGAGGTATGCACCCGCATGAGCGCACCCGTTTCATCATTGATCGCGTTCTCGTAGTCATGAACATGCGCCCGATTGGTGGCCCCCACTTCATGCAGGACCGCGCCGGACTTGGTCATGACATCGGGTATGCGGAATGATCCGCCGATCTCCACCAGCTGACCGCGAGATACGATCACTTCCCTTCCCTTGGCGAGCGTCTCCAGCATGATGAACACGGCAGCGGCATTGTTGTTGACCACCAACGCAGCTTCGGCACCGGTAATGTCACACAGAATTTTCTCAACATGAGAATACCGGCTCCCACGCTGGCCTGTAGACAGATCAAATTCACAATTGGAATAATGGCCGCACGCCTCGGCCACAGCCTGAATGGCCGGTTTCGCCAGCAGGGAACGCCCGAGATTGGTATGAATGACAACACCTGTGCCGTTGAGGACCCGCCTGAAGTGCGGACGGGCTTTGGCCCGAACATACGCTTTCAATCGCGGCAAAAGCGCATCCAGCGACAACTGTTCGACTGCAGTAAGGACCTCGCCGCGAATCTCCTCGCGACAGACATCAAGGAACTCGTTGACAAGATCCTTGACCAGAGGACGGGGCAGACTCTTGAACTCCGTAACAGCGCACAGTCCGGCCAAAACCTGATCCATGGACGGCAAATGCCTGAATAATTGGCTCATGCTAATTCCAGTGTTAGACTGTAAGAAAGTGTGGATGCAGGGTATAGAACTCCGCCAGCAAATACAAGGACCCACAAACGAGTGTCGTACCGTCACAGTTCGCACACTGGATTAATGCCGACTCCATGTCTTTCGACACCGAAACGCGCCCACCAAGCAGGTCGGCCAATTCAGCCGCATCACGAGCACGCTCGCTTTCCATACCCGGAACGATAATGGGGCCACTGGTCAAATTCCTGACCAAGGGCAGCATGGAGTCAACATCCTTGTCAGCAAGACAGGCAAAAATCACACATCCCGGCTTGAGATCATCGGCATCAAGGGCGGCCTTGAGAGCAATCAGGGCGTGTTTATTATGTGCGCCATCCAAAAGAATGTCCTGACCATTGATGGTCACGGACTGATACCGCCCGGGCACAAAGGCTGTCTCCAGACCGAACCTCTCCTTTGCCGATTCGCTCGGAATTTCCTGATCGGCAGCGAACCAACGCCACCCGGCCAAGGCAAGATGCGCGTTCATACTCTGATGCATGCCCCTGAGACCAAGATTCACTTGTCGCACAGGTTCAGCCACATCCACAGCATAGACCAGTCGGGCACCAGCGCTTTTGGCGCAGTCTTCCAACAGCACCATCACCTCGCCCTCCTGAGGACCGGTCAAGGCAAAGCCGCCAGTATGCATGGCACCGGCCTTGTCGCGAGCGATGTCCATCAATGTCGGACCAAGAATTTTCTCATGGTCCATTCCGATAGGGGTATACAGGGTCAGGCCGGGCTTAAAGACATTGGTGGCGTCATACGCACCGCCAAGCCCCGCTTCCATGATGGCCAAGTCCACATTCTCCTGTTGGAATGCGACCATGGCCAGACATGTTTGAAATTCAAAATAGGTAAGCGCGTCACCGCCTGGCGAGGAGAGAACCTCATTGGCCAGATCGACCCAGGCTTCGCGGGAGAACTGTCTCCGGTTCACCTGAACACGTTCTCGGGACGAAAGAAAATGGGGAGAGGTGAACATGCCCACTTTGAGACCGTGTGCACGCCCGATCGACCCTAAAAAGGCCGAAGTGGAACCTTTACCGTTGGTGCCGACAACATGAATAATCGGAATCTTCACCGGCCCGCGTGCGGCCCAGAACTGCTCCATTCGAGTCAGGCTCAGGTCCATATGAAACAGACCAAGCTCATCCATATACCGTGTCAGCTGAGAGTAATTTTCAATTTTCTTCACAGGAGCATACTAACAGGAAAGCGTTCGGGAAGAAACACCCCTCAACCATCAAATCCATTCCGACGGGAAGTGACGCCAGACGGGACTCATCGCGCTAAAGAGACCAGCACTTTTGTCAGGAGATGACCATCCAGATCAGGAGCACTGTCTTCTGAAACAAGTCGGCTGTCCAACACTTCAAGCCCGAGCTCACGGAGTTTGTCGACATCAACACCGCCATCATATTCGCCTTTTTCCAGATCCAGAAGCACACCATCAAGCACCCGACCGCCTTCCGGGGCACCGCTTGCCCGTAAGTGCTCCAGCAATATCACGGTCCTGTCAGCGACGCTCAAGCCTTCTGCTTCCGGATCGTGCCCCGTGCTTGGTACAAAGACCTTGAAACAGGGATTCTCCGCTATGGCCTGCCCCACACCTTCCGGCAGCAGATTGGCCACGACACTGGAATAGAAGCTGCCGGGAGGATAACAGATCAGATCAGCTGCTGCGATACGATCACGGCTTCCTTTTTGTATGGGATGATGAACAGGAGCCTCAACGTCAAGTGAGCGCGTCAGCCACAGCTGTTTTATGGGCGAAGACAACGGCGCGGCTTCCTTGCCGGTCATCAGATGTTGTCCAACGACGATAGAACCATCCCCCAGCCGGGCAGCCAGATGCAGATCCAGATCAACAACAGGAAACACCTTTCCACGCACACGGGCCAACTCGGAGAAGGTCTCGATGACCTGCTCCATCTCCCTGTCACTCGCCAGATAGCCTGCGGTGAGGATGAGATTGCCCACGCTCGCCCCTGCCAGATTGAAATCATCAGGCATGTAACGCATGAACGCCGTCATGTATTGACGAACGATATCATTCATGATGCCGGGAATGACATGAATCAAAAAGTGACTGCCATTCTCCATACGCTCCAGCTCTCTGCGCAGCTCTTTTTGTGACGAGCGCTTGGAAAGCCTGTGCGTGAACAGCGCGTATACGCCATTATTACCATGCACGGATTGATCAGCCAGGGCCATGAGACGATTCCGGATATCCCCGACCGCGGGCATGGAAAAAGCACGCCTCAGGACTGCCGAACTCCCCCCTGAATCAAAAGGGGTAATCAGATGAATGGAGTTATGCGTATAATGAATAAGCTGCCGAGAGGTTTCCCGCAACGCAGACCCACCGCTGAAGAAAAGAATGGCAGGTCCCTTTGCCGGGTTCTGCCTGCATCGCTCCAACCGAATCTGGTCAGGCATATGAATTTTCCGTGTTACAGACTCGTCCATATACTACACCCCGTGGCTACGGTTCAGTGAACAGCCTCAGGCAAATTTGGCATGGCACCGGCCCTTTTCATGGACCAACACATCTATAGTCGTATGCATCTGCGCCATATCCCCGGCGTCATAGGCCGCCTTGAATGCCTCACACGCCTTGATATATGTCTCATAAAACTCGTCTCCATACCCTGTATAGGAAACCATGAGTTCCGAATCCTGCAAAAAGGAATCTACAGCTTCCTTTGGAGGCGTCTCTCCATCATGAATCATTTTGACCAGCATGCGAAAGCTCGACTTCATGTGCTGCTTGAGGTCCTTGTAGCGCGGCTTGAGGGGTGCCCCGGGCTCTCCTTCATCAGCAAAGGGCGATGCACATTCCTGCTCGGTCTTGAACTTCATCTTGAGTCTGACCTGCCCGTATTCGGCAACACCGCTGACCTTGAACTTCTTAAAATCGTCCACGCAGGCCAACTCGTCAGTGCCCCCCTTCTCAAGGGCGTCAGCCAGTTCGCGAAAAAAGGCAGGGAGGTCTTTCTGTTCAACCTGCTTATATAACTTGGTTCCGTTTCCCATCAATTATCTCCATAAGAATATTGTTCATCCTTAGAAGAACAATTTTCCTGACAGGATGCAAGCGGAGAATGGACTCACATAGCCATTATAATGTTATACCAGACCGGGATAGTCAGAAAAGACAAGGGAATACCTATTCCAAGCATGCTGGTGGCCAAAGAGGGGCGCGCTCCATAGGTCATGGCGATAATACCACCGGTAACCATGGGGCCCATTGTGGACTCGAAGACTGTCACCCGGGCGATGATGTCCGTCTGGCCCAACACCCATATATATAGAATAGCTATAATGGCAGGCGCGATAACCATCTTGTACGTCAGCCCCAGTGTCAACTCGCGCAGGTTGCCCCGGATGGCGCTGAGCTGCAACGTCACGCCCACAGACAGCAGAGCCAGCGGACTCAGCGTTGCTCCCAGACGAGACAACGTACTGGAGAACCAGTCCGGATACGGAATCGGCTGCAAGGCAAATCCGAGCACAATGGCAATAAGCGGTGGGAAGAGAAGAATTTTTTTGGCCAGCGCGGCCCTTTCAATCTTCTGACCGGAGATATTGGCCGCCAGAATAATGCCGGGGATAGCCAGCACCATGAAAGAACCTGCCGTATCGCACAGCATCCCCACGCCCAGATATTCAGGACCAAAGAACGCCTCGATCATCGGCAACCCCACAAAGGAGGTATTGCCCAGCCCCCCGGTCAACGCCAGACAGACCAGGGTCTGCTTGTCCAGTCCCATCAATTTTCCGGCGAATGCAAAAAAAAGATAGCCCACACCGAACACGATCCAGGCCATGGCTGCGGGCAAAACCAACTCCGGCCCCAAGGGAAGAGAATGTGCGTAGAGCAGCGCCAGGGCCGGAAGCGACATGTTTATGATGACCGCATTGAGTGCGGCAGCCCCTTTTGTGTCGACGACACCGCAAACCCGCAAGACAATGCCCAAGAAAAAGCAGATGCCCAACAGCAAAAAATTCTCCATCACTCCTCCCATTTGTGCCGGAAAGAGTAGTGAGTTTTGGGGGGTAATTCAAGCAGATCGACATGCAATGCCATGATTCACCCATCAATTCCAAACTTTTTAAAAAAAACGCTTGCAAACGTCCTTGCCCCTCTATATAAATCTGTCTCCCTGAACGTGCCGAAGTGGTGGAATTGGTAGACACGCATGGTTCAGGACCATGTGGGGGTTTCTCCGTGGAAGTTCGAATCTTCTCTTCGGCACCAGTAAAGAACAAGGGTTGTAGCTCAATGGCTACAACCCTTTTTCTTTGGTAAACCGCGACCGTAGACTTGTTTTTCTTTCCCGACCACACTCGCCCAGCAGTACAAAAAAACGGTATATTCAGGAACCTTTCTAAAAGACTCTCCTGAAAAACGCCCTTCCATCCCCTTTTCGTCCAGAACTCCGAGTCGATCGTTGACTTTAAACAACAAGCAATATTAGTCAGTTTTGTTCGAGACGCAAACCTGCGCCCGGATTGGATGCCGGGCAGACGAATAGGTGCCACTGGTCTTCTTCATTCCAGGCAGACATCGACTGCATGCACTGTCCCAAAAAGTTCATGACAACAAGTCACAATAATTCGGGCGAAACCCCATATTGTCGCGTGCACTTTTCTTCAAAAAAAAGCCGCTTTCACAAGCGGCTTTTTTCATTCAATTCTATAACCTCGGCCTATTCGACCACGGTTTCACTTACCCGTTCATCCTGTGACATGGAAGCCAGCTTTTCGACCGTGGACACATCAAGCCCGAGTCCTTCGGCAACCCGTGTTCCATACTCTTTGTCAGCCAGATAAAAGAGCGCGCACTGCCGCAGTTGTATGGGCGCAGGCACACTTCCCATGCTCCCGACAATGTTGTTGATCAGATGCGTGCGATCCTGATCGGTCATAACGGTGCGATACAGATTACCGGGTTGCACGAAATCATTGTTCGGATGCCCGTACTCGTGCCGTCCTCCGGTTCCTTCAAGAGGGATCTCAGGCTCGACAGACACACCGTCCGGGCTTGGCCCGTCAAAACTGTTCGGCCAGTAGTTCGGGCCACCGCCGCCGTTGCCATCCACGCGCATTGCTCCATCGCGCTGATAGCTGTTTTCCGGCGCATTCTTGGGCTGATTGACCGGAATGAGATGATAGTTCGGCCCAAGACGGTGCAGATGCGTATCGTGGTAGGAGAACAGCCGCCCCTGCAGCATCTTGTCAGGAGACACGCCTATACCTGGAACCAGATTGCTCGGATTGAAGGCCGCCTGCTCGACTTCAGCAAAGTAGTTTTCAGGATTCTTGTTCAGCACAAGCTTACCCACTGTGATGGGTGGGACTTCCTTGTGCGGCCAGACCTTGGTGATGTCAAAGATATCCCAACCAAAATCCGTGGCCTGTTCCGGGCTGAGAATCTGCATTTCGAGCGTCCATGAGGGATACTCGCCAGCTTCGATGGCGTCATAAAGATCGCGGGTTGCATGGTCCGGGTCCTTGCCACACATGTCTGCCGCTTCCGGCCCAGAGAAATTCCTGATGCCCTGATCTGTTTTAAAATGGTACTGCACCCAGTAATATTCATTCTTCTCATTATACCACTTGTAGGTATGGCTCGAATATCCGTTCATGTGACGATAATTTGCCGGAGTGCCGCGATCGGAAAAGAGAATGGTCACCTGATGCAAGGATTCGGGGGTGAGCGACCAGAAATCCCAGGCCATTGTCGGGCTCTTGAGATTGGTGGCAGGGTCACGTTTCTGCGTATGAATGAAATCGGGGAACTTGAGGGGATCACGGATAAAGAAGACCGGAGTATTGTTGCCGGTCATGTCATAGTTGCCCTCTTCCGTATAAAACTTGATGGCAAACCCTCTGGGGTCGCGCTCGGCATCCGCGCTGCCCTTTTCTCCACCCACGGTGGAAAAACGAGCAAACACGTCTGTCTTCTTGCCCACTTCCGACAAAAAGGCGGCCCGTGTGTACTGCGTAACATCAGCGGTGACCTCGAAATACCCGTAAGCACCGGCTCCCTTGGCGTGAACCACACGTTCAGGAATACGTTCCCTATCAAAGTGGGCCAATTTTTCGAGTAAATGCACATCCTGCATCAATGCAGGCCCACGGGGACCGGCAGTAGCGGTGTTCAGATCGTTTCCGACAGGACAACCAAACGCACTCGTCAGTGTTTTCTTATCATTAGACATAGATACTCTCCTTCAAGGGTATACTCGTTATCTTGACTGCACATCCCGGAGTCTCGAAAATAAACAAATTAGGTTCGAAATTAACACAGAACACCGTTTTTTCCTAGCAGAGTACACATAAAGATAGCTTCATTGACACAAAAAACACATTTAGCCTGTGATTATATTCAGTTACCTACACCCTCGACAGCCCTCTTCCACACAATGCCGTTGAAACCAACCATACCCTGGCAAAAAAAAAGGCCCTTCGGAAAAATCCGAAGGGCCTTTGACTGATAAAGAGAGGTTTTATTGGACGGCTTTACGAGCAGCGTCCAACCAACCGTTCCACGTATCCTGATTCTTCGTAATCCATTCGTCTACATGCTTGGCAATGTCCTTGTCGGACTTCTCGCCTTCGTTCATGCGGGTGTTCTGTTCACTCACATCTGCCAGCGGCAATGTGAAGTTCTCCAGGAACGTTGCAGCAGCGGGATTTGCAGCCAGGAATTTCTTGTTGGCTACGACAGCGATGTCGTACACCACGAAACCGGGACGCAGGGGATCGGAAACAGCACCTTCGATGCCGGAGACCTCGCCTGTTTCATCGCCTTCGGCGGGCACGTTGATCCACATCACATCCTTGCCGGGCTTGAGTTTGTACACGGTCCAGTTAGGCGTCCAGGTGTAAAAGAACACCGGCTTGCCGGACTTGTATGCACCCAGAGCAGAAGCCATGCCAGCTTCATAGGCAGCCTTGCTGGGCTTGATGTAGTCGCTCAGATTGTACATCTTCATATGACTGGAGATGACTTTCTCACAGCCCCAACCAGCGGGACAAGCAGTCAGATCGGCCTTGCCGTCGCCGTTCTGGTCAAAGGCCTTGACCACTTCAGGACGTTTGAAGTCATCAAGAGACTTGATACCGAATTTTTCCACTTCCTTTTTGGAGACCAGATACCCCTGCATACCGCCAGCCTTGATGATCGGGGAAAGAATGGTGGCCTTCTTATCAAAGTTCTTGGGCAGCTGAGGGTTGTGCAGAGGGAAGTTGCCGTTGCACCAGTAGTCGATGTCACCCATAACGATGGCGTTATATGCGATGGGGTTTGTCAGATCCTTGGGCTTTTTCACTTCATACCCCAGTTCTTCCAGACCGCGACGGGCCAGAGCTTCCTGAAAAAATCCGGTGTTCCAGGTGGCACGTGCAGGTTTCAGCGTTACGCCCTCACCCGGTTTCATTTCCATAGCCATTGCAGTGGACGCGATCAGCACCGCGCAGATGGCGGCGAGCGTCAGTTTCAAGAATTTCATTGAACCTCCTCAGATTCTATTTTCATTTATTTTGTTGAGCCATTGCTTGCGTTACCCTGTCCAGCATGATTGCCATGAGCACAATACCCAGCCCACCGACAACAGCGCGTCCGATATCCAGAGTGTTCAGCCCCAGGATAACCGGAGAACCAAGACCACCGGCACCGATAAGGGCCGCGATAACGACCATGGACAAGGCCATCATGATGGTTTGGTTCAACCCGGCCAGAATGGTTGGCAAGGCCAGCGGTATCTGCACCTTGATGAGCACCTGCCACCGGGTTGCCCCAAAGGCCTGTGCGGCTTCCACCAGCTCCGGGTGCACACCGCGAATACCAAGACTGGTCAGCCGGATCAGAGGCGGCAGCGCAAAAATGATGGTTGCCAGAACACCGGCCACATTACCCACGGAAAAGAGCATGACGATAGGCACCAGATACACAAAAGCCGGCGTGGTCTGCATGGCGTCAAGTATGGGCCTGAGTATCATCTCGAACTTGTTGCTCCGCCCGGACATGATGCCCAGAGGGATGCCAACGACAGCGCAGAAGAAAACCGATGCGAGCACCATGGCCAGGGTTATCATGGTGTCTTCCCACAAACCAAGGAAGCCGATCACCACCATGGATGCCAGCGAAAACAGCGCCAGCCGTTTGCCGGAAAACCGCCATGCAACGAGGCAGACCACCCCGATAATAATGGCGGGATGCAAGGCATTCAGCCCTGTCTCAAGACCGTTGAGCGTCTGTTCCACAGGCCACTTCAAGGTTTGAAAGACATCCCGGTAATCATTCACGAGCCACTCGACAAATGTGGAAACCCACTGATCCAATGGAATAATATAGTTATCAAACATTATTGGTCACCTCCGGCATCGGCTTCGATTTCGGTTTTGTGCAGCGTCCTGAGAAAACGGTTCTTGGACACAACACCCTTGTAGACGCCATCTGCGTCCACAACCGGGACCGGCCAGCGACTGGAAGCCACCATGGGCAGGATATCCTGCATGGACTCATCGAAATTGACAGGATCGGCTTCATCAATAAACGCCTGGCTGAGCGGCTTGTCGGGGAGGCCTTCCTCCAGGGCATTCTGAATGCCTTCAGATGAAATCACCCCCAACAACCGACGTTTGCCGTCAAGAACATAGCCATGCTCCCGTGCACTGCCACTGAGAATCTCATGAGCAGTACGCAGGCTGCCTTCCTTGGTCATTATCAATGTAGGATGCGTGTCGCGCACGATATCCCCTGCGGAAATAACATTGGTCGGATCGACTCCGCGAAAGAACGCCCGCACATAATCACTGGCCGGATTTTGCAGAATTTCATCCGGCGTCCCCACCTGCACCACATTTCCGCCTTCCATTATGGCGATACGATCACCAATACGCAGGGCTTCATCCAAGTCATGGGAGATAAAAACAATGGTCCGCTGATGCTCTTCCTGCAAATGCAGAAGTTCATCCTGCATTTCCGTACGGATAAGTGGGTCCAATGCGGAAAACGCCTCGTCCATCAGCAGGATCTCCGGGTCGACCGCCAGCCCGCGAGCCAGACCGACTCGTTGCTGCATACCGCCGGAAAGCTGTTTGGGGAATTGATCTTCCCACCCGTTAAGGCCGACCTGCGCCAAGGCTTCGCGCGCTCGTTCATGACGCTTGGCCTTGCCTACACCGGCCAGTTCCAGGCCAAACGACGCATTATCCAGCACCGTCTGGTGCGGCATCAGGGCGAAAGACTGAAAGACCATGCTCATATTGCGCAACCGAAAATCGACGAGTTCCTTATTGCTCATGGCTGTTATATCGTGACCATCGACAATAACGCGACCTGCTGTCGGCTCGATAAGCCTGTTCAGCATACGCACAATAGTGGACTTGCCCGAACCTGACAGCCCCATAATGACAAATATTTCGCCGGTTTCGATGGTAAAAGAAGCGTTGTTTACTCCGACAGTCATGCCGGTTTTTTCAAGGACAGTCAGTTTGTCCTGTCCTTCCTGGAGCATCCTCAACGCTTTTTGAGGTTTGTCTCCAAAGATTTTGTATAAATTTTCGACGCGGATAGTACCCATGATTTCTCCGATAAATGTAACAACAGACCCCCTTCATTCAGAACGAAGGAGCTGGCAAAAACAAAGAAATGGAAAACTATCTATGGCAAGGGAACGCGATCGCGTAGCCCGGAAGGAGTGGTCACTCTGGGTTGACCATGTATGGGTGAATTAGCAGACCTGATTAAGCATTCTGTAGGTAAAAACATAACAGTCATCGCATTTTGGCCATCGGATATTGATCTGTTTATCTCGCACGAAAAAATGGCGAAATCCAGAACTGTATGGCAGCAGCCTACCACGAAAAAAGCCGCGACCCCATACACCCGAATCTTAGCGAATCAAAAAAACCCCTTGTTTTCATTACGCATTAATTCCAACAGAAACAGTACAAGAACTTCGGCTTCATGTCAAAAAGCATATATCCACATTCAGGTATTGTCACAGATTGTTTGCACGACCAACACAAAATGCCCCTCATTGACTGATTCCCTGAAAACCCCGGCAAACACAATCCACCTGTTCGCCTTGTATCGTCTCAAGGCAAAAGAAGACTTCTGCCATGTTCCATCAGACTGCACAGCAAAGAGGGCGGCAAACAGCAAAAACAGATCAATATCACCGAACAATCCACAGGAAAAACTCCCTTACCTCCATCGCTATTCACGTAAAACGGCCAGAACAGCCCTTTTCCAAACGCAACACTCAAAAAAACATTTACCACCAACAACCTAGAATAATAAATATTTTATCAAAAAAACCATCGGAACAAAATAAGAAGGTACCTTTTTATATTGACAACACAAAACCCCGCTCTATATATTGCAGGAAAGGAAGGTACCTTCAGACAATAACACACTAACAAAAAGGAACAGGTAATAATTATGTTAAACAAGAACACAGGACGCAGACACACCAGAGGACTGGGCAGAAATGAAACCGAATGCGGACGCCATGGACGTGGTGGATGCAACACTAACGGACGCGGACGTGGTCGCGGTCAGGGACAAGCCCTGAGCGGCCGAAATGAAGAACAACGTTCCGGTCGAGGCCGTGAACTCGGTGGCTGCATCACAAACGGCCGTGGACTCGGTCATGGTCAAAGACAAGGCCAGAGCGCCCGGAATGAAGAGCAGCGCTTCGGTCGGGGCCATGGACACGGTGGCCGTGGAAATGGCGGCAATCGACACGATGGACATGGAGGCGGACGCGGGGGTAGACATGGTCACCAGGGAGTGGAAGCACGCGGCAGGATGTGCAGGCGCAGCCCGACATCTCAGGCACCGACCGGCACAGAGACGCCGGTCGCAAACACCTCCCTGAGCACGGCCCCGGCCTTTTGCCCCCTGTGCGACAACAGGTGCCCGTCCACAGATCCCGGTTGCGGCAAGGGTGTTGCCTACCTCCACCGGATGTACGCCAAATAAAGGATAAACAATGACTGAAACCAACAAGAATGATCGTATTGATCCTGTGGAACTGGCCGGCCTTTTCCGCCGGGCCAGCAGAACGATGGCCCGCCTCTATCATCGCCGGGACAGTGCCCACCACGCCCAGGATCACGTTCTGTCCATTATCAAGGAGCGCGGCCCCATCAATCAGGGGGTACTGCTCGAGATACTGGATGTCCGCTCCTCTTCATTGAGTGAGATCATTCGGAAGTTGGAACGCAACGGACTGGTAACCCGTAACAGGGATGAACGCGACAGACGCAGTTTCGTCGTCTCCGCCACGGAAAAAGCAGGAGCCTTGAATACGGACCTCGACAATATGCGGGAAAGTGCTGACAGGCTTTTTACCTGCCTCAATGCGGAAGAACAGACCCAACTGCACGCGATACTGGAGAAAATCATCCAGTCCCTGGCCGATGATCCGCTCTCCCAGCCCGGAGGCAGATGCTGCAACCAGAATCGCCGCAGCCAGAGAAAAGGCAAAGGCGGCGGCATGGGCGGAAGAGGTTTTGGAAGAGGCGGCGGACGCGGCAGAAAATAAGAAGGATGCAGAGAACAGACTGGATGAAACACGTCTGCAACCGTGCGGCATTCAAGCTGCTATCCGCAACCACACCCACCCTGTCCCAAACAAGCGAAGGGGAGCGTTCCCGCTCCCCCTCTTTTATACAATATCAATGGCTACAGCCCAAACCATCTGATCTGATCAATTGACCGAACAGACTACTGGTCCATTACCCAATTTCCCGCAAGAACGGTCCGATAATCCGAGCCGTCATGGGCCACGTCATTATTTTGCTCATATTGCTTGTGTAGCCAATCAGATGACAGAGAGCCCTGCTCAACAGCCAGGACAGTATCACCGAGAAATACAGCCTCATCCAGATCATGCGTCACATGCAGGATAGGGATATTCAGGTCACTTTTCAAATCCTTGAGACGGCTGCGCAGGTTCCGTCGATTCGCGACATCAAGCGCTGAAAAAGGTTCGTCGAGCAAGAGCAACACAGGCTCACGGGCTATGGCCTGACAAAAAGCCGCCCGTTGCCGTTCACCACCAGAAATAGAGGCGGGTTTGCTCGATGCAAGATGCCGAATACCAAACATCTCCATAAGCTCATCAACCCTGTCCGGGTTTGGCGCGGCAAACGCCACATTCTTGCGAATGCTGAGATGAGGAAACAGCGTGTAATCCTGAAACACGAGACTCAACCCACGCTTACGGGCCGGAACAAAGATGCGGGCAGCAGCATCGGCCCAAACGTTTTTGCCGAAAGTGATACATCCCGTATCCGGCTTTTCCAGCCCGGCCAACAACCTGACCAGCGTGGTTTTTCCTGCACCGGACGGCCCGACAATGGCTGTCAGCGTACCGGGAGCGCACGAAAATTCCAGTTCAAGATCAAAGTGCTTCAACCGTTTTGTTACATCTACACGGAGCATTAGGACCGCCTTGCATTGATCTTGTTGATTATCATGAGAACCGCGAAACAGATTGGCACCAACGCCATGGACATTTTGAAAGCATCATCAAACCGAAGCGCTTCAACGGCTTCGAATATGGCGATGGAGGCAACCTGTGTCTGGCCGGGAATACTCCCGCCCACCATGAGAATGACGCCGAATTCGCCCAGACTGTGCGCGAATACGAGAATGGAAGCGGCTGCCAGACCACCAAGGCAGTTCGGCAGCACGATCCGAAAAAAGGATTCCAGAGGCGACAAGCCGAGAATGGCCGCGCTTTCGAGCAGCCTTGGATCCAGTTTTTCCAGCGAGGCGCGAAGCGGTTGTACCGCAAAGGGCAGATTGAAAATCAACGATGCGAACAAGATGCCCGCGAAGCTGAAAACCAACCTGCCCCCTGTCAGGTCTTCCCACAATCCCCCTGCTACCCCTCGTGGCCCCATGACCACGAGCAGCCCGAATCCCAAAACCGTCGGAGGCATGACCATCGGCAATGTAATGACAGCGTCAAGGAAGCTCTTCCCCTTGAATCTTCCGAATGCCAACAGACTTGCCAATGGAGAGGCAAGGATGGGAATGAGCAGCATGGTCCAAAAGGCCAATTTTGCCGAGAGGAGCAGAGGAGTCCAGTCCATAGCTTATTTATACCCGTATTTCAGCTTGAGAGCCTGGACTTCAGGAGTGGAAAGAAACTCGACGAAACGGGCTGCGCCTTCAGGATTGGGTGCGGACTTGAGTATGCACGCAGCCTGAATGACCGGAGGAGCCTGATCGACGACAACAAAGCATCCTTTCTTGCCTTCTTCCGTAAACACGGAGGAATATGCGCACAGCCCTGCATCAGCAGCACCGGTGGAGGCAAACTGGAAGACCTGAGAAATGGACTGACCGAACACGAGCTTGGACTGGGCCTTGTCCCAAATACCAGCGGCCTTCATGGCGTTCATGGCAGAGGTGCCGTAAGGTGCGGTTTCCGTATTGGCGATGGCGACCTTCTTGGCGGACGGATTCATCACGCCCGCTTTCCAATCTTCGGCGCACAGGGCCTTGTCGCGAGACCAGAGGACGACCTGTCCCTTGGCATACACGAACGGCTTCTGAGACAGTCCGTCGGCGAACAGCTTGTCAGGACGCTTCTGATCCGCTGCCAGGAAGACATCGAACGGAGCATCGCTGATGATCTGTCCGTAGAGCTTGCCGGTAGAGGCATATGTTGCCTGAACGGTAAGTCCTGTGGCCTTTTCAAAGGCGGGAATGATCTCTTTCATTACCGGGGTGAAGTTTGCGGCCTGAGCAATGAACAGGTCCGCAGCAAACGCCCCTGCAGGCAGCATCAGGGCCAAAACGAGAATAAATGCACAAATCCGTTTCATACCATCTCCTGAAATTAAATTTTCCAACCGTAATAATTTCCAATGCAATTGCTTTTCATATATGAATACATCGACATTTCATTCAAGTGTGTCACGCAAATTCCTAAAACCGTGACAAAAGAAAAACGCAAGGGGACAAAGAATTTCTCCCCTTCTCAGCTCCACAATAAAAACCGACGAGTCCCCCTGTCGCACAACCGCTCAGGAGCATCACCAGACAGCCCGCTTCCAAATAATGTCCGAAAAGTGAAAAAAGTTCTCGCCAACCGCTTGGATTTTATATAGAGAACGTCTTCCTGAACGTGCCGAAGTGGTGGAATTGGTAGACACGCATGGTTCAGGACCATGTGGGGGTTTCTCCGTGGAAGTTCGAATCTTCTCTTCGGCACCAGAATGAAACAAGGGTTGTGGCTAAGTAGCTACAACCCTTTTTCTTTTGTAAACGGCAAGTTACGTGGATTTCCTCTTTTTGGCATGATTCGCCCCAGCAGGGTCAAAGCCGCCGGAATCGCCTGTCGCAAATGTCCGCCTAGGGCGCGAAGATGCGCCGCGCAACGACCGATACGGGACAACCCCATGTCCATTTCCCACGGAAGGATAATTCTGGAATCCATTTACCGTGCGTTCTCTGACAAGAACTTTTGATAAGCGGCTTGTAAACACATAGTGACTCATCCAATCATAGAGGTATGAGGAGCCAGCATGAAATCATGGCATATTATTACGATGCACAGGTTTGCAATCTCCCGTGTTTACCGTTAATTAGTTCGCTCCAGTCACCATTTAGCCCCCCTCGCCATGAAAGGATACTTTATAACCGGCACCGATACAGGTGTCGGCAAAACATATGTCACAGCAGGACTTCTGCGGACTCTTGCTGATGCTGGACACAACGCACTGGCGATCAAACCAGTGCAGACCGGGTGCGTGGAAAAAGACGGAGAGCTGATCGCAGAAGATGTGGCAGAATACGCCCGCCTCAATGCATCGCATTTTCCAAACGGCTACCCCGACACATGTTGTCGAAAGTTCATTCCGGCCTGCTCTCCCCATCTGGCCGCAGAAAAAGCCGGTGACTATCTGGATCTCGATCAGTTGACTCGAGAAATACGCACCAAGGGGAAAAACCACGACCTCATTATTGTAGAGGGTGCGGGTGGCGTTGCTGTTCCTCTTACAGACACGCACACCATCCTCGACCTCATGCACCGTCTTTTCCTGCCGGTTATCATCGTGGCTGACAACAAGCTCGGCATGATCAACCACACACTGATGACCATTGAAACCGTGCGCAATCGTGGCCTGAATGTGGCAGGAGTGGTTGTGGTCAACACAAGTCCTCCCAGCGAAAACGACGCGGCGCTACGAACCGACAACGTCACGACCATCGCACATCACGGGGACGTTACAATTCTGGCCAACATTCCGTTCTTCGCAGATCAGAAAGAACGCGACGAACAACTCATCAGCCTTTTGACCAAGGCCCTCAACAAGTTATCCGCTGTTCCTGCATCAACGGGCGATGATTTGGCATTCGACCAAAACCATTTGTGGCATCCATACACTTCAGCCACAAATCCGTTAACGGCGGTCAAAGTTCGATCTGCCCGTGGAACGCGTATCGTTCTTGATGACGGCACAGAACTCATTGACGGCATGGCCTCGTGGTGGTGCGCCATTCATGGATACGGTCATCCAGAACTTGAAAGGGCCATGCACAGCCAGATCGGGCGCATGAGTCATGTCATGTTCGGGGGACTGACCCACGACCCTGCGGTGGAACTCGGCCGTAGACTGGTGAAAATGACACCACAGGGTCTCGATCACGTGTTTTTGGCAGACTCTGGCTCCGTGAGCGTCGAGGTCGCCATCAAGATGGCTATGCAATACATGCAAGCAAGCGGTCAGCCGTCCAGGACCCGATTGCTTACCGTGCGAGGTGGATATCATGGTGATACATGCGGGGCCATGTCCGTATGCGATCCCGATGGCGGGATGCACCATTTATTTGCCGACCTGCTCCCCAAACAACTTTTCGCTCCCCGCCCACAATGTCGTTTTAACGAGCCATTCGACCCCGATTCCCTAAAAGAGATCACGCATATGCTCGAAAGGCACAGCCATGAAGTGGCAGCTATCATCATCGAGCCGATCGTGCAGGGGGCTGGCGGCATGTATTTCTATCACCCTGAGTATCTGCGCGAACTACGTAACCTAGCAGATACCCACAACATTTTGCTTATCCTTGATGAAATAGCCACAGGATTCGGACGTACTGGCAAACTGTTTGCCTGCGACTGGGCGAACATTGTGCCGGACATTATGTGCGTTGGAAAAGCATTGTCAGGCGGCACCATGACTCTTGCTGCGACGCTTGCCACCAATACTGTGGCACGCACTATTTCTGCTGACGGGGGCGTTCTCATGCATGGCCCTACTTTCATGGGAAATCCTTTGGCGTGCGCCGTTTCCAATGCCAGCCTCGACTTGCTTGAGCGCTCAGACTGGCAAGGGCAGGTAAGCGCCATTGAAGTGTGGCTGGATGAAGCGTTTTCATCAATCCGCGACTTGCCCGGCGTTGCAGATGTACGCACCCTGGGAGCCATTGGCGTTGTAGAGATGACAGCTCCGGTGAATGTCCCGCGTTTGCAAGAATTCTTTATTGAAAACGGGGTATGGCTGCGGCCGTTTGGCAAGCTGATATATGTGATGCCCCCCTATATTATTTCCCGAGAAGAAATAGCGCGTATTGGCACTGTTGTGGTCCAAGCCATCAATCAAAACCTACACAAATGAGAACACCATGACACTCCTTGCACTATACTGCCTCCTCTTCATCGCCATTGGCGTTTATGAATTCATTAAACGCAAAGACTTTGAGGAGTTCGCAGTTGCCGGACGCCGATATGGCGGAACAGTCATCAGCGTTTCCATTGTCGCTTCCTGCGTGGGCGCTTCGGCGACCATCGGCATGACAGGATTGGCCTATTCCACTGGCACCCCCGCTTTCTGGTGGCTTGGCTCAGGGGCAGTAGGCCTGCTGATACTCGGTGTTGTTTTTGCCAACAAAGTTCGCAGCAGCAATGTGTATACCCTGCCTGACATGGCTGAAAAATTCATCTCTCCGGCAGCCCGTCGAATCATGGCTCTCGTCATTATCCCGGCTTGGGCTTCAATCCTTGCCGCCCAGTACATAGCTGCAGCAAAGGTCACCGTCTCCCTTTCGGGCATGGAGTACCAGACAGCACTCATTGCCAGCGCCGTGTTCATCTCCGGCTATACGGCACTGGGTGGTCAACACTCGATCCTCAAAAGTGATGTCGTGCAGTTCGTCATGGTTGCTATCGGGCTGTTGCTTGCCCTGTACTTCACCGGAAACGCTTCATCGGTCAATTTATCCGACCTTCCACTCCAGTTTACGAATGACACCTTCCCGCTCTCAAAATGGAGCTACTTCATGCTCATCGTCGGTGGCAGTTACGTGATCTGCCCCATGCTGTTCGGTCGCCTCTTTTCCGCCCGAAACGAAATACAGGCAAAACGCGGCGCGCTTATGGCTGCTGTTGGCATTGCTCTTTCTGCCGTTGTCATCGTCTGCATTGGCCTTTATGCCCGTGGAGTTGCCCCTATCGGGACGAATGCCGATTCAATCCTGACACAAGTAGTTCCCTCGATCATGCCGGGATGGGCCGGAACCATCCTCCTCTTCGCCCTGCTATCAACCATCATTTCATCGGCAGACTCTTGCCTCATTACTGCCGCCACAGTTCTTGAACATGACCTCATAGGTGGCAAGAACCTGGTCCGCTGCCGCTTACTTATGGCAGCCATTGGCCTCGGTGCCCTTGTCATTGCCAACTCAGGTGGCTCCATTCTTTCATTACTGCTTGCAGCAAATGATATATACGTTTGCGGCATTGTCGCTCCCATGGGAGTAGCAATCCTTGCTCACGGCAAGCGATTCATCAACACCCGAGTCATGTTAACCGCCATCATTCTTGGCGGGGTCTGCGGCCTCCTTGCAGCCACGACTGAACAAAAAATGTACAGCTATATCGGCGTTGCCACCTCTCTCGTTCTTTCCCTTATGGCTCTTGTCAAAGAACGCAACCAATGCGACCCAAACGCCCTCAATCACGTATAGCCATGCTCCCATGAACACGTAAGAGGGATTGCCCCTACCCCCTCTTCATTTTCCTAGAATTCTATACCGCGCAATGGCGGAAAGGCCATGAGAGGGGGATCAGAGAGACAACTGCGTGTGCAGCCGCTCGACGATATCTGCGGCGTGGTCATCATTCTCAGTAGTAATGAGTTCTTCCAGCAGCGCAGGAGAAACCTGCGTTGCATCGTAATGCATAGATAAGGTGCGCGAAAAAAGATTCAGCTTGGATTCGGTAACAGCGGCCGGCATTTCTGGTGGAGACTGGGCCAGCTTGAGTGCCTGCGGGTCCTTCATAAGCGCGAGAGCGAACTTGACGGTAATCATCCCTGGCGAGCTGTGTTTGATGGAAAGATATTTTCTCAGTGAAGCTATTGTCGCAAAATCCATTCGATTTCCCCATATTTCGCGGTCACGAAAGAAGAAGCCGATACGATCAGGTCACCCCCTCTTCATGAGCCGATTAGTATACAAATCCAGGCACGAGTAACGGCCCGGCGGGAACTGTGTCATTCAGTCAGCCAAGAGTCAAAACATATCACACCGCGCAACCATCTGCCGTGGCATTTGCGCCAAAGATCCATCCCATACAAGCCGTGTATGAAGTGCTTTCTATCCATGAAAAAGGCCGTTCACATTTTTAAAAGTTTAGCTTGCACTTGAAAATGAAATTCACTATCAAATAGACCAGTAGCAATCATCAACCCACGGAGCCATTATGAAAACGCGAACATCCATCAACAGCAAGTCCGACCCCACTTCATTTTTAAAACGAGGTTTCAAATCAATGTTCTGCAACTATGGAATCCAA
Organism: Pseudodesulfovibrio sediminis; assembly: GCF_020886695.1. Taxonomy (NCBI): domain Bacteria; kingdom Pseudomonadati; phylum Thermodesulfobacteriota; class Desulfovibrionia; order Desulfovibrionales; family Desulfovibrionaceae; genus Pseudodesulfovibrio; species Pseudodesulfovibrio sediminis. Next base: position 1,036,664 of record NZ_AP024485.1, read on the forward strand.
CCAGCAGCAGAGCCGCCTTTGGACACAAATAAAAAAAGCCACAAAGCGCTCTCTGAGCAAGGGGCTGCGGACTAACCGCCTTCCCTTCCGAGAACACGTCAAGGATCACCCACTTCGATGGCCAGGGCAACACTGTGTTGCGACGTGTATACCCGCTTCCGCCAAGCCTGCCCTGGCCTGCTTCCCGGCCTTCATCGTGAATAGACAACAGCGCACCTGCACATCGCAAGCATCCGAAAACATGCTTCGGACAATTCCACCGCAGCTGTGTTTGTTTCATATTCAAAACAACCGAAGGCTGACGAATGGCACCCGCATGTAGCGGAGCATACGCTCAACCACGCTCTTCGGTTTTCCCGCCACAATGTCCCATCAATTCAGGAAACACATTCAATCCGCAGGAATGACGCATATAGATGGGAATGTCTGTATCACGGACGACATTGAACACATCCTGTCGTGCCTTATGCGTTGTCTTATCCGTAACAAGGACAATGAAATCAGCACCTAAAATGGTATCAGAAAAATTCTCCACATCTCCCGAAAGGATATGCAGCTGTACCCCACTCTCTCTGGCTTCATAGACCGAAAACAACGCCTCCCAATCCACATTACCTATCAACGCTGCGCACATGGCATGACTCCATTTTGTTGAAATTGAAAATCGTTTTCATTTATTATTCCGCTCTTTTTCGTTTGTCAACAGTTGCAGCTCACACCCAGTCGCAAAATAAAAACCTGTTGACCACGGCGTAAACCGTGTGTAGTTGTCACTAATTGAAAATGAATCTCACCTTCATTATCAAGAATTTCGATTTACTTTAAAGAGGAGTGACAATGTCCAAAACACTACCGCTAGCCGAGATGAGTCAGGGAACCATATACCAGGTGCTCGGGTTTGAATCCGAGACATCCGTGTATGCGCAAAAACTGCATAAAATGGGCTTTGTGAAGGGGACACCGGTTTCGCTGGCACCGGTGGCAATGAAAGATCCTATCGTAGTCCAAATACGTGGGAGTCGCGTTGCCCTCAGAAAAACAGAGGCCAAACACGTGCTCGTGGAGGGAGCGTAACATGCATAAAATTGAAAGAATCGCCATTGCCGGTGTTCCCAACAGCGGCAAAACCACCCTGTTCAACGCCCTGACCGGCGCCCGGCAGAGAGTCGGGAACTGGCCCGGCGTCACTGTTGAAAAAATCGAAGGCAGCTTCCCCCTGGGAGGAACGGATGTCGAACTGGTTGATCTCCCGGGCACCTACAACCTGAGTCCTGACACGGAAGACCAAAAAGTCGCCGAGCGGGTCATTCGGGACGGAGAATATGACCTGACGCTCAATGTGCTCGACGCCACCAATCTTTCTCGCAACCTCTATCTGACACTCGACCTGATGGAGCGCACCAACCAGATCATCATCCTCCTCAACATGGTTGATGTGGCTGAAAATGAAGGGATTGACGTCGATGTCGACAAACTCGCCAAACAACTGGGCCACCCTGTTGTTCCTGTCGTCGCCGTTAACAAGGAGTCCGTTGCAAAAGCCGTAAAACAGATAGAAGCCCTGCTTGAAGACGTCCCGCCTCACGACTCGCATGTTACTCGCGGAGAGGTCCTGGACACGGTCGCCAAATATGCGCACATTGACATACTGTACAACACCGTTGTCAGCGAGAATAAAAACCGCGAAGAGAATCTCACCAACAAAGTCGACAACATCGTGCTCAACCGTTTCGCGGCCATCCCGATATTTCTCGTCTCCATGTTTCTCACGTTCTGGTTCGCCATCGGCCTCGGCTCTGTCTTCATCGACTTCTTCGACATCCTCGGCGGCCTGTTATTTGTCGAGATTCCAGGCGCACTTCTGAATGCGATCCACGCCCCGGAATGGCTGAATGTCATAATATCAGGCGGGTTTGGCGCGGGCATTCAAACAGTCGCCACGTTCGTCCCTGTCGTCTTCTTCATGTTCCTGGCCCTGGCCATCCTCGAAGACCTCGGCTACATGGCCCGTGTCGGCGTCATGGCTGACCGTTTCATGCGCAAGATCGGCTTGCCCGGCTCGGCCTTCATTCCCATGGTTGTCGGATTCGGTTGTACTGTCCCGGCTGTCATGGCGACACGCACGCTGCCCACGAAACGCGACCGTTTCATGACCATATTCATGGCACCCTTCATGTCGTGCGGAGCGCGACTGCCCGTCTACGCGCTCTTTTGCGTTGCGCTGTTCGGTTCCAACTCCGGTTTGGCCGTCTTCCTGATCTATCTTTCCGGCTTGATCATGGCGATCCTTACCGGTCTCATGCTCAAAAACACGCTGTTCAAAGGCACCCCCTCGCACTTTGTCATGGACCTTCCCCTGTACCACACCCCGCGCATCGGCGCTGTCTTCAAGAGCGCATGGTTGCGACTGAGACACTTCATCCGACGTGCTGGTACCATTGTCGTCATGGCGGTGTTTGTCTTGAGCATGCTCAACTCCATCGGCATCAATGACGGTGAGATGTCGTTCGGCAACGAAGACTCGCAGACCTCCATTCTCGCATACATGGGTCAAGGCATTGCCCCGGTCTTCGAGCCCATGGGCATCAAGGAAGAAAACTGGCCCGCATCGGTGGCCCTGTTCACCGGCCTGTTTGCCAAGGAAGCCATCGTAGGCACCGTCAACTCCCTCTACTCTTCTCTGGACATGCAGGATGAAGCCGCCGCAGACGGAACGGAAGAAGAGGAAGGCGGACTGGACATCGGCGGCTCCGTCACCGAAGCCTTCACCTCTGTTGGCGATGGGCTTGTCGGCGTGGTCAGCTCCTTTGATATCCTCGGCATCAGCCTGATTTCCCAGGACAGTGAGACGATCACGGAAGAGATCGGCGCGAGCACCTCGGTCTATACGCACATTGCGGCCAACTTCACGGTCTATTCGGCCTTTGCCTACCTGCTCTTTGTCCTGATGTACTTCCCCTGCCTGGCGGTGGTCGGTGCTGCCCGACAAGAGATGGGCGGCTTCTATGCCTCTGTGATGACCCTGTACAGCACAGTCATGGCCTGGGCCGTCGCAACCCTGTTCTTCCAGATAACGGAAGGCCACAACTTCATATACATAGGGCTGTCCATTGCGATCCTGATCTCCATATACTTTGTGCTCAAGGTACTCGGTGAAAAGGACGCATCGACCCTGCGCGTCGGTGCCGCAGCCAAACAAACTCGGTAGAACACCTTGGAGACATTGTCTCCTCACCATTGCCGGTCCCCTGCCTCCATTGGAGTCAGGGGGCCTTTTTTATCGGCAAATCACAATTCCCCCGGCCCTGCCTCCAGGATATCGACAATGTGCGACAATCCCAGTGTCAATTCCTGCCTCGTTTCAACTGCCGTGAGGCACAATCGAATGGCGGGGGCGACGTCCGGGCTTCCCACTGCAAACTGTTCGGCACAGTTGATATTGACTCCCCTGCTCCGGGCGTGTGCCTCGAACGCATATCCTGTCCACGCCTCCGGGAGCTGGTACCAGAGGTAAAACCCCTTTCCGGGGAGCCTGTCTTCAAGAAAAGGCAGCATCGCCCACGCCATATGGTTTCGGTGCGTCGCCTCAGCGATTTTATCCTCGATAACCTGTTCGACAACGCCCCCGACGATGGCATTGCATATAACGGCCATATTCAATGCCGGAGCCATCCAGATGGTATTGTAGACGGCATTGGCCATGTGCTCTCGAAGCGTTGCCGAGCACACCACGAAAGCCACTCGCAGTCCGGCATGGAGGATCTTTGAGAAACTGCTGATAAAAACACTCTGTTCGGGAACAAACGACGACATGGCCGGTTGCATCGTACTCGCGAGAAAATAATAGGGATCGTCTTCAATCAGCAGCAAACGATGCTCTTCAATAATACGCAGCAACGCCTGCCGACGTTTGACGCTCATGGTCGTTCCGGTGGGATTATGAAAGGCAGGCATGAGATACAGACCTTTGATCAAGTGGCTTTTACACGCCGCACGGAGACGCTCCGGCCGCATGCCGTCCTCGTCCATTTCTATGGGCGCCAGTCGAATGTTCATCATGGCAGCCAGATTCTTCAAACCGGAATAGGTGATGCAGTCGACGGCTATAGTGTCTCCGGGCTTGAAACACGCCATCAACGTGCACGTCAACGCGTGTTGCGCCCCTGCCGTGGCGACCACCCGTTCACTCCCGACATCAAACCCGAACTGCGCCACCCACTGTGCGCCGATTGCCAGATGATCAGGCAGTCCGGCCGGCTCGCTATAGCACCTGAACCCGGATAAATCCTGCTTTGAGGAGACGCTTGAGAGGCCTTCTTCCAGCGTCGGTTCCAGATGATTCAGGGAAAACACCACTCCCATCTCGATCTCACCGGCCTTGAACATGGCGGACTTTGGCTGCTCCAGGGTTTTGGTGACACCTGCGGAAACAAATGTCCCGCGCCCTACCACACCCTTGACCAACCCCCGCCGCTCCGCCTCGCGATAGGCCCGTGAAACCGTGGTCAGGTTGACGGAGAGCATTTCAGCCAGCTCTCTTTGCGGTGGAAGCTTCTCTCCCGGCAGCACAGTGCCACTGCGAATCCCTGTTTCCAGATCATCGGCAATGACAATATACTTGGCCTTGTGTGAATCACCTATGTACGGACACCACATTGCACCCTCGGATAAATATTGTTTGTCAAACAATAAAACTTTTGAATCAATACATTCGTTACAGTACAAATTAAAGTCACTACTGTTTCAAACACCATGAATCCGATAAAAGCAAGGAGCTTGCGATGTCTTATTCCCCTCCCCTGAGTTCTGGGTTTACCTTGGGCAAAAACCGGAGCCGGTACCTCTCCCCGCAATCCGGCATGTGTTCCTTCTGCACCGAAGAATGCGGCGGGACCTGTGAACTGGCTCAGGCAGCGATACTGGGGTCGCAAACAGTCTACCCGACAACAACAGGGAATAATCAGATCGCATCGGAAAAGGATTACCCCATAGATTTCTCGCACTTCAATATAAATGGCCGTGTATTCGGCGCGCAAGGGATTGATGCTACGCCAGAAGACGCCACCATTTACAACGTCAATCTCGAACGCACCTATGGCACGCTCAATCCCGTGACCATGGCCTTGCCCCTCACGCTGCCTGCCTTGATCAAGCTCAACTGGCAGGACTATTTCTCCGGTGCAGCCATGGCCGGAGTCACCTGCGTTATCGGTGAACATGCCAGAAACAGTGATCCGAATCTGAAGATGGAAAACGGCATCGCGACCGAAAGCCCCCTGCTTGAACAGGCCCTCGACTGTTTTCGCCGATACGACAGGGGATATGGACAGATCGTTGTGCAATGCAACATCGAGGACATTCAGCTGGGAATCCCCCGACTGGTCATCAGCAAATACGGGGCTGAAGCCATTGAAATCAAATTCGGTCAGGCAGCCAAAGGCACCCAGCCTGTCATTCGGATCAAGGATCTGGAAACCGCCCTCAAGCAGAAAGCCCTCGGTAACATCGTGCACCCCGACCCGAGCGACCCGGAGATTCAGGAGGCGTATGACAAGGGTGTATGTCCCAATTTCGCTTCGTACAGCAGGCTGCCCATGTGGACGGAAGAGTCCCTTGCCAACTACATCGCAGACCTGCGGGAGTGGGGAGCCAAGAACATCTACTTCAAGATGGCAGGATACGATCTGGCCGACATTGAACGTGTGATAAAAATAGCCTGTGACCTGCAGGTGGACATGATCACATTCGATGGAGCCGGCGGCGGCTCCGGGTACAGCCCCTCCAAAATGATGAACGAATGGTCATTGCCCACAGTCTGTCTTGAAGATGCCGTGGTGCGCATCTGTAAACGGTTGAAATCCGCAGGGGCAACCGTTCCGGCCATTGTCATGACCGGCGGATTCGCCAGCGAGGATCATGTCTTCAAGGGGTTGGCCTATGGCGACGGCCACATAACCGGAATCGGATTATGTCGCGCAACCATGGCTGCCGCCATGACCGCCAAGAACATCGGGGACGCCATCAAGGACGGCAACATACCGGAGAAATTTGCACGATACGGCTCTACCGTCGAGGAGCTGTTTGCCGATCTACCAGACTTGCGGGCCTTGTATGGCCGTGAAGCGAACACGTTCCCAACCGGTGCCATCGGGGTGTTTTCCTACCTCAACAAAATCGCGTTTGGCCTGCGCCATTTTGCCGCGCTCAACAGGAAATTCAACATCGATTTATTTGATAAAACAGACCTCATTCCCCTGACCACAGAGTCAAGGGCGCTCATGAACAACACCTGGTTCACGTCACCAGTGAAATAACTGATTGCCCGGCAATCCAGCCCTGAACAATCAGACTGTTCATACACGTTATCAGAAGGGAGGAGCGATTCGCTCCTCCCTTTCTGTTAACGCAAAACAAGCCGATGCGCACGGTTACCGAAGCATCACCGATGTCGCATGTTGTGACAACATTCACACAGAGAAATATGGACACAGGCTGGTCAAGACGAAATCATTGGAGTATGTTGATTACTTGTCGACCGACCGCGTCTTGCGGCCAGCCAATAGACACCAATATACACCAAAACTCTTATCCGAGAGGTCGCCATGGCAATCATAACAATTTCACGAGGATCATATAGCAGAGGAAAAATCATCGCTGAAAAAGCCGCTGCCAAGCTGGGCTATCAATGTCTTTCAAGGGACATCCTTCTGGCCACTTCAAAAGAATTCAATATCCCAGAGGTCAAGCTTGTCCGGGCATTGCACGACGCCCCGTCCGTGCTTGAACGGTTCTCGCACGGCAAGGAGCGCTACCTCTGCCATCTGCGGAAATCCCTGTTGCAATACGCGGTACAGGGAAACATGGTCTATCACGGCCTTGCCGGTCAGTATTTCCTCAAAGGCATCCCCCACGTCTTCAAGCTGCGCATTATCGCGGACATGGATGACCGGGTGAAGGAAGAAATGCATCGGGAAAACATCAGCGAAGAAGAAGCCCGAAACATTCTGGTAAAGGACGACAACGAACGCCGCAAATGGGGTATGCAGGTATATGGCATCGATACCTGGGACAGCAGATTATATGACATGGTGCTGCATGTTGGCATCCTCTCCATTGACGATGCCGTGGATATCATCTGTCACGCTGTCGAAAAGCAGGCCTTCCACGAAGAACCGAAATCCCAAAAGGCCGTCGAGTGCATGTATCTGGCCGCACAGGTTCAGAGCGCCCTCATCCACATACTCCCTTCAGTCATGGTGGAAGCCGAGGACGGCGTGGTAAGCGTGATCGTTCCCAATGGGCATACCGTGCTGACCGACAAGGCAACCCGTCAGATCACGGAAATCGTCACCAGGATCAAGGGCGTCAAAAACGTCCACCTGCTCTCGCCAAAACCGGTAAAGGACATGATCAACCCATTCCACAACATTCAATAACCCCCACTCCGGGGAATGACGTGAAACGATCAAGACCTACTGTTCGAGCCCGGATGGATCGAGTATGTGGATTACAGCGCCATCCACCTCTATGAGACCGTCCTGGCTCATTTTTTTCAACGCCCGAGAAAGGGCCTCCGGGGTTGCGCCGACGATTTTGGACAACTCTCTGTAGGAAAAATTCATGGCCACCTTGCCGTCTTTCTCCCTGTTCAACAGGTAGGCCGCCAACCGCGATGGCAACGATTTGAGCGACAGGGAGTCGATCATATCCATGGCCTCCTTGAGACGCCGGGACATAACCCGCATCATGTTGATCAGAATGGTCGGGTCTTCCTGCACCATCTGCTCAAACCCCACCGGACTGATTGCCAGAACATGGCTGTCCTCCAGAGCGCCGAGATTGGCTGGCAGGATGCCATCCGAGAAGACCGAACAGAGACAAAAAGGCTCCCCTGGCCCAAACACGAAGATGGTCTGTTCCTTGCCGTCTTCCGAAATCTTGAACAGCTTCACCCTGCCGTACAAGAGTATATGCATCCCCTGCGCGTATTTATCCTCGCTGAAAAACACGGCATTCTTCGGGATGACTGTCACGACAGCGTGCTCCACGACCTTTTTAAGCTGCTCTTTCTTGAGCTTTGAAAAGAGCGGAAAATCACTGACAACGTTCAATATTTCAGACTTTTCCATTGTATTTTCCCAAAGATGTCACCCTGGTTGATCAAGATCAATGCGCCCAATCCGCCTTGTTTATACCGTACATGTAAAGAACAGGCAGGAGGTTCCCATGAGTACCGTTACAATCAATTGTCCGTATTGTTCAGGAGAACAAACCGTCAGCACTCACAGCAATTTCGCCCCGTTTTACGTGAATTGCCCGGAATGTGCCAGACGCTTTATTGCCGAACCGACCCAGCTTGGCATCACGATTTTCCGAGATGGCGAAGCCCCCTGCTGCTCCGACCCCGATTGCAGGGACATCGAAATGGGCGACTCCGGACAGGATTGATCGCCATCACAAAAGGAGTATATACCATGTGGAGATTCTTACAGAAAACAACGAAAAATCTGACCATTGCCATTCCCGTCATGATGGCCGCCGGGTTTGCCTACGGCATGTCGGCCGATGCCTCGTGGATCAAGGGATTGATTGTCCCGTTCACCTTTCTCATGGTGTACCCGATGATGGTGACCCTGAAGGTCAAAAAGGTCTTTGAGGGGGGTGATGGAAAGGCGCAGGTTCTAACACAGCTCATCAATTTCGGCATCATCCCGTTTCTGGCCTTTGGCTTCGGCAGCTTTTTCTTCGCGGACAGGCCCTACATGGCCCTCGGCCTGCTGCTGGCCGGACTGGTACCCACCAGCGGCATGACGATCTCATGGACCGGCTTCGCCAAAGGAAACATGTCCGCCGCGGTCAAGATGACGGTCATAGGCCTCATCTGCGGTTCACTGGCGACCCCGTTTTTTGTCAAGGCACTCATGGGGACCACCATTGAGATCAACCTCATGGCCGTGCTCAAGCAGATACTCTACATCGTCTTTCTGCCCATGACATTGGGCTATGCAACACAGCGCTATCTTGTTGGCAGATATGGACAAAAAATGTTTCAAACCGCCATCGGACCGAAGTTTCCCCTGCTGTCCACTCTCGGCGTTCTGGGGATAGTCTTCGTGGCTCTGGCTCTCAAGGCAAAGACCATCGCCGCTGCTCCGGAAGTGCTTATCAACATCCTCGTTCCGCTCATCATACTGTATGGCGTGAACTTCACCCTGAGCACCATGGTCGGTCGCTGTTTCCTGCAACGGGATAACGCCATCGCGCTGGTCTACGGCTCTGTCATGCGCAACCTCTCCATTGCACTGGCCATCGCCATCAACGCATTCGGCCCTCAGGGATCGGACGCCGCCCTTGTCATTGCAATGGCCTACATCATCCAGGTCCAGTCCGCAGCCTGGTACGTCAAATTCACGGATACGCTCTTCGGCCTGCCGGATGAACTGAAATCTGCGACCCTTGTGGACGGCAAGGCCTGATCTCAAAGAGGCAGGCCCTCCATAAGACGCACAACAGCAATCCATCACCTCCGCCATCGGGATAAAGTCACCAGAGCCGACACTCCCCTTGGCGGAGGGGATACGCACGACGCGTCAACATGGTTACCTGTTATGCGTACCGGAAAACGCACTGACCACGACAGCCACTGTCAACGCTCCCACCAGACTCACCCCCACGAAACACGCCGTATACTGCCAGCCGAAATAGACTGCCAGCACGGGCAGAAGAATGGGTTTGACCGAACGACAGCCGATGAAGTTGGCCAGATGAAATGGAGAGGCCCCCTTTTCCCTGATAGACTGCAATAACGGGAACCAAGCATAAATAGGTCCCATGGAAAGGATGCCTGCCAAAGATGAGAGCAGGACTCCCTTGACCCCCAAACTCCGTCCGAGAAGGCGCGTTATGACCACGGGCGACAGGAAGCGATTGAGCGCCACCATAATAAACAGCACCAGACAGATGGGCAGGGCGAGTTGACGAAAAATGGAACCACTGATCAACAAGGCAGCTTCAGTCTTTTCCGGTGAGAACAGAAAGGCCAGCCCATACAGGCAGGCCACGATCAGCGGGAAAATGGACGCCTTGAGTACAGGTTTCACATAGGCATGAATTGCTGTAGCTGTCCCCCGAGTCATGCCAGCCACCCTATCAACAGGGCCATGACAAAGGACATCAGGACAACCATGACGAAACTGGCGACATTACGTACCAGCGTAAAACGAAATCCAAGGGCCGCAGACTCCGCAGGCAGTATGATGACACCAATATTAACCCATGCCAGCATCAGGGCCGTGACGCCGGCCACTCCGACCCCGGTATGCAGCAGATTCTTGCCGATAATATAACTGTTCACCGGGCTGCCTGCCATGACACTGCCCAGACTCGTTCCCAGAAATGAATCATAAAGCGGCGACCCCGAGAACAGCGAAAGCAGGGTCTCGTCGGACACAAATCCCCGGAACAATCCCAACAATAAAACCACGCCGACCATCCGGGGGACCATATTCAGAAACTGCTTGAGCCCCTTGCCGATAGCCTCCACCCACTCCCCTGCGGGCTCTCCGTCCGAAACAGCAGTCGTCCCCTTCAAGCGGGACTGCATAAACTCGCTCACGGCGTCCCTGACAACCCCGGAGACATCTGTCATGACCTTGATCCCCTGTCTCCTCATGGCCTTGATGATGTGCGGCGAGGCATAGCCGACCAGAATGGCCCGCGCGCCCCGGTCCACGACAAGCGATATGACCTGCACTCCCGCCCCGGGCGCGGATGAGGGAGGCGGCCCGTCCAAAACCTCGAAGGACATATCGTCGGTTTCGACAATGAGCAGATACGCGGCGGTCCCCAACCGACGCCCCACCTTACTGTCCAGATTCGGTTCGGAGCACGGAACGGCAATTTTCATCAAGACCTCTCAGGCATAGGTACATTCTCCGCCTAATCATACAGGAAAAAGCTGCGATTAAACAACCCCCTACATATAAAGAGACATCGACCACACCCTGCTCTCGCGAAAGGCACTTATTGCAAAGGGCTACCAAGAACTAACCGGACCCGCGTCCGGCGGCAGAAGATAAAGGCGTGCATTTTACGGCGTCCAACAGTATTGTGAGTCCGCTGTGCACGAACGCGTTCCGCTCGTTCACAGCCTGAACAGATTTTTCACCGCACAATCGCTGACCCATAAAGGCTGCTCAATGGACCGCTTCAAAGTATATATCACCAGACAGATTCCGCAGGAGGGCATCGACCTCCTGAGCCGAGTGGCAGATGTTGACGTCAACCCGGAAGACGCACCTCTCCCGCACGCAACCCTGCTTGAAAAAGCGGCTCTCTATGACGGCATCATCGGACTGCTCACAGACAGGATCGATGCGGAATTTATGGATGCGGCCACGCAACTCAAAGGGTATGCCAACTACGCCGTAGGCTTCGACAATATTGACGTGGCAGCAGCCACCAGACGAAACCTGCCGGTCTCCAACACGCCGGGCGTACTCACGGACGCCACGGCAGAATGCGCATGGGCGCTCATCTTCGCCGTGTCCCGCAGAGTCGTGGAATCGGATGCCGTCATGCGCTCCGGCTCGTGGTCAGGCTGGGGACCGCTCCAGTTCATCGGCGGCGACATCAGCGGCAAGACCCTCGGCATTGTTGGTGCAGGCCGTATCGGCACGGCCACGGCGCTCATGAGCAGAGGGTTTGGCATGAAGGTCCTGTACACAAGCTCGTCCGGCAGAAGGAACGACATACTGGACTCGCAACTGGGAGCCAGCCTCGTCCCCTTCGACACGCTGCTGCAAGAAGCCGATTTCATCTCCATCCATGCCCCGCTGACGGAGCAGACACGGCACATGTTCAATGCCGAAGCCTTCGCACAAATGAAGCAAACCGCCTATGTGATCAACACGGCGCGCGGGCCGGTCATCAAGGAGGACGACCTTGTCGCAGCCCTGCAAACAGGGCAAATCGCGGGCGCGGGATTGGACGTCTTTGAAAACGAACCGAACATGGCACCGGGACTGGCGAGTCTTGACAGTGTCGTCGTCCTGCCGCACATCGGTTCAGCAACGAAATCATCCAGAACGAACATGGCGACTCTTGCCGCGAGCAACCTCATTGCCATGCTCCAAGGTCGGCAGCCAGAGACCTGCCTCAACCCTGAACTCTACGACAGTTAGGCCACATGACACAATACAGCGCCAAAAAGCAGGACCTCCTGCGTATCATCGACAGTGCCATTCATGCCGTTTCCCCTGAAATCGCCATGCAGAACACGCTCAAGCGTACCGGCGACATCCTTACGGTGGAAGGAACCGAATACGATCTCACCTCCTATGAACGTATAATCGTGGTCGGCGCGGGTAAAGCCTCTGCCTCCATGGCCAAAAAGCTGGAAGAGCTCCTCGGGGATCTGCTACACGGCGGCATCGTGGCCACCAAATACGGGCACGGCCTGGAACTCAAGAAAACCTGGGTCATGGAAGCCGGGCACCCTGTTCCCGACATGGCGGGCCAACGTGCGTCCAAGGACATCCTCGGCATTGCCAAAGGCCTTACGGAGAACGACCTGGTCTTCTGCCTGCTGTCCGGCGGAGCCAGCGCCATTGTACCCGCCCCCAGAGAACCTGTGACCCTACAGGACAAACAAGCGACCACGAGAGCGTTGCTTGAATGCGGCGCGACGATTAATGAAATCAACGCCATACGCAAGAATCTTTCCCTCTTCAAAGGCGGACATCTGGCCAAGGCCCTCGAACCGGCGACCGTAATCACGCTGATCATATCCGATGTGATAGGCGACTACCTCGACGTCATCGGCTCAGGACCGACAGCACCGGACGAATCCACCTTTCTGGATTGTCAGGCCATCCTCGACAAATATGCCCTGTGCAGCGGTATTCCCGAGGCGGTCACCACGATCATTGCCGCAGGCTGTGCCGGGGAAGCGCCGGAGACATGCAAAGCCGGAGACAAATGTTTTGAACGTGTACAAAACGTTATCATCGCAGGCAACGCAATGGCATTGACCGGCGCGGCAAAAACCGCACAGGAGCTGGGGTACACGCCCATACTTGTGGATGCGGCCATACAGGGTGAAGCACGCGATGTCGCGAAAAAGCTGGTGGAAAAGGCCATAGCGACCTGCGGAGAACACAGTGAGGATACGCGCATCTGCCTTCTCTACGGAGGCGAAACCACTGTGACCATCAAAGGCAACGGCAAGGGTGGTCGCAATCAGGAGCTGGCACTGGCCGCTGGCATTAAGCTGCTCGGAGCGGAATGCCGTGAGCGGATCGCCCTGGCCTGTGTTGGAACAGATGGCACGGACGGTCCCACAGACGCCGCCGGCGGGTTGATCTTCCCGGACACGGTCACCGAACGGGGTGAACGTGCCGCGCGTGAACACCTAGCCAATAATGACGCTTACCATTTCCTCTCAAATGTCGGGACCATCCTCAAAACCGGCCCGACCCGTACCAACGTCATGGATATCGCCATCGTACTGGTTGGTCCCAACGAACCAAAAATGACAGCCTCTTCACTTCAGCACCATGCTCACGATGCGATCAGATAGCCCCCGGATTGCAAGACGAGACTGCCATTGAAGCAAATTACGCAGTTTTTTCAACACATTGAAGACAATAGAAGCGACAGACACCGCGTTGACAGCCCCCCTGAATTCACTTAAACCCGTGCGTACGTAAAAACATCGACTCAACAAACCGGAACATCAGTCTCTTATCGCCCATGAAGTCAGCCACCGCCTTGCTCAAAAAAACAGCGATCTTTCTGATCAGCTTCCTCTTCTTCATCGAGATCGGCTGCTGGTTCTACATCCTTTATTTCAATCAGAATATCCCCCTGCCCACCTACCGATTCGTCGATGCAAACGTCAAATTCTGGGCCAACCTCGACACCCACTTCGGGACATGGCACCAGCCCAACTCCTCTTTCCTGCACAACAAGTCCTGTTTTGTCGTGGAATACCACGCCAACAGCCTCGGCATGCGCGACCCGGAACGGACCAAACGGTCTGACAAGCCCCGCGCCGTTGTCCTGGGCGATTCCTTTGTGGAAGGATGGGGAAACGAGATAGGCGACCGACTCACGGACCACATTGAACTCGATCTGAACAAGGAAATGCTCAACTTCGGCACCGCTGGAACATTCGGCACCGTTCAGGAGTGGCTCCAATACAAATACGTGGCCAAAACATTTGATCACGATGTGGTCATGATCGGCATCCTGCCGCACAATGATTTCAAGGATAATGATTACGCCCGTGTCGGCGGCAAGGCTAAGCAGCGCAGGCCATACCTTGTCGGCAAATACCCCGACCTCAAGCTGATATACACACAGGATGAGTTGTATACCCGGCCCAAACGATCGCAAAAGCTGAAGAGCTTCGACTTCACCCTGAGGGAATGCTCCAGCTTCTATCGCGTCATGCGCTACCTCGGCTCCTATCGGATCAGGAACTATGAACTACAACCCCGCTGGGTGGCGGATTTCAACGACAGTCCCGGACGCAACCACTCTGCCTATCACCAGTTCAGGCCGCAGGACTGGGACATCATACAATACAGCCTGGAGCAGCTCGTTGCCGAGGCAAGCGGGAAACCGGTAGTGGTCTTTTCCATCGCCACCCAAGCCGATTTCGACGAGTATGATGGGACCAAAACGCCTTTGACCCAAAAATTTGAAGCATTGTCCAAAAAGCTGGGCTTCATCTACTGCGACATGCTGGAAGAAATGACTGCGAAAAAATACTCTGCCGAAGATATCTTCTTCGTCTGCGATGACCACTGGAGTCCCGTGGGCAACAAAATAGCGGCGGATATCCTTGAGCCATATGTAGTCAAGGCGTTCGAACAGGCGGCAAAGAAGTAATCATGCTGTTCAACTCCATACAATATCTCTTCGTCTTCCTGCCCATTGTCGTTTTTGGGTTCTATATTGTCAGGCTCTTCGGCAGCAGCAAGCTCATCAACATATTCATGGCCCTGGCTTCACTGGTCTTCTATGGCTCATGGGCACCCAAATACCTGTCGCTCATCGGCTTTTCCATCTGTGCGAACTTCATCCTGGGACGACTGGTCGCCACATCGAACAAGCGCAGATTCTACCTCATGGTCGGGTTCGTCACCAACCTCGGACTGCTTGCCTACTTCAAATACTCGCAATTCGTGCTTGATAACGTCATGCACATTTTCGGCGCAAGCGCCCCGGCCCTGAACATAATCCTACCCATCGGCATCAGCTTCTACACCTTCCAACAGATTTCCTTTCTGGTGGATGCCTATCGGGATCGGGAGATGAATTACAGCTTCACGGACTATATGCTGTTCGTGACCTTCTTCCCTCAGCTCATCGCCGGTCCCATTGTCTACCATAGAGAAATGATGCCCCAGTTCAAGGAACTGCCGAAACGAAAAATCAACTGGTCCGGAATCCATGCGGGCCTGTTTCTCATCGCCATCGGGCTGATCAAGAAAATCATCATCGCCGACAAGCTCGGCCTCTGGGTGGGTGACGGGTATGACGACGTAGCCGCCCTGAGCGTGTGGGGAGCCTGGAAAACAAGCCTGGCCTACACCTTTCAGCTCTACTACGACTTCTCGGGCTACATGGACATCGCCCTCGGCTCGGCCCGACTGTTTGACATCAAGCTGCCTTGGAACTTCAATTCTCCCTATCTATCGCTCAACATTCAGGAATTCTGGCAGCGATGGCACATCACCCTGGGCCGCTTTCTGCGTAATTATGTGTATTTCCCGCTGGGCGGCAACCGAGGCGGACTCATACCGACCTGCGTCAATCTTTTCCTGACGTTCCTCATCGGCGGCATCTGGCATGGCGCAGGCTGGACTTTCGTGGCCTGGGGAGCCATGCACGGAGCCGGGATGGTCGTCCACCGCTGGGTGCAACACAGAACATTTCACCTCCCAAAACCCGTAGCCTGGTTGTTCACATTCCTGTTCGTGAACACGGCCTGGGTCTACTTCCGCGCACCGGATTTCGGCACAGCCAATGCCCTGCTGCTGCGTATGACCCAGTTCAGCACAGAGTCATGGGGAGCCGTATCTTCCCTCTTATCCGGCAGCATCGACTTCTCCGGTTATCTGCTGGTCATCATCCTCTTTACATTGCAGGATCATTTCTTCCGCAACTCACACGAGTGGGCAAACAAGTGCCGCCCTTCCCCTGTATACGGTGCCTTCTATACTGCCGTCTTCGGTACGGTGGCGTTGATCCTCATGTCAGCAAACCTGCCAAGTGAATTTCTCTATTTCCAATTCTAACCCCGGTAAAACCGTATTGGACCAAAACGGCCAGGTGATATCAAAAAGATTGATTCATATGGCAAACCACATGTTTTTCTGATAAAAAAAGATTCCGCATTTATTATACTTTTAAAAAAATGCCGATATTGCTACCCAGTTGAGAAATGGAATAAACGAATGAGGATGTCATGTTTAAAAACATCAGCTTGAAGTGGAAAGTGTTATCTCTGGCTCTGCTTGGACCAATCGTTGTTGGTCTGCTCCTGGCTGGACAGCACATTTATCAGATCAAATCCACAGGCGAAGAGCACATCATCAGCCAAAGCCGGGCCGTCGTGCTTATGGCTGAAGCTGTCCGCGAAGAAATGGCCAAGAAGCTTGAAATGGGAATCATCACTCCTTTCGAGCAACTCAAGAGCAAGGAAAAACTGCTTGAAGCCGTTCCCGTCATCACCGCCATCAACATGGCGCGCCGGAAAGCCCAAGAGCTGAACTACGAATTTCGTGTTCCCAAGATAATGCCACGCAATCCGGCAAACACACCTACGCCGCTTGAGCTGGAAGTTCTGAAAGAACTCAAGGCAAAGAACATCGATGAAAAAGTCATCGTTGCCGATCATCAGATCCATTTCTTCCGCGCCATTCGCCTGACCGAGGAATGCCTGTATTGCCACGGTGACCCCAAAGGCAGCAAGGACCCCACCGGCGGCACACTCGAAGGCTGGAAAGCTGGTGAAATCCACGGCGCATTCGAAATAGTCTCCTCTCTTGAAGCGGCAAAGGCCAAGATCCTCAAGGCCGAGTTGATCGCCGCTGGTGAAACCATCCTGATCCTGCTTGCCATCACCGCTTTTGTCTGGATTCTGGTCAAGGTGAACATTGTCACACCTTTGGACAACATCAGGAATTATGCCCAGACTGTTGCCGATGGCGATCTGGACGCGACCCCCAAGGGCAGCTTTGTTGCCGAGCTTGCGACGGTCAAAAACGCCATTTCGACCATGGTTGAAAATCTCAAGAACAAAATGTTCGAAGCCTCGGAGCAAAAACACCAAGCCGAAGAAGCCAGGGGCACTGCGGAAGCCGCAATGAACGAAGCCAAGGAACAGGAGGTCAAGGCTTCCCACCTGCTGACAAAGATGCAGCGAGTGGCCGGAGAGGCCGCACTCATTGCCGAGCAGGTCACCTCTGCCGCAGACGAGCTTTCGTCCCAGGCCGATCAGGTCAGTCAGGGTGCCGATGTCCAACGCGACCGCACCACCCAGACAGCTACGGCCATGGAAGAAATGAACGCCACGGTCCTTGAGGTTGCCAGAAACTCCGCAAGCTCTGCCGAATCCGCCTCCAATGCCCGTTCTCAGGCGCAGGAGGGCGCCACAGTGGTCAAGGATGCCATCTCGGCCATCCGCAAGGTGCATGACCTCACAGACACTCTGAAGGGGTCCATGAATCAGCTGGGCAAACAGACCACGGACATCGGTCAGATCATGAACGTCATTGAAGATATCGCCGACCAGACCAACCTCCTTGCGCTCAACGCGGCCATTGAAGCTGCCCGAGCCGGTGAGGCCGGACGAGGCTTCGCGGTTGTTGCAGACGAAGTCCGCAAGCTGGCTGAAAAGACCATGGACGCCACCAAGGAAGTCGGTGACGCCATCAAGGTCATCCAGAGCGGAGCCGCCGACAACATCCAGTCCGTGGACAACGCTGCCAGTGCGGTGGAAGAAGCCACGGATCTGGCCAACAAGTCCGAAGAATCCCTTGATGCCATCGTGGCCTACGCGGACGACACCTCCGGTCAGGTGCAATCCATTGCCACCGCAGCCGAAGAACAATCCGCTGCTTCCGAAGAGATCAACCGGGCTGTCGACGACATCAACCTGATTGCTTCCGAGACAGCGGAAGGAATGAACCAGTCGGCCGAAGCCATCAACGAACTGGCCCGTCTGTCCAATGAACTGCGCCAGCTTATAGATGAGATGAACGAATAGCGCAGATCACACACAATAAAACAAGCGGAGGTCCGAGCATTCGGGCCTCCGCTTTTTTCTTGGAGGTCACAAGAACGCTTGTCTTTGCAATGTTGTTTCATTATGATTCATCGTGAAACTGATTGAACCATCGACACAGACAGGCCATGCCCCTACTCGACTCACCATATCTCCTGCAAGCCATGACCGGCCAGGACACCCTCGCTCCCCTGCTGGATGCCCTGCCGCTGGGCATTGCTCTCATGGACCCGAGCGGTAAACTCCTGGGAGTCAACAAGACCTATGAGTCACTGACCGGTGTGGATGGAGAGCAGGTCATCGGCCTGGACTGCCTGCATGCCCTGCGCTGTGATTATTGCATGAAGAACTGCCCGGTGCGCGTGGGATGGAAAGAATACCGCACCAGAAGCGTTGAAGCGAACATCATCAATCGCTCACGAGAAAAATTCATCATCAAGCTCACCATCTCTCCACTGCTCGACGCTTCCGGCACGTTGAAGGGCATTGTCGAAACCCTCACCCCTGTCGGCGGGCATGCTTTTGATAAAGTCGCGAGCACCGTCTTCGGCCTTGGTGAGATGGTTGGCAGAAGCCCGCAGGTTCGCAAGATTTTTTCCAGAACGCCATCCATTGCGCAAACAGACTCCCCTGTTCTTGTCACCGGTGAGACCGGCACAGGCAAGGACATGCTGGCAGAAGAGATTCATAACGAATCAGACCGTGACGGCCCGTTCGTCAAGGTCAACAGCGGAGCCCTGCCAAACGAACTGCTGGAATCAGAGCTCTTCGGGCATGAAAAAAACGCCTTTCCTGGTGCCGACATGGCCAAGCCGGGACGGCTGCGCATGGCCCACGGCGGAACCCTGTTCATAGCCGAAGTAGGTGACCTGCCCATGTCCACGCAGACCAAGCTGCTCTCCTACATGGACGCGCATATGGTCTACCCGTTGGGGTCTGCAAAAGGGGTGCGGACCGATGTCCGCATCATGGCCGCCAGTCATAGGGATCTCGAAGAGATGGTCCGCAACAAGCTGTTTCGCCAGGATCTCCTCTATCGTCTCAATGTCATCCGGCTCCACCTGCCCCCATTGCGCGAACGAGGCGAAGACATCCTCCTGCTTCAGGACCACTTTCTCAAGATGTTCCAGGCCCGGTTTGGTAAACGCGTGGACAGGTTCTCAAAAAACGTGGACAAACTGCTGCGCTCCTATCCTTTCCCGGGGAATATCCGCGAACTCAAGAACCTTATCGAATACGCGGTCAACTTCTGTGACACCCAGGTCATCCGTATGCGCCACCTTCCCGGCTACATGCTGCGCAGCCCTGCCTCCTCAGCCAATCAGCCTCCCCAAAATGCACCGGAGCGCAAACAGGAAGCCGTCCGTAGCGGCCCGCCTGAACGATGGGAGGACGTCCAGCGCAAGATGATCCTGGATGCGCTGGTCAAAACCGGCGGGAAAAAACAACTCGCCGCCGAACATCTGGGCTGGGGGCGAAGCACTCTGTGGCGCAAGATGAAACACTTCGGCATTGAATAACGAGACGCCTATGGAAAAGATCCTCATTCCCATTCTGGACAACAATATTGCACCGCGTTTTGACCTCTCCGCCGATGTGCTTATTGTCTCAATCTCACTTGAAACAAGCACCACGGGCAAGATCAAAGAAAAAGTCATGCTTTTGGACAACCCCTCAGCGGAATCCATGTATCGTCTGATCATGTCTGAAAATATCCAAACCATAATCTGTGCGGGAATCGAAAAGGAAATCTATGATTTCCTTAAGAGAAAAGGCTTTGGAATCATTGATAATATATGCGGTCCAGTCGATGCCGTCATCGACGCATATATCATAGGAAACATCGATTCAAATCAGAGCTTTTATTAGCCATCTTTATCTACGACCCGTTGCACATTGAAACAATACCAACTGTTCATTTTGTTTCATAGTGTTTCACTTTGTCTTTGAGCTATTTTTCACAACATACGCTTGACGCATAGATGCAATTACTATCTATAATTACAGGGTTCCTCTCACGCAATAGAGGTCAACACCGTATAATCGTGATATGGTAGACCGTATTTGTGTGTAAGGTATTGAGTTCTATACATGGGGAAGACCTGAGCCCTTGCAGTGAGAATAGCCCCACTGCAAGGGTGCCAATAATTGGGGAGGAAGAACCAAATGAAAGTAAAAAACTTGATGACACCGGTGAGCGATTATCAAACGCTTCCCATGGATGCCCGTTTAAGTGATGTCGCCACAGTGCTTAAAGAAAGCAAACATCGTGACATCATCATCGTGGATGAAAACGGCGCATTCGCAGGCGTTGTAACCATGTCTGGCATCATCATGGCCCTGGAGCCGAATTACAGAAAGTTGAACCAACGCGACATGGACTCCGACATATTATCCAACAGATTTGTGGCGGATCAATTCAAAGAATTCAATCTGTGGACCGACAGCCTCGCCACGTTGTGCGATAAAGGCCAGAATATCCCAGTTGTGGAAGCAATGATAGTTCCCGACGAAGACCATTACATCAATATTGAAGAAAAGCTTGAGCACGGTGTGCACATGTATATCATCGGCACTCCCCAGCCCCTGGTGGTCCGTGACAACGGAACAATCGTGGGCATTTTGCGAATGGCCGATGTTTTCGATGAACTCGTGAGTCGTATGGCAGCCTGCGCTTCCAACTAGGCTTTTTTTTAGGAGATAATAATGGAAACTGCACATACTGTTGAACCCGCATTTGACTGGAAACGCCTTGTGTTCATGCTCCTGGGCGTGGCTTTATTCGGCATAGTCTATTTCTCGCCGGCCTGGCCGGATGCCATTGACCCCATGGGTGAACATTTCCCTCTCAACATGGAAGCCAAGGGCGCAATCGCCGTCTTCCTGTTGGCTGGTACATGGTGGGTGTTTGAAGTCGTGCCCATCGGCATCACTTCTCTGATGATCGGCATACTCCAGGTCATGTTCCTGATCCGACCTGCGAAGGTGGCTTTCAAGGACTTCATGGACCCGTCCGTCCTCTTTATCTTCGCGTCCATCATGATCGGACTTGTTTTCACAAAGACCGGACTCACGAAACGACTCGCCTACAAGATGCTCGACGTCGTCGGCGAACGGACCTCTATGATTTATCTGGGTGTATTCGTGGTTACCGCGGCACTCACTCATATCATGGCCCACACCGCTGTTGCCGCGACCATCTACCCGCTGCTGCTCGCCATTTACGCTCTGTACGGCGAAGGCAACAAGCCCACAAAGTTTGGTAAAGGATTGTTCATCGGCATGGCTTATGTGGCTGGAGCAGGCTCCATCGTCACCCTGCTCGGAGCAGCTCGAGGCGCTGTTGCACTCGGATTTTATAAAGAAATCGTCAATGTTGATGTCGGTTTTTTCGAGTTGAGTTACTATATGTTCCCCATTGGTTGGGCCATGGTTTTTCTCCTTTGGGGGTTCTTCATGGTCGTGTGCAAGCCTGAAAAGGACCGCATCCCCGGCCTGAGAGAAAAGGCCCGTGAACTTAACGCAAAAATGGGTGGACTGACCAGAGACGAAATCCTTGCAGCCGTAATTGTGGGTGGTGTCATTATCATCATGTCCGCACGCGCTTTCGTCCCTGCGCTCAAAGCCGTAGATAAGACCGCCATCATCCTGTGTTCCTCGGTTCTCTTCTTTGTCTGCAAGATCCTTGATCTCAAAGACCTTGAAGATATCCCCTGGAACATCATTCTGCTGTTTGCAGGCGCCATGTCCATCGGCTTCTGTCTGTGGGAAACAGGCGCAGCCAAATGGATGGCCGTCAACTGGCTGGTCATGTTCCAGGATGCGAACTGGTTCATCTTTGTCATGTCCATCGCCTTCTTTGTAATGATGATGACCAACTTCATCATGAACGTTGCGGCTATCGCCATATCACTACCGGTAGCGCTCGTCATCGCTCCCTATCTCGGCGTGGCTCCCGAGGTCATTCTCTACGCATCTCTGGTGGTTGCCGGTATGCCCTTCCTGCTCCTTGTTGGCGCGGCTCCCAACGCCATCGCCTACGACTCCGGGCAGTTTACCACTGGCGAGTTCTTTGGCTGGGGTATCCCGGCCTCCGTCCTGCTTATGGCTGTGGTCGGTCTTGCCGTCCTCGTCATCTGGCCAATCATGGGCATGCCCATAACCTTGCCGGCAGGCGGCTAATCTCCCAATAGCGCCAAAAACAAGATGGCTGACGCGTGAAAGCCCGGCAGCCGTTTCATATAGCAACCACTAACAAAAATATACTATCATGGAAAAACTCGAAGCTCTCTTTGATCACATCGCGTCCCGAGTCAACGTGAACTTAAGCCCAATGGGTGTTGACGTTCGTTCCCTGCTCAAAAACGCCATCCCGCGTGAACGCCATTTGCTCTATTATGCATTCTATGCATTGACCGAGGACCATCCCATCAGCTTTCAATTTTCCAACTCCAACCTGGCCGGAACCTACCTTCTGGGTAAAACCCTGGTAGACCGCTCCGTACTCTACAAAGCGAATATTCGTGGGGATGAACTCAAGCGCAAAGGCGATATCGTAGAATTCAACGGCGTCAAAACAATGCTTTTCTACGACGAGGTCATCCGCATCATCAACTCTTTCCTGGTCAAGACACTGGTCCACAACCACTCCAAAAACCCGGAGGTGCCCGAGGTCTTCCGCATTCTGAATACCGTTGCCATGCACTACTCCAACATTCATGGCACCACGACAGAAGGCGTATATCTCGGAGCATTTTCTACTGCTGACCTGTCTGTCATGCACAACTGTATCATTGGCGATTTCGCATATGTCCAAGCTGGCGACCTTTCCCGTGTAACCATTGAACCGGGCAGAGTCTGGGTCAAAGCAAACGGTCTGTTTGAATTCAACTACATCTACCCCAAGGGCGTTGTAGAAAAATATGTCAAGCTGGACGACAATGGACAGCTCTCCGGCGTATTCATTGATTACGTCGATGAATTCAAGGAAGACTTCATTCCGATTTATTCAACAGCCACCCCGGAATTGGATATTGAAGTCCCTGAATCCTCCTATGTTTCCCCATACGCGGTCATCAAGGGGGATTGTGAAATCGGTGAAAACACACTCATCGTACAACGCGCTCATGTGGAGAACTCCGTTATCGGCCGTGGTGCCAATGCGCAGGAAAACTGCTACATTAAAAATTCCATATATGAAGGAAACAATGTCACCGCCCATGGAGGCAAAGTCATTTGGACACACAACGGCAAAAACGTGTTCGTGGGTTTCAACTCCTTTGTTCACGGCACCAAGGAGAATCAGATAACTATCGGTCGAGATTCCATCATCATGCCACATACTATAATTGACGCAGAAGAACCTATCAAGATACCAGTAAATTCTATAGTCTGGGGCTATGTGACCAAGCAAGAAGACCTGGAAACACAAAGCATGAGCCTTTGCGACTTTGCCAAATCCACAGGGTTTACTCTGGGCAACGCCACATTCACTGGCGACGGCAAGGCTTTTGTTGAGGCATTCAGGCATCGTATCAGCCACATCCGCGAGGAAAACGGATCTGATTACGATGGAACGGATGAAACCCGCGGCCACGCCCAGAAGACTCAGGACGCATGCTTCAACATCCTCCAGCCTTTCCAGTCTGGCCCGGAAGCAGGCATGTATCCGACAATGACCATCGGTGACTAGGTCTGACCATTTACTGTTTTACTGTATCTACATCGACTCCAGGAGAGAGCAAATATGGCCCAAACATTGACACAGGCCTTTGGTAAAAACTTTCTCGGCAACGCGCCGAACTGGTACAAAATGTCCATTCTTGGATTTCTTGTACTCAACCCCATCCTGATGTTCACCGTCGGCCCCTTTATTGCGGGCTGGGTGCTCATCGGCGAGTTCATCTTCACACTGGCAATGGCACTCAAATGCTATCCGTTGCCCGCAGGAGGGCTACTTGCCATCGAGGCGGTCCTACTTGGCCTGACGACCCCGCACACGGTCTACCATGAAGCGGCAAACAACTTCCCGGTCATCCTGTTGTTGATCTTCATGGTTGCAGGCATCTACTTCATGAAGGATTTTCTGCAGTTCACCTTCACCCGCATCCTGACCAAGGTGCACTCCAAAATCGCTATCTCCCTGATGTTCAGCTTTGCAGGCGCATTTCTGTCTGCATTCCTTGACGCATTGACCGTCACAGCAGTCATTATCGCGGTAGCTTACGGGTTTTACAACGTCTACCACCGCTACGCCTCGGGCATGACCATGAGTGGAGACCACGATCTCAGCTCCGACCACACAGTAAAGGAAACAGCGCGACAGGAACTGCAGGAGTTCCGGGCTTTCCTGCGCAACCTCATGATGCACGGCGCTGTCGGCACCGCGCTGGGTGGCGTCTGTACCATCGTGGGCGAACCCCAGAACCTGCTCATCGGTCATGAAATGGGCTGGCACTTTATTCCATTTTTCCTCAACGTTGCCCCTGTCTCCATGCCCGTGCTTGCCACCGGTCTGCTGACCTGCATCGTTGTCGAAAAGTTTCATCTTTTTGGTTATGGCGCGCTCATGCCCGGCAACATCCGCTCGCATCTGCTGGAAACCGCCATCAAAGAAGAAGAAAAACGCGGAATGACCGGCAAGGCCAAGCTCGTTATCCAGGCTCTTATCGGTATATGGCTGATTATTTCCCTCGCATTGCATCTGGCAGAAGTCGGTATCATCGGCCTATCCGTTATTGTACTGCTTACGGCCTTCAACGGCTTCATCGACGAACACCAACTCGGCCCCGCGTTTGAAGAGGCGCTCCCCTTCACCGCACTGCTCGTCGTCTTCTTCGCCATTGTCGGCGTCATTCACGACCAGCACCTGTTCAAGCCGGTCATGGACTATGTCCTGGCACTGCATGGACACACCCAGCTCGCCGCTTACTATATTGCAAACGGTGTACTCTCAATGATCTCGGATAACGTCTTCGTGGCAACCGTGTATATCTCGGAAACCAAGATGCACTTTACCCACCTGCTCGGGACTTTCCCCGGAGTCGCTGATGGCGCAGCCCTCATGGAACGCCTCACCGATCCTGTCATCGCCCGTGCGGACACCATTGCGACCCTGCCCGCAGATATTCAGGACAAGGTCACAGCAACCATGATCCACTTTGACAAGCTGGCTGTCGCCATCAACACGGGTACCAACATCCCGTCCGTGGCAACTCCCAACGGTCAGGCGGCCTTCCTGTTCCTGCTGACCTCGGCCCTTGCCCCGGTCATCAGGCTCTCCTATGGTCGCATGGTGGTGTTGGCCCTGCCCTACACCATCACCATGTCGCTGGTGGGACTCGCCGCCACCTATTACTTCATGTAATACAAGCCGGTACAAGATAATCAGGAAGCCCCCTCGCATATGCGAGGGGGCTTCTTTCATGAAAAGAGACAAAAAAAATCACGATTCGAATATCAAATCCTTCTGCCCATCCTGAAACACACCGTTTGTCCCGTCAAAAGGCGCTGAGACACCGTCAGAGTGTAGTACGCGACACATCAAACTGCTCATTTTTTGCACACCAATATACAATAATTGAACACTGGTAAAAAACGGCGCCCCTTTTCAGGGACGCCGTTCGTGTAGATCTCATATACAAGGGGCCGTTTGTGCAGCACCCTTTCTCCAGCCTAAAAGGAAAGACAGACTCAGGCGTCCAACTTCGGAGAACTGTCCAGATGTTCCTTGCACAACCAGACAATAGCCTGCTTCTCTATATCAAAATGAGGGCTGACCCCATGAACGGTACCGCATACAGCGCACATGAATTCATATTCACAATGCGGATGGCACTCCATGGTATTCAGCATCTGATTGAAACGACTGATGATAGGGAACAGGGGATGATCCGCGTGCCTTCTCCTGTCCTTACTATTCAATTTGCCATTATCGTTCACCTTGACCGTGATCATTCGAGAACGGTTGATATACCCTTCCTTCTTGTTCATCACGACTTTTGTCGGTTCTTCCCAACGACAAATAATTCGTTTTCGTTCTTGATCAAAGCGCATTGACATAGCTTCCTCCCGGGTACGGCAATATCCCCATAATTACCGCAGTCTTTTGGATTCATTCAGCCTATTGAGTTATTTAAAACAGCTCCTGCTATTTCACCAGGTCTTCTCATTAGACAGCGTAATCCAGAACCTTACGACTGGACGCAACGGTCTTCACAAAGGCCACACATGCCTGATGTTCAGGGTGGTCCTGGTAAAAATTCAGCGCATCGACATCATCATGATCGGAACACAAAACAATATGGCATTCAGGGTCGGAGGCAACGATATTGTAGCTCACTTCAAGATGCTTGAGGCCTTCAATACGGCCATTCAAGGCTTCCAGTATTTCTTTCATTTTGGCTGCGTTATCTTTTGCAGAGACACCGTCAACTTCTTCCTTCAAAGTCCACATCACAATATGACGAATCATTGATCATCCCTTTATTGTTAGTAATTATAAAAACATATGAAAAATACTTGTGCAAAGAACACATCTCTGCGTACTTAATAATAAGCATACTTTTATTATTTGTCACCTGTTGGTGGTCGAAATATGTTCCACTATGGACATATTATAAATGGTTTAAACTCGACCTGTCCGGTTTTTCGGACTGCAACTCTCCGTTACCAAGCGATATGTTGATTGAAGCAAGAGGCATGCCGCCAAATCAAGTGTTGCCGGGTCAAGGAGCATCTTTTGCAAGAGAACGTGTATCAATCTCATTGATGAATACTGAACATACAATCGAGAACTCTATGCGCAACACAAAATATATACTGATAATTCTGACTATTATCTGCCTGCTGCCAGCGCTGGCAAAAGCGGAAAAGCCCAAAAAAAACGTGCTCTACCTGAATTCCTATCACCAGGGCTACCGATGGTCGGACTCCATCCTCGAAGGCATACGATCCGTATTGGATACCAGCGAATTCAA
The DNA here is from genome assembly GCF_020886695.1 of Pseudodesulfovibrio sediminis. NCBI lineage: Bacteria > Pseudomonadati > Thermodesulfobacteriota > Desulfovibrionia > Desulfovibrionales > Desulfovibrionaceae > Pseudodesulfovibrio > Pseudodesulfovibrio sediminis. The sequence continues at coordinate 1,063,940 of NZ_AP024485.1, forward strand.
GATCGACCTTCAAATAGAGTACATGGATGCCAAGAAATACAACTACGTGGACGTTACCGGCATGCTGGTACGGCTATACAAAGAGAAATTCATTCATGAAAAGTTTGATGTCATTCTTGTTTCAGACAACGACGCCTTCACATTCGCCAGCCAGTACAGAGACCAACTTTTCCCCGATGTTCCCCTTGTCTTCTGCGGCGTGAACGATCTGGAAAAAAGAGAATTGAAACAAGGGAATGTAACCGGTATCGTCGAAGTATTCGACCTCTTGCAAACACTGGATGTCGCCCTCAACATGTATCCGGACAAAAAACGCATGGTTGTTGTGGGTGATTCATCGACAGCCGGTGCCGCCATCAAGCGACAGGTGGAGGCGATCATGCCGTTCTTCGCGGACAAACTGAAGGCCCAATACTGGACCGACATGTCGCTCCTTACGGTTCTGGACAAGGTCGAATCCCTTCCAGAAGACACCTTTCTCTTCTTTATTCCATATTATCAAGTCCTTGATGGACGTTTCTTCACGGCTGAAGAAGTGGTTCAGGCCATTTATGAAAGGACCAATGTCCCCATCTACACCGCATGGGATTTTCTGCTGGGCCATGGAGCCGTGGGTGGCCGTCTGCTCTCCGGCTACCAACACGGCAGGCAGGCGGCCGAGCTGGTTCTGAAAATTCTGAAGGGAGCGAAACCGGATGATATCCCCGTGGTCATGAAGCCTACAGGTGATTACCTCTTTGACTACAAGGTCATGCAACGCCTTGGCCTGGATGAAGACCTGCTCCCGGAAAACAGCCGTATCATCAACGCCCCCAAGGCATTCTACGAATTACCCAAAGAGCTCTTCTGGACTATCATCATCAGTTTTGCCCTGCTCTTTCTGGTCATGGTTTTCCTGTTGTTGGCCATGAGTGAACGACGCAAGGTCGAGCGCAAGATCAAGGATCAGCTCGCCTTTCAGGAAACGCTCATGGACACGGTCCCGCAGCTTGTCTCATGGAAGGACGCCAACGGACGCTATCTCGGCACCAACCGCGCCTTTGCCGAATTTTTCGGCTTCCAACACAGCGACGACGTGGTCAAAAAATCCTCCGGTGAGGTCATGCGCGATCCAGACTATGTAAAATGGTCAATAGACGCAGACCAGGCAGTGCTCCACGCACGCAACGCCTTCCGCAAGGTACGGCGCAAACTCATGAATGCCAGAGGAGAACCGGCCTGGATCGAGATCAACAAGGTGCCCATTTCAGATCAGGCCGGGAACGTTGTGGGCGTGCTGAGTACAGCTGAAAACATCACCAAGGAACGCAACCTTGAGAAACAGCTTCTCCAATCGCAAAAGATGGAAGCCATTGGCACACTTGCTGGAGGTATAGCTCATGATTTCAACAATATATTAACATCCATCATCAACTCGACAGAACTGGCTGTTAGTGATGTAGAGCCCAATTCCGTCACCAGTAAAGACCTCAGGCGGGTACTCAAGGCTGCGCGTCGTGGAGGACGTGTGGTCAAGCAGATCCTGGCTTTCAGCCGCCCTTCCACAGAAGGGTTCCGCCCCACAGATATGGGCAGCGTCATCTCGGAGGTCCTCGGCCTCATGGAATCGTCCATGCCCGGCAACATCGCGGTCAAATCAAGCATTGCCGACACCCTGTCTCCGGTCTTTGCCGATCCCACGCAAATCCATCAGGTGGCCATGAACCTGTGCACCAACGCATTCCACGCCCTACGGAGCACAGGCGGCACCATCGAGGTGCGTGTGGATCAATTCGAGCTGACCGGCTCGGATGCTGACATGCTCGGCCTCCCGGAAGGAGAGTATGTCCGTATGGTGATTGAAGATAATGGCCCTGGAATTCCTCCTGAAATCATTGACAAAATATTTGATCCATTCTTTTCCACCAAAGACAAGACAGAAGGAACCGGCCTCGGACTGGCCGTTGTTCACGGCATAATCCACGGCCATAAAGGCGGTCTGCAGGTCTCCCCCCGACCGGGCGGAGGAACAACCTTTGCCATCTATCTGCCCAAAGGAGATGAGGCGCATCAGGATCAACCGCACTCGGACGGCATACGCTCTGCCACGGGCGTCCGCATCCTCTTTGTCGAAGATGACGAAGACCAACTGCACACAACGCCGAGGCTCCTCGAAACCATGGGGTGCATCGTCACGGCCACGGCTGAACCGGGCGAGGCCGCCATATTGGTCGAAAACAAACCTCACAACTTTGATCTGGTCATTACGGACTATGACATGCCCGGTGTCAGCGGCACGCAACTGGCCTCACGTTTGGCCAGAATAGACGAAGATCTGCCCATTATCCTTGTTTCCGGGCGTGAAGATGCCGCAACTGCCGCAATAGGGTTGCCGAACATCCGTCGCGTGATTATCAAACCATATGACAAGAACAATTTGTCAGATGCCATCAACTCCGTGTTGAACAAAGAATAAAGGGGCAGGATGTGGCTCGGATATTAATCATCGACGACGACCATGAGGTCTGTGAGACCATGGAGAGCCTGATCACCAGGCTCACACACCAATGTGACACAGCGCACACTCTGGACGCCGGACTCAGGCTGGCCCGGAAGACAGACTATGACGTCATCTTTCTGGACGTTCGGCTTCCCGATGGCAACGGTCTGGAAATACTCCCCAAAATCATGGCCATGAGTGCCCCGCCCGAGGTCATAATCCTCACGGGCAAGGGAGACCCGGACGGCGCCGAGCTTGCTATCAAGGGCGGTGTCTGGGACTACCTGCTCAAGCCGTCCTCCGTGCGCGAGATATCCCTGACCCTGGGACGCGCCCTCAAATATCACGATGAAAAAGCAGGCCAGAACCGGCAGGGAACCCTTGATCTCTCAGGCGTGGTCGGCGAAAGCCCTTCCATCAAGGCAAGCTTCAACCTGCTGGCCCAGGCCGCCCGGTCGGATTCGAATGTCCTCATCACAGGACAGACCGGCACAGGCAAGGAACTATTTGCCTCTACAATCCATGAAAATTCAAAAAGAAAAGCAAACAATTTCGTCGTGGTAGACTGCGCCGGTCTGACGGAATCCCTGCTGGAATCCACGCTGTACGGCCACCGCAAGGGGGCGTTTACCGGTGCCCAGACCGATCGTATCGGACTGGTCAAGCTGGCTGACGGCGGGACGCTCTTTTTGGATGAGGTAGGCGAAATGCCCCTCTCCATGCAAAAGGCGTTTCTCCGCGTTCTGCAGGAACGCACATACCGCCCCGTGGGCGACACGCGCGAACAGACATCCAATTTCAGACTGGTGGCAGCGACCAATCGGGACCTGGATGAAATGGTGACCAAGGGTGAGTTCCGGCAGGACCTTCTCTACAGGATAAAAACCATGCATATCCACCTGCCCCCGCTCATGCAACGCCCCGAAGATATCCGCGCCCTCTGCATCTTCCGCGTCCAACAGCTTTGCAAACAGTACGGCATGGAGCCCAAAACCTTTGGCTCGGACTTTCATCCAGCACTCGCCAGTTACACCTGGCCTGGCAATGTTCGGGAACTCTTCAATATCCTGGAACGAGCTGTGGTTTCCGCCAGCAATGAAAAAACGCTCTACGCCATGCACCTGCCGCGTGAACTGCGCATTCAGATTGCCAAGGCACAGATCGAACGCATGACCGGTTCCGACGTCGCCTCAGAAACAGGCGAGACGCAGGACGATGCCCCGGCCAGAAAGATCGGACTGGATATCTTCGAGGATATCTTTGACCAGAAACTACCAACATTGCGGGATTTCAAGGGAATGGCAGAAAAAGTCTACCTTGGCGAACTGATACGTCAGTGTGACGGCGACCTGCCCAGGATTCTCAAGGCATCAAAACTATCACGTTCGCATTTCTACAGTCTGCTCAAGAAATACGGGCTCTCACTCTAAGCAAAAACCACTTTGGAGAAGCATGCAAACCTATTGCCATATGTGCCGGGAATTGGACGAGACAGATGTCGATCGCGTGTATCATGACACCATGTACGGATTCCCCATTGACGATGACAACGAACTCTTCGGACGCCTGATTCTGGAAATAAACCAGGCGGGCTTGAGCTGGACCACGATTCTCAACAAGCAGGAAAATTTTCGGAAAGCCTATGACCAGTTCGATATTGCGACCATCAGTCAATATGGAGAACAGGAACGAGCACGACTCCTGAGCAATGCGGGCATCATCCGCAACAAGCTGAAAGTCAACGCGGCTATCCACAATGCGCAAACAGTTGTAACCATTCAAAAAAAATACGGATCTTTCAAGACCTGGCTGGATGAGCACCATCCGCTGACCAAAGAGGAGTGGACCAGACTTTTCAAGAAACGGTTCAAATTCGTCGGGGGCGAAATCATTGGCGAATTTCTGATCAGTTCCGGCTACCTGCCCGGAGCCCATATCGAATCCTGCCCGATTTATACCAAGATACTGAAGACGAACCCGGCATGGCTCACAACAAAATAGGCTCTCTATTCATTCCCCTGTCGGGCGTTGTACACAACATTCTGTGAAGCCGCGAATTCCTCGTAGACGGCAACGGCTTCATCCCGCAATACATCTTCTTTCAACTCAATGCCGCGCCGTTCCAATTCCTCACGCCATAGGGGCACTATCGGCCCTTCGTCAAATCCGGTTATTTCCTCAAGCTCCGGCCCTGCCCCGGCAATGGTCAAACCTCGAACACCTGACCAGAGTACAGCACCGAAACACATGGCGCATGGCCGCCAGTTAACCACCAATTCATGGGCCGGGAGCCCTTTGGCGCCAAGATCGTATGTACCCAACATTTTCTGAGCCAATGACAGGGCCATGATTTCTGCATGGGCAGAGGAGCACCCATACTCCATTACCCGATTCACACCGATGACCACCAGCTTTCCCGTCTCTCGCTCAAACACCCCGGCAGCAAACGGACCGCCGGAATTATTGATGAAATTACGGCGGGCAAACGAAAGAACGGCAGCCATCCTTTCTTCCTTGCTCGGCATGAAAGCAGGCAGTTCGCCCAAGGCGTCAGCAGCCCACTCCGGCATGGCTAGGGTAAAAGACAGGTCAGATAAAGTGAATGTCGTGTTCATTATGTTCGAATACGCCCGACCAAAGGACTTGGCAAGCGAACATCGATAAAGTCGCAGATTACAGTCGAGATACAAACAATATATTTTCAGACTTTTTTGACTCAAAACCACCTGTTATTATAGAATAAAAAGCCAAGTCTGAAAAATCAGACAGCCCATTTGGGCCGTAAAAAGCGGCTCGGACGGACAACCCACTGTAATCATGAAGGTTAGTCAACAAAACACCCCTGATAACGTCCTTTTTTTCAGACTCCCTCCGATTCCGCGATTTCTTCCGCATACGGACAACACCCCGCAAGTACACGGCCCACCCCTCTTTTCCGCTTCCACCGCCATGTTGGCACGAATGTTGAGTATGGATTGAAGCAACACAGAGAAACCGATCCCGCATCAAGCGAATAATCGAAACAATTAGTGAAGAAGAGGAGAATTACACAATGTCCAAGATGAAAACGATGGATGGCAACACCGCCGCCGCCTGGGTGGCCTACGCCATGAGCGAAACCGCCGCCATCTACCCCATCACTCCTTCGTCCACCATGGGCGAAATCGCCGACGAGTGGGCCGCACAGGGCCGCAAGAATATTTTCGGCCAGACTGTTGAAGTTCGCCAGCTCCAGAGTGAAGCCGGTGCCGCCGGTGCTGTCCACGGCTCATTGGCCGGAGGTTCACTGACCACCACCTTCACCGCTTCCCAGGGCCTCCTGCTGATGATCCCCAACATGTATAAGATCGCGGGCGAGCTGCTCCCCTCCGTCTTCCATGTTTCGGCCCGCGCTCTCGCAGCCCACGCACTGTCCATCTTCGGTGACCATCAGGACGTCATGGCCTGTCGCCAGACCGGTTACGCCATGCTGGCCGCCGCATCTGTCCAGGAAGTCATGGACCTCTCACTGGTCGCACACCTGTCCACTGTTGAAGCGAGCGTCCCGTTCGTATCCTTCTTTGACGGGTTCCGCACCTCTCATGAAATCCAGAAGATCGAAGTCATTGACTATGACGACATGAAGCCGCTGCTCAACATGGACAAGGTCGCCGAATTCCGTGCCCGCTCCATGAACCCGGAACACCCGGACGTTCGCGGCACCGCCCAGAACCCGGACATCTACTTCCAGGGTCGCGAAGCTTCCAACTCCTACTACGACGTCATTCCCGAGATCGTGGAAGAATACATGAACAAGGTCTCCGCCCTCACCGGCCGTGACTACAAGCCCTTCGACTACGTTGGTGCTCCTGATGCGGACCGCGTCATCATCGCCATGGGTTCCTCCTGCGAAGCCATCGAGGAAGTCGTCAACCACCTGAACGCAGAAGGCGAAAAAGTCGGCCTCATCAAGGTCCGCCTGTATCGTCCTTTTTCTGCCAAGCATTTCCTGGCCGTGCTGCCCGAGACCGCCAAGGTCGTGGCAGTGCTCGACCGCACCAAAGAGCCCGGCGCTCTGGGCGACCCCCTGTATCAGGACGTCTGTACCGTTCTGTTTGAAAAGGGTGACGGCCCCATCGTTACCGCTGGTCGCTACGGCCTCGGTTCCAAGGAATTCACCCCTGCGATGGTCAAAGCCATTTACCATAACCTGGCGGAGTCCAGCCCCCAAGCCCGCTTCACAGTGGGTATCGAGGACGACGTCACCAAGACCTCCCTTGCCACAACCGAGGCCCTGGACACCACTCCAAAAGGCACAGTGCAGTGCAAGTTCTGGGGTCTCGGTTCGGACGGCACTGTGGGCGCAAACAAACAGGCCATCAAAATCATCGGCGACAACACCGACATGTACGCACAGGGATACTTTGCCTACGACTCCAAGAAGTCCGGCGGCATCACCATCTCCCACCTGCGCTTCGGTGACGAACCGATCCAGTCCACCTATCTCGTGACCGCAGCCGATTACATTGCCTGCCACAACCCGAGCTACGTGCACCTCTACGATGTCCTCGACGGCATCAAGGAAGGCGGAACCTTCGTCCTGAACACAGCCTGGACCGCCGAAGAAATGGACGCGCAGCTGCCCGCAGCCATGCGCCGCACCATTGCCCGGAAGAACCTCAAGTTCTACACCGTGGACGCGGTCAAGATCGCTGGTGAAGTCGGCCTCGGCGGACGCATCAACATGATCATGCAGACCGCCTTCTTCAAGCTGGCCGACGTCATTCCTTTTGAGGAAGCCGTTTCTCTGCTCAAGGCCGGTATCAAGGCCGCCTACGGCAAGAAGGGCGACAAGATCGTCAATATGAACAACGCCGCAGTGGACAACGCCATCGATGCCATCATCGAGGTTCCGGTTCCCGCTGCATGGGCAGACCTCACCGACGACGCTGTCACCGCTGACAACGCCCCCGACTACGTGAAGAACGTCATGCGTCCGGTCCTGGCCCAGAAGGGTGACGACCTGCCCGTGTCCGCCTTCTCCGTGGACGGCACCATGCCCCTTTCCACCGCACGGTACGAAAAGCGCGGCGTGGCCATCAAGGTCCCCGAATGGATCGCTGACAACTGCATCCAGTGTAACCAGTGTGCCTATGTCTGCCCCCACTCCGCTCTGCGTCCGGTTCTCGCAACCGACGACGAGATGAAGAACGCCCCTGCCACCTTCGGTACCATCGAAGCCAAGGGCAAGGACGTAAAAGGAATGGCGTACCGCATGCAGGTTGCAGCACAGGACTGCCTCGGTTGCGGTAACTGCGCTGACATCTGCCCTGCCAAGGAAAAAGCGCTGGTCATGGAACCCATTGCCACGCAGCTGGACGCAGAAGTTCCCAACTGGGACTTTGCCGAAACCGTTTCCTTCAAGGATGCCTTTAAGCGCGATTCCGTCAAGGGCTCCCAGTTCCGCCAGTCTCTCATGGAATTCTCCGGTGCCTGCGCCGGTTGTGGCGAGACCCCGTACGTCAAGGTGCTGACCCAGCTCTTCGGCGAACGCATGATCATCGCCAACGCCACCGGCTGCTCCTCCATCTGGGGCGCAAGCGCACCGTCCACTCCGTACTGCACCAACAGCGACGGCCACGGCCCTGCATGGGGCAACTCCCTGTTCGAAGACGCAGCCGAATTCGGCTTCGGCATCGAGATGGGTGTCAACAACCGCCGCGACACGCTGGTGCGCAAATGCGAAGCCGCTGTTGCAGACGCAACCGGCGACGTGAAAACCGCCCTTGAAGGCTGGCTCGCCGCCAAGGACGCCCCCGAGGCTTCCGCTGAAGCAGGTGCTGTCCTCAAGGCCGCGCTGGAAGGCTCCTCTGACGAAGCCCTCAAGGCCATCGCAGCCGACGCCGACCTGTTCACCAAGAAGTCCGTCTGGGTCTTCGGTGGTGACGGCTGGGCCTACGACATCGGTTTCGGCGGCGTGGACCACGTCATCGCATCCGGCAAGGATATCAACATCCTGGTCATGGATACCGAAGTTTACTCCAACACCGGTGGTCAGTCCTCCAAGGCCACTCCGCTCGGCTCCATCGCCAAGTTCGCCGCTGCCGGTAAAGGCACCGGCAAAAAAGACCTTGGTCGCATGGCAATGACTTATGGCTACGTCTACGTTGCCTCCGTCGCCATGGGCGCTGACAAGCAACAGACCATGAAGGCATTCAAGGAAGCCGAGGCTTACCCCGGACCGTCTCTGGTCATCTGCTACGCACCTTGCATCAACCAGGGCATCAAGAAGGGCATGGGCAAGACCCAGCTCGAACAGAAGCTGGCCGTGGACTCCGGTTACTGGCCGCTCTACCGCTACAACCCGGCACTCACCGACGAAGGCAAGAATCCCTTCCAGCTTGAGTCCAAGGCTCCTGACGGAACCCTGCAGGAATTCATGTCCGGTGAAAACCGGTACGCCATGCTGGAGCGCTTCCACCCGGAACTCTCCAAGGCATTCCGTGAACAGATCGAGAAAGATTACGCCGACCGTTACCAGATTCTCACGCACCTTGCTGAAGCCGACTTCAGCAAGCCCGAGCCTGAAGAAGCCGAGGTATGCGGCGTATCCGCTGAAAATCCGGGTTCTGGGGAACCCTGTGACGACGGCAGATAACAGGTAGGAATTTGCGCGAAGGCGGGCCGTTGCGGAGGCCTCTGTCTGGCCCGCCTCGCGCATTGTATTCAACCCTGTGAGGGGCACACTCCCTCACACCAATGGAGGTATGTTTTAATGTCTATTGAAGTGCTTGCTCTTGTCGCGCTGCTGCCCATTCTGGTTGCGCTCGTTCTCATGGTCGGTATGCGCTGGCCAGCCACCAAAGCCATGCCCCTGGCATGGCTCACCGCCGCTGCTGGTGCCGTCGCCGTATGGGGCCTTCCCGTACAATACGTCGCAGCCTTGACCCTTCAGGGTTTCGTGACCGCCATCGGCATCCTGATCATCGTATTCGGTGCCATTCTCATTCTTCGCACACTGCAGCAGTCCGGCGGTATGGAGACCATCCAGTACGGCATGCAGAACATCACCCCTGACCGTCGCATCCAGGCCATTATCATCGGCTACATGTTTGCAGCGTTTCTGGAAGGCGCAGCCGGCTTCGGTACCCCCGCAGCACTTGCCGCACCGCTTCTGCTGACCCTTGGCTTCCCGCCGCTGGCCGCAGCGATCATCTGCCTTGTTTTCAACTCCTTCCCCGTCACCTTCGGCGCAGTCGGAACCCCGGTTGTTCTGGGCCTCAAGTATCTGGCCCCCGGTGTCAACGACGCTGTTTCCGCAGGAACCGCCGGTATCAATTTCACCAACATGGGTGATTTCAACATGCTGGTCGGCCAGTGGGCCACCATCATGCACCTCGGCATGATCTTCATTCTGCCCATCTTCATGCTGGGCTTCATCACCCGTTTCTTCGGCCCTGAACGCAGCTGGAAGCCCGGCCTGGCCGCATGGAAGTTCTGCATCTTCGCAGCTATCTCCTTTGTCGTTCCCTACCTGTTCTTTGCCTGGAATGTCGGCCCTGAATTCCCATCCCTGATCGGTGGTCTCATCGGCCTCGGCATCATCATCACCGGCGCCAAGATGGGCTTCTGCATGCCCAAGACCGCCTGGAACTTCGGTGACCCTGCCAAGTGGGATCCCGAATGGACCGGTTCCGTTTCAGTCGGCTCCACCGAATTCAAGGCCCACATGAGCCAGTTCAAGGCCTGGTTGCCTTACATTCTCATCGGCCTGATCCTGGTCGTCACCCGTATCCCGGAACTCGGCCTCAAGGGCATGCTCGCTGGTCAGGCTCTCAAGTTCAGCAGCATCCTCGGCTTCAAGAGCGTCAACGCTTCCATCGCCTACCTCTATCTGCCCGGTACCATCCCGTTCACCCTGGTCGCCCTGCTGACCGTGCTCATCCACGGCATGCCCGGCAACAAGGTCAAGACCGCATGGACCCAGGCCATCGTGACCATGAAGAACCCCACCATCGCCCTGTTCGCAGCGGTCGCTCTGGTGTCCATCTTCCGTGGTTCCGGCATCGCCGATGTCGCGCTGAACCCGAACTCCTACCCCTCCATGCCGCTGGCCATGGCAAAAGCTGTCGCAGCCATCACCGGTAACGCATGGCCCATGTTCGCCTCCTACGTCGGTGGATTGGGTGCTTTCATCACCGGCTCCAACACGGTCTCCGACCTGTTGTTCGCGGAATTCCAGTGGGGAGTTGCCACGCAGCTCGAACTGCCTCGCCAGATCATCGTGGCCGCACAGGCTGTCGGTGGCGGCATGGGCAACATGATCTGTATCCACAACATCGTCGCAGTCTGCGCCGTTGTCGGCCTGTCCGGCATGGAAGGCCAGATCCTGAAGCGCACCGTATGGCCCTTCCTGCTGTACGGTCTGGTTGTCGGCATCGTCGCCAGCCTGATGAGCTTCGTGTTCCTGCCCGGCTTGTTCTAATGTAAATCAAGGGGAAGCGAACGCGTTTGTTCGCTTCCCCTTGCATGAATTTCACTAAATGTTAGCTTAGCAATATAATTCTCAAATAAAAGCCCGGACAACCGGTCAGGGCATTACAATATGTTCTAGGAGTCGATCATGACCAAAGATGCCATTGTCAAAGAATTCGAAGCCATCGTCGGTGGCGAAAATGTTATGACCAGCGAGACTGACCGTCACGCATACTCATACGATGCAGCCGTGCTTGACTCCGTCATGCCCGCGCTGGTCGTGCGCCCCGAAACAAGTGAAGCTCTTGGAGCTGCCACCAAATTATGCAACGACAATGGTCTGCCCCTGACTGTCCGCGGTGCAGGAACCAATCTTTCCGGTGGGACCATCCCCCACCCCGGCGGTGTTGTCGTTCTAACGAACGGCCTGAACCGCATTCTCGAAATCAATGAAGAAGACATGTACGCCGTGGTCGAACCGGGCGTCGTCACCGCGCAGTTTGCAGCAGAAGTTGCCAAACGCGGCCTCTTCTATCCCCCGGATCCGGGTTCCCAGACTGTCTCCACCCTTGGCGGCAACGTTGCCGAAAACGCCGGAGGCCTGCGCGGTCTCAAATATGGCGTCACCAAGGACTATGTCATGGGCATGGAATTCTGGGACGTTAACGGCCAACTCGTCAAGACCGGCTCCCGTACTGTCAAATGCGTCACCGGCTATAATCTGGCCGGACTCATGGTCGCCTCCGAAGGCACTCTGAGCGTCTTCGACAAAATCACTCTGAAGCTCATCCCTCCGGCACAGGCTGCCAAATCCATGATGGCGATCTTCCCCTCCATGAAGGCTGCATCCGAGACCGTTGCCGCCATCATCGCCAACAAGATCGTGCCTGCGACCCTGGAAATGATGGACAACTTCACCATCCGCACTGTCGAAAACTTCCGTGGAGCCGGACTGCCTGTCGAAGCGGCCGCCCTGCTGCTGATTGAAGTGGACGGCCACCCGGCTCAGGTTGAAGACGAAGCCGCCATGGTCGAAAAGATCTGCAAGGCCAACGGAGCCACCGAGCTGAAGGTCGCCAAAGACGCCGCCGAACGCGACGCTGTCTGGCAGGCCCGTCGCGACGCACTGCCCGCACTGGCAAAGCTCAAGCCCACCTGTGTCCTTGAAGACGCCACCGTGCCCCGTTCCAAGATTCCGGCCATGATTGAGGCTCTGGAAGATATCTCCAAGAAGCTCGACCTGACCATCGGTACCTTCGGTCACGCTGGTGATGGCAACCTCCACCCCACCATCCTCACTGACAAGCGCGACAAGCAGGAATGGGAACGTGTGGAAAAAGGCATCGATATGATCTTTGAAAAGGCGCTCGCCATGGGCGGCACACTCTCCGGCGAACACGGCATCGGCCTGGCGAAATCCAAATATCTGGAGCAGGAAACCACCCGCGCCACTTTGGAATACGCTCACCGCATGAAGTCCGTTCTTGATCCCAAGGGCATCCTGAACCCCGGCAAGATCATCGGTTTCAGGAAATAGGGGTATACAATGGCTGATATCAACAAACTCGCCCAAATGTTCAAGGAGCTGGATGACCAGCTTGTCGGCTGCATGCGCTGCGGCATGTGTCAGGCAGTGTGTCCTGTTTTCGCACAGAGTGGTCGCGAAACAGACGTGACACGCGGCAAACTGGCCCTGCTTGACGGTCTGGCTTCCGAGATGCTCACCGACCCTGAAGGGGTCAATGAAAAGCTCAACCGCTGTCTGCTCTGCGGCACATGCCAGTCCAACTGTCCTTCCGGCGTATCCGTCATGGACATCTTTCTGAAGGCCCGCGCCATCATGACCGGCTATTTCGGATTGTCACCGGTCAAGAAGGCCATTTTCCGTGGCATGCTCAAGAACCCCAAGTTGTTCAACATGTTAACCGATATGGGCTCCCTGTTCCAGGGACTGTTCACCAAGAAGGTGGACGACATGCTCGGTTCGTCCTGTGCGCGTTTCAACGCGCCAGTCATCGGCGACCGTCATTTCAACACCCTGTCCAGCAAGCCCCTGCACAAGACATTCCCCGAGATGGACTCCGCCCCCGGTAAATCCGGACTCAAGGTTGCCTTCTACGTGGGCTGTGTCATCGACAAGATATTCCCTCATGTGGGTGAAGCCATCCTCGATGTCCTCAAGTACCACGGCGTGGGCGTGTATATGCCTAAAGGTCAGGCATGCTGCGGTATTCCTGCGCTTTCGAGTGGCGACACAGAGACCTTCGACACGCTGGTCGATCTCAACATGGAACGGTTCAAAGACGGTGAATTCGACTATCTGGTCACCGGCTGTGCCACCTGCACTTCCACTATCAAGGAATTGTGGCCCAGGATGTACACCGGCAACCCGGCTTTGAAGGGAGACATCAATGTCCTGGAACAAAAAACCATGGACATCAGTCAATTCCTTGTAGATATATTGAAGATTACGCCTCAGGAAATTACAGGAGGCAAGTCGGTAACATACCATGATCCTTGCCATTTGAAGAATTCTCTTGGTGTAACAGCCCAACCACGAACGGTGATCAAGGCCGCTGGTTGTGATTTCAAGGAAATGGCTGAAGCAGGCACATGCTGTGGCTGCGGAGGCAGCTTCAATATTGCCCACTACGATATGTCCAAGAAAATTGGTGGTCGCAAAGCAGACAATATCATGGCTTCCGGTGCACAGATTGCTGCAACCAGCTGTCCGGCATGTATGTTGCAAATTACAGACATGCTCTCTCAGAAAGAGGCGAGCATGGAATGCAAACATGTCATAGAACTCTACGCAGATACCCTGCGTGGGAAATAAGGACCAACAAGGAACCTATCAATGTCTAAGAACCTGTATGTGAGTGCGACAGAGGAACGCAGCGGAAAGTCCGCTGTCATTCTGGGTGTCATGCAGATGCTCCTGCGTGAAATCAACAATGTCGCCATCTTTCGGCCCATAATCAATGATCCTGGCGAAGGGAACAAGGATCACGACATCTCCCTGATGATCGATCATTTCAAACTCTCCATCCCTTATCGCGATACATATGCATACACGCTCAAGGAAACCCGTGAACTGATCAACTCCGGTCAGTATGCGCTGGTCCTCGAGAACATCCTGAACAAGTACAAGGCGCTTGAAGAAGAGTATGACTTCGTGCTCTGTGAAGGCACTGACTTCAAGGGCAAGGACCCTGCATTCGAGTTTGATCTCAACGCGGACATTGCAGCCAACATCGGTTCTCCGATGTTGGTTGTCACCTCCGGACGAGACAAGACTCCGGATGAAGTGGTGAACATCACCCAGACCACGCTGGACACTCTGGTCGAAAAAGGCGTGGAGCCATTGGCCTGTCTGGTCAACCGCGCCCCCGACGGCATGACCGATGAACTGGTCAGCCATATCGAATACAAGGATGCTCCAGGCCACATGCCGGTGTATGTCATTCCTGAAAACGAAGCCCTCGGGAAACCGACCATCGCCGATGTGAAGCGGTGGCTTGATGCTGATGTTCTCTATGGTCACTCCGGCCTCCAGTCCCTCGTGGACAACTATGTCATCGCGGCCATGCAGATCGGCAACTTTCTCGATTATATAGAACCCGGCAGTCTGATCATCACCCCAGGTGACCGTTCTGACATCATTTTGTCGAGTCTCGCGACAAGATTGTCCTCTTCCTATCCTGACATTGCAGGCATCGTGCTGACCGGCGGACTTGAAGTGTCCACCAATGTCCACAAGCTCATCGAAGGATGGACCGGCGTGCCCGTACCCGTACTGGCCGTCAAGGGTCACACCTACCACAACGTGCAGGAACTCAACCGTCTTTACGGCCGCATCGAAGCTGACGACTATCAGCGTATCGCAACCGCTCTGGGTGGATTCACCCAGCATGTGAACGTTGATGAACTGCGCGACCGCCTGATCGAGCAGCGCTCCGTTCGGGTCACACCGAAGATGTTCGAGTTCTCCCTGTTCGACAAGGCTTCCCGCAACAAACAGCGTATCGTCCTGCCTGAAGGCACTGGCGAACGGATATTGCGTGCCACGGATATCCTGCTTCGTCGCGGTGTAGCTGACATCATCCTCCTTGGACGTGAGGATGAAATCCGCAACAATGCATCGAAATTCGGCGTGGATATCTCCGAAGTGCAGATTATTGATCCCGCCGAGTCCGAATTACTGGACTCCTTTGCCGAGGAATACCTTGAGCTCAGGAAACACAAGGGTATGATCGCTGAAATGGCCTGGGACCGCATGTCAGACACCACCTACTTCGGTACCATGATGGTATACAAGGGCTTTGCCGATGGCATGGTCTCCGGTTCCGTGACCACCACGGCCCAGACCATCCGCCCCGCTTTTGAATTCGTGAAAACGAAACCGGGAAGCTCCATTGTTTCCTCTGTTTTCCTCATGTGCCTGAAAGACCGTGTGCTGGTGTACGGTGACTGTGCCGTCAACACCAATCCCAATGCCCAGCAGTTGGCCGAAATCGCCATCTCCGCCGCCGAAACTGCCAAGATCTTTGGCGTGGAACCCAGAGTAGCCATGCTCAGCTACTCCACCGGTAAATCCGGCAAGGGTGAAGACGTGCAAAAGGTCACTGAAGCGACAGAACTGGCCCAGCAATACATCAAGGAACGTGGACTGGACTTCCCCATCGAAGGCCCGCTCCAGTATGACGCCGCTGTCGACCCGGATGTCGCCAAGGTAAAAATGCCCGATTCCGACGTGGCTGGTAAGGCGACCGTTTTCATCTTCCCGGACCTGAACACCGGCAACAACACCTACAAGGCGGTTCAACGTGCAGCTAACGCCGTGGCTATCGGTCCTGTCCTTCAGGGCTTGAACAAGCCGGTCAACGACCTCTCCCGAGGCTGCACCGTGCCTGACATCGTCAACACCGTCGCCATCACCGCGATCCAAGCACAAGCAGAAAAAGGCAAATAAATGAAAATACTTGTAATCAACTCTGGCAGCTCGTCCATCAAGTACCAGCTCCTTGACATGGACACCGAGTCCGTCATGGTCACCGGTCTGGTGGAACGTATCGGCGAGGCTCAGGGAAGCCTGGTCAACAAGACCTTCCCCGGCACCGACAAACAAACGGTCACCGAGCTGGATCAGCCAATCCCCAACCACAGCGAAGGACTGCGCCTGTCCATCGAACTTATCTGCGGCGGCGACAACGCAGTCTGCTCCATCAAGGACATTGATGCAGTGGGCCACCGTGTCGTGGCCGGTGGCGAAAAATTCTGCGCCCCGGTCATGGTCAAGGATGACATGTGGCCGGACCTGAAAGAAACGGAACGACTGGCCCCCCTGCACAACCCTGCCAACCTCGGCGGCGCCAAGGATGCCATGGAACTGTTCCCGGATGTTCCTCACGTCCTGGTCTTCGACACCGCCTTTCATTCAACCATTCCGCCTCACGCCTTCATGTATGCACTGCCATACGAATGCTACGAGAAGGATAACATCCGCCGGTACGGCGCTCATGGCACCTCCCACAAATTCGTGGCAGGAGAATGCGCCCGTTTGATCGGCAAGCCTGCGGAAGAGACCAACATAATCACCATCCATTTGGGCAATGGCGCTTCCATGGCCGCAGTGGAGAACGGAAAATGCGTGGACACCTCCATGGGCCTGACGCCTCTGGAAGGTCTGGTCATGGGAACCCGTTCCGGTGATATCGATCCTGCCGTACACAACTATCTGGCTGTGAACCGCGGCATGAGCATCGCGGACATTGACACCATGCTGAACAAGGAATCCGGACTCAAGGGTTTGTGCGGCATGAACGACATGCGTGATATCCATGCAGCCATTGAAAAAGGTGACAAACACGCCGAACTGGCCCTTGGTGTACAGACCTACCGTAACAGGAAGTATGTATCCTCTTACATGGGTGTACTTGGCCGTGTGGACGCCATCGTGTTCACTGCCGGCATCGGCGAGAACGATGCCATAGTCAGACAGAAGTCCCTGGAAGGACTTGAAAACTTCGGCGTCAAAATCGACGAGGAAGTCAACAATCAACGAGCGAAAGCCCCCCTCAAGATCTCTGCCGATGACAGTCTGGTGGAAATCTGGGTTATCCCGACCAATGAAGAACTCGCCATTGCCAGGGAAACAAAAAGTATAGTGGAATAAGACCAAGTTGCGGTCCAATTTAATGTAGGAGGTAGGCACTATGTCTTCCAAGGATTCCTTGTGCCAAAAATTCACGGAAAAGGCAGAACTGGTCTCGGCGTTCGTGACCACGATCAAGACCGAGGACGAAGCCCTCGATTACACCATTAACCTCTGTGACAAGAAGCAGGCATGCCAGCTTTTGGTCAGCGGATGCGAAGAAGGTCTGTCCGACAAGGCCGGAGAATTGTGCGAGACCAAGCAAACCAAGGTCATCGCCGCTCCCGGTCTTAAAAAGACCCTGTATAAGGAGCTTGCTGCAAAAAGCGAGAAAGCCGGATTCAACTGTATCGATTCCGGCATGCGCGATCTCCTCGCCGGCATAGACATCGGCTTCACCTATGCCGAATACGGCATTGCCGACACAGGGACTCTGATGCTCGACTGTCCCGGCGAGGAGCTTCGTCTGTCCACTATGATCAGTGAATTCCACGTCTGCGTGTTGCCCACGTCCAAGATCAAGGCAAACACCTATGAAGTGGAAAAGATGATGCTTACCCGCATGAAAAAGACCCCTGATTACATGGCCTATATCACCGGCGCCAGCCGTACCGCGGACATTGAGCGCGTTCTCGCCCTGGGTGTGCACGGACCTCTTGAACTCCATATCCTGCTGCTGGAGGACGACTAAAATGCAAAAAGCCCATGATCTCAAAGAATACCGTGACGAACTGCGCGAATCCCTGGATAACGACTTCCTGCGCACCACGCTCGACAATTTCGCCATTGCCTATCGGGCCGGAAGAGCCAATGCCTTCAAGGACATGGATGTCCGTTCTCTGATCAACGACATCGCTGAATCCAAGGATATTGCCGGAAAAAACGCCGACAAACTGTTCCGTGATTTCAAACGTAACGCTGAAGCCGCCGGCATCCATGTGCACTTTGCCAAGGATGGAGCCGAAGCCAACGCCATCATTGCCAAGATCGCCAAGGACACCGGTTGCAAAAAAATCGTCAAATCCAAATCAATGACTGCCGAGGAAACTCTCCTCAATCATGATCTGGAAGATGAAGGATTGGAAGTAACCGAGACCGATCTCGGTGAATGGATTATCCAGCTGCGCCACGAGGGCCCGTCCCACATGGTCATGCCGGCTATCCACCTCTCCCGCTATCAGGTAGGTGAACTCTTTACCGAAGTCACCGGCAAGGAACAGGACGCCGAAATCGAAAAGCTGGTCAAGGTCGCCCGACGCGAACTGCGCCAGAAATATATCGAAGCCGACATGGGCATCACGGGCGCCAACTTTGCCGTGGCAGAAACCGGCGGCATCGGCCTGGTCACCAACGAGGGCAACGCCCGTCTGGTGTCCACCCTGCCCCGCGTGCATGTTGCCCTCATGGGACTCGACAAACTCCTGCCCTCCCTGCATGACGCTCTGCGCATCCTGAAGGCGCTGCCCCGCAACGCCACAGGTCAGCAGATCACCTCCTATGTAACCTGGATTACCGGTGCCAACGAGTGTCTCTCTGCCGAAGACGGCAAAAAGGAAATTCACTACGTCATGCTGGACAACGGTCGTTCCGAACTGGTCAACGATCCGCTCTTTTCCCAGGTCAACCGGTGTGTGCGCTGTGGCGCGTGTGCCAACGTCTGCCCGGTCTACCGACTGGTGGGCGGTCACAAGATGGGCCACATTTACATTGGTGCCATCGGCCTGATCCTGACCTACTTCTTCCACGGCAAGGACAAGGCCAAGAACCTGGTCCAGAACTGCATCAACTGCGAAGCATGCAAGGATGTTTGCGCCGGCGGTATTGATCTGCCACGGCTTATCAAGGACATCCACGCTCGCATTCAGGATGAGGACGGCCACCCGCTGCCGAGCATGCTCCTGGGCAAGGTGCTCAAGAACCGCAAGCTCTTCCACACCCTGCTTCGTGCTGCAAAATGGGGCCAGAAGCCAGTGGCCGAAAAGGATGGATTCATCCGTCACCTGCCCATGATCTTCTCCAAGGAGCACAGTTTCCGTGCCCTGCCAACCATTGCCGAAAAGCCGTTCCGCGACTGGTGGAAGGAAAACAAGATCAAGGTCAAGAATCCCAAGCACCGCGTGGCCCTGTTCTCCGGTTGCGTACAGGACTTTGTCTACCCCGAACAGATGCAGGCTGCCGTTGAACTCTTCCAGAACAACGAAGTCTCCATGACCTACCCAATGGAACAGTCCTGTTGCGGCCTGCCTGTCCAGATGATGGGAGAGATGAAAGCGTCCAAAGATGTAGCCATCCAGAACCTGCGCGCCTTCGAGACTGATGCCTACGACTACATCATCACATTGTGCGCTTCCTGTGCCGCTCATCTCAAGCACAACTATCCCAAGTTGGTGGCGGACAATCCCAGACTGAAAGCCAAGGCTGAGGAATTCGCATCCAAGGTCATTGATTACTCTTCCTTCGTGAATGACGTACTCAAGGTGGAGGCCTCCGCTTTTACCAAGACCGGTGAAAAGGCCACATACCATGCCCCCTGCCACCTGTGCCGCGGCCTGGATGTCCACGAAGCCCCACGCGAGCTGATCGAAAAGGGCGGCCTGGAATATGTGGAATGCACTGAAGAAGAAGTCTGCTGCGGATTCGGCGGCACCTTCTCCATGAAGTTCCCCGAGCTGTCGGCCGAGCTGCTGAACAAGAAGCTCAACAACGTCGAAGCCACCGGTGCGGATACGCTGCTTACCGACTGCCCCGGCTGCATCATGCAGTTGCGCGGCGGCCTCAAGGCCCGTGATTCCCACGTGAAGGTGAAGCATGTCTCCGAGGTACTGGCAAAGAATAAAAAATAGCACCAATAGAATTTGAGGCTCTCTTAAGGTTAGGACCGCAATCCACAGAAGCACCATACCCCGCTTCCTCCGTATGATACGGCCTCAAAAGCTCCCTGTTCACATCGTGAGCAGGGAGCTGTTTCATCTTCTCATCTTTTTTGCACGTAGCGGGCATTGCCCCATATGAGGACCATCATGTCTCAACGCACACTGAAAACCCCCACTCTGATTCTCAACTATTTTTTTGGAGCACTGACTCTGATAACGGGGGCAATCTGTGTGCTCGCGTTCATTCTTGGTATGGATCACTGGCTCATCTCCACTGCCTGCCTGGGCACTCTCCTGGCCTGCTCTCTGCTCGGTTTCGGCATGATCTTCAGGCTGAACCGCTCATTTGTTCATCCCATTCGAGCCGTATCAAGCTACACGGAGCACCTGCTCAAAGAGGAATACGCAAAAGCCAACGCCGACTTGCTGAAGACCACAGCCCCCGGCTTGGGAGACGCGATAGGCGAACTCGGCGCCCGATACAAAAAAAGTCATGGATTCTCTCAGTCCATACTTAACGGATTGCCCATTCCATGCTGCATCGTAGACACCGATGAAAAGGTCACCTTTCTCAACAGGGAATGTCTCGAAATGATTGGCTCGAACGAAGATCCGCAGTCGTATTATGGGAAGAACCTTTCCCAAATATTCTACAAGGATAATCGCAAGGCCCTTATCAGGACGTGCATGGAAAGCAATGAGCGCATCATGAATAGGGAAGCAATTTTCAAACACGAAAACGGCAGTGACATCAATGTACTCGCCAACCTGTTTCCCCTTTCAGATGTCGATGGCGTCATCATAGGCGGCTGCTGTCTGTACCTGGACACCACCCAACTCAAGCAACACGAAAATGAAATACTCGTGCAAAATGAACGGATCGCCCTGGCCGCACAAAAAGCTACTGACATTTCAAAGGAAATGGCTACGGCGGCAGTCCAACTCTCCGCAGTGGTATCCACCGCCAAGACAGGCACCCGCGAACAGTCCGAACGAAGCAGCGAAATAGCCACCGCAATGCAGGAAATGACAGCGACAGTCCTTGAGGTCGCCCACCATGCCCGCGATGCGGCCGAAGACGCCAACAACGCGCGAGGCCGGGCAGAGGAAGGCGCCTCCATTGTAACCGGGGTTATTACCTCCATCCATGATGTCGCAGGCCACGCCCACAAGCTCAAGGAGTCCATGGAAGAACTGGATGATCGCGCAGAAAACATCGGCAAGGTCCTCAGTGTCATTGAGGACATCGCGGACCAGACCAACCTTCTGGCTCTCAACGCCGCCATTGAAGCGGCTCGTGCCGGAGAGGCCGGGCGCGGGTTTGCGGTTGTTGCAGATGAAGTACGAAAACTGGCTGAAAAGACCATGCAGGCGACCAGTGAGGTACACACGGCCATCCTGGGCATACAGGAAGGGGCTCGGCAAAATGTGAAAGCCACTGAAATAGCGGTAAGCTCAGTGGGAGAAAGTACTGAAATGGCAACGCATTCCGGGGAAGCTCTCAATGCGATCGTGTCTGTGGCCGAATCCACGGCTGAACGAGTGCATGCCATCGCCACTGCGGCAGAGCAGCAATCTTCGGCCAGTGAACAGATCAACGCCGCGACCATGGATGTCAGCCGGGTCTGCGGTGAAACCGACAGGTTGATGCGGGACGCAGCCGAAGCCATCGGCAATCTGGCACAGCTTGCTGACTCCTTGAGCATGGTCATCCAAAACATGGAGTAGGTGCACGCACCTGAACCGGCGGTTCGCTTCAATACCAAGCCGACGAAATCAGCGCGTAAAAAAGCCCTCCCCGTTACCAGGGAGGGCTATTTTTTCAACAATATATAGCTGATACTTACTTCACAGCGTCCTTGAGGACCTTGCCGGGCTTGAACTGGGCAACTTTGGTGGCCGGAATCTTGATCTCGGCACCAGTACGAGGGTTGCGACCAGTGCGGGCCTTGCGTTCGCTCACGCTAAAAGTACCGAAACCTGTCAAGGTCAACTTGTTGCCGGCGGCCAGCTCGTCCTGAATGATGTCGAGGATGGCGTTCATGGATGCCTCAGCCTGGGCCTTGGAGGTACCGTTCTTGTCAGCAATTTTCGCTACGAGTTCAGCTTTTGTCATAAATAAAACTCCTAATACTAGTTTATTGATACTGTTCTTTTATGAACCGCAGTTCATTTCGATGGGTTATACACGGTTGAATGCGATATGGGAAGCCAAAAAGCGCCGTCCTGTACGACTTTTTTCATGATTCACCCCTCTACAAAACTGTCAACTGACGATATAGCATGTGGGAAAATCGTCCTTGAGGCGTTCAAGAACCTGCTCGGCCTTGTCGCGGCTCTTGAAGCTGCCTGCCTGAACAATATGCAGCCGCTGTCCGTTTCTGTTTTCAATGGTGATTCTGGCATCGCTATACCCCACGGAGAGCAATTGTTTATACACTCTCTCTGCATTGCCTCGAACAGCAAACGCCCCTACCCTGACGTGAAAGACTTTGCCCGTAATCTGCACCCGCTTCACCGCTGTTTGCGACTGCGGATAGGACCCAAGGGCAGAGATTCGAACTTTGGCCACACCCGTGTCAACCGTGCCAAGGGCTTTTGCCGCTCCGTACGACAGATCAATGATCCGCCCTCGAACGAACGGCCCCCGGTCATTGATGACAAGGACTACGCTCTTGTTGTTCTCCAGGTTGGTCACACGCACCTTGGTGCCCAGCGGCAGGGTTTTATGCGCCGCCGACACCCCGTACATATTATAGATGTATCCATTAGCTGTCTTCTTGCCGTGGAAATCCTTGCCATACCAGGACGCCATTCCCACTTCGTCATACCCGCGAGCCGTTTGGAGGGGGTAGTATGTCCTGCCCAGGACCGTATAGGGCCTGGTTTTGGCATCATAACTGGGGGGTGTTGAGGGAGACGACGTGCCCGGAGGAGTCGAATGAATGCGGGATGTACAGCCAGCAAAAGCTATAACCACTAACAAGCCCATGAAAAAAACGGCGCGACGCATGATTCCTCCGACCATCAAATCCTTGGTAGACAACGATTCTCTCGAATTTTTCTAGAAAAATAGTAGTTGAAGTTTTCTGAAAAGGCAACGGTGAGTAACTATCAGAAAAACAAGGGATATTGACTAGAACTCGATATTCGTTCTACATAGAATGTCAAATTCCAGTTAAAGTAGGTAGCGAACATGCAACTCAAACAATCCAACTTGATAATTCCATCCATGGTGATGGTGTTTGCCTGCCTGCTGCTGCCCTTCTTTGCGCACGCTGACCCCACGGACAAAACTATCGTACTGGCTTTACCCTCCGGGGGATGGCCCCCCTACATCATCATGGGCACGAAAAAAGCCCCTGCCAGCGGCATTATGCCCGATGTGCTGTGCGAGGTGTGCAGACTTCATGGGTATAATCTCAAACTGGAATACTACCCGGAAAAACGATGCCTGATGCTCCTGTCAGAAGGCAGGATCGACGCCTATATCAAATCACGAAAGTGGGTCAAGGACGCTTCACTCTACCTATGGACCGACCCCGTACTCCAGTCCACGGATGTCCTTGTATGCCGTAAGGACCACCACATCCAATTTTCAAAAGAAGAGGATCTTGCCGGCCTGAATATCGGTGTTGTCCACGGGTATTTCTATCCGACACTGCACGCATTGTTTGCCCGAAATGTCATCCACAAGCACCAATCAACCAATACACACAACCTCCTGCACATGCTTGAATACAAACATGTGGACGCGATAGTGACCAACCGCAAGGTGGCCGAATGGATTCTTCAGAATGATCAGAAACTCGACAGCACGCAGTTCACCTTCAGCCAACACGCGCTCGACACAGCCCCCTACTCCTTCACTTTTACCAAGAAACGAAAATGGCTCGCATTTGTCCGGCTGTTCAACACCGAACTGCAGGCGATGCGTACAGATGGACGTCTCCAAGCCTTTTTCGACCGATACCGATAACCTTTTATGATCGATTGATATACCGTGGCTTGATCATGTTCTCAGGCCTGAGAATATCATCCAGCTCCTCCTGGCTCAGATACCCTTTCTCCAATACGATCGCATAAACAGACCCCCCAGTTTTCATGGCCTCCTTGGCTATTTCGGTGGATTTCTCATAACCAAGAAACGGATTGAGAGCCGTGACAAGACCAATGGAGTGCTCCACCATTTCCCGGCACCGATCACGATTGGCCGTGATGCCTGAGACACAGCTGTCCGCCAGAGTAAGACAGGCGCGGCGCAGCATGTTCATGGATTGGAACAGGGAATAGCCGATGACCGGTTCCATGACATTGAGCTCCAATTGTCCGGCCTCGCTGGCCATGGTGATGGTCATGTCATTGCCGACCACCGCAAAGGCCACCTGATTGACGACCTCGGGGATCACGGGATTCACCTTGCCCGGCATGATCGTTGACCCCGGCTGCATGGGCGGAAGATTGATCTCGTTCACCCCGCAACGGGGACCGCTGGAAAGCAGACGCAAATCATTGCAGATCTTTGACAGCTTAACAGCCACACGTTTCAATACGCCTGAAAGCTGCACATACACGCCGGTATCCTGCGTTGCCTCAACCAGATCCGGCGATGAGACCAGTTGCAATGTCGTTGATTCCACCAGCTTTTCCGTTACCGTTCTGGTGTAATCGGGGTGGGCATTGAGCCCGGTGCCGATGGCCGTGGCTCCCATGTTGATCTCATGGACCAGGCTTTGTGCTTCATCAAGCCGTTGGACATCCTCTCCGATCATGACCCCCCAGGCCGAGAACTCCTGTCCCAAAGTCATGGGCACGGCGTCCTGCAACTGGGTACGGCCCATCTTGATCACATCCGCGAATTCGGTTCCTTTGGCTGCAAAGGCTTTTTTCAGATACCGCATGGCGTCCATCAACTCTCTGATCTCCAGAATCAAGGCGATCTTCAGCGCCGAAGGATAGACGTCATTGGTGGATTGGGACATGTTCACGTCATTGAGCGGGTGGAGCTTGTCATATTCGCCTTTCTGATATCCCATCAACTCAAGCGCACGGTTGCAGATGACCTCGTTGGCGTTCATGTTCGTGGAGGTACCCGCGCCTCCCTGCATGACATCCACCACGAACTGGTCGTGCAGTTTCCCGGACAGAAGCTCCTCACAGGCACGAGAAATGGCCCGGCTCTTGTCTTCATCCAGCAGTCCCAACGACGAATTGGCATCCGAAGCCGCCAGCTTGACGTACGCCAACGCGTTAATGAGCCTTGGGTAATGCGACAACTGAATCCCTGAAATATGGAAATTATCCATTGCCCGTTTGGTCTGGACCCCATAATACGCATCGACCGGTACTTGGACCTCGCCCAGACTGTCATGCTCAATTCTGTATTTAACCATGTAGATTTTTCCTCGTATAGTTATATTTCGTGGGAACCTACCCTAAAAAACCGCCAATTTGAATGACATTCGGGTTACGAGGTCAAACTCTCCTTGCCAGCGGGCATCAATTCGGGTACTTCCGGGCGTCCATTACATATTTACGGAGACACAATGAGCAATACAATTACAAATGAATCCCTTCGCAACATCGCTATCATCGCCCACGTTGACCATGGCAAGACCACACTGGTTGACGCCATGTTCAAACAGTCGGGCCTCTTCCGCGAAGGCCAAGACGTTGACGATCGCATCATGGATTCCCAGGATCTTGAACGCGAACGCGGCATCACCATTTCCGCCAAGAACTGTTCGGTCAACTGGAAGGACGTGAAGATCAACATCATCGACACGCCCGGTCACGCCGACTTCGGTGGCGAAGTCGAACGTTCCCTGTCCATGGCTGACGGCGCCATCCTGCTCGTCGATGCCTCTGAAGGCCCGCTGCCCCAGACCCGTTTCGTACTGAAAAAAGCGCTGGAGCAGGGACTTTCCCTGATGGTCGTCATCAACAAGGTCGATCGTCAGGATGCCCGCCCGGACGAAGTGCTTGACGAAATCTACGACCTCTTCATCGATCTCGACGCCAACGAAGAACAACTCGATTTTCCGCTGCTGTACGCCATCGGCCGTGACGGCATCGCCATGGAGACCGCCGAGGAACGCGGCGAGAACCTGCATATCCTCCTCGACATGGTCGTGGACAAGGTGCCCGGCCCGTCCTATGGAGAGGATGAACCTTTCCAGATGCTGGTTTCCGATCTTTCCTACTCCGACTATCTGGGCCGTCTGGCAATCGGCAAGGTCCACCACGGCACTGCACAGTCCAATGACCAGCTCATCTGCATCGCTGATGAAAACAAGGTCGTGCCGCTCAAGGTCACCAAACTTCAGACCTACGACGGCCTGAAAGTCGTGCCCACCGAGACCTGCTCCCCTGGTGATATCGTCGTTATCGCCGGTATTGAGGACGTCAAGATCGGCGACACCATCTGCACCAAGGAATCTCCCAAGGCCCTGCCCCGCATCACGGTCGACGAACCCACCGTGGCCATGCGTTTCGGCATCAACACCTCGCCCCTGGCCGGCCGGGAAGGCAAACACGTCCAGACCAACAAGATTCGTGAACGCCTCCACAAGGAGACATTGCTCAACGTCGCCATTCAAGTGGAAGACACCGAGAACCGTGACGCATTTCTGGTCAAGGGACGCGGCGAATTCCAGATGGCCATTCTCGTGGAGCAGATGCGCCGCGAAGGTTTCGAGCTGTCTGTGGGCCGCCCGGAGGTCATCTTCAAGTATGAGGACGGCAAACGACTGGAGCCTATCGAACATCTGTTCGTGGACTGCGACGAAGATTTCATGGGCATCGTCACCGAAAAAATCCAGACCCGCAAAGGCCGCATGACCAACATGGTCAACAACGGCACAGGGCGCGTTCGTCTCGAATTCTCCGTGCCATCCCGCTCCCTCATCGGATACCGCGACGAGTTCCTGACCGACACCAAGGGTACCGGCCTCATGAACTCCTACCTTGAAGGGTACGGCGAATATCGCGGCGAGTTCGCTTCTCGCTACACCGGTTCTCTGGTCGCTGACCGTTCCGGCAAGGGTGTCGCCTACGGCCTGTTCAACCTGGAACCCCGTGGCCGCATCTTCATCGTCCCCGGCGACCCGATTTACGAAGGCATGATCATCGGTGAACACAACCGTGACAACGACATCAACGTCAACGGTTCCAAAGAGAAAAAGCTGACCAACATGCGCGCAAGCGGCAAGGACGAAGCGGTCATCCTGACCCCGGTCAAGCCCATGACTCTGGAATACGCCCTGAACTTCATCAAGGATGACGAACAGGTTGAAGTCACTCCCGAATCCATCCGGTTGCGCAAAATCGAGCTGTCCGCTCTGGTTCGCCATCGTGAAGAAGGGAAAAAGAAGAAATCCAAAGAACAATAATCCGATTCAAACACAGAACAGGATGTACAAGGGCTGCGAGTATCGCAGCCCTTTTTTTTGGGCATCACTATGGTGAATAATTTCAGACTAACAAACTGTAGATTTATAAAAATATTGACACTTTTAACGCATGGCTCATAACGTACAGACAATTTACTATTGTCTAATCACACTAACTTACATGGAGTTCAATATGGCCTTTCGCATCTCCACCTGTGTTGCAGCCATGCTCATAGTTCTGGCACTGACCTTTGCTGCCGGGAATGTTCAAGCTGAACCTTCCGGAAAGCTGACTATTTTTCACGCTGGTAGCCTGTCAGTTCCCTTTGCAGCCATCGAAAAAAACTTTGAAAAAATGTACCCGAAAGTGGACGTCCAGCGCGAATCCGGCGGTTCCACCAAGATGGCCCGCATGATCTCGGAAGTCGGCAAGCCCGCCGACATCATGGCATCTGCCGACTATGTGGTCATCGACAAGAATCTCATTCCGGAATTCGCCTCCTGGAACATCCGTTTCGCCTCCAACCAGATGGTGCTGTGCTACACCGACAAGTCCAAGTTCGCCGACACGATCACCAGCGACAACTGGACCGACATCCTGACCACCAAAGGCGTTGTCTGGGGACACTCCGATCCCAACCTGGACCCCTGCGGCTACCGCTCCCTGATGGTCTTGCAACTGGCGGAAAAATTCTACGAAAAGCCCGGCCTCTATGATGCCTTCATCGCCAACCGCCCTGAAAAGAACGTCCGTCCCAAGTCTGTCGAACTGATCTCCATGCTCCAGTCCGGCCACATGGACTACGCCTGGGAATACCTCTCCGTCGCTGTCCAGCACGATCTGAAATTCGTGACGCTGGACAAGCACCTGAACCTCGGCGACTACACCATGACCCCCTACTACAAGTCCGCCGTGGTCAAGGTTAGCGGCAAGAAGCCCGGCACCTTCATTGAACGCGTGGGCAAGTCCATTACATATGGTATCACCAAGATCGACAACGCTCCCAACTCGGAAGCCGCCGACGCCTTTCTCGCATACCTGTTTGCGCCTGACGGCGGCCTCAAGATCCTGAAGGATATGGGGCAGCCTCCGTTCGTTCCGGTTCGCACCAACGAGGACGGCATGGCCAAGCTCCCGGAGACCATCAAACCGCTGGTCACTGTAGCTGAATAACTGATGAATAACCCGTTCTCTCACCGGGGGGAGTCCTCATTGATGCGGACTCTCCCCGGTCGTTTTTTTCAGGCCTGGATGATTGCTTCGGCAGCTCTTGTCCTGTTGTTCATAGCCCTTCCCATGGGTTCCACCATGGCTGCTCCCACCTGGGATATACTATGGGAAACCCTGGGCGACGCCAAAGTGCTCAGCTCCATCTGGCTGTCCATGTCCACGTCAGCCATGGCCGCGGGCATCGCGATCATCTTCGGCACGCCGCTGGCCTATCTGCTCGCGCGCAATGAATTTTTCGGCAAGAAGATCGTTGAAAGCCTCATCGACCTACCCATCATGATCCCGCACCCGGTGGTCGGCATCGCCATCCTGACGCTGACCAGTCCCCACTTCTGGTTTGGACAGGTCCTCCAATCCATGGGCATCGAGATCATGGGAACCCGGGTCGGCATCGTCGCCGTACTGCTCTTCGTGGGACTGCCCTTTTATATCAACGCGGCGAAATCCGGTATTGAGTCCATCCCGCGCCGACTGGAAAACGTATCCCGCTCTCTGGGTGCCGGAGCGGCCCCCACTTTTTTCCGTATCACGCTGCCGTTATGCTGGCGCTATATGCTGGTCGGCGTGATCATGTGCATGGCCCGGGCCATCTCCGAATTCGGCGCGATCATCATTGTGGCCTATAATCCCATGGTCGCCCCGGTGCTCATGTACCAACGATTCACGGCCTATGGCCTGAAATACTCGCAACCCGTGGCCTTCATTCTCATACTGGTCAGCATGATATTCTTCCTGCTGCTGCGCACCCTCTCACTGCCTGGAGAGAAAGAGCGATGATCAGACTGACCAATCTCTGCATGAATCTGCCGGGCTTTACGCTGGACAATATCACCATTTCCATCCGCCCCGGTGAGTTTTTCGCTCTCATGGGTTCCACCGGATCCGGCAAGACTCTTGTTCTGGAAACAGTGGCCGGATTGACAGAGCTGGACTCAGGCACCGTGCACATCGGAGGACGGGATGTGACCACCCTTTCCCCGGAAGCGCGCAAAGTGAGCCTCGTCTATCAGGACCACGCCCTGTTCCCTCACCTGACCGTGCTGAACAACGTCATGTACGGACAACGCTACCACGGCATCCCCAAAAATGAAGGCCTGAATGAGGCCCGCATGCTACTGGACACCCTTGGTCTGGCCCATCTGGAAGGGCGCAAGCCTGGCCGTCTGAGCGGCGGAGAGAAGCAACGCACCGCACTGGCCCGTGCGCTGGCCTGCCGCCCGGATGTCGTCCTGCTGGACGAACCGCTCTCGTCTCTGGACCCGCAGTTCAGAGGAGAACTGCGACGGACCCTCAAGGATGTTCATGAAAACTCCAACGCCACGTTCCTGATGGTGACGCATGATTTTACCGATGCCATGATCCTGGCAGACAGAGCGGCAGTCATCAAAGACGGCTCCCTGCATCAGCAGGATTCCGTCGCCAATATTTTCCGCCGCCCCGCCACCCCGTTCGTGGCCTCTTTCGTGGGCATGACCAACGTGTTTCCGGCCAGTTATTCAGCCGATACGAACACTTTTGCAGGGCACACGATCACCGGATTGCCAAACCTGCCGGGTTGGAGAAAAGGCTTTGTCGCCCTTCGCCCGGAAGACGCAGTTGTAGGCAGCCGGGACGACTTCCCCAAAGAGTGGCATGTATTGAACGGGACCGTGGAACGTATGGAACGAGAAGGGTTTACCTGGACCGCCACAGTGCAATGCGGAGACGAGCTGCTGACCGCTGTCGTGGACCGTCACATGGTACTCAATCGGGGAATCGCCACTGGCGTAGAAGTCGTGGTGGGCTTTGCCGGAGAACACCTCCACCACATGCCCGAGCAAGAAAACTAGTCAGAGCAATCACCCCCGGTTCTGCACTCCCACATACAGCATCAGACCGAGCATGGTCAGGCAGATACCGGCCCACCCCATGAACCCGGGCATGACATGCCCCAAAAGTATCGCCTCACCGGCAAGCGAAAAGACCACCTCCATGGACTGCGTGCAGTCTGCGGCGGCCAGTTCTGCCGTACTTTTGGCTCTGTGACGGGCATAGAGAAACAGTGACGTCGCAATCACGCCTGAGCTGACGGCGACGAGCCCTGTCTGCACGACCTGCCCCATGGACGGTAGAGGCGGGGATATGAACACAATAAGCACAGCCCACAATGGCAACGAGCCGAGGGTCAACAGAAGAACCCGACACAGGGCGTCATCCATGGCCGGATGATCAATGGCAGGCACCCGCGCGTGCTCGCCTTTTTTGGCTTCCCACACGAGCTGATTTCCAAAGGGATAGGCAAAGGAGGCAACCAGCACGGGCAACGCTCCCCACAACACTTCGGACAAACCGGAAGATGACGCCTGCTCCATGTTGACCAGCACCACTCCCACGAAAATGACAACTGTCAGAGCCAGGGCCTTGAGCGGGACCTTGCGTCCGAACCCGAGCAATACCAACGGGGTTGCCAGAATGGTGGTCTGCCAGGTCGCGGCAACCACCCAGCCGGGGGCAAAGACCGAGCTGAAGGTAATGAGCGCATAGAACACGCCGAACCCGATACTCCCGGCCACTGTCCAGAACAACCAGTGTTTGCGAAACAGTCTGAGCGCATCAAGCCCGAGCCGCGCCTTGCCAGTCACGGTCAGCCACACGGCGAGTATGGCAATCATCCAGAAATATCTGAGGCTGGCCGACCAGACCCAGTGCCCTCCCTCAAGGGACATGGCCCTGTTAAGGACAAATGTGGAACTGAAAAAGAGTGCGGCAAGAACGCCGACAAGGATTATACGAAACACAAAACAGCCTTACACGAGGACATAGATAAGCGCGCCTCCAAGGATGACACCGAAAAGAATAAGCTCTGGAAGAATGTTCAATTCACCCTTTTCAAAACCGATTTCCTTCTCCAGACGGTAATAACGCCAACCGGCAAAAAGCAGGAGCAACGGACCGCAGATAAAAGCGAATTTGCCCAGCACGCCGAGATCATTGAGCAGCACCGCGTCCACGGTCTTATTGTTGGATGCCAGAAAAACATCCACCTTTTCCAGCAAAAACCCAAACGTCATGAAGGAGAGCGCGGTACGGCACCACGCCAGAAAGGTGCGCCTGTTGGCAAGCCGTGTCCGATTCCTGGCAAGGGCGTTGTTCTCCTCGGCCAGCGTTGTCCGAACCTTGGCAAGTTCATTGCTCTTTTGGGCGTATCCCACGGACTCTTTGTCGCTCATGAAAACCTCCGTGGCAGGATATAACAACTTTTCAAACGAATGTCGCGTGTTGCACGGTTGACTTTCATGGATGAAACAGTAACTTTCAAGCGTATGGTTGCACCACCAACAACCCCTTTATCACTATGAGATTACCGTTTGTCAGCCAAGCAACAAGGGACTATTACCAGGCCTGCAAAGAGCATGGCTTATCCGTGTTCAACTTCATCCATGGCTATATCTACGGTCGTTGGTGCTATCACTATATCGGTCTTACCGGCGACAAGAATCCATGGTGGGGCTTTCTCTGGACGCCGTTGATCTTCATCATCAATAAGCACAGCCCGTTCTTCTCGGACGAACACAGTAAAACCGGTGACCCCAACCAGCACAAACACACCTGGGGCGACACCTACCACGGCAAACCCCTGCCGCTCGAAGAAGCTACCAAACTGGTCATGATCAACCGTCCCGTGAACACGGAACTGCCGGAACAGGTTTTGCCCTATACCCTCGCGCGCAAGATCGTACTGGAGAATGAAAACACCATCATTCTTCTGGACTGCCCGTGCAGGAGCGGCATGGAAAACCCGTGTACGCCTCTGGATGTCTGCCTTATCATCGGCGATCCTTTTGCTTCATTCATGCACCACCATCACCCAGACAAAACACGCCGGATCACGGCAGAGGAAGCCCTCCGCATCATCAGGGCCGAACAAGCCCGAGGACATGTGTCGCATGCCTTTTTCAAGGATATCGCCCTTGGACGGTTCTACGCCATTTGCAATTGCTGCTCCTGTTGCTGTCGAGCTATGACAGCACAGCAAAACGGGCTGAACATGCTCTGCACATCCGGCTATCTGGCCGAAGTGGATGCAGAAAAGTGTGTCGCTTGCGGCGTCTGTGCCGAGAAATGCCAGTTCAAGGCCATCGGATTCAAGAACCGCACCGCTTTTATAAGGGAAGAACGATGCATGGGCTGTGGTGTATGCGAACAGACCTGTTCCAAGGACGCCCTGTCGCTCAGACTGGCACCGGAAAAAGGCGAGCCGCTACTGGTGGACAATCTCAAATAACAACAGATTATTAGACATAAAAAAAGCCCGGATCAAACATCTTGATCCGGGTCTTTCAATTGGATGAATTGACTCTTATCCAAGAACTATCTCCAAGGGAATGACGTGCAATTCCCGCGAAAGCTCCTGCGTGTTGCCGAGTCGCCAGGTAGCCGAACCGCTCCCGACTTCCTTGGCCACGGCATCGACGAGACCGTTGACGTTAATGATGGGGTGCCTGGAAAAAACCTGCGGCAATCCATAGGTCAGATTGCATGCCAGACACTTGCCCGGCCGTTGGGTCAACCTGATCTCGAAGTTCAGTGTCGAACCTGTGTTACCGGCATACCCAAGGGCAATGTCATAGCTTCCTTCTTCCGCGTCACCGAACAGCGCTTCAAAAAAGGCATCTGTCCGATCCGCAGGAAATAATGTCAGCAATCTGTCGTCAGTAAAGATGTCGCCATATGCGCTCATACTCGATCCTCAAATGATATTGTGAAAATGATCCGCCACAAGGGTGCAGTATATATTAAAAAAGAGGCTAAACAGCAAGCCTGAGCACCAATCTTCTATTTATACACCATGAACAACGCCACGCCCGACGCAAAAAACACCAGGCACGGCGCAACCACTTTGCGCCATGTCCGCATGAGATCGCACTTGAAGTACTCGCAGGTCAAAATGAAACAGATATGGATGGGCGAGATCATAACCCCGGTAAATCCGGCAAATGTAGCCAGCACGAGATACGGGATGGTCTGATCCTGCATGCCCAGTGAATTGAGCACACCGAGCAGCAACGGGAACGTCGCCCCCACAAAGGCCACATTGATGCCCGCCACCAGACCGACCAAAAACGGCAGGAACGCGGCTGAAGCAAACAGGGCAGCCTCCCCACCGGCGGCCTGCGCCATTTCCTCCACGACACCGGCCCCCTGCATGATGTCCTTGAACACGAAGATGGACACGATGACGAAAATCATGGACCACAACGACTTCTTCATCAGCACATCTTTCAGAAACGGCAGCCCAAGCTGGGTGTTCTGCACCATGACACAGACCACGGCCAGGAACAGGGCCGTCACCACGCCTAACTCGAACGGAATGGTCGGGGCAAAAGACGCAATGCCTGTCTCCAGACCAACAGCACCGACAATCGCCGTCAGCAGAGGCAGCCCTTCCCTGAGCGCCGCGAGCTTCGAACGGCCGACAGGCAGGTTGGGGATACTCAGATCATCAGCATTGAGCACGCCCGGCCTGAGATAGAAGAACCAGCCGGTCAGCAACATGACGGGCATCCCCGGCCAGGTGTAGGAGATAAGATCAATGATTTGGATATCGGCCAGGGCCAATGTCAGAATAATCCCCGGATACAGCGGCCAGACAAGCTCCCAGATGTGCCGGAACCAATAGTTGATCACGGCCCGATCCGAGTTGCGGATACGCATCTCCTCGGACACGGTCTTGACCATGGGAGCCGAAAAAACGGCACCGCCCGGCATGGGCAGGAGACCG
Organism: Pseudodesulfovibrio sediminis; assembly: GCF_020886695.1. Classification (NCBI taxonomy): domain Bacteria; kingdom Pseudomonadati; phylum Thermodesulfobacteriota; class Desulfovibrionia; order Desulfovibrionales; family Desulfovibrionaceae; genus Pseudodesulfovibrio; species Pseudodesulfovibrio sediminis. The sequence goes on from NZ_AP024485.1 coordinate 1,098,283, forward strand.
ATAAGAGCCGGGAAAAAGATGAGCCGAAGGCGGGGGCTGGTCAGAAAGCCTGACAGAGCTTCCATCAGTCGCTTGGACTGCCCCGACCGCTCCATGGCATCGGACAGCACAAGAATCAGCCCGACTATAGCGATGAGAAAATGAAATTTTTCCTGAGTCAGTGCAATGGCCGAAACTTTGAGTATGGGCAGAGGAGCCATGCCGAACAGCACCCCCATGACCATGCCGCCGATGAGAATGGAGGACCCCAATCCAATCTTGAAACGCATGCCGGCCAGCATAAGTACAAACGCAAAAAGGACTTTGGCAAAGGGGGCTAAAGCGGTGAGAATCGATTCCACGGGAAATTCCTTGAGTCTGATATATCTTGCCTGAATAACTCCCCTACGCCCTTTACCTTTGAAAGGAAACGGGAAAAACAGGCCTGAAACCGAATGCGCCCTTTCCTGTGTTATCCCTCTTGCCCAAGTGCTGACATTGCGATACAAAACAAAGCTGTATCAAGAATCAGGGGGAACAAACAGACCATGACGCCCAAACAAATTCGTGCGCACATTTTCAACGTCATCATCGCCAAAGTTGAAGAACAGGATGAGACAAAACGACAGGAAGCTCTGAACGAGTTCATGTCCGTCACCGGCACTTCCGGTAACGCGACCGACCAGGTCGCCGCCCTTATCCCGCCCCTCATGCATGAGCTGTATGAAAAGTGGATAACCATGTTCATCGACAGACTGCTTGAGACTGTCCCGGCCAAGAATATCGAACTGCTGTGCGACAACAGCGCCGACAATGATGCGGCTCTGGTACTGGCCTACATCATGTTCCTGGAATCCGCCCGCATGGAGAAGCAGATCGACGACGACCTGAAGCAGCACGGCATGAAGGTGACCGGAGACAACGATCTGGGAGACCTGGCTGCCAGCTACCTCCGCACCCAGATGGCCAAAATCGCCGCACAAACCAACGACGACGAACCCAAAGGCAACGCATAGAGACATATTTCCTCGCACAAAAAAGCCCCACTCATTTCCGGAGTGGGGCTTTTTTGTGCGGGTCGCTTAACCGACGGTATCACCAGATTCGGTGATGGCGGCCTCAACCGCTTCGGCAATGGTCTGCGGGGAGTCGCCCACACCTTCCTCTATGAGTCCGATCTGTAAATTCAATTCACGTTGAACGGGAATGGCCAGTGGGTTGAAATACTGCTTCCACAACGCCAGGGCTTTTTCCGGTTTTTCCAGCCGGACCATCGTCAGTCCCAGATACAGGAATGCGTCCTTGTACGTCCGGTCGATCCGCAGGGCGCGCTCAAACTCCAACTTGGCCTGAATGTATTTTCCGACCTTGTAGGAACAGACGCCAAGACGATAGCGCACATCCGCGTCATTCTGGTCCGATTGCAGACACTCCTTGTACTTGAGGCGGGCCTCTTCCCACGCTCCGTCCACATACAAGGCATTGGCCGTCTTGATGGTCGCCACACATTCGGCAGTGGCAGCCACCGGCTGATCAAGACTTTCCTTCTTGTAACGGCGCACCGCTCCAAACAAAAAATTCCGTCGTGATTTATCTATCTTCTTTTCGGCCATATTCCCTCCGGGGACACAGAATACCGATTTCGCCTGTGGGGTCAAGGAAGGCAATCAGTTGCCTTTTCAATCGGTTCGTGGAATCTTTCCCCACATGAATACACTCTCTGGCTGGACCGGTTCTGTCCTGCACCTGGACCTGACGGAAAAAAGCGTGGAAACACGTCATCCCGACCTTTCCGTGTACACGAAGTACATGGGTGGCAAGGGATTGACCGGGTATTACCTGCGTCCCCACGCCACCAAAGAATATACGGATCCCGATCTGCCGGTGATCATTGCCACAGGTCCGCTGACAGGTACCGCCGCCCCCACATCCGGGCGTGGCACCATCATGTCCCGCTCGCCGCTTACCGGCGCCATCTGCGACACCTCGGTCGGAGGGCGACTTGCCACCCAGCTCAAACAGGCCGGATATGACGCGATAGTCATCACGGGCATGAGCGACACCCCCTGCGGCATAGAGATACTGGATGGCGACGCACGCATCGTACCAACGCAGCTCGGCGGCACCACCACGGACACACTCTTCGACCAGCTTACGCCTTCGCTCCCTAACGACGCATCCATTGCCTGCATCGGCCCGGCAGGCGAAAACGGTTCGCCAATGGCGGCCATCATGGTGGATCGCCATCACGCCGCCGGTCGCGGGGGACTGGGAATGATCTGGGGTGCCAAAAATCTCAAATACCTGTCCGTCCATGGCACCGGCACTGTCAGCGTGCATGACGAGGACGCGCTCACGGAAGCCCGCGAGGAAATCCTCCGGCTCACGGCAGCCTCGCCCGTTCTCATGGGGCAACACGGTTTTTCCTGCTGGGGCACAGGCTCCCTCTTCGACCTCATGGATTCACGCCGGATGATGCCCACGGACAACTTCGCCCGAACCAGGTTTGAACACGCGGCCGAGCTGAACGCAGCGGCCTACAAAAAACGATTTTCCCCAACCAGTCACGGCTGCATGGGCTGTCATATCCGCTGCAAAAAAACCGCGCAGGATGGCCGAAACATGCCGGAATTCGAAACCATGTCCCACTTCACCGCACTCATAGGGAACACGAACATGGCCCTGGTTCTGACCGCCAATGACACCTGCGGTAAACTCGGACTTGATCCTGTCTCTGCCGGGGCCACCCTGGCCTGCCGCCGAGAAATTACCGGCGAGGACTACACCGCGGAATCCCTGCTGGCAGCCCTCCACGAAATGGCCGAAGGCGGCGATCTCGGACAGGGTTCCCACACCTTTGCCGCACTCTGCGAGCGACCGGAAGCATCCATGTCTGTCAAGGGACTGGAGTTGCCTGCCTACGACCCACGCGGTGCCTATGGAATGGCATTGGCCTACGCCACCAGCACACGCGGAGGCTGCCAACTGCGCGCTTACCCGGTGAGCCATGAAATCCTGCGAAAACCAGTGGCGACCGATCGCTTCTCCTTCAGCGGGAAAGCCCGGATCATCAAGATCGCCGAAGACATGAACGCGGTGGTAGATTCCCTGTCAGCATGCAAATTCATCTTTCTGGCCGCCAGCCTGGAGGAATACGCCAAAGCGTACACAGCGGTTACCGGCGTGGCCGTTTCCGGTCACACGTTGCTCGAAATCGGCGAACGCATCTATTACAATGAACGGATCATGAACGCGGCCAACGGATTTGATGCTGCGGATGACGATCTGCCCGAACGCTTCTTTACCGAGGCAGGGACTTCCGGCGGCGGCATCACGATTGCGCCAATAGATCGGGATGATTTTCTTACGGCCCGCCAGACGTATTATCGAGTCCGGGGATTGGACCAAAACGGCATCCCCACTCCTGAAAAAATTGAAAAGCTGGGGTTGAATCGATGAAAAGGCTCTGTGACAAATACGCCGGAAAACTGGTCATACAGGGACTGGCCGCCCCCAACGCGCCACTCATCGGCGGCCTGGATGCCGAGCTGGTGTGGAACCGTGAAGACCCACGCACCACTGAATTGGCCAAGGTTTTCGATGCGCTCCCCATCAACTCACTGGTGTTCTCACGACCGGCCGAGCCATACGCGACCATCGTTGATTTCCTGGCCGCGCGCCACCCCGAAACCATCCGCCCCAAAGACACGGAAACACGCACGTTTCTGCATGACATCCCCATATTCGAAAACTTTTCCGCAGACTCCATCATTGCAGGACTGCGTAAACGCAAATCCGTCATCATTCCGGGACACGGCATCGCCTCATTCGGCACCGTCAGCCCGGAGCAGGGATTTGTATTCTACTCTTCCACCATCTTTTCCTGCTTCGTGCTCTTCTTTTCGGAATACCTGACCAAGGCTCGACACGGTGCATTGGACAAGGAGTATCGCCGCGTCTTCAAGGACGTCGTTGCTCAGCTGCCTGCCCCGCGCACCGAGCTCCCTGCCTTGCCAAAAGGACCGTACACTGATGAAGACACGGTTCTCGCAGCCATGGCCGAAGCCGGACGACAGGTGGTCGGGTACGGGCTTGTCGATTCGTTTTTCGGCAATATTTCCTACAAACTGGGACAGGTCATTTATATTTCCCAAACCGGCAGCTCCCTTGACGAGCTTGAAGGATGTATCGACCCTTGCCCCATGGATGGCAGCGCCACCACCGGGCTGACGGCGTCCTCCGAGCTGACCGCCCACGAAGACGTGTACCGTCAGTCAGAGGAAGCGATCTGCATACTGCACGGCCACCCGAAGTTTTCGGTCGTCATGTCCATGGATTGTCCTCGCGCCGAATGCGATAACCGTGGACAATGTCACATCAAATGCACTGAATGCCGTACAGTGGAAGGCATCCCCATCGTTCCCGGCGAGGTGGGAACCGGACCTACCGGACTGTGCAACACCCTGCCGCCGGCCATGGCCTCATCGGGTGCGGCAATCGTCCATGGTCACGGTTTGTTCACGCTAGGCCACACGGACTTCAATGATTCATTCCGCCGTCTGCTCGACATAGAGAACCGGTGTCGGGAATGTTATTTCGAAACAGTGGGAGCATACGAGTAAGCCATGCATACTTCATCCGCCAATCCACTGATGAACAAGCCGGTCCTGACCTTCCTTGGACTTACTTTCGCCGTCACCTGGGGAATTGAAATCGCCCTGATTGCCGGCGGCATGGATTTTACCCCGCAGGCGGAATTCACCACCGCCTCCTTCTGGCTGCTGGCGTTCATGTGGATTCCGGGGCTTGTCTCCATCCTTGTCTGTCGCTTCATGGAAGGCGTCAGGTTCACCACGATGCGTGCGGCTCTTTCCATCAGGATCGGCACCTCCATCAAACCCTACCTGCTGACCATCCTGCTTATCCCGCTGCTGTTCGGCGTCATCTATTTGCTGACCCTCGCAGCGGGGCTGACAACCTATGACGCACAGCTGGCAACCGCGCCGGGAGAGTATGGTGCCGAACTTACTCCCGACACACTCCTCCATATATTTCTCCCTGTTTCCATTGTTCTCGGCCCGTTCATCAATCTCTTTTTCGGGCTGGGCGAAGAAATCGGCTGGCGTGGATTCCTGCTGCCGCGCCTTATGCCCATGGGCAAGACCAAAGCCTATACAATGATGGGGATCATCTGGGGCCTGTGGCACGCCCCGCTCATCTATGCGGGGTTCAATTATCCGGGCTTCCCTGTCAGCGGCATCATTATGATGTGCGTGATCTCGGTGGCGTTCGGTATTTTCATGAATGAACTCACCCTGCACTATGGCTCTTCCGTGCTTCCGGCCTTCATTCATGGAGCGTTCAATGCACAGGGGCAGGGTATCTGGATGTGGCTCTTTCCGATCACACACCCTCTGCTCGGCGGGCCGTTCGGCCTTGTGGGCGCACTCTGCTGGACATGCCTTAGCCTGACGACAATCTGGATACTTGCCCGTTTCAAGCACAAAACCCCCTAAGACACCGGCGCTGCCAATCCCTGAATATTGCCATAAAAAAACCGCCATTCGGCGGGAAATATTGGCAACATCGCCTTGCGGAAAAAACAGGCGCTTATCACCGCTTCGATTCCTTTGGTGTACCCGACAAAAAGAAGCCCCCGCGAGCGGGGGCTTGTTAAAAAAACGTCTGTAAGGAGGTTGCCGAATTACGGGCCTCTACCAAAGGATCATTGTTTGGTTGTCAGTTGCCTGATAAACGCGTCCGATTCAACGAATCTGAAGGTTTGTAGGGCGTTGCCTGATTAACATTCCTTTGACTTGATTCAACCATACGCTATTTGCGCATGATTGCAAGAGACTTATTCGGATTTACAGTTTCTCAAAATACTCTTTCTCTGCGCCGCACTGGGGACAGGTCCAATCATCAGGCAGGTCCTCGAACTTGGTGCCAACGGCAATATTGTTCTCAGCGTCGCCTTCTGCCGGGTCATACACATACCCACACGGGCATTCCCATTTATCCATTATGATTACCTCCATGGTGTTAATGTCTGGGTACAGAATAGCAAAACAGCCAATGGTTGCAAGAACTATTTGATAATCATTCCCACTTACCCGAGCAGTGAATGTTGATCCTCATCCATGCGCAGCTTCAAATGCTGATACGCTTTGGCCGTGGCCACCCTTCCACGAGGGGTCCGCTTCAGGAATCCGCATTGAATAAGATACGGCTCATAAATATCTTCAATCGTTCGCACTTCTTCGGCACAGGCAGCGGCGATAGTCTTGAGTCCCACCGGCCCGCCATTGAAGTTCTCCACCATGAGGGAAAGGATCTTGCGATCCATGTTGTCCAATCCGTACTGGTCCACTTCCAGCCGTTCCAGAGAGGATTCAGCAAGTTCCTGAGTGATGCGACCATCTCCATGAACCAAAGCATAATCACGCACACGACGCAGCAGCCTGTTAGCGATACGCGGTGTGCCACGCGCCCTGCTGCCGATGGCAAGGGCTCCTCCGGCATCGATCTCGACTTCAAGAATCCGGGCCGATCGCTCGACGATCTGTCCCAATTCCGGGGGCGTATAAAATTCAATACGGAAAATGCAGCCAAAACGATCTCGCAGGGGTGAGGTAAGCAGCCCCAAACGCGTGGTGGCACCGACCAATGTGAACGGCTCAAGATCGAGCTTCACCGTGCGTGCGCCCGGACCGGACCCGATGACCAGATCAATCTGAAAATCCTCCATGGCAGGATAAAGGACTTCCTCAACCGTGGCCGGCATGCGATGGATCTCGTCGATGAACAGGATGTCGCCCCGTTCAAGGTTGGTCAGAATGGCGGCCAGATCACCGCTCCGCTCCATGACCGGACCGGATGTGGACACCATGTTTACCCCAAGCTCACTGGCCATGATCCGGGCCAGCGTGGTCTTCCCCAGACCGGGGTTGCCATAAAAAAGTGTATGATCAAGCGACTTTTCGCGCTCTTTGGCCGCTCTGATAAAGACATCAAGATTGGCGCGCAGGTCTTCCTGACCGATAAACTCGGACAGTGACCGTGGTCGGACATTTTCTTCAGGGAGAGTGCATTTGCTCATGAACGTGCCGAGTTGATTTTCTTGAGCACTACGCGGATGGCACCGGCAGCGTCGAGGTCTGGTTCTTCATCAAAGACATCGATGATCATGGGTCGAATTTCGTCCTCAGAGTACCCCAGGCTCTTGAGTCCTGCAAGCGTATCCAGATACTCGCCCTGCGGTCCCTGAACAGCAGCCTGAGACGTCGATGTGGTCTTCACGGCCTTGAGCTTGTCGACCTTGTCCTTGAGATTCCACAAAATCTGCTTGGCGGACTTGGGGCCAATGCCCGGCACTGTCGAAAGCATGGTCACATCTTCACGGAAGGCTATCTCGCGCAGATGATCCGCATCAAACATGGACAGAATCGCCATGGCTTTTTTCGGCCCCAGCTTGTCGATGGAAATAAGCGTCCGGAACAAATCCAGATCGTCAGGGGTCAGAAACCCGTACAGATCAATGGCCTTCTCCGCCACCTGGGTGTGCACGAACAGTTTGACGTCATCCCCCTTGCCGGGCAGCCTGGCTATGACCGAAGTCGGCGCAGCCACTTCATAGCCCACTCCACCAGGGGTCAGGAGCACCAGCCCCTTTTCGTCAGCGGACAACAACGTCCCTTGCAGATATGCGATCATGAAAATCCCTCCGTTGCAGGGTTGTACCGCATCGACGTTTGTAATTCAAAGAGAATACACTCACCTTCAAACTAGGCAGAAAAGTGGAAAACTGCTATGGTGTCCAAAAGGAGAGCTCCAATGAAAAAAATACTGTATACACTTCTCGCTGTCGCATTCCTCACACTGGCTATCCCATTTTCTGCCACAGCCCAGGATCCTGCACCGGCTCCCTCTACTACAGACGCCTTGATTGACCTGGTAGGTCAGGCTGTCGTGGACGAAGTGACCACAGCCAATGAAGACGTTCAAAAAACCAAAGACGTCCTGGATATAGTTCTCAAATCGGGCACAAAGGAAGAACAGGATGAAGCCCGGAGAGAAGTCGAAACGGCCAAAGGCAGATACGCCGAGGCAGTCGGCAAAATGGACATGGCCCACGTCAACGCTATTGCCGAGGAATGTGACAAATCCCCTGCTGAAATTCAGGCAATGCGCAATTCCGGCATGGGTTGGGGAAGAATCGCCAAGGAATGCGGCGTCCACCCTTCAGTCAGCGGTAAGGGTAAAGGGAAAGACAAGGGCAAGAAAAAAGATAAAGGCAACAAAGACAAGGGCAAGAAGAAAAAGAAATAGCCTGATCAAGCATAAACAAAGGCCTCCCCCGACACCACGGGGGAGGCCTTTTTCGTGGCTGAAAATCACATCCCGGTCAGCTTGCGCATGCGCCGTTCATTCAAATGACAGATAGCGATAGCCAGGGCATCGGAGGCGTCCTCCGGCCAGTCCGGTTTCTTCACCCCGAGACAATGAGCGACCATGAAGGCCACCTGAGACTTGGGTGCATTGCCCACACCGACCAGATTCTTTTTCACTTTCGTGGGTTCATACTCGCCCATGGGGATGCCATTGGTGGCGCAGGCCGCCATACAAGCACCCCTCGCCTGCCCGAGTTTCAGGGCTGACGAGGGGTTCTTGGATACAAACACATTTTCGATGGCAGCTTCTGCAGGAGCGTGCTGCTGGATCAAATCCTGGAGACGATCAAAAATGACACCCAGACGGGTCGACATATCCTTTTTCACCGGAGTGCGAATAGTGCCGGTCTCAATGAGTTCGGCCTGGCCCGAAATCTCTCGGACAATGCCATAGCCTGTCACCCGTGTTCCGGGGTCGAGGCCGAGAACGATCAGGCCTTTTTCGCTCATGCTATTCTTCGTCGAACATGCCGTCCGGGAAGTCGGCGTTCATGTAGACGTTCTGTACGTCGTCATTGTCATCAAGCGTGTCATACAGATTCATGACTTTCTTGCCGGTCGCTTCATCTACGGGCACCAGATTTTCGGGAACCTGATTGAATTCTGCGGACACAAATTCCATCTCGGCGTCTGTAAAGGCCTGCTGTACGGCCATGAAATCATTGGGCTCGGTATACACGGTGAAAGTCTCGCCATCATCAACAATGTCATCAGCACCGGCCTCGAGCCCCACTTCCATGAGATCGTCTTCGGTGTATTTTTCCTTTTCAAAAACAATGACGCCCTTGTTGTTGAACATGTAGGAAACCGCGCCGGTTTCAGCCATGTTGCCATTGCACTTGGTAAAAGCGTGACGGATTTCTGCAACAATGCGGTTCTTGTTGTCAGAAGCGACTTCGACCAACATGGCAACGCCACCGGGGCCGTATCCTTCATAGGTGATCTCGAAAATATCGCCACCGGCCAGCTCACCGGTCCCCTTCTTGATGGCGTTCTCAATCTTGTCTTTGGGCAGGTTCACGGCCTTGGCCTTCTGAATGGCCAGACGCAACGTGGAATTATCCTCAGGGTTACCGCCACCAGCCTTGGCAGCCAGGATGATATCTTTGGCAGCTTTGGTGAAAAATTTTGCGCGCTTGGCGTCCTGGCGTCCCTTGCGGTGCTGAATATTTGCCCATTTACTATGTCCGGCCATGTTTCCTCCTGGCTATCTCGATAAAACTCAAGTTCGTTTGTTGGTCTATCTGTTTACCCATCATTGCCCTTAAAGCCAAGCGCGACGATAAAGATTTCCTTACTTTCGGCGCGGGAGCTATGGGGCTTGAAATTCTTGATCTTGCCAAAATACGGACGAATCAGGTTGCGATAGTCGCTGATCTCGCCGCCTTCAAATATCTTGACCGCAAAGTTGCCGCCCTTCTTCAGATATTTGAGTGCCACTTCAAAGGCTCGCTCGCAGAGTTCCAGGGAATTGGCCTGGTCCGCGAACTTGACTCCGGTGGTCTTGGGGGCCATGTCGCTGATAATCACGTCAAAGGGCACAAGCGGTTCCATGGCCTCCAGCAGCTCCGGTGAATCCGAAAAGACATCGGCCTGCAAAAAGGTTATGTTATCCGGGAAGGTATGACGAGTGGTCTGAATATCCACACCGAGTACACGCCCGCTTTTGCCGACTTTTTCTCCGGCAAATTGGGTCCAGGAACCGGGTGCTGCGCCGAGATCAAGCACGGTCTGTCCCTTGGCAAAGATATGGAACCGTTTGTCCATTTCCTTGAGCTTGTAGACCGAGCGCGCGGCGTAGTTTTCCTTTTTGGCCCGTTTGAAGTATTTATCCTGATATTGTTTCATGGCAACGCTCCTTAGGCGTGGAGCGATTCGTAGCCGAATACGCCGAAAAAGCCAAGCAAAGAGCCATGCCCAGACCCAATCATGTGTCGATTATAGATGAAATCGGCATGAAAAAAACCATGCCCGCCACCCCGGAGCAATTCGAATGGCGCGTCAACAAAACCCTGGACGACGCACCAGTGGTCTTTCTCGGGCTCGGCCCAGAGCCGGATAAAGTGCCGGAATGGTTTGATCTCCCCAACGATGAAATTATTTTTTTCCTCGAAAGTCAGGCCTTCATCGATCAGGTGAAAGACTGGGAACCCCGGCTGCCGGAAAATTTTCAACGCATCACTCCAGAAGAATTCACCCGCGACTCCGCTGCCAACGCGCATGTGGTTCGCTACCTGCCGGTACAGCGCGCCTTTCCCACGGACTTCGGGCCGCTCACTGCCCGCATCACGCTGGGCGACAAGGAGTTGCCCCGCCTGAACAAAACAGTATGGATTCCCACGTCCGACACAGATCTGTTGGGGCGGGAGCTGGCTCAGGCGTTCAGGGATGCGGGCTACTCGGTCACCATGATCGACCATGTACAGCTCGGCAAACATCCCGGCAACACCCTGCCTGAAATCTTGCAGGAAGGCGTTCCCGACCTCTTCCTCTCCGTCAATTTCAAGGGCCTCGACCATTTCGGGCTGGGATACACCATCCTCAAAGAGGCCGGTGCCGAGGTCGCCATCTGGCTGGTGGACAACCCGTTCAACCTGCTCACCTCCGTCAAGGCCCTCTACTGGAAAAACGCCCGTCTCTTTGTCACGGACCACACCTTCATCGGCCCGCTCATCAACACCGGGGCCAAATGGGTGACCCATCTCCCGCTGGGCACATCCCGAGAACTGTTCGAAACCGGCGGGGAGTTGCCGCAACACGGCCACGGCCTTGAAGACAGGCTCGTGTTCGTGGGCCGGTCGGCGTTCCCGGACAAAGACAAATTCTTTGCAGGCCTCACCGTACCGGCAGATCAAATGACAACAATCAAAAACCATCCCCATGAAAAGCGATACGATTTTCATTGGTGGACAGAGCAACTCAAGACGCTCCCCCCGTGGCCCGGCAACGCCATCCGACAAATCGGCGCAGGAGCGGAATGGGCAGGCAAGCATTGGAAAAAGGTGTGCCTCGAATCGGCTGGCCCCATTGTTATTTTCGGAGACACAGGCTGGCAGGCGCTCGACAACGACCGCGCCGAGGTGCGCGGCCCGGTGGACTATTATGACCACCTGCCCGCCATCTACCGATCCGCATCGGTCACCCTGAACGCCACGGGCATGCAGCTTCCGGCAGGCCTCACCCAGCGCCACTTCGACGTCTGGTGTGCAGGCGGATTCCTGATCACGGACGCCAACCCCGGCCTCCAGATCTTCCCAGACGAGCTGGTCGACCCCATCCGCTACACCAAACCAGACGAGATACGAGACCTCTTCCTGCAGTACCGTCAGGAAACAGAAACCAAGCAAGAGCTCCGCGCCGCATGGAGAGAGTGCATCCTGCAGGATCACACCTACGCCAACCGCGTGGAAACAATCCTCACAGCTCTCAGCCTATAAGGCTTGTAACCACAGAAAAAACGGAGTAAGTAACTCCATCATCCTGGGGACGTAACTCAGTTGGGAGAGTGCTACCTTCGCAAGGTAGAAGTCGAGAGTTCAAATCTCTTCGTCTCCACCAAGAAAATCAAAGACTTAGTCGAATAGGCTAAGTCTTTTTTGTGCTTTATGGGTCAGTTTTTCACGTTTTGACCCACAACACAAATTTAAACGCCACTTACTCCGGTATCTCCGGCCAATCCACTACCCCTGGGAACCCTCCCTGCTGGTGCACGTCGCGCAATTCGGCGCGATACTCAAACCACACCAGCCTATCAACCTCATCAATTGGACAATCTGCAAGTTGCGTCCAGTCAGATTCGGCCAACAGCCAGTCACGTTTAGCCCGCACCTGCGCGGCTTCATGTTCCGCTATGGCATTCACGATAAAATCAGCTGAAGACGCATGCTTCACAGGCGGCGTGACGCCAGTGATATACGCGTATAAATGGTACCATCTGGTATGAAACAAACTGGTAACCATTGCCAAAGCCCACTTCACTCCTCTCAAAACACCTTGTCTATTACAGGCAGTCCGGCTATCAGGTGGCTTCAACACTGAACAGGAATTGAAATGGGGCCGACTGAACTTATTGTCATTGCCATTGCCCTGGCCATGGACGCTTTTGCTGTTTCCATTGCCAGTGGCGTGACGCTCAAATGTGTGAGCCGCCGACAGACGTTTCGTCTGGCGTGGCACTTCGGGTTGTTTCAGGCGCTCATGCCGATCCTCGGGTGGTACATGGGCAGCACTGTCAGTCAATACATTGAAGCCTATGATCACTGGATCGCCTTTGTGCTGCTCGGCTATATCGGCGGCAACATGATTCGGGAATCCTTTCAGGAAGAGGAGGCAGAGGTCTGCGATCCGACCAGAGGGAAAACGCTGATCATACTCTCCATCGCTACCAGCATCGACGCCCTTGCCGTGGGGCTCAGTCTGGCCATGCTGGGCATCTCGGTCTGGTGGCCCGCCTTTATCATCGGTGTTGTGGCCGCGCTCTTCACCGTTGTCGGCCTCCAACTCGGCAAGACCGCCGCCAAAGCCGAACGCATCGGCAAATTCTCCGAACTGGCGGGCGGTATCGTCCTTATTGCCATTGGTATCAAAATTCTCTGGGAGCATGGCGCGCTGCCGTTCTAACCTCCCCTTTGCGCTCCAAAAATCCGGTGAGCGATTTTACTTCACCCCCCTTTTTGCGTAAGGGTTGCCAAAAGTACTACGCGCATGACAGAGCGCGTCAGCCCCATACTTCTACTCAAGGCAAGCGCATCACCATGACAAATAAGGTTCCATTTTTTTCCGTTATAGTACCCACCTGTGATCGCCCTCGCGACCTGACGAAAGCGTTGTCGAGCTTGCAGCAACAAACGTTCACGGATTTTGAAGTCGTGCTCATCAACGACGGCAAACAGGATATAACCGACTGTGTCAGTGAATCAGGACTGGCCGAGGCCGGAATTGCCATGAATCTGCTCACCGGCCCGACCAAGACTGGCCCGGCGGCTGCAAGGAATCGCGGGCTGGCTGAAGCGCGCGGTCAAGTCATCGCCTATCTCGATGACGATGATCTGTATTCCCCCGACCATCTCGCCGTCCACGCGAAGGCCTATGAGAACGCCCCCCATATTCAGGCCGTCTACTCTGATGCCGAGCGCACCATTGTCACCGAAGATCGGGATCACAATATTTCAGAGGAAACGGAAGTGGTCTTTTCCCGGGAGTATTCGGCTGACGACCTCCTGGCCGGCAACTACATCCCCACGCTGTGCATGAGTCACCGCAGGGAATGTCTGGAAAAAACGGGAGGATTCGAAGAATCCCTCTCTCTGCTGGCAGAATGGGATTTGTTTATCAGACTCGCCATGCACACGGATTTAGTTCATATCGCCGAAACCACCGGCAGATATTTCGAGCAGGGAACAGGATCAAGTGTGCAGGAGTACTATGCGCACGAAATACTGGATACCATTGTCGCCATTTACATGAGGAACAATGAATGCCTTGAAGCCGACCCTGAAAGAAAGGACCGAATCTGGGGCAAACGGTTGCGCCATATGGGGCAGGTCATGACCGCAACAGGCGCCGGTCTCGACAACGCGGGTCCCATTGAGGAGGCCTATCCGCTGTTCATCAGGGCCTCGGAAACAGAGTATCGGGGAGAAAACTTCCTGGCTCTGGCGCGTATCCATCAGGCCCTTGGCCGTGTCGCCGACGCCATGGAGACCGTGGCTCGCGCTCGCGGTGTCCAGTCAGGCCAGCACTAGGGCCGCTTTACAACAAGCACTGCAACCCGCCCATGCACCACAGGCAGTGGCCGCAGGGGATGGTCACACCCAGGCAGTCATATTCAAAATCGTAGACCGTGCCGGTGATATCGTCACAGGGAACAAAGGGACAGTTGGAGCAGTAGGGATACTCGTATTTCAACGCTTCTTCACGGAATCCGGCATACGGTTCCGAGCGCCAGATCTCGCCCAAATCCTGTTCCCGAATATTGCCGAACTTCCACGGCTTGATGATTTTCTTTCCGCCATCCAACTGACAGGAGTACTGGTGCCACAGAAACTGACACGGGCTGACATCGCCCTCGCTGGTCACGAACGCCACGCTGTCTTCCATGAACCCGCACCGTCGTTCATCCTGCGCCATGAGCGGCGGCATGCGCATTTCGATTCCCAGCTCCGAAGCCAGATGTTCGGCCTTGGCGCAGATCTGTCGCACCGCTTCGTTGGCACCGGATAATTCCCGCTTATCCCATTCCAGCAGATGCCCCAGATGCACCCAGGAGCCATCTTTCAACGCCGTTGCCCGAAATTCCCTGACCAGTTCGCTCAACCGTTTCTGCTTCGGCGTCTTGATGAATTTCCACGCCAGCCCCTCCTGGTCATGCATGTCCAGCCCCTCTGCCTGCGCTTTTGCCTGCCATTCATCAAACAGGGCGGTCACTGACGGTGGATTCGGGTTGAAAAGCGATTGGGCATGCAAAGACTCGTCATGAACCAAGACGTGTGAGACAATAACGAAATCACACTCCTGCTCTCCGGCCCAGCGAACCACATCCGGCAACTGCGCGACCGTGTCGGCCATCAACACGAACTCGACCCCCAACTTGAGAGCCCGTCCATGAGTCCTGCCCGCAACCTTGAGCTGATCAAAGGTCCGCACCAACCTGTCAACATGGACCTCGCCGTGCAGCTCACCGCTTTCCGTGGTGCATGGTTTGAGTGAATCCACGGAAATGCAAAAGGTGTCCACACCGGACCGGATCAATGAATCGGCCCGTTCTTCGGTCATGAGCAATCCGTTTGTCTGAAAACCGATCCACCCGTTTTCAGGCATGACCTGCCTGGCAAACGCCGCCATATCGGCCAACTCCGGGTTGAGCAAAGGCTCCCCGATACCGGACAGAACCAGGGCTTCACACTTTTCAAGGGCCGGTTTCAACCGCTTGAAGGTCGCCAGATCAAGATCCAATTCAGGGATCTCACTATCGGGCGCGAACTTGAAACACATGGAACAACGCATATTGCATCGGGTGGTCACTTCCACCTGCAACCGCGCCGGGAAGGGCTGGGACGAACGAGTAGAACACTTGGTCATTGAATTTTTCTCACGGATTAGTGGGAGCGAAGGCTCTTCAGTAAAATAAAGATCGATTTGAGTCGAGTAAAGTGTGCTCCATAAAAATGGCCGGGCCCCACACAGTGCAGGTAACCCGGCCCAAACCCTATCAGACTGCTTGCAACCGCCCTCAATTATTCACCGATGGCACTCCTGATAAATTCATCCAGGGTCTCTCCATCAGACTCACCAATCAGGCGGTCAATCTCTTTGCCCTGCTCAAAAAGCAGAAAAGTGGGAGTCCCATTGACAGCGAAACGATCCATGGCCGTGGGGAGATAATCGACATCAAACAGAAAGCACCGCACCCGATCGCCATTGGATTTTTCCACCTGAGCCAAAACCTTACGCTGTTCGGCAAACCGCTCATTACGCTTGAGGAAGGCCACCACAAACGGTTCACTGCCGCTTTGAAGCTCAATGTCAAAAGCCTGTGGTTCCAAGGTTTTTACCATACAACGCTCTCCAGAATCATCACAACCCGTACGCATACATTATCACCACCATATGCACACCGTACCAACTGAAAAACGACATTGCATCAAATCAATGTGTTATATCCGTTATAAATACAGAGCTGAAAAGAAGGAAAACCGCAACTCAGCCGTCGAGGCCCCAGGCTTTGAGCTTGCGATAGAGCGTTGCGCGATGGATACCCACCATTCTCGCGGCACGGGCTTTGTTGCCGCCGCACTGTTGCAGCGCAGTCAGAATGGCACCCTTGGTCGGTTTGGGGGTGGCCGGCGGAGCCTGAATGAACGACGGAGAGAAAAACTCCGGCTGACTCTGTATGGGAGGACTCTGCATCTGGGTAACCAGGTCTTTTCTGAGATGTTCCATGGAAATGATCTTCCCCGGAGATAATATGCAGGCGTGCTCCAAGGTATGACGCAGTTCGCGTACATTGCCCGGCCACGGATAGGACATGAACAGGTCCATGACCTCAGTGGAGACACCGTCAAACGGCTTGTTGAAGTGCTCGGAAAAATACGAAAGAAAGTGTTCGACGAGCGTGGGAATATCCGCCTGCCTGTCGCGCAATGGCGGCAATGTCACAGGCATGACGTTGAGCCGATAATACAGATCCTCGCGGAACGCGCCCTGCCGGATGGACTCCAGCAGATTGACATTGGTGGCGGCGATGATGCGCACATCTGCCGAGTAGGTCCTGGATTCACCCACCCGTTCGTATTCCTTTTGCTCCAGAAAACGAAGCAGCTTCAATTGAAGCAAAGGAGAAATATCGCCTATTTCATCAAGAAACAGGGTGCCGCCCTGGGCTGCCTGAATACGGCCGACCTTGTCCCGAACGGCACCGGTAAAGGCGCCGCGAACATGACCGAACAGCTCGGACTCCAGCAGACTTTCCGACAGCGCGGAACAGTTGACCTTGATGAGCGGCTTGCCCGCCCTGGAACCGCCATAGTGCAGGGCCTCGGCCACCAGCTCCTTACCGGTACCGGATTCTCCAAGAATCAGAACAATGGAATCCAATGAGGAAAGCTGCTCCAGCAGCTGATACATGTCCTGCATGGCCGAACTGCTGCCAACGATCCCCCTGAACCCCTGCCGTTTTTGCAACTGCTTTTCCAGATCAACGATATGGGAAACGTCGCGAACGATGAGGACCGCCCCGATGTGCTGCTTGTCCTGATCGATGAGCGGTGAACAGTTGACCTCCACCATGCGTGCGCCCATGGCTGGCGTATCCAGCTCGATTTCGTATCCCCGAACCGCCTTGTTCGTCCTGAGGACCTGTTTGAGTACGCCCAGACACGGATTCCCCTCATCACCGACCAGCTCCTGCAGATCAAGGCCCCGCATGCGTCCCTTGTCGTAATCGAACAGCCGGGCGGCGGCACGGTTTGAAGCCATGATGATCAACGAATTATCCACTGTGAGAATGGCGTCCGGGATGGATTTGAAGGTGGCAATGAGGTTAAGTCGGTACTGCTCCTTTTCCATATTAGCCTTGTTAAGAGCCGTCTCCGCGGCCTTGCGCTCTGTCACGTCACGCCCAACGGCCTGAATCTCACTGACCTCCTGCCGCTCATTGAGCACAACCCTATGCGTCCAGTGAATCCAGCGTTCCTCCCCGTCACCACGAACAAGTTGAATCTCCATGTCGTAGACGGCATTCTTTGCTTCAGCCCGGGAGAGCCAACCTCTAAGGTCCCTTTTGTTCTTGGCACTCAGTCCGGCAAAAGAGTCTGTACCCAGAGCGTCATCCGCATCCTGCCCGAAGAATCGCGCATAGGTCTCGTTCACGAAGGTCAGCTTACCCTCAGGGCTATAGCGGTAAATCAGTTCGGTCTGGTCTTCGACCACGGCCCGATAGAGACGAGCGCCTTCGCGCAGCGCTTCCTCAACCACCTGACGCCGCGAAATATCCTGGGCATACATGATCCCCACCTCTCGCCCTGCGTCACTGAAATAGCTCAGGGAGAGCTCCACCGGAAACGATGATCCATCCTTGCGCCTGAAGTATTCGAAAGCGATCCGTTTGACCCCATTGCCAACGGCCTGCATGGTTCTGTCCGGGTAAACGACCAGCTCATACAGGGTCAGGCCCTGCATCTCTTCAAACGCATAGCCCGTGGCTCTGGATGCCGCGCCATTGGCTGTGATCAGCGCCCCGCTCTTTCGATCAATGAGCACGATCGGGTCCTGGGCACCGTCGAAAACACTCCGGTACTGTTTCTCGCTCTCAACCAGCCTGTTCTCGTCCTGTTCAAAGGAGGTCACATCCCGCATTCGAATCACAAAACCAACAAGCTCATCGTCCAGAGGTATGGGTTTAATGCGGACTTCAACATCGCCCATGGCCCGTTTTTCCTGAAACCGAAACGCCTTGCCGTTGGCTCTGACCTTGGCAATGCCCGCGGCATGCGTCTTGACCGATGGTCCCGAAAGAATGGACAAATAGGGCCTGCCGACCAATCGGACATGCTGGCTGTCAATAAAAGGAATAGGGTCGCCACCGGTGTCCATGACGATGGCATCACTGTCCAGCAGGAAGTATCCGCCGTCATCCGCCTCGAAAACGGTTGAAACGACACTGTTTGCACGAGCGATTTCTTTGGCCTGAACAGCCTGGGCAACAAGGAGCCTGCCGACGGCAACACCTTCTGCGGCTATCATTTCAAGTCGATTCCGATCTACGGGCAACTTAATGTAGGTCAGTGCACCGCTCTCCCTGACAGCGTCTACCGGGGCAGCGCAGGATTGCGCCACCACCAGGACAAAGGGGACAGCTTTTCCGTCAAAGGCGAACGTCCCGGAATCCCCGTTGAGCAGCGCTTCTGCCACAAAGACCAGATCCGTCTCCTGCCGGGCAAGAAAAGCCGAAGCCGAAGCCATGCTGGAAGCGGTCTCCACGCGATATCCCTTTGCAGAGAGAATATCCTGGATCACGGTGCGTATTGAATCGTCGCTGTCGACAACAAGAATGGTCGAATTCACCTCAGTTTTCTCCTGTTCCGTTCCATACATCAGTTGGGATATGAAAACCAGCCCCGCATATGGTGACAACCGATTTTACTACCCCTTTTTATCATTTGTGTGTATTGGGAGAAGTATGGGGGATACCTTTCCATTTTATAAGGAGGATATATGTCAACATTTACTGAAGCCGATCTGCCTCTGGATGTTCATCATGGTGAACTGATTTCCCTTGCCGACGGAACAACCGTTCGCTTCGAATCCAATGGGGAAGCCAAGGACATCATGGTCAACGACGGATTCAACGCGGCCTGTACCCTGTTCCCTGGCAACGACTTCACAGTCCAGACCAGCTCCGGCAACTACAAGGTCACCTGTGAATTCGGCGACTCAATGCATATTGAGAAAATCTAAACCCCGGCCGCGTTCGACTCCCAAAGGAGCTGAACGCGGCTCAACGGCACACGGAAGAGCCCTGTAAATAAAATCAGCCCCTTTACTTTTTCAAGCGAACAGGTAAATTAGCCTCGATAATCAAACCTAACCGTTCATACTGTCAGAGGTTTTCAGCTCTACCGACGACACAAAGAGAGAGAGAAAGGGTGAATATGGCCAAAATACTGATTGCCGAAGACGACAAAATCTCGCAACGAGTCGCAGTCAAAATTGTTGAAGAACTCGGACACATAGCCATTGTCAGCCCTCACGGCAAACACGCCTATGAGACCCTCATGTCCAATGACATTGACCTGCTCCTCACCGACATCATGATGCCGGAGATGGACGGCCAACAGCTTATCAAGACCCTTCGTGGCGATCTCAAGTTCATGGATCTGCCCATCATAATCATGTCGGCAGTCGTCGGGATTGGCGAAATATCCAACCTGCTCAAACTCGGCGCGACCCTGTTCACGGCCAAACCTCTCGACCGCAAGGAACTGCACGGCTACATTTCACGTTGCCTGGACGAATCCCCTCCCAATAATAAACACCACTGAGAGCTGCACCACCAAGGACACCATATGCGCGTACTTATTGCTCACAACAATTTTCCAGCTCAGTTCCGCCATATCGCCGAATTCCTCGGACACCGCAAAGATACCCAGGTAGTTTTTGCCACCAAGACTCTGCGTCGAGAGTGGCATATTCCCGGAATTACCAAGGCCGTCTTCACTCCTGCCAAAGCCGATACGGAACAGGTGCATCCACTTGCCCGCACTGTTGATGTCAACATCAGGGACGGCGCAGCCATGATCAAGCTTTGTCAGGAGCTGAAACGACGCGGTTTCATACCGGACGTGATCCTTGGGCACTCCGGCTGGGGGCAAACACTTTTTTTACGCGACGTTTTTCCGGACGCTCCCCTCATCAGCTATTTTGAATGGTACTACAACGCGGATAGCCCTGAGACCCTTTTTGACGGCAAGCCCCGGTCCGACCTTCGTCTTGCCCAGCTCAGAACCCGCAACACCCCGATCCTGCACGATCTCGTCTCCTGCGATATGGGCATCACCCCGACCGCATGGCAACGCGAACAATTTCCGCAGGAGTTCCAATCCAAGATCACTCCCATTCACGACGGCATCAACACCAAATACTTTGCCCCGCTTCCGGACGGCCCGCTGCCCATAAGCGAACTCAATCTGCCCAACACGGACCTGACCGGCGCCAAGGAGCTGGTGACCTACTGCTCGCGGGGGATGGAACCATACCGGGGATTCCCCCAGTTCTACGAATCACTCCCGGCCATCCTTGACGCCAGACCGGACTGCCACGTGCTTATCGTTGGCGAAGACAGGATCTGCTACAGCCCCCATCCACAAGAAGGCCAATGTCAGTCCTATGTGGAACTGATGAAGAGCAAGGTCGATCTGGACGAGAGCCGCGTCCACTTCACCGGCCCGCTGCCCTATGGCAAATACAAGCAGGTCCTGCACGCGTCATCGGCCCACGTGTATCTGACATGGCCCTTTGTGCTTTCCTGGTCCATGCTTGAAGCCATGTCCTGCGGGTGTCTGCTGGTGGCATCCGACACCGAGCCAGTGCGTGAGGTCATCCGCGACAATGAAAACGGCCTGCTCGTGGACTTCCATTCCCCGGAAAACATAGCCGCCACGACAATCGACGCTCTCAAACGCCAGGAAGAACTCACCCCCATCCGACAGAACGCACGGCAAACCATTCTGGACACCTATTGCCTGACCAAATGCCTGCCAGTGCATCTTAATTTTTTGATCCAGGCCGCCACAAACGGCCAGGAAAATTTCGTCAACCTTTAACATTTAATGGAAAGATCAATGAAACCGACTTTGAAGGCACTTCTGGCCCTCACACTTTTTACGCTGCTGACCGTCTCTTCCACGTTGGCAGCCGACCCCGAAAACACGCTGTACCTGGACCTGAAAGACGGGCAGGTGGTCATTGAACTCCGCCCGGATCTGGCCCCCAAACATGTGGCCCGGATTAAGGAACTGGTGCGCATGAATTTTTATGACGGCATCCTGTTCCACCGTGTCATCGACGGATTCATGGCCCAGACCGGTGACCCCACCGGCACAGGCAGAGGCGGTTCCGGCCAGAACCTGCCTGCCGAATTCTCCCAGGAGCCGTTTAATCGCGGCACAGTGGGCATGGCCCGTGCTCAAAGCCCGGACAGCGGAGACTCCCAGTTCTTTATCTGCTTTGCTCCGTCCCATTTTCTGGACGGCCAATACACTGTCTGGGGACAGGTCGTCAGCGGAATGGAGTTCGTGGACAAGATCAAGAAAGGCATCGGCCAGAGCGGCATGGTCAGTAATCCGGACAAGATCATCACCATGCGCGTGGCGGCTGACGTAGAATAACCTCACCATACCCAACAAAAAAAGGCGCACCGTATATGGCGCGCCTTTTTTTTATTGGTCTCGTTGCGTCTAGTTATCCAGATAGATAAAGCGCTTGATTTTCTGGGTAGGGGTTTTCTCGAACGGTTCGACCTGTTCGATAACCCGGATGATTTTGGCGAATGTGGAAACCTGGCTGTTCACCTTCTGCCGGATGTCCTCCAGTATTTCCTGCACCTTGACCCTTACTTCAGACTCGATCAGTTTTTTGGAAGAGAACAACTCATCCAGGGTTTCATAGTTGAGATGGATGCGGGCCACCACTTGTCCGTTGCGCTCGTACACCATGGATTCAAGCACATGGTCACAGGTGTTAATGATGGACTCCACCTCTTCAGGATAGATATTCTCACCACTGGGACCGATGATCACATTCTTGAGCCGTCCCTTGAGGAAAAGGCAGCCATCCACGATCTTGCCGAGATCGCCGGTCTTGAGCCAGCCGTCTTCGGTGAAGGTTTCCGCCGTATCCATGGGAGCCTTGTAATACTCCAGCATGATATTATCACCCTTTGCCAGCACTTCGCCCTCGCCCGTTTCCGGGTCCGGGTTATCTATCTTGATATGCACCCCGGGAATCTCCGGTCCGATACCACGCAAGGTTTGTTTACCCGGCTCGGTTCCGGCCAGAAGCGGAGCAGCTTCGGTCATGCCGTACCCGAGAGCATAGGGGAAATTGGCGTCCGTAAGGAACGATTCCACATCCGGGGCCAAAGGAGCGCCACCGATACACAGACACCGCAGCTCGCCACCAAAGGCCTCGATAAGCTTGGAGCCGGCCACCTGCGAGAGCTTGCGACGGGTCAGCCCGATTTTCATCAGTCCCCGTGTCATGTTCGACGAATTGAGCTTGCGCTTGATCCGATTCTTGTAAATTTTCTCGATGATAAGCGGTACCACATTCATGATAGTGGGCTTGATCTCCTGCATGGCTGGCAGCAACGTCCTCGGAGTCGGCGGTTTCTCAAGGTAATACACGGAACTGCCGCAATGGGTCGGAATAATGACGCCCAGCGAACACTCATAGGTATGTGCCATTGGGAGAACGGAGATGAAACGGTCCGTTTTGAGAACAGGGATGGCCCTGATACCGTTCTTGCAGTTGGACACCAGGTTCTTGTGGGTCAGCACCACGCCCTTGGAGTGCCCGGTTGTGCCGGACGTATACAGGATGGCGGCCACACTTTCCTCGGTCAGCTCAAAGCTCTTGTCACCCTTGCGATCAATGAACTTGCGCGCGGAATCACTGAGTTTATCCACCTGCTTTCTGGCCGTATCGCTGATCTTGTCCACTTTCTCCCGAGCCAGATCGCTGAGCTTTTCACGAGCGGCCTCACTGAACTGCTCCATGCGCCCCTTTGCCGCCTCGCCCAATTGCTCGAAACGGGCCCTGGCATGTTCAAGCGCCTCGGAATAGGGAGTCGCCGAACCTTCCTCGTTCTCAATGGAAAAATCGTTCATGACCATGATGGTCTTGAGCTTGGGAAAGGCGTCGTCATCCCCTTCGACCTTATGAAGGTATCGCTTGGACGAAACAACCAGCCTGGATTCGGAATGGCGCAGGATGTGGTGCACGGCACTGGGATGAAATTCCTGAAGGATGGGAACGACGATGGCGCCCATGGTGGTGATGGCAAAATACGTGATTGCCCAGTTGGGCATGTTCTCACTGATGATGGCAACCTTGTCACCAGGCTTGACGCCCAATCCCTGAAAGACCGTTTGCAGATCACTGACAAGCTTGGCGTATTCCGCATACGTAATCTTTTCACCGCCCACAATGCCAAGGGCAATCCTGTCCGCATGCTTTTCGATGGACGTATCGAAAAGTTCTTTTAACGTAGTGACTTGGTCGCTCACACACCCTCCCAGATGATAACGCACGATAGAAAAGCGCACCCCCCGTGCGCCCGTCAGGAATACCACGTTATAGAAACGGGTCAAGCATGTGATTTCGGAAACAGGTGGTTGGAAAACACCCTCGACCTACGCCACCGAACTCCGCTGATATGCAGGATTATTTCAGGGCTTCTTCCACCGCTGTCACGGCATGAATCCTACAGGTATCCAGTGTGGGGACATCCGTATCTCCCGGTCGAACCAACAAGCCGATCTCGGTGCAGCCGAGGATGACGGCCTGCGCGCCTTGTGCGGCCATGGCATCAAGGATGCGTAGGTATTCCGTGCGGGAACAGCTACACAACTCGCCCTTGCAGAGTTCATCGAAGATTACCCGGTCCACCAGTTTACGGTCCTCGGCTCCGGGCACGATGACTTCAAGCCCCTGCTCCTCCAACCGTTGAGTATAAAAATCGTCTTCCATGGTGAAGATGGTACCGAGCAGACCGACCTTGGCATACCCCTCTGTCCTGGCCACCTGTGCCGTGGCATCGGCGATATGCACCACCGGAACAGACACCGCGTCCGCAATCTGCGGAGCAACCTTGTGCATGGTGTTGGTGCCAATGACGATCATGTCCGCGCCCCCCTGCTCCAGAGTCCGGGCGGCATCGGCCAGATGGGCGGCTACAGCGTCCCAGTCCTCGTCGACCATGAAATCGCGCAACACCTGAAAATCAACACTGAACAGGAGAATCCTGGCTGAATGCAGCCCGCCGAGGCGCTCTTTGACCGCCTGATTCATCACCTGATAATAACCAACAGTGGATTCCCAGCTCATGCCGCCAAGCAAACCGATGGTCTTCATGTCCGCTCCTTACCCAAAGAAATACCGTCCAGCCGCAACCAGCCCCATACCAAGTGCCACAGTGCCAAAGAACGAGCGGATGCGCCAGGCCAGTAAAAAAGCCGGGATGGCTGCCCACAGGAAATAATTCTCCGACGAAAAATTGAAGGCTGCATCCTTGAGCAGCAGAGACGGAAAAAGCATGGCCGACAACACGGCCACCGGCACAAAGGAGAGCCAACGGATGACCGGCTCGGGCAACCGCTTCGAAGCCAACGCCACAAGGGGGAGCATGCGGGGAATATAGGTCACGGCCAGCATGCCGAGGATGGTGAGAAAAATTATTTCCTGGCCCATGTTTCCACTCCTGCACCAAAGGTTGCGCCGACCACGGTGGCGATGATCACACTCCATTGATCGGCCCCGGCCTGCACGAGCGCGATGGAGACGAATCCGGTGAATCCGGCCACAAGAATATGCAGCTTGTTCTTGGTCTGCATGACCAACAGGGCGATGAACATGGCCGGAAGCGCGTAGTCAATGCCCAGTGGCTCCACGTCGGGGATGGATGAACCCGCCATGAACCCTGCAAAGGAAGCCACGGCCCACGAGGCCTGCGCAATATAGTTGATGCCGAAACAGGTGGTCTTGTTCAGGTCGCCACGGGCAAACCGCGTCGAATGAACGGCAAAGGATTCGTCCGTGACCTGATAGGCAAACAGCGCAAGTTCCCACTTTTTCCATGTCTTGAGATTGGGAGCCAGAGACGCGCTCATGAGCAGATGACGCAGATTGACCACAAAGGTGGTGGCAATGATCGAGAGCGGGCTGACACCGACAGCGAACAACGCCACTGCGATAAGCTGGGCCGATCCGGCATAGACCAGAATCGACATGAGCACGGTGTTGAGCATGGAAAGCCCGGCCTGTTGAGCCAGAACGCCATAGGCCGCGCCCACGGGCAGGTACCCCATGACAATGGGCGCAACCTGTTTGAATGCGGACAACATGGGGGAGGCGGCTTCATCGCCTGTGAGCACATTGGAGGTCATGATAGTTTTCTCTTTGAGCGGTAGTCGGGTCATGGCCCGGTTAATCTGATCAATCCATATCTTGCAGTAAAGCGGAAAAACTGTAATCGGTACAGATACAGTTTTCATTTTTTTGAAGCATAACAGTTTTTTCCGAGGAATAGGATGATGGAGACCTACCGCTATCAGACCGTTGAAAAGCACATCATGACCATGATCCGGTCCGGCGCCTTGAGCCTTGGCAGCAAACTGCCGTCACTGCGCGCACTGGCCAACAACCTCGGTGTGTCCATCTCAACGGTGAATCAGGCGTACATGGAGCTTGAACGCAAGGCGATCATCGAATCCCGCCCCCGGTCCGGCTTTTTTGTCTGCCAAAAGTCCACCCGCCTGCCGCGCACCGAGACCGCGCCCACGCCCATGGAACAACCGCGCCCGGTAACCCGCATCGGCCTCATCCAGACCGTGCTGGAGTCCGTGGGTGCCGAAGACAGGGTCGCCCTGGATGTGGTAGCCCCGGGCCAGGATCTTTTCCCGCTCAAGGAGCTGGGTCGCATAACGGCCTCCATGGTCCGCTCCGAACCGGCCCGCGCCATGGGTTATGCCCCCATCCCCGGAGACTCTCGGCTCATCCATCAAATCGCCTACCGATCCATGGAACTGGGCATACCCGTAAGTCAGAACGACCCGCTCATCACTGCCGGGTGCATGGAGGCCCTCTACCTCTCTCTCCGGTCCGTGTGCCGCCGTGGCGATACAGTGCTAATCCAATCCCCCACCTATTATTGTTTCCTGCAACTGTTGGAAACGCTGGGTTTGAGAACAATAGAAGTGCCATCCGACCCTGAACACGGCGTGACCCCCGCCCGTTTGGACCACGCCCTGCGCACCTTTGATGTGGCGGCCTGTGTCCTCGCTCCCAACTTCAACAACCCGGATTCCAGCCTGACGCATGATAATGCCAAACAGGAGATCGTAACCATGCTGGCCGATCGGGATATCCCGCTCATTGAGGACGATGTCTCCACAGACCTCCACTTCGCTCCCAAACGACCGGGAACATACAAGCAGTTCGACAAAAAAGGGCTGGTTCTGCTTTGTTCTTCCTTCTCAAAGAGCATAGCGCCCGGATACCGGGTGGGCTGGATGCTGCCAGGCAGATTCCGGCAGAAAGCGCTTGAGATCAAGGCCACCACCAATGTCTCCACATCGGCTCCGGCACAGATGGCCATTGCCGAATTCCTGCGCCAGGGGCGCATGGAACGTCACCTGAAAAAACTGCGGACCGCCCTTGAGCACCAGATGGACACCATGCAACTCCACCTCGGCCGATTTTTCCCGGAGGGCACCAAGGTCACGCATCCGACCGGCGGCGCCGTGCTCTGGCTGGAGTTGCCCAAAACAGTGGATGCCGTGGAGCTGTTCTTCCAGGCCCGGGCCAAGAATATCGGTATCGCCCCCGGAGCCATCTTCTCCACCCAGGATAAATTCTCCAATTACATCCGGCTGACGTACGGCTCACCGTGGACCGACGAGGTAGAGAAAGGCGTGCGCACACTGGGCACTCTCGCTCATGGACTCTGCTGATCTTTTTGACTTTACCTTAGAGAAAGACAGGCGTAGTTTTCCGCTTCTGAGAGAAACACCATGCCTGAAATCGACCAGAAACAACGGACATACGGATTCATTGCCGCGCTGACAGCCTTTTTCCTGTGGGGGCTTCTGCCCATCTACTGGAAGTCGCTTCTCGTGGTGAACCCTTTTGAGATACTCTGTCACCGCATTGTCTGGTCATTGGCCTTCATCGCCGTTGTCCTGACCTTCATGAAAGGCTGGAGCGCGGCAATCGCGCCCATGAAGTCGGCAAAAAGCCTGGGCATTCTCATCCTGAGCAGTCTCATGATCGGCACCAACTGGCTGCTGTATATCTGGGCTGTGAACACCAACCATGTTCTGGAGACGAGCCTCGGCTATTACATCAACCCGCTGGTCAACGTGCTGCTCGGCTTCCTCTTTTTCAAGGAACGCCTCAAGCCACTGCAACTGGTCGCTATCGGACTGGCCGCTCTCGGTGTGGTCAACTCCGTGATCAGTTACGGCGAGCTGCCCTGGATATCCCTGGTCCTTGCTGTCAGCTTCGGCTTTTACGGGCTGCTGCGCAAGATTGCCGCCGTGGAGTCCCTGCCCGGCCTCTTTTTCGAGACACTGGTCCTCGCTCCCATCGCCCTGGGCTATATTATCAAGCTGCAAATGGAAGGGAGTTCGGCACTCTTCACGGTGTCGCCGCATATCGACTTCCTGCTCATCGGGGCCGGTGCCGCCACATCCATTCCGCTTATCGGCTTCGCCTATGGCGCACGCCGCCTGCAGCTCACCACTCTGGGGTTGCTGCAATACCTCGCGCCAACCATCGCCTTTTGTCTCGGGGTCTTCGTCTATCACGAGCCTTTCTCGGTCAGCCATCTGATCACCTTTGCCCTGATCTGGACAGGACTGGCCGTCTACACGGCCGATTCCCTGTGGACCATGCGCAAACACCGACGCCACACCTCCAGCTGATCCTTGCTCAAACCGCTCCTGCGTCGCATTGACACAACTCAAATCATCGTTTATCGTCGATCAACGATTAATACATCATGGAGCTTCTCATCAATGCACCAGCCAATAAAACCGCTTGACGAAACGTTTCTGGCGGATATCTGCAAGGCCTTATCCCATCCCGCACGCATCCGCATCCTCAAGCACCTCCTGGCTGAGGAAGGATGTATCTGTGGCCGCATCGTGGAGATCATGCCTCTGGCGCAGTCCACAGTCAGCCAGCATCTGAAGATCCTCAAGGAGACCGGACTGGTGCGTGGAGAAGTGGATGGACCGAAGACATGCTATTGCGTTGACCGGAAAAAACTCGCAAAATTCAACGGCCTCATGGAAAACCTGCTGGCCGATACCGATGCACAGGAAGTCGCATGAACGATTTTAAAACCCTCAAGGAACTCAATCTCGAACCACTGGAGATAATGGCTCCGGCCTTTCCTCCAGACCCGGCGGAAGACGACGCACCCTGTTGAGGACCTAAACCTGACCCCCGTGCCGGGGTCCACGAAAAACCCGGATATTCCATGGAGCCGTATGTCGACGGATTCGTTGACACGCCTGTCGGCTTCATTCCCCGCGTCCGCACATCGCTGCTCGCCAGCGACTGGCTCGGTGTGGCCGGAGCCAGGATCGGATTCACCCGCGCCAATTACAAGGTGGTGCCGGGGTTGTATTGCGTGGGCGACCCCACCCCGGACTCCCCTGTACTGGTCACATGCAACTACAAACTGACATTCGACGCGGTCCGTACGGAACTGAGCGATATCGACGCCTGGATTCTGGTGGTCGACACGCGTGGCATCAATGTGTGGTGTGCAGCGGGCAAGAATCTCTTTTCCACCCACGAGATCATCCTGAGCGTCAACGCGGCCCGTCTCGGAGAAGTGGTCGCCCATCGCAACCTCGTGCTGCCTCAACTGGGAGCCACTGGCGTGACCGCACACATGGTCAAAAAAGGATGCGGGTTCAAGGTCGAATACGGCCCGATCCGCGCCGAAGATCTCCCTGCGTATCTCGCCAACGGCAATCAGGCCGATCAGGACATGCGCATGGTGACCTTCCCGCTCAAGGAACGGGCCGTGCTTATCCCGGTGGAAATATTCCTGCTTTGGAAACTGCTGGCCTGGACCATACTGGCGGCCTTCCTGCTCTCCGGCATCGGCCCGGACATCTTCTCGCTGGCAGCAGCCTGGAGCCGGGGCACGGCCGCCATCACCGCCACCCTGTTCGGCATTCTGGCTGGCTGTGCCGTGGTCCCGCTCATGCTGAACCAGCTCCCGTGGCGTCAGTTCTGGCCCAAGGGCGTGCTCACAGGCGCAGTGGCAGGCCTTCTCTGTGTCATGTTCTTCGCAGGCTCACTCGGCTGGCTGGCGTCAATCGCCCTCGCCCTGTGGACCACCGCCGTGTCCTCCTATCTGGCCATGAACTTTACCGGCTCCACCCCATACACCTCACCGTCCGGCGTGGAAGCGGAGATGCGCAAAGGCCTTCCGCTCCAGGCAGGCGCAGCAACCCTGGGGATCATCGGATGGCTTATCGCCCCGTTCATTTGAGGACGCACTCAAGGAATTTGCTATGAAAGATTTCAGATATATAGATAACATCGCAACGCTCAAACTGGACGAAGCAACCTGTATCGGCTGCGGCATGTGTGCCGTGGTCTGCCCTCACCGGATTCTGGAGATGAGAGAAAAGAAGGCGGTCATTCTGGATTTCAACGCCTGCATGGAGTGTGGCGCGTGCGCCAAGAACTGCCCTGTGGAGGCGATTACCGTCACGCCCGGGGTGGGCTGCGCCTCCTACCTCATCTCTGTCTGGCTGTATCAGCTGACCGGCAAGGAGATGGACTCCGGCTGCTGCTAAGCCTTTTTCATCGCGGCCTTCTTCGTGAACGTCGCCCGTGAAGTCTGCACACGTTTGACCACGGCCCGGATTCCTTCCTTGGGCGTGGGGACCAATCCCTTGGGCAGGACCGGCGGTTTCTCCCCGCACGCCTCGTACACCTCGCGCATCTCCCGACAGGTGACACACCGATTGCACGGATACGCCTTTCCGGCCTTGTCATAGATGGGTGTCCGGCAATACCAGCTGGCCTCACGAAACGGTTTGGGCAACATCTGCCAGATTTCTGTCTTGTCCAGATCAATGACCGGATAAATGATGGTCGCCTCGGATTTGCTTGGTTCGATAATGGCGTTGAAAATATTCATGGCCCGCTCACTGCGCTTGAGCAGCATCTCCCCCCCTGTTTTCAGGTCGGTCCGAGTCCGTCCTCTGGCCACATGCACGATATCACGATCCCCGGCACAGATATTGGCGGCCATGAAATTGGCAATATCCATATCCCAGATCATGTCCCGCTTCATGAACGAATAATCATGCAGACAATGGGTGAAGGTAAACGGTCGGAATTTCTTCCCGGCAAACAGCTTCAGCGTTTGGTTCACGGCCTGTTTTTCGGCAGCGGCCCGCTTTTCACGATTGATCAGCTGCATATGATGTACACGTATTGCAAACGCCGCATACGCATCATCTGTGAGCAGCCGATAGAGAACCCCTACCGAGTCCACCCCCCCGGAGTACATGCACAATATTTTCTTTTTCATAATAGTCGGATATCATAATTTTGCGCAAACGGTCCATATCCACGGCTTGCCTCTCCCCGTGCTCTTCACCTATGCTACGCACACCAGTAACCACGGCAATTCCACAGGAGCAAAACCATGTCCGACGTCCCGATCAATGACTCAATTTTCATCATCTGGAGTTCTTCCGACCCCGAGGTCGCAGACAATCTGGCTTTCATGTACGCCCACAATTCTCTCAAAAGACTCTGGTGGGGCCGAGTCAGGCTGATCATCTGGGGGCCGTCCGCGCAACTGACCGCTGAAAACAGTCACATCCAATCAAGAATACGGGAAATGCTGGCAGACGGCGTTGAGGTATGGGCCTGCCGCGCCTGCGCAGAAAACTACGGCGTGGTCGACACACTGGAAACCCTTGGCGTCAACGTGGTCTACATTGGAGATCCAACAACCAAAATGATCAAGGAAGGATGGAAGAGCCTGACCTTTTAATACCCCCCGCCGCATGATATGGCTGAGGCAGTCACCCTTTTAGCAAGGAGAAAGCCATGACAATCGAGACACTGACAACCTTCTTCATGTGGTGTTCCATCATCAACGGCGGACTGCTCCTGTATGCGGTCGTCATCCAAATGGTCGCGCCTGACTTCATCTACACATTCCAAAGACGATTTTTTCCGATCAACCGGGAGACCTACGAAACAGTCTACTATGCCTTTCTCGGCGGCTACAAGCTGCTCTATCTGGTGTTCAACCTCGTCCCCTACATCGCCCTGCGAATCATGGAGTAGCGCTAGCGGACCAAGGGCAACCCGGAACGCTGCCAATCGACTATCCCGTTCTTGAGATGCCAGACGTGCGTAAAACCGAGACCGTCCATTTTACGGAGAGCATTGGAGCTGCGATTACCTGTACGACAATAGATGAAATACCGTTTTTCAGGGTCGAGTTTTTTCAATTCATCAACAAATGTCTTGGAATAAAAATCAATGTTGACAGCCCCTTCCAGATGCCCGTCAACGTACTCCGCAGGCGTGCGGATATCGATGATCTGCACGTCGTGCGCCACGCTCAGATTGGCCTGGGCCTCTTCTGCAGTCAAATTCACGAACCCTTCAGGTTGCGGCGAGCCAAGATTCAGATACAGGAACGCACTGGCAACCAACACAATGACCACGAGTATGAGGTATGGGGTTTTCATGGCCCAACCCTATATGAATGTACGCTTGCTCTTCAACAAAAAAAGCCGCGCCCACATTGTGGACGCGGCCTTGAGAGTCTTTTACGTCGATTAACCGAGCAGCTCGTTGACCTTCTTCATGATGGCAAAGGCATCGCCAACATACAGGACGTCACATTTTCCCTGTGCCCAGCCACAACCGGCGTCGGTGTTGATGGCACGGCGCTCGTTGATGAAACGCCAGCCCACGACGTGGGGTTCTTCACCGTGGCAACAGGTTGAAAGGCCCTTGGCATGTCGGGGTGTCGCACCGGTCTGACCGACCTGATGCATGTGCGTCAGAAAGGAAATCACCGCGCCGCCTTCGCCCGAGATATCCACCAGGGACTTGGATGAACCCAGCGAACTCTTGGTGGCAGACAGGAACCGCAGAATGGAATCCTCGGCCTCGGCCACATGGACCTCGCCATCAGCCTGCTTCTTGGTCCAGCCGGCACCGGTGACCAGAAGAATCTCGGCATCGGGACGAATGGTCTGCTCATCCTCGGACACGCAGATCATGCCCTCGGGGCGGGTACGCACACCGGAGATATCTGCGTCCACGGCAGTCACGTCTGCGCTGCCGGCACCACTGAACGCACCGGCGCAACCGGCATCCAGAGTCAGGACCCAGGGACGCTCGTCACGAGTAAAGGAGCCTTCCATACGCTGGCGATAAAACCACCGCTTGGCAACAGGTTTGCCATCCACGACATTGAGGCCGGACAAATGCGTGTCCACGCGGCCACCCAGACGAATGGCGAGGCCGGGAAGAGCACGGCTGTAGCGAGAAGTGGCCGGAGCCACGACAATCTCGGCGGAGCATGCCTTGGCAATGGCCTCGGCAGCAGCGATATCAGTCGAATACAGTCCTTCATTATACGCAGGACCGGTCACGGCAAAGAAAGTACCGCCACAGGCCGCAATGGAATCAGCGGCAGCAGCCACATCGGCACCGACCAGCCCAACGGCCAACTCAGCGCCCATGCCGTCGGCCAGCGCCTTGGCAGCGGTCAGGGTCTCCAGGGAAACCTTGGCAAGAGTACCGTCACATTCCGTATGTGCAAGAAATAATACTGTCATGTTCGTCTCCCCCTAGCCCTTGATCCATTCAACGATTTCCTGCGCCATCTCATCCACGGAAGCATCTTTGACGATACGGGTCTCGCGGCGTTGCTGCGGGACTTCCACGGAAGCGAAACTCAAGCTGGAACCGGACAGATCTGCGGGCTTGGCCTGCTGCAGGGCAGGCATATTTTTCTGCATGTTCTGCATGCCTATCTGGGGATTGTTCGGAGGCTCGGGCAGTTCTCCAGTGGCCCAGCCCATGACGGCGGGTGCGCCATCCACGACTGATTTCTGGTAAGAGCCGCCTTCCACACGCTCCAGGACTTCAATGGCACCGTCGTCGCCGACAGTGATCTTGTCCACACCCTGGAACTGTTCGGAGACACCCTGCATCTCACCGACCATCTGCATGACCGCGCCGGAGCCACGGGATGCGGACTGCCAGCCGCCAAAGAGCAGCAGCTTGGACTTGTCCAGCCCGGCGATGCCGTCAATGGTGTCGGACAAAACCTTTGCGGTCTCATAGCTGTCCTCAAAACCGGAAGAGGACCCATCGGCCACGACCAGTTGGAACGGGGCTTTCTGGGACACGGCCATCATGACCTGCTGGAGCTTGGCCTTGGGACCGAGGCTGACCAGCCAGACCTGACTTCCGGGATTCTTGGCGGCCAGATCAGCGGCCTCATAGAGTGCGTGACCGGCCCACGGGTCGAGCACGGCAGGCAGCATCATTTCATTTTGCAGGATCGGACCATTGGGACCGTCCTGGGGTGCGAGCGTCTGGAGCGGGTCCGGTACGATGGAACCGCAAACCACGATGTGGAATTCATTGCCCATTCATTATCTCCTTGATGTATTCGACGACACTCGTATTTCTCATGTCGCCAATTCGTTGGGCGTTGCGATATTTCGCCTCGCCCGTTTTCTTCAATCTCTATAAAAGAGCCGGCTTGGTCATATATCAATTCTCGGCAGAATGCAGCCCGCCGGAACCACCTCTGAACTTGACGTTGGTCCGTTCATTGTCGCGGGGGTTGGACTTGCTGCAGTTCCACATGCATGCGCCGCAGTGCACACATTTCTCCCGATCGAAAAGCGGTGTGCCACCCTCGGGATTGGTGTAAATGGCCTGACCGGAACACGCCTCGATACAAACCTTTTCACGACACCCTTTGCAAAAATCAGGATCGGCAAAAGTGACGTGGTCCGCATAGCCGGGATTGGCCTGCACCTTGCCGCCCATGAGCAGCGCGTCCTGATGTGACACCAGCAACGTGCCGTCCAGCGGAATCTCAGGCCAGCCCACGCGGTCCATGAGGGCGTCGTGCAGGCTGACACCGTTCTTGGCACATTCGGTACGGATCTTCTGAATCTCGCCCTCCTGAATGTAGCCTTTGTAATACTCTTCCACAGTGGGAATACGGTCCTGCGGCTTGAGCGCCTTGCCGGGCATATTAATCAATCCCTTGGTCAGGCCGGTCAAGCCCATGCCCATGAAACCGGGGATAACGCCCTTGGTAAACCCATCGCGGGATTTTTCTGCCACCTTGGCCTCTTCCTCCACCCAGGAGGCGCGGCGTTTGGCAACATAGGTCGCTTCAAGATTTTCCTTGGAAAACGCCTTGCCGTCCTTGAGCAATTCCAGCACGGACTCACCGAGCTGCACGCCCGTGGCCCACGCTTCGTCCACACCGGAACCAGTGAGCACGTTGGTGGAACCGGAGCCTTCGCCGATACGGGCAAAGCCATCGCCACACAGGAAAGGCTCGCCGCGCTTGCCGGACTCCTGCAAGGATTTTGCGCCCCAAGAACGCATGGTGCCACCCTGAAGCCGCTTCCACAAATAGGGGTGCATCATCCAGTGCTGCATGTAGCGGTATGCGGTGCGAACCGGGCTGTCGAACCATGACGGCACGAAAATGCCGAGCGAGGCCACATTGCCGGGATACACATAGAGGAAACCGAAAATTTCAGGTTCGGGATAGCCGATGGTGTGGAGCACGGTACCCGGCTCCCAGTCGCAGTCTTCCGGCAGGTCGACCACGCACTTCATACCCACGGCCCATTCGCGCTGATGGTTGCCCTCGGGCAGACCGAGTTCGCGGTCCAGATGCTGGCCCACTGGACCAACAGGACCATCCGCCACAACAGTGAGTGCGGCTTTCATATCCATGCCGGGCATGAAACCGGCACCGGGAGTGCCGTCTTTCTCTACACCCTGATCAACCATGCGCACGCCCTTGACGGCCTCGCCCTCCATGAGCGGTTCGGCAACCGGCGAGCCGGGCCAGATCTGCGCCATGCCGGTGCCCATCAGGTTGCCGCCAACCCACTGGTTGAGCTGGCCGATGGAAAAGATCATGCCGGGGTGTTTTTCGAGAAAAGCGGGGACATAGGGCAGTTCGTAGGCGTCATCCTCCATCCACTTGCCAAGAACGGTATCCGCCAGCTTGAACAGGCCGGGACGACGGCTGGCGCCGACCGGGTCCTTGAGAAACAGGATTTTCTCGTTGGTGACTTCGTGCGCCATGGGAATCTGGGAAAGATCGAGATCAGGGAAGCTGGCCTTGATGGCCCGGCCCTTGGTGACCACACCGGAAACACCAAAACCGATGTCATCGGCCCGCTCATAGCAAATGACCTGCGGGGGCATGCCCGGCATGGCCTTGCTCTCGGCCACAGGAGTGCCGTCCTCATTCATCAGGCCGCGGGTCAAGGTGGTCAGAAAGCCACCGGCAGCCGGTCCGAAACCGACACAGACGATATCGGTTTCCATCTCAGCGCGGGGAGTCTCGTCACTCATTATTGCCTCCGGGGATGGTAATACTCTCGGGAAATATGAAAAACGGGGAAGGAACGCTGTTCCTCCCCCGCATGGAATTGTTAACCAATGGGGTAATCCAGGGCCTCGGGGATCATGACATCCGCCATGGCCTTGCCTGCGCGATCCTTGGCCAGGCGGGAACCGGACATACACATGTCGATGGTCGCCTTGAGTTCGCGGAAACGGATGAGGTCTTCACGGGAACACTTGGACTGATCGCCGAGCGTACCGTCAGGAGCGCATTCGTCATTGGACTTGGACTCCGGCTCGCACTTCTCTGCAATGCCGCCATCCGGGGTCGGGCACATGCACAGGTTGTAACCATAGACCAGTTCGGTACAGATACGGGCCACTTCACCGGCAGCGCGGGCAGCCTGGACATGACACATGTCTTTGTAGAATCCGGTCAGGTCGTCGAGACCTTCGGCCAGCGTCGGAGACATGGGACCTTTCTCAATAAGCTCCATGACATCAGTGGCCAGGAAGTACGGTCCGAGCAGCCAACCCAGCGCATCGGCCATGGGGAAGGTCACGCCCTGCCGCTTGTTGTGATACAGCTTGCGGCCGTCGTCGTCCTTGGCGGTCTGGAGATGGCCGAGCGTCCACTGCCACAGCTCCATGGCCGCAGCGAGGACATAGCCGCCGAGACCGGGCACGTTCTTGCCCGCAGCACGCATCTGGCTGACCCAGTTGTCCATGATGTGCTGGAACACGTCACTGGTCATGGTCATGGTCAGATGACGACGCTGTACCGCTTCGGGGCCTTCATACGTGGCCTCAAGCTGGCAGTCGCTCCACTTCTGCATGAGGAAACCGGGGCAGTCTTCGGTGATGCCGTATCCGCCGACCAAAGCCACGGCTTCGCGCATCTTGTTGGCGCCTTCACCGGTGTTCCAGAGTTTCACGCCCGGATTGAGGACGCCGGCAAGGGCTTCCATGTAGGCGTATTTGGTCAGGGTGTCCGCATCCAGCTCCGCAAAGCGGGCCTGATCGCGCTGGGCTTCAGGGGTGTGCACGAGGTCGATGTATTCGCAGACCTGATCCTTGAGCTTGCGCAGGACGCCCATCTGCTTGCGCACAGAGGTCACGCCTTCTGCTTCGAAATGGGCTTCCTTGGCCTTTTCGATGGGATCGAACTGATCAGCCAGACGGGCAGCGGCAAAGGCCAGGGAGCACCCTGCTTCACCAGAGGCCCAGACATCAATAAGGCGCTGGAGTGCGTCTTCGTTGATCTGGAGTCCCTTGTCAAAACGGGGGGATCCTTCCTTGGCAGCGTCGCCGCCGCGGAAACGATTGCGATGGTATCTGACGACAGGCTCCACGGCCGAGAGCAGCTTGGCAGAGGTCATCAGGCCGACCGGGATACGGGTACGGTGGAAGACCGCGCCGATAATCTCGGAATGATTGTATTTGGGAACAATGACACCGTCGACCACGTCGTATCCGCCAATAATGCGAGAAGCGGGAACCTTGAGGTTCAACACGGGGTCGCGGGTGGAGGAAAGCTGGTGCACCATCTTGAGCGTGGGGGCTCCACGGTCAAACGTGCCTTCGTCGCCTTCTTCAAGGATGATCATGAACGTGCCCTTGATGCGATCGTCATTGGATTCGACGGCAGCAGTCACGAAGTTGGCAAAGTCCATGTTGGTGATGAAACGGCCACGCTTGTCGACCTGGAGCATGGGCTCGTCGCCTTCATTCCAGTCGGCCACGGTGGCCTTGCCGCACAGCACGCCGGTGTCCACGCCGATATACGGCAACGGTTCGGTCAATGCGAAAGCGCCACGCCAGATTTCGCGGTCATCACCGGGCTGGGGCGGCACACATTTGGACATATATTTGTCACGCTGCTCGGTGGTGCCCTTCTCGTGAATGGGTGCCAGCGCCAGGCAGGAAGCCAAAGAACTGGTGGCGGCACCGGCATCAACCCAGGCCAGCTCGAACGCGACCAGAGCCAGTGCGAGATTCTTGGGACCTTCGATAAAACCACCCTGATGGGGGTCCATGAAGAGCGCGGTCAGACCTGACTGGTCAAAAGCGGTCAGGAGTTCGCCTTTCTGCTCAGTCCATTCATGCGTATTGCGAGCGCCTTCGGCCACCAGTTTTGCAACCGTGGACCGGGCTATGGAACGCGCGGACTGGACCGACATCTGAAGGTCGAAACGTTCGGCAAAACGCCACATGATCTGGCGAACGTCATCTCCCGGAAGAGTACGCAGTGTATACATAATTTTTCTTTCCTGAAGTGTTGATTGATGCTGAAATTCATATTGATCAGTAATAGTCGGCGACGATAGGCCATTGTAATAAATGAGTCAAAGTGTTTTTGGGATTTAAACGAGTGTTTGGGCGCGGTTCCAGCACATTGTGTCTGCCATTTTCGGCCTGAAACCAGACACGAAAATCCTCAGCAGACACAACGGCGAGCCACCCCCATCAACTCCCTTTGACTTCATACCCAAATAACTGTAATAAAATAAGATCATCCAAAGGCGGCACTAAAAGAATGGGCTTACCACTGGCAAACATACGCACCATTGCGGCACGCATTCGAGAATTCCCGACACGGTCGGTGTTGAATAACACTCCAACCATCGACGGATTGACTCTGGAATTTATCGACTGGTGTACCCAATCCACCAGGGTGCTTCGCCCAGACGCCGCACCTTTTGCCGAAATAGTCCGCAGCCTTCATGCCATAGCAGACCGCAGTTCCGACATACGCACAGTCCAGCACTGTCTTCACGCCATGGTTCACTCAGGGCGGTTCGGCCGTATTCTCAGTTCCCGGTTCATCACCAGTAAATCGGTCCCTCTGCACAAACTGGACCTCGCTGTCAGCGCATGGCCTGCGCCGGATCGACTCGCACTGGCCCATGAAATGCTGCTGAATTATCCCGGCAATAATGACAGGGAAACCCTGATCTGGCTTGAAAGTCTGCTCCAACCGCTTGTGGCAAGCGATCCTGTAGAACTGGCTCCCTTTGTCGCCTCATTGGGAGAACGGGGTGAACCCCTGGCCTTCCCGGTCAAGCAAGCCCTCACGAACGGGTTGTTCGGCAAATGGGTAAATACGCGCATAGCCAATGGTACCAGCGGGCAGGAGCTTCAGGACCTCTGCCGCATCATCAACGCGCTCGGTGATGCACACTATGCAGAGATTTTGGCCAAATCCATAGAGACCAAACGCATCATACCAAACGCACGGGTTTTGCGGACGATTGCAGCGGTCGGCGAAGCGGGCAACAAGACCATCCTGACCATGCTCCTCAAACAGCTTTCCAACGCATCAAATGGTCTGGCCGGAGCGTGCCTGGATGCCATTATCGCCCAGGGGCACCATCAGGCCGGCAAGTTACTCGCTTCGGTCCGAACAAAGATGCCCGGCCTGAAACAGACAGCGATCGCGCGAAGCCCTCTGCTGGGCGATGTGGGCTATGCCCAGTACATTCGTTCGTTACCAGAAGAAGACAGAATGGACGCCCACCTGGAATCGCTGTCTATCCTCGAATTCATCGCACCGGACTTTACGCGCAACATCAGTCGCCATGACATTTGCAAAAGCAATTCCTCCCGTTCGTTCAAAAAAACGCAGCCCCACGCCGCTGCCGTTGAAAAGCAGAAAGCCACCACACCATCACAGGCCGGACTTCTCTCCCGCATTTTCAAGAATAAACCCAAAACACTGGAAGTCCTACTGCCGAAATTCCGCAACATACGCGACATGGAATTACCCGGTTCCAAGGTCATCGAGGACGATCTGGATGGTCGCGCCTTCGTCAACCTGAACCTGACCGCATCCCTTTTCAGCAAAACGACCTTCCTGCGCACCAAAATCAGTACAAGTACATTGACGGACACACGCTTCAACGACTGCGTCTGCACCGGGACGACATTTTCCGGTGTGGACTTCAGCGGTTCCACTTTTTCCAACATCCAGTTCACGAAATGTACCTTTACCGATTGCACATTCACCGATGCGACCCTGGCTGACAGTTCCTTTGATGAATGCAGACTGCGGGGGTGTTCATTCGGCGACACGGCAGTGCACGCCGTATCCATGAACATGACCGAGTTCACTTTGTCATCTCTGGCTGGATGCGCTTTCCACAACTGCCGTCTGCGCACCACACGATTCACGGCAATTGATTTTTCCTTCGCCGAGTTTGTATGCACCGATTTTCATGGAGTCGAGTTTCTGGAATCCGTGCTCCACGCCATCTACATCCGTGGTTGCACCATGCAAGGCGTTGAATTCCCCAAGAGCACGGTGACCCGCTCTATCGTCAAGAATTCCGACGTCTCCCATCCGCTACTCCTAGCCAACCGCATACGACAAATGACCTTGTTTGCCCGCGATGCCGAGGCCGGTGCTACTCCCAGGACAAAACAGACCGATCCGTTCCAGGCTCAGAAAACGCTGGCAATGTGGTCCCGCGAATTGACGTTCATGCGGCGAGAGCGACGCATGCTCGACAACAACCGCAC
Organism: Pseudodesulfovibrio sediminis; assembly: GCF_020886695.1. Classification (NCBI taxonomy): domain Bacteria; kingdom Pseudomonadati; phylum Thermodesulfobacteriota; class Desulfovibrionia; order Desulfovibrionales; family Desulfovibrionaceae; genus Pseudodesulfovibrio; species Pseudodesulfovibrio sediminis. Next base: position 1,138,632 of record NZ_AP024485.1, read on the forward strand.
GCGCCTCGCCCGGGCCATCCAGACCATGGACCGCGATCAGCACATCTTTCTTCGCATTCTCCCCCTCCTGCTGGACACTTCCATATTCGAGCACCGGTTCGGCCTTGAGGAGATCCCTTCATGTCGAGTCTGGGGGTATGAATCCTGTCTGACTCCGCTGGAACTTGCCCGGCGGTACTTCGACGCGCCCCTGCATCGGGATACGAGCCCGGATGTCCGCATTCTGGCGGTCTACGCAATGGGAAGCCTGGGTACCGTGGCACAAACGCCTCAATCAGACATCGACTGCTGGGTCTGCTACGACGGCGACCTGACCATCAATCAGGAAAAAGGCCTCAGACGAAAGCTGGAAGCACTGGGCCTGTGGGCGGAGAGCGAGTTCAGGTTGGAAGCGCACTTCTACCCTATGCGCATGGACGATGTGCGAGACAACCGGTTCCTGTCTGGCGATGAAGAAAGTTCCGGATCGGCCCAGGCTCTGCTCCTCAAGGAGGAATTTTATCGCACGGCCCTCAAGCTGGCCGGGAAAAATATCGCCTGGTGGATCGCTCCGGCAGGGACGAGCAAAAAAGGATATGAGAACTGCATCCATGCTTCCAGGCGATACCCCATGTCCGGTAAACCGCGCCTGGAGGATTTCGGTTATCTCGCCCCGGTGCCACCGGACGAATACTTCGGAGGCTCACTATGGCAGATTGTCAAAGCCATGCGCGCGCCGTTCAAGTCCGTGCTCAAACTCGGCCTGCTTGAGACATATGCCGCACCGGGAGCTTCAGCCCTGTCACTGTGTGACCGCATCAAGAAAAATCTCGTAAGCAACAGGCGAGGAAAGCTCGACACCGACCCGTATACGGCCCTGTTTTCCACCCTGCACACCTATTATCTGCGACGGAAACAGACCAATACGGCGGCCCTGCTCAAGGAATCATTCCGACTCAAGGCCAACCTGTCCGAGATACCGTTTTTCATGAACCTGCCCACACGGGCCGAGGACGACAGTCTCATCTCGGTGCTCTTCGGTTCAGGGTATGTGGAGCCGGATCGCATAACCGGGTCCAACCGGGCATGGCCTTTTGAAAAATCACTGATGATGGGAGCCAGCGTCCGTCAATATATGGTAGACACGTATCAGCGCATCCAATCCGGGCTGTCCACCAAAGGCGCAACCAAGGCACACATCAACTCGGAAGATTTGACCCGCATGGGCAGACGCATTGGCGCGAACTTTTCCAAAAAGAAGCACAAGGTCATGCGAGTGCCATTCATGGATGCCAAGGGGAGTACCTTTCCGATCCTGCATTTCTCCACGGTGAAATCCACGGGCAAGCCCACCATCTGGACCGTCCGCGGCGGCTCATCCATTGAAGCCAAACAGTCTGCCGAGGCCATGCAGATGCTCCACCGGACGCACGACCCGATCCACATCCTCTCCTGGCTTCTTGCCAACCGGATATATCATCCCAAGAGCCTGCTTCAGGCAGACAGGAGCATCGCTCCCATTTCAGTGGCAGACCTGCAAAAAGTCATGGCCACACTCCATGACTTCTTTCCCTTTGAACGCACATTTGAACGGGATATCAATGACGGCCTGAAATCGGAACGGATTACCCGGGCCTTTTTCATTCTCAACCTGACCAGTCCACACGATATCAACCGCATTGAAGAGGCCACCGTCATTTATGCGACCAACTGGGGAGAGATGTTCTGTCGTAGCTTTCAGCGTCCCGGCCAGATGCTTGAAGCCAACGCCACACAATTTCTGACCCAGAAACTGGATCAACCCATCACCGATGCAATAGCATTGGGGCTGTTCATCCCCAGAGGCTCCCAATGCAGAAGGATCAGCCTCGGATAACCCATGATCGCACACACTCCCACACCGCCCTATTATGCAGTCATTTTCACGTCTATGAGAACCATTCATGACGATGGATACAGTGACACCGCCAACCGCATGCTTGAACTCGCATCAACCATGCCCGGATTTCTCGGGGTAGAGTCTGCCCGCAAAGATGTCGGGATCACCGTCTCCTACTGGGACAGCCTGGAGGCCATCCGTGCGTGGAGGCAGCACCCCGACCATATCCACGCCCAAAATGAAGGGCGGGGAAAATGGTATGTATCCTTCACAACGCGCATCTGTCGTGTGGAGGCGGAAAGCTCATTTTTATGCCAATCAGCCAAAAAATAGCCACGATTCCGACAAATTCGATCAAAAAACCTTCATAAACAGCATCTATTCTCGCCCTGCTGTCGACATTACCTCATATATAGTCTATCCCCGCCTCGCGTGCTGATTGAATTTTATTCGCACTAGCCCTATTATTGCGGACTTTTTATCTGCCAAACTACATTTAGTGAAAGGACCCACTATGAGAAGACATATTGTATTCACCCTCTTATGCCTGGCGGCCATGACCTTGCTGGTCGACCCCGCTCTGGCTGCCGACTCGTCCAAAGCAGCGAACAACGCTGCGTCATTCGGCATGCTGACCCTGATTCCACCCATGATTGCCATCATCCTTGCCTTTGCAAGCAAGAACGTTGTCCTTTCGCTCTTTCTCGGAGTCTTCTCCGGCTGTTTCATGCTCGACCTCAAGGGAATAGACATCTACCACGCCTTTATTGCCGGATTCCTGCGCATGTCCACGGAGATTCTCGCCTCCCTGGCCGACACCTGGAATGCCGGTATCGTGCTTCAGGTCCTGGCTATCGGCGGTCTGATTGCGCTGGTCTCAAAAATGGGTGGTGCACAGGCGATTGCCGAAGCCCTGTCCAAATGGGCAAAAACTCCACGCTCCTCGCAGTTCGCCACCTGGCTCATGGGGTTGTTCATTTTCTTCGACGACTACGCCAACTCCCTCACCGTCGGTCCCATCATGCGCCCCGTCACGGACAAACTGCATGTATCCCGCGAAAAACTCGCGTTCATCATTGACGCGACCGCTGCCCCCATTGCAGGTATCGCGCTCATTTCCACCTGGGTCGCCTATGAAGTCGGCCTGATCCGGGACAGCTACCAGGTGATCGGCATACAGGCCAATGCGTATGGCGTGTTTGTCGAGACCATCCCGTTCCGCTTTTACAACATATTCATCCTTGTCTTCATCCTCTTCACCATCTGGTTCATGCGCGAATTCGGCCCCATGCACAAAGCGGAAGTCCGTGCCCGCACGACCGGAAAGGTTATTGGGGATGACGCCGTGCCCATGGCTGCCGAAGAATCCACCAGCCTGAAACCGGCAGCCCACGTTGTCCCATCCGTCTGGTCCGCGATCCTGCCCATCGGCACCTTGATCGTCGCGGCGTTCCTCGGTTTCTATTTCAACGGCTACAGTGCCATTGACGATGAAACGGTACTGGCCGCCATCAACGCGTCCCCACTCAGCTTCACCTCCATGCGCACGTGCTTCGGGGCCTCAGACGCTTCCGTGGTCCTGTTCCAGGCCGCTCTCATCGCCAGCCTGGTTGCCATCTTCATGGCCGTAATCAAGAAAGTCATGCCCATCAAGGATGCCATCGAAACATTTGTCACCGGCGTCAAATCCATGAACATCACAGCGGTCATCCTGCTGTTGGCGTGGTCCCTGTCCGGCATCATGAAAGAGCTCGGGACCGCCACATATCTGGTGTCCATTTTGTCCGACGCACTGCCCGCCTTCCTGCTGCCGACCATCATCTTCATCCTCGGCTCCATCATCTCGTTTGCGACCGGAACATCCTACGGCACCATGGGTATCCTCATGCCGCTGGCCATCCCCCTCTCCTTTGCCATGAACCCGGACCCGAACTTCGTTATCCTCAACGTGGGTTCAGTCCTCACCGGAGCCATCTTCGGTGACCACTGTTCTCCCATCTCGGATACCACCATCCTGTCCTCCATGGGGTCGAGCTGTGACCATATCGAACACGTCCGCACACAGCTCTTCTATGCCGTACCCGTTGCCCTTGTTTCCATCTTCGCCGGATACATTCCGGCAGGACTCGGCATGCCGGTCTATGTGACCCTGCCCATCGGCACGCTGGCTTGTGCCGCGCTGGTCCGCTTCATAGGCAAAAAGGTATAACTCAACTAACAGACACAAAAAAACCGCCCGCCCCAGTATACTGGGGCGGGCGGTTTTTTACATGAAAATTTAGAATCGGTAACAATAGTATTTCAGATCCACATCCATGAGCGGCACGGTGTCCGGCACCTGATCCAGCGTCACCTCCATGAAGCCGCTCTTTTCATAAAAACGATGTGCTGCGTGATAGACATCCACAGTGCCAAGATAGATCTCCCGGACACCCTTGGAACCTGCCCAGTCAAGCAACGTGGCCATGAGCGCTGCGGCAATTCCCCGTTCCTTGCCCCGATACGCCTTTTTCACAAACATCTTTCGCAGGGCGCAGACTCCGCCCCCCACGTCCTTGAGGGCGATGGTGCCAGCCAGCTCGCCATCTACGAAGGCCAACCAGAAACTCCCGGCACCCTGTTGATAGAAATACGGAATGTCACGCAGGTCAGGTTGCTTTTCAGCCGATGTAGCCACACCGAATTCATCAATCTGAATAGTCGTAATCAGATCAATGATCTCACTTGGATCGTGTTGATCGTATGGAACAATACGCATGGATCACACCATGCGCGTGGCGACCCAATCCAGCACCATGGCCGGATTCACGGGCACCTGCGTATTCAGGGCGTTCTGAGCCTCATCAAGAACAAGGCCCAGACGACGCAAAAAGACCGGATCATGCTGTTGAGCCAGCCTGACTGACAAGGGCGTAAGGCCGGACCCGGACAGGGTCTCACGCAACTCGCGCTGCATGCCGAGCACCACCTGCATGGCGAGGTCCTTGTTGACCGCCCCCTTGGTGGACGTCCGCTCGAACCAGCCCCGTTTGGTCTGCCAGAAAGTGACCAGAGCCGTGGTCCATTCGGATATCTCCGGCTCATTCTCCCGCTTGTCGGGCCATGCCAGAGTGACCACCCACGATCGGGACACCAGCGTCTCCAGCAACCGCTCGCGCTGCGGAGCGGCAAGGACAAAGACATTACCCGGCCGCGGCTCCTCAAGAGATTTGAGCAAGGCGTTTGCCGCCTCGGTCATGAACATCTGGGCCTCGGCAAAAATGGTCACACGATACCCGTCACCGTTGGGCGGCTGTCCCCAGGTGCTACGCAACTGGCGCACCGGTTCCACCTTGATCAGCCCTTCACGGCCATCAAAAAAGAGGAGATCGTTGAAGGCAAGATCCATGATCTGCTTGCAGGCCGGACATTGACCGCACGGGCCATGGTGCTTGGCGTGTCCGGACACGCAGTTGAGCCGCATGGCCCAATACAGAGAGAGAGCGACGCGGGATTCCGCATCGCCCCCTTCAATAACAATGGATTGTGGAGGGTCGTGCGCAATGGCATTGAGTCGTTGTACCGCATGCTCCTGCCCTGCCAGGGCGGCCAGCGGATCACCGTTCAATGTCATCGAGCTTCTCCCACTTAAAAGGTCTGTACCCGATCAGGGCCGACAGAGACGATACCGATCTTGACGCCGGTGATCTCTTCGATCCGCTTCAGGTATGCCACAGCGTTGGCAGGGAGTTCATCCCAGCTGCGAGCGGTGGTGATATCTTCATCCCAGCCAGGCATGGTCTCGTAGACCGGCGCGACATAGGCCATGCCGTTCTGCTCCTGCGGCGGGTAAGAGATGGTCTCGCCCTTGTACTCGTATGCGGTACAGAGCTTGATCTCCTTGAGGCCGGAAAGCACGTCGAGCTTGGTGATGGCCAGCTCGGTGGGACCATTGAGACGAGCGGACTCCCTGAGCACAACCAGATCGAGCCAGCCACAGCGACGCTTACGCCCGGTGGTAGCTCCGAATTCATGGCCTTGTGCCTGGAGGTAGTCTCCGTCGGCATCGAAAAGTTCCGTGGCAAACGGGCCGCTGCCCACACGGGTGGTGTACGCCTTGACGATGGCGATGATACGATCCAGCTCGCGAGGAGAACAGCCTGCGCCGGAAGCGGCATTGGCAGTCACCGTATTGGAGGAGGTCACGAACGGATACGTGCCATGATCAATATCCAGATGCGTGCCCTGTGCGCCTTCGAAAAGAACGACGTCGGCTTCCTGAATGGCAGAAGAGACATCGCCGAGGTATTCGACGAGACGTTCCGCAACGGGCAGGATTTCAGCATACACGGCTTCCGCGTCCATGGGCTCTGCGCCATACAGATGCTTGAAGAGAACGTTTTTCTCTTCGAGCGCCTTGGCAATCTTGCTCTTGAGCAGCGCCGGGTCGGTGAAATCACCTGCGCGGATACCGCACCGGTTCATCTTGTCTTCATAACAGGGACCGATGCCGCGACCGGTTGTACCGATCTTTCCGTCATCGGACTTGGACGTCTCGCGGGCCGAGTCCATGAGACGATGATACGGCATGATGATATGCGTCTTCTTGCTGATCATCATGCGTGAAGATGACACGTCGATGCCCTTGGCAGCGAGCTTGTCCAGTTCTTCGCAGAAGACCACGGGGTCCAGAACAACGCCGTTGCCGATAAGACATTTCTTGCCGGGGTGCAGTACACCTGAGGGGATCAGATGCAGGATGCACTGTTCTCCATCAACGACCAGGGTATGCCCTGCATTGTTGCCACCCTGAAAACGGACAATGGCGTCCGACTTTTCAGCCAGCATATCAACAATTTTACCTTTCCCTTCGTCTCCCCACTGGGAACCGAAAACCACTATATTGGACATTTAAAGCTCCTTGAAATGCCGGACAAAAACTCCCGGCGTCAATTACGCGCACAAACGGTTATCTTCCGTAAGTATAAACGGTGACATATGTCAACTTGAGATGAGCACCGATCATTTTGTTTTTTTCGGAGTCAGGGTGAGCAATTTGCCACGACGGTCCGGTTTTTCCGCCACACCGTCCTTGGCGTCCTCTTCACCCTCTTTGCCGTCTGGAACGGATGAAACCTTTTCCGGCACGGTCAGAGCGGCCAGATCGATTTCATGCGGAGCGTCATCTGGCATACGGGATTGCGCCCAATTGTAGTTGAATAACTGATTCTTGAGTCGGATGGACTGGATCAGGTTGAAAACCAGAACAGATTCCTCCCACCGCTTGGTGGGCTCGAAATGGCGAACCTTTTCAGCGTATTTATCCCATAAACTCATAAGAGAGGCTTCATCATAGGCGTTGATCTGTCTCGCCAACTTGAGAAGGGCCTTTTCCAAATAACTTTCTGACATTGATGTTCCTTGATTAATAAAAAAGCACATGCCGGGATTCTTTCCATACCAAACAATTCCACTACCCGCCAACATGAAATCTCACCTCCAAACGCACAAAAAAGGCCGCCCGAATCTTCGAGCGGCCTTGTTCGTGTCAATACAGGCTGGTTAGAACTTTTCGAACTCGTCGTCATCCATATCCATATCAATACTCTGCCCTAACCGCGGGTTCTCCGGCTGCAGCGGAGGTGCCGCAGGCGCGATGGGCTTGGCTGGCGGCCGAGTCACGACCTTTGTCGTGGTAGCGGACATATCGTCAACCTTGAAGAACTGCATGGAACTCTGCAACTGCACGGCCTGAGCTGACAGCTCTTCTGCGGTGGAGGCCACTTCCTCGGATGCAGAGGCATTTTCCTGGATGACCTTTTCCATTTCATGGATGGCCTTGTTGACCTGGGTCCCGCCTTCATTCTGCTCGTTGGTAGCAGCAGAAATCTCCTGCACCAGCTCAGCAGTCTTCTGGATATCCGGAACGATCTTCGACAACAGTTCACCCGCTTCTTCCGCAACCTTGACGCTTGAGGAGGACAGCTCGCTGATTTCGGAAGCGGAGGTACCACTTCGTTCGGCCAGCTTGCGAACCTCGGCTGCCACAACCGCGAATCCCTTGCCGTGTTCGCCGGCACGGGCGGCTTCGATGGCTGCGTTAAGTGCCAACAGGTTGGTCTGACGCGCGATGTCTTCAATGATGGTGATCTTTTCCGCGATCTGCTTCATGGCATCCACGGTCTTGGCCACGGCTTCGCCACCGGACTGGGTGTCAATGGCCGCCTTGTTGGTCATGCTGTTGGTTGTCTGGGCGTTGTCCGCGTTCTGTTCAATAGAGGAAGTCATCTGCTCCATGGAGGCGGAGACTTCTTCTACCGCAGAAGCCTGCTCCGTGGCTCCCTGAGACATCTGGATAGAGGAGGAAGAGAGTTCTTCACTGCCCGCAGCCACCTGCTCGGAGGCCATGCGCACTTCGCCCACGACCTGCTTGAGCGACTGGAGCATGTGGGCCATGGCGGATGTCACCATGCCGACCTCATCCTTGCTCCTGGAGACGATCTTCATACGAAGATCACCTTCCGCCATACGCTCGGCTACGTCGACGACTTCATACATCGGCTTGACCATACGCTCGATGACCCACCAGACTATGCCCATGAGAATGAGCATGGAGACCAGCGTCGGAATGAGAATCTGCCAACGAAGTGAAGCAACCTGAGCTTCTACATCATCTACATAAATACCGCTACCAATGACCCAGTTCCAGGGCTTGAAGAGCTTTACATATGAGACCTTGGGCACGGCCTTGTCACTGCCGGCCTTGGGCCAGGTGTAATGGACAAATCCATCACCCGTCGACTTGGCTACCTTGACGAATTCACGGAAAATATAGACATCGTTATCGTCCTTGAGGTCGGATAGATCCTTCCCGTTGAGTGCCGGCTTTGCGCCGTGAACAACAATGACCTGATGCATATCATTAATCCAGAAATACTCCTGTCCCTTATACCGGAAAACAGCGATTTCCTTCTTGGCCGCATCCTGTGCTTCCTCGACACTCACTGCGCCCGAAGCAGCCTGATCCGCCCAGTATTGGACGACGCTATACGCGACATCAACGACACTTTGGGTAGCGATCTTCTTCTCCTCCAGCAAGGAAGAGGAGACTACAGGTAGGAAGTAGCCTAAAAGTCCACCCAGAACCATCACTATGGCTGCCACAAAGAAACTAAGGATCTTGGTCCGCATCTTCCAATCACTAAATCCCAGTATCCTCATACCTCCCTCCAATGAGTGATATTTTTATTTCACTCGCTCTAATGATAGACACATTTACACAAGGGTGACTTTCATTATTTATAACATATCCCAATTCAACATCTTTTGGGAGTCTTTTCTCATTTTTGTAAAACATTTGATTGAATATATGCATGAACGTAAGCGATATTGCCCGCTATCGTAAGCTGTGCTATGACCGCGACCTCACGAGAACAACAGGGAGTTGAGCATATGAGTGATCTGAAAAAAATGTATACGACACTGCAGCAGGACCCTTTTCCTGCTGACATGAAATTGACCCTGGGCGACCAGGAACTGGTCTTCAAAAAGCGCACCTGGAAAATCGAATGTGAAACCAAGGGGTTGCGTTACGGTGAAAACCCGGACCAACCAGCCGCGCTGTATGAATTGGCCAAAGGCCAGCTTGAAGTGGGTGGCGTCAAGTTCATCGGCGAAGGCCAGGGACTGGTCTCGTCGTTGACCGAGGAACACATGCTCCAGGCGGGCAAACACCCCGGCAAGACCAACCTCACAGACGTTGATAATGCCCTGAATATTTTGCAGTACCTGTCTGCCAAGCCGGCAGCGCTGATCCTGAAGCACAACAACCCCTGCGGCGCGGCATGGACAGAAGAAGGCGTCTCCGAAGCCTTCCGTCGTGCTTTTGAGGCAGACCGGATCGCCGCATTTGGCGGTGCAGTGGTTGTCAACCGCACGCTCGACATGGCTTGTGCGGAACAGATCAGCAAGGTCTACGTCGAAGTCGTGGCAGCCCCTGATTTTGAGGCTGATGCCCTTGCACTCCTCAAGAAGAAAAAGAACCTGCGCATCCTCCAGATTCCCGGCATTGCCGACCTGGAGAGCCTTTCCCAAACCCCGTTCCTAGACATCAAGTCCCTGAGCGACGGCGGCATGGTGCTCCAGTTCTCTTTCCGCAACGCTATCCTGAAAGCCGACGATTTCATCCCGGCCACAGCAGAAAAGGACGGCAACAACTTCGTTGCACGCGCTCCAAGCAAACAGGAAGCAGACGATCTGCTCTTTGCCTGGGCCGTTGAAGCGGGAGTCACCTCCAACTCTGTCCTCTTTGTCCGCGATGGAGTGACCACTGCCACCGGCACCGGTGAACAGGATCGTGTCGGCTGCGTGCTTCTGGCTGTCACCAAGGCCTACATCAAATACGCTGACCTGCTGGCGTCCAAGGAACTGGGCATGTCTCTGTTCGAGCTCAAGCTCGCGGCCATCAAGGATGCGGAAATGAAAGCCAAGCTGGCAGACATTGAAAAGAGGACCGAGGAAGCTCGCGGCGGCCTGCCCGGCTCCGTGGTCGTCTCCGACGGTTTCTTCCCGTTCCGCGACGGCGTGGACCTGTGCATCGACCAGGGCGTGACCGCCATCGCACAGCCCGGAGGCTCCATTCGTGACAACGAAGTGATTACAGCCGTGAACGAGGCCAGCCCGCAGGTTGCCATGGTCTTCACCGGCCAGCGTTCCTTCAAGCACTAGTCAGGCATTCCGATTCCAAACAGACTTCGCCGGACACAGGTTCGGCGAAGCTTTTTGTTGCGAGGAATCAGTTGTCTTGTTTCTTGTTGAACACTATCTTCATGAGCAGGATGGAACACGCAAGAGTGAGCGTAATACTATTGGCGAGAATGATGGCCAGCGACTTGATCCTGATGCCGTAGACAAGCCAAAGACAGAGGCCAAAGGAAAAGAGGCCGTACATCTTTAATGAGATGTCTTTCACGGACTTGGTCTTCCATGTGTGCATGACCTGCGGCACAAACGAAGCGGTCGTACAACAGGCGGCAATGATACCTACGATTTCAATGAGGTCTATCTGCATAGGAATGACATACGCGCCTCCCCTTACACTGGCAAACATTTCATGATACGTACCCGATAATTGATGACACTGATGATAAAGAAGCAATAATGGCGAACATATCTACTCTCGGCACTTCTGTCCGACCCGGCACCGTGGTGGAATTCATGCATGGTGACCAACCCCAGCTTGCCTGGGTACTTGAAGAATTCTCCGGCAAACTCCGGCTGTTGACCATCAACAAACGCGAAATGAAACTTCCGGCCGTCCGGCTGCTCCCCTGGCAGGGACCTGCCGGCTCCCCCGATGTCTCCCGGCAGGACATACAGAATACCCTGAACCAGCATCAGGAGATCCGTGGAGAGATCCAGGCCGGACTTGATGTCATGGAGCTCTGGGACCTGGCGCAGGGGGAAGTGGAAGCCGCACCGCTCAGCTGGTTTGCCGGGCTCCTGTGGGAAGATCCCACCCCGGACCAGATTGCCGCCCTTGGCCGCGCCATGCTTCAGGCCAAAACACATTTCAAGTTCCGCCCTCCGAATTTCGAAGTCTGGTCCGCTGAAAAAGTGGAACTCAAGATGCAACAGAAGACAGAGGAAAAGGCACGCGAAGCCGTGACCTCTGCCGGACAGACCCTGCTCAAGGAGCTGTGGACTGCGTATAGCCAGGGTCGCAAGCCGCAACTGCCCGTCCTTGACGCAGACCTGAAAGCAAACCTGACCCGGATTCTCCGGCGCAAAGTGGGCGATACGTTGGACGAAAGTGAACGCAAGATATGGACGGCCATCTCCAAAGGGTTGCCAGACCTCCAACACCTCGCCCTGCTCCTGGCGCAGACATGGGGAGTCCTGCCCCTGCATCACAACTTCCATCTGGATGAAGCCGACTTTGCCTGGAAAAACGAGTGGTCAGAATCCTTTTCCAATGAAATCAATAAAATAAAAGATGCATTCTCCAATCAAACAGAAGGACCGGAGACAAATGAATTCGTCACAATAGACGCCATCACCACTCGTGACATCGACGACGCATTCCGTATCGTGAGTACAGACTCGGGATACACGCTCTCCATCGCCCTGGCGCGGCCCGACATCCACTGGGAATTCGGTTCTCCGCTGGACAGGGCCGTCATGTACCGCGCCACCAGCCTCTATCTGCCCGAAGGCACCAGCCACATGATGCCGGAAGAATTTGGCACAGGACTCTACAGTCTGATAGGCGGCGAGACTCGCCCGGCCATGATCGCGGACTTCCATCTGGATGAAAACGGCGTCCTCCTCTCGGTCACCCCGCGCATGGCCTGGATCAAGGTGTCGGCCAACATCACCTATGAGGATGCGGACGCTGCCATCAGGGACAAGACCGACGCAGCCATGGTGCTGGCCCATCAACTGGCTGAGAAGCTCATAGACCGCCGCATTGAATCCGGCGCCTGTGTCATCCGCAGACCGGAACCCGTGGTCACCGTTGAGGGCGAAGGTATGCAATCAAAGGTGGAGATCACCCTGAAGACGCCCACCCCCCGCTCCGAACTGGTCATCAGTGAGTTCATGATCCTGGCCAACTCCGGGCTGGCTCAATGGGCCGGAGAGAACGACATCCCGCTTCTGCACCGTACACAGGATATCGCCCTTCCTCAGGAGGCAGCGGGTATCTTCACCGAACCGGCAGACATCCTTCGCTCGGTCAAACTGCTGCTGCCGCCCACCCTTGAGACCAACCCCAAACGCCACGCAGCACTTGGTGTCCCGGCCTATGCGCCCATCACCTCACCGCTCCGGCGTTACACGGATTTCATCAATATGGCGCAAGTCTGTTCCTTTCTCAGCGATGGAACGCCCCGCCTGAACAAAGACGAACTCGATCAGCTCATCGTGCATCTGAATATGCGTATCCAGGCTGTGAGCACCGTCCAACGGTTCCGCCCCCGGTACTGGAAACTCGTCTACCTCGCCAAACAGCGGAAGCGCTATCAATCCGCGGTACTGGTCGAAGAAAACGGTCCCATGGCGGTGTTGGCCATGCCGCATCTCCAGGTGAATGTGCGCGCCCCCAAGAAAATGCTCGGCGACAAGCTCTACCCCGGCCAGCAGTTCCAGATCAATTTTCAACGCGTGGATCCGCTGACCAACGAAATCCGTATTGCTGAGGCCCTGGAGGAATAGCCCTCTTTCCTTATATGAATAAAATAGGTATCATCCCTCGGCACACAGCGTAATTTCAGGAGAAATATATATGTCATTGATAGTCTGGTTCGTACTCGCATACATTCTCGGTTCCATTCCCTTCGGTCTGGTTATTGCCAAAAGCATGTGCGGCCTTGATCCGCGCCTGGATGGCAGCAAAAACACTGGCGCCACCAATGTGGCCCGCCTGTGCGGCACAAAGTACGGTGTAGCCACCCTGGTGCTGGATGTTCTCAAAGGCCTCCTGCCCGTGGCTTTTGCCTCTGCATGGATTGATTCCGACATGGCACTGAGCATGGTCGCACTGGCAGCCATCCTCGGTCACGTCTTCTCCTGCTTCATGCACTTCAAGGGCGGCAAGGCCGTGGCCACCACAGTGGGTGCGTTCCTGGCGCTGGCCACCTGGCCCACCATCATTGCGGCGATCCTCTGCCTCCTGATGGTCTGGCTCACCGGCCATGTGTCCATGGGATCTCTGACACTGGCGCTGGCGCTGCCCGTCTGCATGCTCCTGTCCGGCAATATAGGCTACCTGCCCATGGCCCTCGTCGTCATGGTCATTCTCTTCTGGCGGCACAAGGACAACATCAAACGTCTCGCTCGCGGTGAAGAAAACCCCTGGATCAAAAAGGATTAACCGCCATGACAGGCGATTCTCCCAAGCGATACGCCGTCTACTCCATTCTGGCGTCACTCCTGACACTGGGGTTGAAGTTCGGTGCCTGGGCGATGACCGATTCTGTCGGGCTGCTGTCCGATGCCACCGAATCAGTGGTCAACCTGACAGCCGGAGTACTGGCGCTCATCTCCATCATCATTGCCATGCGCCCGGCCGACCAACATCATGCGTATGGGCACGGCAAGGTTGAATATTTCTCCAGCGGCACAGAGGGCGTCCTCATCATCGTCGCCGCCTTCGGCATCGCGTATGCCTCCATCAACCGTTTCTTTTCACCACAGCCGCTCAGCAACCTCGGGCTGGGCCTGATTCTCGCGCTCCTCTCATCCGTGGTCAATTTCGTCACCGCCAAGGTCATGCTCAACGCGGCCAAACGGTTTGACTCCATCACCCTCGAAGCCGACGCCAAGCACCTGCTCACCGATGTCTGGACTTCAGTGGGACTCGTCGCCGGGCTGGCCATCATCGTCCTGGTGCCGGAGTGGAGTCTCCTTGACCCGATCATTGCCGTGGCCATGGCCGTGAATATTGTTTTTACCGGTCTCGGACTGTTAAAACGATCTGTCAGCGGGCTCATGGACGATGCCCTGCCTGAAGAAGAAGTCAAGATCGTGGCCCGCTCCATCCGGCGTCATCAGGGAGAAAACGCGAGCTTCCACGGATTGCGCACCCGAAAAGCCGGTCAGACACGGTTCATCGACTTCCACCTTCTGGTCCCTGGCACCACTTCCGTGCAGACTTCACACGACCTGTGCGAGGCCATTGAGCATGACATCAAGTGCACGCTCGACAATGCGAAAGTGACCATCCATGTGGAGCCGCTGGAATGCTCCAAATCCTATGACGGGATGAAGGTAGGCGGCGTGTGCGCCGCGTATATCGACACGGAATGTGACGATCAGTAGCCCTGTTTCTCCCAGGGAATACTCGTCAGGATCGCGTCGACAACCGGCGCCAACGTAGGCCGTTTCACCGCCACTGCCGGGATACCCTCCGGGAAAACATTGTGCATGGCATCGCGCCCCTCGGCATCGAGCCTGTCCCACTTGTTGAGTACGAGTACGCCCGGGATGTCGCCCAAATCCATATCATTCAGGATCGTGCGCACAGCCCCCACCTGCTCCTCCACTTCGGGATGGGAGGCGTCACAGACGAGCACCAGTAGATCGGCGGAATCCAACTCTTCCAACGTGGCCCGAAAGGCTTCTTTCAAATCCGGCGGCAGACGGCGAATGAATCCAACCGTGTCGGTAAGGACGACCTCGCGCTCCTGTGGAAAGCGGATACGTCGGCTGGTGGGGTCCAAAGTGGCGAACAGTTTATCCTGAGCCAAGACTTTGGACTGGGTGAGCGTATTGAGCAGCGTGGATTTACCCGCGTTGGTGTAGCCCACCAGCGAGACAATGGGCAACCCGGCCTTGGCCCGACGTTCGCGTGTCTGGGTACGCCGCTTCCTGACCTGCTTGAGTTCGGCTTTCAGCCGCGTCAATCGGTCATTGGCCCGACGGCGATCGATCTCAAGCTTGGTTTCACCGGGACCTCTGCCGCCGATGCCACCCATGAGCCGGGACATGGCCCGGTTCTTTCCGACCAGTCGAGGCAGGGTATATTTGAGCTGGGCCATTTCGACCTGCAACTTGCCTGACTTGCTGGTGGCGTGTTGGGCAAAAATATCAAGAATGAGCTGGGTACGGTCAAGAATCTTGCGCTCGGTCACCTTGGCAAGGTTGCGAATCTGGGTAGGTGACAATTCCTGATCAAAGATGATGACAGAGGCATTGGCCTGCAGCGCGCGGACTTCCAGTTCGGCCAGCTTTCCCTTTCCCATGATGAACTTGGGGTTGTGCTTGCGCACCCGCTGGATCATGGTCCCGACACTCTCCAGCCCGGCCGTGTCCGCCAGTTCGCCCAGCTCCTCCAGGGAAAGTTCCTGCACAGGACGCGGAGTCTTGTCCACACTGACCAGCAACGCGCGGTTTTCATCAGACGAGGTTCCCTGCCCATCCAACTGCCGGTTGAATTCATCCTCCATCGCATCCACGATGGAGCCAAGATCAAGATCAAACCGATCCCAGCGCATGGGCTCAAAGACTTCGTAACTTTTGTCCTCCGGATTGGGAGGCAACAGATGCGCCGCCTGAACGACATCGGGAAATCCGTCGTGCACATTGAGCGCAACCACGGAATCAAGACGCAGGAAGACCATATCCATAAGGTCTTCCTGCGACAAAGATTCGTCGGAAAGGTGTGTGTGAAGAAGACGCAAACCACGCAATCGCCCAGAGGATAGCCGCTTGCGCGGCAGTTCCGGGATATAAATGGAGCGGTTGTCACCAACCAGCACCATATTGACCTTGCCCTGGCGGTCTATGAGTAAACCGAGCTGACGACCGGTCTCGGCGGACAGCTCCGCCATCTCGCGAGCCTGTTCATTGGTGTAACAGTCATCCGTGGGATACTGCCGTTGATACAGACGCGACAGCCGTTTTATCTGGCTCGGCTTCAACCCTTGCAGGTTGCCAATGGGCTTCTGGGCGATGACGTATCCCCTATGCGTCGTTTTCTGACAGGTATTTTGTAATCATGGCATCGTATTCACTGACAAGCTTGAATGTCAGCGCAGCCATTTCCTTACGGAATTCAAGGGAGATGCCGCCCTTCTCCTCAATCTCCTTCTGCACTACGGAGTAGTACTGGGGATCAGGGACCACGCAAATGGAGTGAAAGTTCTTGGCTGTGGCGCGCAGCATGGTCGGGCCACCGATGTCAATCTGCTCCACAGCGGCCTTCAAATCCAGCCCTTTGGCCACGGCATCTGCGAAGTTGTAGAGGTTGACACATATCAGATCGAAAGGCTCGATGCCGAAATCGCGCAGGGTCTCCATGTGTCCCTCGTCATCCTTGTCGGCCAGAATGCCGCCATGAATGTTGGGGTGCAGAGTCTTGACGCGACCACCCAGAATTTCGGGGAAATCGGTGACGTCGGACACGGAGGTGACAGGCAGTCCTGCTTCGGACAGCATTTTCTTGGTGCCACCGGTGGATACCAATTCACAACCATTGTCGATCAGAAATTTACCGAATTCGGCCAGACCGGATTTATCGGTAACGGAAAGAATCGCCTTTTTGACGGGCAACAGGTTCATAACGCACCTCTCTTGATGTTTTGAGAGTTGGTGCCAGATTTAGGGCAGGAAAGCAAGCAACAGAGGCACCTTAACACTGTTAAAAAACGAAATTGCAAAACATGATATACACCGTACTATTTCGACCGGAAAAGGATAAATGAATGAACTGGCGCATTTTCAGAATGATGTACAGCACATATGCAACATTCAACATGAAAGGACCTTCATGCATTCATCCCTGCAAACAGGTTCAAATCAATACAATAAATACGTGTTCCCTGAAAACATATGGCGCACATTCATCTGATACAGCCTCGTGTGCATATGAACAGAGGCACCGTACAGACCGTTCAGCAGAGTGGGAAGAAAAGACATGGGAATAGACAAGACCGCCGCACAGGTTTCCCATGCGAGGATGTGTATATTCAGCAATATACCGGAACAGACGATCCTGCAGGCGTCAAAGACGCACCCACAATTCACGTACCTCGGCAATCATGCGTTATGAACGGCCTGCCGCAATGGCTGGTTTCCCGCCCCGCCCATACTGAACAGGACGGGAAACCAACGGGGAGGGGAGACCGTAGTTTAGGACTGGATCTGCGCGAGCATTTCCTTGGCGGATTCGTTGTCCGGGGACATTTCGAGGATTGTCTCGAGCTGTTCACGGGCCGCGTCTCTTTGATCAAGAACCACGAGACATCCTGCCAGGGAGTAACGCACTTCCTGCTTACCCGGGTCGATTTCGAGGTATCCTTCAAGATACGGGACGATCTCTGCCACACGATCCAGTTCATGGCCGAGCCTGATCAGACTGAACAGGGCAACCATGTTTTCGGGGTTCAGCTTGACCGCTTCGACGAACATGGAAAACGCTGCTTCCTGTTCGCCGTTTTCCATGCGGATAAGCGCTATCCCGGAAAGACTCTTGTCGGTGGGCTCAATGTTGTGAGCTTTTTCATACATGACCATGGCATCGGCCAGATCACCGCGCTGAACAGCGACGGTAGCCAAGCCGAGATACGGGTCGGGGTGGATGCCATTGGAGCTGACGGCTTTCTTGTAATACTCTTCAGCCTTGTCCAGCTCACCCATGAACAGGTAGCACTCACCGAGTTCCTTGTTGATTTCGTAATCCAGATGACCACTCATAATTTTCCCCTCCATTTCTCCTTTACCCGGAGGGCCGGGTGAAAAAGTCTCCTTGGCCACACTTGGCCGACAAAAACCTAGCAATGCCCGTGCCAAACAATCCGGCAATACCACGAAACGCATGGCGGATTACGACACAACATTGTGATATACATAAGTTTTTAAAACACACACTCACTGAATGAACGCCAGACTACCACAACCTGATTTTGGCAATGCGGCATTTTCTGCCTTAACATTACATAAGGTAAATCCGCCTGCCCCCCCTCAAATGCGTCCACACATGGCAAAATGACGCCGGATTGCGTCTCAACATTTTTTATCCTTTATTTACAGAGTATTACACAAATGGAACGGGAGTTGCTAAACTCCATGCGTGTTTGACGGGAATACGACCCTGTCAGCAACAGAAAACAGAGAGATAATGTAGGAGGATCAAGGCATGCGAGGACTTTTTGAACGTCACATCCAATTGACAGGCAAGGTCATGGACCTGCGTCTGCAACGTCAAAATCTCGTCACGGCGAACATCGCCAATGTGAATACTCCTGGTTACAAGGCCCAGAGTCTTGAATTCGAAGAGAAGCTGCAAAGCGCCCTGAACCAGAATGCCCTGGGTAAAATGACCCGCACCGCATCCGACCACATGCCCACGGAATTCAGCACCGCCGGTTTTAAAGGGGATGGCCTGGAGGCATTCAAGGCCCGGGAGATTCATGGACAGGACTCTGTGAACCTGGACAAGGAAATGGCTGAGAATGCGAAAAACACCATGATGTACAACGCGCTCAGCTCGATTATCAAAAAGAATTTTCAAGGCATGACCAAAGTCATTCAGGAAGGGAGTAAATAAATGGACTTCATGACTGCAATGGACATCAGCTCGTCCGGCCTCAAGGCTCAAAGAGCACAGCTCAACGTCATTTCAATGAATATGGCGAATATTCGAACAACCAAGACTGCGGATGGCGGACCATACCAACGCAAGTCAGTATCTTTCGAATCCACGCCGGTGTACTCGCCGTTCGCGCAGGAAATGCACGATCAGCTCAACCGCGACCTTCATGGCGTCAAGGTCCTTGGCGTTACCGCAGACCAACGCCCTTTCAAGCAGGTTTACGAACCGCATCATCCGGATGCAAACGACCTGGGATATGTCACCTACCCCGATATCAACGTTGTCGAGGAAATGACCAACATGATGCAGGCCATGCGCGGCTATGAGGCCAATGTTCAAACCATTCAGGCCGCAAAGCGCATGTTCCAGAAAGCCCTGATGATAGGCAACGGTTAAAAAGGAGAAGAACCATGGTCGTCAAAAGTGTTGCAATAAACGCATACCAGCATGCCCTGAACGCCAACCGTCGAACGGCATTGGAAAAGCAGGTCTCCAACAAGCTGCAAAAGCCTCAGGAAGAGGCCCAGGGATTCACGGAGACACTTCAGCAGTCGCTGAAAGGCGTCAACGACATCCAGACCGAGAAAAAGCATATGATCGAAGAATTCGCATCAGGCAAATCGCAAAACGTCCATGAGCTCATGATCACCATGCAGAAAGCGGGACTGACCATGCAGATGACCGGCGCGGTACGCAGCAAGATCATGCAGTCCTACAAAGAAATAATGCAGATGCAGTTCTAGAGAACTCTGTCAGCCCAGTAATACACACACCTTTCAAGTTGCGGGAGAGAGAAGATGCCTCCGTTCGTCGAAGAATATTGGTCAAAAATCAGTGGACTCTGGTCCGAACGCACCGTGTCACAGCGTATCCTGATCGGTGGCCTGGCTGCTTCGGTCATCATCGCCTTTGCGCTCATGATCTATTGGATGAACAAACCCGATTACCGCGTCCTGATGACCAACCTCTACCCCGAGGACGCCTCGCGGGTCGTGGGCATGCTTCAGGCAGCCAAGGAAGACTACAAGCTGGAAAACGGCGGCAAGACCGTCCTGGTCCCGGCGAACCGTGTCTATGAACTGAGGCTCCAGGTGGCGGGCGAAGGCAACCTACACGGACAGGGTATCGGTTTCGAAATTTTTGACGACATTCAGATCGGCCAGACCGATTTTGTCCAGCACGTCAACTACCAGCGCGCTCTTCAGGGCGAACTGGCTCGCACCATCACGGAATTCCCCATGGTCGTAAAGACGCGCGTGCATTTGGTCATCCCGCAAAAATCCCTTTTCATCGAAGACCAGATCTCCCCGTCAGCTTCCATCGTCCTGCAACTCAAGGATGACGGCAAGCTTGAACCGAATGAGACTCAGGGTATCGTCAATCTCGTTTCCATGGCTGTCGAAGGCCTTGAGCCCGCATCCATCACAGTCACCGACATGAAGGGCCGCCCGCTCTACACCCCGGAAGACGAGAACAACGGTCTTTCCCTGTCAAATGCCCAGCAGCTCCACAAGGCGAGCGTCGAAGCCAAAATCCAGCGTCAGATTCTTGAACTCCTCGGCCCTGCTGTCGGCCCTGACAAGGTCATCGCCCGCGTCAACGCTGATCTCGATTTCAGCCAGCGCACCCTGCGCAACGAAACCTTTGACCCGGACGGCTCGGTTGTCCGATCCGAGACCCGGTCCGAAGAGACAACGGCCGGTGCCGCTTCTCTGGCTGGCGGCGAACCAGACGCCAACTTCCGCGGCGACGGATTTGCAGGCACCCGGACCACCCAGGACTCAACACGGGAATCCCGGACCACCAACTTTGAAATCAACAAGACTGAAGAATCCGTCGTGACCCCGGTTGGGGAGTTGAAACGTCTCACGGTTGCGGTTATCCTGGATGGCACATGGGAAACGAATCCGGACACCGGAGAATCCGTTTACACACCGCGTACGGCTCAGGAAATTGAACGCATAAGAAACCTGATTGAAAACGCCGTGGGGTTTGACTCCACGCGCGGGGACACCATCGAGGTTTCAAACATCTCCTTTGGCGAGCCTGAAATCTATGATGCGGACTCCGTCCTGCGGACCATGCTGGAATACGCTCAGCGTCTGGGCAAGCCGTTCCTCAACGGCATACTGATCTTTCTCTTCCTCATCCTGGTTGTGCGCCCGGTGGTCATGGCTCTTATCAGACCCCGTGTGGCAGAACAGGAGATCGAAGAGATGGCCGGTCTGCCCGGTGCCGAACGACTGGCTCTGGAAGAAGAAGAGATGGACGAAGAGGCTCTGGACGCATCACGACGCTTGGAAAATGCCAAGAACCATGCTGTTCAGTTGTCTGATGAAAATATTGACCAGGCCGTGCAACTGCTCAAGACCTGGCTGACTCAGGAGGCTTAGACCATGGCTGACTTCACCGGACCCCAGAAAACAGCCATCGTGCTCCTCGCTCTTGGCGAGAAGTTTACGGGGGAAGTGTTCAAGCGGATGGAGCGCAATGAGATTGCGGCCGTGTCCAAGGCCATGCTCGAAACCGACTCCGTGCCCAAGGAAGAGGTCCTCGAAGTGCTCAAGGAGTACAACGAAGCCCTTGTCTACGGTGCCGAGCTTCTGGTGGGTGGCCCGGAACAGGTCAAGCGTCTGCTGACCAAGTCTCTGGACGCGGAAACCGCCAAATACATCATGGACTCCCTGGACCTGGACACCGGCCCCACGCCCTTCCAGGAATTGGAGAACGTCAGCCCGCGCATCCTGGCCCAGATCTTGCGGAACGAACACCCGCAGACCCTGGCCCTCATTCTGGGACATCTGCATCCGGATCAGGCAGCCGAACTCATTCAAAACCTGCCCGCCGGCGTCCGCGCCGAAGTACTCATGCGCCTGGCCAAACTGGAAGCCGTTGCCGAAGAGATGCTTATGGAAGTCGACAAGGTTCTGCAGAGCCAGCTCATCGCCATGGGCGGCAAGGAAGGCAAAAAGGTCGGTGGTGTCAACTCCGTTGCTGAAATTCTCAACGCCGTGGACCGCAACACCGAGGAAGAGGTCCTCTCCGAAATCGAAGAGGAATCCACCCAGATGGCCGAGGACATCAGAAACCTCATGTTCGTTTTCGAAGACGTCAAATCCGTTGACGATGTCGCCATTCGCGAACTGCTCAAGGAGGTTTCCAACGAAGACCTCACCGTGGCGCTCAAGGGTGCCTCCGAAGACCTGCGCGACAAATTCTTCAAGAATCTGTCGGAACGTGCGTCTGCAATGATCAAGGAAGACCTGGAGATCATGCCGCCGAAGAAGCTTTCCGAAGTCGAAGCGGCGCAGCAGTCCATCGTCAAGACGGTCCGCCGTCTGGAAGACGAGGGCAAGATTGTCATCAGCAGAGGCGGCAGCGATGTCTTTATCTAGATTCGGTACACGCAACCCCAATCTCACGGGCAAGGTGGTCATGGGTATGACCACACCCGGCCCTGACGAGATGACCATTCAGGAGATTGAAGGCAAGCGCCAGATCATGTGGGACGACGCCACCAATGAGGAATACCTCAACAGGGTCAAGGACAAAGCCAAGGAAGCGGCCAAAGAGATCAAGCTCCTGGCAGAACTGGAAGCTGAAGCACTGAGGGCCACTGCACAACGCGAAGGATACGAAGCAGGATTGGTCCAGGCTCAAGAAGAACTGGATCAGCATGTGCAGGCCCTGACATCCCAGACCGAAGACCTGCTGGCCAAACTGGGAGCATCCGGCTCCTCCATTTTCGAAGCCCGCAGACAGGACATCATCAGTCTCATCCGCCTTGCCGTGGAGAAAACCCTGAAGGTAGAACTGGAAGAAAAACGCATGGCATCTCTGGAAGAGCTCATGCAGGAAGCGTTGGACCGCATTGAATCCCAACGTCAGCTTGACATCCGGTGTCATCCTGCTGACGTGGAGGGGCTGGAGGCGTACCTGTCCACCATTCAGGAGCGCACCCCCTCCCTGCAATACTGGAGCGTCAAAGGGGACGCCAGCATTGAATCCGGCGGCGTGATGGTCGAAGCTGCCGGAGGAAAGGTGGACAACACCATTGATACGCGCTGGAATGGCGTTGAACCTATTTTTGAACAATTGGCCGCCCAGATCACGGCAACTGACGAGGATTAGTCAATGAGCATGGAATCGAGGTTCGGCCTGCTCGAAGAACTGGACCCCTGCCAGACCTTCGGCAAGGTCACCAAGGTCGTCGGCCTCATCGCCGAAGGCCATGGGATCAAGGCTCCGCTCGGCTCCGTGTGTTATCTCATGCCCCCTGGCGGCGATCCCATCCCCGCAGAGGTCGTCGGTTTCAAGGACAGCGCCTGTCTGTTCATGCCCTACTCGGACATGCGCGGCATAGGCCCCGGCTCCCTCATTCAGAACGCGGCTACCCCGCCTCACATGCCTGTTGGACCGGAATTTCTGGGACGTGCCGTGGATGCCTTTGGCGATCCTCTTGACGGCAAGGGCCCCATTCACTCAGAAACATTTGTTCCCCTGCACCGCGAACCGCCGAACCCGCTGGAACGCCCCCGCATCAACGAACCGCTGGATGTCGGCATCCGCTCGGTCAACTCCCTGCTGACCCTTGGCAAAGGCCAGCGCGTAGGCATCATGGCCGGTTCAGGCGTGGGTAAATCCACAACACTCGGCATGATGGCCCGCTATACCAAAGCGGATATCAACGTCATTGCCCTGGTTGGCGAGCGTGGTAGAGAGGTAGTGGAATTCATGGAACGCGACCTCGGCCCCGAGGGAATGAAACGCTCCGTACTGGTGGTGGCCACATCGGACAAAAGCCCGCTCATTCGCATGCGCGCCGCCTATGCGGCAACGGCCATTGCTGAATATTTCCGTGACGAAGGCAAAGACGTCCTGCTCATGATGGACTCTGTCACCCGATTTGCCATGGCAGGTCGCGAGGTCGGTCTGGCTGCAGGCGAACCGCCCACACGCGGTGGGTACACCCCCAGTGTGTTTGCCCACCTGCCACAACTGCTGGAGCGCGCAGGCAAAAACATGAAAGGCTCCATTACCGGCATATACACGGTGCTGGTGGATGGTGATGATTTTACGGAACCCATTGCGGATTCCACCCGTTCCATTCTTGACGGTCACATAGTGCTGACCCGCGAACTGGCCGATCTCGGCCATTATCCGGCCATTGACGTGCTCAAGTCCATAAGCCGTCTTCGTTCCGACATCACGACAAACGAAGCACAAGCCAACGGTCGCAAACTGCTCAGACATATGGCGACATTCAAACGGGTCGAGGACATGGTCAATATCGGCGCCTATCAAAAGGGCGCCAACGCCGAAGTGGACAAGGCCATATCCATGGTCGGCCCCATCAACACGTTCCTGCGCCAGCTTGTGGCCGAACAGGTCACGCTGGACGAAGCGTTTGCAGCAATGAATGCACTTGTTGGAGAGCAGAAAAAAGAACAGCCCAAACAAGCTCAAGCGGCCCCTTCACCAGAGAACATCGGCGTCAGCATGGGTTAGAAGATACCGAGGAACTTGCCTTTGCTCGATCCGCTTTTGCTGCTGGAGCCACTATCATCCAACGCGTCTCCCACACTCTCGACCGCCCCTTTGACGCCGTCAAAGACACTCCCGGCAACATCGAGCACCATTCCGCCTAAGGCTTTGACATACTCGGTAATGGAAACCCAGTAGTACGGATTCTCCAATGTTCCGGTGACATGAATGGGCACCATCACCCCGATGAGATCGTCAGAGTCCTTGCCCCCCTGCCCCTCGGCCTGAGGTACGAGTTTGGCCTTGACCATGTAGTCGATCTCCCGCGTGGGCAGATAGACAGCACCGGCTCCGGTGGCACGCAGCCCTGGCGCCTTGACCTCCAGGTCCCTGTTTCTGACCACCCCTTTGCGGATGACACCGGTACCGGTAATGGCCCCGAACTTCGTGGAATCCGTTTTGGCCGCCTCCACCTTGCCGCCTTCTGACTTACGCTTATGCGTCTGTCGGGCCATTCGGGTGAGGTCGACACCGGGAAACACACCATCAGCCAGATGAAAATCGAATTTTCCATTCGTGTTGGAAAGTATATCGTACACTCGACTCCCAACACTGGAAGCCGCGAGTTTGAAATCAAGCATACCGGCCCGCTTTGAATTGCCGGTCATATCACGGGACAGGCCGCCCACATCGACTTTTTCGATGGTCGCAGTCATCCCGGATCGGGGAGTCGGTCCCTGTGCGTTGACAATGGAAGTACCGCGAATAACCCCGTCGTATGCATCCATGGACACTGATTTGAGACGAACTATGCCATCTTTTGCATCCAGTTTGGCGACAACATTTGTGACGTTCGCCTTGCCGATCGTCAGCTTTGCGACCCTGGCTTCCACGTCAAAGGCCAGGTTGCGGATCACATCAACAGGCAGGATCGTATCATCCTTCTCGCCATTTGCCGCCTTTTTCTTGGAGTTCCGCGTCGTGCCGGCATGTCCTGTCGGCAGATACCGATCAAGATCAAGCGTGCCCACGTCGATACGGGCAAAAACAAATGGCAGCGCCCCGGCCGCTTCTGCCCGCCCCTTGGCCACGATACGCGCATCGTCCGCATTGGCCTCCAGAGCATTCACGGTGAGCACTCCCGACTCATAGGCAAAATCCACCATGCCGTTCAACCGAGTCAATGCCTTGGGATCAGCTGTGGCCGGAAGTTCTTCTCCTAGGGCTGCCAGGGTCTTTTTGGCGTTGAACGGGTCAAGAGTGATGACCCCCGCCATTTTTTCAACACTCTTAGTAATCCCTTGCACAGTGGCGTCAGCGTGCACGGTGACCCCGTAAGAAGAAGCCTTCAGGCCCGAAACCTGGGCACGCTCCTCGTTAAAATTCAAGGTCAGAAATTTGAGATTCACACTCGCCTTCGTCTTTCCGCCAGGAATGACCTCACCCTCGGCATCGACCTTCAGCTTCATATCCATGTGGCTGTATTCGCGATTCTCCATGTCGATGGATGATTTCCCGGACAAGGAAATCGTCCCTTTGACGTTTGGGGCGGGACAGGCAAAAGCAAGATTAACATCCACGGGGAAGAGAGCGCCCTGCCGAACCTTGCCAGTGGAGACAGTGAGGCCGCTCAGCACAAAGGCCGTGTCAGTCATTCTGTCGTCCCACTGAAATCGGGCATCCGTAATGGAAACATCGCCGACCTCAAGGGAGAACGGCTCGATATCAAAGGGATCAGACTCGGAAGAAGTCTCTGGACTGCGACCAACAAGATCAGCCCAGTTGGTTGTCCCGTCTGCTTTGCGCGCCAATTTGAGGTCCAACTCGTCAAGTCGGAGATCTCCAAACTTGACCTTGCCGAACAACAGCGGGAACGTCTGGATAGTAACTCGACCGGAAGCAGTCGTGATCATAGGCTCAGGTCCGAAGCCTTCTGCGTTGCTGAGCGTCAAACCACCCAACTCGACACCAAAGCGTGGAAATACCAGGAGGTTGAGGTCTCCATCAAAAGTCAATGTCCGGCCCGTGGTATGCTCGACAGCCTGCGCGATACGGTCCTTGTATTCATTGAGATCAATGACAGTGACCATGACCACCAGGGCCAGAACGAACAGGAAGGCAAGCCCGCCTGCTCCAATCAAACTCCATTTGGCAACCTTACGCATCAGGATCTCCCATACTGACGATCAGCGATCACTTGGACAACAAGCGCTTAATCGCCAACAGTTCATCACGTACCTCAAGCAGTAATCCCCCCTGCTCACTGGTACGAAGTTTCCGTTTGGCACCGTCAATGGTCAACCCTTCATCATAGAGCAGCCGCTTGATTTCACGCAGCACTTCCATGTTTTCTTCTGTATACAACCGTTGCCCAGCGTCGGTGCGGATGGGATCGATCTCCTCGAATTCATCCTCCCAAAACCGCAGAGTATGCGTTTTCACGCCTATCTCACGGGCCGCCTGGCCAATTTTGTATCGCTTGAAGTCCAATAAATCATCCATCTCAGATATCTAACAAATCAGACGACAGGCTTCAATACGTTTACACGATTTCCACCGGATGGGACAAAAAAAGCCCCGCTCCTGAAGGAACGGGGCTTTTTTCATACATTACGGATAGATCTAAAAATGGATCGGCAGATTCTTTTCAAGGGCTTCAAGGATCTTCTTGTGCTCCTTGTCCACCTGCTTGTCCTTCAAGGTCTTGGTCGGTGAACGATAGGTCAGACGGAAAGAGATATTGCGCTCTTCATCCTGTCCCTCTGGCACAAATTCGGCCACCAGTTCGACAGATTCGAGGATCTTGATATTGGTATCCAGAATGGCTGTACGGATCACATCGGCGGTCAGAGTGGCCGGGCCAATGACCGTGATGTCACGGCGGCTTGACGGGTAGACAGGCAGCGGAGCGAATTCGATCTTGTGATTCTCCACCATGTCGCGCAACTGATCCAGATCAACGTCGGCCAGCCAGGCTGCCTTCTTTGCATAATAAAAATCAGCGATATCTCCCTTGACCTGCCCGATGAAACCGACAGGCGTCTCGTTGACGCTGACCTGCACGCAGGGTTCAAGGTAGGCGTGACCTTCCATCAGTGTGAATTCCGGCTGCTCAAGCTTGAGGGAATCCTCCACCAGATGCTCGATGAGTCCCTTGACGTCCAGATAGTCTGCATCGGCAACGCCCCACGGCCATTCATTGGCGTGACGAGGACCGTGCAACAGCATTGCCAGTCGAGTAAATTCGCGAGTCTCGGTCTCGGACTCCGCATCGGCCACGAACTTCTTGGCCACCTCGAAGATACGGACATGATTGTTGCCCTGTGCGAGGTTGTTCTTGAGCGTGTTGAGCAGTCCCGGAGCCAGATCGGTACGCATGACGTTCTGATCTTCAGACAACGGGTTGGCAATGAAGACGCGCCCTTCTTCCGGCAGATTGAGACGATCGAGATCATCGGAACCGACAAAGCTGTAGTTGATGGCTTCGCTCAAACCGACACCTGCGCCCCAGGTCTTGATGCGCTTGATGAAATCATACTCTGTGCCGGTGCTGACAGTGTCCAGCGACTTGGCAACCTTGGGCAGCACGGCGGGGATGCGGTCCAGTCCGTAGACGCGACCCACTTCCTCGTACAGATCCACTTCACGTTCCAGATCAAGGCGGTGGGAAGGTGTGGCAACGGTCCAGTTCTCCGGGTTGGCGTCATCGACGGTACACCCTTCGAGCGTAAACACTTTCTTGGCAAAATCCGTATCCAGATCCAGACCCAGCAGCGACATGCAGCGAGTGTGACGGTATCCATGGGAGCGATCCTGCCACGGCTGCGGCTCGGTCGAAGTCACGCCGGAGATGATCTTGCCTCCCGAGGTCTCAGCCATGAGCTGAGCCGCGCGGTCCTGACAGAAACGGGTCATCTGCTGGTCCACGCCACGCTCGAAACGGTAGGATGCGTCGGACGGCAACGCCAGACGGCGGGCGGTCTTGCGAACAGTACCCGCTCTGAAAACGGCGGCCTCAAGCAGCACACTGGTGGAGCCTGAATGCATCTCGGAGTTGGCGCCGCCCATGACGCCAGCCAGGGCGACAGGTTTTTTGCCATCCCAGATGAGCAGGTCATTGGCCGTCAGCGTCCGCTCCACATGATCCAGCGTGGTGAACTTCATGCCGTCGGTGGCCGGGGCCACGCGGATAGTGGCATCCTCGATCAGATCAAGGTCAAACGCATGCTGCGGCTGGCCCAGCTCGAACATGACATAGTTGGTCACGTCGACGATATTGGAAATGGGGCGTTGACCGAGTGCGAGCAATTTGAAGCGCATCCAGTCAGGAGATTTCTTTGTTTCCACACCCTTGATGATGCGGGCATGATAGGCCGGGCACAATGCGGGGTCATCAATGATGACCTTGATTTCGTCAGCGCAGTTACCGCCGGACTCAACCAGATTCAACTCCGGCATGGTCAGGGGCAGGTCAAACGCGAGGGCGGTCTCACGGGCAAACCCGAGGATGGAAAGACAATCAGCGCGGTTGGGGGTGATATCAAAATCAAAAACCGTGCGCTCAAGCCCAAGGGCGTCAACCAGTTTGTCACCGACAGCAAAGGACTCATCCAAAACCCAGATGCCTTCGTGGTCGTCCGACAGGCCGAGTTCCCGCTCGGAGCAGATCATGCCGAATGACTTGATCCCGCGGAGCTTGGCCTTCTTGATTTTCATCCCTTCGGGCATGGTCGTTCCGACCGTGGCGACCGGGACTTTCTGCCCCTTGCCCACGTTGGGTGCGCCGCACACGATGGTCAGGGTTTCAGGGCCACCCACATCCACGGTGCAGACCGAGAGCTTTTCGGCCTCGGGGTGCGGCTCGCACTCAACGACATGACCGACCACGATGTCCTTGATCCCCTCGAAAGGATCGTCGATCCCTTCCAGCTCAAGACCCAGCATGGTGAGCTTATCGCCCAGTACCTGGATATCTCCCTCGTAGGGGACGAACTCACGCAACCAATTCAAGCTAACTAACATTGCACTACCGTAAACGGTGAAAAGTTATGAAAAAGCGGTCCGGTCAGAACACACGGAACTGGCCGGACCGCGAGTAATCTTTATGCGAACTGTTCCAGGAATCGGACGTCGTTCTCAAAGAACATGCGCAGGTCACCGATGCCGTATTTCAGCATGGCGATACGTTCGATGCCCACACCAAAGGCAAAGCCGGTGTAAACTTCGGGGTCGTAGCCCACGGACTTGAAAACGTTCGGATCGACCATGCCACAGCCCAGAATCTCGACCCAACCGGTGCCCTTGCAGACACGACAGGTCTTGCCGTCGGTCTCACCTTTACCACCGCACAGGACGCAGGAGATATCGACCTCTGCGCTCGGCTCGGTAAACGGAAAGAAGCTGGGACGGAAGCGGACATCCGTCTTTGCACCGAAGATCTGGCGCACGAAAACGGTCAGGGTGCCGCGCAAATCTCCCATGGAAACCTGCTTATCGACCAGCAATCCCTCAATCTGATGAAACATGGGAGTGTGGGTCAAGTCGGAATCACGGCGATAGACCTTGCCGGGCGCAATGACGGCCACCGGAGGCTGCTGCTTGAGCATGGAACGGATCTGCATGCCCGAGGTATGCGTCCGCAGCACGATGTTCTCCGAAACATACAGGGTGTCCTGCATGTCACGGGCCGGGTGCTCGGGCGGAATATTCAGCGCCTCGAAGTTGTGCCAGTCATTCTCCACTTCCGGTCCGGCTGCGTGCGAAAAGCCAAGGCCTGTCAGCACGTTGCAGACTTCGTCCATAACCAGGGTCACCGGATGCAGAGAGCCTGCCCACGGTTTGCGGCCCGGCATGGAGGGATCGAATTTCGAGAGAGACAGGCTCGTCTCGGCAGCGCCGAGTTCGGCTTCCCAGGCATCAATCAGCGCAGTAATGTGCTGCTTAATCTCGTTGGCCTTCTTGCCGCCAGCGGGCTTGTCCGTATTATCGAGCTTGCCGAGCTGGCCCATGAGCCCCGCGAGCTTGCCCTTGCGACCCAGAAACTCGATGCGGAGTTCTTCCAATTCCTTTAACGAACAAGCCTGGCCCTTGCGAGATTCGCAATCCTGGGCCAGGCTGTCGAGTCCTTCCAGGAAGGACTTCAATTCATTACTCACAATTTAGCTCACTTTGGCTTTTGCGGCCTCTGCGATTTTGGCGAACACGGCAGGATCGCGCACGGCCATATCGGCCAGGACTTTGCGGTTCAGCTCAATGCCGGCCAGCTTAAGTCCATTCATCAAACGGCTGTAAGAAAGGCCGTTGAGGCGAGCGGCTGCGTTGATACGCATGATCCACAATTTGCGGAACTCACGTTTTTTGCGCTTGCGATCACGAAATGCATTACAAAGGGCTTTTTCTACACGCTCACGAGCGGTGCGGTACAAGCGGGAGCCTGCTCCACGGTAACCCTTGGCCATTTTCAGATATTTTTTGTGGCGCCTCTTGGCGGCGACACCGCGTTTAACTCTCATGGTTAAACCTCCATCTTTAACTACCTCCCGGGCCGGACGGACTCCCCCAGCGAGGCAAGATTCTAAATGTTATTGTACATAACGGGCATCTCGTCTGAACCGAACTGACGCTACGTGCGAACCAGGGCCATTCCCTGATTCTCTTTGAACGCGGCCAGCAGGCTTATTCAGGCGGATTGCTAGCCGTTGGGCAACTGACGACGAACAGCCTTCATGTTGGCGGAGTCCACGGTGGTGGACTGGCCCAGGCGACGCTTCCTTTTGGCATTCTTCTTGGTCAGAATGTGCCTCAGGTTTTTGCGGCGGCGCTTGAACTTGCCAGTTGCGGTCTTGGAGAACCGCTTGGCTGCTGCACGGCGAGTTTTAATCTTAGGCATAGTTATCCTCCTAGTAAGGGAACAGGTCCCTTCAGGTGTCTACTTTTTAACGGGAGCAAGCATCATCGTCATCGTCCGTCCTTCAGACATGGGCTTGCTCTCGACTTTTGCGATATCCTGTGTATCCTCCACGACCCTGTCGAGCATTCTCAGCCCGCGGTCCTTATGGACGATCTCACGGCCCCGGAAGAAGATGGTCACCTTGCAGCGATCTCCTCCACCGAGAAATTTAATAATCTTGCTGAGCTTGGTCTGGTAATCGTGCTCATCGGTTTTAGGTCGGAATTTGACTTCCTTGATCTTGATGACGGTCTGTTTCTTCTTCGCTTCCTGCAACTTTTTCTGCTGCTGGTACTTGAATTTACCGTAATCCATGATCTTGCAGACGGGCGGGTCGGCGTTCGGCGCGACCTCAACAAGGTCGAGTCCCTTATCGCGAGCGCGTTCAAGCGCGTCACGGGTTGCCAGGACTCCCAGCTGTTCTCCGTCCTCGTCCACTACCCGCACTTGGGGAATGCGGATTCTCTCGTTGCGCCGGACCTGGTCTTCTCGCCTCTGGTCTCGGTTGTAATTACCCCGAAAAGCTATAGCTCATGCCTCCTGCTTCGAAAGGAGCCTTCGCAGCATCCAAAATCAACTGCGCGGCTTCTTCCAATGAAACCAATCCGGGGTCTTCTCCGTCTCGTGAACGAATATTGACGCACCCGGCTTCCACCTCTGTATCACCGATTACCAACATATACGGGATTTTCTCAACCTGAGCTTCCCGAATCTTGAATCCAAGCTTCTCGTTGCGCGTATCCGCTTCGATACGAATACCTTTTGATGCAAACAACGCCTTGGCTTTCTTTACAAAATCAAGCTGAGCATCTGTCACGTTCAGCAAACGCGCCTGTACTGGAGCCATCCAGACAGGATACGCACCAGCACAATGCTCCGTCAAGACGCCGATGAAGCGTTCGATGGAGCCGAGCATGGCGCGATGGATCATGACGGGCCTGTGCCGTTCACCATCCTCGCCGACATATACTATGTCAAACCGCTCTGGCAAGGTGAAATCCACTTGAATTGTACCGCACTGCCAGGAACGTCCGATGGAATCGCGCAGATGAAAATCGATCTTGGGACCGTAAAAAGCACCGTCGCCTTCGTTGATCTGGTATTCCATGCCGGATTTTTCAAGCGCCTGACGCAGCCCTTCGGTGGCCACATCCCAGTCCTGATCAGAGCCGATGGACTTCTCCGGACGGGTGGACAGCTCCACGTCGAATTCATAGTCGAACAGTGCGTAGATGTCCTGATAAAATTTGATGAGATCGAGAATCTCTTCTTCCACCTGATCAGGGCGGCAGATGAGGTGCGCATCATCCTGTGTGAAGGACCGGACGCGCATGAGACCATGCAACACACCGGACTTCTCGTGACGATGCACCACGCCCAGCTCGAAATATCGCTGGGGCAGATCACGGTAGCTCATGATTTTCCGCTTGTAGATCATCATGTGCGCCAGGCAGTTCATGGGCTTGATGCCGTACGCCTGATCGTCGATCTCCGTGAAGTACATGTTCTCACGATAGTTCTCGTAGTGACCGGACTTCTCCCACATCTCGCGCTTCAGGATGAGCGGTCCCTGAACGAGATCGTATCCCCGCTTCAGGTGCTCCTTGCGCTCGAAGTCTTCGAGAATGGCACGCAGCAGCATGCCGCGAGGATGCCACAGAGACATGCCGGGGCCGACGTCTTCGTTGAAGGAGAACAGGTCAAGCTGCTTGCCGAGCTTGCGGTGATCACGCTTCTTGGCCTCTTCCAGGCGGAACAGGTACTTCTTGAGCGCCTTGGGGTCCTGCCAGGCAGTTCCGTAGATGCGCTGGAGCTGCTTCTTGTTCTCGTCACCGCGCCAGTATGCACCGGCCACGGACAACAGCTTGAACGCCTTGATCATGCCGGTACGGGCCACGTGCGGGCCGCGGCACAGATCAGCGAAGTCGCCGTGCGTGTATATGGAAAATTCATCGCCGCCCAGGTCGTCCATGATCTCGGGCTTGTAGTCTTCACCCTTTTCGGAGAAGAACTGCTTGGCCTCGTCAACGGACATGGTGGTACGGGAAAACTCTTTGTTCGCACCCACGGAGCTGAGCATCTCTTTTTCGATGGCTTCAAGATCTTCGGGCGTGAACGGACGTTCGTAATCGAAGTCGTAGTAAAATCCGTTCTCGATGGAGGGACCGATGGTCACCATGGCGGCCGGGAAAAGCTTCTTCACGGCTTCAGCCATGAGGTGGGCTGCGGAGTGACGGATAACACCCAGCCCCTCTTCGCTATCCGCGAAGACGGGCTCGATGGTAGTACACGTTCCGGAAACGGCAGTAGACAGATCAACAACGGTGTCTCCGCACTTGGCGGCCACGACCTTCTTGAACTGCTTCTTGGACAGGCCCTCGGCAAGGGCATCGGCACACACGGCGCCGTCGGCCAATTCGATCTGCTTTCCAGCAACGTCAACTTGCACTACTCAAACTCCTTATATGCCTGAAAAAATACAGGACCTTTAAAACGATGAAAGGGAGGCCTCTGAGGCCTCCCTTCCGGGGATGTTCTGGTAGGCGCGGAGGGATTTGAACCCACGACCCTTTGCACGTCAAGCAAATGCTCTCCCCCTGAGCTACGCGCCTTCTCGTCGAAGCGAGATGTGTAACTATATGTGGAGCGGTCTGATGTCAAGCGGCATGTGATATTTTTTTCATTTTTTTTCAAAGGTAATAAAGCTTAAATGGAAGCTGTTTGCACCAGAATCGACGGATATAAATGCATACCGCAGGTGAACGGAGAAACTCCCCGTGCTTCAAGCGTCCCCGCCAAGGCTTCTCCCGCCTCGCTCCACCGCCGAAAAAGCCACGCCTCCAGCCCTCCATTCACCACAGAAAAACGCTTACCCAATGGCCGCCAAAGCCTCCGACACCATCGCGCCCACAGTGATGTCATAAACATCGTCACCGCGAAAGGTCCGTATCTCGACGGCATCACCTGTGAGCGTCTCCAGCTTCTCCCGCGCGCCCTCTGCCTTAATCAGGCCGAGCACCCAGGCGGCATAGGCGCGGTTGTAGGCGTCCGGGTCATCCAGCCCGGCTATGAGGAAGCGCTCGCCATGCGCGACCAACTCAGGACGCGCCTCGGCCAAACGAGCCAGCCCCCAGTACACATCGCGACGCAATTCAGGGTGATCGAGAAAATTCCCGTCACAGTCGGCGTCACAGAAAATATATGAGACCAGAATCTTGTGAAACTCCTTGGCGATCTTCGCGTTCAAGGCCATGGCTTCGCCCATGAAATGCGGAATACCCCATCCGAGATTGCCGGACTCCTCGTTCATGAACCACATGAGCGTGCGCATGAGTACACGCGCCTTTTCCATGGAAGCCTCGGCCATGCGGTCCGCAGTCATCCCAAAGACTATGACTGAACGCCACCGCACGGCTTCGTCCTTGTCCAGCCGCAGGTTGAGCAGGGGCGGCACCAGGTCGCCAGGACGATATTCGGTCAGTTCTGCGAGGCGGTCCTGCCAGTTGTCGGCTGCCAGAATCTCACGGAGCTCCTTCTTGGTCTTGCGAAATCGGGACATACGCACTCCTTACAATAAAAAAAGGGGACTGTCACAAGACAGCCCCCTTAATATAAACATATTTTTCAGAGTCGCAAGTAGGAACGAATCCTATTTGTTGTTTTCCTCGACTTCCTTTTTGAACTCTTCAGGCACATCGAAACCGGACTCCTCCGCTTTGGCTATGCATTTGGCCGCATCTACCCAATTTTCGAAATGGGCATCCACGATGGCCTTGTTGTTCCATGCAGGCCCGAAATGGGAGTGCTTTTCAAGGATGACCTTGAGCATCTTGTCCGCTTCCTCGAACTCGCCCATGGCGATGAGCAGCGAAGACATGGTGGCCTGAGCCTGCGCAAACTCCGGGTCCAGCTTCAAGGCTTTTTTCAGCGCCTTGTGCGCCTTGTCCAGATCGCCCTGCTGCATGAGCACGAATCCGATGTTGCCCCAGGGCACAGAGAAGAACGGACGCTGCTGCGTGGCCTGGATGTTGTAGTTCAGACAGGACTCAAGGTCGTCACGCTGCAAGGCGATACCGCCGAGCTGCACGTACCCTTCTGCCATGCGCGGAGAATGCGCCACGGCATCGAGGAACTCACGCTCCGCTTCCTGAAAATCCCGGCGGGACAGATACGCCACACCCAGGTTGTAATGGGTGTTGCCGCAGGTGGGGTTCGCCACCAGCTTGGCTTTGAGATCGGCAATGTAATCATCAATATTGTCGAAGTTTTCCATGGCTATCTATCCCCTTAAGGCTCAATGTTATGTTTCTTGCAATGCTCTGCATACCACAGGCAAAAGTCATAAATAGGACGAATCTTTTCGAAATTCATGACCATCATGACGTTGAATTCATTTACCTGATCAATGTATTCCTGATTGGCGTGCTTGCCCGTCTCCCTGATGAAAAGCTGGCTAAGCTGTGCAGAGGTGTATCCGGTCTTGTCCTGACGGATGTCGATGGGATCGAAGGGAGCCGCGAACGGGTCCCAGTTTTCATACCCCATGCGGTCCACGAACTTGCGACGTCTGGGAGACATCTTGTCGTACATGAACCGCTTGCGGTCTGCGACATCCTTGTCAGAGTATTCTTCGTAATTCAGCGTCTTGGTCATTATTTCTTCCCGCCGCCCAGAACTATGGACTCGCCACAGCTCTCACAGGAGGACTTTGATTCAGTACAGGAAGCGCATGCTGCGGACTTGGGAGCTTCCTCTGCGTCAGGCGCAACAACTTCATGAGCGGGCTCCGCGCCAACGCCCAGTTCTCTTTCAAGATGCTCTTTGGGAATAACCAGTTTGGCCTCGCCGCCCACACCGAGATATTCCTCGTCGTAATCGGTGACAATGGCCATGGACAGGGGCAGCAGCATCTCGCCCAGCTCCTTGAAGCGGGAACCGATGCCTTTCTGCAGGTCGTTGCCGATCCCCAGAAGCTTGTCCAGTACGATATCCATATTCACTGTGGGATATTTCTCCCCGCCCTTGAATCCGGCCTTGTTGCAGGTATGCGCCTCGCCTCCGATGGAGGTAGGCACACCGTACAAACGGCAGGTGATGGGACGGTTCTCGTAAATGGAGCACAGGTCGTTTTCATCCAGCAGGGGACACCGGACACGCGCCCGGGCCACTTCCATGAGGATCTCATTGGTGGGCTGCCCTGCCTGGCTGGCCTTGAAGACCTTGCGCTTGAGCTTGTGAATCTGGCGATCGGCCGCGTCCGCTCTGCTCAGAATCTGGGAGCGTTCCAGACCGGAAAATTTTTCGTTGAACTTGGCATTGATATACATGCCTTCGACCAGAGTCACGTCAAACAGGGCATAACAGCAGTCGGAACAGCCTTTGCCACATTTGACCAGATCACCCATCTCGTTTTCAAATTTTTTGAAAACAGCGTCGACTTCAGCGACTACGGCTTCATAATTTTGGAAATATTCTGTGAAATCAAGCGCCATCTATATTGCTCCTCGTTCGGCCTGGAACAGCTGCCAGACCAAGGGGGTGTTGTTGCTCAGATCAATTAAGTCGTGATTCGAAACCGTCAACCGGTAGGGACGAGAAAAGTCGGCTTATGGAGCCGAGAGGATAAAAAAAGACGCCCGTAGGCGACAGTGATGCCTCTGGAGCATCCGGTAGCGAAAAAAACGGAACGGGAGCGACAAAGAACTGCCGCTCCCGAACCATTTCAGAATAAAGACTAGTTTTCTTCGATGGTGATAGCGTCGGATTCACAAACCTCAACGCAGGATTCACAACCAAGACATTCGTCTTCGTTCACTGCAACAGCTTTGCCGTCCTGCAGTTCGTAAACTTCAACGGGACAAACGTCTACACATTCGCCGTCGCCGGTGCACTTGTCGTTGTCAATAGTAATTGCGTAACCCATTTCTTCCTCCAGAAATAATTTGGGATGCCTGCTCAATGCAAGCCTGTTTTCGTGTGCCGTCCGCCTTAGTGGCCGAGATCCAACACACCTTTTCAATGTACGAATCCGACCGGTAAAGGCCGGGCACGAATTTGCTGATATATTCAAGCCAGCCCTGTGTCAAGACATGAAAACGCTTTTCATATTTTACTTAAATGCAAAGATACCCCAAGAAGGTTGTGGAACATCACGGACTCGTTTACTCTGCGGCTTCTGTCACAAGACTAATCTTATTTCATGAGGATACACATGTTCACCAATGAAGAACTGAAAAAATATGCTGAGACATTATGGTGGGGACTCTCCACCGCCCGGACCAACCCCTACGAACCGGGCGACTATGTTCTGCTGCGTTTTGATACCGACGCGCTGCCTCTGGCCGAAGTCATGTTCGACCTGCTCATTGAAAAAGGGCTCAACCCTGTTCCCAGACAAAACATGACCACGAAAATGGACCTGTCCTTCTACGGCAAAGGGTCCAAGGAACAGCGCACGGATATCCCGGCAGGAGACAAGGAGTTCATCGGCAACCTTAACGGCCTCATCTCACTCATTGCCCCGGCCTCGCTGACACACCTGCAGAACGTTGACCCAAAAAAGATCGGTGAAGCTGCGGTGGCCCGCAAATTCATGCGCGACATAATGGAAAAACGCGAACAGACCGGCGATTTCGGCTGGACCCTGTGCGTCTACCCCACCAAGGCGCTGGCAGAATCCGCAGGGCTTTCCATGAAAGACTTCAAAGAGCAGGTAGTCAAGGCATGCTTTCTGGATGCCGACAACCCGCCGGCAAAATGGGCCGAAATTTTCGACGAAGCCGAAAAGGTCAAGGCATGGCTCAACGGTCTGCCCATCGAGCATGTGCACATCAAATCCGAAAACACCGATCTCATCGTCGTGCCCGGCGAAGAGCGCCGCTGGCTTGGCGTGTCCGGTCACAACATCCCGTCGTTCGAGATTTTCCTTTCGCCGGACTGGCGCGGAACCGAAGGCATCTATTATGCCGACCAGCCGTCCTTCCGCTCCGGCAACTATGTGGAAGGGGTTCGCCTGACCTTTGAAAACGGCATCGCGGTCAAGACCGAGGCCAAGGTCGGCGACGAATTCGTTGCCAAACAACTCACGCTGGACGAAGGCGCCAATCGACTGGGCGAATTCTCCCTCACCGATCGTCGTTTCTCCGAAATCAGCGCGTTCATGGCCAACACCCTCTTTGACGAGAACTTCGGCGGCGATCAGGGCAACTGCCATGTGGCCGTGGGCGCATCGTATGCGGACACCTACGCAGGCGACCAGTCCACACTTGATGCCGAAAAGAAGAAGACCCTCGGTTTCAATGACTCGGCCCTTCACTGGGATCTGGTCAACACCGAACAGAAGACCGTCACCGCCACCCTGAAAGGCGGCGAGGAAGTTGTCATTTATACTGACGGCGAATTCCAATACGAGTAATCCGAACAGCGCATACAGAAGCCGGAGAACACTATGTCCGAACGCAATATATACCTTGAAACAATCCTCCCGGAAGAGGCTGTTTCGCTTGCCAAACACGCCCTGAAGCGGGAGCCGCTCATGGACACCGAGACCCTGCCCACGCACCTGGCTGCCGGGCGGGTCACGGTCGAGCCCATATATGCCCGCTATTCCTCGCCCACCTTCCACGCTGCGGCCATGGACGGCATTGCCGTGCTCTCGGCCTCAACATTTGCGGCCCGCGAAGATCAGCCGCTGGAGCTGAGCCACGGGGATGGTTTTCTGTTCGTGAACACCGGCAACCCACTGCCCGAGGGCATGGACGCGGTCATCATGATCGAAAATGTGGTGCAAAAGGACGAGGTCACTGTTCACATAGATTCTCCGGCGTTTCCCTGGCAGCACGTGCGCCGTATAGGCGAGGATATTGTCGCCACCGAACTGCTCATATCCCAGAACCGCGAGCTGACTCCGGCGGACATCGGCGCCCTGCTCTCAGCGGGTATTTACGAGATCAAGGTACGCGAGAAGGTCAGGGCCACGTTCCTGCCCACCGGCGATGAGGTCATGAATTTTCTGGACAAACCAGAGCCGAAGGCCGGACAGGTCATCGAATCCAACTCACAGGTTTTCAAGGCGTATGCCGATTCATGGGGTATTGAAGCCACATGGGCTGAACCAACCCCTGACGACGAGGACGCATTACGCGCAGCCGTCATGAAAGGGCTTGCAGACGGCAACCACATCGTCATCGTGGGCGCCGGCTCCAGCGCAGGCAGCAAGGACTACTCCAAGAAGGTCTTCAAATCCATCGGCACTGTGCTGGTTCACGGCATTTCCATCATGCCGGGCAAGCCCACACTGGTAGCCATTTCCGATGAGCGGAGCGGCTATCCGGGCCGTCTGCTGGTGGGAGCACCGGGCTATCCGGTCTCCGCCATCATCTGCCACGAAAAAATCCTCGGCCCCATCGCACACTGGCTCATGGGCAAAAGCGTGCCTGACCGCCGAGAGGTCGATATCACCCTGGCCCGCAAGACGCCTTCCAAGCCGGGCATGCGCGAGGCTATTCGCCTGGCAGCCGGTCGCATAGGCGA
The DNA here is from genome assembly GCF_020886695.1 of Pseudodesulfovibrio sediminis. Lineage (NCBI taxonomy): Bacteria > Pseudomonadati > Thermodesulfobacteriota > Desulfovibrionia > Desulfovibrionales > Desulfovibrionaceae > Pseudodesulfovibrio > Pseudodesulfovibrio sediminis. Next base: position 1,178,526 of record NZ_AP024485.1, read on the forward strand.
CCGCATCATCGGCGCACCCATGGCGCGTGGGGCAGGCATGATCACGACCATGACCAAGGCACAGGCCGTGACCTTCATCCCCAGAGAATCCGAAGGCGTTGAGCAGGGCGAAACGGTCCGCGCCGAACTGATGGTGCCGGAGAGCGACCTTGATCGTGTCCTGATCCATGTAGGCAGTCACGACAACACGCTGGATTTACTTGCCAACGAACTCATGGGATTGGAAAAGAACCCGCTGCGTCTGGTGTCCAGCCACGCCGGTTCCATGGGGGGACTGACCGCGCTGAAAGCCGGGTCCGCCCTGTTTGCCGGCGCACACCTGTTTGACCCGGAAAGCGGTGATTTCAACTTCCCGTTCATTGACCGGTATCTGCCCAACATGGACGTGACCGTCATCAACCTGGCCATCAGGCATCAGGGATTGATCGTGGCCAAAGGCAACCCGCTGGACATACAGGGCGTGGACGACCTGACCCGTGAAGATGTCCTGTTCATCAACAGGCAACGAGGCGCAGGCACCCGCATTCTCCTTGATCACCACCTGAAACAGGCCGACATCAACCCCCGCGACGTGCAGGGATACGAGAATGAGGAATTCACACACATGGCCGTGGCCGTGAACGTGCTCACCGGGGCCGCTTCGTGTGGACTGGGCATCTATGCCGCAGCACAGGCTCTGGACATCGACTTCGTGCCTTTGGCTCATGAGCGGTATGATCTGGTTATCCCCACAAGTCACTTGCAGGAGGAACGAATCCAGACTCTGCTCGCAACCATCCGCTCGGATGAAGTCAAAACCAAGATCAGCACTCTCGGTGGATATGAAACGGATTTGACCGGTCAGGAGATGAAACCGGGTGTGGGATTGGGATAGGCTGACTACAAAAAGGTAGCCTTTACGCCCTCTTCCTTGAGGCGAACATCCTGCGCCTTGGGGCCGGTCTCTTCATCCACAACGGTAAAGGTAACAAGTTCGCCGGCTTCGAGCGTCTGGAATCCGTCTCGGATGATCTCTGTATAATGGACAAATATGTCCCTACCTTTCTCATCTGAGATGAAACCGAATCCCTTCTGCTCGTTGAACCAGGTCACTTCGCCTTTTTTACGCATTGCTTCCTCCGGATAAAGACAAATCTGGAAAAAGAATACCCGTTGACCGGGGTATTGGCAATGCGTGGAGCGCATTAAAAGTCATGGACCGCATCACACCTTATTCGCCTTGGGGACGCTCGTCTTCAGGGGCCTCGTCTTCGACAGATTCGCCGTCGAATCCTTCGCCCTCAATCTTTTTGGCCTCTTTGCGCTGCTTTTTTTCTTCTTTTTTCTTTTTCTTAGCCAATTCTTTCTGACGCTTTGCAAACTTGTAATTGGGCTTTGCCAATGCAAACTCCTTATTAAACGGTGTCCGTGTCTGAAAAACAGAGACGAAAAAACCCGCCTCTCCCTAAAGAGAGACGGGCACTCATTGCCAGCTTACGCTTTATGGCGAGAACTACCAGCGGGGGCGTTCTACACGGGGCTTAGCTTCGTTGACCTTGATATTGCGACCGCCGAAATCCTTGCCGTCCAGAGCTTCGATAGCTTCCAGAGCTGCGGAATCGTCGTCCATTTCAACAAAACCAAAACCACGGGGGCGGCCGGTTTCGCGATCTTCGATCAATTTGACAGTGGAAACCTGACCGTATGCTTCGAAAGCTGCACGGACTTCGTCTTCAGTAGAGGACCAGGGAAGGTTACCAACGTAAATGTTTTTAGCCATTATAAACTCCTAAAAATGAATGAGAACTGACGCTGTGCGCCAGAGTAAAAATAAAAGAAGCAGTGTACACGATGCGCACACTGCTCCTCGATATACCTGTTTCGTTTCAACCAGCACCGGCCAACATAAGGACCGCGCCCCTTGGGCACCGCTGGTACATTGAAAGGCACCATTTGCTATTTGTCGAAAAAAGTCAAGCCATTTTACGAATAAAAAACCAAATCATTTCAACGTTAATCAGTCTGAATACAAACTACCCCATTACCAGTGCCATTTCATATTCGTCTCGCGTACCGCAGAATCGCTGCCGCCCTTCCTCCAGAACAAGGACCCTATTCACAGCAGCAAACCGGTCCTCTACATGGTGTGTCACCAGAATAATGGGTATGCCCGAATCAGCCAGACTCTGCATGAGTCCCTGCATGAACACACGCGAAGACGCATCCAGCCCGGACAGCGGTTCGTCGAGCAAAAGCAGATCAGGTCCCGGAGCCATGGCCCGGGCCAGAAAGACGCGCCGTTGCTGTCCATAGGACATATGTCGGAGCCTGCGTGTTCCCAGATCGCCCAGACCGACTCGCTCCAACCATTGTGCGGCACCGATCTTTTCCTCGCTGGTGGGTTCATCAAGCATGCCCACAGACCCGCGATACCCGGACATAACCGTCTCTTCGGCCGTGACCTCCCAGCCAAGCTCTCTGGCATAGCTGGCCTGCAAATCAGGAGAGACAACGCCTATGCGCGGCCGGGCGCGATCCATGGTCACGCCGCCCAGCCTCTCGATGACGCCCACGCCGTCATCATCGGCATAAGGGGAGATTTCACTGACAATCAGCTTGAGCAGCGTTGACTTGCCCGCGCCATTATCACCCAGCACAGCCCAGTTTTCCCCAGGCAGCACCTGCCAGTTGATATCGTGCAGAATGCGCACGCCGTCCGTAACCACCGAGACGTGTCGCATCCGTAAAAGATACTCCATCTCCACAGGCGAGGTCGCAGGGATATCACAGGCCACGCGCTCCGGCGCAACGACCGACAACTCTTCCAGCGCCACATCCCGCTGCCCCGACACCGTGATCCGACCGTCCTTCAGCACCACGGCATTTCCAATGCAGTCCGGTATGTCACCGATTCTGTGCGCGGTATGAACCAGCGTGGTCCGATCCCCGGCCTTGTCCAGCAAGGAGAGGACCTCGGCACGGGAGAGAACATCCAGCCCGTCCAACGACTCGTCCAGCAGAAGAATGACAGGATTGGGCACCAACCCGCGAGCCAACAGCACCTTGCGCACCTGCCCGGTGGACATGGTCCCCATCTCGCTCTCGGCCAGATCATGTATTCCGAAAAGCTCGATGACTTCGTCCGCAGCCCGCTCCTGCTCGGCTGAGGGCACATCATAAAGGATAGGCGTGTCAAAGAATCCGGCCAGAATGACATTACGGCCCGATATGTGCGGGGTGTGGAGAAAATAAAAGTCCTGCATGTCTGCCGAAACCAGCCCGATGCGCTGTCGCAGACCAAGCACCGTGCGCTGGGGACCGTTACCGAAATCATAGACTCTCTGCCCTCCGCCGTCGGGCAGAATATCCCCGTGCAGCACCCGAAGGAACGTGGTCTTGCCTGCGCCGTTGCTCCCGGCCAGCGCCACATGCCGACCGGCCTCAAGGGTAAAGGAAAGCGGGCCGAGCAGACGTCTGCCGTCACGGGTTACAGAGACATTGGTAAGTGAAATCAGTGGTTGCATGTCGGCATTGTCTCCTTTCTCCGTCACGCTGGCAACCTCTTTGGGTTGTCAACAACTCCGCTCCGGCCTATGCTTTGTCCATGAGCACACGTGTCGCCATAGCACACATCCTCGAATACGAATCCACGCTGCTGCAACGAGCAACGCAATTGATTCTGGAAGAGTCGGGGCTGACCATCCATCCGGGCCAGACCGTGCTGGTCAAACCGAACCTGGTCAACGGCAGCAACGCCCGTCACTGCACCACTCATCCGCGGGTAGTGCAGGCCGCCTGCACCTGGCTGCTCGACCAAGGCGCCCGCGTGACCGTGGCCGACTCCCCCGCGTTCGGACCGGCCTCCTATGTTGCTCGCGCTTCGGGACTGGCTGACGCTCTTGGCGAGATCGGCCTCAAGGCGCAAAGCCTGAAACGGGCCACGCCGCTCACGCTCTCCCAGGGCGGCACCATCGGCCTGTCACAGGACGCGCTTGAGGCAGATCTCATCCTGAACATCCCCAAACTCAAGGTCCACTGTCAGATGACCATGAGCGGTGCGGTCAAAAACATGTTCGGTTGCGTGGTCGGCTTCCGCAAGGCGCTGGCGCACAACAGACTGGGACATAGCCATGAAGTTTTCCGCTCCATGCTCATGGATGTGTATGCGGCCCTGCCCCACACCCATCATCTCGTTGACGGCATCCACCCCCTGCACAAGGACGGCCCCATCAAAGGCGTTCCCTTTGAACTGGGATGGCTGGCGGCTTCCTCCAACGGCATCGCCATCGACACGGCCGCCTATGCGCTTCTGGGGCTGCGACCGCAACAGGTGCCCCTGTGGGACGAGGCCATGCAGCGAAACCTCATAGGAGCCGACCCGCGCGACCTCCTCTACCCTCTGGAGAAACCGGACCAGTTCGACACCACCGGTTTTGTGCTCTCCCCGGAACGGGAACTCGCCTTCACGCCATCCCGACTCATGACCGGCAGAATTCGCAGCCTACTGAAACATTTCAAAAAATAGTCCTCCCCTTGCGCAATGTCACCTTCAGTTGTATGGAGGGTCATGCTGAGACAGAGGTTCACCATCACCGGCCAAGTGCAGGGCGTCGGGTTCCGACCCTTTGTCTACCGCATCGCCCTGGACAACCACGTCACCGGTTCGGTCAACAACTCCTCGGACGGCGTGATCATCGAAGTGCAGGGCAGCCCTGAACAGGTCGCCTGTTTTTCCGATGACCTCACAGAGAAACTCCCGCCCCTGGCCCATGTGGTCACATTCGAAAGCGCAGAACTCGACCCGGTTGAGGATGAGACCGCATTCATCATCCTCAAATCAACCGGCGGAAAAGGCCATTCCGTACTCATCAGTGCGGACGTAGCCACCTGCGCCGACTGTCTGGCGGACATGAATGATCCGAACAACCGGCGCTACCGGTATCCCTTTACCAACTGCACCAACTGCGGGCCGCGCTACACCATCACCCGATCCATCCCCTATGATCGCCCCCAGACATCCATGGCCGAATTTCCGCTGTGCGATAAGTGTCGGGAGGAATACGAGAACCCATTGGATCGCCGGTTTCACGCCCAGCCCAACGCCTGTCCGATCTGCGGCCCCACAGTCTGGCTCACTGATGAAAACAACGCCACGATCGCACAGAACGACGACGCGCTGAACAGGCTTGCCAGTGATCTGGCCGCAGGAAAGCTGGCCGCAGTCAAAGGCCTCGGCGGGTTCCATCTGGTCTGTGACGCGACATCGGACACGGCCGTGGCCACCCTGCGCGCCCGCAAGCACAGGCCGGACAAGCCGCTGGCGGTCATGGTCCCGGATATGGAGACCGCGCGCCGCCTTGCAGAAATTGGCCTCAAAGAGGAAGAATGGCTGACCGGACTGCACCGACCCATTGTTCTGGCCGCCAAGCACTCGCCGTTCCCGCTGGCCGAGTTGGTCGCCCCTGACACCAACTTCATCGGCCTGATGCTGCCATACACCCCCCTGCATCACGTCCTGCTCAATCATTTCAAGGAGGCCGGTAACAATACGGTCCCTGCGCTGGTCATGACCTCCGGCAACATGAGTTCCGAACCGATCTGCCTGGACAACACCGAGGCTTTCGAACGCCTCGGCGGCATTGCCGACATTTTTCTCTTTCACGACCGGGACATTCTCATCCGCACCGATGATTCGGTCCTGCGCGTGAACAAGACCACGGAAGACCCGATCTTCATGCGCCGGGCACGCGGCTTTGTTCCGGCTCCGGTGTTCATCCCGCACACGGGACCGACCGTGCTCGGCACCGGCCCGGAGCTCAAGGCCACCCTGACGCTCACCAAGGGCGATCAGGCTTTCACCAGCCAGCACATCGGCAACATGTCCAATCTGGAGACCATGTATTTTTACAGGGAAATCCTCACTCACCTTCAGGATATCCTGCAGGTCAGGCCGGAACTCATCGTCCGCGACCTGCACCCGGACTACATGACCAGCACACTGGCAGAGGAGCTGGGCCGGGAGATGGACATTCCGGTGGCGACTCTGCAACACCACTACGCCCACATCCATGCGGTACTGGCCGAAAACAGACACACCGATCCGGTCATAGGTCTGGCTCTGGACGGAACCGGTTACGGCGAGGACGGAACCATCTGGGGCGGAGAATGCCTTCTGGTTGACCCCAAAGGTCTGGAGCACCAACGGCTGGCCCATTTCTCGCGTATCCGACTGCCCGGCGGCGAAGCAGCGGTCAAGGAGCCGTGGCGCATCGCTCAGGCCGCCCTGTGGGAGCTGGGTATCACGGAACCGACCCGCTATGTCTGGCCATGGCTCACGAATTTCGAACGGGAGAGCCACTTCCTGCCCCAATTGCTACACAAAGGCATCAACGCCCCCGCGACCTCCAGTTGCGGCAGGCTCTTTGACGGAGTGGCCGCACTCTGCGGTCTGGCCGAAACCATCTCCTATGAAGGACAGGCGGCCATCCGGCTGGAAAAAGTGCAGGACATGTCCGAAACCGGCGCATACCCCTGTCCGCTCAGGTCCGATGATCCGGTCTCGCTGAACACCCTCTCGCTGGTGGCCGGTGTGTTGGAAGATCTGGAGCACTCCGTGCCGGTGCCTGTCATCGCCCGCCGCTTTCACAACGGCCTGATCGCCGGACTGACGTACATGGCCTATTCCTTTTCCATGGTGCTGGACATTCACCATATCGCCCTGTCCGGCGGGGTCATGCAGAACCTGACCCTGGCAACCGAACTTCCACTGGCCCTCAAGGCCGCAGGTCTGCTACCATTGCTCCACAAGCAGCTCCCGCCCAATGACGGGTGCATCTCCCTGGGCCAGGCGGTCTGGGGACAAAGGAAACTGCAAATCGGAAGCTGAGGAGGATTTCATGCACAGGATGTTCGCACTGCTGACCACGCTCTGCATTGTGCTCGTCGCTGCGGCACCGCTCTCGGCAGCCCCCTGCACCCCGCTGGTCCTCTCCTCCGTCACCATCCGCGAAGAAACCCTGGGATTCACCGTTGACGCCGAGTATCCCGTGCTCTGTGTCCCGGAAGCCAATCGCACCATCCGAGACTGGGTGGGATTCTGCCTTTTTGATTTCAAGAAACTCGACCCCGAACACGACCTGTCGGATTTTCCGCACAAATATTCCCTGCATATGCACTATGCGGTTTGGCCTTCACAAGGTCACAGGTTCGTCTCGGTCAAACTGTCAGTCGCCGTTTACACCGGAGGCGCGCACTCCAACCATTGGCCCAAGACATGGGTTTTCGATCGGGAAAACGGACACGTTATTGAGCTGGGTGACGTGTTCACCGATCTGGAGTCGGGGCTGAACACCGTGTCCCGCCTTGTACGGCCCCCGCTCGTCAGCGCGCTCGGCGACATGTACCTGGAAGACATGCTGCAACCGGGCATTGAACCGATGGAAGACAACTTTCGCAATTTCATTTTCACCGAGGACGGGATGACATTCTTTTTCATGCCCTATCAGGTGGCCCCCTTTGCGGCAGGCGAACAGATCGTGACCATTCCCTATGAAAATATCGACAATCTGTTCAACGCCGAAACCAGACATGCGCTCGGACGTGAATAAATTCAGATTGATCCGCCAGCCTAAAAACGATAAGAATGCGGTAACTATCACCCTATCTCAGGAGCTATCATGGAACTTATCCGCATTATCATTTCCGTTCTCATTCCGCCCATCGGGGCATTCCTCAAAGTGGGCTTGAGCCTCCAGTTTTTCATCAACCTGTTGTTGACCATCTGTGGCTACTTCCCCGGACTGGTCCACGTCATCTGGTTGTTGGCCAGAAAAAAATAATGCCACAAAAAAAGGCCGGGACAAACCCGGCCTTTTTATTACTTCGTGCTGAGACGACTACTACAATGCCTTCAACGCCACTTCCAGCTTGGCGAGATAGGCAGCGAGCATGTCAGGGGTGATGTCCCCCATGTGACCTATGCGGATTATCTGCCGCATGCCTTCCTTTTCGAGCGCCGCGTTGAGCTTCCCGTAACCGGGGTCCATGAGGTACCCTTCCTTGCGCAACGCTTCCTTCACCCCGTTTTTGAGCTGAGCCTGCGTCACCCCTTCAGGGCAAACCACGGTTGTCAGCGTCGGGGAGCGGTACCCTTCGGGAACAAACATATCGAACCCGTCCAGTCCGGCAACCCACTCCTCAACCATACCCCGCATGGCAATATGACGGGCAAACCGGTTTTCTACGCCCTCTTCATTGACAATGTAATCCAACTGCACGGCCATCTGGTTGGCCAACGCACCGTTGGGAGTGGTCAGGGTCTGGTTCTTGCGGGCACAGACAAGCTGACGGGTGATGTCATGGGCATGGCCCTTGTTGGTCACCCAGGCGGCCTTTTCCTCGGCTTCCCTGGACACGAACCCGATACCGAATCCGGCAGGAAGAGCCAGGGATTTCTGGGTAGCGGTCACATAAATGGCCGCCCCTGAATTGGAAAGATCAAGATCAGCCCCGCCATAAATGGACACGCCATCCACCAGAGGCATGCCTCCGTGCTTGCGGATAAGGGCGCAGACCGCTTTCATGTCATTCACGACACCGGTCGACGTTTCGTTGTGAGTGAAGGAAACCACGTCCGGTTTCAACGCTTCAAGTCGGGCCTCCAGCACGGCAAGATCAATGGGCTGACCGTATTCGAACTTGAGGTTCTCCGCATTCTTCCCGTTGGCCACGGCGATTTCATAGTAATGATCCCCGAACGCACCAACCGACACATTGAGCAGCGTCTCGTCCTCGGCCACCAGTGAACGAATGGACGCTTCCATGGCCGATGAACCGGACCCGAGCACCAGAACAGGCTCATAATCGTCACCGGCTCCGGCCAGAATACGCAGATTCTCGCGGATGGGCTTGAACCTGAGTTCGTTTTCGGCATCACGATGACCAAATTCAGGCAACATGGCAGCCTGTTTGACTTCCTCACGAATATACGTGGGGCCGGTAATGAAAAGGGTGAGCTGGGCGAATTCCTGCAAACTCATGGCGAATATCCTCTCTGTATGGCAAAAATATCGAGGGTGAAAATGTCGTCGCTCAATATAACGGGGCCGGGGCAATGTCCAGACTCTGCCACGCCCTCTCCTCGACATAAAATATGAATAGCGATCCGGAGACAAAATATCAATTCAAATACAGCACCATACGACAAATTCAAGAATCATTATGAATACCGCTTCAAGCATGTACAACACTTGCTCATACATACTCAGTCTCTACAAAATGCAATCATAAAATGCAAAACAAACCATGTAGTTATACACTACTGCATTCAAAATAATGTCTATTAATTAGCCAGTCAATCATTTTTTACTGTTATTCTATCACTTTCAACAACATTTTTATGTACATAATTCGTCGTATATGGCAATGTGGCAGCACTTGGGAGAGTTCCTGCTCCCGATACGTGACATAGTGCGAGGTTAGAAGGACCACCACTCACGAGTAGTTGCCTGTGCTCAACCGTCTGAAGAGCATGTGCACCACTCAAACCAGGAGGTTCTGTCGGTATGACGACTGCTCTTCTCGTAATTATTGCTGTCATGTGGATTCCCGTTGCATTGCTCAACATCGGAAAAGGCGAAGCCAAAGGAACCGGCGCGGTTTCTGCTATCGTCGGTACCGTTGTGATTCTGGGAGCCATCCTTCAAGCCGCAGTATTTGGTGATGGCTTCACAGCAGGCCTGCTGTTCGCACACGGTATTCTTTACTGTTGTGTCGGGTACGCTCTGCTTGTCGGCCTTGAAGACCTGCGTTCCGTAGGCAATGTCAGCCTGGCTGTCGCACTTATTTCCGCCATCTATGCCGTGACCTTCTACATCGGCGGCCCGACCATGGCTGATGGTACCCAATTGGTCGCACCGAGCCTCTACCTCGCCATGGCCTGCGTCGGGTACACGGTCCTCACCCTGGAAGTCTGGATGGCTTTCTATGGCAAGCTCGCACCCAGCATTGTGGCCTGGTCCCTGCTTATCTGGGTTCCCATCGGACTGTGGATTCCCGCTTTTGATCTGATGATCGCGGGCAAGCTCCCCTTCTAGTCTTTTCTAAGACATTTACACTTAATACAGGTGCCTTCCGCCGGGGAGGGCACCTGTTTTGCTGTCGTACTCCCTTTTTTCATTCACATGAAATAGCTGTGGTAAACTCCGCCAGATCGACATTCCTTCGCCACTGGTCCATATCCAGCCCTTGCCAACCGGGTAAAAAGCCCTTATTCACTTTCTCTTCACCAAATTCCCTTGGAGTAATAAGACATGGCTCAGCTTGGACCACATATTTCCATTTCCGACGATCAGCTCATCACACGCGCCTTTGGCGTAGTAGACATGGAGCAGTATGCCGATTGGCCTGAAAGCGTGAAATTGCTGGCAGCAAATCTGGCTGCCGAACTTTTCCTCGTTCGTTATAATCCCTTCATCGACCCTGCTCTGGTCAAAAAGTCCGTGGACCGCAGACTGAATATGTCCAAGCCCATGCTGGACAAGGAGTTCGCCCAGATCCTGACCAAGGGCATCGAACTTTTCTGGGAACGGCACAACGCAGAATTGGCCTTCCGCGAATCCATAATCAACAGACTCAAGGCCTTCATGCCCGAGAACGGCATCGGAGACGAACCGCACTGCCGCGTCGAATCCGCCACCGACTCCACGGACCTGCGCATGGAACTGCCCATGCTCGTGCTCTTCCCCGAGAACGAGAAACAGATACAGGACATCGTCAAACTGGCCAACGAAATGCACTTCGGCATCATCCCCCGCGGCGGCGGCACCGGCGCCACCGGTGGCGCGATCCCGGCCGAGACCCGATGCGTCATCCTTTCGCTCTCCCGCTTCAAAAAGATTCTGGGCATCGACGCTGAAAACAGAATCCTCTCCGTGGAATCCGGCGTCATCACTCTGGACGCTATCCAGGCCGCGGCCAAGGAAGGATTGCTCTTCACCGTGGACCCGGCCTCCAAGGCCGCATCGTCCCTGGGAGGCAACATCGCCGAAAACGCCGGTGGTCCCTTCGCCTTTGAATACGGCACCACCATCGACAATATTTTGAGCTACCGAATGGTCCGCCCTGACGGTTCTCTCATTGAGGTTCGCCGCAAGGATCACCCCCGCCACAAGATTTACGATGTCGACGTAGCCATCTTCGAAATATTCGATGAAAATGGCAAACACATCGACTCCGTGACCCTCAACGGCGGCGATATCCGAGGCAAGGACCTTGGCAAGGACGTGTCCAACAAATATCTGGGCGGTCTGCCCGGTGTGCAGAAGGAAGGCACGGACGGCATCATCACCAACGCCCAGTTCATCTGCTATCCTGCGCTGAAACACGCCCGCGTTCTCTGTCTCGAATTCTTCGGCCGCTCCATGCACACGGCCATGCTCGTCATCAAGGACGTCGTCGCCCTGCGCGACACCATTCGCGAAGAAGGCGACTTGGTGAAGATCTCCGCGCTGGAGGAATTCGGCACCAAATACGTGCAGGCCATCGAATATCAGGCCAAGTCAACCCAATATGAAGGCCACCCCATTTCCGTACTCATTCTCCAGCTCGATTCCGATGATCTGGAAGCCCTTGAGGCGGCCTGCCAGACCATCGTGGCCCTGGCCCAACCTTTTGACGGCGTGGATATCTTTGCCGCGAAAGACGAAAAAGAGGCCGAACTCTTCTGGGAAGACCGGCACAAGCTCTCGGCCATTGCCCGCCGTACTTCCGGCTTCAAGATCAACGAGGACATCGTCATTCCCCTGGAAGTCATCCCGGATTTTTCGGACTTTCTGGAGAACCTGAACCTCATCTATCTGGCTAAAATCTACAAGACCTCCCTGGATCAGGTACTCACACTGAAAGGCGTGAACAGCGAGGACCCGGACATCAAGGAAGGCATGAGCCGCATTGCCGCCATCCTTGACGGCACCATGACAGCCAAGGATATTTCCGACTCCGAACAGGAAGTCCAGTGTCGCTATCTCTTCGTGAAGCTGCGCGACACCTATCCCAAGCTCGACCGCGAGATCAAAGCGATCTGGCAGGAGATGCAGCTCAAACGCATCGTCATCGCCAACCACATGCACGCAGGCGACGGCAACTGCCACGTCAATCTGCCGGTCAATTCCAACGACGCGGCCATGCTCGCCTCTGCGCATGAAGCGGCGGAAGTCGTCATGCGCAAGGTCTTGTCCATGGGCGGCGAGGTCTCTGGCGAACATGGCATCGGCATCACCAAGATCGCATTCCTGGGCGAAGACAAGATCAAGGCGCTGGCAGAATACAAGAAGATAATCGACCCGAACAACGTGCTCAACCCTGGCAAGCTTGTCTCCCGGACGCTGCCGAGTACACCGTTCACCTTCTCTTTCAATCGGCTCATCAAAGACCTCGACGCCACGGCGCTCAAGGACAAGGAAGCCCTCATGGGGCTGCTCAAGAATATCCAGACCTGCACCCGCTGCGGCAAATGCAAACAGGTCTGCCCCATGTACCAGCCGGCCTCCGGCCTCATGTATCACCCGCGCAATAAGAACATCGCGCTGGGAGCGCTCATCGAAGGCATCTACTACTCGCAGATACAGACCGGTGAACCCGCCCCCAAACTCATGAACGAGCTGCGCGCGCTCATGGATCACTGCACGGCCTGCGGCAAATGCCAGGCTGCCTGCCCGGTAAAGATCGATTCTGCCGGGTCTGCCCTGTCCATCCGCTCGTTCCTCGATTCCAAGGGCAAGTCGGGCCATCCGGTCAAACAGATCATCCTGCGCAACCTTGCCAAGAATCCGGCAGGAAATCTGCCTGTTACCGCCAAGATACTCTCTGTCGGTCAGTCCATTCAGGACAAGACCGTGGGCATGATACCGGCACGCTGGCTGTCCCGGATCAACTCTCCAATGATCACGAGCCGCACCCCGCATATCGACTTCAGGAATCTGGCCGAGGAACTGCACCTCGACACCGGCTCCGTTTTCAAGCACCCGACCGCTCGTCGCGACGATACCGTGCTCTATTTCCCGGGCTGTGGCGCTTCGCTCTTCTCCCGGTCCATAGGCATGGCCTCGGTCTATCTGTTGCTCAAATCCGGGGTCAACGTCGTCATGCCGGACAAGCACATGTGCTGCGGCTACCCGCTGCTCTCCTCCGGCTGTGAAGAGGCGTACAAGACCAACCGGCACCGCAATATTCAGGACTTCCTCGACCTGCTGGTCAAGACCGGCAAGGCGGGCCTCAAGGCGACCACGCTGCTCACCGCCTGCGGCACCTGCCGCGAATCGCTGGAGAGCTATGATTTCTCGGGCGAACTGGAAGAGCCGCTCAAACAGATGGACGTGGTCCAGTTCCTCATGGAACGACTGCCCAAGACCAGGCGGAACACGCCGGCGCTGTATCACGCGGCCTGTCACACCGAGTGGGTGGACGCTCCCAAGATGAAGGCGCCCGAGATATATCGTGCCACCCTGGCCGAACTCTCTGGCACCCAGGTGGACCTGTCCCCCGGCTGCTGCGGTGAATCCGGCCTTGGAGCCATGACCACCCCTGAAATCTACAACCTGCTCCGCGATCGCAAGCAGCAGCAGTTGGAACAGGACCTCGGCAATGACAAGCGCCGCCCCATCGTGGTCGGCTGCCCGTCCTGCAAGGTCGGAATCAAGCGCTCCATGCTCCAGATGAAACGGTCCAACCGGGTCATCCACACCGTGGAATATCTGGCCGAAGGCATTGGCGGCAGGAAGTGGAAGAAGGATTTGAAGGAACTGCTCAATCAGGTGGAACGCAAAGGCGCGTAGCCAGGGAAGACCAGACATGGATACAGATGGCGTCAAGAAACTGCTCGGCGAGAAGAACAACTTCGCTGCCCTTGTTGGCGTCGAAATCGTAGAGGTCGCTCCGGGAACGGCAACCTGCCGCATGGCTGTTCGAGACGAACTGTTGAACCCGTTCGGCACGGTCAATGCCGGGGCCATCTATACCCTGGCCGAGACCGCCTTTGGGGCCGCCGCCAACAGTCACGGCAACGTGGCTCTGGCCGTGAATCTGTCCATCGCCTATCTCAAACCCGGAAAAAGCGGCACCCTCACCGCCAGGGCGGAGGAGCTGTCTGCCGGAGGTCGAATGGCAACATACGCCGTCAAGGTCTACGACGACGCCGACAAACTCATCGCCGACATCCAGGCCATGGGCTATCGCATGAAGAAGCCGCTGGAGGACGTGTAGGTGCGCGCGCTGGGCATAGACTTCGGGCTGAAACGGGTGGGTCTCTCTGTCAGTGACCGCACCGGGACGCTGGTATCACCGCTCAAAACCATTGAACGGACAACCCGCAACGCCCTCTTTGACGAACTGATCGAAATCATTCACAATGAAGCCATTGAAGCCGTGGTGGTCGGCCTGCCTCTCTCCATGAGCGGCGAGGACACCCTGACCACACGCCAGGCCCGGAATTTCGCCGAAAGCCTGGGCCGGCGAACCGAACTGCCCATCCACATGATGGATGAACGACTGACATCGGCAGAGGCTGAAGAAGAACTCAACGCCACGGACATCCGCGGCAAAAAAAGAAAGATGGCTCTGGACAGTCAGGCCGCCGTCATCATCCTGCGCTCATGGCTCGAAAGCGAACAATCGTAATCTCACTGCTCACGGCAGTACTCCTCGCCGGTCTCGCCGCTGGCGGCTACCTGTGGTACAAGGCGTGGCAGGAAAAACAATTCCTGCTCACCGCCCCTGAAACCCCTGGCAGAGAGGTCGTGTTCCGTGTGGAACCAGGGCAGATTTTCACCACCATTGCCGCCAACCTGAAAAAAGCGGGCGTCATCACCAATACCCGCCGTTTCTATAGACTGGCCGTGCGCACAGGCAAAGGCGCCGCTGTACGGGCCGGAGAATTCATGCTCAATACCGGCTGGTTGCCCGAGCACGTGCTCCATGAGCTGACCACCTCTGCCGGGATCATGAAACGAGCATCCGTCCGCGAGGGACTGACATGGTGGCAAACCGCTGAGATCATCAACCAATCAGGCCTCGGTTCCTATGAAAATTTTGCCAAGGCGGTGGCAGACCCTGAACTTTTGGACAGATTTGGCATCAAGGCCAAGAATGCCGAGGGCTACCTTTTCCCCGAGACCTATCTCCTGACCCCACCCAAGGGGGATCAGTCGGCACACATGGCAGAGATCATGCTCAAGGAATTCTTCAAACATGCCGGACAGGTATGGCCTGATGGACTGCCTGAGTGGGATGAGCTGAACCAGACCGTGATCCTTGCCTCGATCATTGAGAAAGAAACCGGGGACGCTTCGGAGCGACAACGTATATCAGGCGTCTTCCACAACCGCCTCAAAAAGCGGATGCTCATTCAGTCCGACCCGACCATCATATACGGATTGGGCCCGGACTTTGACGGCAACATCCGTAAGCGTCACCTGCAGGACAAAAACAACCCGTACAATACATATGTTATCAGAGGGTTGCCCCCAGGTCCCATCTGTTCCCCCGGACTGGAATCGCTTCTTGCTGCCGTTCACCCCGAAGATCACCAGTACATTTTCTTCGTGGCCAAGGGGGACGGTTCCCACTACTTCAGCAGGACGCTCAGCGAACACAACGACGCGGTAAGAAAATATCAACTCAGGCGTAATCGAGAAACCTATAGGTCGACGCGGCAATAGAAGCTAACACCATTGCGTAACCTTTGATTTTGCTATAGATTATCCATATTCGAGATGCTGAATCGAGGAGAAAGATGCGTCTAACCTTCCGTTATGCCCTATTTATAGGCTTAATAGCCTGTCTTGTTTTTGCCCAGACCTGTCTGGCTCAAAGCACTGTCACGGTTCGCCGTGCCGCCTTTGATATCGGATCTGCCTCCATCAAATGCACTATTGCGGATGTGGACAAACAATCCGGGCGCATCGTCACTGTCCTTGAAACCCTGTCTGAAAAAGTCGATTTTGCCGAAGACATGGACCGTTCCTATGACTCCAACTTGAGCAGTGAAGTCATGGAACAGGGCATTATGGCTCTGGAACGAATGAAAGCCATTGCCATTAAACTGAATGCTCTGGAATATTCGGCCGCCGGTGGGGCCGTGTTCCGCTCTGCCAGAAACGGCAGGGCTTACTGTGTCCAGATCGCAGAGTCGGTCGGCATCCCCTGCCGCATCCTGTCCAAACAGCAGGCTGCCATGCTCAGTTACCATGCCGTCCAGCAGACCATGCAGCAACCGGACAACAATCTGGTGGTTTGGGATATCGGCGCGGAAAGCATGCAGATGACGACCCGCGAACAGACCGGAGACCTCATATTCTACATTGATCCCATGGCATCAATCTCATTCAAGAATGTGATCATCAAATTGATCCAGAAGAAGAATCCGACCACTGTCTCCACCCCCAACCCCATGCTCCCTGATGAAGTTGAAAAGGCCCGGACCTATATCCAGTCGCATGCCGTATTGTCAGTGCCCCAGCAGATCAGCTCGTGCCTGGGCCAACCGGAACAGTATGTAGTCGGGATCGGTGGCGTCCATTTCTATTCCGTCCCCGAAGTGTTGGGCATCAACAACAGCATGTACACCCGCGATCAGGTCGCAGAAGCGCTGCAGGAATGGACCGGAAAGTCGGATGAAGAATTCGAAAGTGAATACGCCAACACTCGTCTGACCAATCTTATTCTGGTGCTCGGATACATGGACGCATTGGGCATAGACGCTGTGCATCCCCTCAAGATCAATCAGGCGGATGGCCTGTTGACCGCTCCCGAATTCTGGTAATCAGCGAACCGCCATTCCAAATCGATCCGACCACGACTCCGAGCCGAAATCTGCCGGAAAATAATAGTACAACGCCCTGTACCGAATCCACTTGCGGTTGATTGGGCCAATGAACCGAGAGTCGTAGCTGGCCTCCCGGTTGTCACCCATGACAAAATATTCGTCTGACAGCAGGGTCTGCTGCGCCATGCTGTTTCTGCCCGGCTGCACATCGCTTTCAGAGTGACGCACATACGGTTCTTCCTGTGGCTGACCATTGATAAACACCACCTGATCCCTGATCTCAATGGTCTCTCCTGGCAGCCCGATAACCCGCTTGATGAAATCCACACCGTCATTTTCAGGAGACTGAAAGACAATGACGTCACCACGCTTGATCGCGCCCTCCGCCCCCAGCGCTTTTGCCAGAAAATGATCGCCCTTCCTCATGGTCGGCACCATCGACTCCGACGCACAGGTGTAGGCCTTGACAAAATAGGTTCTCACTCCCCAGCTTGAGGCCAGTCCCAACGCAAGACTGCACAGCAGAAAAACCGCATACACCAGCGGTCTGTTGCAGGCTTTGAGCGTGTATGCGGATTTTTCCTTTGCCGACCTGAATGCTTCGACAATCACGAAAAGATTGAATCCCGCCAATGCGGAGACACCGATAAGCAGCACAACAAACTGCTCCATGAACGCGAAGACGATGAGACCAAGGACAAACTCGAATAACAGGAAGCCGACACCTCTGCGCCAATGCCCATTATAGACCTGGCCCAGCCCCACGGCGACAAGGGAGAGCAAAGCGGCCAACCATGGCTTGCGAGCTACAGTGCTATCAGTCCGAACCGGTATTCCCTGCATTGTCCCGCCCATGAAAAGCCCTCCAGGCCTATTTATTCGATAATGCGTGCAGTTTCTCGCCGACCTTCAGGCCATGCCCCGTAAACATGGTCACGATGACTTCATCAGTGGCAGCCGACTGGGCATACAACGTCGCTCCGGCCACAATAGCGGCCGAGGTGGGTTCAATGCAATACCCCTTGCGTCCCATTGCCTTGAATGCGGCCAGAATCTCCTCTTCCGACACGGCCAGACAATGGCCGCCGCTTTCACGCAGGGCTTCGAGCATCTGCCCTCCACGCATGGGCTCAGCTATGGCTATCCCTTCTGCAAGCGTGGTTGCCGTTGACACGGCCTCGACCCGATCTGCCCCGTTGACGAACCCGGCGCATACCGGCGCACAATGGGCTGACTGAACCGCCACCAGTTTGGGGAGACGGTCAATGACGCCCAGAGATTTGAGCTCCGAGAATCCGAGATATGCCCCAAGAAGCAACGTTCCATTCCCTGCTGGCAAGATAACTGTGTCCGGCCTTTTCCAGCCGAGCTGCTCCACCACTTCGTAGGCAAAGGTCTTGGTCCCATGAAAGAAAAACGGGTTATACACATGACTGGCGTAGTATGTATCGCTGGCCGCCTCCATGCAGGCGTTGGCCGTATCCTCACGGCTCCCTGGCACCGGAACAAGATCCGCACCGTAGAGTTCGATCTGGCCCAGCTTGCCCGGCGAATTGTCGGCCGGAACGAAAATCCTGCAATGGATGCCAGCCTTGGCCGAATAGGCGGCGACCGCACACCCTGCGTTGCCGGAAGAATCCTCCACGACTTCAGTCACCCTCATGTGGGCGGCCACGGCCATCATGACCGCTGCGCCGCGATCCTTGTACGAACCGGTGGGGGACAGATACTCCTGCTTGACCTGCATCGTGTGTCCCCCGATCTCCACAGGGAGCATGGGAGTAAATCCTTCCCCCAGCGTCAGAGCGGCATCACTGGGCACAGGCAGCGCCTCCCAGTAGCGCCACATGGTGGCCGGGCGATTCCTGATGCTTCCCATATCAAGAGACGGCTTGAAATCAAGATCCAGCAGTCCTCCGCAATCGCAGAGCCAGCGCGGAGCATAGGCATCAAATCGAAGAGAACATTCGCGACAGACAAATTCCGGCATGGCTATCCCTCCACCGCAGCAATACAGTCTATTTCCACCAGAAAACCATAATGCAGCTCACGGGTGGGCACCACGGCCCGGGCGGGCTTGTGCGTACCGAAAAATGTCGCATAGACCGCATTCACCCGCCCCCACAGTTCGATATCGGAGATATAACAGGTACACTTGATGACCCGGTCCCGACCGGAGCCTGCGGCCTTGAGCACTCCCTCAATATTCCTGAGCGCCTGTTCGGTCTGCTCTTCAATCGTTCCGAGCCTTCGCTCACCAGTGGCCGGATCAACAGCCAACATGCCAGAAACATAGATCAGGCCGTTATGAACAATTCCCTGCGAATAATGCCCTGCAGGAGGAGCACACTCGGGCGTGGATATACTTTTCATTAATTACTCCTTGTGATGCATGCGGGACGGGCATGACAGCAAAAACAATCTTAGGCTGCCGGGATATAATCTCTCCCGAGGACATACCCTCGTTCCGCCAGAAACAGCGCGATTTCCTCACGTGCGCCTCGACTGGCGACATAGGGAATGCAAAACGCCTCGCCCGGAGCCGGGATATCATTGCGATCAACCACCTTCACGCCATTGACCACATGACCGATCTTGCGTGGGTCGATATCATAGTATGCCGCGAACTCAATTCCATGAGAGAGTAACATATCTGCACGCTTACGGGTAGTGCGACCTGAACCGAGGATATGCACAACGGAATGATGCGGATTATTGGCCGCAAGCCACCGGACCAGATATTCGGTCTTGATGCGGTAGAAGGCATCCACGTCATAGCGCGGGTGCGTTCGGGACAACCGGGTGGGCGGGTCATTCCAGAGCAACAGCTCCTCATCGACCTTGGCCATGCGCACCCCTGCCTCCAGCCAACGCAGGAGCAGATCGTAATCTTCGGGAAAATCTCCATCGCGGTAGGGACCATACGACTCCACACACTCCCGACGGAACATGATGGACGGGTTGGGCACCGGGAACTCCACGAAACGGTGCAGGTTGATCGCCTCCGGGGTGAGGACCGTGTTGGTCCAGTCCACATAATGGGCATATCCGGCACATTGCGCGCGGCACCCCCCAAAACGGACCCTGCAACCGACCAGCCCCACATCAGGCGTGCTGTCCAGCAACTGCGCCTGTGCGGCCAGACGATCAGGCATCGACTCGTCATCGGCGTCCATGCGGGCGATGTATTGACCGCGAGCAGCCTCAATACCGGCATTGGCAGCGGCAATGACGCCGCCGTGCTCTATGCTGAAAAAACGGATACGGGAATCCCGGCGCGCATACTCGGCCAGAACTCCCGCTGTGTCATCCGTACTGCCGTCATCAACGGCCACCACTTCGAAATCCGTACAGGTTTGCGCGAGCAGACTCGTTAACGCCCTGCCCACGGTCTCCGCGCAATTGTAGCACGGCATGGTCACGGATATCTTTGGAGCGGCCATGATTATGCCGCTGCCTTGGCCTTGCTTTCAGCCACGGCTTTCTTGATGCGACATACCGAGCATATCTCGGCACTGGTGGGTGAACCGCACTCGCTGCACGGGGCAAGCTCGGCTCCTATTTCCTCTTCAAGCCCGGCAAAGGCCGGTTTTCCTTTTTTCAGGAAGCCCTGATAAAATTGGAACTTCTGTCCGGGACTACGATGTTCCAGCTCCCCCCACAACTCCTTGTGATGGGTGAAGCTCGCGCCCGAGGCATAGGGACAGGGATCGGAGTGAATCTCAATACCTTTCAGGAAAGCGTAGTTGGCGGTCTCGAACTCGCTCAGACGAAAGAGCGGTTTGACCTTGCGCACAAACCCTTCGGAAGCGGGCAGAACCGGCCCCTGATCGGACAGATACGCCGTATCCCACCGCAGGGTATTGGCAAAAAGGCGGGCCACTTCGTCATCCAGGTTGTGTCCTGTAGCCAGTGCGTCGTAGCCACCTTCCCTGGCGATACGATTGAAGTGATGACGTTTCATCTTGCCGCACACCGCACAGACCGGACGGTTGACGTGCGCCTTAACGTCCGGGATGGGCAACCCCCACTTCTCCATCTCGAAGACTTCCAGATTGAGGCCGTGAAGGTCACAGAAGTCCTCCACTTTCTTGCGGGCCTTTTCCGATGAATTGGGGATGCCGAGGTCGATATGCAGACCGGTGACATCGTATCCCTGAAGATTCAGCTCGAACATCAGGGCCAGGGAATCCTTGCCGCCGGACAAGGCCACGAGGATACGCTCGTCACGGGTGAACATTTTCTCCCGGCGAATGGCAGTCTCAACCTGTTTGGTGAAAAAGAGCGGGTAACAATCCTTGCAGAAACCGGAGTGGTGACTGGGAAGGGCAACACAGGCCAACGCCTTGCAACGTGTACATTTCATGACAATACCCCCTATCCGGCCGAGGTGACTTTACGGACCATGAGGGTGTCACCATATTTGAGTTTTCGATCTGCGGTAAGCAGTTCGCCATCGCGAACAACGATGGCCATGGTGGACCGGAGCTGCAATTTATTCAGCACGGCAACAACCGAACGCGTGTTGTGCATCTCGATCTGCTCGCCGTCCGGTTCGAGGTTGACGGTAATCATCGATAATTCTCCTTTCCGCAGGCACTATGATGGCCAGCGGGTTGAGCGGACAGTACGCAGGTTGTCCCCCGGTTTCAAGCCCCTTGAACTGAGGGGGGATATATGAAAAAAGTAAGTTTAGACAGGTCTTAAGAGAAAAATAATATAATCTGCATGAAAAAACAAAACCCTGTTGACCCAAAAGAGTAATATCGCGTATGCTCAAGCTAGGGGATAATCCCAAGGAGGATTCCATGAGTCAGACCACTATTCTCGTCGTTGACGATGAAAAACACATTCGTATGCTCTATAGGGAAGAACTTGAAGCTGATGGGTATATTGTAGCCACTTCTGACGGCGAAGAAGATATTCTTGAAGTTGTCAAACGTGAAACACCCACAATAGTCATTCTGGACATCAAACTGGGAGTGAACCGTTCAGGACTGGATCTGCTTCAGGAAATTCGAGCCAAGGATGAGCATATTCCGGTCATTCTCTCCACCGCATACGACTCTTTTCAGCACGATATGAAATCCATCGCCGCAGACTACTATGTCGTCAAATCCGTTGACTTGACGGAACTCAAGGACAAGGTCCGCATGGCGTTGAACAAAGCCGGCACTTAGCAACACTCCATTCTCATACCCCTCTTGGTTTTGTGCCCCCCGTTGTGTGTGACGGGGGGCACCTCGGTTTGGCCCCCCAAAACCCTTGCCGCGTCACCCTTTAACATGGTAGCCGCACCTGATGTTCGATATATCATCATTGGAAATACAACGTTACCTGATCATGGCCCCCGGCCTGCTCATCGCTCTGGTGCTGCATGAAGTGGCCCATGGGTATGTGGCATATCTGCTCGGTGATCCCACGGCCAAATCACTGGGACGACTGACACTCAATCCGCTCAAACACCTGGACCCGCTGGGAACCCTGGCCTTCTTTTTCGTGCATTTCGGCTGGGCCAAACCCGTGCCGGTCAATCCCCGCTACTTCAAGGAGCCACGCAAAGGCATGATGCTGACAGGCATGGCCGGTCCCGCGACCAACTTCGCCCTGGCCGCGCTCTTTGCAGGCTGGTTTCACATTATGCAGAATTTTGGCGTGGACGGTCATTCCCCGCTCTACTCCGTTGCCTTCTACGGTGTGTTCATCAACCTGATCCTCGGCATTTTCAACCTGCTCCCCATTCCTCCACTGGACGGCAGCAACGTTGTGGCGTACTTTCTACCGCCGCAGGTGGCTTTCAAATACATGAGCCTCAGCCGTTACGGCTTCATGATCCTCATCGGCATCATTCTGCTCGGCAATTTCACGAATATCAGTCTGTTCGGAAAAATCATCATGCCCTTCGTCAGCTTCCTGGCGCGCATACTCGGCATGCCCATCTAACTTCAACGCAAAGTCAATTTCATCATGAGCGAAAAACAACGCATTGTTTCCGGCATGCGGCCCACAGGCCCTCTTCATCTTGGTCATTACTTCGGCGTCATCGCCAACTGGCTCAAGCTCCAGGAAGATTACAACTGTTTCTTCTTCGTGGCCGACTGGCACGCCCTGACCAGTGAATACGCCAACCCCACCCAGACCAAAGGATTTGTCCCCGGTCTGGTCAAGGACTGGGTTGCCGCCGGATTGGACCCGGAAAAGTGCAGCATCTTCCAACAATCCATGGTCAAGGAACATGCGGAACTGAGCCTGATCCTGTCCATGTACACGCCTCTGGGCTGGCTGGAACGGTGTCCGACCTACAAGGAACAGCGCACCCAGCTCGTGCAGAAGGAACTGAACACCCATGGCTTCCTCGGCTACCCGGTGCTCATGAGCGCCGATATTCTGATGTACAAGCCCTGCGCAGTCCCTGTGGGCAAGGACCAACTGCCGCACCTGGAGCTGACCCGCGAGATTGCCCGACGCTTCAACCACCTCAATGAGACCGAGCTGTTCCCCGAACCGGCGGACATGCTCACCGAGGAATGCAAGCTGCCCGGCCTCGACGGTCGCAAGATGTCCAAGAGCTATGGCAACTCCATCATGCTGTCCGAACCCATCGAAGAGATCATGCCCAAGGTGCGCAGCATGAAGACCGATGAAAACCGCATGCGCAAATCCGATCCGGGCGATCCCAAGATCTGCAACCTCTTCCCGTACCACAAGCTCTTGACCGATCCGGCCAGACTGCCCGAAATAGAGGCTGGCTGCCGCGACGCATCCTGGGGCTGTGTGGACTGCAAGAAGGTGCTGATGGAATCCCTGGAAAAATTCCTCGTTCCTCTGCACGAACGCCGGGCCGCCTGCACAGACGAACGTGTGCAGGAAATCCTGCACGCAGGAAACACCAAGGCCCGTGCCTTTGCGGAAAAGTCCATGGATGAAGTCCGTAAAACAATCAACTTCGACTTCTAGCTCAAAACCATATATACAGTGACGATTGCCGAAGAACTTCCGGCACCATCTAACATACAGGAGATTTTATGACTGCTCAGAAAGGCAGCACCGTCAAGGTTCACTACACCGGCACACTCAAAGCTGACGGTTCCCAATTCGACTCCAGCGAAGGCCGCGAGCCTCTGGAGTTCAAACTGGGCGAAGGCATGGTCATCGCCGGATTCGAAAAGGCCGTTATCGGCAAATCCGTAGGTGATTCCGTGACTGTGGAGATCCCGCCCGAGGAGGGCTACGGTGACCCCAACGATCAGTTGGTTTTTCAGGTTCGCAAGGAGCAACTGCCCCCCAACGTGGAACTGGAAGCCGGTATCATGCTGGAAATCCGCACCGAGGAGGGCCAGCCTGCCTATGTTCGCGTGACCGAGTTCGATGAGGAAATGGTCACTCTGGACGGCAACCACCCGCTGGCCGGTCAAACCCTTGTGTTTGATATCAAGGTCGTTGAAGTAGCTTAAATAGCTATACATCGATTAATTTATCCCGCCTCTTGCTGCATCGGCGAGAGGCGGGTTTTACTTATTGACGAGACGAGACATGAGCATTTCAGAACGTTGCTGCGGCATTACCCCCTTCCTGGTCATGGAACTCAATGAAAGGGCCGAAGAGATGGAACGCGAGGGTGACTCGGTCATCCGCATGTGCGTGGGCGAACCGGACTTTGATACCCCCAAATGCATCAATCGCGCTTCCTGTGAAGCTCTCGAAAAAGGGCAGACACATTACACCCACTCGCTGGGACTCAAGGAACTGCGTCAGGCTATCGCGGACGATCACAAGGCGCGCTACGACATTGACGTGGACCCGGCCAACATTGCGGTCACCCAGGGAACCAGCCCGGCCATGCTCGCCCTGTTCTCCACCATCCTCGAAGCAGGAGATCAGGTCATCACGTCTGACCCCTGTTATGCCTGCTATGACAACTTCATCACCTTTGCCGGAGCCAAACCGGTCAAGGTACCGGTCAGTGAAGACGACGCCTTCCAGTACCGCGTGTCCGCCATTCGTGAAGCACTGGAAGCCAATGACCGCATCAAGGCCATCCTCATCAACTCCCCGGCCAATCCCACAGGCACCCTGCTCTCGGCAGAACGCATGGACGCCATTGCCAAGCTCGCAGAAGAAAAGGACATCTGGGTTATCTCGGATGAGATTTACCACGGCCTGGTCTACGAAGGGAAAGAGCATTCCATTCTTGAATTCACGGACAAGGCATTCGTACTCAACGGATTTTCCAAACTCTATGCCATGACCGGCTGGCGACTGGGATACATGATCGCCCCGCCCCATTTCATGCGCACACTCCAGAACCTCTGCCAGAACTTCTTCATTTCCGCCAACACCATGGCGCAATGGGGCGGCATCGCGGCCCTCAAGGAATCCGCAGAGGACGTTGAACGCATGAAGACCATCTACAACAAGCGACGCGTCTACATGATCGACCGTCTCAAGAAGATGGGTTTTGCCATGAAGCATGAACCCACCGGCGCATTCTACGTGCTGGTGAACATGCGTCACCTTGCCGAAAAATTCGGCGGCAGCTCATTGAAGCTTGCGTATGACATCCTGGAAAAAGGCAAGGTCGCCCTGACCCCGGGCATTGATTTCGGAGAAGGGGCGGAAGGCTATATCCGCTTCTCCTATGCGACATCAATGGAGCACATCGAGGAAGGCATGAACCGGCTTGAAACCTACCTCGAACAATACGCCTGAACACGTTGAAACGTCTTGTAAAAGCGGGAGCATGGTGACCATGCTCCCGCTTTTTTTATAGCTGCTTCAACGCCTCGACCACCTTGGCTGGTTCAAGTCGTTTCGTATGGTCCACATCTGCAAAGTGACTGGCCACAGAGCCATCTGTTTTGATGATATATGTGGCAGTAACAGGCAGTTTGAACGAATCGTCACCGTATGAGGCCGGAATATCAATGCCGAAGCGGGCATATATCGGGCGTAATTTCTCGGGCAGAACAAAGGCCAAACCAAAGGATTCAGCCACCGTATTCCCCTTGTCAAACAGGATATCAAAGGGCAACGCGTCCTTTTCCGAAACCGACAGGGATTCATCCGGGACTTCCGGCGTTATGGCCACCAATTGTGCGCCGACGGCTTTGATCGCAGGGAGTTCCCGTTGTAGAGCGGCCAGCTCCAGATTGCAGTATGGACACCACCCGCCGCGGTAGAAGCTGAAAACAACCGGCCCGTCCTTGCAATATCCGGCCAATGTCCGCGCCTCTCCCTTATGATTGCGCAGAGTGAAGTCAGGAACCTGTTCCCCATCCTTGAGGGCCTGATCCCCGACACCCATGGCTTTCAGCTCCTGAGTGACTTGTTCCATGGTATTGAGGTCATCCGCAGACACCCTCTGCTTCTTTACTGCTTCGAACTTGGTAATCTGTGTATTAAGATCAGTCATTCAACATTCTCCTGAGCATGAACGTGCATCCGCGCACAGTACAGCATACACTTTTTTAGGAGAGATGAAAGAATGATATTATATTCATATAAGGTGTATCAGAATCGAACACAAAAGACGTGTGGGGCACAACACACAGTGTATTTCAGAGTATGTATTGCACATAATACAATAAACATGACTTATAAAACAGGAAATACGACAGACATACGACTTTCCAGACCAAGAAGCACACTCAAACCATAATATCCAGACCTTTGTATATCCCGCCTCCTGATCCGAGCAACAGCCCACCGCCTTGATACAAGGTGGAGATATCCATATTGGACGCATACCACAGAGACAGTGCCTCCACCTGAAGTGACTGTCCCATTTCACTCGGCGTCAGTCGATTTTCTGCTATATCAGCAAGTTTACCGAGCCTGAACGCTTCGCCGAATGTTTCTATACGGCTGGGGTTTGCGGTGAAATAGGCGTTGATCATGTCTTTGTCTCCATGCTCTCCAGCCACGGAGATACTCCCTGCCGTGTCATACATGAGCCGAAACGGTGCGGTTACTTTGACGCCGAGTTCAGCCAGATCATCACAGACGGCACGATTCCAGTCAGACTGCAATGCCGTATACTGCTCGACAATTTCCCGAAAGGAGACACTGCCAGCCGACCGTGAAGGCACGTTACTCAGAATTGACTGTATGAACTGACGAGTATTCGCATCCTGATTCTCGCCCGATTCATGACGGTTTTTTGACTGGTCAGCACCCAGAGAGAAGTCCACGTCCGACTGCGTGCGGCGGGACTGCTTGTATCCGTACCCTTGTACAGTATGATCAATAGGTTGTGTGGGCATGGCGACCTCCAGGCCATAGACAAAGACTCTCTATCCACACGTCTCCCCAACCCTGATACAGCACAAAACGTACCAGATGCATTGCACGGAACTGGAAACGATTGTATGCTTATATCAAACCGGGATAACCTCGAACGCCAAGGGAGTACCCCATGTCTTGCAAGCCACTGATCATCAAGGATGTCGATGTCTCCAGCATCTCCAACCGCAACAAGAGGCGCGTCGTCGAACTCATCCCTGTAATCATTGATGAATATTATCCTGACTTCATTTTCGAAGATCTGGACATACAGGATATTTTTGCTCTGTCGCTGAACCTTATCCCAGCCGCCTATGCCCAGACCGGTTCCATCATCATTTCCAACCGTATTTCCGACTACGAAATCAACAACAAGATCCGCATAGCCATAGAACGTGTATTGGACAACCCGACACGGGGCGGTAATTGAATTCCTCCCCACAACAACAATAAAAGGCGTGTCCCGATTGTTCGGAACACGCCTTTGTCTTTTTTATTGGGTACGGTATCAGAGTGAGGTATCGCCCTGCTTCCGCGGTTTTTCCATACCAATGACGAACATCAGCAAAGCCGGGATAACAAACACGGTGAACACCGTGGAAAGCGCCAGCCCGCCAAGGACAACCGCGCCCAGCCCTCGATACAACTCGGAACCGGGACCGGGAGCCACGGCCAGCGGCAGCATGCCGAAAACAGACGTGGTTGCGGACATGTAGATCGGTCTGAGGCGCGTCCGGGTCGCCTCAATGACCGCCTCTCTATGCTCCATGCCGTGTTCACGGATGTTCCCCAACGACTGATGGACGATAAGGATGGCGTTGTTCACGACCACGCCGATCAGGATGACAAACCCGAGCATGGTCAGAATATCCAGAGGCTGCTGCGCAATGAAGATATTCTCCAGCCACAATCCGAGGAATCCACCTGCACCGGCCAGCGGCACGGTAAACAGAATGATCAGCGGGTAGATGAAGTTCTCGAACAGCGCGGACATGAGCAGATAGGTGATGATGAGCGCCAGGATGAAGTTCCACTTCAACGCGTCGCGGGTCACGGTCAACTTGTCGGCCGCACCGGACAGGCGCACGGACACCCCTTCCATCAGACCGGTCTTCTGCACGCCGGGTATAAGCTGCTGCTCAATGACTTCCATGGCGCTCTGGAGCGGCATGTCAGTAGGCGGCGTGACCTGCAGGGTGATGGTACGTTTCCGCTCCAAATGGCGAATCTGGGTCACACCGTAGGTGTTTTCCATGTCGGCCAGAGAAGACAACGGCACGGCCCAGCCCTTGGGCGTTGCCACCAGTTGGGAATAAAGTTCCTCTGGAGTGGCCACATCCCTTGTGGACCCTTTGAGTACCAGATCGATTTTCTTTTTACCCTCTTCCTTGAAGTCACCGATGGTGCGACCATCCAGAATGACATCCAAGGCAGTGCCCAGGTCGGAAGAAGTCAGCCCCACGGCCTTGACGCGGTCACGATACGGATGAAACCGGACCTCGGGATAAAGCAGCTCAAGAGACGGAATCGGTCTGATCTGCGCCCCCTGAATGGCCTGGCTGGTCATGCCGAACATGGTCCCGGCGGCCGCCACCAGCTGATCCAGGTTTTCACCGGAGAAATCAACGTTGATGACACGGCCTTCACCCAGTCCCTGTTCAAAGATGGACGCCTGAAGCGACACCCCGAACATGCCGGGAATGGAGTTGAGAACACGCATGAACAGCGGGATCAGTCCGGAAGCATTCTGCTCTTCAGTGGAGATGGCGCCAAACAGGTTGATGGTCGGCGCAGACACGAAGAACATGCTTTCTATGCCGGGGATATCGCCCACACGCTTACCCATATACGGCTCAACCTCGTTAAAGACATGCTTACCGATGTCGAACCGTTCCTGATAGGAGAGTCCCGGCGGCGGGATCAGAATATTGAGCACCAGGTTACGGTTGCCCTGCGGCAGGTACTCCATCTTCGGAAACATGGTCACCACCATGAGCACGGACATCGCTGTCAGGCAGACAATCGTGACCAACCGATTCACCCAGTTGGCAAGGGACAACCGCAGGAGCGCGGTGATACCGTCAGCCATCTTGCCACCAATGGCGGTCAACGGCTTGAGCGCGGCCTTGGCAATGGACAGGCCAGCAGGTTTTCTGGGGCCGTCGGCAGCTTTTCGTTTACCTTGCTTACGCTCGGCAATGCCATAGAACTGATTGGCAAGCATGGGGATAACCAGGACGGACACGAAGAGAGACAGAGCGATGGCACAGGTCACGGCAATGGCGATGTCCTTGAACAACTGCCCGGCCTCCTGTTCCATGAAAACAACAGGCAGGAAGACTGCCACAGTGGTCAGCGTGGAGGCGAGCACTGCCCCCCACACTTCATTGGTTCCGTCATAGGCGGCCCTGAAGGCGGATTTACCCATATGTCGATGTCGGTCCACGTTTTCGAGCACGACAATGGCGTTATCCACCAACATACCCACGGCAAAGGAGATACCTGCCATGGACACGATGTTGAGGGACCGCCCCGCTGCCGCGAACATGATGAACGCGCCGATGATGGACACCGGGATACTGACGGCGACGATAATGGTGGAACTGAATGACTGGAGAAAAACGAACAGCACCACGATGGCCAGAATGGAACCGATGATGATATTGTTCTGCACCAGGTCGATGGCGCCGTTGATATACGGACGCTGATCATACACCCAGTTGAAATGAACGCCTTTTTCAGCCAGAGGACCGGCGTTGAGATCCTCAATAACCTTATGGACTTCATCGGTCATGGCCAGGACGTTGGTTCCCGGCTCCGGCTTGATGCCGACGACCATGCCGGTCTTTCCATTGTAGAGCATGGCGACCGTGGCTTTCTCGTTGCCGCGGGCCACAGTGGCGACATCGCCAAGGGTCACGCGGAACTGGCCGGACGACGAAATCACGACCGACTGAATATCTTCAGGGGTCTTGAACTCGGCTGGCGTACGAATACGGTAATCCCGGCGTCCCACGCCGAGGGTGCCTGCTGAAAGCGACACGTTTTCGCTTTTCAGGACGTCTATGAGTTCGGTGACGGTCAGGTTGTACGAGGCCAGCTTCACGGGATCGACGATGATATGCATCTCGTCTTCCCGCCCACCGCCTACGAACAGATCGGCCACGCCGTTCACGCGCTCGATATATTGTCGGATGTCGTTTTCAAAATAGGTCAGGTATGTGGTGATATCCTGATCGTTTCCCGGCAGCGTCTCCAGAATCAGCCAGATGACTGGAGACGTGGACGCGCCGGTGGCAGAAATGATGGGCCTGTCCACATCATCAGGATATTCAGGTACTTCGTCGAGCTTGTTGGAAACACGCAACAAGGCATTGTCGATCTCGGTACCGATCTCAAACTTCAGGGTCAGCTCCGAACGGGCGTTGTAGTTGGCGCTCTCCATCTGGGTCAGGCCGGGGATGCCCTTGAGCACCTTTTCCTGTTCCTCGACAACATCGCGCTCCATTTCGTAGGGCGTCGCGCCAGACCATGTTGTGGTGACGCTGATGACAGGCTCCGTCACGTTCGGCGAGAGCTGATACGGCAGGCTGAACAGGGCAACCAGGCCGAACATGGCGACCAGGATGACACCCACGAGCACGGCCACGGGTTTTCGTATGGCGGTTCCTATAATATCCATAAAAAACCTCTATTTCTTCTGAACCGGCTGTGCGGCCACAGGTT
Source organism: Pseudodesulfovibrio sediminis (assembly GCF_020886695.1). NCBI lineage: Bacteria > Pseudomonadati > Thermodesulfobacteriota > Desulfovibrionia > Desulfovibrionales > Desulfovibrionaceae > Pseudodesulfovibrio > Pseudodesulfovibrio sediminis. The sequence goes on from NZ_AP024485.1 coordinate 1,209,331, forward strand.
GATCGGGACGCAACCGCTCGTTCCCCTTGACCACGACGTCCATGCCTTCCTTGAGGACCTTGGACTTTACCCCGGCCTCCATGCCACGATACCCGACGACATAGACGGGCATGGGAGCGGCCTTGCCGTCGATCACGGCCCAGACAACCATCTGTCCGCGTGAGGAAATAATGGCATCACGAGGGACGATCAGCGTCGTGCCTCCCAACCCCTTGGGCAAAACAACGCGGGCTTCCATACCCTCAGCCAGTGAGCCATCGTTCTTCACACGAATCTTGACCGGGAACGTGCGGGTGGCCACATCGCCCTTGGGAATGGCCGCAAAGACCGTACCGGGGATTTCCTTGTCCGCAACCTTGATAGCGACCTTCAAACCGGGCTTGACCACGCCAAAAGCTTCGCGCGGGGCGTTGACCACCACATCGAACTCATCGTCACGGGCCACAACAGCCACGACTGTCCCGGTGGAGACCCACTCACCACGAAAGGCCTTACGCTCGAGCACCACACCGTCAAAGGGAGCACGGATGGTTTTCTTGGACCGCTCAACCTGCAACCGATTGAGAATGGCCTTGGCCGCAATGGTCCGCTTCTCGGCGGACAGGGCAGCCAGGCGCTTGGAATCGTACTCGCCCTCGGCCACGGTGCGGCTCTTGTACAAGGTCGTCGTCCGCTGGTTCTCTCTCTTGGCCAGTTCGTAATCGGCCTGCGCCTGATCCATCAACGCCTTGGCATTGGCAATGGACTGATTCAACAGGTCGAAGGAAAGCTGTACCAGCGGCTGCCCGCTTTTGACGCGCTGACCATCCTGCACGTTCAGGGTCACGAGCTTGCCTTCCACCTCTGCGGCGACATTGGATATCTCAGTAAAATACACCGTGCCGATAAACTCTGTCTGGGGAGCCATATCTCCGCTGGTGACCTTGTCCACCACCACAGGAGATGGCGGACGTTCACCGCCTTTCTGGGCCAGGGCCGGAGTTGCAATCACTGCAAGCAACGCTAAAACACAATAAAAAATGCGAAAACGTATCATAATAAACCCACTGTTTCCTTACAGCTTTTCCACACTTCAGACGAACATGAAAAGCCATGATCATGCAGGCTGTCCCTTGGACAGTCCCACAAAAAGACATCATCCCCTGTAGAGGTGTTACTTACAGACATCCAACTGACAGCCATGCCGATCGCTATCGGCCCGCCCCTTCCCCTCGACAGGCTTCATCCAGGGTCGGCTCCAGAATCTGCCACAGAACACGCTTGCATATTGCCAACTCTTCAGGATCAATTCCCCGAACCAGATTCGAATAATTTTCAAGAATGGTATCAACGGCTGGCTCCACCAGTTCGCGCCCTGCATCAGTGATAAAAATATGTTTGACCCGACGGTCTTCCTTACTTGCCTCGCGCCGGACCAGCCCCCGTTTTTCAAGGGCGACAACCAATCGGCTGACCCCGGTCTTCTCCTGAGACAGGACATTGCACAACCGCCCCTGGCTCAAACCGTCTACCTGGGCCAAGGGGATAAGAACACGGCACTGCTCTACGGTAATGTCCATGCCTTCGTCGATAAACCTGGTGGTCAGTTCATTAATAAAGAGCCTGGAAACTTTCCATGACAGAAAGCCCAGAGCCTCACGCGGATTCAGTTTGTCTACGGACATTCGAAAGTTGTATCTGCAACAAAGTTTTCGGTCAACCCATTTTTCGCCCTGACGGGTTGCATTAATAGGAGGATGGTTATACTGTTCCCGCCATGGAAAGATTCACCGCCGACCTCCACATCCATTCCCGTTTCTCCCGTGCGACGAGTAAGAAACTGACCATCCGGAACCTCGCAGCCTGGGGCCGACTCAAGGGACTCACGGTTTTGGGAACAGGAGACTTCACCCACCCTGAGTGGTTGGCGGAAATAGAAGAACAACTGCAGGATAACGGCAAAGGGTTGTTCACCCTGAAAAACCCCGGCGGCCTGGAAAACGAGATTCCCTCCTTTGACGGAACAATCCCCGGCCGCGTTCGTTTCATGCTCCAAACGGAGATCAGCTCCATTTATAAAAGAGGCGGCAAAGTGCGCAAGGTGCACAACCTTGTCTACATGCCGAATCTCGACGCGGTAAAACGATTCAACGAAAAGCTCGGCCAGGTGGGCAACCTCGCTTCGGATGGCCGCCCCATTCTGGGGCTCGACTCCCGAGACCTCATGGACATGGTGCTTGAATGCCACCCGCAGGCGTTCCTGGTCCCGGCCCATATCTGGACCCCCTGGTTCTCTCTGTTCGGCTCCAAATCCGGCTTTGATTCCATCCGAGAATGTTATGGCGACTATTCTGATGAGATCTTTGCCATGGAAACCGGCCTTTCCTCCGACCCGGAAATGAACTGGACCTGGAGCGAGTTGGACCGCATCAAGCTTATCTCAAACTCCGACGCCCACTCCGGGGAAAAACTGGGGCGCGAAGCCAATCTCTTCAGAGGCGAAATTTCATACGAAGGCATTTACCGGGCTTTGCGCAGCGAAGGGCTGGGCCACAAATTTCTCGGCACGGTGGAATTCTTCCCGGAGGAAGGCAAGTATCACCTTGACGGCCACCGCAAATGCGGCGTTGTACTGGACCCACACGAGACCATTGCCCGCGACGGCATCTGTCCGGTCTGCGGCAAGCCCGTAACCGTGGGCGTCTATAACCGGGTGCTTGAACTGGCCGACCGGCAGGAACCTGTCAAACCAGCCGGTGCCGCCAATTTCGTTTCCATGATTCCGCTCAAGGAGATCCTGTCCGAAGTGGTGGGAGTAGGACCGAACTCCAAGAAAGTAAACACGCTCTACATGAAACTCATCAAGGAATTCGGCAACGAAATGGATATCCTCCAGCGCGTCCCGCCCGAAGACCTGAACAAATACTCCTGTTATCTTGGCGAGGGACTGTCCCGCATGCGCGAAGGACAGGTCATTCGAAAATCCGGCTTTGACGGTGAATTCGGCGTCATCTCGGTTTTTTCGGAAAAAGAACGATCCCAGATCAAGAACGGAGGCACATTGGTGGCCATAGAACGCCCGGAGGCTCGACGGGATATCGGTGAAACAGCCTTGTCCTGCCCAACTTTTTCCAAACCCAAGACTGATGTACACCCCATCACTTACAATGCCGCCCAACGATCGGCCATTGACGCCGGCCCCGGCCCGGTTCTGGTTCTTGCAGGTCCCGGTACAGGTAAAACACAGACGCTCATGGGCCGCATAGATCGGCTCATCGACGAAAGCGTTCCCCCAAAGCGCATCCTGGCCCTGACCTTCACCCGCCGGGCTGCTCAGGAACTGCGTGAACGCATCCGTCAACTGCGCGGAGAAGACGCGGACACGCCGCAGGCCGGGACACTCCACTCCCTCTGCTTCGACTACTGGAAGCATGTCTACTCCGACACGCCGATCGTCCTGCCCGAAGCCGCTGCAAAAAAACTTTTCGCCGAGGTAAATCCCGAATTCGCGGGCAAGAACCTCGATCATTACTGGAACAAATACATCTTGGCACGCGAACAGCTTTCCGGGTTGCCCGACGATCTGGCCGAAGCACACATCAACTACGGCAACCAGAAAAACCACTGGGATCTGGTCGACTACACCGACCTGCTCGAATTCATGCTGGAGCAGTCCGATGCTCCCACGTTCCGCCTGCCCTACACCGATGTACTCGTGGATGAAGTGCAGGACCTCACTCCCCTGCAACTTGCTGCCATCAAAGGCATTGCCAAGAAAGACGGGACGGGCCTGTTCTGCATCGGCGACCCCAAACAGTCCATCTACGGATTCCGGGGTGCGGTTTCGGATGTGGAGAGCCGGCTCAAGGAACTGTGGAGCGACATGCAGCCCATCACCCTGACCGAGAACTACCGGTCCGGGCAGACGATTCTTGACTGTTCAGGCGCATTGTTCCCTGACGCTGACAAGCTCAACGCCAACCTCGACATCAAGGCCACGGTTCACCTCTTTGAGGGGCCGGACGGATTGCGCGAAGCGACCTGGATCAGCGACAAGATCAAAGGCCTCATCGGCGCCACCAGTCACTCCATCTCCGATCAGGAAGGCGGCGGCGAATTGGCACCCGGCGACATCGCCGTGCTGGTCCGTTTCAAGGCGCTCATCCCGGTCATCGAGAAAGCGCTCAAACGCGCTGGCATTCCGGTATCCACCCCTGAACTGGAAGGATTCTGGCAGGAACCCCGCGTGGCGAGCATTCTGAAAGCAGCGGAACAGTTCCTTGGAATGACCCTGGCCGATTCCGAAGACGTGATAAAACTGCCGGACCATATCCTGGCCAAAGGGCCTGTGGGATTGGCCGCCTACCTGAGCGAAACCCCGCCGTTCGATCAATTTTTCTGGGACAGTCGCCAGTTTAAGGAACTGAAAAAGGAATTTGACAACCGCGGCGGCTGGCAAGGACTGGTCAACTGGGTCTCCCTGCAATCGGAACTGGAACTGGTCCGCAAGTCCGTGGAAAAAGTCCAGATCATGACGCTGCATGCAGCCAAGGGCCTGGAGTACGATGCCGTATTCATGCCGGCCTGTGAAGAAGGTATTCTGCCGTTCGCGGGCATGGACCTGCTCACGGCCAAGGTCACGCTGACTCCGGGCCGGGGCCAACGGTTCGCAGAGGAACGCCGACTCATGTATGTCGGCATGACCCGCGCCAAACGGAATCTCTACATCAGCCGCGCGGATTCCCGACAACTCTATGGCAAGACCCTGAACCTGCCCCCGTCCAGATATTTACGGGAGCTGCCCAAATCCCTGCTGACCAAATCCACCCTGGCTGCCAAAAAAGTGACCAAGGAAAAACAGCTCGGTTTTTTTGATTAGGACAGCCGAGCCGTGCCACTCCGGCAATCCGGAGGGGGAGCGTATCGGCAGAGTCCTCTGCCAGTCATGTTTTTGGGAAAAGAAAGCAAGGTGGGCTACAGGATAAACCGATAGATTCCACGTTCGTACATCCGACAAACGTGACGCGCCGCCACCAGATTCACCCCAAACTGACGCAAACGACAGAACACATGAAGCGGATTCAATATATGCTGACACTGTTCTCGAAATGTCCTCATGGCTCTGTCCTTATCTATAGGGTTCATTCCTGACAATATTTTTGCAATAGCCATGCCCGGTAGCAATATGCCAACAATGCCTGACATTTCCAAATCCTCGCCTGATCGCAACAGGGAAAATTCTGCGCAGACTGTCCCCGTTTCCGTCGCTGATGTGCAAAAACGGATGGGCCTGGACTTTCCGTTCACCCTTGCCGCGCCATCCTTTGTGCTTCCAGCCGGTGTAGCGGAGAACAGCCTCTTTCTGGCGCAATATTTCCCGGAAATCGCGCTGCTTTTTTTCGAAGCAGACGCCTGTCTTGCGTATACCGAAGACGACCTGCCCCCTCATCTGTCCGAACTGGACTGCTCGTGGCACGTCCATATGCCGCTGGATTTTGACTGGTCACTGGGGCTGGATGTCATCTGGCGCAAGATTGAGGGGCTTATCGACAAGGCCGCCTTCCTTTCACCCAGAGCCTATGTGCTGCACCCGCCCACTGCACCGGACATGCTCCTGCCACTGGCAGCCAGATTGCGCGACAAGGGTGTGGCTCCGGCCAGCTTTCTGATCGAAAATATCCGAGGCCACAGCTTGACGCCCATTTGGGAGGAAATCCTGGCTGGTGGCTTCTCCACCTGCCTGGATATCGGCCATATTCTCGCGTATAGCCAACAGGACGTGCTGAATTTACCCCATTTATGGGAAACCGTGCGTATGTTGCATGTCTATGGCGAGGAAAAAAAAATGAAGCACTGGCCGCTGTCCCACCTCTCCGAGGAGGGCAAATCAACGTTGCGAACCCTGCTTGAGAATGCGCCTTCAGCCACGGTGACCCTTGAAGTCTTTAACCAAAATGGGCTTTTCGCATCCCTGAATCAACTCGGACAATGGATGTCCGAATGGAGCCATAAAAAATGATCATCCTGGTACTCGGAGGGAACAAGTCAGGCAAATCCGACTTCGCCCTTGATTTATTGGCTGACGCACCCGATCCGGGGGTGTTTATTGCTACAGGAAAGGCAAAAGATCTCGAATTCAGAGAGCAAATACGTCAACACCGCACAAATAGGGCCTCTGAAATTGAGGTAATCGAAGTTTCCGAAGACTTGCCACAGACGCTGAGACAGGATAAATTGCCGTTTCCATCCGTGCTTGTTGATAGCTTGGACTACTGGCTTTTCGCCTGTCGAGAAGCGGGCCAGGAGGCGGAAAAGTTACAAGAATTCATGGAAGTTCTTGAGAATTGGGGTGATGGCACCCTGATACTGGTCTCGTGTGAGACAGGACTTGGACCGCTGCCAGCCGGCAGTGCGGTTCGAGCTTTTGTGCGGAGCCTCGGCGCGCTCAATCAGCGCATCGCAGTTGTCGCTGACCAGGTCTTTCTGGTTGCGGCAGGGCTACCGTTAACCCTGAAACAGGGATAGTTTGTGGCACTTTTTCGACAGTTGGATGAACAGGTCGAGCAACTCCTCGAGCTCTTCAACAAAGACGACAACTGGCTTATAGCAATAAACGCGGACCCGGATGCCCTGGGTTCTGCACTCGCCCTAAGGCGAATGATGGCACGCAAGGTCAACGCCGTAGCAATTGCTCAGATCAATGAAATCAAACGACCGGACAACCTGTCCATGATCCGCTACTGCCGCATACCCACGCAGAAACTCATTCCCAATCTCGCGGCCCAGTACAACAAATTCGCTCTCATCGACTCTCAGCCCCATCACAATCCCGAGTTCAAGCCATTCGATTTTTCCGTAGTCATCGACCATCATCCCATTGCCCCGGACAATCCGGTGGAAGCGGATTTTGTGGACATTCGGCCCAAATACGGCTCTGTCTGCACCATGATGACCGAGTATCTCTACAACATGAAGATTCGCCCGGCAAAACTGCTGGCCACGGCGCTCATGTACGGTATCCGCTGCGACACCCGCACCTTTGAGCGCAAGTTCATTGATGCGGACATGGCCGCCTTCAAATACCTGAGCAAATATTCCGATTCAAAACTCATGAATCGCATCAGTCGCAGCGAGTTCCATCTCGACTGGATGCGCTATTTCTCCCGCGCTTTCTATAATCTGCGCCGCATCGGTCACGGCCTGTTCGCACATTGCGGCAACGTTGAAAACCCGGATATTCTGGTTATTGTCGCTGATTTCTTCACCCGTGTTCACAATGTCCCCTGGGTCGTTGTTTCCGGCACGTCGGACGAGAAGCTCGTCTGCATCCTGCGTGGAGACGGTCTCCGACGCGACATGGGTACCATGGCGCAAAAACTCATGGCCGGACTCGGCTCTGCCGGTGGCCACAAGCAGGCTGCCCGCGCCGAAGTGGAAATCGAAGAGCTCAATGGAGAAGACCCGGAAATCTTCATGCTCAAGCGCCTCGGGCGCATTTCCAAGCGCACCATACGCCGTATCTGACTCCGACAAAGCCAGCCATACAGACTGCTGCATGCTGTGATGAAACCGGCCCATGTGTACGCCAACTACTCTTTGGGCCAGTATTTTTTTGCGATCTGCATGCGCACGAAACAAAACACGTTAACCCATACAGTGAATATGAGTGGACCATGTCATTAAAAGAACGCCTCAATTTCGATACGGAACCTGTCTACCTCATTGACGGTACTGCCCTGCTCTACAGAGCATTCTACGCCCGCGCCGACTTGTCCCGTTCGGACGGTTTTCCGACCAATGCGATCAATACGGTCCTGCGCGTCCTCATGAACCTGCTCAAGGATGAAAACCCCACCCATGTGGCCTTCATGATGGACGGCAAAGGGCCAACGTTCCGCAATGAAAAATATGATCTGTACAAGGCAAATCGTCCGTCCATGCCCGAACCGCTGGCCCAGCAGATCGAACCGGTGCAGGAAGGGGTCAAACTCCTCGGCCTCAAGCTGCTGATCTCGGATGGTGTCGAGGCCGATGACTGCATCTGCGCACTGGCCAATCGTTACAAGAAAGACCGCCCGGTGATCATCATGGCTTCGGACAAGGACCTCAAGCAATGCCTTGACGACAATGTGGTCATGATCAGCCAGCATGGACGAAAGGAAACCATCTATACGCTGGACGGATTCCGTGAAAAAGAAGGCATGGAGCCTGACACGTGGCCGGATTTTCAGGCAATAATCGGTGACTCGGCCGATAACATCCCCGGCATTCCCAAGGTCGGCCCAGTGACCGCACGCAAGATTTTTGCCGAGACCGGCCCCACCCTGGAGGATGTACAAGAGAATTACACCCGCCTGCCGGACAAGCTGCGCGAGAAGATCGAGCCTGAATTGGAAAATATTTTCCTTTACCGCGAACTGACCCGCATGAAGACCGACTGCTGTGATCAGCCAGTGGAGGAATTCATCGTCAAGGATATCAATACCGACAAGTTGAGCGCATTCCTGGACGAATATGAGCTGCGCGGACTTCAGCGTAATATTCCCCGTCCGAAAAAGGCTGACACGCTCCCGGCAGCGGCAGCCACCGCAGCGAAAAGCAAGGCCGGTGGTGACGGCATGCTGTCACTTTTCGGCGACGCCCCGGCAGCAGAGAAGCCCGAGGCTCCCCTTGCCGTTACCGAAGCAGCAACTGCGGACGCCCTGCCCAGCCTGGCAGGTGAAGACGTGGGATTGACCTTTGAAGACGACACGTTTTTTGTCGGCCTGATGGACACGGAGTACCGCTACACCGGTCCCGTGCCCGATCTGGTCCGCGCCCTTGAGAACGCCAGCATCATCGCCACGCCGTCGGTGCAGGAGTTGCTTCGCGCCGACTCATCGTGGAATTATATTCTTTCATCCCAATGGTTTGATCTGAGTCTGGCCGCATACCTGCTGGACCCGGAATCCCGAAACTACACTTGGGCCCGCCTCAAACAGTCCATGTTTCAGGATGGTCGCCCGGAATTTGCCCAGCCCGCCAAAGACCTGCACCCGCACTCCAAAGGACTGGCCGCGCTGGCCTATATGCAGGGCATAAAGAATCAGGTGGAAGGCGCGGAATTGACCAGGCTCATGGTCGAGCTGGAAATCCCGCTCATCCCGGCGCTGGTGGAGATGGAAAAGGCCGGTATCGGTATTGATCTCACGGCATTCCAGGAATTTCTGGGCGATGTCAGCAGCCAGCTTGCCGAATTGACACGAACGATCATTGAACTCGCTGGCGAGGAGTTCAATATCCGCTCCAGCCAACAGTTGGCCGTTGTTCTGTTCGACAGGCTGGATATCAAGGCCGGTGGCAAGACCTCCACCGGGTTGCGCTCCACCGCCAACCAGGTGCTTGAAAAGATTCGCGACAAACACCCCATTGTGGAGGCGGTGCTCCAGTATCGCATGCTGGAAAAACTGCGCTCCACCTACCTTGAACCACTGCCCAAACTGGTGGATGCGGATTCACGGCTGCACACCCATTTCAATCAGCTTTCAACAGCCACGGGCCGCCTTTCCAGCTCGCGACCGAACCTGCAGAATATCCCGATTCGCGGTATACACGGCCCACGAATGCGCGGCTGTTTCTGTGCCGGAGAAGGCAACATGCTGGCCGCAGCAGACTACTCCCAGATCGAACTCAGGGTGCTGGCCCATTTCTCCAAGGACCCGGCTTTGCTGGATGCCTTCCGTAATGATGAAGATATCCACTCTCGCACCGCCGCTCTGCTCAACGACAAGGCCGTGGAAGACGTGACCACCGATGAGCGACGCGGAGCCAAGACCATCAACTTCGGTCTGATCTATGGCATGGGTGTGCAAAAGCTCGCCCGCGAACTCAAGATCAAACAAACCGAAGCCAAAGAATTCACGGAAACCTATTTTGAAAAGATGGCGACCCTCAAGGCCTACTACGAGACCATTGTGGAAGACGCGCAAACGCACGGCTTCGTGACCACTCTTGCCGGACGCCGCCGCCTGCTCCCGGAGCTGCACTCCCGCAACAACCAGCTCGCATCCCAGGCCAAACGCCAGGCCGTGAACACAGTCATTCAAGGCTCGGCAGCCGACATCATTAAAATGGCCATGGTCGCGGCCTACAAGGATCAGGAACTCAAAAAACTCGGCGCACAACTCATCCTGCAAGTACACGATGAACTCATAGTGGAAGCCCCGGCAAAGAACATAGAAGCCGCCGGAGCTCGACTCAAACAGATCATGCAGGACGTAGCCAAGCTGGATGTACCGCTCAAGGTAGATTTAGGAATAGGAAAGAATTGGGCTGAGGCGCATTAAATGAACAGTTAACCGGGAGGGAGCGAGGCGGACGACTGTTCGGGGAGCGGAGCCAGTCCGATCAGATTCCTGCTTGGGAAGGTTGTGCGGCAGCGACGGCTCTTTCTTCGTTTTTCCTTATGCCAAAAGACGTTTCTTTCCCCACAAAAAAGCCCCGATCAACGGGGCGGTGCTCTTAAGCCCATGGAGAAAAAGCCGCGTCCCTTCTAGGGTTGAGACATTCCCATGTACCGCTCTACTATCGCGTCAATGGTCCCATCCCTCTTCATCTGCAAAATAACCGCATCAAACTCCGACAGTCGTTTGGAAATCGCATACTGTTTGCTGATCAGCAGATGAAACGACATCGGGGCAAACGACACATCGGTCTGAACGATATCTTTCGACAACCCCGATTCCTCAATAAAAGACCAGGCGGCGACAGGCCATTCAATGGCGATGTCCCCGCGCTTGTTGGCAAGCATGCGCCACACATTCTTGAGGTATGGGGCGTGGTATGTCCTGATACCATGAGCAACGATATTCTGTTCATTCCAACCGTTGCCGACATACGTAACCACTGTCAAATCCAAATTCTTGATATCCTCCAGACTTTGAATAGCCTTGATTTGTTCAAGCTTGGGATGATCGGCACTGGTGAATATCGTCTGTTTTTTTATATAGAAGGGATGTTCATGAGTGTTGGCATATTGCAAGCGCTCCGGCGTGGGCACCGTAACCATGGCATGCGCCTCGCCGCTACGAACCTGCGCCTGACATCGCCCCCAAGGGAAGCTCTTCCAGTACGATTTCACCCCAATGCGAGACAAGCCCTCTGATACGATCTCATAAAAAAAACCAACCATATTCCCATCAGAATCACGTGAAAAAAACGGCCAGAAATCCGGGTAATCGATAACCAGTATTTTCCCGTCCGCATCAGCAGGCTCTTCCTCTCCTGCCAGGGCAGTATGAATCAACATGCTCGAACTCAGAAAGAGAACGATGATTATATTGGTACACACCACCAAAAGTCTTTGAAAAGCAATATAATTTCCCATCTGATTTTGTTTTAAACACTAAGTTTTAAACAGTCAACAATCTCCCAAGACGAAAAAAAGGCCACCCAAATTGGACGGCCTTTCATAGGCACATGTTTTCTGGTGGCTACGTATCGCCTCCGGCGTCCGGCTTGTCACCCTCTCTCGGGTTGGCCACTCCACTCCGCAACTTCGAGCCAAGCGCCGAACCAGCGCCTTGAATGGCGGTATACAACGCCGGTACCACCAGCACGCCGAGCAGGGTTGCCGCGATCATGCCACCGAACACCGAAGTGCCCAGAGCATGGCGGCTGGCCGAACCGGCCCCGGCTGCCCATACCAGCGGGATAACACCGAGGATAAAGGCGAACGAGGTCATCAGAATCGGCCGGAAACGCAGACTGGCGGCTGCCATGGCCGCTTCCCGCAAGTCCATGCCTTCGTCATGCTTTTCCTTGGCATATTCAACGATCATAATGGCGTTTTTGGCCGCCAGACCGATGAGCATGATCAACCCGATCTGCGCATAGACGTTGTTCTCCAGCCCGCGTATCCACTGCGAGGACATGGCACCAAAGATACCAAGCGGCACACAGAAGATAACCGCGAACGGTGTGGTCCAGCTCTCATACTGCGCTGCTAGAACCAGGAAGACCATGATGATGGCGAGCCCGAAGATCATCCCGGCTTCACCACCGGAGTTCTTCTCCTGATAGGCGATACCTGACCAGTCATAGCCATACCCCTGGGGCAGGCTCTTGCGAGCCAGAGCTTCCAGCGCGGCCATGGCCTGACCGGAGCTGTACCCTTCCGTCGGCGACATGGTTATCTCGACTGTGCGGTAGATATTATACCGCTGGACATATTCCGGCCCGGTAATCCGGTCGGAACGACTCAGTGTGGACAAAGGCACCATCTGATTGTCTGCCGAACGCATGTAGAACTGGTTCAGGTCTTCGATGCGCGTGCGGAACTGGGACTCGGCCTGAGCCATGACGCGATAGGTACGCCCGTACTTGTTGAAGTCATTGATATAATAGCCGCCCAGATAGGTCTGCAACGTCTGGAAGACGTCGTTGACCGGCACACCGAGCTTCTTGGCCTTTTCGCGGTCAATGCTCACATCATACTGAGGAACATGCGCGGAAAAGGTGGTAAACACATTACTGATTTCAGGCAATTTCTTGGCCTCGGCCATGAAGGAAGCGGACACTGCTGCCAACTCCTCAATGGAGCCGCCGGTCTTGTCCTGCAACTCAAACTGAAGGCCGCCTGTGGAACTCAGGCCACGGATGGGCGGCGGACCAAAGCCCACGACAATGGCTTCCTGAATACCCCAGAAAGCTTTCTGTGCCTTGGCCATTATGGCGTTTGACGTCAACTCGGGCGTGGTCCGCTCGGACCAGTCGTCCAGAACCACGAAGAATGCGGAGTTATATGAGGAATATGCACCGGTGAGCAGACTAAACCCGCCGAGGCTGACCAAGCTCCGAACGCCTTCGGCATCCTTGAAGTACGCCTCGACCTTTTTGGCCACTGCGTTGGAACGCTCAAGCGACGCGCCCTCAGGGAGCATGGCATTGACGATGAAGTAGCCCTGATCCTCATCAGGCACAAAGCCGGACGGCAGGATCTTGAACAGCCCCGCACACCCCACAACCACAATGAGCACCACGAGAATGCCCAAGACAGCCCGACGAACCAGTGCGCTCACGGCACTATTGTATCGCTTCGTTACCCATTCAAAGGTCACGTTGAACTTCTCAAAGAACCAGCCAAGCGGTCCACGGATGGGTGTGTACGGTCTGAGCAACAGGGCTGACAATGCCGGAGACAATGTCAGAGCGTTGATCGACGAGATGGCCACGGACACGGACAGCGTCAGCGCGAACTGCTTGTACAACTGACCGGTAATACCGCCCATAAACGCAACAGGAATGAACACGGCGATAAGCACCAGCGTACTGGCGATGACCGGACCGGTGACCTGTTTCATGGCGGCTTTGGTCGCCTCTTTGGGCGAAAGTCCCTCGTCATCGATGAAGCGCTGGGTGGCCTCGACCACAACAATGGCGTCATCGACCACGATGCCGATAGCCAACACCAGTCCGAAAAGAGTCAGGGTGTTGATGGAGAAGTCGAGCAACGGGAAAAGCGCAAACGTACCAATCAGCGAAACCGGTACACAGACCATGGGAATGATGGTCGTGCGCCAGTTCTGCAAAAAGATGAAGACCACTAAAAAGACGAGAACCAATGCCTCGATCAGAGTGACCATAACCTCGTCAATAGAGGAACTGACAAACAACGTTGTGTTGTAGGGGATTTGATATTTGACACCTTCAGGGAAGGACTGCGACAATTCGTCCATGGTCTTGTACACGGCATCAGCCACGTCCAGAGCGTTTGCACCCGGCAACTGATAAATGAGAATGGACGCGGTATCCTGGCCGTTCAGTCGGGCAAAGGTGAAATAGTTCTTGGCCCCCAATTCCACACGGGCCACATCCTGCACCTTGACAGAGCTGCCGTCTTCGTTGGCCTTGACGATTATATTGCCAAATTCCTCCGGTTCCGACAGACGCCCTTTGACTCGCAGGGACATCTGGAATTGCTGATCCTTGGGGGACGGAGGCATGCCGATCTGTCCGGCCGGAGCCTGAACGTTTTGTTCTTTCACGGCGTTGATGACATCAGTCACGGTCAAGCCGTACGCAGTCAGCTTATCCGGATTCAACCAAATGCGCATACCATAATCCTGATCGCCGAACAGGGAGACGTCGCCGACGCCCTGAATACGTTTGAGCGCATCATAGAGATTGATCTTTGCGTAGTTGTTGAGAAACAGCGTATTGTAAGCGGGATTATCCGAGGTCAGGTTGATGATCAGGACGATATCGGGCGACTGTTTGCGAACGCTGACACCGGTGTTCCTAACTTCCTGCGGAAGCTGCGGCGACGCCAGGTTCACGCGGTTCTGCACGTCCACGGTGGCCAGTTCGAGATCACGCCCCAGCTCAAAGGTGACCGTCAGGTTCATGGAACCGTCGTTGGCCGAAATCGAAGACATGTACATCATGTCCTGCGCGCCGTTGACCTGCTCCTCAATGGGAGTGGCCACGGATTCCATGACCGTCTGTGCATCCGCACCGGTATAGGTGGTGCTGACCCGGACCGATGGCGGCGCGATCTCTGGATACTGGGCAATGGGGAGAGCAAAAATGGACAACCCACCCACCAGCAGGATGATGATGGCCATCACCGAAGCAAAAATGGGTCTATCTATGAAAAAGCGGATCATGCCTTACTCCGCCTTGTCTTCAGCCGCTGGTGCGGCAGCCGGTGCTTCAGACTGTCCGTCAGCAGTCATGGGGACCACAATGGGTTTGATCTGCATGCCGGGGCGAACCCTGCGCACACCGTCAACGATGACCAGATCGCCCGCTTTCAATCCTTCTTTAATCACAATCATATTGTTGGTTTCAAAACCGATCTTCACGGGCTGGCTCTTGATGACACCGTCCTCATCGACCACATACAGGGATTTCATGCCCTGTGTATCCATGACGCCCACACTGGGGACAACCACGGCATCCTGACTTTCGGCGATCATCACCCGAATCTTGGCATACTGACCGGGACGGAGAATATTGTCCGGGTTCGCGAAAACCACACGAATACCAAGAGAACCGGTCTGCGGGTCAATGGTCGGATCAATCATATCGAAAGCGCCGGGCTGCTCATATTCACTACCATCGGAAAGAATCATCTTGATGGCTCGCCCTGCTTCCTTTGTTCTCTGATCGCGCACAGCACGGATATAATCTGTTTCACTGACGCTGAAACTGACATAAATGGGATCCTGGGAAGAGATGGTGGCAAGCAGCGTGTTTTCACCTTGTCCCACGAGGTTGCCGACGTCCACCTGTACCCGACTGATAAGGCCGTCGATGGGAGCATAAATTTTGGTATAGCCAAGCTGAATCCTGGCGTTCTCCATCTTGGCCTTACTGTCATTGAGCTGGGCCTGATACGTGGCCCGCTCGGTCTGATGGCTCTCGAACTCATCTCGACTGACAACGCCCTCATCAAAGAGTTTCTTGAAGCGTACGTAGTCCTTTTTCGACTTTGTCAGCAACGCGGAGTTGGATGCGACGACAGCCTGAGCCTGTTTCAAGTCTTCCTGGAACGGTTTGGGGTCAATGACAAAAAGCAGATCGCCTTTCTTGACCTGCCTGCCTTCCTCAAACTTCCGCTCCTGAAGGAACCCGGCTACGCGGGCGCGCACTTCAACAGACTCCTTGGCACTGACCTGGCCCACGAACTCGCCCCATTGAGGCATGTTACGCACTTCGGCCTTGATGACCTTCATGGGCACTGGATCCTGCGATGCCTTGGCCGCTTCTTTCTTTTCTTCACCGGAACAACCCAGTGCGCTTGACAGGACGAGCAACACCAAAGCCAGGAGACCAGCATACCGCAATCCGTTTTTCACCATAACGCGAGACCTTTATTAGAATAAATTTAAACGATTTCCAAATTATGCACTATTTCCAGATATCCTAGACTGAAAGCGAAATTATGTACACTATGATTTTAATAAGTAGGAATCTTTTTTGTCCGGCTGAGCCGTGTATATTGACTCTGTGGCATACAGCCCGTACTGAACGAGCAGTGACAACTGCATAAATCCGTATGGAGCGAACAAATGGCTGATAACACCTGTAAAGAAAATCCCATGCAGGGCATTCCCCTGGATATCAATTTCACGACATTCATATACTCACTTTCCTCCTCAGCCATGGTCGCTCTGGGCGAAGCCGCCGACCCGGGTACAGGACAGGTGGAAGTCCACCCCCAGCTGGCAAAGCACACCATTGATGTGCTCGGCATGCTCAAGGACAAGTTTGACAACGGCCTGGACGACAACGAAAAAAAACTGCTCTGCGACATAGTGTACAATCTACGCATGTCGTATGTGAATAAAATCAAGTAGGTTCATAAACATGTCCCACATAATCAAAGCCGGGCTGGTGGGTGTCACCGGCTACACCGGCATGGAATTGTCCCGGCTCATGACCCACCACTCCTCCATGGAGCTGGTGCGCGTCACCTCTCGCGCCGAAGCAGGCAAGAAGCTTGCCGACATCTATCCGTTCCTCCACCGGCTCCCGCTGGGCGAGCTGGTCATCACCCAGCCGGATCCCGCTGACCTGGCTGCCGAGTGTGATGTGGTCTTCCTGGCAGTACCGCACAAGACCGCCATGGGAATCGCCGCCGCTCTGCTCGCGGAAGGGGTGAAGGTCGTGGACCTGTCCGCCGACTTCCGCATCAATGACAAAACCACGTATGAAGAGTGGTACGATGTAGAGCATACCGAGCCCCAGCTTCTGAGCGAAGCCGTGTACGGCCTGCCGGAGCTGTATCTGGACCAGATCATGGGCGCACGCCTCATCGCCAACCCGGGATGTTACCCGACCTCTTCCATCCTCGGCCTGGCACCGGCCCTGTCCGGCGGATTCATTGCGACCGATGACATCGTCATTGACGCCAAGTCCGGGGCTTCCGGAGCCGGACGCGGAGCCAAAGTGGGCACACTCTTCTGTGAAGTGGCCGACAACTTTCGCGCATACAGCCTGCCGGCGCACCGCCATGCACCCGAAATCGAACAGGAGCTTTCCAAGCTCGGCGGCGCGAACATGACCATTTCATTCAATACGCACCTGCTGCCTATCGACCGTGGCATCCTGTCCACCATCTATACCAAGCTGAATACGAACATGGACCTCGACGCGGTCCACGCAGCTTACACCGAGTTCTACTCCGACAAGCCGTTGGTCCGTGTCCTGCCCAAAGGGCAACTGCCGGAAACCCGGTTTGTGCGTGGCACGGTCTTCTGCGATATCGGCGTGGTGGTCGACCCTCGGACAAACCGGCTGATCATTCTCTCGGCCATCGACAATCTGTGTCGTGGCGCATCTGGCCAGGCGCTCATGAACGCCAACCTGATCTGCGGCCTGGATATCGACGAAGGGCTGCCCATGGCCCCAATGATGCCCTAGACAATCGCCCTCTCCCGACAAAGATCAAGGCCACCAAACTGGTGGCCTTTTCTTTTTCTCAATAATGATTATTATGAAAGACAGTCTCAGAATTCAGACAATCTCAGAATAAACCGTAAATCAATGAGGGTACACAGCATGGAATTCAACGACATTCTCGACAACAGAAGAGCCATAAACTTCTTCGATCCTGAAAGGGACATCTCCGAGAGCACCCTTACAGCCATACTCGAAGACGCTGCCGAATCCCCGTCCAGCTTCAATCTGCAACCCTGGAAGGTCAAGATAATCCGCGACCCCAAACGCAAACAGGTGTTGCGCGCCTTGGCATTTGACCAGCCCAAGGTCACTGAAGCACCGGCAGTCCTGATCATACTCGCCGATCGTGATGGATGGAAAGAAGGCTGCGACACTCTGGAAAAGCATTTTGCCAAGGATCTGCAACCCGAACAACGGGACTGGTTCATCAGTACCACCAAGGCGCTGTACGGCAACAGCGAGGAAGCGAGCCAGGCGTTTGCCAACAAAAACGCAGGCCTGTTCGCCATGTCGATAATGTATGCCGCCACCCATCACGGGTTGCACACGCACCCCATGGACGGGTTCGATCATGAGGGCGTACGCAAGGAGTTCAACATCCCTGACAACTACTGGATTCCCATGCTCATCGCAGTGGGACACATGAAGCCAGGCAATGAAATCCAGCCCAAGGCGTGGCGTCAGTCCATTGAAGAGATTATTCTGGATTAATTTCCACAAGGCCGGTTGAACCCTTTGTTCAACCGGCCTTGTGCCTTTCCATTGACTACCCCAGCTTCAGACCATTGGGCACCTGTCTGTCCGGCACGGCCAGAACAACGCCGTCTGCACCGTAAAACCCGGTGACCAGACACTCCGACTTCACGGGACCGATCTGCTTGGAAGGAAAATTCACGACCCCGATCACCTGCTTACCCGCCAACTCTTCAAGAGCATAGACCTCGGTGATCTGGGCACTGGATTTGCGCACGCCGATTTCATCCCCGAAATCCACCCAGAGTTTGTAGGCCGGTACACGTGCTTCAGGAAATTCCTCGGCCTTCAAAATGGTTCCCACACGCAGTTCCACTTTTTCGAAATCGCCCCATCCTATCGTTTCCATGGATCGCTCCTCCACATTGTTCATCGTATTTTCCGTGCCTGAAGATCATGAGATCATGGCTGATTAGTTGCACTCCGACGTACCACCCGCATTAAGAGCAGTCCAGTGACCTCAGACAGAGAAAAGGGAACCCGAGGGTTCCCTTTTCAACTATGGTAGAGAGAGAGTGGCTTGAAACTACTTTCGGACGGCATATGCCGAACAGTTCCTGAGCAGCGCGACCAGCGCCAGGACACCCAGGACCATAACCAGCACCAGATGGACCCATTCGATAGTCAGAATTGCCATTGGATGCAGGGTCACTCCGGGCAGGTTACGGTAAACCCGCAATCCTCCGCTGACGACCAGACCGGCCACCACGCCAACGCGAGCCATACCGAGCGGTGTCAGAGAGAGCTGCCGGTTCCATCCTTTTATCCAGTTGACGACCACAAGGCCTACCACGAACAACAGCAGGGTTGCCAGCAGGTAGTGGAGCTTGTGCACCAGAAAGAAATCCCCGGTCCATGCAAGGCCCGGAACCATGGTCACATAATATCGCTTGGCCAGGGGCATCTGCATGAACCCGGTCAAGGTCAGGGACGCGACGGCCAGTATGAACAAACGGGAAATCCATGCGGAATACGGTCTAACTTGCATCGTCGCCTCCTTCTTCGGAGCCCGTGGAAAGCCGGGAGGCCAGGCCCAGGAACCCGGCAGCTATACCCGCGATCGGCGCAACCAACGTCGCCGTGGCCAGGTTGGTTTCATCCGCCATGACATCCTTGACCGCATCCATGTGCGGTTTGCCGGGGCCAAGCCCCTTTTTACGACCTTTGTTGGCCTTCTTGCCGACGCCCTTGCCGGAATCCTTGTCAATGACCTGATTGATCATCTCGAATGGAACCGGAGAAACATACAGGGTATTTGTCCCGCCGTTCTCCTCCAACCCGTAGATGAAACCGTCCATCTCGGCTGCAAGGGCCTTGGCCCTGGCCACGATCTCGTGGCGGGGCCCGATGGTCTGCACATCCTCGGGACACACAGCAATACAGGCAGGCAGTTCGCCTTTGTCCAGCAATTGATAGCACCGGTCACATTTGTACATGACGCCGTTGCCAGCGAGCCGGGGCATAAGGTTCAGGTACAGGCCGACCCCGGACTGCCGCTGGGGGATATGCCACGGGCAGACAGCCCGACACTTGGCTCCTCCCATACACAGCGCATCATTGATTTTCGTGATACCGGAAAGCTCCTTGTTGGCAGCGCCGAAAGGACACATGTTCGCACACGGCGGATTCTGACAATGCATACACCGCCGGGGTATATTGATGTCATAGTCCTCACCCTTGTACGTCACTTCGGCGTTCTGCAGGGAGAGCCAGTTGTATGGCGTCAAACGATCATCGACATCCCGCTTGTCCGACCAGTCTTCAGTCTTGGCCCGTTTGGCCGGCAGCATGTCCGGGTACGGCTTGACTGGTTCGGGAAACTTTGACGCATTCGATTCACGACATGCGTTGACGCACTCCCCACAGCCAATACACTTGGAAAGATCCAGCAGAGTCGCCAGTTCGCCTTCGGAAGAAGAAGGCACGCGCTCCTGAGCCGCCATTGCGCCGGTAGGAATGAGCATCCCCGCCCCGCCTACGCCCAACGCTTTCAGGAAACCGCGCCGACTGACAGCACCGACCTGTTTTTTATTCTTTGACATGATGCTTCACAACCTCGCATTGGTTTGTTCCACCATTTTTAAATCATGTTGTTACGACAACCAATATACCCTATAGGGGTATTATTTCTTTTGTCAAGAACCCAACCTCAAAGCAGCCAACCCCAAAAAAGGTATAGAGGGTCTCACTGCACATTTAGGAATAAAATACACCAACTTAATGTAATAACACCACTTTAAGCGTGGAAACCGTGCATACATTTGACAAACAGTGACCAATTGAGCTAGTAATCTCCCTTGAATTGATGAGCCTACTCTCACCAAAATACGATCTGTCGCTTAGGCTGACCTCACTCTGAAGGTCATCGACATCTGGCCCAAACAACCAAATTATATTCGTCATCCCGATCTCTTCGGGTGGCTCGCCTTTTGTTTTTTATTGAGGATTATATTATGAGCAAAGACTACCCTTTCTGCCCCGACAAGACCGCAACACTTACAATCGATGGTAAGTCCATCGAACTGCCTGTCCTCGTAGGCACAGAAAACGAACACGCCATTGATATCACTTCGCTCCGAACTGAAACAGGCTATATTACCTTTGATCCCGGATACGGAAACACAGGTTCCTGCACCAGTGATATCACCTTTGTCGATGGCGAAAACGGTATCCTGCGCTATCGCGGCTATCCTATCGAAGAGCTCGCAGCTCACGGCACTTTCATCGAAACAGCCTACCTGCTGATTTTCGGAGAACTGCCCACCCGTGCCGAACGTCAGGAATTTCGCGGCATCCTTGATGAGCAGGAACTCCTGCACGAAGATCTGCGCCACCACTTCGAAGGCTTCCCGTCCAACGGACACCCCATGGCCATTCTGTCCGCGGTCATCAACGCCCTTGGCTGCTACCATCCGGACCTGCTGGAAATCACCAATAAGGATGAATTCCTCCGCGCCGCGGCCAAGATCATCTCCAAGGTGCGCACCATCGCGGCGTGGTCCTATCGCAAGGCCCAGGGACTGCCTTTCATGTACCCGGACCCCAAGCTTTCATACTGCCGCAACTTCCTGCATATGATGCACTCCATCCCGCACAAGCACTTCGAGCCTACTGACGCACAGGTCCGCGCCCTGACGCTCTTCTTCCTGCTGCATGCCGACCATGAGCAAAACTGCTCCTGCTCCACCGTGCGCATGGTCCAGAGCACGGAAGCCAACCTGTTCGCCTCGGTCTCGGCCGGCATCTGCGCCCTGTGGGGCCGCCTGCACGGCGGAGCCAACGCCGGCGTGGTCCACATGCTTGAAAAAATCAGGGACGGAGAGACCTCCATCCCCGAGTACATCGAGCAGGTCAAACGCAAGGAAGTCAGGCTGATGGGATTTGGTCACCGCATCTACAAATCCTTTGATCCGCGCGCAAAAATACTGCGTGAGGCAGCCCACGACATGCTCAACTCCACAGGATACGATGATCCGCTGCTCGACATCGCCCTGGAGTTGGCCGAAGTGGCCTTGAACGACGAATACTTTACCGAACGCAAGCTCTACCCCAATGTCGACTTCTATTCGGGCATCATTCTGCGCGGGCTGGGTATCCCGGTGAACATGTTCCCGGTGATGTTCGCCATCGGCCGCATGCCCGGCTGGATCGCTCACTGGAACGAAACCAACACGGACGGCGTGACCAAAATTCACCGTCCCCGTCAGATCTACACCGGCAAGAAGCCGAGAAAGTACATCCCCGTGGACACTCGCCTGTAGGCAGCGACACGCACAAAAGCACATGCACGAACGCCCCTCGAAAAGGGGCGTTCGCTTTTACAACCATTTGAAATAGCAGTTTATCTGAACACACTCGTTCAAAACCAAACAACGCCGGGAGTACCATTTTCTGCTTGATACTCCCCGAAGGGAATTGTCCGCGCCCCGCTCTCGTCTGGCGGCAAGGACCGAACGCCCCTCCCTTTAACAACCCAATCGGCTTATACACCAACGCTTTACCTTGAACATGAGTCGGTGTAATGATTGCATCAGGAATTTCACGTTCAAAGGACACTTCACCATGAACACCACCCGGAAGATCAACAAGATCGCCTGTCTGGCTTCGGACACGGACAAAGGCCAGGAAGGGCTTGAGCTCCTGTCCGACCGCTACACTTTCGTCGATATCGAGGAAGCAGACGCTTTGGTAGCGCTGGGTGGTGACGGGTTCATTCTCCAGACCATCCATAACAACACGGACCGCGACCTGCCCATTTACGGCATGAACCGGGGGACCATCGGCTTCCTGCTCAACCAGTTCAACCCGGACAACCTGCTGGAGCGCCTCAACAAGGCCCGAAAGCAAACGCTCAACCCGCTGGTCATGGAGGCAACGACGGTCTGGGGCGAACGCCATACAGCCCTCGCCTTTAACGAAGTAGCCCTGTTGCGCTACTCCCAGCAGTCGGCCAATCTCCGTGTCCTGATCAATGGCAGGGAACGGCTGGACAATCTGGTCTGCGACGGCGTCATGGTCGCCACTCCGGCCGGGAGCACGGCCTACAATCTTTCGGCGCGTGGCCCCATCATACCGCTGGGAGCCAACGTGCTCGCGCTGACACCGGTCTGTCCGTTCCGTCCCCGCCGCTGGAACGGGGCGCTTCTGCCGCACTCGGCAGTTGTGGAGTTCGAGGTCCTTGGCGCGGATTATCGCCCAGTGGGGGCAACGGCTGATTCCTACGAAGTCCGCGACATCAAACATATTCTTGTCAAGGAAGACAAATCCAAATCCGTCTGTGTCCTCTTTGACCCGGACCACTCGCTGGAAGAACGCATTTTCAACGAACAATTCGTCCACTAGAAACGGGCCATTCCCTTGAGGCCATTGTACAATTGACGAATAAAAGTATACTGTGCCTCGATTTCAACCCGAATTTCATATTCCGACCCTCTTTACTATATTACTCATTTGGTCGGAATTCACATCATACATTGTAGGTAAAAATGGAAAACGAAAACCAAACCCCTGAGACAGGGACAGACGAGGCCAAACCGGA
Source organism: Pseudodesulfovibrio sediminis (assembly GCF_020886695.1). NCBI lineage: Bacteria > Pseudomonadati > Thermodesulfobacteriota > Desulfovibrionia > Desulfovibrionales > Desulfovibrionaceae > Pseudodesulfovibrio > Pseudodesulfovibrio sediminis. The sequence continues at coordinate 1,232,546 of NZ_AP024485.1, forward strand.
GACCCTGTTCCCGGAAATGGCCTTTGAAGACTTGTCCGATGCCATGCGGGCCGCCTGTGATCGCGCAGGCTGGGACAAACTGATGCCCGTACAGCAAAAAGCATTGCCGTATCTTATTCAGGGACAGGACGTCATGGTCCAGGCCCGGACCGGCTCCGGCAAAACCGGCGCATTCGTGCTGCCGCTCATTGAAAAACTCGATGCTTCCCGCCCGGCCTGTCAGGCCCTGATCATGGTCCCCACTCGCGAACTGGCCCAGCAGGTTGCTCAGGAAGCCACCATGCTGTCCGGCAAGGACGGCCTCAAGGTCGTGGCCGTTTATGGTGGCGTGGGCTACAAGGAACAGGTCGATGCCTTCCGCAACGGCGTTCACCTCGTTGTCGGCACCCCCGGGCGTATCCTGGACCACCTCATGCGCCGCAACCTTATCCTCGACGATCTCAAAGTATTGCTCTTTGACGAAGCCGACCGCATGCTCTCCGTCGGTTTCTACCCCGACATGGTGGAAGTAAAACGCTACCTGCCGCGCGATCTCGTGGGCGCGTTCATGTTCTCGGCCACCTTTCCCCCGTCCGTACTCCGGCTGGCGGAAGAATTCATGCACAAGCCTGAATTTTTGAACCTGTCCAGTGATGAAGAAAACATTTCATCCATCGCCCACCAGTTTGTGGAAGTGCAGGCCATGGGCAAGGAACGCAAACTCATCAAATTCATCGAGCTGGAAAACCCGGCATCCGCCATCATTTTCTGCAACACAAAGCGCAACGTTGAATTTACCGCCGCATTGCTCTCCCAGTTCGGGTTCGACGCCGAAGGACTGACGTCTGATCTAACCCAGAAGAAACGCGAAAAACTCATGGCCCAGATCAAGGCCGGCGAGTTGCGCTTCCTGGTTGCCACCGATGTGGCGGCGCGCGGCATCGACATTCCCGATCTCTCTCACGTCTTCATGATGGAGCCGCCGGAAGACCCGGAATCCTACGTGCACCGTGCCGGTCGCACAGGGCGCGCCGGAGCTTCGGGCACGGCCATCACCATGGTGGACGTCATCCAGAAGATGGAGTTGGAGCGTATCGCCTCCCGCTTCAAGATCACCTTTGAAGAAATCAAGGACCCCACTGAGGAAGATGTCACGGCCATTATCGAGGAGCGCCTCACAGCCATCCTTGAAAAACGGTTTCGCAAGCTGACCAATATCCAGAAGGAGCGGGTGTCCCGCTTCCTGCCTCTGGCCAAAAAGTATGCTGAAGATGAAGAAGCCCTGGCTCTGCTGGCCATGCTGCTGGACGACATTTACCAACCGACCCTGCACGGCAAACCGGACGAACCCCAACAAAAACAGGAACCGTCCAGACCAGCCAAACCTAAACAGATGGGTCGGGAACCACGTCAGGCGCCTAGCCGTACTTACCGTGAACGGCAGCCACAACGCAGCCCCAAACGCGAAGAACCGCGTCAGGAAAAACGTGAGCCCAAACGCGAGGAAACTCGGCAGCCACGGCAGGAAGAACGCCCGGCGGACAATAAGCCCCGCGACAACGCGCCCAAGCAGTCTGAAGGGGAGAGCAAGCCCAAGGCAAAAAGGCGCAGGCGACGGAGAAGAAGGAAACCCTCCGGCAGCTAGACCGTGACTAAAAATCTAATCCTCGGCCTGGCAGCAGGCTACCATTACGGTGATGTTCGCCCGTTTCTCGCCTCCCTCGACAGGGTGGCGTTTGCGGGCGATCTTGTGTTGTTTGTGTCCGACACGACCCGTGATCTGGACAAAATCACAGCACATGGCGCGACCATCACCCCGACAGAACGCACCGAGGTCCTGAAAGACATTCCCTATAACGGGCTCCGGTACTTCCTGTATACGGAATGGCTTGCCACATGCGGTCAAACCTACGATCGCATCCTTCTCGCCGATGTGCGCGACGTGATCTTCCAGCGTGAACCATTTTCATATCCCTGGCCGGACGGCATCAGCTGTACCCTTGAAGATGGGAGCGCAACCATAGGAAACTGCCCGCACAACAGTCATTGGGTCCAGGGGCATCTCGGCGACGACATGCTTGCCCGACTCGCAGACAGGCCCATATCCTGCTCCGGCACCACCGTTGCAGACCAGCCAGCCATGCTGGATTATCTTGAAAAGCAGACTGACAGCCTCAGGACATATGTCCCTGCGCACCGTATGGCCGGATATGATCAGGCCATCCACAACATGCTCATCCATACGGGTCGGCTCGACAATATGACTCTTTTCGACAACTCCGGCCCCATTCTCACCCTGGGACAAACCCAGGGTGAACCGGCCCAGGATGCCGAAGGATATATCCTCAACGATGTCGGCGAACAAGCGCACCTGGTACACCAGTATGATCGCAAACCAGCCTTGTTCAACGCCATACGGAAACAATTCGCGCACTGATCCGCTCTTCTTTCACAGGCCGTACACATCACGATAAAGCCCGGAAACACCTGTTCCCGGGCTTACATTTTCATCAGTATACGACCTGGCCCACCGAGTATGGTGCCCGCCGCCTTTCCTACCGCCCTCTAAGGGCAGCAAGAGGGGGCGAAGCCACAACACGAACATGGGTGTCAGCACCTATCGCCCCAGCATTATGCTGTCCATTAAACCTGAAAAAGGCGACAGCGGAACGCAGCAACTCACTCTGTCCAGCCAATTGCTGGCTTGTGGACGACATCTCCTCAGAAACGGACGCATTGGATTGGATGATCCGATCCAGCTGTTGAATCGAATCATTGATCTCTGAAGCGCCACTATTCTGTTCATTGCTCGCAGCAGCGATCTCATCCACAAGTTCAGCCGTCTGCTTGATATCAGGAATGATCTTGTCCAGCATTTCACCGGCTTTTTCCGCTATTGCAACGCTGGAAACAGACAGCTCGCTTATATCCGCCGCCGCATTGCCGCTATGCTCCGCGAGTTTACGCACCTCTGCCGCGACAACGGCGAATCCCTTGCCATGTTCACCGGCTCGTGCGGCTTCAATGGCCGCATTCAAAGCCAGCAGGTTGGTCTGTCGGGCAATATCTTCGATCACGCTGATCCTCTCGGCAATATCCTTCATGGCTTTCACGGTTTCCAAGACGGCAGCGCCACCAATTTCAGCGTCGTTTGCGACCTGTAACGCGATCTTCTGTGTCTGGGTCGCGTTTTCTGCATTCCGACGAATACTGCTCACTATCTGCTCCACACTGGAAGAAACCTCCTCAATATTAGCAGCCTGTGTATTGGCTCCTTCAGCCAACGTCTCAGACGTCACCGAAAGCTCATTGCTTCCTGAAGCCACTTCTTCGGTGGCTTGATTAATGGAGATCATGGTTTCCGCGAGTTTGCCCGTCATCATATTCAGCGCACGCGACATATCGCCCATCTCGTCCACTTTCTGCAGGCTCTTTTCAGGGATGGAAATATCCAGATCGCCTTCCGCGACCTTCTCGAGAATATCCACAGACGATTGTGTTGCCTTAGCAATAAGGCCAACGATAAAGAAAACGACACCGGCAACAGCCAGCAGCATCAACAATGTCCCGACAATTGCCGAATTTCTGATGGAGTCCAACGGACTCATCAACTCTCCGAGAGGCGCGGTGACAGCCACAATCCACCCCGCCTTTTCAGACTCGCCAAAAACCATGGTCTTCCATTGCTTTTGTTCTTCGAAATAGTATTTATATATCCCGTTCCGTTGTTTCAGCATGGCCTGGCCATAGCCGGATTTGCTGATATTGAGATCCATGACAAATTTCTTGTTGGGATGTCCGACAATAATTCCGGTAGAGTCAATGGCAAATGCATATCCATTTTTCCCGATCTTGATCGGAGACAGGATCATGTCATATAAATCATTGATACGAATAACAGCGAACAATACTCCGACGACAGCGCCGTTTGTTGCCCTGATCGGGGCAGAAGCGACAAAGATTGGGCTCCCTGTCGCTTTACTGATAAGTGGTTTTGATCGGCCCAGCTCCCCTCCCATCGCGGTTTTGAAATACCCTCGATCAAAGACATTGAGACTGGCATAGCTTGCAGGGCTGGCAGCCACCACTTGCCCATCCTGTCCCACAAGTGCAAGGGCTTCATACCAGGGAAAGTCATTCAAGGCATTTTCGGTGAAGACTGACACTCTGGCGACTGCTTGCGAATCTCCTTGAACAGCCTGGGCAAACTGTGCGTTACGACTCCAGTTGGACAGGTTGCCCACCATATTGTCGACCCAATCATCAACGGCTCTGACCGCTGCGCTCTGGTCTCGTTCAATTGAATGAATGATTTCATCCTCAATAATTTCGGAAGATTTCAAGTAGCTGAACACCTGTAGTACAGCGACTCCAAGTATAACAATCCCCAGTAATGGAATAATAAGCTGCCCTCTCAACTTTACTTTAAACAAAAGTACTCCCTCCGTTCAGCACGATTTTATCATGCAATCTTTTATAATGAGATCACCATAACTCTGATCGATGATTTAAACTTTTGTTTATAAATTGTACATAATAAACTCATTTCTGTATAATCTTCCTTTGACGCGATAATTTACAGTAAAAATCACCATACAATTATATTTTTACACAATTTTAAACGTTGAAATCGCATTTAATAGCAATTTATTTTGTAGCAATACATCTTATAGAAAAAATCTTTACAAACTAACAACAGTATTAAAAGTTATTATTTTAATCACATACCAAATACAGCATACTCGACCATCATAAGCAATGAGTAGAATACAAGAAATCTTAATTATATAGTTATCACAGCGCGACATACAAACCATTGCTTGCCACGTCGTAACGCCCACTCAATGAGACTCCATAACAGGTCGTAATACTGAACGTTAACACAACCGACTCCAACAACAGATTCTTTCTCTGGGCCACCTTTTCGATTCCGTTGCAAAGGGGCGACAGCAGCAAAAACGCCTCCTCCGATAAGTCACAGCCTCATTTTCTTAACAATTCTTAATATTTTTTATTCTAATTCTGCAGAAGGCTGGCCTGCTGCTTGCTGCCAACAGCGCATGGCTAGAGGCAGGCAATTCTTGCCGCTTTATCAACCTCCAACACAAAGGAGAGTAGTATGAGCATCTCAGCAATCGGCTCAGGGTCTGCTCTGGGACAGATGACAGGGCTATCCAGGAGCGAGAAACCAAGCTCGGATGACATTGCCGCGTCCATTTTCGAAAGGGATGACGCAGACGGTGACGGCCTGCTGAATCTCGATGAAACACCGCTGGATGAAGAGCGCTTCAATTCCATTGATACGGACGGTGACGGGTTCATCACTGCCAAGGAATTGACCGCTGACATTGAAGCAAACATGGCAGAAGGTATGCCTGTGGCACCTCCCGGCGCACAGGAACAGGCTGCGACGGCAACCGGTTCCGGTTCGGCAGACTCCTCCAGCAGCAGTGAAAACGAAGAGGAATACGACACGTATGATCTGAATGAAGATGGTGTTGTGACTCTCGACGAACTGCTTCAGGCATTCCAGAGTGGCGACTCCAGCCTCAAGTCCGTTTTCGAAAGCTTGGGTGATGGCGCCGTGTCCAGCATGACAACCCGCCTCGCCATGGAAGCGTATCAGGCGCAGATGGGCTAGCAGATGATTCGTCCCCGGTTTTCGACGCAATGGCGTCGAGACCGTACTTATCAGAGGGGGCATCTCCCTCAGGGACGAGAGAGATGCAGAGCTTTCACCGTCACATGTCGCTTGACTGCCATACAGCCGAAGGTCCACTTCTTTGGCTGTTTGTCGTTAGTCCCCACAGCCGAGCGCTAGTCCTCGCCCTGCATGCCGTGCATGTTTTCATCCAGCTTTGCCGCCAGATTTGCCAGATCATCCACGGAATGCGCCACAGTCTCCATGGATTCAGCGGTCTCACCGGCTATGAGATTAACCGAATCCACGGCCCGATTGATCTCCTCACTGGCGGAGGACTGTTCTTCGGAAGCAGTGGCAATGCTCTCCACCTGCGAGGCGGTGTCACGAGAACAATCCAGAATTTCCTGCAAGGATTTTCCAGCCTCATCGCACATCTCTGACACCTGCTCAATGCTCTGTACAGTCTCATCCGTGGCTTGAATACTCTTGTCCGAACTTCCCTGAATGGCAGAAATGAATTCAGAAACATTTTTCGTGGCATGCAGGGTCTTTTCCGCCAACTTGCGGATTTCGTCCGCTACAACGGAGAACCCTCTGCCCGCTTCGCCCGCTCTGGCCGCCTCGATGGCTGCGTTCAGGGCCAACAGGTTGGTCTGATCAGCTATGTCCGAGATGACCTGCATAATGGAAGAAATTCCCTGGCTATGCTTCCCCAGCGCGCCCATTTCCTTACGAAGATTTACCGCCTTTGAATTCACTTCATCCATGACCTGGATCATCTCGTTGACAAGACCTGATCCTGAACGAGCGATATCCTGTGTCTGCCGCGCTACCTCTGCCGCGCCTCCCGCATTTTTGGCAACCTCCAGAATCGTCTGGTTCATTTCCATCATCGCGGTCGCCACTTCTTCCACACGATCTCGCTGTTCTTGCATGCCCGTGCTGGAAACTGCGACTTCAGATCGAATTTTGTCGGAGGATCTAGCCACCTGCTCAGATATCTTGCTTGCTTCCTCAACGCCGTTGGCTATTCGCGTATTTTGTTCCGTTATATGGCGTTCTTTCAAAACGACGTTGGTGAAATCCATGATCGTGGTAAAGCCCCCCACAAGCTTACCCTGCAAATCATAAATGGGTGACGCAGCAACAGAAATATATTTGACCGTCCCCTTGCTCCCTGTCACCTCTGTCTTGGCAAAGAGCTTCTTATCCTCTTTCATACACCGCTCTGTCACGGTTTCCCGGTTGTCCCCATAGAAAAACATAGAGAAGTTGCTACCAATAAAGTCCTCAGGAACCCCGTCTTTTTCCAAAAGCTTGAGCGTGCTTTCATTGATCCATTTAATAGTGCCACAGAGTTCAACAACAACCATGGGGGTCATGATATTGTTGATCATGGCCTCACTGATTCCGATTTTGTGAACAAGAGCATCACGCAAACGATCTATTTTATCGGCGAGTTTAGGGTGCAGATTTTTTTTAAGGGATTCTTCTGAAGACGAAAAATCCATTTCAACGAGTTGACCTACCTGCTGCATTGCAGCAACACGTTCTTTATCACATTTGATTTGCTGCAAAAGAACAAAGCCCAGCAACAATACGATCGCCCCGACATGCAAGGCCACTCCAACTACACTACCTGAAAAGTACAAACCACAAGCAAGCAAAAGACCAACAACCACCAATCCTGCCACAATCTGTTTCGTCATCTGTATTTTCTCCTGAATAAACGCAACCCACTCTCATAAAAACATATTGGCAAATAAAAAAGCAAGCATAATCCATGCCTGACACAGAAAATACAGCAATTGGGGGACATTTAGCAATCGTAAAACCTGACCCAACAGTCGATGCGTGTCATATTGACTCACTTTTTGATTCAAAAAATCATCTTTTTTCACTAAAAATAAATTATATTAACATATTATCAATGTGTCATTTATGGACAGCACAAACGGCTTTCGGGTCAAAAAAGGACACTGCGAGGGCGAGCCGTACTCCATGCTCAAAAAAAAGGTGATTTGACGTAATTCTTTTCTCAAAACGATGCCTGAAGCGGTAAATTCGACCTCGCATTTTATGGAGTATTGCCGTTAATTGTATCATTTTTTGCACTTTTTACCGCCATATTGTTTCAGACTGGCATTGTCGCCTCTATTCTGTCATAAGGGCCGCATTGTTAATCAGCCATAGCGCGAAAAGGCTATGACCAGTAGCATTTCACACTGCAAGAACAAGGAGACAGAACAGATGCCTGTCCGACATATTCGCGGCATTTCCCTACGTCAGCTCACGGCATGTGCCGTGTTCGCGCTCGCCATTGCGGGCATGATGATGCTTCCGACACTTTCTTCTGATCACGAAACATGGTTGCCAGGCCCACAAGCCGCTCACGCAGCCACCGCGCCCCAGGAGCCTTTCGATTATGCCATCCTCAAAGGCAAGGCCCGCACTCTGGCTCAACAGCCCTACATCGACCACAAGGCCGACATCCCGAAAGCCGTAAAGGACATGACCTGGGATCAATACCAATCCATTCACTTTAACAACGACCATGCGCTATGGCGCAAAAAGGACTCAAGGTTCAGGGGCACCCTGTTCCACCTCGGCCTGTACTTCACGCAGCCCGTGGCATTTTATGAATTAAACAATGGACTGGCCAAAAGGATCGACTACGATCCCGGACTGTTCAAGTACGGGAAATCCCACATCGACCCGGAGAAGCTCCCGGCGGACCTCGGCTTTGCGGGCTTCCGTCTTCAGTTCAAACCGGACTGGGTCCGAGATGTTGTGGCGTTCCTCGGTGCGAGTTACTTCCGTGCAGTAGGCAAAGAAATGCAGTACGGGCTGTCCGCACGCGGTCTGGCCGTGGACACGGCCCTGCCCCGCCCGGAAGAGTTCCCGATGTTCACGGCGTTCTGGATGGAGCAGCCTAAACCCGGCAGCAATACGGCCACGGTGTACGCGCTTCTGGATTCACCCAGCATTACCGGCGCCTACCGGTTCGACATCACCCCGGGCGACACGCTGACCATGCGTGTCGATGCCGCCCTCTATCCGCGAAAAGCCATAGAGCGCCTTGGCATAGCCCCGCTCACCAGCATGTTCATGGTCGGCGAAAACGACCGCCGCATGGGCTATGATTGGCGTCCTGAAATCCATGACTCAGATGGACTGGCCATGCACACCGGCTCCGGTGAATGGATCTGGCGTCCCCTGAACAACCCCCGCACCTTGCGCTTCAACGCCTACACTGATGAAAACCCGAAGGCGTTCGGCCTGCTCCAACGAGATCAGAACTTCGATCACTATCAGGACGACGGCGTATACTATGACAAGCGCCCCGGTCTGTGGGTGATGCCTCGCGGCAACTGGGGCAAAGGCTCGGTGCAACTGGTGGAAATCCCCACTCTTGATGAAACCTTCGACAACATCGTGGCCTTCTGGAGCCCGGACAAGCCCATCGAACCCGGCCAGGAACTTCTCTACAGCTACGATCTGTTCTGGGGAACGGCCGCGCACGGCCCGAAGCAGCTCGCCCATGTGGCCGACACCTTCACGGGATTGGGCGGCGCTGTCGGCAAGCGGCGCGCACATTTCAGCAAACGTTTTGTTGTCGATTTCACCGGCGGCAAGCTTTCGCGGATAGGTGACGACGCCAGGGTTTCCGCTTCCATCATCACGACCGCAGGCACGATCGAAATGACCAGAATCGAACCGCTCCATTCAAGAAAGGGGTATCGGGTCCGCTTTGATCTCGTCCCGCCGGACACAAGCGAAAATCCCATCAACCTGCGTCTGTTCCTCAAGTCCGGCAAACAGACACTCTCCGAAACCTGGGTCTACCAATGGACTCCGCCTCCGGCAGACCAGCGCCAGCTCCACAACGCTGGCCACCTGCATTAAAAAAGCGGTAAAAAAGAACAAAAGGCACACCGTCATGATGACGGTGTGCCTTCCTGATTTCAACGCTTACAATTTTACCAAGAGACTCCCTCCGAATTATTTTTCGATCTGCGCAGCCACGATCAACCCCATTTGGTTTTCAGCGACCCTTTCACTCCGAACAGCGGTAAATCCATGTCGTGACAGAACGTCTGTAAGCCCTTCTTTTTCTATGACATGTGAAGGATATCCAGACAATCGTGTCATGGCCTCCAACGCGACATGGGACAGCAGATCCTCATACATCTCGTTTTGAGCATAGTGATGGGAAACAAACCAGCCGCCCGGTTTTAATGTCTCGGCGATCCTCTCGATAACACTCGAAAGGTCGTGTTTCATGACATATAATATGTGGGACATGACAACCACATCATATTGCGACTCCGGCAAACGGTCTTCTTTCAGATCAAACTCGATGGTTGAGATGCGCTCGCCAAATCCCAGTTTCTCGCAACGGGACTGGGCCAGAGGCAACACACCAGGCAAATCATAAATCACGCCTTTCATCTCCGGGTTCTGTTCCAAAACACCGAGGGTATACATACCGTGATTGCCCCCGATATCGCACATTGAAGTAAACCCGGTAAAATCGGGGAGTCTTCCAATATAATCCACCACAGCGGAGAGCCCGCCACTCATGGCATTCTGTGCAGTACCTTCAATGGCATCCATGGTACTCCAGTCTCCTTTCATGGACTGGACCTGCGCATCTTTACCCGCGAGCAAGTCAAGGATGGAGTCTTCGACCTTGGTATAAAAACTCGTGATCAAACGCATGCCGTCCGCTTGATACAGCGGGGCCGTGCTCACAAGATACTCGTTTGCCACAGGCGTATTTGCATAAACGCCCTCCGTACGCACCAGCAACCGGGCCGCGACCAGGACATCCAGGACCGGCTCAAGACGATCAGCGACAAGCTCCAGTCTTTTTGCCAGATCAAACGAAGTCATCCCTTTACCAACAAGGAAATCAAATACTTTCAGTTCAATAGCCGCCATGATCACCTTGTTCACAAACGACGCGACAGGGGCCTTGCGTATCGGTTCGAAATCAGTCTCAGGCTTGAAAATAAGCATATACACTCCTTGTGTTTAGCTGCTAAACAGATTGGGTAAAAAATTTTACTTCAAATAATTCCCCATCCATCCGTCCATTTCTTCGCTCAAACTACAGACCACTTGATATGAAGAGTCATCCAGATTCTGTAAAAATGCCATGAACTGCGCATCATGCTTTTGATGAAACTCCATATGCCGGGAATGCGCCACTCTGCCCAGTTCCGTGGCGCTGATAATGACGCGCGCACCGTTGTGCCGATCTTTTTCCTTGGTAAACAACCCTTTCTTGAGCAGTCGCCCGGTCAACTGGGAGACAGCACCCTTGGTCGTCCCCAGCTCCTGGGCAAGCTCCGTAACGCTGAACGGTCCCTGGGTTACAACAGTTGAAACCATGTGGATTTCAGCAGGAAACAAAGGATCACCAACGCCAAAATCAAACGGCATCTTGTCAATACGGGCATATTTTTCAAGAGCACGTCCCAGCGTTTTCAGGACCGGCAACACATCGTCAAATGATCTCATGCGCACTGTTTAGCAGCTAAACAAAATCAAGGTCAACTGTTTTTCATTTTTGACAGCCACTTGTTCGCAACTGCGGTTCCCTGCGATACAAAAGGGATTCCACAAAAAAAAGGCAGAGAAGAACACTTCCCGGCCTTTGCTCCGCAAGATGTACGATTGTCTTACTTCAACTCTCTATCGGCGTATTCAAAGTACTTCCCTTTCTTGACCGTGAATTCATGGTCAAAAAACGGCGATGAAATAAGAAATTCCGCAGACGAACGGTTGCTGGCCGTGGGGATATTATACAGCACGGCCAGACGCAACAGCGCCTTCACGTCGACATCATGCGGTTGAGGCTCCATGGGGTCCCAAAAGAAAAACAGAATATCAACCTCGCCGTCGGCAATGTGGGCACCAAGCTGCTGATCGCCGCCCAACGGTCCTGATTTCAATCTGGTGACATTGACGGGATGCGACGCATCTCCCGATTCCGCAGCGCGTTTTTCGAGCAGTGATTTGACCAGCCGTCCGGTTGTACCGGTAGCGATGAGGTGATGCTGGACCAGCATGCCTCGATTGCAATCGATGAAATCCAACAGCTCATCCTTGCAATTATCGTGAGCCACCACTGCAATATTTCTCGTTGTATCCATCATAACTCCAATCTGAAATGTACTATGCCGGTTACGCCGGACCACACATGAGCCGATTATGTGTCACGCCCGGCGAACACCGATAGCATGCGTCCTTCCATGACGAATGGCAACCCTCATGGTCACACAATACCCTGAGAATCTGCGGCAATGCAATGCAAGGGAAAAGGCTTGTCTGCATACACAGACAAGCCGTTCTTTATCGGGCGGAGGGAGCGGGTACATCCGTCTGTGGCAAAACGGGATCGTCTGGCTTGGAGAACCAGCCACGAGCATGCGTGAGAACATCCTCCAATATCATATACATGGCCGGCACCAGCAGCAACGTGATCGCGGTAGCGAACAGGATACCGAACCCAAGGGAGACTGCCATGGGAATGAGGAACTTGGCTTGACGCGAGGTCTCCAGAATCATGGGAGCCAACCCGCTGAAGGTGGTCAGGGTCGTAAGCAGGATGGGCCGGAACCGGGCGGTTCCCGCTTCCAGCAACGCATCGTGGGCGCACATGCCCTTGCGACGCATGATGTTGGTATAGTCGATGAAGACCAGAGAATCGTTCACCACGACACCGGACAGGGCCACGATGCCAAGCAGACTCATGAGTCCGATAGAGTAGCCCATGAAGACATGCCCCAAAACCGCGCCCACTGCGCCAAAGGGAATGCACGCCATGATGATCAGCGGCTGCACATAGCTCTTGAAGGGAATGGCGAGCAAGCCGTAAATACCCAGCATTGCCAGGAGTAACCCCGATATCATGCTGGCAGTGGACTCACTCATGTCCGCCTGCATGCCCTGCATGGAGCAGGACAGGCCGGGGTACTTCTGAACGAGTTCCGGTATGGCTTCCGACAACACGCTCTGCATGACCTGCGTGGCCTGATCACGGGGCGTCACATCCGCAGTCACGGACAAAACCCGACGACCGTCACAACGCTTGATAACCGTATAGGCGCGGCCTCGCTTGACGTTCACGACATCACGCAACAGGACTTCCTGGTCGCCCGGTGTCATGATCATGAGTTCATCAAGATTATACTCGGAAACACGCTCGTTTTCCGGGCGGCGAACAACCACTTTGACTTCATTGCGCCCACGCTGCTGCCGCAGGACCTCGGTGCCATAATAGGCAGCCCGAACCTGGCTGGCGACATCCTGCGCTGTCAGCCCAAGGCTCAAACCAGCCGGTGTAATGGTGAAATCAAGCTGTTGCTTGCCGGGTGAAAACCCATCGTCCACATCAGACACTCGCGGATAATCGCCCAGTATCTTGGCCAGATCATGCGCCGCAGACTCCAGGGTGGTGACATCGGAATGACTCAACTCGAACTCAAGCGCATCACCGGCACCGGGACCGCCCTTGTCCGAGGCAAAGGAGACGGCTTCCAGACCGGGCACCTCGCCCACTTCCCGTCGCCATTCCTGTACGAATTCATCCGTGGAAATGGGCCGAACATCACTCGGAGTGAGATAGACCTTGATCTTGACCACATGGCTGCCGGAGATATCCCGACCGGCGCCACCGATCTTCGTGTCCACACCTTCAACCAGCATGTCACCGCCATTGGCTTCCATGACCCGTGTGGCCGCCGCCAGAAAATGGTCTCGCACGGCCTTAGTTCTGCTGACGGCAGAGCCGTAGGGCAGCTCGACTTGCGCGTAGGCGTAATCGGACTCCACCTTGGGCATCATGGTAAACCCGAGCCGGCCGCTCAAGACATAGGCACAGGTGAGGGCCAACAGCCCCACTCCGATGGAAATCGTGAGATATCGCCAGGTGACACAGGCATCAAGGATCGGGCGGTACACACGCTGGATAAAGCGGAGCAACCCCTTTGCCACACGCTGCTGATAGTGCGCAACCCAGTCCATGATACGACTCTGCCGCCCTTCTTTCATATGCCCCAGATGGGCAGGCAGCACGAACAGACTCTCCACCAATGAAATGGCGAACACGCTGATGACCACCACGGGGATGGACCAGAACATCTTACCCATGACACCCGGAATGAATAACAGCGGCATAAAGGCCACCACATTGGTGAGCACGCTGAAAATGACGGGCATGGCAATGCTTCGTGCCCCTTCAATGGCCGCCTGGAGTGGCGGCATACCCTGTTCTCGCATGGTGAACACGTTCTCGCCCACCACAATGGCGTCATCAACCACGATACCCAGTGCAATGAGAAAGGCGAACATGGTGATCATGTTGATGCTCACACCCAACAGGGGCAGAATCAGGAAACATCCGAGAAAGGAAATGGGAATACCCATGGCAACCCAGAAGGCGAGCCTGGGGTCGAGGAACAGGGCCAGAAAAATGAATACCAGCGCCAACCCCATGTACCCGTTGCTCAAGAGGAGATCCATGCGCTGACCGTAGACCTCGGACATGTCATTCAAGACCTTGACCGAAACGCTTGAAGGCAACTGTTGCTGGAACGAAGCAAGGGTTTTCTTTACGGAATCAGAGACGGAAATAGGCGTCTGATCTCCAACGCGATAGACATCCACACGAATGGCCGGTTGCCCATTGTATGTGGTGACAATATCATCGTCCTTGAATCCATCGGTAATCGTGGCGATATCTTCGAGCAGCACCTGTGTGCCGTCACTCCCCGTCACAACAGGGATGCGGGCGAAGTCGCGCCCGTAATCACGGCGCTCCTTCATGCGCACGAGAATCTCACCGGACTCCGCCTTGATGCCGCCGCCGGGCATATCAATGGAGGCTTCTTCAAGTATGTCGGCCACACCCTGCAGGGTCAGGTTGTACGTACGCAGTTTTTCCTGTGATATTTCGATGGAAATCTGCAGATCACTGACCTCGCTGAGTTCCGCCTGCGTCACCCCGGAAGCGGCGATGATCTGCGAGCGCAACTGCTCGGCCAGTTCACGCAGAGTCACCCCCGACTCATTGCCCCAGAGCATGATCGAGAGCACCTGACGCTGATGGGAGACCTCGGAAATGACCGGGTCCTCGGCTTCTTCGGGAAAGGAGGTGATCCCGTCCACCTCGGTCTTGATGTCCTGGGTGAGCTTTTGCAGGTCTGCCCCTTCGAGCGCCTCGACAGTGATACTTCCACTTCCTTCGGAGGCAGAAGACGTGACCTCTTTCACCCCGTCCAATCCCTGTACGGCCTGTTCAACAGCGAGAACAATCCCCTGCTCCACCTCTTCCGGGCTTGCGCCGGGATAGGATATGGACACGGAGACCGTGTCTTCCGAGAACTCGGGGAAGACTTCCTGCTTGATCTGAAAAGCGAATATCAGTCCGCCCACCAACAGCAGGACCATCAGAAGGTTGGCGGCAACCGAGTTGCCCGCCATCCACGCTATGGGGCCTTTCGGTGTTCTGTATGATGCAGTACTCATTGAGCACCTCCATTCGTGACTTCACCGACGACTCCCGCCACTCCCTGCGCGCCTTCGGATGCGGACGCAGTGGAAGCCGAACGGAGCTTCATACCCTGTACAGGCGCGGACACTGTCGACGTTACAAGGGTTTCACCATCTGCCAGGCCATCGGCCAGAACGATGACCTCGTTCTCACGCCAGACCGAATTCACGGTACGGATATCCAATGTTCCGTCGCTACCGAGAATCCATACGCTCCCGTTCTCATGATAGGCGGAACGGGGGATGGTATAGACATTGTTCAGGGTGCCACCGTCAATCTGAACCGTGACATAGCTGTCAAGGAGCAACGGTTTGACATCGACACGCCCTTCAAGATTCAAGGGGTCCTTGACCGAGATAATCACGCGAGCCATGCGCCCTTCACTTTCAAGCGACGGCAACAGACGAACGACACGCCCTTCACGAACGGTCTTCCGCGTCCCGCTGCCACTGATGATGCGGGCAACAGATCCTTCCGCCTTGTCATTGACCGGAATGGAAATCCAATCCAGACGATCCACCGGAACCGAAGCCTCAACCCAGAATTCATCCGTGCCGACCAGCGTGGCCAATGTTTCCTGCTCTGACACGGCAGCCCCGACATCCGTGGACTTTGTCTCCACGGTAGAGGCAAACGGAGCGGTGATACGAGTGCGCTTCAAATTCAGTCTGGCCTGTTCAAGCGTGGCCATGGCCGCCTTCAGGTCAGCCTTGGCCTTTTCCAGATGAGGCTTGCGCAGAGCGAGTTCGGAGTCGGCCTCCGTCCCATTGGACGATCCCTTGAGCAGATTCCATTCGCGAGCAGAGACTTTCTGATACCCCTGCTCCAGCTTGAGGTCGTATTCCGCCGTGGTCACGTCGGCCTTGACCTCGCTCAGCGCCAATTCATAGTCCTCGGGATTGATGCGGAGGATTTCTTCGCCTTGAGCAAAGAATCCGCCCGGAACAAAGTTGGGACTGACGGTCTGCACTTCACCGGAGACCCTCGATTCCAACGAGATCTCACGGGCGGCGGTCACCGTACCCATGACCGGAACCCACACCTGATGATCACCCATGGAAATGCGCTGTGTATCCACCGTGGGATGAATGACGGCCTGCGGCCTTTTCCTGGCCTTGGGGGCGGTCGCCACCGTGGCGTATGCCCCTGCTGACGCCAGTATGATGATCACGACCGGCAGTATGATCTTGAAATTGAACAAGGCTCCTGCCCTGGTAAACAGAGTATTCATGTTATCCCTCGTTACTTGTGGGTGTGTCGGATGATGGTGTGTCGGCCACGGGAGGTTCCATGGAATCAGCCCACGTGCCGCCCAGAGCGCGGTGCAATGCCACGCGATACAGGAGCAGGTTGGTTTGCTCTTCGGCCATTGAAATTTCCAGTTCCTGTACGGAGAGCAGGGCGCTCAACACGGGCAGATAATCATCCAGTCCCTGTATATAGCGGCTGATAGCTTCGGACAGGCTGGTACGGGCCGCATCGAGTTGCAGGTTTCGGTCGTCCACATACTTCCTCTGCCACTTCTCCTGAACCAGCGCGTCTTCCACTTCCTTGAACGCGGTGTAGACCGTCTCCTTGTAGACAGACAGCCTCTCGTCAACGACACCACGCGCCTTTTCAACCTCGGCCTCGCGATACCCGCCATCAAATATGGGACCGACAATGGACGCGGCCAGGCCAAGCGCCCAGTTATTGAACACCGTAGCCAATTGGGTACCGGAATACGCACCGGTTCCGGTCAGGCTCAGGGAAGGCAGACGATCGGCCCTGGCGGCAGAGACCAGCCAGTCCGCCGAAGACAGATTCATACCAGCCGCGCGGATGTCCGGTCGGTTGGCGAGCAGATCGGCAGGCAGACCCAGACCAGGGAGTTCGCCCAGTTCGGGAAGCTCGGCGTCGCTGACCTCGATACTTCCTACAGGTTGTCCCATGAGCAGGGCCAGCTCATGCATGAGCAGTTGCTCCTCGGACTCGATGGGGGGCAGCAGCGCGGTCACCTGCGCCAGATTCTGCCGCTGCTGGTACACGTCCAATGCCGTTGATATGGAATTGCGAAATCGCAGTTCGATCAGCTCAAGATACGTCTTGTTGGCCTTGATCTGCTCCTGCACGATGCGCTTTTTCTTGCGCTGTGTCTGAATCTCCAGCCAATGCTCCACGACCTCGCCGGCCACTGTCATGGCAACGGTATGCAGGTCCTCCCGACTGGCAAGATAATCAAGGTCCCCTGAATTGGCATTGGCCTGAATACGGCCCCACAGGTCCACTTCATACCCGGCACTCAATCCGATGGAATGGTTTTCCGTCCGGGTTGTTTTCCTGGCGTCGCCGTCATGCTCCCGTGTGTGGGAGTAGTCGCCAGTCATATCCAGGGTCGGATATTTGTCCGCGCTCGCCTGTGTGGCGGATGCGCCCAGTTGCCGGAGGGTGGACCATGCCTGCTCAATATCGAAATTGGCGGCCAGGGCCTTCTCCACCATGGAATTGAGTTCCGCGTTGCCGAAATCCTTCCACCATTTCCCCGGATCAGGTTCGTCATCCGAATACATGGTAAAGGCGACCGGAAGCGGCGCCATCGGTTCAACCCTCGGTGTGGGTTTGAAGGGGGAGCAGCCACTCATGATGGTAATCAGGCATACCACCGTAACCGCAACCCGCCAGGGGGAATGTATATGAATCGTTTTCACTCTGTGCTCCACTCGTTTTTTGTATGGGTATGGTATAAAGAAAAGATGTCGTGAGAGTGTTTGGGGCATGATAAAAAATGTTATAAAATGTAAAAATCCGGTTGCGAGTCTTTTCTTCTCAACCCTTTTGTGAGTACGAAAACACCATGGAAACAACTGGTCCCATCCTGCTCATAGACGACGATGCGATGCTCCGGGAACTCGTGGTGGAATACCTTGAGGAATACGGCTTTACCGTCCACACCCTGCCCAACGGTCTGAAGGCGGTGGAAACGATACAGTCGATATCTCCCAGCACGGTTATTCTGGATGTCATGATGCCCGGCAAGGACGGCCTGGAAGTCCTCCGCGAAATCCGCACGGTCTCGACCGTTCCCGTGATCATGCTCACGGCCAAGGGCGAAGACACCGACCGCATTGTCGGTCTGGAACTCGGAGCGGACGACTATATGGCAAAGCCCTTTAATCCTCGCGAGTTGCTGGCGCGTATCAAGGCCGTGCTCAGACGATTTGAAACCGCCATGCACGAAGGAACCGGCAAAGCCGATTCCACAACCCTCTCCGCGGGCGGGCTGACCCTCAATATACCCAAACAGACACTGCTGGTGGATGACACCGAACTGGAACTGGCCCCCACTGAATTTCGTCTTCTCAAGGTGCTGATGTCCAACGTGGACAAGGCACTGACGCGCGACAACCTCATGGACTTGGTATGGGACAAGGATTTTTCCGCCTATGACCGCAGCATAGACGTGCACATCAGCAAGCTGCGCTCTCAGCTCAAGCTGTTTGAAAAACACGCCAAGCGGATCAAGACCGTCTGGGGAACCGGCTATATGTTCGTAGGTGAAGCATGAAGATAGGCGGCCTCTATTTTCGCATGCTACTGGCCTTCGTGGTGGTCCAACTGATAGCCATACTCACCATGTTCACCCTGGTCCACATAGGCAAGATTCGCCCGCCGTTCACCCAGAATGCAAAGGAACGGACCTATGCTGCCAAACGTCTGGTCGAGCATGAACTCGCCGGAGCCAAAGCGATCTCCCCCGACCTGAAAAGTACATTGAATTCCATGCTGCAAACGTTCGCCAGCGCTTTTCAGGGAAAGATATGGGTGACGAATCAATACGGAGACATCGTCAGCAGTTCCTTTCAAGGTCCTGTCCCCCTCACCGGGAATGAGACCATCGATGTGCAAGAAAAGACCTCCGATGGGGACACGCTCTACCTGATGGAACGCAACAACCACAAGAACATGTACCTTGTGGGAGCCATCCCGTTTCACAACGACACCCTGACCATCCATGTGCTGCATCAATGGAAGATGCACCGGGAAAAAGTCTGGTTTATGGAAGGGTTGCTGCTCATGTCCTTCATTGCGGCCCTGCTGCTCATCCCTGTCTCGCGAAAACTGGCACGCCCGCTCAATGCTTTGACGGATTCCGCCGAGCAGGTGGCGCGCGGCGATTTTTCCCCACGCGTCAACGTCACCGGATCAGGCGAAATATCCGTGCTCGCCAACGCATTCAATCACATGGCCGAAAATCTGGAAAGAATCGTCCAGGGAAGCCAGGAGCTCACAGCCAACCTTTCCCACGAACTCCGCAGTCCGCTTGCACGTATTCGTATTTCCCAGCAGATAATCATGGAACGGCTGGAATCGGGCAGAACCGACGGCACCCGTAAGCATGTGGAAAAGATGGAACGGGAGATCGACCATATGGATGGTTTGATCGACAAGATTCTCAAGCTCTCCAAGCTCGACATGCAGGAAACACCGCCCCATGACGACGTGGTGACCGTCAAAGACCTGATCGCCAAAACGGTCAACCGCCATCAGCCGCTCATAGATGACAAATCCATGCACGTGGTCCAGTCACACGCGGACGTCCCCCCGCTGCACTGTAACCGAGACAGCCTGCAGATTGCCCTCGACAATGTGCTGGTAAACGCCATCAAGTACAGCGCAGACAAGAGCACCATCACCGTCTCAACCGAGTTCGACGGGGAGGAAACAATCATCCGCGTGACCAATCCGTATCCCCCGCTGTCACCGGAAGAACGCGAGGCGATCTTCATCCCCTTCAAACGACTGGGCTATGACGAGCAGGACGGCAACGGTCTGGGGCTGGCTTTTGCCAAAAAGATCATCACGGAACATGGTGGAAGCATGCATGCAACCAGCCAGAACGACACGTTCTGCATGACCCTGCGCCTCAAGGCCTAGCCATCGACGCAATCTGCTCCAGCAGCCACCGCGTCCACAAGGCGTGCCCTTTGGCCGAGTAGTTGTCTGACAAGGGGTTCATGAAACCGTGGCCATAGGGAACCACATGGCAGGCGGTCTCGGGCAGGTCCTGAAGGACCTCGACCACACCTCCGACATCAAAATGCGCTTCATGACAAGGAAAAATCAATGTTACCGGAATATGAGGAATGCGCTGCATCATTGTGCGGATTGACGAGCCATAAAACCCGATGGCACCGACTGCCGGGCCGACCTTCGCTTCAGTAACCGCTGACCAGACCGCGCCAGCCCCTGCACTGAAACCCACCAGGCATACCGGGCCTGCTGCCCGCTCAAGCGCCTGCGCAACCCGCCGGGCATATTCGCCGTGACCACAGACCTCCTGATACCGGCTATACGCCTCTTCCTCACTGACAAAAGCAGGGTCGCTCCCCGCATACGGATCAATCACAGTGACCGTATGAGAACAGCGCTCCAATACGCGCACCATCTCATCCACGTGTGACGTCCGTCCCCATATCTCCGTAGCAAGAAGAATCTGCATAGCTGTCGGCTCAGACTCGACTCAGTCGAGTAGACGTGAAAGCCCCTAGTTGGAGGGTTGAATCAGGCGCATTCTTTCCGCGGCCCATGCCACGGCCTCGCGCGGTGAGACCCCTTCGTACAGCGTAGCGTTAAGCATGTCACCAATTACTCCCTCGGCTGATATCTGAGTCGCCTGCGGCATGAGCTGTCCATCGGAAAAACAAAAACATTTCAGCGAATCAAATCCCAACAGGATACTCTCCACCCGCTGTCTGGAGTAGTTTTGAAAAACCCCTTGAGGATCTCTGAAAAAGGTTTCGTGCATGGCGATATCTCGAAGCACCGGCATCATCCCGCCCGGGACCATGTGAAGCCACGAAATATAGGCGTCCTTTGTAAACAGAAATTTGACAAAACGCTCGGTCGCTTCTTCCCGCACGGCATCACCGGTTTTCATGAGTCCAAGGGCGTGAAGCACGCCGAAACTCGCCTTTTCCGTTCCTGTAATCGTTGAAACAAAGCCTGTGTTGGACGAAAGCTGATAATCGAAAGGCGCCCCTTTCAGCTCCTTGAAGTGTTCACCTGTCAGGGAGTCCCCGGCAATGGCGGGAATGGCCAGATCATCCATGATGAATGTCGAATAGAACATCATCGCCATTTTTCCCTGAAGATAATAATCCCTTCCCCGCCACGTCTGATGTCCCGGCGGAGTATATCTGGCCAGCTCGTTATAAAACGCCACCGTTTTCACAGTCTGTGGCGAATCGAAAACAACCGTCCCATCCCGTGTCACCTCTTTCACTCCCGCTGAAAGTGCGAGGTGGGTAAAGACCTGCTCGGCATACGCGTCGCCTTTTGTGCCGATCAAAATGCCATAGCGGCCCTGCTGCGGATCATGAAAGGCCCTGGCGGCCTTCAAAATATTTTCCCAGGTATCGGGAGGAGCCAGCCCGCGCTTCTCAAACCAGTCTTTTCGATACCAGATGCCTTGAACCCAGCCATTGAAAGGCACACCGCAATGCTCCCCATCAGCCAGTTGCAGCCGACGCAAGGTCCCGGCATAAAATCTCCCGCTGCCAATGGAATCGATACACTTCTCTGCGCCGGGACAGTTGACCCACCCCTGATTGCTCAGGGCGACAACCAGATTCGACGCACAGCCCACCAAATCCGGACACGAATCCGAGTTTCTGACCCTAGCCAGTTCCTCGGCCATACTGTTTTCTCCGACACCTCGGATTTTGACTATGATGTCAGGATTGAAAATCATGAACACATCGGCAAGGTATCGAACGACCGCCTGTCTGTCCTGACTTGTTTCAGTTGTCCAGAACGTAATGGAGGTAGCCGCAACCGAAGGAATCGGAATGAGCAACACGAGACACACAAGCAGCGTCTTCCAACGGATCAGAGTCTTAGGTTGTGACACGGTTCCCCCTATTTGACATCAAAACTCAACTCCCCACACCAGGCGGTATCCGGTGGAGTCACCGCATAGCTCTGCGCGAGTGTATGATATTTATCGACAAGGGAATCAGCCCCATAGAGGTCCAGCAGGGCAGAAAAAGCATCCACTGCACCGACAAAATTCCGTGCAAGGAACAGGTCCATCGCGCCCTCCCATTCCCGCACCTTATTCATGGATTCAACGTCCACGGCAAAGGGAGCGAAAACACCTGTGGCGCCATGCCGGGTTCCAAGGAGTTCATAGACTCCCATCTCCACCGACGATCCCTTGGGCACGACCTTTCCGGCAAAGCGAAACAGGAACCCTTCTCCAGCCGCCCGCATGGTCGATTCACTGACCAGAATGTCCGTTCCCATGTATTTGTTGAGCCCTTCAAGTCGAGAGGCGAGGTTCACCGCCGCACCCATGGCGGTGTAAGCCATGCGGTCCGATGAACCGATATTGCCGACAACAGCCTCACCGGTGTGTACGCCCATCCGCGTCAGGAACTCAGGCTTCCCATTCTCCCGACGTTTCTGGTTGAAAGCCGTCAACACATCCCTGCACTCCAGCGCTGTCAGGCAGGCATGAAAGGCATGCTCGTCATCAGCCACCGGCGCGTTCCAGAAAACCATGATGGCGTCGCCGATATATTTATCTATGGTCCCGCCATTATCCAGAATGGTCTCTCCCATATCCTTCAAATACTGCGTAATACCACCGGTCACCTGCTCCGGCGTCAACTGCTCCGAAATGGTGGTGAAGTCCTTGATGTCGCTGAACAGGAACGTCATCATCCTGCGGTCGCCACCCAGTGTCGGGACAATCTTGTTGACGATCATCGATTCCACCAGCGGCTTGGGGATATACCGTCCAAAGACATTCAGCGTTTCACGCATGGTCTCCGAGGCCTTGCCCAATTCACGTATTTCAAAAATATGCGAGCGCACCTTGATGGGGGTGTCCAACTTGAAGGCCTTGATCTCTTCAAGACTCTTGGTCAACTCATTCAGAGGACGGCTGATCCGCTTGGAGACGATATAAATAACGGGAAAAAACAAAAAGAGCATACCCAGGGAAACCAGAATTGTCCGCTTGCCAACATCGGCGATAGGACCGGTGAACGAAGACTCGGGGATCGCCATACCTATGAACAGTTCTTTGCCATAGCTTTTGGGAAGCGGTGTCACGGCAACCAGATGCGAGACGCCATCGACCATGAGAGACTTGTTTTGGAGCGATTTGTCGCTGTCTTTCATGAATTGCCGCATAAGCGCAGACAGGACCTTTGACCCGAGTGCGCCGACCTTGTTCCACTGTCCCGGTCGCCCATTATCCACGCCGATGCTGGTAACCAACCGATCCAGCTTCGGGTAGGCATACACATCACCGTTGGCACCGAAAATCATGATCTCGCTATCCTTGCCCACCAATTGCGATTTCAAGAACCGGGACAAATTGGACAAGGACAGATCCACGCCCACGACACCGTGAATCAACCCATCAAACCGACGCGATACGGTTATCCCCGGCTCTCCTGACAGGGAAAAGACATATACGTCACTGAGCGTGGCAATATTCGTTTCATCCGTGGACTTGAACCAGGGCCGGTTTCGCGGATCATATTCCACGTTCAGGGTCGTTGACGACCCTACGGTGACAAACCCCGCATCCAGAAACTTCCTCAACTCGTACCGCTGTCCGTCTGGCCGGTGACCGATGACTTGCGTATACCAGGCGGCTTGGCTCGGGATATTCAGACTTTTCTTCATGTTACCCCTGCCGTGCAAGGACGAGACGAGAAAAAAATCGCCATCTCCGAAACCGGTATAGATTGACGTAACATCTTTGTTTTGCTCAAGGAAATTGAAAAAAACATGTTCCAAAGGATGGGAGTGTATGGTAGCCTTTCTCTCTATGTTCGGAAAACTGACAGCGGTTGAAACCGTCCTGAAAGCCGTATCAAAAAGCACTTTCGTCTTGTCTGCGACCGAGTCCTCGACCTGAGACAGCAATTGATGCGCAGCGATTACGGCAGCATCGGTGTTGCTTTTGTAGCCATACCCGACAAGAATGGTAACGATCACCGACACGAGGATCGTAAAAACCATCAATATGTTCGCGTATAGAGGAAATATTATTTTCATACCGGGTCCCACTGCGTAAGTATGAGTTGAAATTGCGAGCGGGCAGCCTTCCACAACCAGTTGAAACTAAAACAGTATTAGTGCGTTAGCATATTTCACACCTCCAAAACAACCAGTCTTTTAAAAACAATACCATAGATCGCAAAGCCCCCCCTCTGTTCACCTGTTCGCGACCACACCGTCTGCTCAGGTATATTTTGACAAATCAGGGATGGTATCCAACATTGGTACAGACGGTGTTCGGTTTACCTTCCCAACAACTCTGCGTATGGGATGGACCGGCTCACTGGCCCCATTTCTGCACACAAACAGGACAAGAAAACATGGCTACATACAAGACTATCTGCCCATATGACTGCCCGACGACCTGTGGACTGCTGGCTGAGACCAGCGGCCACACAATAACCAAGGTCAAAGGCGACCCGGACGATCCTGTCACCCATGGTCTGATCTGCCACAAGATGCAGCGCTATGAGGAGTCCATTCATTCCCCGGAGCGCATCCTCACCCCCCTGAAACGGGCGGGCGACAAGGGCGCAGGCGCATTCACGCCCATTTCATGGGACGAAGCCGTGGACACGATCGTGACCCGTTGGAACCGGGCATTGGATGAATACGGCCCTGATTCGATCCTGCCGTTCTATTATTCAGGCGTCATGAGTCTCATCCATCGCAACTGCGGCGACGCACTGTTCAACAGAATGGGTGCCTGCTCACTGATAAAGACCCTGTGCGCGTCAGCCAAGGGAGCCGGGTACAAGGCCGTCATGGGCAAGACGGGCTGCCTCGACCCCAGAGAACTCGCTGACAGTGATTTCTACATTGTCTGGGGCAGCAACATGAAAGCCACCCGCCTGCACAGCATGGCGGATATCGTCAAGGCCAGAAAACGCGGCAAGCCCGTGGTACTCATCGAAGCCTGCGCCGCGGACATGGCGTCGTACAGCGATCAGGTCATCCTGGTCACGCCCGGCACGGACGGCGCGCTGGCACTGGCCATGATGCATGTGCTGCTGGAAGAGGGATTGGCCGACACCGATTTTCTGCGCAGAGAGACCGTCGGCTTTGACGATTTCGCGAAAACACTGGATGCGTATACCCCGGACTGGGCCGAAGGGATCACCGGGGTTCCGGCACAGACCATCATCGAGCTGAGCCGACAATACGCGGCCGCCAAAGCCCCAGCCATCATTCTGGGTAGCGGCAACACACGGTACGCCAACGGCGGCATGATCGCCCGACTGCTTACGATCCTATCGACGTTCACCGGAGCGTGGGGACGCCCTGGCGGGGGATTGTGCGGGTGCTCCACGGGAGACGGCCCCTATGTGGACATGGACCGCATCACCCGCCCGGACCTGCGGACCAACACGGCTCGTAAAGTGAACATCAATACCCTCGCCTCAGCCCTGAAAGACGCAGAGGGCGTGACACCGATTCGCTGTCTGCACGTCTATGCCAGCAACCCGGTGGGGTCGGTCGCCGACCAGCAGGGTATACGCCAGGGACTGCTGAACCCCGACCTTTTTACAGTCGTACATGAACGGTTCATGACCGATACGGCACGGTATGCCGACATCATCCTGCCCGCCACATTCTCGGTCGAACAGACAGACTGTTACAACTCCTACGGCTACTGTTCCTTTGGCTCGGCGCACAAAGTCATCCCCGCGCCCGGCGAATGCAAGAGCAACTGGAACATCTTCTGTCTGCTCGCCAAAGCCATGGGGTATGACGACGCCCACTTCGACCGAACCGAAGAGCATCTGCTGGAGGAATTGCTCAGCAACCCCATGTCCGGTCTGCAAGGGATACCGAAAAATCAACGGGAGACACTGAAAAACGGCGGAGTCATCACAACGCCGTTTGCCGATCATACCGACTGGAAAACACCCACCGGCAAGATAGAGATCGTCAACACAGCCCTGACGCCCACCATGCCCTGTTATCAGGAGAACGGAGGTGGCCATTACCCGCTCCGGCTCATCGCAGTCCCCAGCACCGAGACCTTGAATTCCATCTTTCTGGAACGCGACACACTCGTGGAACGGAGGGGCGAGATGACCCTGGCCATACACACGGAGGATGCGGCTCAGCGAGACATCGCGGACGGAGATTCGATCCTCGCATTCAACGACCTTGGCGAAGTCTCCTTCACCGCCCGTGTGACACCACTGGTCGCCAGGGGCGCGGTGGCTGCCGTGGGAGTCTTTGATTCCCGGCAATCGGCAAACGGCAACCTCGTCAACACCCTGCACCGCGAGCAGCTCTCGGATTTGGGCGAAGCCACCACCCTGAATGACCACACGGTGGACATCCGCAAGGCCTGACTCATCGGCTGTGCAGACTGCACACCGCATTAATTCAACCATCATGAGAAAGGCTTGGAAGGAAACACTTCCAAGCCTTTCGTGCTCGTGTTCGATTGAGAGGCTTTTTTCTACAACGACCTAGCGGAAGGCATGCCAGGCCCGGGTCGTGAGACCACGCACCCTGCACAGAAGAAATTCAAAAAGAAATGCGCCCGCAAGAACCACAAAAAAGGCCCAGCAGGCCGTCGGATTATCCATTGCGGACTGCCACAACAGCATCACCAATGCCACAATACAGACGAATCCACCGACCACCATCAGGGGACGGCTACCGCCAATGACAGGAGCCATTTTCGCCCCGGCCAGATTGACCGCGGCAAAGATGAGCAGAAAACCGGCACTGGCGATCATGGCAATGGATTGAAGATCAAGAGTATTGGCCATGCACAGGGACATCGCGCCAACGGTCAGCACTCCTGAAGGCTGGTTCCACACCTTGCGTTCCATGAACTCGGGCAACTCCTTGTCTTTTGCCAGGATCAATCCCAACCGCGCATTGCCATAGATGGTCGCGTTGATGGCGGAGAGTGTCGCGAGCATGGCCGCAATGCCGACAAGGGAAAAACCGAACTGACCGAGCGCGGGGCGAGCCGCCTCTGCCAACACATAGTCCTTTGAAGAAGCGATCAGACTTTCCGGGACCACGCCCACGGTCAGCACTGCCACGAGAATATACAGGGCCACCACAAGGCCTACGGAGACATAGAAGGCACGCGGCAGGTTCACGGTCGGATTACGAATATCCTCGGCCGCATTGGCGATGAGTTCGAACCCTTCATAGGCCACGAAAATGATCATGCCCGCAGGGACGACGGCGGACATGGGCGCCCACGTTGACACGGACAGCCGGGCCGGTTCCACATAGCTGGCACCGGATACGACGACCACAGCCAGCAGCACGAGCTTCACGACCACGATGAGCGTTTCGGATTTGCTGATCAGTTCGGCACCGAGCAGGTTGAGCAGCACGGGCACGATGATCGCCACGCTGACAAGCGCATGGTGCATGAGAGAGGACTGCATGCCGCTCGGCAAAAACGTTTCGGCATAGGACGCGAACGCCGTTGCATACAAAGACAAGGTAACCAGATAACTGAGCCACAGGAGAAAATTGAGTCCACCGGTGAGAGAGTCCAGACCGAACGCCTTGTCCAGAAACACCACCGTCCCGCCCTGGCTGGGAAACGCGACAGACAACTTCGCATAGGAATGGGCCGTCAGCAACGCAATGCACCCGGCAAGAGCAAACGCTATCGGGGTCGCTCCATGTGCCAGGGAAACCGCCTCACCCAACACGGCAAAGATGCCGCCGCCAACCATGCCGCCGATACCGATCGCAACGGCTCCGGGGAGACTTATTGCCCCTTGCGCTTCATCACTCACTCTCCGCTCCTTAGTTCCTTTCATTTCCACTCAAAACCACCCATATCCGTAGACAGGGTGGACGCGTTCACACATTCAGATAAGACGGAGTGTGCCTGTTGTCATCCTTTTACTAGGCTGATCGCTGAAATCGACAGAAACGAATTCTGTAAAAAGGAAGCGGGAAAAAGTGGCTTGGGCATCGAAGATGCCAGCGGCCCAAAGCCGCCTCACCACGGGCACCGTGCAGTGGGCACGGGCAGAGCAAGGGCCTGATTCGCTTCGCTGAGGACATGGGTCTGCATACCCGGCCGCGCATACCGTTTCACATCCCTCCTGACCAGAGAGGAAAAATGCATGGTGTCGTCCTCTGCAAACGGCATGTGGTATATCACCACGTCGCGGGGGCGAAATATCTCATTGATGATCTGCTGCCCCTGTTTGTTATTGTAGAAAATGGGGTTCACGAACGCGACATCCACGGTCACGTCCGTCAAGGCGGCGGCATAATACTCCGCAACATGATCGGCATCCCCGGTAAACAGGAGATTCATCCCTTTCACCGTCAGCAGGAAACAATCATTCCGAATGGTGGCATATTGAGGGCCCATATGGCGCGCGCCAATGGCGGTAACGATCACATCGTCAGCAAGCTCAAACCGTTGTTTTGTTCCCGGCTCCAGGCCCAATGTCCAATAGGGAATGGCGAGTTCTCGGACGCGGTCTAGCAGGAGCGCAAGGTTCGGGGACCCATCCGTTTCACTGGGAAGGAAGAGCCCTTTTACCGGCCTGTTGAGGATATGGCCCAATACATATTGCGGAGTAAAATGGTCAGGGTGTTCGTGCGTGAACAGGAGATAGTCAAGATGGGTAAAAGGGACAATCCCCTGACGCATGCGCTCCATATCGGCTTCGGAGACCCGGCTGAACGGGTGTCCGCCTTCATTATGGATGCCGTCCACGAGCAGCCCAACGCCGTCGCATTCGATACACACGCCGGCGTTGGCAACAAGAGTTATGCTGATATACTCGTTCACGCCTTCCACCCCACCCTGTTTGTCATGCCATCGACTCAAGACGTTCATATTCCTTTTGCGAACAACTGAACCTCGATCAGGATCAGGCATTCAGAGCCGCGAAGCTCTCGGCAGCATGATACGAGCTGCGCACCAGCGGCCCTGCCACGACCTGTTTGAATCCGAGCTTATTCCCGATATCTTCAAGTTTCTTGAAGGTATCCGGGTGGACATACTCAACCACCGGGTGGT
Source organism: Pseudodesulfovibrio sediminis (assembly GCF_020886695.1). Taxonomy (NCBI): domain Bacteria; kingdom Pseudomonadati; phylum Thermodesulfobacteriota; class Desulfovibrionia; order Desulfovibrionales; family Desulfovibrionaceae; genus Pseudodesulfovibrio; species Pseudodesulfovibrio sediminis. The sequence continues at coordinate 1,261,787 of NZ_AP024485.1, forward strand.
GCTTGGGTGAGGGACGCAGATATTGACCAAGGGTCAGCGTCTTACACCCGACCTGCACCAGATCGTCCATGACCTCTATCACCTCGGTCAGGGTCTCGCCCAGGCCGAGCATCAGGCCGGACTTGGTGGTCGTATACTGATCCTGACACTCCATGAATACATTTCTCAGCAATTGCAGAGATTGTTGATACACAGCCCCCGGACGTACTGACGAATAAATGCGGGGAACCGTTTCCAGATTGTGATTGAGGACGTTCGGACGAGCCTTGATGACCTGCTTGAGCGGTTCTTCCTCTCCGCCGAAATCCGGAATAAGGACTTCAACCGTTGCCCCCGGATTTTTACTCTTGATGGCGTGAATGGTCGCGGCAAACTGCCCGGCGCCGCCGTCTGGGAGGTCATCCCGGGTCACGGAAGTGACGACCACATGCTTGAGGCCCAGCTGTTTGGCGGTCAGGCCGACCATGTCCGGCTCATTGAGATCCGGGCGGGCCGGATGCCCATGCGTCACGGCGCAAAACGTACAATTGCGCGTACACACATCCCCGAGGATCATGAATGTGCAGGTTTTATTGGCAAAGCATTCGCCGATATTCGGGCACTGTGCGCTCTCACAGACGGAATGGAGCTGACCTTTGCCGAGCAGCCCACGAATACGGTCCATATCTTGTGCGTTGGGGGCTGGAAGAACCAGCCAATCAGGCTTTTGCAAGGGAAGTCTCCTCTACGAGCTGTTCCAGTTCCACGGGACGCATGGCGATCTGGAAAATGTCTGAAAAATGCCTACGCATCTCACTGCGTACGTCATCAACCTTAATAGGACGTCCAAGAACCCTGGACATGGAGGTGACCCCGTGTGACGCGATGCCGCAGGGCACTATGAAGGAAAAGTGTTCAAGATCAGGACACACATTCAACGCGATACCGTGCATGGTGGTCCATTTGCGAACAGCGATCCCCATGGCCCCGATCTTGGAATCACCGACCCACACGCCCGGATAGTGGGCGTTACGCTCCGCTTCTATGCCGAACGCATGGACAGTCCGAATCATGACCTCTTCCATTTTCCGTGCGTACATCCGGATATCGCGTTGATCCCCCTGCAAGGACAAAATGGGGTAGCAGATGAGCTGACCAGGACCGTGGTAGGTGATGTCTCCCCCCCTGGACGTCTCGTGCACCGTGATGCCGTTCCGCTCCAGAACCTCAGTGTTCGCAAGGAGATTGTGCGTTCCGCCACTCCGGCCGATGGTGATGCACGGCGTATGCTCCAGCAGGATCACGACATCCGGGATTTCCCCTTGGTGTCGTCTCCTGTGCAGCGCTTCCTGCAACTGCGTCATCTCTGTATAATTGCGTCTGGAAAACTCCAGCCACACGCCGTTCGTATCGGGCATAGCGTCTCCGGTTATCATGATCGTCGTTAGGATTTTGGTAGTGTGAGTCTGTCTTTTATGAGCAACATATATGCCAGCGCAAAATAATGTGATACACAGAGAACTATCCTCTTGCCGCAAAAACGGACGGAGCGGATTTCGACGCCTGATGCTGCCGTTTTCACTGATTGCATTTTTTTGTTGACGGCCTATCATTTTTTCGTAAATAGTAACCAATACTAAATCTGACTTCACAATTAGGAGATACCATGAGTGAAAGAACTGGAGTAATTACTTTTCAGGGCAACCCGTTGACCCTGGTCGGTCCTGAGATCAAAGTCGGAGACACTGCCCCCGATTTTGCTGTTGCCGCCAATGACCTGTCCCCGGCCACACTGGCTGATTATGCGGGCAAGGTACTGATTATTGCCGCCGTGCCGTCCCTGGACACCCCGGTCTGCGATATGGAGACCCGCCGCTTCAACACCGAGGCCGCCTCTCTGGGCGATAACGTGAAAATCCTGACCGTGAGCATGGATCTGCCGTTTGCCCAGGCCCGCTGGTGCGGTGCTGCCGGAATCGAAGCCGTGCAAACCCTGTCCGACCATGCCGGAGCCTCTTTCGGTGAGAACTGGGGCACGCTCATCAAAGAGCTGCGCCTGCTGACTCGTGCCGTCTTTGTCGTCGGCAAAGACGGCAAGATCGAATACGTGGAATACCTGAAGGAAATCACCGAAGAGCCGGATTACGATGCCGCTCTCGGGGCAGTCAAAAAACTCATCGGATAGCGACTCTTCAGGAGAGCGCCCTGCTCAAGGGCAACTCCATCCCTGTCGCCGATTCTGTTCACCATCAGCCATGCCGGATCCCCTCGGCATGGCTGATATTGTTTGCCAACCTGAAATACCCGGTCCGGCACGCTGTTTTCTCGGCCACGCCCCCGAGCGCATATACTCTCCCATGCAGATGTGCTACTGCATAGACTCCGTCAACATCCACAAACGCACACCGCCGAGGGCCGACCATGCCGTTACGGGTCATAGAAATTGTTACACCAACCGCTGACAAGGAAGAGGTTGTCAAATCACTTGAAGACCATCGCCCAAAGGAGGGCTACGTTTTCTGGGCAACCCCCATTGCAGATGAAGACGCGCTCGCCTTTCGCATCATCCTCAACGTGCAGGAGTCAGAGGATGTGCTGGACAAACTGGAACACCTCTTTGCGTGGACCGAAAAATACCGGATCGTGGTCTATCCGGCGGAAGCCACCCTGCCTCGCCTGGACCCGCTCACACAAAAAAAGGAAGAGAAGGAAGAGGACACTCCCCCGGACGAGGATAAGAACAACGGGAAAAAAGACCGCATCAGCCGGGAAGAGCTGTACTCCGACATTCTGGATACGACTATTCTTTCAAAAAACTACCTTATCCTGATTCTGCTCTCTTCTATTGTCGCCATAATCGGACTTGAACGAGACAGCGTGGCTATCATCATCGGAGCCATGGTCCTGGCCCCGCTCCTGGGTCCCAATGTCGGATTGGCACTGGCGAGTACTCTGGGCGACTACACACTGGCACGGGAAGCCTCGAAAACACTCGTGATAGGGATCAGTCTCTGCTTTGCCCTTTCCGTTGCCGCCGGATTGGCCTTTGGCATGCCCGCCATGAACAATGAGCTGATGTTGAGAAATTCGATCACCTATTCCGACATGGTCCTGGCCTTCGTCTCCGGCGCGGCTGGCATCGTTTCTTTCACCATGGGGGTCCCGACCTCCCTTGTGGGCGTCATGGTGGCCCTGTCCCTGCTGCCGCCCCTCACGGCGAGCGGCCTGTTCCTCGGAGCAGGGCTGACCTCCGACGCACTGGGAGCCGGACTCCTCTTTCTGGCAAACATCATCTGTCTCAACCTTGCCGGTGTCGTCACCTTCCTGCTGCAGGGCATCCAACCCCTGTCGTGGCGGGAAAAGGAACAGGCCAAAGCCACAACCATCCGGGTCACCCTCCTGTGGAGCACATTGCTCACAGGGCTCATCCTCTTGTTATACTTCAAGATTGTCCTGTAGCTAGGGACAAGAAACAAAAGGCCCTTTCTGACCGACCGCAAAACAGAGGCGTCGGAAACGGCTTGAGTCATCTTAACGGGTAGCTTATGGATTGGATTAATTGCGGTTTCATTATATCTGTTGGTCAAACCAAAGTCGGCGAATATGTCAAATTTATGTGTGATCATAGTTAATTATCGCACTCCTGATGTTACAATAGCCTGCCTCGAATCATTGCTCCTCGCAGGAGAGCATCAGGCATTCTCCGGAAACAACCATGAGCTCAGCATCTGGCTCTGTGACAATGGGTCAAATGACGACTCCGTCTCGCGATTAACAGAATGGGCCAACAGGCGATTAGGGAAAGATGCCTGGCACTGTTTGGACGTAACGTCCGACAAAACCAATGCAGTCAATGGTGAGAGAAAAAAAATGGTCATGGTCCTCAGCGACCGGAATAGGGGATTCTCAGGAGGGAACAATCTGTGCCTGCGTCCCGCCCTTGAAACCAATCACTATGATTACTTTTTACTTGCCAATAGTGACATAGAATTCACGGAAGAAAGCCTCGGCATATTGATGAACGATGCTGCGTCTGATTCCAGTAAGGGGATATGGGGGTGTTCGATCGTCTATGGTGACACCCCCCAGAAAGTCCAGTGTGCTGGAGGATGGAAATATAACCCCCTGTTGACAACAGTGAAACCAGTCCTGGAAGGCACTGAGGTTACACGCCTGGTGGATGCGCCTCCCCAGCAGATGGATTATGTGTATGGCGCTTGCATGCTGGTCCGCTCTGAAGTCTTTCTAACTTGCGGTGTTTTGAATGAGGATCTTTTTCTGTATTATGAAGAGATAGACTTATGCCTGAGAGCTCGGCAAAAAGGATTCGATTTGGGCTGGAGCCGTGGAGCCATAGTTCGGCACGCCCACGCTTACACAACCCAAAAGCTGAAGCAAAGTCTCCGTGAATACCACGAAATGTGGGGAGTTTTGACAATCACGGGGAAGCACTACCCCTACCTGTTACCATGGGTATTACTGATACGGTGCACAGCCAAAACGGTTTTGCTTGCCGGACGCGGACGTTTCGGCCTTATTCCATGGATATACAGGGCAAGTGCTGACTATCTCTGGGGATGCACTGAAAAGGATACAGAACGAGTCAATACGTAAGCACTGCCAACGACTCAATACAAACAAGACCAACAAGTCCACTGACTTCGCGGTAAGAAGGCTGTTGCCCCCTCTCTCGCCTTATTCAAATAATTAGGCAGACTGGACGAAAAGTTTCTTCTTTATTATGAAGAACTTGATTTTACCTGCGGGCCAAGGCGCATGGGCATGCATTCTGGAGAAGACGGGACAACGTGCGGCATCGGGGCGACGCAACCACGGGAACAGTCACAAGTGCACTTCGCACGACCACGAGACTGGCCGTGTTCCATGAATCAGAATCGGTAGTCATGTGCCCACGCATACACCGACCGTTGCTTTTACCTTTGATTCTCGTTTTTCGGAGCTTGTGCAAAATGGCTGCATGGGCTTCAAATGGACAATAGGGCCTCTTGAGGTCAGCCATGAGGGCTTGTTGAACGGATTTTCGAGGAAGGAAAAAGACGGCATGACAATATCCGTGTTTATGGATTTACTGTTATTCAGGACCTTCGCAGGGTTGCGCAATGAAGTGTCCCATTACTACCTGAACTATCTGTGGTGGGTGTTCTCACCGCTTTCCACCATGCTGGTTTTTTATCTCGTCTTTGGCGTATTCCTGAATCAAGGAACCGAGAATTACGTGGGATTTCTGATCTGCGGCATCAGCAGCTGGCAATGGTTCGCCAATACGGTGAACAACTCGGCCAGCAGTATCAACAATGGACGCGGCCTCATGCTTCAGGTCAACATCCCCAAGATATTCTTCCCGGTGGAAGTGCTGCTCATGGACTCCTTCAAGCATGCATTCGTTGTATGTCTGCTGCTGATATTCCTGCTCATCTATCCAACACCGGTCAGCATCACCTGGATCGCCTTGCCGTTGCTCCTGGTCATACAGTTCATAACAAACGCCGCCTTTGCCCTGCTGGTGGCCATGGTGGTGCCGTTTGTGCCCGATCTGCGCTTCGTGGTGCAGACAGTGATTCAATTGGCTTTCTTTGGTTCGGGAGTCTTCTACTCAATCGACGAGGTGGTTCTGCCCAAACATCGAGCCATTATCTATGCGAACCCCATGGCAGGGCTGATCAAGAACTATCGTGACATACTCCTCGACGCACAGTGGCCGGATTGGAATTACCTTTTGTGGGTATTCTTGGGATCCTCGTGCCTGCTGGCCTGCTGCATACTGCTGATAACCCGTCTGAACCATGTCTATCCCAGGATTTGTCAACAGTGAGTAGCGCTATTCTTACATTGGATTCCGTGGATTACCGTTTCCGCGTCAGAAAGAAGGGCTTCAAATTCGTCAATTTTCAAGCTCTTGAAGACATCTGCCTGTCTCTGCACGAAGGAGAAACCCTGGGGGTGATCGGCGACAACGGGGCCGGAAAATCCACTCTGCTCAAAATAATCGCCGGCATCCTCATGCCGACCCGGGGCAAGGTGGTGCATCACCGAGAACTCTCCACATCGCTGCTGTCATTGCAAATCGGTTTCTCGCCACAATTGTCCGGCGTGGATAACGCCATCATGGGAGGGATGCTGGCAGGCTACAGTAGACGCGAGGCCCAGAGTCATCTGGAGGAAATCATCGAATTTTCCGAACTCGGAGAGCGCATTTACGATCCCTTGAAATCGTATTCCAGCGGCATGCAGGCGCGTCTTGGATTTGCCGTAGCCATGACCGTTGGGCCGGACATCCTGCTGGTAGACGAGGTCTTGGGTGTAGGGGACGCGGCCTTCCAGGCCAAGTCCATGGCGCGTATGCAGGAACGGATGATCTCCGGCCAGACCGTGGTCTTCGTATCCCACAGCGTACCGGTAGTGCGGCAGTTGTGTACTCGGGCAGTATGGTTGGACCAGGGCCGGGTTCACTTATCCGGGGATGTGGAAAAAGTACTGGAAGCCTATGTCGCAAAGGGCGGGGGGAATGCAACGAACAGCTGACAACGGGGGACGGGAGAAGTCTCAGGACTCGTCGTTCTCCGAAAACCAACCGAGGTCCGTGTGACTACACGAGGGAAGACGGCCGTGGTGGTGCTCAACTACAATGGCCTCAAGGTCAATGAAGCCTGCCTGAATTCTCTGCGTCAAGAAGGCACCCCTGGGGTGGAGGTGTTGTTCGTGGACAACGACTCCACAGACGGTTCCTTTGAAAAAGCACAACAAGAATATCCGGAATTTGTCCACCAGCAAAACGGAACAAATCTCTTTTTTGCCGGGGGTAACAATAGAGGACTGGAAACAGTTCTGTCCGGGGACACGGAGTTCATCTTCATTCTCAACAACGACACCGTCGTAGAGCCCGGCTGTATCGATCGTCTACAGACTTTCCTGGAGAGACACCCGGAGGTTGGTGCCTGCCAACCGCTGCTGTGCAGCATGGACAACCCTGAAAAAATAGCCTCCGGAGGGTGTCGCCTGGGTGGAGTTGGCAAGGCCTGGGACCACGCCTGCGGGCAGCCGCTGGAAACAGTGGGAGACAAGCCATACCAGGTGCTCGGCGTTACCGGTGGGGCCATGTTGGTGCGGACCTCAGTCCTGCGCTCCGTGGGGCTGTTTGACGAGTCCTTCCAAATGTATTTCGAGGATGTGGACCTGAGTTTGCGCATGCGCAACGCCGGCTGGGAATTGTATTGTGTCCCGACTGCTCGGGTGCTGCACAAGGGGTCGGCCTCCACGGTTGCGCTGGGCATGTGGCGACGCGCCTATTATTGCGAACGCAATTCATACCGGGTGATGCTCAACAACTTTCCCCCCGGACGGCTTGCCATGGGCTACGCTCGGGGAGTGCCCCTGGCCATAGTTGCCTCGGCATATAACATCCTGACCGGCAGATGGCGATATGGCTGGAGTATCCTCAAGGCTGTTTTGCTTGGCGTGTTGGACGGCATCGCCAGTCTGCCGCAAGTATGGCAGCAACGAAAACGCCCCTGCCGATTTGAAGAGCGTGTTGACTGGAAGGTGGGATACCCCCCCTGCCCGACCGAGCCAATGGAAGACACCCGGCCCACCGGACAGTGAGGGACCGTTCCAGAACGAGCCGAACAGGCAAGACTGGACGTGCGAACACTTCGGATCAAGTCCGCAGACGTTTGCCCCCCTTCATCGACATGCATGAGTAGCGGCTTTCGACGCTCGTAAGACAAAATATGCACGCACACTTTCGTCTCGTTGCGTGCCAGACATCTCTGCCGGACACCGTCAGCCAGCTGCGAAGACTTTACATTCCGTGTGTTTGTTGCAAGGATACCATCGACTATAAAATCAAGCTGATGTATATGGATACTTGCCGCCTGATAGAAAAAAAACACCTCACAAGCGCTCGATGACTGCGCATTGCTGCATAGGGAGTAATCATGGAAGCCGCACTACTATTCCCACCCCCATGGGCGCCTTGGGCTCCGCCCTATTCCATCGCGTTGCTTGCGGCGCAGGCAAAGGCCCGTGGACACCGGATCAACGTTTACGATCTCAATATCGACATGTACCGCCACGTGTCCGAGGAAGAACAGATTTATTGGAACGATGCTTATGTGAATAAGTGGGATTCCGAAGAGGCTGTGGCAACCATGTTTGAAAAACATGGGAACTATATCCGAAAATATGCCAAGCGGGTCGCATCGAGCCGAAATGCAATCATTGGAATCAGTGTCTCATCAGCCTCAAGCCTGTTTGCCATGGAAGTAGCTCGGCTCATTAAACATTACGATCCAGGGAAATACATTGTCTTTGGCGGTCCGGATTGCTTCCGGGCCGAAGAGTTCATCGGTATTTTACAGAAATCCGTGGCGGACGCCATCTGTACCGGAGAGGGAGACGTCGCCTGGGGCGAATTGCTCGACATGTTTGCGCGCGCTCCAGAAGCGATTGAATCAGTCAAAGGGTATGTCTTTCGCAAGGGACAGGATTTCGTGGACACGGGCGATCCTGATGTAATCAAAGATTTGGACAGCCTGGAATTGCCGGATTATTCTTTCTTCAAACTGAAGAAATACACAATTGGTGGACGCGCCTGCACAATGACCAGCAGAGGGTGCATCAACAAATGCGCCTATTGCAGTGAATCCCCGAACTTCAAGTTCTACCGAACACGTTCTGCAGAGAATATCGTTTCCGAGCTGCGCATGTTGGTGGACACTTTCCGGTCAAAAAAAAACCCTATCCCTTTCGTCAACTTCAGTGACTCACTGATCAACGGCAATATTCGCGTTCTTGAAGACCTGTGCGAGCGCATCATCGACAGTGGGTTGGATATCCGGTGGGGAGGCATGGCGTTGTTGCGCAAGGAAATGACGCCGCAATTACTCAAACTAATGAAAAAGGCCGGTTTTGTGGAGGTCATGTGGGGACTGGAGTCCGGCAGCCAGAGGGTGCTGGATCTGATGCAAAAGAAACGATTTTCCATTGCCCTTGCGGAAGAGATTATCTCCAATGCCTTTGACTTGGGCATTGATCAGTATGTAAATTTCATTGTCGGCTTTCCTGGGGAGACGGAAAGCATGTTCCTTGAGACCGCAGGGTTCGTGGTGCGGCATGCGCACAAATTCCAGAAAATCGGCTTGCCGATTATGGAAATAAGAAGAAATTCAAAAGTTTATGATTGCCCTGACGATTTTTCAATCCAGGATCCAACCGCGCAATTGGACTGGGTGACCAACGATGGGGTCAATACCTTTGCCCTACGGAAGGAACGCCGGGATTATCTCTCTCTTCTGGTGGAGTCGCGATTGTTCGATCAGGGGCGGTATTAGCGCAACTGCACAAAAACCTGACGCCTTTGCAGCCATGCTAGCATCTGGCGCTAACGGTCGTGGCCCATTTGCCACCATGCAAGGAAACCACCGTCCTCACGCGATGTGTCGAACGGGTCTGGAAAGCTGATCTGCAAATCCTTGCGATCCCGATAGAGTCTGCGCATGGCATTTTCTATTTTTTCCCCGTTGTCAAAGACGCTGTACGCCCACGGACAGCGGCCAAGCTGTTCCTGTCCGTGCCGCTCCAACTGGCGGGCGTACCAATCCCAAAGCTCGTTGACCACGGTGTTGGAGGAGGCATATTTGGCCAACATGGTGGCTCCGGCCCCAGAGTCGTATCCCGTAAAATGATAGAATCGAAGGGGACGTCCATCCACCAGGATGGTACCATCATCGCCCATGGCCACGTCCCGGTGAGCAAGGTTCCAGGTAGCCACGTTATAGTTGGATTTTCTGAGGATATGGAGCTGATCGAAAAAGACCGGAGCATGGTCGCACCACTTCTGATCGGTGAACAATCCTGAGGGGATGTCGTCATAGCAGAAGTGCAGCAGGCGTTCGTTCCACCATTGGATGAAATCCCGACCCTGCCCCGCATTTTTCACCGCAAAGAACCCAAGATTGAAAATGCCGTGTTTCAGGCTGCAAATCTCATTATCGATGATGGCCGGCAACTCTGTTTCGGGACAAAGCTGATGGGGAGTGAGGATGAGGGGGTGTGTATGCAGCAGATCGATCAGGTTATCCATGCTGTTGAATACCGCCGTGTCAGGATCAAGGTAGATCAGGAAATTCGGATTATGCTCCTCCAGAATACGCATCGCGGCCATCCCCTTTGTCGCGGTGCACAGTTCCACCACGCGATGCATGAATGCCCAGGACTGCCAATTTTCAACGCCGAGTTGGTCAAGTGTCAGCAGGGTGTCAAACGGTTCTTTCTCAAGGTCGAAAGGATCAATCGGAGTGTCGGAGAGAACCAGATCGAACTGCCAGTCCGGGTGATGAGCCTTGACGGATTCGGCCAGCACTCTTGCCTTTGGCAGATAGCAGTTATTGACCGAGGTAAAGCAGCGGATAGAGGATGTCATTGGGTAAGCCTCCCTGAGATGGGTATGGAGAAAGACCGGGTCGCCAGGAGGCATGGTCGGTTGTCTCTCAAAAGTCGTTGTCGACAGCCGTCGTAGAAAGCCCAACGCGAGACGTGCGATACAGAGCCTGTGGATTGTTTTCTGTCGGTTGCGTCCATGTATTCAAATAGATGTGGTTGAAGGCCTGCTTATCGAAAGCCTGCCCGGTGTAGGTTACTAGGACTCGGAGCGAGCCTCGTCATCTTTCTCCCTTTGGTCGGACAGCAACAATTCGGGCGTTCGGATAGTGAACTCCATACGCTTGGCGGCACTGTGTTCACGCCGGAAGCTGTCGAGATGAGCGAGCATTGTCTCTTCGTCCGCGAGAAAAGCGAACAACGCCTCCTCCGAATCGAAGACTTTTCCCCACCCCCACCGCTCAACGGCCCGGGCGATATTCCCACTTTGCTTGTGTGTCAGGATAAAGCAGCCTGCGGACACAGCCTCGTACATCACATAGGAAAATGTTTCGGGCCAGGTGGACCAGAGTATGACCATGTCGATGTCATGTTCACGCAGTGCCCTGACCATCGCTTCCGGATCGGCATGGGTGACGTTCACCTCCGCAAAGCGTTCTCGCCCATCCGACTTGCCGTTTCCAAGGTGAAAACAGTTGTAGCGGCTGGAGATGTCCGCATGCCGGTCTATGAAATTGCGCCAAGCCAGCCAGCCCTTCTTGGGCATGGGATAGCCGACATAGGCGATATTGGGCCGAAAGCGCGACTTGGCGACCGTATGGCGATTAGACTCCGTGTCGGGAATGTCGTGCAGGACCACGTGAGGGGTGATAGTGACCTGTTCCCTGTACTCTGGATATTCGGAACACCACAGTTCCTTCGAAGCCTCGGACGGGGTAAGGAAAACCGGCGAGAGATGCTGAAAGAATGTACGGAAACGGGGAAGCTCACGACGACGCAACTCTCCAAAGAGGCAGATAAGACAGGAATTGCTGTCAGGATGCGGAATGTCGCAATACACACGTTCGTTGCGCAAAAGGGTATACTGCGGACAGACCGTGAAAAAATCGTGTAGCCAGAAAATGACCGTGGTTTTGAGCATTGTTGATAATACTTCCACTGCGTCCAGATCCCAGCCGAGAAGATGCTGGATGATGACCCCACGACAATTGGCGCCCTGAATAGCCTTGAGGCCGAGTCCCAGGGAACTGAAATCCTGCGTGCTCATGGTGCCCATGGGTTTGCCGTTGAGATTGACCCCGACGGGCACCTCCTGCCCGGGGGATGAAACCGAGGCCAGGGGCGACAGGGGATACATGTGGAGATAGGCCACGCCCTTGTTGGTAAAGGCATTCTGTTCGTGGAGCATGTGGGCCTGCACTCCCCCGACGCTGACCGTATAGTTGTCGTGGCTGGTGACCACGACGAAATCATTGCCTCGCAATCGTTCACTCAGGCGGGACAGCACGGACTCGACCCCGTCCACCTGTACCTCCGGCTCGGGGGTACCCTGCAGGGGAGACTCGCATGAACCTGTTTCCCCGGTAGACAGGGATTGCGGACGCGGCAAACGCGATTCCGCCCTGCCCCAAAGCAGGTAATGCAGCAGCGGATTAATGCCCTTGCTTTCAACATCTGGATACATGCTTACGTAGAATCGAGGATCAAAGGACTCGCACGGACGGCGCAACTCCTTGTACCCATGCTGCATGAAATGCAGAAGCGGGTCCATTCCATCCCGCTCAACATCAGGATTGTTACGCAGGTAATAATCAGGGTCGAACAAGCCGGAATCCTTGACAAGAGCTGTGTCACGGCGAAGGCGCCAGTGCCGGACCCCCACGGCCCAGGAACTCGCCAGAAAAGAGTCGCCCCACCGCTTGAGCCTGCTCATGAGACTGGGTTTCCTTGACTGCAAGAGGTGCGCGACCAGCCCAGTCAAATCGGCATTGGCCTTGAGCATCCGGTCTTCGAAGGTTGCCTGCCGTTTGGAAACGCCGTCCAGTGCCGCAAGGACAGCAGTATCGCTCCCTTGTACGTCCTCGCGAATCCCTCGAATCTTTTCGCTCAACGCGTGATCCAGAGCGGAGACCCGCTCTCCAAACTCCTGGGAAGACAGACCGATATGATTGATGGTCGAGCAGAGTTCGCGTTGAGCTGAGAGCATGTCTTCCACGTGCTGCCTGTTCTCGTTGAATTCTTCAACTATCTTGCCGTACTGTTCCAGAATGTTGTGTTCCTGATCCGACATACGGAGTTGCCCTCCGGCTTCCGCGGTAACGGCAGAAAGGAGCCAGCGAATATCGAATTCAACGACCCACTGGCCACTGTCCATACCGCAGGATTCGGGCATGGGGATAGCAATATGCGCTTCCGGTGAGGTGGCACAGAACAGATCTCCAAACAAGGTTGGCGCGTAGGTCACTCCGGAGAAACTCGCGTGCTGCGTTATGGCTTCTTCATTCGGTAGTTGGAGAACAGTTTCGGCCCGGCCTTTTCCATCATAAAAACGGACGCGCAGGGAGCGCAGACTGAAGAAGGTCGGCTGTGTACAGGGGTCGATTCGCAGAGTAGGACCGAGCACACCATTGATCTCGGCACGAACCCTTTTTTGGACCGCGCATAACGGATAGGCCCAGGTTTGGGAATTCGTTTCGCTCATGGCATCCGATTCACCGGACCAGTAAAGTTTGACCCGTTCGGACTGTCCACTGAACATGATCCGGGCAATGTCGTCCAGACCATGTATGGCAACCACATCCTTGAATTCATGGATGATGTCCTGCGTTTTGGTGGCGGTATCGGGAACACCTATCACCGCGAACTCTCTGGCAAACTCCATGTCGGCGGTAGCACCTCGCCGGTTGTGATTGTCAGGCGTCCAGTATCGCGGAGAATGAAAAAAGCACTGATAATTCCAAGTATCAAGCAATGATGAAATTCGTTTCGCCTGCTCCAGCGTGTTACTTTCCACATAGATACATGGAGTATGTCGAGCGATGGTCGCCTCCGCCCCGCGCAGGATGTCCATCTCCATGCCCTCGCAATCCACCACCAGAAGTCGGCAGGACGCGATAGCATATGCATCCAACGGTTTGATATTCACTTCCCGGTCCGACGCACTGAAGGAGGAATGGCTGAGTGCTATGGCGCCAAAATTATTGGATGCATTATAGTCAAGCGGCTCAAGATAGGCGACTCCCTCGGCATTACCCAGGCCGACCTTGTGCAGAGTGACGTTGTCAGGAGTATTGTCGGCCACATTCAGGCGTAACAATTCATAAATTTCGGGTTGAGGCTCAAAGGCGAGGACACTGCCCTCCGGCCCCACAGCCTGCGCGTAAGCGATGGTCTGGACACCAATATTGGCACCCGCCAACACCACGCCGTCTCCCTTCTGCAACAATGCGGAACACAACCCGATTTCCTGTTGGGCCCATTCGCCATAGCGGCCCAGGCTGGGGCCGATCACCGTATCCGCGCTAAGGGTTTGAAGCTTGCCCCACCGGGTGGCAACGGCACAAGTGGCCGGTCGTACCGACTCCTCGTCTCCCTTTTTCGCTTTGTTGCTCATGCTAGTACGTTTGCTCATTGTGGGATTGTGCTCTTCGCATATTCTCCGGTATGTACGCCGCGTCATCACTCACAGGCTCGTGTGGAGAGTTTTGCATTTTCAGGGACGATACCCCGTTGCTACGGCGCCCCGGTCAGGACGTGGGCGGGGAGATTTGCTGGTACCTATGGATGGCATGTTCATTGACGCCAGCCACCCGCTTGTTGGTCGCTTGCACACAACAGATACGAAAAAGTCCAGACCAGCGTGGGAATAATGCCGCAAAAAGTGCAAGATTGCCAGACGAAAGTTGATCGCATGTGACGCAACCCCCGATAAAGATGTACAGTCTCCATGGAAACACCAGTTGCGTTTACTGAAAACCATGAGGCCGCCTTCCATTGTACTCACTTATACACAACGTACACCGATGCACTTCGGCCCCCCAGCACGTCTTCCCTTGAATATCGGGCGATCAGCGGCTGTTCTGCTCTATAAAGACAAGGAGCCTTTGGGTAAATCGGCCATCTTCAAAGAACAGATCCCTGATTGTCGTAAAGTGATTTCTCTCCTCCTGAATGTATAAATCTGCACTGTTCCCCGCCTGCTCTGCTGCGGTTTGGTACTCTCTGGCCTGCCGGATAAACTCTGAAGATTCATCAGCCCCGACAGAGACAAGCAGCGGCATGTCGCCTGCCGGAAGCTGAAACAAGGCGCTCTCCCGCAGAATACAATCGTGCGTTAGCCGGAGTGTTGGTTGCAGCCAGGAATAATACAAAGGGGATAGGTCGAATATGCCGCTTATTGGAACACCTGCTCGAATGGCTTCTTTCGACACACGATATTCCCCTTCCCAGTCCGTGGCCGCCAGCATGCCAACCTGTTGAGCACCGGCAGAATGTCTGCAAATAAAGATATTGCCGGAATCGCCATTGAATGTGTGGATATATTCATACACCCACGCAACAGCGGCCCGATTCTGATGCGTTATTATCGGCAGTACGACCGATGGGCAAAGCGAATAATTGGGAATAACGACAGTGAAACCGATAGCCACAAGCCCTTTGGCGACAAGGCTGAAATCGCGGCTGCTCATGCTTTTCCAATATCCGCCGTGAATAAAGATCACGACCGGTGCATCGGCTGATTCGGCGGGGAAAATATCCAGAGTTTCATCAACGTTATGCCCATAAGGGACATCCAGAGTACACTTCAACTCATTTCTGGTTGTCTCGTTTGCGTCAGAGTCAAACGCCATATAGGCATTCAAATCCGAAACCATTGAAACAGCGTTGTATTCCCGATCGATATCTTCAGCATTGGCAAATTCTCTGTAGACATTCATGCAAAAGCCTCTGATTCACCTATTATTTTCGATCCCCTTCAACCGGCGATATTGGTCCCATATCTGCTTTGATCGTGTTCCAAACGACAACCACGGAGGATAGAACGCCGACATGCGCGTTCATACTTTCGAACATGTTCCCTTTGAAGGCCCCGCCGCTCTGGAAGAATGGGCCTTTGTCAACGGCCACACCCTGACCAAAACCCCCGTGTATGCAAACACACGGCTGCCCGACCCGGACGACTTCGACGTCCTGATCGTTCTGGGCGAGCCGAAGAGCGTCCATGACGAGGCCGAACATCCTTGGTGTGCAGTTCATCTGGAAAACACTCTCCGCAGCATGGAACTACTGATGAATAATTGTAACAGCGAGATCGTAGACGCGCCGTTCGTGCAGGATGCGAAACATATGCGATTCCGGGTCAATGAATGCGAACAGCCGCGTCCGCTGCTCGACAACCTGCTGAACAACCACACAAAGGAGTAACCTCTGCGGCATCCCAAACGTGAATAAGGATAAGGCCACTGTGCGATAACGGCTAAGGAGCTGTACGACCATGCAACTCGGACTCTGGGCCGACAGCACCCCCTATGTGGTCACGGTGAATTTCAGTTACGCCGACACGCCGTCTATTTCCACCGCGCCATGTCCGGACACAAGAGGGATTGTATCCGTTTGAACGGTCTGGCCGCTCTTACCGCAGTGGTGGAAAGCGAGCTGATCCGGGATGAAGACGGCTGCGGGCGAGCCACTCTCCTGGAAAATACAGAGGACAAGGCCAGGGACCTATCGGCGGCTATCCGGAAAAGGTCACCATCACCAACAGACTGAAACGAAACGCCCGGTCCTTTTTTTTTCAAATCTTTGCTTTTTATTCACAGAGGAGTATGTTGGCGGCCACTCAAAGCTACTATAATGAATACTATCCTCTTAACAAATATTTCACGTTCAAACGACGAACCAAGGAGGCACCCCCATGGGTATTTGCAAGCAACTGGTAGAAAGCATGCAGGAGCAGGCAGAAGGCCGATTTTTGGAAAACCTGACCATTGGATTGGGATACACTGCCGTATATACTGATGATGGCGGCATCGGGGTTGCCTATACCCCCGACTCGAAAAAGGGAGAATGCTCGGTGCTGCCTCCCAATGAGGATTATGAAGGCAGGCCCGCATCCGAGGTATTGGACCTGCTCCTCTCGGGCAGGGATCTGCACCGGGCCATCGGGTTGGCGCTCATCAATGCCTTAAATCACGCCCAGGCCCAGAAGTTACCGGAAGACAGAGACAACTCGATTATGTTCGACACGCTGGGCATAGACCAAGGAACCAAAGTCGCCATGGTGGGCCACTTTGCTCCCATTGTTGCCCGTCTTCAGGAGAGGGGAGCCCAGGTGGAATTTGTCGACAGGGGCAAAGGATTGGGTGATGAGCTGCAGTTCTCGGAAAGGCTGGACTCCTGGGCTGAGGTCGCCATAGTGACCTCCACCAGCATCATCAATAATACGTTGGATGATCTGCTCACCAGCATGAGCAATGATGTGCGCGTGGCTTTGATGGGGCCTTCCACCCCATTGCTGAAAGCCCCGTTTCAAGAGAACGTACGTCTGCTCGCCGGCACCGTGCCCATGGATTCCGAGGCTACGCTCAGGGCTGTGCGGCAGGCCAAAGGCACGCCAGTAATCCAGAAGTTTTCCAAAAAAACACTTCTCGTACTGTAATACGCTTGTGCGTTTTTCCAGACCTGCCAAAAATGACAAACCATGCGGGAAAATGCCTGGAGATACGCTGTGTTATCAGAGTAGAATCGTTTGTGACCACACGGACTTCAGTCCCCGCACACTCCGGGGCTCGCTGAACCCCGATTTGCGCAGATGCAATTCTCAGGCTCTGCTTGTGACCAAAAAGTCTCTACTTTACACCAGCCCTGCCTTGCAGGGATTTTACCAAGTTTCTGTGAGGTGAATCACCTCACAGAAGAGACACGGCTACAGCGGCTTTTTGAAAGCGATTCGGCGGGAATTAGATGTACTGCCAGACTTTGTCGATTGTTGTTTCCATAACGGCAACAGCGCAAAGATCGCTACAGGCGATTCCAACGACCTCGGCCCGAAGCCTCCCCTCCCCCTGCTTTTTGTTGAAGGCGTCCATTACTGTAATGGCGTCACTGAGGGTGCGAGATTGTGGAGAGCTACCATCATGCGTCCGGGGGTGGTAGCCTATGTAAATTGTTTTACCCTTTTCCTGTTCTCTGTTCATATCCTGCGCTCGTTGATTTATGGTTGTTCTGTATTCGATCCTGTGGCTGGAGTCTGTGCCCCGACCCAAGGGATTGAATTTCAGTGATTTTCCGTAACCTACACGTAGTTGCGCCTACTGCGAAATCCACGTGAAATGGAGAAAATTGTAGACACACTGCCGTTTTGGATACCCCTGCGACATCCACATTCCTCTTGTTACATCCAAACAGATTATGCCTTTCTTGACATAGCTTAATCCGGCAATCAATAGAAAAGGGACTTCCCCCTATGAAAGAAAGGGGAAAGCAACAAAGCATAACCCTGAAATATCAACATGATTCGGAGTCACAGTCCGCACAATGCCACAGACCAAAAGTGTAGACTAACCATAACTATTCTACCGTATATTCCACGAAAAAAGGCTTAGAAGGAAAACCTTCCAAGCCTTTATAATCTTGGTGGAGCTACGCGGAATCGAACCCACGACCTCTTGAATGCCATGCAGGAGGACGATTGTGTAACGATTGAAATACTTTGACTTTTTATTATGAAATCAACAGGAAATCAGTGATGTTGGAGGTGTGTTGAATGCGTTTGGTTGACCGGATGGTTGACCATTTTTTTTTGCACCTGCTCAAATTATCCCTTCGACTTTATAGAAACGTTTGCATTGCAAGAACTAACAAGATATAAGTAGAACAACTTATAACCACTTACAACTCCTTGTCGAAGTCCATGAAGTCCCTTTTAACCAATCCGGGCATAAACACGGCAAACCGAGTTTCATCATTGACCAAAAGAACGGATTTTCTACGAAAGAATCTAAAGATATTGCCATGCCAGCCTTGTAGCCCACGTTTATCAGCGGGCTCTAGGATTTGTGCTGGCTTGATCTCGGCCAAAAGCTTCTGAGTACATCCAATATAAGGCATCTATGATCTCATCTCGTTGGGTGGTGAAGGGTTCCTCACTCTGGTAGCCACAATCGGGCTCAG
The DNA here is from genome assembly GCF_020886695.1 of Pseudodesulfovibrio sediminis. Lineage (NCBI taxonomy): Bacteria > Pseudomonadati > Thermodesulfobacteriota > Desulfovibrionia > Desulfovibrionales > Desulfovibrionaceae > Pseudodesulfovibrio > Pseudodesulfovibrio sediminis. Next base: position 1,280,336 of record NZ_AP024485.1, read on the forward strand.
GATCAACTCAGATAAATTCTCCAGGATGATGTGGTGGGTTATTCATTTAATAGGTATGGTGTACCTCTAATTCCTAACTCCAAACCCGAAATATAATTAGGGAGGTGTCCCCATAATTTCGCAAATCGAGCCTCGACGACAAGGCACTACCTCTTTCTCAAAAAGGTAGTGCCTTGCATGACTCATTACGAGGAGAGTGTTTCAATGGCCTTACCAGCCTGCTGGAGAGAAGAAACCACCCCTCCGGCATCTCCAATGGAGATCGCAGCAGCAAGATTGATTGCTGCAGCGGCAGCTGTCATTATTTCTTTGACGGTCTCCAGGTTTTTCGAAACCTCATTAAGTCTGGAGGTTGCCTTTTTAACCGATGGTACTAATGACCGAATCTCAGTGAATAGCTCAAACACTCCCAATGCTTCAATCCTTCGAGCTTTACGGCGCAGAGAACCAGCCTCGTTTCTCAAATCCTCTACCTCTTGTTCCTGCAAAGAATTCTCATTGTCATCACAAAATTGGTAAATTTTCTCTGCTTGCTCGATCAAGTCAGAAACTATTTTATCGGTGTCGTTGTTGGACATTTTGACCTCCTAAGCGTTTACTTATTCCACGACCTCAAAACTATCCCTTATCGTATATATATCAGTAACCAAAAGCCGAACTTCTGTAACCAGAGTTTCGACATCAAGATTACCACGCCAAGCAAGCTCCATCAGTGCCTCATGTGCGGCGATGATATTATCCATCTTTTGGGAATAACTAGCCAGAATAGCTCTTCGCTCTTTCAATTCTGATGCAAATTGCATCTGCCGTTCTTTTAGGAGCGTTGAAGCAACAACGTCCTTTTGCTTTTTGAGCATGTCATCAAAATAGATACTTGCTTCTTCCTCTTCCCTATCCAACAGTTTCTTATATCCATAGACGCTAACTGACCTTAATTGCATCATGAACTTCCTGATATCTTTTCCATCGTCAGCAAAAACCTTTTCGAGTTCGCTACGACGATAAGTATCGGAGGCCCACTTCATGACGATCTTAGCGGTTTCGTCGATGGCACTGGTAAATCCAGAGCCGAATTTACTATCTAGAGATGTACTCCCCTTCTTATTCAAAAGGCTGTTGAGACTGGATGTGCAATCTTTGATTTCATCATCGAAATTTATGGTCTCATCTTGAGTCAATTGCTGAAGGGCAATACCATAATATATTAGAATAAGGTGCATTTCGGAAAAAACTTTTCCGCTGTTCATCCATAATTGAGCAGTACCCAATTCTTCCTGATAACCTTCGTAGCCCCCCCCCCTTCACTCGGCACAGACATTTTATAGATATACATGACAGTACGATTGGGTGACTCCGAAAAATCCTCTGCAATCAACTGCACTTCGCTTTTAGTGTCAACAATCGCGTCTGCGTATACCTTCACGTTTGGAACTTTGACACATCCAACTATCCCAAGGACCAAAAAAAGCAGTAAAAAAATGCATTTTCCCAATTTCTTCATCGGCATAATTCCTCCTTTGTATGATTCATTTCTACTAATATAGGAATACTCATTATAGTTAGTATTATAAAAAACCATACTCTATAGGCATGTTTTCATGGGATTAGGGAGACAACACACCTATTATCCCAGATCCTGCTTCCATCCCCCCTGACATCATTTGTATATTCTTTTGTATATTCCACGAAAAAAGGCTTAGAAGAAAAACCTTCTAAGCCTTTGAAATCATTGGTGGAGCTGGAGGGAATCGAACCCACGACCTCTTGAATGCCATTCAAGCGCTCTCCCAACTGAGCTACAGCCCCACGCTGTTGGGACCGCCAAATTGCTCAATGATGCGACGATTGTCAATAAAAAAAACGAGCCTGACAGAAAAATAATATCGACTAAGGGTTCCGATTATCAGTAATGATATGTCCGGGATACCCCTCTTTCCCGCTTAAAATGGTGCAGCAGGGACAGTGGAGGGCCTGAAGATCGTTGTTCCGGACACGCTACTTGACGGTATATCCTCTGTTTCACGCCCCTCCCCAAGGCCAGAATGGTCTTCAATTGGACTGGAAGATTCACTCAACAACAACGCTTGGCGGTTGTACACTCTACCCGTTTTTTGTATGGGTATCCTAAGAGAATGAATCGGTCGATTCAGATTGGAGGAGAACACCAATGAAATGCATTCTGAAGTCATCGCTGTTGGTCACAGCGGCTCTCGCCCTTGTGGTCAGTGTGGCCCTGGCAGCGCAGATGCTGAGCATCCAGGTCAGATCCGGGCAGTTGCGGGACAAACCCGGCTATCTGAGCAAAGTCATATCCAAACTTTCCTATGGGGATCGTGTGGAGATGCTCAGCGAAAAGAACGATTGGCGCAAAGTCAAATCCCCCTCGGGTGCGGCCGGCTGGATGCACGTATCCGCGCTGTCCGAACAAGAGATTATCCTCAAGCCCACCAACAAGGATGTCGAAGCGGCAGCTGAGTCCGATGAGTTGGCATTGGCTGGCAAGGGGTTCAACAAACAGGTCGAAGATAAATACAAAAGCGAACAGAAACTGGATTACGCCACGGTGAACCAGATGGAAAAACTCACCGTATCACCGAACACGATCCAGAAATTCATGAAGGATGGCGGGCTTGCAGGAGAGGTCAAATGAAGCGCAGACATTTCCTTGCCTCTCTCGCGACTGTGGCTCCGGCTTTGTTGATTCCCGGCCTCGCACAGGCATTCGGCATCACGCTCGGGGATTTCGAGATTGACACGGATACTGTGGTTGATGCTTTGAAAAGCGGTAAAAAAATTGCGGCCGGGTTCAAGGACATCACCCCGGAACAGGAGTACTACATAGGTCGTTCCGTTTCCGCCTACATCCTGACAAAATACAAACCGCTGAAGCACAATAAAAGTCGGCAATATGTCAATGTCATGGGACAAACCCTGGCCATGGCTTCCGACCTCCCCGAGACCTTTGGCGGGTATCATTTTCTGGTTCTTGATTCAGATGAAATCAATGCATTGTCCGCGCCTGGCGGATTCGTCTTCGTGACCAAAGGCCTGCTGCAGTGCTGTACAACGGAAGACGCCATGGCAGCAGTGCTCGCGCACGAAATCGGCCATGTTCAGCGTCAACACGGCCTTCAGGCCATTCAAAAATCGCGCGTCAGCGACGGTGTGACCACGCTGGCCCTGACTGGTACATCCACCTTTTCAGGCGGCACTCTCAAAGAACTGACAACCACCTTTGACGGGACCATCAAGGACATCACGACCACCATGATCGACAGTGGCTACTCCCGCTCCTTTGAAGAAGAAGCGGACACGGATGCCGTGACCATCATGCAGCGGGTAGGGTACAATCCCAACTACATAGTCGACATGCTGTCCGTCATGAAATCCCGTATCAAACCTGATGGCCGGGGCTTTGCACGCACCCACCCCAGCCCCGATGATCGCATGAAGGTGGTGACTCAGGCCATCGGCCCGTACTGCAAGCCTAAACCGAACATGAACAGAGGAATGCGTTTTCTGCGGATGACCGGAGGAATGTGAGCATGTCCCGAGGGCTTAAGAAGGTAATGGCCGGTCTGATGGCCGGACTTCTGGGCGCGGCCCTGGCCATAGGGGCGCTCTCCCTGAACCTGCTTGAGTCTCTGGAAGCTGTGACCTTTGACCTGCGCGCACGAGTACTTTCCAGGCCGGGGATTTCCACGGACGACATACGCATAATCCTACTGGACCAGAAATCTCTGGATTGGTCCAAGGAGCAATTCGGCCTCGGCTGGCCGTGGCCCAGACAGGCCTATGTTCCACTGGTTGATTTCTGCCGGGAGGCCGGTGTGGCCGCTCTTGCCTTCGATGTGGTCTTCACCGAACCGTCTGTCTACGGTGTAAACGATGATGCGGCCCTGGCCGACGCGTTCAAAAAGATGGGCAGGGTCACCCTGGCTGCCGACTTTGCCCGCAAAGACGGCTCTGCGACCGCATGGCCGGACTACATCCCTGCCCCTTTATTCCCCCTTGCCGGTGACACGACCCTGTACACATCCCCTGTGGCCACCTTTCCGATCCAGGATCTGGCCGTGGGCATTACCGGGGTGGGCAACGTCAACGTCTCACCGGACGCGGACACCATCTATCGACGCATCCCGCTTTTGATCAAATTCGATGACCGCTATGCCCCTTCGCTGCCCCTTTCTGCCGCGCTCATGGCAGAACCCCTGAGTATCACCCTGGCCCCGACATCCGTGACCATCGGTTCCACCCCCATTCCCGTCACCAACAAGGGCGAAGCCATACTCAACTATAGAGGTAAAAATGCGTACAAGGCGTATAGCGCGGCCTCGATCATGGAAAGCGGCATGCGCATGGCCGATGGACAGGAATCCCTTGTTGATCTGAATGATTTCACGGGGAAATACGTTTTCTTCGGCTTCTCGGCCACAGGGCTCTTCGACCTGCGCCCCACTCCGCTCGGCGGCGTCTCTCCCGGTGTCCTGATCAATGCCACAGCTCTGGACAACATGCTCTCAGGCGACTTCATGTATCCCATGGAACTCCGGGTCGACATCCTCACCACCATACTCTTTGCCCTGCTCGCAGGACTCAGCGTCACCCTGTTCCGCAACCTCTGGCTCACCATAGCGGCCTCCGGCGTCACTCTCGCCCTGCCCGTGGGCTTTGCCATGGGCACCTATTACTATGGTATATGGTCCGGCATGGCCGTCCAGCTCGCCAGCTGTTTTACCGCGCTTTTCCTTGCCGGAGCCATCAAATATGCCACCGAAGGTCGCCAGAAGCGATTTATCAAATCCGCATTCAAACAGTATCTCAGCCCCAAGGTCATCGACCAGCTACTCGCAAATCCCGACAAGCTGACACTGGGAGGCGAGCGACGCGAATTGACCATTTTCTTCTCTGATCTCGAAGGGTTCACGTCCATCTCCGAAGGATTGAACCCGGAAGAACTGACCAGCGTACTCAACGATTACCTGACCGCCATGACCAACATTATCCAGAGTACGGGCGGCACGGTGGACAAGTATGAAGGCGACGCCATCATAGCCTTCTGGAATGCTCCAGTGGACCAGCCTGACCATGCATTGCGCGGCGTTTGTGCCGCGTTGGACTGCCAACAGAAACTGGCGGAGATGCGTCCCGAACTTTTCAAAAGGACCGGCAAGTCATTCCACATGCGCATAGGGCTGAACACAGGTCCAGCCGTAGTGGGCAATCTCGGCTCCCACGACCGATTCGACTACACCATGCTCGGCGATTCAGTGAATCTGGCAGCACGACTGGAGTCGGTGAACAAGCAGTTCGCAACCTACACGATGATCTCCAGAGCCACTCTGGAACAATTGCATGGCAAGGTGCCGGTCAGAGAACTCTCGTGTCTCCGGGTTGTCGGTAAGGATCAGGCGGTCGTCGTCTACGAACCCATGACGGAAAAGGACTACGAAGAGAAAAAGGAAGTGCTGCACATCTTCTCACGAGGTCTGGAGCATTTTTATGCCGGCGACTTTGAAAAAGGGAGGGAAACATTTGCCTCTATCGCCGAAAAAGACCCCGCCGCGAGCCGGTATGAAGCTAAGTGTCGGATGCTGGCAAAAAATCCCCCCTCCCTTTGGGACGGTGTCTGGAGCATGACAAGCAAATAGTCTCTCGCTTCTCCCTCTTTCTGTCTCCTGCCGTACCAGCGGTTTTCTACTGGTGGCCAGTCCACCACACAATATACTGACATAATCGAATATTACCCAATTCTAAAAACGCCTTTGCAGACAGCGAATGCGTGTTCAGCAGTGACCTTTCAGGGACACGAAATCACGCCTATCGTCTCGACCACGTACGGGACTCCACTTTTTGTAGTCTTTTTCAGGCGCAAAAAAAGCGAAAATACTTTTTCACTCACGGACAGTTATTTTTAACTCGATAATCCAGATAATTACGATCTGACATCGGTATAAAAAAACTGAGGATAACTTTTCTCTAGAAAAATACTTTTCAACAGTTATTTGTGTAAAACTTTGACTAATCAGATATAAACACTGAAAATCACGGCATTGAATTTCGCAGTCCTCCTCGACACTCCCTGTGCTCTCATTCCCGTTATCCACATACTAACAACCTGGATTAACAACTCTTTTTGCCGTTGACTAAAAACACGTAGATGAATATATTCTAGTGTAAGTTAACGAACTCGTTTTTTATATTGCTTAATATAACCTTTTCTGGAGGACACCATGGCTGACCCAAAGACCCCTACACTGCAAGTATCCCTTCCGGGATCGGGCAAGACAACGACGTATCAACTCGCAGCAGATACGCCTGTCAAGTTCGACTTCGACATAAGTGAGGCCTCTTTTGCAGGCGAAAACGGCAACCTTGTCATCACCCTTGAAGGCGGTGGCACTATTGTTCTTGAAGGATACCAGGATCTCGCCGAGTCTGGTGCCCTTCCCACGTTTGAACTCATGAACGGCGAGCTGGTAGCCGGCGACGTCTATCTCTTTGCTTTTCCCGACACACAGACAGCCGACGATGTTGAAACCGCAGCAGACGGTGCAACAGGCGGTTCCGGTGCAGGCGCATACTCTGACGATGCAGGCTCCCTGGGAGACGGCATTGACGCGTTAGGCGGCCAGGGCGACGCATATGCTCGCACAGCATTCAACACCCTTGACCCCACTGGAGGCAACCAGGCCCCCATTGCCAATGACGACTTCAACGAAGTCACCGAAGAAGGCGATCCGGACTTCAATATGGAAGAGCATGTCCAGTTCGTCGAAGGCGGCGAGTACCAGGGCGGTGAGTACCAGGGCGGTGAGTACCAGGGCGGTGAGAATACACACGAACCCTCTGGAGATTTCTTCCAGACCGACGATGACGGCTCCGGCTTTTTTGTGAATTACCCCAACCCTGAACAGACCAACGAGATCATCGAGGGCAACGTCATCCTGGGTGACGAGAACGGTGGCGTGGCTGACACGGACGTCGACCACAACATCGATCTCCTCAAGATGAGCACCATTGATTACGACGGCGTCGATCACAATGGCGAAAACCCCGGTGCTGAAGTTGTGCCCGAAGGCGGCAGCGTATCTGTTGAAGGCAAGTACGGGACTCTGACCATCAACTCCGATGGTTCATATACATATGAATTGGACCAAGCGCTCGCAGACGAACTGAATGAAGGCGACGTCTTTGATGAGGTCTTCAACTACAACATCGTCGACCCCGAAGGCGCTGTGAGCAACACCGCTCAATTGACTATTTCGGTCTTCGGTTCCAACGACATGCCCGTAGCGGTTGCCGATCACAACGTTACTGCAGTTGAAGTCGGTGACTCCTCAGCCTACGAACTGGCTGCTGATGTTGATGACGCCGAGCTCGGCTCCGTGACCATTCACGGTGGTGAAGGCGCAGTGTTCGCCCAGGGCGGCGAAGGTTATGACTACACCGAAAGCGATTTCACCACTGTCACCGGCAACGTCCTCGCGGGCGATGACATGGGCAGCGGCACGGATTACGATCCCGACTCCGGCGATCAGCCTGACGGCGTTTCCCTGTTTGTCATGGGCGTTTACTCGCATGGCACCTATGATATCGATATCGAAGAGCCCAACGAAGTCGGCGGCGAAGTCGCAGACGGCCAGACATACGACGTGGCCGAAGCCGCTGGCGCAGTTTCCGTCGACGGCCTTTACGGCACACTGACCATCCAGCCTGACGGCAGCTATACTTACGAACTCTATACGCCGGATTCAAACCCGGATCAGTACCCCAATCTCGATGAACTGAATTACGACAACCCCGGTACCGACCAGTTCACCTATGCAATCATGGATGACTCCGGCGCACTGGGCTACAGCTACCAGAATCTGACATTCACGGTAAACGGCGCCAACGACAAGCCCGTTGGCTACGCTGACGAGAATTCCATTGAGGAATTCGGCATCAAGAATGGTGACGGCGAAGGCACCGCCGCAATCGTTTCCGGCAACGTCATCACCGGCGAATCCGCAGGCGACGTGGCTGACGACGATGTGGACAACACCGAGATGTTCGTTCACTCGGTCATTTCCCAGAATGACAGCGGCACCCTGTACACATCTGACGGCGATCCCGACAATGTTGACTCCATGGACATCGAAGGCGAATACGGCACCCTGACCATCCACGCCGACGGTTCTTACGAATACGAACTGCACAACGACGCTGAGAATGTTCAGGCTCTGAACGAAGGCGACAATCCCACTGACGTCTTCACCTACACCCTGACCAACACATATGACGACGGCGTCTTCAGCGAGTCTGCAACCCTGACAATCAACGTCATCGGTTCCAACGACAACCCCGTTGCCGTGGCAGACACTAACGCCTTCACCGAATCCGTTGATGATGAAAGCGCGGCCATTGTGGAAGGCAACGTACTTGCCGGCGACGCCGACACCGGAGCCGGAGCCGACACGGACGTGGACAACGTTCTTGCAGACTTTGAAGTCACCGGCATCCAACAGACCGGTGGCGTGGAGCCCACTGACACCATGGGCTATGATTACGCCTTGCAAGGTCAGTTCGGCACTCTTTATATGAATGTAGATGGTACGTACAAGTACGTGGAAGATGCCAATGCCACAGACTATCTGAATAACGACGACGAGGTCGTCACTGATGTATTCAACTACACCATGACTGATGGTGAAGCGGTACACACAGGTTTCGATACCTCCACCCTGACCATTACCATTACCGGCGCCAATGACGCTCCGGTTGCTCATGCCGATACCAACGCCTTTACCGAATCCGTAAACGACGATCCGGCGGCTTCTGTCAGCGGCAACGTGCTCGCAGGTGACGACGTCACCGGAGCCGGAGCTGACACCGACGTGGACAATGTCCTTGCCGACTTCACCGTTACCGATGTTACCAGCAACAATACTGACAACGAGGCTGAGACCAACACCAACGGCTACGACTACGTCTTGAACGGCCAGTACGGCACGCTGTACCTGAATGCTGACGGCTCCTACGAATACGTGGAAGACCCTGACGCCACCGACCCCCTGAACGTAGGCGATGATCCGGTCACCGACACCTTCACTTACACCATGTCCGACAACCAGGACGGCGACCCCAAGACCGCATCCTCCACGCTGACCATCACCATCGACGGCACCAACGACGCAGCCATCATCACCGGCGACGACGCCGGCAGCATGACCGAAGATATGGATGTGACTGCCGCCGGTTTCCTGACCGACAGCGGACAGCTCTTCGCGTCTGACGTCGACAACACGGACAACCTGTTCCAGGAAGACGAGATTGTCGACGATCAGGGCGGCACGTTCACCATGAACGCTGACGGCACATGGTCGTATGAAATCAGCAACGCCAGCGTCCAGCACCTGGGCGAAATCGACGGCGTGAACGACGGCTTCACCAAGGACTTCACCGTCAAGTCCACCGATGGCACCGAACACACCGTGACCGTGGTGGTCAACGGCGAGAACGATGCCCCCCTGGCTGCGGACTTCACTGTCCAGGGTAACAACTTCGGCGAACCAATCGCCATCGACTTCGACGTGGCCCCCGTGACTGACGTTGAAGACGACTACAGCACAACTGACGACCTCGACACGTCCATACTCATCACCAGCCTGCCCGAAAGCGGCACGCTCTACTACGATGGCGTGGAAGTCACTGATACAGACATCCAGAATGGCACGACGTTCGAGGATCTCGACAACTTCACCTATGTTGGTGACGCTCCTGCAAGCCAGGGCCTTCTGCTTGGTTCCCGCATTGCGGAAGATGCCGGACTGGATACCTGGGGCGAGCGAGTAAACAAGTCCACCCGCGTCATGGAGTTCGACTCTGATGGCGACGGTACTCCCGATACAACTATCACTACCCATATCAACCAGGGAGCCCTCAAGGTCTTCCACGACCAAGCCGGTCACATTGACCACGGGCTTGCCAACAAGGACCACAGCGGCCTTGATGCCGGTGAGACTTTGACCATCGACTTCGGTGGCAAGGATGTCTCCTCTGCCGAAATCGGCTTTGGCGGGTTGGGCGGATACTTTGATGACAACTCTACTCAGGAAGCGTTTGCTACCTGGGAAGCCTATGACGATGGCGTGCTGGTTGCTTCAGGCACGGTCAATAACGAGACCATGACCTGGACCGTTGGCGACAATTCAGGAACCATTGACAACGGAGATGGCGACACCTTCCAGTCCCTGGTTCTCGACCAAAGCATCCTCGATGGCGCAGCCTTTGACCAAATCGTGTTCGGCACCACCGAAGACGATGCAAGAGACTGGAACGCCAACTGGGAACTGCAGTATGTGGATGTCGAGTTTGCTCAGTCGGACTCCTTCACGTACCGCCCTGTTGACAGCGAAGGCCTGGACAACGATGGCGATCCTTATGTGGTCACTATCGATGTGCTGCCCGGCGCACTCAACGAAGATCCGACCGCCGTTCTGGACGCAAAGACTGTCAATGAGCCGAATCTTGACGGCCTCGACTCCTCTGTAAGCGACAACGTACTGTACAATGATATCGATGCCGACAACACTCCCGGCGAAATGTCCGTAACCGAAGTCACCTTCGGCACCACCCATGTCGACTTCGTCAACGACAAGGTTTCCGGCGACGCAGTCATCAATCCCGATGGCACTGCGACCATCACTGGCGTACACGGCAACCTGGTCATCGGCTCCGACGGTGACTACACCTACACGGCCACCGATGAGACACTGCCCGAAGGCGCAACGCCTACCGAAACCTTCACCTACACCATGACTGACGGCGACACCGTGGACAACGACCCCGTTGCCCAGAGTGCTGACCTGGTCATCACCGTGAACGGCATCAACGATGCTCCGACCATCGAGGCCGCAGCTCAGGAAACACCGTTCGTGGAAGCTGGCGATGCAAGCGAACAGGATCTGTACGCAAGAGGCGACGTTGACTTCAATGATGTCGACCTCAACGATGAAATCGACATCTCCTCCGAATACAACGATGACATCAGATGGTCCGGTGGCGAGCTGAACTCTGATATGATTGCAGCACTGACCGGTGGCACCTTCACGGCAACAGCCACTGCCCAAGCCGCCCCTGGTTCCACAAGCTGGACCTACGACGCTCACAACTTGGACCTCGATTTCCTGGCCGAGGGCGAGTCCATTACATTCAGCTATAACATCAAGGCAACCGACAGCGCAGGCGCTACCGATTCCGATACTGTTACTATCACCATAAACGGTTCCAACGACGGTCCGGTTGCCATCGATGATCACTTCGGTGAAGGCGATGACACTGATCCCACCGTGGTGACCGTGCTCACTCAGGACGCTGTCAGCGATGTTCATTCCCTGAACCTTGCCGATCCCGATGGCGACGGGTCAGTGACCTTCTCCGCCTTCACTGGCGATCCGACCGCCGACATGACCACTTGGTCAGAGTCCGAACTCGGTTCTGAAAATCGTGGATCCTTCAGCGCCATCGGCGTTGCAGACAACAACAATCAGGAAGTCGATGGCGACGAGATCCTGCACCTGACCCTTGATAATGGTCCGGCTCAGTCCGTAACATTGACCTTCGAAGCCCTGTTTAACAACGCGAGTGAAACTGAAGGCGCCTTTGTTCAGGCTTACGACAGCGAAGGGAATGCTCTTGGCGATCCCATCTTTGTTCAAGCGACTGCTGACGGCAGACCAACAATCACTCTGGATGTCTTTGAGCAACAGTACGACCAGCCCATCGCTGAAATCGCACTGTACTCCGATGATAATCACCAGACCGACTTCCTCATCCACGGTGTGGAATACGAAACCATGGGCGAAGTGGATTACATCTTCTACGAAGACCAGAACGAAAGTGGGACCAACCCCATCGTCATCGAAGCAGACGACATCCTCGTTAATGACACTGATCCTGAAGGCGACGCTCTGCACATCGCAAGCGTTTCCGCAGTGCCCGGCGGCCACGGCACCCCTGTGCTTGTCACAGACACCAACGGCAATGTTACCGGCGTCCAATTCGACGCAGATCAGGACTTCTATGGCACCGCATCCTTCGAGTACACCGTTTCCGACGGCGACCTCACCGATACTGCGACGATAACTCTGTATATCCACCCGGTGAACGATGCGCCTGTGGCGGCGAATGACGTCAACTCCGGCCTTGAAGACGGCAGCGTCTCCGGTAACGTGATCGACGGCGACGCCAGCCATGTGGGCCAAGATACCGACGTGGACGGCGACAGCCTGTCCGTGACCAAGTTCACAGTTGATGGTACCGAGTACAACGCAGGCCAGACCGCAGAGCTTGACGGCGGCGACCTGGTCATCAACGGCGATGGCTCCTATACCTTCACTCCGGATGCCAACTGGAACGGCGATGTGCCCACCGCGACCTACACGATCACTGATCACAACGGTGGCACCGACTCTGCCGACCTCGACATCACCGTCACCCCGGTAGAAGACCCGACCAACATTACGGCTCATGACAACGGCTCCGTACTTGAAGACAACCCGACTGACCTTGTTGGAGACAACCTGGTCACCACCGGCAACGTGACCTTTGAGGACGCAGACGGCAATGGTGCCATGAGCACCACGCCCACCTGGCTCGGCGGCACGGATGAAGACGGCAACGCCCTCTCCGGTCCGATCGGCAGCTTCACCATGAACGCCGACGGCGAGTGGACCTTCACGGTGGACAACACCTCATCCACGGTCCAAAATCTGGATACCGATGAAAGCATCACTCAGAACTTCCAGGTGACCACTGCCGACGGTAATGATACCGAAACCATCACCGTGACCATCAATGGTGAGGACGACAACGCAGCTCCAGTAGCTGTCCCGGATCTGTATGACAACACTCCCGACAGCGACACCTTCGGCTTCAACGTTGTTACGGAAGGCGGCATCAACGTCTCCACCAACCCGTCGAACTACCTGCTGATCGTTGATACCTCCGGTTCCATGGAGCCCAACAGAATGACGGCGGCCAAGGATGCCCTGAAGGATATGCTTGAAGATCTGCAGGACAGCCTTGCTAAAGGCGTTTCCACCACTGTCGGTATCATCGACTTTGATTCCAATGTGGTCCAGGATACGTTCATTATCACCGGAACGGCTGGCGATGTGGACAGTGGCAGTGTCTCCGCCGGATACACTGACGCAATCGCATTCATCAATACCATGAAAGGATATGGAGTCAATGAAGGCACCAACTATACAGCGGCAATTGATGCCGGTATTGACTGGGTAAATGCTAACCCTGGTAACACACAAGCAGTCTTCATCTCAGACGGCAGCCCGAATGAAGGCGGAGGAGCTTGGAGGAGCGACAGTCAAGCCCTTGGAAATACTGATGGCGTTCATCTGACCGCTGTTGGCATTGACTATGCCAACGACAATCTGGTCATCATTGATGAAGACGATTCCCCGATAACCATCTCATCGGGTCAATTGGGCAGCCTGCTGTCTAATATAGTATCCCAGACTGTGACGCCAAACACCACGGCTTCCGGCAACGTGCTGGATAATGATTACGACACGGACAATGTTGCTCCGGTCGATGCAAACCATGGCCTTGTTGTCACGGAAGTGGCGCTCGGAGAAGATGCCGACACAGGCTTCATTGAACTCTCCGACACTACTGGCGACGACGCGGATACGGCAATCCTCACCGGCCAATACGGTACTCTGACCATTCACACGGATGGTTCCTATGAATACACACCTGACACGGCAGCAGCCGACGCCCTCAACGGCGGCGAGACTGAGACCGAGTCATTCACCTACACGGTCGCTGATAGCAACGGCGCGACTGACACGGCCACGGTCAGCTTCCTGATCAATGGCTCCAATGATGCACCGATTGCGATTGACGATAGCTACACCGGTATTGTTGTAGGCCACACTGATACGGATCTGGTGACAGACAACTTCAACCTCAGTGGAACGCCGACTACATACAGCGGCAATGGTATCTCGATCTCTACGAACAACGGCTATCTCGTCGATATAGATGGTGATTTGGGCGTTCATTGGGGATGGTTCGATCGTGACTCCATCAACAATGGAGACAAGGTCCGCATCGATGTAACTGACTCCCAGGGAACCGACGAAATGCAGATCAAGTTTACGACTGGTCATGATACTCACACCAATGACTATGCTGCATTCGATGGCAACGACGATGCAAAGATCAAGGTTCACTATGTTGGTGGTGGAAAGAAGACCTACAACATAGACTCGGACGATCTGGTAAATGGGACGTATACATTGACAGGAACCGCGAGCAAGAACATCGATTGGGTCGAGGTTGAGGCTCCTGGAGGCAATGACGACTTCACCATTGAATCCGTTACGATTGCAGCTTCAACCGCCACTCTCGACGACCTCGGCCCCAATGTCGCCAACGGCGAAGCCGTTGGCAACCTCCTGGACAACGACTGGGATGTGGACAATGGAGACAGCATCCATGTCACCGACATAGATGGAACAACCGTTGCCGACAATGGCGATACGACCATTGATGGTGACCACGGCACCCTGACTATCGATGCGGACGGTAACTGGTCCTACGACCTCGATGACGACTTGTCGTCTCTGACTTCCAGTACCACCGAGCACTTCGATTACACTGTGACTGACAGTCATGGCGCAACCGACACTGCAAGCCTCGATATCCCGCTCCATGTCGATCCCAACGTGGTTGATACTGCCCACGAAACCGATGTCAACGGCATAACTGAACACCTTATGTCCGGCACCTCCGGAGATGACCTGATCTACATCGCTGATGACGCCACCATGGTCTCACTGGACGATGGCGGTTCTGACACAGTGATCATTGATCCCAACTACATCGGTACCGCTGGCGGCGATGTGACCGTCACCGGATTCGAGGGAGACGACAGCCTGATCCTGAACGACCTTGACTCCATGTCGATCTCCATCCAGCAGAATGGCAGCGACACTGTGCTGACCATTGACGACGGCAACACTGCTACGAGTGACCCAAGTCTGACCATCACGCTGGAAAACTACAGTCTCCAGGGTGTTGAAGCTCATGACCTGCCGGCACATATGGATATCCACGGCGACAGCGAGTCTCTGGGAAGTCTGATTCAGGCAATCATTGATTCCCCTGAATATAACAACTAACAAACACACAACCCCGGACTCGGTCTCAGGACCGAGTCCGGGATATATTTCAAAGCGAGTTTTTAATCTCCTTGCAAAGGAGACCAATATGAATGATAATACAGCTATGACTGATTCCACCATGCTTGGCACATACACCTTGGATGGCCCCGTGCCTGTCGAACCTGAAATCGTCCTGAACAACTGTCAGGACACGGCCTTGCTGGGCCAACTCGTCTCCGTGTTTTCTGGAAACCCGGACATCAGGTTCTTTCTTGTTCAGGATGCAGACACTCTGGACATGAATGCAGATTTTCATTTTCTGAGAGATGGTGGAAACTGGGTTCTGGCCAACAACGACACGTTGGTCGATGTCCTTTTTGACGACGCGAGCTTCAATCCATCTGGGACCGAAGGGACATTCTCCCTGGTTCAGGATGTCAATGGCTCCTATCTCATTGACACGGGTATAGCCGATGCAGCCGCCATACCGCCCAGCGATCAACTCCTGGTTGACCTTGCTGATGACGGCCTGTTTGTGAATGACGAACATGTCCATGCCCACACCGATACCGATGCTGAACCCTTCTTCATTGACCCCTCGGTTCTGCAGCATGGTGAAAGTGAAATCGTTGTCTCCAACTTCCATATCGGAAGCGATGTCCTTGAACTGCCGGACGGCATGTCCATCAAGGACGTCATTGTTGATAATGACCATGACTTCACAGAATTGGTCATTGGCCAGAACGACACCGGCCATGATGATATCGTCGTCAAGCTGCTTGGCATTTCCCAGCCGGACCTCCCCATGCAGGACTATGGCATGAATTCTGAGCATGCGACTGATGACCTCATCAATCACATCATTCATTCCGGGCTGAATATGGATTAAATCTCCCGGGCTTGATCCGAATGAAAAAACACAAAATGAAAACCGCGCTTATGGCGCGGTTTTTTTGTGATTGTTGCAGTAAAACAACCATCTATATTCTGTGACTCAACAGGTTATCGTTCGCTTATGGCATCTTTAACCAGCTGAAATAATAGAATTCACGTCCATTTTCCGCAAAAGCCAAGGTTTCCTGACCTCACAGCGCCGTGCCAAAAAATGCACAAAAAAATAGTAGAATAATTGATTTAATACCACTCGTCTGTATTCTACCTTTAAAATTAATTAGATAGCTCATACAACAGGCAGCATTGAACAGGGGAAAACCCCAAATAAAAAAAGTGTTTTTTAACATCCAGCTGTTGAAAAGTTATACACTTTGCCACAACTAACTAAAACAGACGATAATTAGACCCCCTAGAAACAACTCGTTTACCACGGTCAAGCCATACTTTCCACATCATAAGTTGTCAGTATTATGAACATTTCGTATATTGACGATAAGAGCAATTCTATGTATACAATAGGATATCTCAAGAAGTACGTATTTTGGCATTGCCCATAAACAATTTCTGGAGGATAACACGATGGCTAGCTCCAAAACCCCAATGAAGATATCGCTTCCCGGTGCAGGGAAATCGACATCGTATTCACTGTTGGCAGACACCCCGGTAAAATTTGACTTCGACATTTCCGAAGCCGCTTTTAACGGAGCAAACGGAAACCTGGAAATTGCCATTGAGGGTGGCGGTACTGTCATCCTTGAAAACTATCAGACACTGGCAGAATCCGACTCTCTCCCCACTTTTGTATTGATGGACGGCGCAGAGGTAGCTGGTGACGTGTACCTTTTCGCGTTCTCGGAAGCAGACGCAACAGCCGAAGACCTTGAGACCGCTGCTGATGGCGCTACCGGTGGCTCCGGCGCTGGCGCCTATTCAGACGACGCAGGCACACTGGGCGATGGACTCGACGCCCTGGGTGGACAGGATGACGCATATGCATCCCGACTCCTTGCAGCCTCCCCTGACTCTCTCGGAAATAATCCTCCCGTCGCCAACGATGATTTTGCAGAAGTCACTGAACAAGGCGAGGTTGACCTTCATGTAGACCCGGAAGACAACACTTCCCATCTCTATCGCGTCGAGCCTGTCAGCACCTATTTCAGAGGACAAGGCGGAGAAGGCGGAGAGATGTACGATGGTGGAGAATATCAAGCCCGCCTTTTTGGCCTCCCCACTGGTGATGACTATGAGATCAGCCCTGATGGGGAAAGCGTCATCGTCAACAAGGACGACGCACCGTACATGACAATGTCCGCCGGATCCGCAGCAAACACAGGTAACGAACTCATTACGGACACCTATAACGGCATCGGCGTTGACAACAACAATGCCGCAGGCACCAACGGCGATTACGATCCTGCCATCAACAACAGCGATGTAGAGGAATGGATCGACATCGACTTCGAGGATCCGCAGGGCTACGTCCAGATCGTTCTCGGCGGTTTCAATGAATTCCGTGAAACAACCGACGAAGCCACCATCACGCTGTTCGATGCCGAGGGCAACGAAATCGAGACCGTTCACATGGGTCTGGAAGACGGCAACGTCTTCAGCTACACCCCCTCTGATCCGGGCGCAGGCCTGGTTTCCAGCATCCGCGTCTCTTCCGCAGGGGATGCCGACGACACAACCCCCAACAATTTCTACATTCAGTCCGTGACCTCCACTCCGGTCCCCGAAGGCGTGTTCTTCCCGACCAACGACAACGAAGTCGAAGGTGGCGGATGGATCCTCAACTACCCCGAAGGCGAACACTCCTTCCTGACAGCAGTCAACGCCGAAGGCAGCATCAACCTGCTCGACAACGACTTTGATGTTGACCACGACCACGCACTGTTGCGGATGAACACCATCGACTTTATCGGAGAGGAAACCGTCGGCCTCAACCCTGACGCCACCCTGATCGCCGGAAACGACGAGCCCGCTACCCTGGTCGACCAGACCACCGGCGTGGAGACCGAAGTCATGGGGCAGTACGGCACTCTGTATGTCAATGCACTCGGCGAATACAGATATGTCCTTGACCCAGACTTGGCAGACCATCTTGAAGAAGGACAGGTTGAAACCGAAGTATTCGACTACACCATCGTTGATCCAGAAGGCGCTGTATCCAACGTCGCCTCGCTGACCATTACGGTCTTTGGCACCAACGACTCTCCCGTGGCGCTTGCCGATCAGACCAACGAAGCTATTGAGGTTGGTGATTCCACAGACTACTTCCTCCCGGACGACTATCCCGGGACCAACTTTGATGGCGGTGAGGGAAAGAATACCGAAGGCGGAGAAGGCGGAGAAGGCGGCATGCACGACTACACCCAGATCGTTTCCGCCACCGGCAACGTGCTGCTCAACGACACGGATGTGGACGACCTCGATTATCAGGACTCCGACAACCCGGACACCCCTGATGTGGTTGAAGGCGAATTCTCCTCCCTGTTCGTGGTCGGCGTCTATTCCAACGAAAGCCACGAATACGACTGGCTGCAAGTGAACGAAGGGAACTCCGAAGCGAACTACACATTCCCTCCGGGTGACGACGGACAAATCTGGGACATCGCCCAGGTCGATCCGAAAGCTGAAATGACTATCGCAGGCAAGTATGGTCACCTGACCATCGGTGCTGACGGCGACTACACATACACCCCTGATATCAGCCCGGCCGTCGAAGTCCTGAACTACGACAACCCCGGCGAGGAATCGTTCACCTACGGCATCATGGATGATGGCGGCGCATTCAGCTACGCCACGATCACCTTTACCGTGAACGGCGCCAACGATGCCCCCATCGCCTACTCCAATGAAGCCTCTGTCACAGAGTATGGCAATGTCCACGCCATGGAAGAAATCCCTGAATCCGAGTACGGTGAAGGCACTGCCACCGGCAATGTGATCACTGATGAAAACAACGCAGGCCAGACTGACTATGATGTCGATAATGACGCCGCAGGCATCTTTGTTGAATCCATCTCTCATGATGGCAACACCGTAGCGGTTTACAACTATGATGCGGACGAAACCTTCCAGACCATCGACGGTGACTATGGTACCTTGAAAATCTGGGAAGACGGCCACTACGAATACGAACTGGACAACAGCAACCCTGAGGTCCAGGCCCTTAACGTCGACCTCGAAGGCGGTACTCCGGATACGCTGACCGAGACCTTCACCTATGTGACTACCAATGAGAATCAGGATGGTGTCAATAGCGAGCTCTCCTCTGAGTCCGACAATCCCTCTGTTCTGACTATCACCATCAATGGTACCAATGACGCGCCTGTGGCAATCGGTGACATGGATCACGGCATCATGCTGACCGAAGAATTCACCGAGACCGACGGAGCTTCCTACAGGACCATCGACTTCGGCGACACGACCCCGACCCATGATTACTGGTTGTTTGGCCTTGACTTCGGCGACGGCGACCCGACCTGGTGGGAGGAAGCGGCCAATCAGGGGGTGACCATATCGGCCCGCAACAACAGCGGGCTTGGTGAACACGTGACTCGCTCCCATGGTGGAATTGGAGTCGACACCCATGGTCCCTGGGACAGCTCTCAGGTTGGTTCCGGATCCTGGACTCATTGGACGGGAGGATGGAGTGGACACTGGGAAACCGAAACCTATAGAGAGGAGCTGGTCATTGACTTCGCGGACGGTCGCGGTGAGGTCACCATGAAACTGGGTCATCTTTTCGGCCGGGAGTCCGCGACGCTGACCGCATATGATGCGAACTGGAATGTGGTCGATACAGACACCGCAACCCGTCACAATTCCACGATCACGCTGGACCCGGCGGGCTCAGCAACTATCGCTCATGTCATCCTGACCCCCAATGGGAGGCACTCCGACTTCAACCTGCTGAGCCTCAAGTCTGAAGGGCCCAGCACCCAGGTTCGTGACGTCACCGCAGACGTTGCCAATGTCAGCGGCAATGTCCTGGCGAACGACTCTGATGTCGACGATGTGAACCTGAGCGCAGCCCTGGTGGGAAGCGCTGTAGGCCTCTACGGCTCCTTGGTACTCGATGCCGACGGTGACTACACGTACACTGTAGACGCCGACAAGATCGACAGCCTGCATGACTCCTACGTCGAGACTTTCCAATATGAAGTCGTCGACAGTCATGGCGCAAGCGAGACAGCCACTCTGCACATCCCGTTGCACTACGAGGCTCTCAATGAGGTCACCGGCACCACTGGTCACAACACCCTTACCGGAACCGTAAACGACGACATCATCGACGGCATGGCCGGAAATGACGTCATCAACAGCGGTCAAGGCGACGACGTCCTCATCGGTGGGGCGGGACACGACCAGCTCAACGGTGGCTCAGGAGACGACATGGTGTTCGGAGACGATGGCAACGACATCATCTATGCCAGTTCGGGCGACGACACCGTCACACTGGGCGAAGGCGCAGATATCATTATGATTGATCCCCAGTACATTGACGATGGTGGAGCGACTCTCCATGTCACCGACTTCAACGTGGCTGAGGGGGATTCCCTGCAACTGGCCGGCACCCTCACTTCAGGGACGACGAACGTGGAAGTCACCTCAAACAGCAATGACATCACGCTGACCTTCACCGATCTGAACCACGATGGCACTGCCACGAGCGATGACACCTTGTCGATCATACTGTCCGATGTCAATCCGGCTGCGCAATCCTATAGCGGCACTGTCGAAATCACGAACAGCGACGACATAAACTCGCTGATACAACAGATAATTGATTCACCGGACAACAATTAAAAGCAAGACTATAACAAAGGGCCCGGCATTGCGACCGGGTCCTTGTTATAGTTAAAGCCAAACCTCACCATATGAAAACATATATTTTATACCGTTATCTCAAATTGATAGAATAATTTACTCCGTTCATGACGCACACAGGAAATATCGACCAACCTTCTGTATTCTCACAAAAAACTCTAAAATTGAAAGCTGTCGGTTGAACCCTGAATCTTTTAGATATTTTTCTTTCGACCAGTTGACATATAATTATATATGCGGCTATAAGACTCTATAGTTAATGTGCGTCTATAAGACTCGTAGTTAAAAATCTAAACTTAAATCTGGTGACTAGTATGAAAAAACTTGTTCTCGCTACACTCATTTTTTCTTTAGTTCTTTCGGTGCCAGCCCTTGCTGCAACCGATGGTACTATGTCCCTCAAGGACAGCGTTGTTGCTGCGGTAAAACAGCATCCTCAAATCAAATCTCTGCTCTATAACAGAGACGCGGTTTCCAAAGCTCAACTGTCCGCTCTTGGTCGATTCTTCCCTTCACTTGATCTTGCAGGCGAACTCGGATGGCAGCAATACAGCAACGCCAACAACCGCGCCAACAGGACTGACGATGACACACGTACACCCACGGATGTCAGCGCAACGCTGACGCAAAACGTGTTTGACGGCTTTGATCGCTGGAACGACTACCAGCGTGAGGACGCTCGCATGACTTCCGCTGAAGGTCGTCTGGTCGACAACGTCGAAACCGTCGCCCTGGACGCAATCCGCGCCCATGTGGATGTTGTCCGCAACCGCAGGCTCGTCGCCCTGGCCGGTGAAAACATCACCGCTCACCAGGAACTGCTTGACTCCATTTCTGAACGCGTCGAAGGCGGCGCAGGCAACCGTGCTGATGAGATGCAGGCCAAGGGCCGCGTCGCACGCGCCGAAACCACCCTCGTCAACTACGTCGGCGAACTGCGCACCGCAGAAGCAGAATACACCCGCACTGTCGGCGCTACTCCCGAAGCTCTCGGCGATCCCGAGTACAATCCTGAATACATCCCGGGCACCGTTGAACAGATTCTCGAAACGACTCTCGACAACAATCCAAAAATTCATGTCTACAAAGCTGAAATCGAAGTTGCAGAACGCACCAAGAATCAGCTCATGTCCACCATGTACCCGAATGTCGATGTATACGCTCAGATTCGCCAGCGTGACGATTACGACGGCGTCGATTCCTGGGTCAACGACAAGAAGGTCATGCTGAGTGCCAGCTGGAACGTCTTCAACGGCGGAAGTGACTTCAACGATGTCCGTACCGCTGCTGCCCGTATCCGCGAAGCCAAGTCCAACCTTCAGGACACCACAGATGACCTGATCCGTCAGGTTGCCTCTGCCTGGGCCGAATACGAGTCCAGCATCGGTCAGATCGAGAAGTACCAGGAAGCTCTCCAGTACAGCTTGGAATCCTTGGACATGTACCTCATGCAGTTCAACGTTGGCCAGCGCTCCCTGCTGGACGTCCTTGACGCCACCAACGAAGTGTTCAGCAACAAGGTGCAGCTTGAGACTGCCACCAGCAACCGCAACTTCACTCTGTACAAGTTCCTCGCCCTTGAGGGTGAACTCATGAAGACTCTGGAAGTTGCCTCCAACACATACGAGGAAATTCCCGAAGAAGCTGAGATGGAACCTGCTGCTGCAGAAGCTCAGTAACCACAGTTCATAGCGAGAACATCCAAGGGGCGTGACCAACCGGTCGCGCCCCTTGTTTTAGTGAAAAATCATATACCTCCCGAGAGCACTCGTCACTGACGGAGGAGAACTGTGTGTTTCATATCGTTTACAATGAAGCACAAAAACACTCACTCACAGCTCCCCTTTCCCCCTACGACACCACCATTGCAGCAAGCTGCCTCAGAGACTTCTTGTTGAGCCCCCCCCCCCCGTTCATATGAAGTGCCGGCCAGTCTTGGCATGTATACACGCCCTCACCTTGCCCAACGCACTGGTAGCCGACTGACAATCGTATGCTCCCAATACATCCTCTTTCTTGAATCAGTCTGCTCGTATGAGTCGCAGACTACGCAACCATATATGGGGAAGCAGGATACATAGATACCCAAGAATTACACTGCTCTCCTACAAGCTGAGCAGGAAGTCTGGACTGTGAGAATATTCAGACTTCATGAGAAAGACCATACTGCTGCATAGAAAAAGGCCCCGGCGACATATATCGCCGGGGCCTTTGAAACCAGATGGAGGAAGGATTATTCCTTTGACCCGAGTAACTTTTCGCCAGAAGGCGTCTTGATGACATCGGCCAGGGCCGTAACAACGGTTGAATCGAACTTTGTCGATTCGCTCCCCAGGATATCCAGCGCCTGTCCCGGTTCCTTTGCTCCACGGTACGCCCTGGGGCGAATCATGGCGCAGAACACATTGAGAACCGACAAGATACGGGCGAGCATGATGGTGTCATCACCCTTAAGCTTCTTGGGATAGCCTGTGCCGTCCAGGCGTTCGTTCATCTGATAGATGGCCTTGAGCACGCCTTCAGCAATATCAATATCCTTGAGGATGCGGTAGGCATGTTCGACATGCTCTTCCATGGCTGCCATTTCCTCATCAGTAAGCTTGCCGGGCTTGGTCAGAATCTCATTGGGCACAAACATCTTGCCGATCTGAGACAAATTGGCCGCAGTTTCGATTTCAGCAATATCCATCTCGGACAAATGCATGGCCTTGGCCACTTCAACAGAGAGGCCAGCTAGCAGTTTGGTATGTCCGCCAAGATAAGGGTCAGCCGCTTCAATGGTTGAGCCGAGCGCTTCCATGGCAGACTTGATCAGCCGCTTGTTCTTCTCCTGGGCGGCCACGAATTCGGTGATGTCGCGGTACACTTCCACAACGCCCTGGCAGCCCCCCTCCGCGTCACAATACGGGGATTTCGATATCTGGAATTGATGCCGCTGAGAGCGAAGGAAGATCGGCTCGGAGATTGTCTCCTTGCGATTTTCACGAATGACCACTTCATCAATGGATTCCAGCCTCTTGGCGGTATCGAACCCGAAGACCGCCGCAGTATCCATACCAATAAGGTCTTCCTTGGACCGTCCTGCGGCCGTTGCAAAGGCGTCGTTGACATAGGTGTAGCGCCCCAACGCATCTTTCAATGTAATGAACTCATCAATATTGGCATTGATGGAATTGATAAACCGCTTCTGATCATCAATCTTATTTGCCAATGCCTCGAATTCTGTGGCAATGCGCTGACTCTGTACACCGGTCAAAATCCACCAGGCCAAACCGGCAACAAGGAATGCTGTAAGGATACCCAACCCAGCGACGATATAAACCGTGCGATTAAAATCAACAATGGGTTGCATGGCGGCATCATAATCAATTTCCTGAATCAGCCACCACTTGGGCCCGGATATGCGGACACCCAGCGAGTATACCTGCCGTTCATCGTTTTCGATGGAAGGACGCACACCAAAGTCGATATGTCCATTTTCACCGATTTCAGGTGCGACGGTAACCTCATGAAATCCCTCAGCGGTCCATGGAGTGGCTTCCCTGAAGACGTCCCCGCTCTGTTGCATGAGGCGCGTCTTCTCGCCCTTGGCCGACAGCGCGGTGTTGGCCAAAAGCTCCGTGATTTTACCGGACAACTGACGGGTCATCATCAACACACCCACAGCCCCCTCGGAAGGGATTTCGTCCGTGCCACCAACGGCATCCGGCGGATAGATAGGCACATACACGTCCATCTCCATGCCGCGAACCGTCTTTCGCAGATTCGAATACTGTGGTTTGTTCTGCTTGATTGCCGCCTGCGCCTCTGCAATCTGGCTCTCTTCCATGGGGGGCAGATGACCGTCCGTAGCGATGTACGCTTCGCCCCGCTTGCTCAGGATGCGTGCATTGATGAATCCGGCGTAGGTCGAAAACTCCCGCAGCATATTCTCCATCATGGGTAGCTGTTCGGCCAGGGAGGTATCGTTTTCCTCTCCGCCATCTTCACTATGAAGACTGCCGAACAGGACAGATAAATCCCCATCATAGTCCGCAATCTCAGCAGCATACAATCTAAAGAGATCGGACTTTATGAGCCTGTCTCCATGGTGAGACAAATTTGTGAGGAAGGTACTGATAACCTCAGCACGGCCATGGGTCAGAATCTGAAACCGTTTCTGCTGATTTTCCAGTACTCCGGCTTTCTTGTCGTTGACCGCTTTGTTGGCCAACAGCACAATGCCGATGGATATCACCAGAACAAAAGCCATGACAACGCCGATCTTGACGCCTTGCCCGGCTCCGCCAATGGACGTTGGGACCTCCGACGCGGGTTGTAAATGTTGTTCAGCCATAGTCAATTCTCCATCTGGTTTATGGTGTCGCTCCCCTTCCAGGCAGCGTTCCTTACTTCTTGGCCTTTTTGTATGTGGACTTCTTCTTGGGTGCCACATGCATCCACCTGTACTTCTCGTTCAGGGAATATTGCGGAATATAGTGTCTGTATTTCTTATGAGACAGGATCATGAGCGTCTGGTTGTCAAGGATGTAGACATCATCAGTGGCATACACGGCCAAAATGGCATGACCGATACCGCGAATGGCGTCTTTAACGGCGACTATACGCAACTGATCGCCTGTGAAACCGACCTCTTGAAGCGCATAAAATTTCGCGATGGAGTAATCTTCGCAGTCACCGGATTTTCTGAGAAATTCCCAAGGTGTGGCCCAATACTCGCTGACTCCCCAGTTCGCTTTGTCCAACCGATACGGCCACTTGTTGAAGAATTTGTTGACCGCCTTGAGGATTTCCTTCTCAGGCTTGCCTTTGAGTTGCGCCTTGAGAGAAAACCACCCTTTTTTTGAAGGGTGATTGGCTGTCGCCGCGTCCTTAAAGTAGCCTTTCCACGCCTTCATCTTCTGGACGACACGGGACCACTTGGGCAATTTCTTGGTACCCTTGAACTCCATGGTTCCCAGCAGGCGCACAGGCTTCTGCTTTTCCGCGGCAACACAGACATTTGCCCCGATTCCCAGGCACACAACGACACAGACCGCCATAATTGCGGTCTGTATCATAGAATGTCTGCCCCGGGATTCGGGCATGGAGCCTACCTCTCTCGCAGTGCGTTCTGCTTGGCTTTAAGAATCGGCTTGAGAAGATAGTCCAACACGGACTTTTCGCCGGTCAATACGTCCACACTTGCGGTCATACCGGGTATAATCGGCAGACGCTGACCACGGTAAAGCATGGCATTCTGCTGCGTACGAACCTTGACGATATAGAAGTTTTCCCCTCGCTCATCTTCAATGGTATCAGCGGATATCTGCTCCACAGACCCGACAAGCCCACCGTAAATGGAGAAATCATAGGCCGTCACCTTTACCATCGCCTTTTGCCCCGGATGGAGGAAGGCAATGTCGGAAGGCTTGATCCGCGCTTCAACAAGCAACGTATCATCCAGAGGGACAACCTCCATGATAATTTCACCAGGACGGATAACGCCACCCACGGTATTGATCATGATGTGCTTGACGATACCCCTGACAGGAGAGCGGACGTCGGTACGGGTGACGCGGTCACCGCCGGAGCTCAAATTTTCCATGATGGATTTCAGTTCCAAACGACGCGCATTGATTTCTTCCAATGCCAGACGGCTGACCTCCGCCCTGGCTTGCTCTATCCTTCCGCGCGCTTCCTTGGCCGCCCGTTTGACACGCGGGATACCCAGGGTGAGCGACTCGACATCACCTTTCAATTGGACAACCGTCTGTTCCAACCGGAGATAGTCCAACTCGGAATGAATATGTTTTTCGACCAGAGGCTTGGCGATATTACGCTGCTTTTCAGCCACTTCCAAACTCTGCTTGAGCTGCCGTCTCCTGCCGGCCATCTCGTTCACTTCCTGCTGCCTCTGTTGGTACTGATCCTCAAGCAGGCCGAGTTCGATATCCAGCTTACGCTTTTCAGCGCGGAAAATATTCAACTGATCTGCCACAAGTTGAGGAGATTCCTTCCGAAGCTCTTCATCAAAATCAGGCTCGTTCTTCCCTTCGGCCACAGCCACAAGACGGGCAATGGCGGCCCTGTGCTCAAGCGCCTTACTGTATGCATCCCGGTAATAGCTGGCTGCCTGTTCATTGCTCAGACGGCACAGAATATCATCCTTTTCCACGGTCTGACCTTCACGCACATACAATTCATTCAGGATACCACCTTCAAGGTTCTGAATTTCCTGAATACGCTGGGAAGGAACAACCCGACCAAAACCGCGTGTCACCTCGTCCAAGATGGCGAACTTGGCCCAAACAACGAAAAAGATGAGCAGAACCAAAATGGAGGTGGACATGAGGTAGGCGAACCCACGCCCCTTGCCATACATGGCCTGGTCCACTTCGCTCATGAACAGGAGCGTTTCTCTATCATGTTTATTATTCATCACGACCTCACAGGGAAACCTTGATTTTACCGGACTTGAGTCCATCCAGCACGGCCTGTTTCGGCCCATCCACAACGATCTTTCCCCGATCCATGATCACAAGCCTGTCCACGAGATCAAGCATGGAATGGCGATGGGTGATGACAATAAGGGTTTTGTCCTCAATATATTTTCTGAGCCGTTCCTTAAGTCGGAATTCAGACTGGTTGTCCATGTTGCTGGACGGCTCATCCATAATCAGGATTTCAGGGTCCGGCAAAATGGCACGAGCGATGGTCACTGCCTGGCGTTGCCCGCCTGACAAGGACGTACCGCGCTCGCCGACCATCATCCCGAATCCCGCGGGGTTGTCACGAACGAAATCATTGACCCCGGATATTTCGGCGGCAAAGTTGATGGATTGATCATCCGCCTCCGGCAGACCAAAGGCTATGTTATCCTTGAGTGTCCCATAAAAAAGAAGACTGTCCTGTGAGATATACCCTACCTTTCTTCGCAGATCGGCCACATCCATCTGGCGCAGGTCGATATCTCCAACCTGCACGGAGCCCTGCACGGGCTGGTAGAGACCGACACAGAGCTTGCCCAGCGTCGTCTTGCCCGCTCCGGTCCGCCCGACAATGCCGACCTTCTCACCTGGTTTGAGTTTCAGGTTGACCTCATTCAAGACGGCCTTGTCAGTACCGGGGTAACTGAAAGACACATCGGTCATGGTCAGCGAGGGTTCGATTGCGCCGTAATGGAAGGCTTCCTTGTCATCAGGCCGCTCACTGGGCATGCTCATGAGCATATCCAGCGCATTCAACGCCATACGCGACTGCTGATAACGAGAAAGCAGCCCTGCCACAGCACTCAGGGGAGCCATGGCCCGACCCGAGAGAATGTTGGCGGCGATGAGCCCACCAACGGTCAGCTCGCCTTCGGAAATAAGGAAAACACCGGTGATGACAACGGCCACGGAAACCATCTGCGTGATGAACACCGAGAAGGAAATCGAGATGTTGGCCATGACCTTGGCATGACTGTTTGACTGGGCGGACATGCCGACCACGTTTTCCCATCTCGCCTGGATACGCCCTTCGGCCATGGAGGTCTTGATGGTCTCCAGCCCCTGCACAATCTCGAACAGCAACGCGTTTTTCTGCGTTGTTTCCTTATAATGGTTTTCGATAATGTGCTGGAAGGGAATCTGAAGGAACAGCCCAACGAGTATGACCACCGGTACTGCGACAAAGATTGGATAGGCTATTGGCCCGCCAATAAAATAGATAACAAAAATGAATAGAACGAGGAATGGGAGGTCGATAAGGGCCACCAGAGACGAGGACCCGAAAAATTCCCTGAGCGATTCAAATTCACGGATATTGTTGGCCACTGCGCCCGCTGATTCGGGCATGTGGTCCAGCCGGGCGGACATGAGATGACTCATGATTTTTGAGCCGATGATGACATCCGCATTTCGTCCGGCCACGTCCACAAAGTAGCTTCGCAGATTTTTCAGAAGAAAATCAAACAGATAAGCTATAGCAATACCGATCGCCAACGCCCATAGGGTGTCCATGGCATTATTGGGTATGACCCGGTCATACACGTTCATGACAAAGAGCGGCGAAGCCACAATAATGATATTGGTCATGATGGACGCGCCGATCACATGCTTGTAGATGGGCCAGAACCGTCCGATAACCCCCCAGAACCACCGCTTGGTCTTGAGCAGCTTGAGCTCCGAGGCACGCTTGTCCAGCTTGGACTTACGATGGCAGAAAATAGCGTAGCTGGCGTATTCCTCTTCCAGCTTTTCCAGCGGAATTTCCTTTTCTTCCATTCCATGCCCCGGCAGGATCACCCGCGCCATATCCTTGTCCGTGTCCAAAAGAACACAGGCATTGCCGCCGCGAAGAAGCAGAATGCAGGGCAGGATCAGCCGCGTGATTCCACGAAGATCCTTACGATAGACGGTCCTGGCCGTGATGCCGATACGCTCTGCGGACCGTACGATGGAAGCCGCTGTGACAACGCCATCCTGCTGGGGAATGCCCGCCTTGAGTGTCGCCGAGGAGACCGGCTTGCCGAGCAGACGACTGATAATGGACAGGCAAATGACCAGAGGTGGCTGAAAATCGATATCCTTGGGAGAAAGCCGTTCATCGCTTTCCACTTTGGGGGCCGGCTGCTGAGGCATTTGACCAGGCATGGGCATCTGGCCGGGCTGAGGTTGCCCCGGTTGTGCCTGACCAGGTTGAGGATCATTCGGCCCGGATTGAGGCGGCTTGCTTCCCGGCGAGGACTCCGGCTTCCCGGGCTGCTCACTCTTGAGCGGTATGCCCTGCTTGTTTTGCTCCGCATTCTTCATGGGAGCAACCGGCTTGGTGTCCATTTTTGTCCGTGCACCGCCAAGAGGCGACTTGGTCGTCTTTCGTCCAGGCACAATCGGTGGACGAGCTTTTTCGGAGGAAGATTTGGGCGAAGCGTCCTTTGGCGTAACTTTCGAGCCCGGCTTTTGATCTGAAGACATAGATTTCACTTGTATTATGGGTAGTTCAAGAACTATAGGCCCCTGCAAAAGAGCAGGGGGGCGAGACCTTTTAGTATAGTTTTATACACTTTCCTTTAAAGCCACTTTTGTCAAGGTACAATTGGAACTATCCTTAGCTATCCTAAGATGTTTTGACCCTTGTAACGCAATAATCGATTATCGCTTCAACTCAATCTGAAACCGTCAGAAGGATTTTGCCTAACGCGCTGCCCCCCTTCCAATATCGATGTGCCTCGGCGATATCCCGAAACGAAAAAACCTGCTCGTCAATAAGTACCGCCAAAGCGCCTTCATCCACCAACGCGCTCATGTTGGTCAGCACCTCTCCGTGCAGTTCTCTTCCCTGCCCTGTGATCATGGGCAACAGCATGAACACCACATGCAGCGACAAGCTCCTGGCATGCATCAGACTGAGATCATGCGATGAACGGGTCGCCGTGGAAATCACCTGCCCGCCCAGAGCGGCGGCGGCAAAGGATTGATCAAGCACATTGCCGCCCACAGTATCAAAGATCACATCAAAACCATCTCCCCCCGTGCATTCGGCGACATACTCGGCCACGGCACTTTCGCGATAGTACACAGGCGTACCGCCCAGCGCCTCCACGACCGCGGCCTTGTCCGGCGAAGAAACCGTGGCAAAGACTTCCGCGCCTATATGAACTCCGAGTTGAACGGCCATGTGCCCGACCCCGCCAGCACCACCATGCACCAGGAGCATCTGCCCCCGCCTGATCGCGGCCTTGTCAAACAACCCCAGCCAGGCGGTGAGCACCACCAACGGCAGGGCAGCGGCATCCACAAGGTCCATGGTCTGGGGAGCAGGAGCGATAAGCCACTGATCCGCCACCATGTATTCAGCCAATGCGCCGGGTATTCCCTTGATACCCCCCGCACACCCGAAAACAGGATCGCCCACGCGAAATCGGGTCACGCCAGCGCCCACGGCTTCCACTGTGCCGGAGACATCCATACCGAGCACGGCAGGCAGGTCGGGAGCAAAAGCCAGCTCACCACCCAATTGAGTGATCTTATTGTCAATGGGATTAAAGCTTGATCCGGCGACCTTGATGCGCACCTCTCCCGGCCCTGGGACGGGAAGGACAATATCATGCTCCACAAACTGATATCCGGCTCCATATTCCTCAAGCACCATAGCTCTCATCGTACATACCTCCGTGATACTTTATAGTACCCGCTGGTCAATACAGTGTATAGTCCTGAATATGCCGATGGTGTGAAAATGGGTGGACCAAATCAAGCGGGTGGTCCATCATGCCCCATGGCCAAACAGCAGACACAACACACATTGAAGCAACCGCCGGTTCTCCCCATGACCCGGCAGGAAATGAACACACTGGGCTGGGATGAACTGGATGTCCTCCTCGTTACCGGCGACGGGTATGTGGATCACCCCTCGTTCGGTGCTGCGCTCCTTGGCCGCTGGCTGATACATCATGGCTTCCGCACAGGCGTGGCCGCCCAGCCCGCTTGGGACAAACCCGACGACGTCACACGCATGGGACGTCCCCGGCTGTTTGCCGGAGTCACGGCCGGCTCCCTCGATTCCATGCTTGCCCACTATACCGCATTTCGAAAAAAACGGTCGGACGACGCCTACACTCCCGGCGGCAAGGCCGGTGCCAGACCCAACCGCGCTTCCATGGCATACACCAACGTTGTGCAGCGCGCCTTTCCCGGTCTGCCGGTGATCCTCGGCGGCATCGAATCTTCCCTGAGACGCATCTCCCATTACGATTTCTGGTCTGACGCCGTGCGCCGTTCCATTCTGCTCGACTCCAAGGCCACGGCCATTACCTATGGCATGGCCGAGAACTCCATCGTCACACTGACCCGAACACTGGAGCGCATCCTCAACGAAACCGGCGAAATCAATATCAAGGCACTCAGGCCGCAGTTGGTCCACATCCCGGGCCTGGTCGTTGCCGGAAGCCGAAAAGATCTGCCCGAGGACGCCTCCATTCTGAAACTGCCCTCCCATGAAGCTATTGTCGCCGACCCCAAAAAGCTCATTGAAGCCACTGTTCTGCTGGAACGACAGGTCCATCAAAACAAGGATATGGTCATACAGGAAACCGCAGGCCGTCTGGTCATGATCACGCCGCCCGGTCCGCTACTCGATACCAAGGGACTGGACGAACTCGCAGGCTTGCCCTTTTCCCGATTGCCCCATCCCTCATACACTGAACGCATTCCAGCGGCCAATATGATTCAGACCAGCGTGACGACGCACCGGGGATGTTCCGGCGGCTGTTCTTTCTGCACCCTTGCCCTGCATCAGGGGCGGACCATACGCTCCCGCAGTAAAAAATCGATACTCGGTGAGATCAAGGCCATTACCCAAGTCAACGGATGGACAGGGTCCATCTCGGACGTGGGCGGCCCCAGTGCCAACATGTGGGGTGCCTACTGTGCGGACGACCAGTCCCGTTGCAAAAGGCCGAGCTGTCTGACGCCGCGCATCTGCAAGCACTACCGCGTAACCCAGCGGGATTTCGTAAACCTGCTCCGGGCGGTGCGCGAGGTGCCGTCGGTCAAACATGTGCGTGTGGCCTCGGGCTGGCGCATGGACCTCGGCCTGACAGACATGCAGGCGCTGGCCGGCCTGATTCGCGAGTTTGTGGGCGGTCAGGCCAAGGTCGCCCCCGAACATCAGGTGGACAAGGTGCTTGCCCTCATGCGTAAGCCGGGATTCGATACCTTTGAGAATTTTCTGCAATGCTTTGACCGTGAATCAAAGAAAGCGGGCAAAAAACAGTACGTTATCCCCTATCTCATGTCCGCTTTCCCGGGCTGTACCGAGGAAGACATGCACAGCCTGAGCTCGTGGCTGAAATCACAGGGCTGGAAACCGGAGCAGGTGCAATGCTTCATCCCTCTGCCCGGCACAGCCGCCGCTGCCATGTTTCACGCAGAGACCGACATGCAGGGCAACCCCATTCATGTTGCCAAGACCGATGCCCAACGTCTGCGCCAACACGCCATTCTCATGCCCGACACAGGCCGGCCGCCCAAAGGAAAAAAACAAGGCAGGCCCAAGAAGCACTCCGCCCCTGACAACAGGCCACGCAGACGCCGTAAATAGCGACACGCATCGACAACAATATTGCAGATATGTATATCCATTTTCGTAAAATAACATTTTTGTAATTTTTTGCGTTCCTTTTCGTATCAGACAATCCCGGCAAAGGCTGTATCTATCCCGTTTTTCACAAATGGCATCCTGTTTGCTTATGTCGGGTATGTCTTCTAATGTACATGGACTCAAACTCTCGGCCCTACTAGCCATATGCCAGGCCATCGACAAGGCTATCAACCTTGAATCAGCTTTGGACCGCGTACTCAAAATTCTGTCCGAGCAACTCTCGATGCAGCGGGCCACGGTCACGCTCTACGATCCGGAAACCGGACAACTTTCCATCAACGCCTCCTACGGCCTGACCGCCGAGGAAAAGCAGCGCGGCGTGTATCGACTTGACGAAGGCGTCACTGGGCGCATTTTTCAAACCGGCGAACCGTACTATGTACCCGACATCAACAAGGAACCGTTGTTTCTTGACAAAACAGGCTCCCGTGGAGTCGCTCGTGGGCACATCTCCTTTGTGGGGGTCCCCATCGTCCTGCACGGCGACCCCATCGGCGTACTTAATGTGGACCGCCTCTTCGAAGACGAGATCGAATTTGAAGAGGACATCGATTTCCTGAAAGTCGTGGCCACGCTCATCGGGCAGTTCATCAGCCTCAATGAGAAAATCATGGCCCGCGAGGCCGCACTGAAGCGGGAAAACACCTCGCTCAAATACCAGATTTCAAAAAAATCCAAGGGACCGTACATCGTGGGCCAGAGCTCGGCCATGGTGGAGGTCCAGCGCCAGATGGAGAAGGTGTCTCCCACGCGGGCAACAGTCCTCCTGCTGGGCGAATCAGGAGTGGGTAAAACGCTCATCGCCCGCATCATCCACGAATTGTCCGAGCGTCAGGGCTGCCCCTTCATCAAGGTCAACTGCGCATCCATCCCCGGCAACCTGCTGGAATCAGAGCTGTTCGGCCATGAGAAAGGCGCGTTTACCGGTGCCACCAACACCCGCCCGGGCCGCTTTGAAGAAGCGGACACCGGCACCATTCTTCTGGATGAAATCGGCGAGCTGCCCATGGCGCTCCAGGCCAAGCTGTTGCGCGTGTTGCAGGACAAGGAGCTGGAACGGCTCGGAAGCAACCGCACCCGCACCATCGATGTCCGCATTCTTGCCGCGACCAACCGGGACCTTGGCGATCTGGTGGAACACGGCAAGTTCCGCCTCGATCTCTACTATCGTCTCAACGTCTTTCCGGTTCGGGTTCCACCCCTCCGGGAACGCAAAGAGGACATCACCGGCCTGCTCAATCACTTCCTGCAGAAGATGGCTGACGACTATGGCCGCCACATCCACCTGACATCCACGGCCCTGGACGCCCTGATCCGATACGACTGGCCGGGCAATGTCCGCGAGATGCAGAACCTCATCGAGCGTCTGGTGATCATGTCCGACATGGACCGCATCAGTCTCGAATTCCTGAAATCCTACCTCTCCCCCGGACAGTCGCCTGTTGTTCAGGAGGCCATTCACATGTCAGAGGATACCCCTCGCCACACGTCGCTCAAGGAATTCGAACGCAACGAGGTCATGTCCGCCCTGGAGCGTAGCGGCTGGGTGCAGTACAAGGCTGCGGAGGCCCTCGGCCTCTCTGCCCGCCAGATGGGCTACCGGGTCAAGAAATACGGCCTTGAGTCAATGATAGCGGAAGGCCGTGCCAGACTCAGACGGATGAAAGAGGCACAAATGTAAATTTCGGCATACCTCCACCCCCTTATGGAACACCCCGTCACAACTCCTTGTGGCGGGGTGTTCCATGTTCAGAACGGCCAAAACAATTGGCGTTGAAAGAGCCATCTGTCTGTAATGCCGAATATCCCAAAACAAAAGCCCCGATCTCCATTGGGTGACCGGGGCTTTCTTTCTGATTGTCGATGCAGTTATTCTTCCATATGTGCCGCGAGGAACATCGACTTGGACAACGCATCAAAGAACTGCTGATAAATAACAGGATCCTCAATGGGTTCAATATTATAGGTCGCACTCGCCCGAACAGTGGTCTGCTCGGTCCCTCTCGGCCTTGTGACCACGGTCATCCGAACCCTGTATCCATTCAGCTTGGTGGCAGAGACCGACCCCAGTTCAAAAGAGGCCTTGTCCACGACAAAACCGAGATCCTGCAAAGTGGCAATAACGGTCTGCAGGGTTTGCTTTTTATCATCGGTATCGAAGTACCGGGTCTGCATGGCCCGTTTCTTCAACTGGGATTCTCCGCCGCTATCCAGAATGTTCTTTTGCGCGGTATTACATCCACCCAACATTGTGAGTAAAACGAGGAATATCAGGCTATATTTCTTCATATCTGGTTTGCCTCAAGAAAAAGAGATTTAGAGAGTTTTTCAAAAAACTCCTGATACACTTCCAGATCATTGATCTGTTCCTGCTTGTTGATTTGCCCCAATTTGTTGAAAATCACCCGCTGGAAGGTCACGCGAACAGCAGTCGAACCGGGTGTGTCCTTCACGGAAAGCAGTGTATCAAGGCCGTTTGCGAGAATGTCAGCCGTATCTTCAGCCATGGAACGTGCGATGCGCTCACATGCGTCCTTGGGAAATGTCTCCTGAAGCCCTTCGTAGAGCACCGTGAAGACCTTTGCCCGGACTTCCTCGATCCGTTCAGGGGAAAGATCCGTGTCTTCCGCTTCTCCGCCCTGATGCAACCCGCGCACCACCAGAGAAGCTTTGACCAGTTGGGTCGCGTCCGCCATGTTCACGGCATTGGGGTTGTTCCCCAGACCGCCAAGCAGAGCGAGCAGGAAGACCTGACCGCCATCGGTCGCGTCACGATTTTTAGAAGCAACGACAACACCAAGTTCGGTGGAAGTCTCATCAAGGTTGAAGCCCAGATCCTGCAGCACCGCGTTGGAAGCGAGCAGCACGGCCTCTTCATTGCCGGTCTCAAACTGCCTGGTCTGCATCTGCCTGTTTGCCATTGATTCCGGTGGCAGAAGCAATGCTTCCTTGGGAATCTTGGGAGCACAACCGAACATCAGTGCGGTCAGTGCCAGCACGAGAAATAAACGTTTCACCTATCCCCCCTAGAAACTGGACTGTCTGTAGACGAAGTCGCGAACCAGATTATTTTCGTCAAACTTGATGATGATGGTCAGAGTCCGCTGGGTTGTGCTCGAAGCGCCGGCAGAGCTGCTTGTACTACCGCCACCAGCAGCACCGCCAATGCCGCCAAAGACCAAACCGAGCACGCCCACGCCACCGGATGATTTGGAATACACCCGCTCGGTTGCGACTTTGTCATAGACCCAGGCTTCACGACGCTTGGAATCAGTGGTCACCATATTCGGTGATCCAAGCACACCCACAACATCGGCACTGGACATGCCGACGTGAATCTCTTTCTGCACAGTTCCCACAGTCAGCTTGTCACCACTGTCGTCCCGAACAGCTTCCCTGTGTTTGCTCGCCGATGCACAACCACCTACCATCAGCATCAACACCATCAGAAGCATTGCTCCATATCGCATGTTAACAACCTCTCAAGAATTTTGAATTCCACACAAAAAACAAACATATGCTCATGCTTGCACCTGCATCCCACTATGCCTTTCCGGGCATTTTGTCCATGAATTAATCTTCATCAACGACGTATAAAACATAGCAAAAAAGGCTCCACCTGCACATGCTGGTGGAGCCTCGTGTTTGACAGTAGACGGGGATTTACTCGGTCGGGCCCAGAGTCCGCACCGAAGCGATCTTTTCCCAGTCATAGTAGGTGTTGACGTTCAAGCCGCCCACAAGGCTGGTGACGCGGACGAATTCCTCGCCCAGGAAGAGGGTCGCAGACTCGTAGACTTCACCTTCGTTGACCTGTATTTTGACATCCTTGCGCAGCTTGCGGGACATGGTCCCCTGCACGGGTTTGGAGGCGTACTCGAATACTTTTTCCAATGTCGCTTTGTTCATTCTGTTCTCCTGTTCAAAGTGTTCCAGACTGGGGAGTTATACCAACTCGGGCACATGAAACGGATTGCAGCAGCAATGCCTCTTTGAGCGGCTTAGCCACAGCCCATTCCGCCACCGGTACAGGCGCTGCCGATACCGGTCCGGCGAACTTTCAGGGCATTGATATCGCCACCTTCAAAGACGAATCGCAGCGCATCCTCAATGAACCCGTCGACCACATGGGATTTGATACCGTGTTCTTCAAGCAGCATGCTCGGGGTCTCGCCTACAGCGGCGCAAAGCACGGCCCGGCAATCCTTCAGGACGGCGGCCAGTTCAGACCACCGCTTGGGGCCACAGCCCGCAGTCGGCGCCTTACGCTCTTCGATCAGACGGTACCCGCCGGTCTCGGACTCACCCCAGATCTGGAATGATTTGGCTTCGCCGAGGTGCTGATTGACAAGCAGGCCCTCGCGGGTGGCAACAGCCACATACGGCTGGGCCATTTCCGCTTCCAGAGGCTTCAACTTGGAGCACGCTCTGAGGGTGCCGCACAGGGCGACGGACTGATCATCTCCCAACAGACCGACAGCGTCGGCGCGACAGCGCTTGCAGTGGGTCATCTGTTCGATAAAGCCCTCGGCTTCCTTGCGCAGCGGCAGCACGGTCTCGCGCCCGGGCTCGGGAATTCCGGCAAACGGCGTGTCCGCAGTCGGCTTGAGCGGAATCATGTTCTGGATGTCCGCACCCAACGCGGAGCAGACCTTGGCCACCTCGACGATATGTTCATCATTGATGCCAGGGATAACGATGGAGTTTATTTTTACCGTGATGCCGCGCTCCTTGAGCCCCTTGATGGCCTTGAGCTGACGATCCAGCAGGATTTCTGCGCCCTTTTCACCGCGATACACCACGTTGCCGTCCTTGACCCAGGAGTAGATCTTGGCACCGATGGCCGGATCCACGGCGGAAATGGTGATGGTCACGTGCGACACGCCCAGCTCTGCGATATCGTCCAGATAGGGCAGGATGCCCATGCCGTTACTCGACAGACAGAACAACAGGTGCGGATGACGCTCGTTCAAGAGACGCATGGTCTCAAGCGTTTCAGCCGGATTGGCGAACGGGTCACCGGGACCGGCAATACCGGCCACGGTGATACGCGGCTCCTTTTCCAGGACCTTGTCCATATACTCGGCAGCCTGGAAAGGTTTGAGGACACCACTGGTCACGCCGGGGCGGGACTCGTTCACACAGTCGTATTTACGATTACAGTAGTTGCACTGAATGTTGCACTTGGGTGCCACGGGCAGATGCACGCGGCCGCAAGAGCCTGCAGTTTCCTTATTGAAACAGGGGTGCTTGGTGGTATCCTTAATCATGATAAACTCCTTGTTTGCCTCTGGCGGATGAAGAAAGGGGTTTTCCGCTTCTTCCAGCCCCGCTCCCTTTTCGAACCTTCTATCGTTACACGAAAAGCGAGGTGGCTCTTCTTATGATTTCAACATCTGACTGGTTACAGTTTTGTTGTGTGTTTCTAAATATATCCGTAGCCGATAGAACTATCAGCCTGCTTCTTTTCAATAACGGCGTTGACGATCGTGTCGAACAGATTGAGGGCACCCTTGTAACCGAGATGCAGCACCCGCTGACCACCGAAGCGATCATGGATGGGGAATCCCACACGGATGAGCGGAATGTTCCAGGCCTTGGCGTACCGATATCCCTTGGAGTGACCAATGAGCAGATCGGGACGCAGGGATTCGGCTTCCTCGGAAATGTCGTAAAAATCGACGCCTTCACGCACTTCCGGGGCCATGCGTGCCACGCCGTCGGTGACGGCAGCGATGGCATCTTCCATGCCCCGCTTGCGAGCACCGGAACCGGCCAGGACGACGTCCACACCGATCTCGGACAGGAAAGCACACAATCCGGTGACAAGGTCTTCCTCGCCGTAAACAACCGCACGCTTACCGAACACGTACTTGTGACCGTCCACATAGGCGTCGATCAGTCTGCCGCGTTCAAGCTCATACCGTTTCGGCATGGGGTTGCCGGAGATATCTTCCATGGTTTCAAAGAACCGATCGGATTCACGCAGGCCGATGGGCAGACCGATGCGGTGATTCTTCACGCCAAACGTCTTTTCAAGGGAAGTTCCCCCTGTCTGCGGAGGCAGGCAGCGACCGAACTCAATGGTGCCGCGAGCGCCGGACATTTCCTTGATCTCGGAAACGGGCGTCCCTCCGGAGGGAATCTTCACATAATCTTCCAGGGCCGGACCATCCAGTGTCTCGGAGATATCCGGCAGAATGGTGCCCTCGATGTCGAAATCACGGCAGATGTCATGGAGATGCCGGACATCTTCGCACGAGACCATGTTGGGCAGGATGTTCACCCGACCGGTATCTTCGGCCTTGGACACGCACAGCTGCTCCATGACGGAACGAACCGCGCCATGCCAGCCGTCGATGTGCGTCCCGCTGTAGCTGGGCGTGGAAACCTCCACCAGATCAGGCAGGTCGAGGTCGCCGAATTCGCTCTTGAACTCCTTGAGGTTCATGGGCACGTCGTCACCGATGGTCTCCGTGAGACAGGTGGTGGCGACACCGATGACGGCAGGCTCGTACTTCTTCATGACATTGAGCATGCCCTTCTTGAGGTTCGGGCCACCGCCGTAAATGGCGTTCTTTTCGCCGAGCGCAGAGGACGCGATGTCCACAGGCTCGCGGAAATGGGAAATGATATAGCGGCGCATATAGGTCGCGCAGCCCTGGGAACCGTGCAGGAACGGGATGGCCCCTTCGATACCCCGGAAGGCCAGGGATGCGCCAAGCGGCGTACACAGCTTGCAGGCATTGGTGGTAGAGACGAAATTGGGCTTCACCGTCTTCTTGGTCTTGACCTTACTCATTGACGGCCTCCTTCTTTTCAGCAGCGATACGATTGGCGCGACGCGGCACGAACTGCCACACCGGAGACATGGCCGAGGAGTGGATCTCGCGGGCAAAGTTCAGCATGCCCACGAACCCTTCCAGCGCTTCCTTGCGCTCATGGTTGTGGTCACAGAACCCAACACCGAGCTTGAAGGCAATGGGCCGTTCCTTGACCCCGCCCACAAAGACATCCACATCTTTTTCCTTGATGAAATGGGACAGCTCCAGCGGGTTGGCATCGTCAATAATGACTGTGCCGGGATCAGTGATCTGTTCCAGTTCCGCGTAATCTTCTGCGGTGCCGGTCTGCGAACCGACCATGACGCACTCCATGCCAAGGTGACGGAACGCCTTGACCAGGGAGAATGCCTTGAAGGAGCCGCCGACATACATGGCGACCTTCTTGCCTTCGAGGTCCTTGCGGTAGCGGGCCAGCTCGGGCATGAGCACTTCCAGCTCTTCCTTGACCAGCTTCTGGGTACGCTCGACAATGCCGGGGTCAATATCAGAGAAAAAGTCAGCCACCTTGTACAGGGAGTCGGCCATATCCTCGATGCCGA
The DNA here is from genome assembly GCF_020886695.1 of Pseudodesulfovibrio sediminis. Classification (NCBI taxonomy): domain Bacteria; kingdom Pseudomonadati; phylum Thermodesulfobacteriota; class Desulfovibrionia; order Desulfovibrionales; family Desulfovibrionaceae; genus Pseudodesulfovibrio; species Pseudodesulfovibrio sediminis. Next base: position 1,320,743 of record NZ_AP024485.1, read on the forward strand.
GGTAGGAAACACGCTCGTAGGGGATGCCGTATTCCTCTTCCATCATCTTGGCCAGATCGAGCGTGGCGCCACTGCACTGGACAAGGTTCAAGGCCGCGCCATGGCACTTGCCAATGTCTGCGACCCGACCATCGCCGGTCACGTTGGCAACAACCTGCACACCCATCTTTTCGAAGTACTCGCGGATGATCCAGATTTCGCCAGCGATGTTGAAATCACCGAAAATATTAATGGAAAGCGGTGAAATACCCTCTGTGGGCAACGTTCCGATAAGCCTGAACATGGCCTTGCATGCGGCCAGATATCCGGCACGCTTGCTGCCCTTGAAGCCCTCGGACATGACCGGCAGGACCGGGATGCCCTTCTTCTCGGTCATCTTGCGACACACGGCTTCCAGGTCGTCACCAATGATGCCGACGATACAGGTGGAATACACGAATGCGGCCTTGGGGCTGTGGCGATCAATGAGTTCGTCCAGCGCGGCTTCGAGCTTCTTTTCTCCACCAAAAATAACGTCGGTTTCCTGAAGGTCGGTGGAAAAGGAAAGTCTATGGAGTTCCGGGCCACTTGAGAGTGCCCCGCGTATATCCAGGGTATAGACCGCACAACCGATGGGGCCGTGCACCAGGTGCAGGGCGTCGGAAATAGGATACAGGACCACGCGGGAGCCGCAGAACACGCATGCCCGCTGGCTGACCGCACCCGCCAGGGATTCACGGTTACAGGCGATGTCGATGGCGCCCTCTCCGCTCCTGTGGATCTGATCCTTTCTTTCTTCAAGTATTGTTGTCTTACTCATTGTTCTTCCCCTAATGAGTTAAATCTTTCAGTCGGTTACAGTCTTATCTCGGACAATCATGCCGGAGTGTCTCCGGCGATACAGGACCTTGATCAGCAGAGCCAGGCACCCTGGTCCCGCCGTCCTTCATGGAAGGCAGTAGATTCCACTTGGACGGCGAGACCGCCATCAGCCATAGAAGTTGTCATATGTCCCAACCACAAGCCGACCACAGTCACGTCGGCAGCTTGAGCGGTCAGGACGCATCCCCGACCAGTGTTCAGCATCAATTCCTGACCACGCTGCAGGTGTGGGTCAGCGATGATTGCGGGATGAATGACCATGGCTTCAGGCATCGGTTACCCTCTCTCTTAGGCAGCCAAATATTCGGCGCAGGCTTCGCCCTCTTCGAGCGCGTCCAGAATTTCATCAATGGCCTCCTCGGAATCCACACCCTTGAACCACCAGTTCTCGGGCTGCACGACCATGATAGGACCGGATTCACACTGCTTGAGGCAGGAGGAAGCCACGACCAGGGCGTCAATGCCGCGGTCCAAAAGTTCTTCTTCGATGTATTGCAGAAAGCCGTCAGTCTGCTTGTGACAAATGCCTTTGGGGTCACCAGCGGCGCGGAAACTCTGACAACAGATGATCATTCTCTCGGGGATAGCCATTTTTCATTCTCCTTCTCTTTCGATTGATTGCAGGTGATCAAACCTATTTTTTACACTTCTTGCCTTTTTTCCCGCCGCCATAGATCGCATCCACAGTGGGTGCGATTTCCCCGTCCGTAATCAGAACGGACATACCTTTGCGGCTCAAAACTTCTCTTGGCTTGTCGCCCGCGCTGGCTGTGAGGATCACGCAGCAGTCATTCAACAGCTTGGCCAGCGTCTCCCAGCGCTTCCCACCGGAACCGGGTTCGGGCGCGTCGCGGGTTTCCAGCAAACAGGCCAAACCATCTTCGCGGGGACCATAAATAAGGATCTTGTGCGCATGGCCCAGGTGGAGATCCACGTCCATGCCCGAGGAACTGACCACGGCCACATTGGGGCGTTCCTTGGTCGGCACCGGCGTGGTGCATATGCTCTCATCACACTTGTCAGGGCGATCAAGGCCGACCAGACCATCTCCGCACTCGGTCCATGCAGGCATCAGCTCGATATGCTGGGCAGCACGGTCACGTACAGTCGCCAGCAGCTCCATGTCAGGAGAACTGTCTTCCTCTTCGGGCCAGTAAGGAACAACGGCCATGATGTCGGCTCCAAGGGTGGCCATGGTCGCGGCGACCTTTTCCACATGTCCGGCATTGATACCGGGGTAGACCGTGGTGTTGACCTTGACCGTGATCCCGGCATTCTTGAATGCCGTCACCGACTTGGCCTGCTCGTTCATGAGCAGCTTGGCCGCCTCGGGCAACGGCATGTTCTTGGTCGCGGGACGAATCCACGCATAAATTTTTTCGGCAATTTCGGGATCCACGGCGTCCACGAGAATCGTGACGTGGGAAAGCCCGAGAGCAGCCAGCTCTTCAGCATGCTCTGCACCGCTCAAACCGAGTGTGGTCAGGCACAGGGAAATATCGGGATGGCTTTCACGGACCATCTTGAGGGTACGCAGGGTTGCCTCGGGCGCAGCCAGCGGATCGCCGGGGCCGGTGATGCCGACGATGGAAATGGGCTTCTCCTGGGCAACGACATGGTTCAGCCAGTTGAGCGCTTCCTCAGGCATGATGGCAGGCTGATTCTTGCCGAGGCCGGCGAACTTGGTGCGAGCATGAGCACGGGGTGCCACGGGCAGGTGCAACCGGCCGACGGTCTGGCGAGAGGTCATCCCGAAACAGGGGTGGGACTGGTAGTGTGTGGTGGTCGGTGCCATGTGATTGCCTTTCTGGGGTTGGAGTAAGCCCGGAGTGGAGGGGGAAGCTCTCCACTCCGGACTGGGTATAATGCTACAGAACAAGCTCAAACGTCTGTTCGGGATCGTCCCTGTCCTTGCGGTCGAGGAACAACGTCAGGATCTTTTCGAGAAGCCTGAGTCCGCCCTTGTAGCCGACTGTCGGGAAGTACTGATGACCCTGCCGATCCAGGATGGGGAAGCCCCAGCGCAGGAACGGGATGTCTTCGTCGCGGGCAATGTACTTGCCGTAGGTATTACCAATAAGCAGATCAACGGATTCGTTCTTGATCCACTGATGCACGTCGAACATGTCGCCCTTGGCCTTGACCTTGACCTCGAAAGGCTGGCCTTCGCACAATTCCTTGATGCGAGCTTCGAACTTCTTGCCCGGGGTGCCGGTGACGACATAGACGGGCTGCATGTCCAGTGAAATCAGGAACTCGGTCATGGAGATGAGCTGATCCGGGTCGCCCCAGATGGCCACACGCTTACCGTAGAAGTACTGGTGCATGTCGGAGATCATATCCACGAGCTGGCCGCGTTCGACAGCAACGGAGTCGGGCACGGACACACCGGCAACGGTGCGCAGAACGTCGACAAAGCGGTCGGTGGCTGCCAGGCCGAACGGCATGTCCAGCACGGTGCAGGGAACCTTGCACTTGGAGTCGAGCCAACGGGCCGCGTCAGCAGAACACCACTCGCCCAGAGCCAGTGTACCGATGGCGTCACCGGAGGCTTTGAGTTCGGGGATGGTCACGCCGCCGTCGGGGAACATCTTGTATTCGCCGGTCAGGGGAGCATCGAGTACGCCGGAGGTATCCGGGAACAAGGTGATATCCACGCCGATCAGACCGGCAATGCGCTTGATCTCGGCCATATCGCAGGGTTCGACCCAACCAGGGATGATGTTGACCTTGCCGTTCTTCTTGCCGGACGGTTCAGCCAACTGGGCCATGGCTTTGACCATGTTGGAGAAACCGGTGACATGGGAGCCGACATAGCTCGGAGTCGGGGCGCCGATGACAGTCTTGCCTTCGGGGATCTTGCCTTCCTTCTGTGCCTTGTCGCGGATCTGGTTCAGGTCGTCACCGATGGTCTCGGACAGGCAGGTGGTGTGCACTGCGATGACGTCCGGTTCGTAAACGGTGAAGATGTTGTTTATGGCCTGTACCAGGTTGGCCTGGCCACCGAACACGGATGCACCCTCGGTAAAGGAGCTGGTGGCAGCGGAGATAGGCTCTTTGTAGTGCCTGGTCAGGGTAGAACGATGGTAGGCGCAGCAACCCTGCGAACCGTGGCTGTGCGGGAGGCATCCCTTGATGCCAAGCGCAGCGTACATGGCCCCAATGGGCTGGCACGTCTTGGCCGGGTTGATCATCAGCGCCTTGCGCTCTTTGACTTCTTTCGGTGTATGTCTGAGTAACATTTTCTTATTCCTTATCTCTTTCAATTTGTTCAAAAACCGAGCTGGCTAAGCGTAAACCGAGGACAGTCTGAATCGTATCTGGCATACGTGAGGGGTTGTGTCCTCGGTACAGCGACGCAGCCAGCGTGGATTTTTCAACACATTGATTATTCCCAAACGAACTTGCCTGTGAGTTCGGGACTCTCCTGCCAAGGAGCCTTCATGTAAGACCACACCTTGGAGTTAACGAGACGGTCGATTTCCTTGTAGAAATTGACTGCGCCCTTGAATCCTGCATAGGGGCCGCCGGAGTCGTAGCTGTGCAGCTGCTTCATGGGCACACCCAGCTTCTGAATGGAGAACTTTTCCTTGATACCGGCGCAGAAGATGTCCGGCTTGAGGAGTTCCACCAATTTCTCGGCTTCGTACTGGTTCAGGTCGTCGATGATGATGGACCCCTTATCCATGTCCGGATTCAGGCCGTCGTAGTGCTTGAACTCGTAACCGGCGTCTTCCAGAGCCTTGATTTCCTCAGGAGTCTTGCGCGGATTGTAAAGTTTCTCGTCGGCTACGACGGTGATCTCTTCAATGTTACGAGAATCGGCATCGACCTTGAGATCGGGAATGACCTGGCGTCCTTCGTAGTCATCACGGTGACCGAACTCGTAACCGGCGGAGATGGTTTTCATTCCCATTTCCTGGAACAGCTCGTTGTAGTGATGAGCGCGGGAGCCGCCGACAAACATCATGGCAGTCTTGCCATTGGTGCGGGTCTTGACGTCTTCGGACACGGCCAGAACTTCGGGCATTTCTTCGGCAATGACGGCTTCGACTCTGTCGATGAGCTTCTTGTCGCCAAAGTATTCAGCGATTTTGCGCAGGGACTTGGCCGTGGCTTCGGCACCAATGAAGTTCACCTTGATCCACGGGATGCCGTACTTGGTCTCAAGCATGTCAGCCACGTAGTTGATGGAACGGTGACACATGACACAGCTCAGATCGGCATGCTGGGCAGAGGCGAACTGATCGTATGAAGAGTTACCGGAGAAGGTGGCGATGTTGGTGATGCCGCACTTCTTGAACACGCGGTCGATTTCGAAACCGTCGCCGCCGATGTTGTATTCGCCGAGCAGGTTGATCTTGTATTCGCCTTCAGGGGCGACTTCATTCTCACCGACGAGGTGGGTGAAGACCTGGTTGTTGGCGATGTGGTGACCAGCGGACTGGGAAACGCCCTTGTATCCTTCACAGGAGAAGGCAAACACGTTGCAATCGCCGAACTGGGCTTTCATCTTCTTGGCAACGGCGTGGATGTCATCACCGATGAGGCCGACGGGACAGGTTGCGAACACCGCGATACCTTTGGGGTGGAAGAGGTCGTAGGCTTCCTGAATGGCAGCTTCGAGCTTCTTTTCGCCACCAAAAATGATGTCCTGATCCTGCATGTCGGTTGAGAAACAGTAAGGCATGTAGTTTTCGCCGTCAGTACCTGCGTCGGTCTGGTTACGACGGGTCAGCCATGCGTAGAAGCTACAGCCGATGGGGCCGTGAACCAGGTTCACGATGTCACGGGTCGGGCCCATGATAACGCCCTTACAACCGGCGTAGGTACAACCACGCATGGTGATGATGCCGGGGATGGTCCGAACGTTAGCCACAATCTCGGGAGCCGGTTCGGCCTCCGTGGCTTCGTTAATCATTATCTGCTTGGCACGCTTCCGGGCTACTTTGGGAGGATACTTCTTGAGAAGCTCTTCCTTGATGTCGGTAGCCGTGAACTGCACCACTTTTTTCGTCTTGGCCATGTATCTGGTCTCCTTACGCGGCGGTTAAGCGATGGCGCTTGCGCCGGTTTCAGAGGTTCTGACGCGAACTGCGTCGCCGATGGGAAGGATAAAAATCTTACCGTCTCCAGGCTTGCCGGTCTGATTGGCTGCGGTGATGGCTTCCACCACTTCTTCAACCAAGTCATCGGGGACCACTGCCGTTACCATGCGCTTGGGATACAACTTGCCTTTCTCTCCCAGGACTGCTGCGGCTTCTTCGTAGCCACTTTCAGCACCTTCGACGAGAGCGGCATTGACGAACCCTTTACCTCGGCCCTGTGCTTCGTGAGCGAAGAAGGCGTCCACGCCGGCTTCAGTCAGAGCAGCCTTGGTCTTGTTCATCATGTTCATGCGCACTACTGCGATGACTTCCTTCATTACGCGGCCTCCTCACTGGCTGCGGCGGTCTCTTGTACGCCGGAACTGATGGTGTAAACATCCTCGACATCAGTGACGAAGATCTTGCCATCGCCGAAAGCACCCTTGGTGCCGGAGCGGGCAGCGTCCATGATGGTTGCGATGACGTAATCTTTGTCTGCTGCGTTCACGACGCTCATGAGCATGGTCTTGGGGATTTCGTCGTAGGTAACCTCACCAATCTTGATGCCGCGCTGCTTACCGCGACCAGCAACAGAATATTTGGTGACAGCAGGAAAACCGTTGTCCATCAGAGCGGCCAGGACTTCATCCGCTTTCTCGGGCCGCACAATCGCTCTTACCATGATCATCATTTTAGCTCTCTCCTATCTTACTTAATTTACTAACTTTTGGTTAACTTAGCTACAGTTCGAAGGGTGTGTGAACCGAGCCGCCAAAGGAATATGCTTCCTCGCGGAGGGCTGGTGCACCGAGGGACCCCATGTGCACCTCCTTCGAATGGTGAGACTTAGACTGCTTCCAGGATGCCGTAATCGAGCAGGAGCTGTTCCAGATCTTCGATTTCGAGCGGGTTGGGGACAACAAACATTTCGTTTTCGTCAATGGCTTTGGCCAGTCCGCGGTATTCGGTGGCCTGCGGTACGGAGCCGTCCCATTCGATAACGGTTTTACGGTTGATCTCTGCGCGCTGAACGTCGTTGTCGCGGGGGACAAAGTAGATCATCTGGGTTCCCAGCTTGGCTGCCAGCTCAGTGATGAGATCAGCTTCACGGTCGGTGTTACGGGAGTTACAGATGAGACCGCCGAGACGGACACCACCGGACTCTGCGTACTTCATGATACCTTTGCAGATGTTGTTGGCTGCATACATGGCCATCATCTCGCCGGAGCAGACGATGTAGATTTCTTCGGCCTTGCCATCACGAATCGGCATGGCGAATCCGCCGCAGACAACGTCACCGAGAACGTCGTAGAAAGAGTAGTCCAGACCTTCGGACTCTTCGTAGGCACCAAGGGATTCCAGCATGTTGATGGAAGTGATGATACCGCGACCTGCACAACCGACTCCCGGTTCCGGGCCACCGGACTCGACGCACCAGGTGCCGCCGTAACCGGGCTTGCGGATATCATCCAGCTCAACGTCTTCACCTTCTTCGCGAAGGGTATCGAGCACGGATTTCTGGGCCAGGCCACCGAGCAGAAGACGGGTGGAGTCAGCCTTGGGGTCACAACCGACCACCATAACTTTACGACCCATTTCAGCCAGACCTGCAACAGTATTCTGTGTGGTGGTGGACTTGCCGATGCCGCCCTTTCCGTAAATAGCTACTTTCCTCATGATTTCTCCTCCATGGTTTTGTGTGCGTTGATGACTCTCCCTATGGCAAGGTGCGTGCCAAACTTTAATCGCTAGTTTTTATTTTATAAAACAAGACACTTACATAAAACTTAAAAATCATTATCACCTGACAATTTGTGTAGGTAACAACAGAATCTACAGACAAAAGTGTTGCAACCTACAAAAATGTAGGTGAAACCACAGGAGCGGCCTAATTGTTTTAATACAATTATTTAAGTATGTTATGTGAAAAACAAATTTTGGCACTGTTCATGCTCAATAGAAAGACAGAACAAGAGACACAACGCACTTGTCATACGAAGGATATAGATCATGCTCATCGACACAACACTCAGAGAAGGCGCACAGCTGTTCGGCGCATATTTCTCCATGGAGGCAAGAACACGGATCGTCACCTCCCTTATTCATATAGGAGTGGATGAAATCGAACTGGGCTGGATAGGCCAGGACGGCCTGGAAGAACTTTTGGCTCAGGTCCGCCCCTATCGTGGCCGGACACAACTTTCCGTGTGGTCACCCTGTCGCGAAGCGGATATCCGCAAGGCCTCCCTGCTCGGGGTCGACCGGGTGAACATCGGCGTCCCCATTTCCGACCTGCATATTGAAAAACGCCTTGGAACCGGCCGTGAGGGGCTTACCGAACGCCTGGCCCGCACCGTTCTCACAGCCGGTTTTCTCGGTATTGAGTACATCTCTGTCGGCCTGGAGGATGTCTCCAGAGCCGACAAGGATTTTGCCCTGAGCGCAGCCAAGCTGGCGCAGGACGTAGGAGCTTCCCGAGTCCGCCTGGCTGACTCATTGGGTATCCTCAACCCGCTGAATACCGCTGAACTGGTCCATTCTTTTGCAAAGGAACTTGATGTGGATCTGGCTGTTCACTGCCACGACGACTTCGGCATGGCCACAGGGAATGCGATCGCAGCCCTGTCCAGTGGTGCTGATTACGCTGATGCTTCCGTGCTGGGCATCGGGGAGCGTTCTGGCATTGCGGCCACAGAAGAAGTCGCGAGTTATCTCACCTTGAAGGAGGAGTCACATGCTTATGAAATTGAAGGCCTTCGAAACCTTTGTGGTTTCGTCTCTCAAGCTGCCGGGGTACCGATTCCCCGTACGAAGTCAATCGCGGGCGAGGATATTTTCGCTTGCGAATCAGGCCTCCACGCCCATGCCCTCAGCAAGTCGCCTGAACTTTTCGAACCGTACAACCCCGACCGCATCGGCGCAGACCGGGTGGTCGCGGTTGGCGGCAAGAGTGGGCGAGCGGCAGTCGTCAACGCCCTCGAAAGCAGCGGTCTTGACCCGAAAGACCAGGACATCCCGACCTTAGTTTCCGCTGTAAGAAAACTCGCCTGGGAGCTGGAACGTCCACTGACATCCCTGGAGTTATCTCGACTCATCAAAAATTAGGAGAGACGCCATGTTTAAGAAATGTTTGTATATTTTCCTTTGGATTTGCGCCATGGCAGGCCCGGCCAACACCACCGGTGTTGACTATGGACAGGGCAACCAGAAGGCTCAAACCAGTGTGGCGGCTTTAAAAATACTGACAGGCAACAACAGCGCACTCCCGGGATTGATTTATGCAACCCCAGTTGCCAGCCGCCCCTTCGGAAACGAATAATGGACACGACGGCTCTGCTGGTCACCGGCAAACTCGCTGGCGTGGTCACGCCGATCCTCCTGCTGCTGTGCATGCCGCTGGCCTACTGGCTGGCCAATACGCACACGGCAGGCAAGCGATACATCGAAGCAGCGTGTAACCTGCCGATGGTCCTGCCACCAACAGTGCTGGGCTTCGGCCTGCTCATGATCATGAGTCCGACCTCACCCATGGGTGCGGCCTGGAAAGAGCTGACAGGCTCTGCCCTGCCTTTCTCGTTCACCGGCTTGATGCTCGGCTCGCTCATTTATTCGCTCCCTTTTGGCGTGCTCCCCATGCGCGCGGCCTTTGAAAAGATCGATCCGGGCATGGTGGAAGCGGCCCGCTCTTCCGGCATGACCCATTTCCAAACCTTCAGGCACGTCATCCTGCCCAACGCCATGGGAGGCGTAACGGCCTCGGCAGCACTCATATTTGCCCATACGGTTGGCGAATTCGGCGTGGCCCTGATGATCGGAGGTTCCATTCCCGGCAAGACCAAAGTCGCCTCCATAGCCATTTTCGAATACACTGAAGCCCTTGAATACGGTCAGGCAGGTCTGCTCTGTTTCGTGCTCATGATCATCAGTTATCTCGCCCTGCTTTTCATCGGGCGGCAGGGAATGCCCATGTGTCGACGCAGTGACTCTCACGTTGATCATCAGTCTCCTATAGCCAACCATTGTCACCAGCCCCGCGCCCTGCGTGAGGTATAGGAAAGATCCCATGAAAAGCATCTCCACTCAATACGGCCCTCTGACTCCCCAGCACACTTCCGACGACCTTCGCCAACGCGAAATCCTGCCGGTTGAGTACTATCCCTCCGGCGCAATCAAATCGATCCCATTGGAAAAGCAGACGATCATTGAAACGCCTGTTGGAACCATTCCGTCCGAGCTGGTTTCCTTCCATGAGAACGGCGTCATCAACCGCATCTTTCCTCTGAACGGCAAGCTTTCCGGTTACTGGAGCCAGGAGGACGAGTTCGAGTTGGCCGAATCCATAACAATCCCAACACCAATTGGGCGGATTACAGCCAAACTGCTCAGCATAAGCTTTCATGAAAATAGTGCCATACGGAGCTTCACCCTCTGGCCTGGCGAAACAGTCTCCACTCCGACCGCCAAAGGCCCCATCGCCACACGGATCGGGGTCAGCTTCACCCCTGAAGGCGTCATCAGCTCTCTTGAACCGGCCAACCCGATATCAGTTCAGACTGTTGCCGGTGAAATCACCGCTTTTGATCCCGACGCCATCGGAGTCAATGGTGACTACAACTCCCTTGGATTCAACACGAACGAAGAGGTCATCCGAGTAACGACCACACTGACCAAGCTGACCGCTATCCACCCGGATGGGCGCACGTCCATATTTACGCCGGAATACCGCGAAAGCTGGTGTGGCGACACGGAAGAGGAAGTCGTGCCTATGATGGTAAGATTTTTAGATGATTCAGTGAAGGTTCAAACCAACCCGGATTTGCCAGCCGTGACCATACCGCGAAAAGGGGCTGCCTTTTTTACCGAACCGTATCTGCCCCAATTGGCGCAGCCGTTCGGTCAGCTCAAATGTTCCGTATAGGAAAAGACCAGAGGCGATCTACTCCAGCCCCTGTTCCATCATGTATTTGAACACGGTCTCCATGAACTTGCCGGAGACCACGTCCGGAAGGGCAAAGGTCGGCATGCCTACACTGGCCATGGACCCGGTGTAGGCAAGCCACATTTCCGAGGAAATCTTGTTCAAGGCAGGGGTGAGCATCTCGCCCCACAAGTCTCCATCCGCGCTTTGGTCCAGACCGAAAGCGCGGCATTGGAGCGGCCGATGCTCAAAAAGGAGGCAGCGCCCATCCTTGAGCAGAGGACAGACCGCACCGGCTTCGGACAGGCAGTATTCGCCACTTTCGTCTGTATCCGTCACTTCACCGTCAACCGCCTTGGCCGCCTTGCGTTCGGCCTGGGCGGTTTCCACGGCCCGCTCAATAACGACAAGCCGTTCTTCACCAGTCAACTCAAGGTTGATACGGTGGGAGATATGCACCGCTTCGGCCAGAGTCAGGCTCACCGGGGTGTGACAGCACTGGTCGTGGTCCTGACCGCAGGCCAAGCCGTCCGCGGCATGCACGTTTTCCTCCACACGGAGAACCAACTCCTGATAATCGTTGAAAAACGGCGATAAATCCACCAACCGCTTGAATTCAAGGGAAGGCTCTCGTACGGTCAACTGACCGGATTGTTTCCCGTATTTGCGAATAGTACGCCATTGAACAAAATTGGCGGGTTTGCTTTTGAGCTTTTTGAGCGCTTTGCCCGCCAACTTGTGGCCGAGACCGCGCCTGAGCAGGTAGGCGTTGAGCACCGTACCGGTGCGGCCAATACCGTGGCGACAGTGAATGAGCACCTTCTTGCCCAGATAAATGGCTTCGTCCAGCCACTCCAGCGTCTTCTCCAGCTCGATAAGGCCAGGGGCCTCCTCATCCTCAAGTGGCAGGTAGTGGACTTCGAATCCGGCGTCCTTTTCTATATCATGCAGATCACAAAATTCACCACACAGATTCAGGATGGCATCGACACCCTGCTCATGAATGGCCTTCAGCTGCGGATGACTCATGGGAGCATGCCCCACGCCAAGCTGATCCGTCACCCAGGTCACCGTATAGGCATACCCCACGTTTGTGTTCTCCTTCTTACCCATCATTGCGCTGCTCCGCTTCAGCAAGGAACTTCTCGACTTCGGCCACCACCTGCTCCTCGCTGTCCATCCGCATGTCCATCATGCGCGTCATGGCCATGAGATACCCAAGACGGACAAGCAGACGCCGGGTATCGTTCTCATTCAAGCGAGCACACTTGGCATCAATCATGTCCCCTCGGGTTTCCGTGGTGAATCCGTAGCCTTCAAGTACGAGTCGGATGAACTCCAACCGGAGCAATCGCTGATCAAAACCGGCCCCGCCACCCTTGAACCGGAAATTGATATAGTTTGCCGCCGGGTCCGGTCCGCAAATAGTATCGATAACCGAAAAATGGTAGCCGAACCGGATCATGAGATGCAGGTAATCCTCTGAAATAAGCCCATAGCTGGCCAACAATTTGGAATCAAAGCTGAAGATACCGCCCGAGACCTTATCGAATTCCTCCCAGTCCATATGAGTCAATTTGTCAGACCACTGCACCCGCTTGTCGGACAGACCGTACCAGAGCGCCCACATGGGCCGACATTTGATGTCCTGCGGCGACACGGTCTTGCCTGTTCCGGCGTTGGGAAAAAACCCTTCTCCAAGATCAAGGATGTACATGACCAGCGGGATGCTCGTCTCAAGACGCTTGGCCGCATGCATGCCCCGCCCCCGCTTGTCCATGACCGAGAACATCTCGTTGACCGACTTTTCATGACAGAAGCGCACCACGTCATGCAGGGACTTGCAGCCCATGGGCGTAAAATCCTCGGATTGAGGATCTGTCAGGTTGAGTTTCACGGCCAACGGCGCGACCTTGGTATACTGCTCGACAACCCGTTGCGATATGCGCTGTCCCTGCCGCGCACGGGTCATGATCGACTCCACGCATCCATCGTACACAGCGCCACCCGTTCCATCCACGGTCACAAGCTGCCCGGCTTCCAGAGGCATATTCAAGTCCCCCACCACCACCGGCACCCCGGACTCCCTGGCAACAGAGGCAAAATGACTGGCCCGGCTTCCGGTACCGGCGATAACGCCATTCATCTTGCTGATAAAGGTCAGCAACGAAGGCTGGAGGCGATTGGTGACGACCACCGCCCCCTCGGGAATCTTGGCGATACGCTCGCCTGACGAGGCAAAATAGATCTCACCACATCCCGCACCGGTAGAGGCCCGCTCCAGACCGTCCATGATCGGCTTGACCATGAGAGGAGGAGGCGCTGTTTCGGCCTCTTCGCGTTCACTTTGCAGTGGGCGACTTTGCAGAATGAACAACTCACCCGTGACGTCCTCGGCCCATTCAATATCCTGTGGCTCGCCAAATGATTTTTCCAGTTGCAGGGCCATCCGACCGAGCTTGACCAGCGTTTCTTCGGAAGGAAGGCCTCCGGTATCCGGGGAACACTCACTGTCGATCTGCGGCACGTCTTCACGAGTCAGGACAGCCTTGTCCGGCGAGATGGACCCATCCACCAGCTCGTGCCCCAGCCCACGCACACCGTAAACGCCGATGGCATTCTCTCCCCGACAGTCCGGGTCGCGGGAGTAGACGACACCTGCGGTCTCGGCATCGACCATGGGAATAACCAGCACGGCCATGGCTGTCTGACTGTCTGTCAGGCCGTTGGAAATACGATAGGCCACGGCACGGGGGCAGTACTTGCCTGACAAAACCCGTTTATACGATTCCAGAACGTCATTGGGCTGCACATTGAGTTCCGAGGCATACTGCCCCGCAAAAGAAATCTCACCATCTTCTGCCAACGCACTTGAACGCACGGCAATAAGGTCATCTCCGTCGATTATTTCACTGACGCCGAACCGAATGCCGCGCGCGATTTCATCGGGCACTTCTCCGGCCATGATCAATTCCTGCATCTCCGCCGTCAAACGAGCCAGCAGGTCCCTGTCGCCCACCACCATCTGACGAAGACGCCTGTCGATCTCTTCTGACAATCCATTGAAATCAATGAAATAATTATAGGCGTTCGCTGTAATGACAAATCCGGGAGGCGTTGGAACCTGCCCCTCGGTCTTGGCCAGCCCGAGGTTGCACGCCTTGCCCCCGGCCAGATGCGGAAAGGAAGCGGCCTCCTCCAACGACAAAATATAGGGCGGCCCGACTTCAGGCTGCTCCAGTTCCATGGCCATACGCACATAGAAATCGATTTTCCGAAAATATTCAGGCAGATCCATGAACTTGGTGGGATTCATCTCCACCAACTGGCCGGCCATGGTGTTCACGGCCTGAGAAAGTCGCTTGGTCATCCACACGGCTCGCTGCTTGTCAGCCAGCTTCTTTCCGTAAAACATCTCCTCAAGATCAGCGATCAATTCCAGAGCAATGGTGTCATGGGCCAACAGGGATTTGAATGCTTCATATTTACGCCGAAGCAAGGTTCCGGGAGCAAAAACCTGATAGGTCCAGTGCTTGAAGAGCTGTGTGAGATACATGTATATTCCTTGGCTAAACCATGAGTTGCGTCGTGTCGGTTATCCCTTTGGCATACTGCGTGCCAATCAGCTGCCCAGCACCTCGGCAACCTTGGTCTCCAGCTCTTCCTTGTTGATGGGCTTCACGCAATACTCCTCGGCACCCAGCCGCAGGGACTCCCTGGCCGTCTCCAGAGTGGGATATCCCGTGAGCATGATCGCTTTCATGTCCGGGTTGATCTTCTTGAGCTCCTCAAGGGCTTCAACCCCTGTCATCTTCTTGAGCTTGATATCCAGAATGGCCAGCTCGACAGCATGCTTCCCGGCATAGGTCAAGGCGTCTTCCTCTTCAGTGAAGTTGGCCACGGAATGCCCCTTGCGCTCAAGAATGCGCTTAACCAGCACGCCAGCATCGGATATATCGTCCAGTACAAGAATATTCGCCATTGTTACTCCTCTATTACTTCGTCCAATTCCTCTGTAGTATCTGAGCCGTGATCCAGGGGGAGTGTGACCTCAAAGATCGTCCCCTGCACCCGCTCTCCTTCAATCTCCGGAAAACCGAAGTCTTCGGGAACAGGACTCTCAACCTGAATCTCACCACCATGGTCCTCAATAATGCCAAACGAAACGGAAAGCCCCAGACCGGTTCCCTGCCCGACGGCTTTGGTCGAATAAAAAGGATCGAAAATCTTTTCCAAAGCATCTTGGGAAATGCCCTCGCCCGAATCCGCAACCCACACCGAGACAATACCTGCGGGCGAGTCCAGACGGGTACGGATGAGAATGGTCCCACCGTTCCCGTTCATGGCGTCGCGGGCATTGGTCAGCAGATTGATCCAGACCTGCTTGAGCTTTTCCGGGTCGCCGTAGATAACCGGGTACCGATCATCCATCTCGGTGAGGATCTCCACCTGATCCATCTCGAATGTATGCCGGACCAGGCTGACCGCTTCGAGCACGGAGTTGTTGAAACACATCTCTCGTTTGGCGGACTCTGTCTGGCGGGAAAACCCGAGCAGATCGGCCACGATCTTCTTGCACACCTTGGTCTGCTTTTCGATGACGATCAGGTCTTCATGAATCTGGGACCCGATCTCCACGTCTTCCTGCAGCAGTTGCGCATAACCGAGGATAATGCCGAGAGGGGTGTTGATTTCATGCGCCACGCCTCCGGCCATGAGCCCGAGAGATTCCATCTTCTGGGCCTGAATAAGCTGATTCTCGTACCCCTTGATATCCGTAATGTCACGGTCCGTGCGGAACAGCCCGACAATGGCCCCTTTCTCATTGAGGACAGGAATGCAGACGACATGGAACCAGCGCTTGACCCCATTGTCCATGATCTCCATCTGGGTATCGAGCCGCCGACCGAATTCCAGTATATCCCGCCCTGCCAAATGCCGTTCTTCGGCTTCGGCTTCGTTGAACAAATCAAAGTCCGTCTTGCCGCTGACCTCGGGCACGCTCAATCCCACGGACTGTGCAAAGCTCTTGTTGCAACCCTGATAGCGCATGGTCACGTCCACCAGTGAGACCCGGTCCGGGGTCACATCCAGAATGGTTCGCATGAGGTGCTGCTGCTCGCGCAGGTTGCCCTCAGCCTCACGCAATTCATCAATATGCATTTTAAGCGACATGGCCATGACATCGAAAGTTTCGGCCAGATCCTGAATCTCGTCACCGGCATTCTCACGGTACACGGAGCACAACCGGCAGGAATCGAGCCGACATTGAAAACTTCCCTCGTTGTCACAATCAGGACACATGGTCCCGGCGATATACCAGCATCGACGTCGTTTCTCGCCGTAAGCCGGGCATTCCGTGGTGGTACAATTCTGCATTTCCCAGCAGTGCACACCGCTCTCAGGCCCGGACTGGGTGTTCAGATTCCCTGTCAGCATCTCCTCTGCATGGGAACGAAGCTTGCCCAACCGGGCCGTAACCCTACGCGCAAAGATGGTTCCAAGGGACGTCGCCAGAATCAATGCACCGGCAAACAACCCGGCCATGAGCGTGATCTGCTGTTGCACCGTGCGCATGATTCGAACCTTGGAAAGGCCGATGCGAATGGTCCCCAACCTGCCGTCGGAGACCATGACCGGTGCGGCAAAATCATATATGCGTCGGGTCTGGTCAGCCAGGAGCTGGATATGCAGGGGCTCTCCCTCTGCAACCGTATTGACAGTCAGGAGGTCAGTGGGAAATCCCTGATGAAAGGTGTGGGTCAACACATGCCCGTTGGTGTCCTGCACAAAGGCATAGACGACGTCGTCCACTTCAACCAGATCGTCCACCATGTTCTTCAACCGCAGGAAATCACGGGCCAGGATGGAGTCAACGGCGCGGGAGGCCAGGCTCTCGGCCAGGGCCGCACCACGCATTTTTGATTCCTCGACCAGAGACCGGGCATTCATGGTGCCGACCATGGGCAACAAAAGCAGCGCCATGACGATCAAAATGGCCGACATGCCGACATTGAGCTTGGTGCGGAACCGCAGTCTTGGGAAGAGTCGCATATGTCCCACCTATTCCCTCAAGCCGAGCTTGTCAGCCAGTTCCCTGACCGGATCGTAATCCGCGTCTTTGGCAGGGATGATGCCCCGTATGCCCGCATTGCTCAAAATCGAATGGTGCGCCTTGTTGGTGTAATCAAGGGCGAACATGGCCTCGGCGATCAATGAAACCACCTTGGGATCAAGCCCCTTGCGCGAGGCATAGACCCAGCCGGGATAGGCGCGGGTTTCCGCCAACACACGGATGGCCCCCTGCGTGATTTTTCCGGCGACAACGTCCAACGTCCCCTTGCGGATGGTGCCGATGTCATAGGCTCCGACCTGAACAGCGAGCACGACCTTTTCCTGTTTGCCGCCAGGGCCGGGGGCAAAATCCACAGCCTTGAAATCTCCACGGGAAATGCCGTGGTCATAGAACAGGCCGAGCGGGAAGAGATACCCGCCTGCCGACCCCGGGTCCACGGCTATCCACCGTTTTCCCTTGCAGTCTTCGATCTTGCGTATGGATGTATTGTCCCGACGACAGATGATCTGTCCCCGAAAGTCAGGCTTGCCGGATGGCTCCACGATACGGGCAAACGCTGCTGCCCCCGCATCGGCCAGTTGCAGGTACACGGACGGGTTGGAATAGGAAATATCGATCTCTCCCCGTGCCACCATCTTGATGTGTTCATCAAAGGTGTCAGGAAAGATCTGCCTGAGCGGCAGACCGGTTGTCTGGCGCAGATATTCGATAAGCTGGCTGTGACGCTCGTATGAGGTCGTATGCGAGTACTGAGGCAGATAAGCGTAGGTGATCGCCTCCACCTGTCTGGGAGCGACCAGGGTATGCCGTTTGCTCAAATCGACCCGAATGGGGTCCTCGTCACCAGAGCACGCGGCCAGTGCCATGAGCAGCCCGACCAGCAGACAGCACACCAGAATTTTGGAACCAGCGACGATCAGCCGCATCTTCACATCTTTCATTGTCCGTACACTTTCCTTATGCCGTCCCTCATTGGCACCCTTTAAAGACAGTACAGTAAAACCTGATTCATTCCAATATGTCATATTCCTTGGCAACACACCCTATTGACAGTATGAATACTCATCGCGCACAACACGCCTCCAAGGAGATACTCAATGTCGACTACATATAAAATTCCCATGAGCAAGGCAGTCCTGACCTTTTTCCTGCTGATAGTGGCTGCTGTTGCGGCCGCAGTGGCCTGGAGCTTCAGGTCCGGGATCATGTGGACAGGCATCTGCCTGATCGCCGTCGCCGCACCGCTGGCCATTTTCTATTGGTACATGCTCTACATCACGCCCAAACGGGCATCCGTCACCGTTGCCGAAGAAGGTATCCTGCTGGC
The DNA here is from genome assembly GCF_020886695.1 of Pseudodesulfovibrio sediminis. Taxonomy (NCBI): domain Bacteria; kingdom Pseudomonadati; phylum Thermodesulfobacteriota; class Desulfovibrionia; order Desulfovibrionales; family Desulfovibrionaceae; genus Pseudodesulfovibrio; species Pseudodesulfovibrio sediminis. Next base: position 1,339,012 of record NZ_AP024485.1, read on the forward strand.
TGCCCCTCCCTTTGCCTCGGCGGTCATTCCCTGGGCATCCGTTGAAAAGGTCTTCCAGGTCGAAATGCGTACCGATGAAGCCTTCAAGATCAGCAAGACAAAGAAATTCATGACATTCGGCGGATATAAATCGGGCGTCGTGCTGGTCAAGGACGGCAAGGAAGCGGTCATTGTCGCCAATCGGTCAGACGTTCTCTGCATCCAGACAGCCGATCGATTCTATCTGCTCGGTCCCTCGGATATGCCGGGCTTCATGGAAGAGGTCGAGAAGCTCCGCCCCTAGACCGCCCTTTCACTTTCTCTATCAAAGAACAAAGCCGCCCCTTGAGGGCGGCTTTTATTGTGTTCGAAGAATCAGGAATTTTCCGGTATCGGAGTTTCGGTTTGCCGCTCTTCCTTTTCCTTGGCCAAATCCATGTAGGTCATCATCTCGTCGCCCGCTTCATTATCCAGCACCCGTTGTCGGATGGTACTGAAGAGCGGCAGCCACGGCTTGGCCACACTAAAGAGGTATCGTGTCAGGATATAGACCGGAATGAAGACGAATGAAGGCCCCACAGCCCCGATAAGCGGAACCATGAAATCCACTTCGCCAAAGCGGTAGTACAACCAGCCGATAGCGAACGGGACTACCCACAAAGAAGAAGCGAACAGCGCGATACGGGAAAAGAAATTTTTGCCAAAGGCGTCGTTGGCGATGGAGTTGCAGGCCTTCCACGCGATCTTGTTCTTGGCGCCGAGTGCCCTGACGGACAGATTGTGATGATCGACCATTTCACGGTTGATCGAAGCGAAATGTTTTTTGTTGGTGAAATAGACAGCGGCCATGCACAGCTCACCGATCACGGTGGTCACCACGCATATCCAGAGAAGACCGATGGCGAACCCTACATATGGATTATCTCCGAAGCGAAACGCCCAGATCATCCAGGGATCGAGAAATTCGTAAATCATGTGGCCGGTCATGGTCTATCCTGTTGTTTTTGTGGAGGCCGCCCACATCGGGCGGCCTCCGTTGTTGTTCTTGATGGCTCGCGACTTAGAAGGGGGGAACCAGGGAGTAACCCAGGAAGCCCTTGGAGGTGTAACGAACACCAACGTACACGGCCAGCGCGATGAAGATGTACTTCAGGACCTTGTCAGGGATGAACTTCGAAGTCTTGGGTCCGATGACGGAACCGATGACGATACCGATAAGTTCAGCGCCGATCAGGCCCCATGCGACCGGAGTCTGCTTGAGCAGCATGTAGGACATGATGGAGTTGCACATGCCGATGAAAACGGCCATGGCGGAGGTACCGGCGACCAGGTACATGGGCAGGCCTGCAACGGATGTCAGGAACGGCACCAGAAGGAAGCCGCCGCCAACACCGAGGAAGGAGGCCAGTGCTGCGATGATGAAACCACCGACAACAGGAATCAGCGGGTTGAAGTTGAATTCAACACCGAAGAAAGTGAATTCACAAGAAGTGGGGGTGAACTTCTGGACCTTGACGCCCATTTCAGCCAAGTCCACGTCGCCGCCTTCCTGCTGCTTCTTGACAGAGCTCTGGAAAGCTGCGGCAGCTTCCTTTGCAGCCTTTTTACCAGCCTGACCTTTGGGGGTGGTCTCATAGGTAAGGTAGCAACCCAGGAACAGGACAAAGAGGCCGAAGTAGCCGAGGTAGGCTTTCAGGTTGATCTTGCCGGCGGTGAGCCAGGGGACCAGCCAGGAACCGGCCACGGAACCGATGGCCAGCGCGATACCCAGAGGCAGCACCAGACGACCTGCCTTATAGTAGTTGAAAGAGGACAGTGCGGCGGAACAACCGACCAACCACTGGTTAGACACACGGATGGAGTCGGTGACGACCTTGTTCATCTGGGAGCCTTTACCAAAGGAGCTGGCGTAATCGCCCAGGCCGTAGATGGTGATGTGACCAACACCGGCCATGATGCCACCAAAGGCACCGACGGTAGAGAAAATCCAACCAACCCAGATCGCCCAGACAAGGCCGATCAGGATGTTGAGCTGCGGACCACCGGGGATTCCCAGATATCCAGGCTCACCAGTGGGTTTGGCTTCGGCAATGGCGTCTGCCAGACGATCGGCCATGGCAGGCTCAGCCATGACACACACGGCAGCCACCAGAGCCAGCATCAGAAGAGTTTTTTTGGAACGTAACACTGTTACCTCCTCCTCAAATTAAGTTAAAAACTGAAAAAATACCTTCACAGCCCCCAAAGCCGAGAAGTCATCACCAATATTTATTCCGGACGAACGAAACTCAGAGCATTCGCCGTACATCCGGTAACACACGCGGGATCAAGCCCGGCTTCCACACGATCAATGCAGAAATCACATTTCATGATCTTGCCGGTAGCTTCATTGAAAACGGGCACTGTCCAGGGACAGGCATCAATACAGGACTTGCAGCCGTCACATTTGTCCAGATCGACCAGCACCATGCCGTCAGCTTCGCGCTGATACATGGCGCCATTGGGACACGCAGGGACACACTCGGGTTTCTTGCAGTGTCTGCAGGTCTGGTATTTGAGCTTGGCCGAAGGCTTGCCGTCCTTGTCGGCGATGGGGCCTTCAGCAATCAGGCTGTTAAGAGACAACCCGATGGGCACTTTATTGCTCACTTTGCAGTGAACCAGGCAGGCATCGCAGGCAATACACCGTTTCTTGTCAAATTTAATTCTGTAAATGGCCATTTTTTCCACCTCTGCAAACTTGGTTTGGGCGCGCAGTTCCTTTGATATTTCACGGTTTGAAGAAAAATATGATTCCGGTCAATACTGCCCCCTTTTGTGACATATTTCCCAATTCATGTCGACACTCACGCGTTTTTTTGGGTAAACTTTAAAAAAAGTTTGTGATCAGTTTCACAAGCAGGGTTTTATTGCGATTGATTGTGCGCCCATTATAGGGTCCATTCTACGTAAAAAAGGTGCGCAGCCCATCCAGAATTTCTTTGTGAGTACCTGTTAAGGTGCCACACCAGGAGGAGATCATGAGTAAGGAATATGTAAACAGTATGTGCGGTATGTGCTCGGTGCGCTGCCCCATCAAGGTCGAAGTGGTTGACGGCAAGGCCGAATATATCCAGGGCGGTGCGCCGCTGAAAGGATCGCTGTGCCCCCGTGGCGCGGCCGGTACGGCCCTGAGCTATGACGACGAGCGTCCACAGTACCCCATGGTCCGCACCGGCAAACGCGGTGAAGGCAAATGGAAACAGGTTTCCTGGGACGAGGCACTGGACTATGTGGCCGATGAACTGACCCGTATTCAGGACACGTACGGCAAGGACTCGGTACTTTTCTCCGATCGCGGCGGCCCGTTCCGCGACTTCTATCGTGCCTTCCTGCGCGGCATCGGCACAGCCAATTACAACAACCACGATTCTGCATGCGCTCGCAACGTGCAGAACGCGGCGCTGTCCGTGTTCGGCTTCGGTCGCAAAGGCGTTTCCTACGACCTGAAAAACGCCAAGCATGTCATCCTGCAGCAGCGCAATCTCTTTGAAGCCATCAATGTGGCCGAGGTAAACAACCTTCTGGCAGGCATGGAAAACGGCTGCAAGCTTTCCGTCATCGACATCCGCGCCAACGTGCCTGCCACCAAGGCTGACAATTTCTATATGATCCGGCCCGGCACGGACTACGCCTTCAATCTCGCTGTTATCAATACCATTATTACAGAGGAGTTGTACGACAAGGACTTCGTGGCCAACTGGGTGGAAGACTTTGACACGCTCAAGGATTTCGTTCAGCAGTACACCCCTGAATGGGCGGCCGAAGAGACCGGCATCAGCGCCGACGCCATCCGCGACTTCTGTCATCAGCTTGCCGAAGCAGCGCCCAGCGTGTTGTGGCACCCAGGCTGGATGACGGCCCGGTACTCCGACTCCTTCTACATGACCCGAACCATCTACATCATCAACGCGCTCATGGGTGCCATTGGTGCAAAAGGTGGCCTGCCCTTCATGAACAAGCCGGGCGATGTCGGTGCCAAGGGCCTCAACTCCTTCATGAACCTCTATCCGAAACCGGAAGGCAAACGCGCCGACGGCATCGGCTGGATGGAAGGCCGCAAGCACTACGACGCCGGCCCCGGTCTGGTAAACCTCGCCTACGAGGCTGCGGTGGAAGAAAATCCGTACCCGGTCAAGGCGTACATCTGTCACCGCCATGACCCGCTCATGGCCTTCCCTGACAAGGACCACGTCCTGAAAATGTGGGAAAGCATCGAACTGCTGGTCGTGCCGACCTTCTCCTGGTCCGACACTGCCTGGAATGCGGACGTGGTGCTGCCCATCTCGCCCTACCTTGAGCGCGAAGACACCATCATGACCAAGAACGGTCCCAAGCCCGCTTTCCAGATCCGCAACCGTGCCATTGATCCGATCTATGACACCAAGGCCATCTGGGAAATCTACGCAGGCCTGGCCAAACGCATGGGCCTCGACAAGCTCGACTACGACAACATCGAAGACATCTGGAAATTCCAGCTCGAAGGCACTGGCGTGTCCCTCGAAGACTTCAAGAAGACCGGCATCGTGTCCCTGGCCTCCGATCCGCTGTACAAGCCGGTCAAGGAAGGTTCTTTCAAGACGCCGTCCGGCAAAGTGCAGATCATCGACGCCAAGCTCGAAGCAGACGGCCTGCCCTCACTCAAGCCCTACGAATCCCCGGAACGTCCGCCCAAGGACAAGTTCCGCATCACCTTCGGTCGTTGCGCCCTGCATACCCAGGGGCACACCGTGAACAACTCCCTGCTCTTTGAGCGCATGCCGGAGAACATTCTCTGGATCAATACAGCCAAAGCAGCGGAGCTGGACATCGCAACCGACGACTATGTCACCGTGGGCAGCAACGGATACGAAGCCAAGATCAAGGCTTTCGTCACCGACTTCGTCCACCCTGAATGCGTGTTCATGATCCACGGCTTCGGCCATACCCTGCCGTGCGAATCCCGCGCCAAGGGAATGGGTGCGGCAGACAACCTGCTCATGCCCAAAGGCATCAAGAAGTGGGACAAGGGCGGCGGCGCCGTTGCCATGCAGGAGCACTTCATCAGCGTCAGCAAAGCATAACAACTCTCTCACCCCCAATATTGAGAAGGCCAGCATCGCCCCCGATGCTGGCCTTCTCTTGTGCTATTTCAGAATGTCCTTAGCCCCCTCCCCCTCTCTCCTTCCCAAACTTGTTGATTGTGCCTTCGGCAAGGGCAAAGGACGGAGTTATGAGATGTGGTGAATATTTGGCTGTGAAAACCGAAAGACTGAGAATACCCGGTGTCCACTTGTAGTTTTGAACTTTCTACCTACGTATCGATTCTCTGCACACGCAAATAGACATCCCGGGCGGGCGTCTCAAAGCCCTTTCGCGATCCGCACACAATGTATTAATCCACTCTACGAATAGCCCCTTTTGTGTTTGTCTTGATAGACACTGCATCATTTTTTGTAGTATGATTACGTATGATAAAAAGAATCATTCTCGCCTGTCTGTTTTTCTTGGTATTCGTTCAGCCACTGGCAGCTCAAAATCATGAATTACTCAAAGTAATTGTGCTCTTTGACCGTCCCCTTTCGCCAGATACGTTTTTATACCGAGTATTGGATCTCGCCTTAAAAAACCAAAGCATTCACTATGACCTAAAAATTGAAGCAATCCAAACCTCACAGCCTCGCAGGGTGGAAATTGTCAGCGCTTCATCAAAAAACTACGTCATCGCTTTAGGGAGTGGGCACAAGCTTGAAGCACAGTTGCAGGCTGTATACGTCCCCATTCAACTCGGCCTTGGTCTTGGACAAAGGATAATTCTCACACGAATGGATCTGGTGGATGAACTTAAAAAAGTCAAAACTCTCGACGATCTATACGGATACGTATTTGGACAAGGATTGGGATGGACAGATGTGAAAATCATGAGGGATGCGAATCTTCAAGTTCTGGCGCTGGCAAAACCTACTAATATCCCGAAAATGATAATGCATGGAAGAGTTGATCTCTACCCTCGCGGTTTGTTCGAAATAGATTTGGAATACGCCCGCTACGCTCCGGACAACCCCGGACTCGTCATTGACGAGCATCTCGTTCTCTCCTATCCGCTTGCATCTTTTTTTTATGTACGTAAAGGAAATGACAAACTGTACAACGCATTAAAAAGTGGACTGGAAAAAGCATATGAGACAGGCCAGTTACAGGATTTAGTCATGACCGATCCAGTCTTAAGCAAAACGCTACGCAACATCCATCTCGACAAGCGGGTCAAGATTGAAATTCCTGTCAACAATGCAAGCGAAAACACACTAAACGCGTTGAAACGATTCCAGTTCATTCCAGAAAAACCGATCGGGCAGCCCGTTCGATAAAGCTCTAAAATAAAAGAGCAGGAAGCACACCGCTTCCTGCTCTTTTTTACTTGTATAACACCTACTTTTGCGGAATCCATTCAGCCAGTTTTTCGTCGAACATGGCCTTGATCTCATCGCGCCGTTCAGGGGTTTCGGCCTCGAAACGGAGCACCAGCACGGGCTGGGTGTTGGAGGCGCGGAGCAGCCCCCACCCGTCCGGGAAGACAGCGCGCACACCGTCAATGTCAATGGCATCGAACTTGGAACTGAAATAGTTCACCGCCTTTTGCACGACCTCGGCCTTCAGAGCCTCGGGACAATCCGCCCGAATCTCTGGAGTTGAATAGGTTGTGGGCCAGCTCTTGAGATGATCGCTCATGGTCTGATCGGATTTGGACACGATCTCCACGATTCTGAGAGCCGCATAGGTAGCGTCATCAAATCCATAGTAACGATCGGCAAAAAACATGTGCCCGGACATTTCGCCCGCAAACTTGGCGTCGATTTCACGCATGCGGGCCTTGATCAGCGAATGACCGGTCTTCCACATGACCGGGTTACCGCCGTGGGCCTTGATGTCCTCATACATGAGATGGGAGCACTTGACCTCGCCGATGATGGAAGCACCGGGGAAATCCTGCAAGATATCACGGGCATAAATAGCCACAAGTTGATCACCAAAGAGCAGCTCTCCCTTTTCCGTGACCACGCCGATACGGTCGCCGTCACCGTCCAGGCCAATACCGAGGTCAGCGTTCTCCTTGAGAACGGCCTCCTGCAAGAGGACCATATTTTTCTCGACAACCGGATCTGGATGATGATTGGGGAAATCGCCATCAGGGTCACAGAAGATACGCACGACTTCGGCCCCGGCCGCTTCCAGCGCATCGGCGGTCAGGTTGCCGCCCACGCCGTTGCCGCCGTCCACCACGACCTTAACAGGCCGGGCAATGGTCACGCCCTCCACCAGTTCCTTGATATACGCATCAAGAACCTCTTCATGCCGGACCGAACCATTTCCTGTGGGAAACGCCCCTTTTTCCATGACATCAAACACGGCCTGCACTTCCTCGGAATGAATGGTGCTGACACCCTGCCACACCTTGAATCCATTATATTCAGAAGGGTTGTGACTGGCGGTGATCATCACTCCAGCGGTCTCGCCAAATTTGGTGACCGCCCAATAAAAGGCCGGGGACGACACCTGCCCCACGGTGATGACATCCACTCCCGTTGAACAGATTCCCTTGGCAAGGGCCTCGGCATACCCGGGAGAAGAGTGACGGGCATCAAATCCAATGACCGCTGTCTTTGATCCATGTTGTTGAAAATAGGCGCCGCAGGCCTGGCCCAGACGCTCTACCCATTCTTCATCAAAATCGACATCTACCAGTCCTCGAATATCATACGTTCTGAATACTTCACGCGAAATAGGCTTCATATAGATTCCTCCCTGCCACATGAACCGGGCAGCTGTGTTTTCCTTTTCGGGCTTGCAGATAGCATCATGAGACAAAAAACAAAAGAATTATCAGATTTCTGCACATCACACAGATTCGACGCGCGATTGTCACACAAAACACATTGACACATCTGCATATGCGTATACATAATTTCTCCATGAAAACACTTGCCGAATGCCTCAAGGCACTATCAGACCCCACACGACTGCGGGTCATACGATTACTGGACCACGGAGAACTGTGCGTCTGTGACCTCATGGCAGGCCTGGATCTGCCCCAATCCAGAGTGTCACGCCATATGTCCTTCCTGAAAAACTCAAACTGGGTCAACAGCCAGCGCAAAGGGAAATGGGTATACTACTCTCTGGCGATCCCCCAGAAGGAAATTCAATCCCTCATACTCCACGTACTGCGACAAAACCTGCCCGCGCTTGACGAAGCCAAGCAGGATTATGCCCGGCTCACCAGTTATCTGGCAACCAAAGAAACCGACTCGTGCACTACCGAGTCGAAGTAAAGGACCCCTTCATGTCTGAATCAACCATCAAACGCCTTTCCTTTCTGGACCGCTACCTGACCCTGTGGATTTTCCTCGCCATGTTCATCGGCGTAGGGAGCGGCTATTTCTTTCCTGACATCAAGCTCGTCATAGACTCCTTCCAGGTCGGCACAACCAATATTCCCATCGCCATCGGCCTCATCCTCATGATGTACCCGCCCCTGGCCAAGGTGAAATATGAGCAGCTCGGTCAGGTCTTCCGCAATTACCGAGTCCTCGCCCTTTCCCTGGTGCAGAATTGGGTCATCGGCCCGGTGCTCATGTTCGGACTGGCCGTCACCTTTCTTTCCGGCCAACACGACTACATGGTCGGCCTGATCCTCATCGGCCTGGCCCGCTGTATCGCCATGGTCATCGTCTGGAACGACCTGGCCAGGGGCGACAGCGAATACTGCGCCGGACTAGTCGCATTCAATTCCATATTTCAGGTGCTGTTCTTTTCGGTATACGCCTATGTCTTCATCACCATACTGCCCGGCTGGTTCGGTCTGGAAGGTGTGGTTGTGGATATCTCCATGGGCCAGATAGCCGAATCCGTGTTCATCTATCTCGGCATCCCGTTCCTGGCAGGCATGGCCTCCCGTTTCATCGGACTCAAAACCAAGGGCAAGGAGTGGTACGAGACTGTCTTCATCCCGAAGATCAGCCCCCTGACACTCGTTTTTCTGCTCTTTACCATCTTCGTCATGTTCTCGCTCAAGGGCGACAAGGTCGTGGCCCTGCCCTTCGACGTCATCCGCATCGCCATCCCGCTGACCATCTACTTCCTGCTCATGTTCCTGGTCTCCTTCTACCTTTCCTGGAAAGCGGATGCCACCTATGAACAGGCGACCACCCTCAGTTTCACGGCGGCGTCAAACAACTTCGAGCTGGCCATCGCCGTTGCCATCGCGGTCTTCGGCATCGACTCCGGCGAAGCGTTCGCGGCTGTCATCGGCCCTCTGGTGGAAGTGCCGGTACTCATCGCCCTGGTCAACGTGGCCGTCTACTTCAAGAAAAAGTACTTCCCCTTTGCCAAGGAAACCGTCAACGGCGTCTGTCATGTCCGCTGCGAAATTTCTGAAGCAAAATAGGAGACTCCACCATGAACATTCTTTTTTTGTGCACAGGCAACTCCTGCCGCAGCCAAATGGCTGAGGGATGGGCCAACCACCTCAAGGCAGCGCACCTGACGGCCTATTCGGCAGGAGTCGAAACCCATGGATTGAATCCATACGCCGTCAAGGTCATGGCCGAGGCCGGTATCGACATATCTGGAAATAGTTCCAAACTTGTCACCGATCTGACAAGCAATGTGGAATTCGACTTTGTTATCACCGTTTGTGGGCACGCCAATGAGAACTGCCCCTATTTTCCGTCCCGATCAAAGGTGGTCCATGTCGGTTTCGACGACCCGCCGTCCCTTGCACAAGGGCTGACTGACGAAGAAGAGATACTGACACTCTACCGACGCGTCAGGGACGAAATCAAAACGTATGTGGAGACGCTCCCGGGAGCCCTGCATGACGCTTGATCAACGCTCAATAAAGGAGCATGGAAATGAAACTGCATATATTCAAATCCATACGACACTGGTCCCCCCTCAGTACATGGACCAGTTGCATCCAGGCCAACGAAGACGGTAACATCCGTTTCTCGTTCTTCGCCTGATTCCAGGCACCACTGTAAAACAACACGGCCCGCGGGAACAATCTCGCGGGCCGTGTTCATTCTATTCCATTTCCATAATAAAGGCCGCCTGCCAGAGCCGCTGTATCACCCCATTCCCATTCCCCATTGACCCATACCCCACAGCTATGACAATGTCTGAAAGAGTAGACAAGTGCCGAGTGATCAATGGTCTGAAGACGGCTTTCCCTGTCTGATCCTCACTTGAAAAATCATGTAACACTGATTGAATCGAGACAGCAGATGAATTATCTAAAGAAATTTTCCCCGATTATTGTCACCGTGCTCATGGCCCTGATCCCGCCCCCGGACGGATTGACCCCAAACGCCTGGTATTTTCTCAGCATATTTGTCGGTGTGGTCGTCGGTCTTATCATTGAACCGGTGCCCGCAGCCCTTGTGGGCTTGTTTGGCGTTGCCCTGGTAGCGGTCCTCGGTCTGGTCGATCCCAACCCGACGGCAAGCCGAAACTGGGCATTGTCAGGATTCTCCAACGGCGTAATCTGGCTCATCTTCGCGGCGTTCATGTTCGCCCTGGGCTATCAGAAAACCGGGCTGGGCAAACGCATCAGCCTGCTGCTGATCAGGTATCTCGGCAAAAGCACACTGGGGCTTGGCTATGCAGTGGCCTTCTCCGACCTCATCCTGGCCCCGTTCATGCCGTCCAACACGGCTCGCTCCGCAGGCACCATCTATCCTGTGGCGAGCAACATACCGCCCATGTTCGACTCCACCCCGGACAACGCACCGCGCAAGATAGGCGCCTACCTTGTCTGGGTCGGCATCGCCTCCACCTGCGTGACCAGCTCCATGTTCCTGACAGCACTGGCGCCGAACCTGCTGGCAGTGGACCTTATCCAGAAATCGTCGAATATATCCATCAGCTGGGGCCACTGGGCCAGCATCATGATACCAGCCATGCTCCCACTTTTTGTGCTTACACCATGGCTCGCCTACGTCATCTATCCTCCAACCCAGAAGACCTCGCCAGAGGCACCGCACTGGGCCGCCGAAGAATTGCGGAAAATGGGCCGCATATCCAGAAAGGAACTGATGATGCTCGGCTATGCTGTCGCGGCTCTCGTCTTCTGGGTTTTCGGCAAGCAGCTTGGCGTGAACAGCACCGTGGCCGCCATTTTCATCCTCGCGCTCATGATACTGACCGATGTCATCAACTGGGAAGACGTCATCACGAACAAGAGCGCGTGGAATGTATTTGTCTGGTTTGCCACGTTGGTCGCCATGGCCAGCGGGTTGAAAAAAACAGGTGTCCTGACCTGGCTCGGCGAGATGGTCGCTATCTACCTGCAGGGAATGCCTCCACTAACCGTGGCCGTCATGCTGGTGGTCATGTTCTTCCTGCTCCACTACTTCTTTGCCAGCACCACGGCGCACACCACGGCATTGCTGCCCCTGTTCATGGCCACCGGCGCATCGCTGCTGCCCGCCGCAATGCTGCCGCAGCTCGCACTGATGCTGGCCGCATCACTGGGACTCATGGGAATCATCACACCCTATGCCACCGGCCCATCCCCCATCTGGTATGGCGCGGGCTTCATCAGCCAGGCCCGTTGGTGGGCGCTCGGTGCCATTTTCGGAGGCCTCTATCTGGCGACAATGATCGGCTTGACCATCTTCGTCATCTAACGGTTATCAGGCCATCGACGATGGCCTATGAACGGACGTCGCGTCATGGCCACCATGTCAACGGTACACAAAAGGACCGTTCTTGTTCCCGGCCTTCTCACTTCGGCCACAGGATGGTCCTTTTCTTATGCCCAAGAGTCGGGTACATGAAAGCGCCAGTCCGGTTGACTCTCTCCCGGAACCGGAGGATCGAGACAGATGCAGAGAGCGCGTTCAACCCATACATGAATACAACTATGCATATCGCCTTCATCAATTCAACTCGCAGTTGGGGCGGGGTCAAGACATGGACCGTGGACTATGCCACGGAACTCGTCGCACGCGACCACGGCGTCACCGTCTTTGCCAGGCAGTCTGAGTTCATTGCCACACTCAAAGACCGGGGCATCGACGCCCGTCAGGCCAACTTCGGTTTTGATTTCAACCCCCTGACAATAGGCCGTTTCATTGCGGCGTTCCTCCGCACGCGACCGGATATAGTCATATGCAATATCAACAAGGACATGAACACAGCCGGGGTGGCGGCCAGACTGTTGGGCATCCCGGTGGTGCAGCGGGTGGGTATGCCCAGGGACATGGAATCCAATTCCAGAGTGACATTTCTCATCAAGCTGCTCAAACCCTGGTTTCTCTGCCCCAGCCATTCCGTGGCCAATGGTGTCCGCACACATCTCCCCTTTGTGCCTGAAGACAGAATCAAGGTCATCCACAACGCCAAAAAGCCGGTTGACGCAATACGCCCGGTTCAATCCGGCCCACTTCAGCTTATCTCCACCAGTCAGGTCAATAAGGACAAACATCACCAGAACGTGCTTGACGCCCTTGAGACGCTCCCTCCCGACTCCTTTCAGTACCATATTGTCGGCACAGGCAAGCTCGTGGAATCGCTTCGCGAACAGCATCGAAAGCTGGAGAAACGAGGAAGCCTTGTCTGGCATGGCTTCACCACGGACGTGCAGGCGCACCTGCGCAACGCCGACGTTTTTCTTCTTCCCTCCAATAGTGAGGGCATGCCCAATGCCCTGCTTGAGGCCATGGCCATGGGGTTGATCCCGGTCTCCAGAGATATTGGGGGCGTCTCTGAAATCTGGCCTGATTCACTGGCTCATCTCATGGTGCCGCCATCCGCGGGGCACGAAGAATTCCGCAATACTATTGACTCGCTCCTCAAGCTGGATAATGATGCGTTGAATGCATTAAAGGGACTCAGCTTGAATGCATGCCGGACCACTTTCAATCTGCCAACCAAAATCGACGAGTTCGAACGCTGGGTCGAGGACAACCTCCTCGGCAGATAACCGGATTGCAGACAAGGAACACAGATGAAACTCGACAAACAACTTCGCCGATTTCTCAACGGTAAAATTTTTTCTTCCGGATGCTACTTCAAACTCGCCGGTGACTTCTCGGAACGCAGTCGTCTGACGTACCTGGTTAATAAGGTCAAAGGGGCCAGAGTACTCCATATCGGCTGCGTGGATCACACGCCCGACAAGGTCAAACGCAAACTCGAACGAGGGGTCTGGCTGCACAAGCTGCTCATGGACAGCGCGAGTCTGTGTGCCGGGGTGGATATCAACGAGGAAGGCGTGAACTTCCTGACCGACGAAATGAAGCTGCCCGACATTTATTGGGGGGACATCCTCACCGACCTCATCCCCGGCATCAACGACAAGGACTGGGACTTCGTCGTGCTCGGAGAAATCCTGGAACACGTGGACGACCCTGTAAGCTTCATGAGAACCCTGCGCGGACGTCCCGGCCTGGAAAACGCCAAGTGTATCATCACCGTGCCCAACGCCTTCCACTACAAGAATTTCAAGAAGGCCCTGAAGCAGTATGAAGATATCAACTCCGATCACCGCTACTGGTTCACACCGTATACCTTATCCAAAGTCCTGGTCATGGCTGGTTGGGAAGTGGAAGATGTGCAGCTTACCCAGGATCGCCCTTTCGGGTTCTTCCCGCCCATCCCGTATTTTTTGCTCAAACGGTACCCCTTACTCCGAAGCAAAGTGGTCGCAATGGCCAAATCCCCTGCCGCTTAAACGCTGGAGGACGCCATGGATTCACCGATCAAGGAGTGTGAAGGGTAACTCAACTTCACCAAACAACTCTGGTGGTTGCACGACTTCTACCGGCATACCACCAGGGTCAGGGAGTTGGGGGAACAAAAGGCCAACGAACGGTTTTTTCGCAAGTACACGCTCATGCTGTTGCGCCCAAAAAAAACAAACGTCCAGGCACGATCGAAGAACTCATGGCCATCTTCAAACATGTCTGGAAGACGTGTTTCTTCGACGACATGTATATAAACCAACCGATCACGTATGAAGGGAATAAGGCGACCTGGATCGCCACAAACAGCCACGTCTTCGACTCCCTCTCCAGCGCAAACATGACCAAGGATTACTCCTGCGGGCAGGCCATCCGCAACGGTGTCATGAAGGCACCCAAGCTCCACAACACCCATTCCATTGAAGAGAGCCTCGTCAACGACGACAATCGATGCGTCATTAAGGTACTCTTTGATCCAGAGAAATAGCACCGTTCACCCCTGCAACAAAACGGCCCGAGAGTAAACACTCTCGGGCCGTTTTCAGTGATCCCAGTCATTCTTTTCCCGATCGGATTGACACTATATACACAGGTGTCTTACTCGGAGTATTGATCATTTTCACAGGTGGTTCATATATCCCATTCGTTTAGCTCCCCTAACTCACACAAGGAGAATGCCATGTTTGCCGTCATCGTAAAAGTGCAGATCAAACCGGAACACAGAGATGAATTCATCGAGGAAATGTTTGCCGACGGGCGAGGCTCAGTAGACAATGAACCTGATTGCCTGCTTTTCAATATAGTTGAAGATGGTGAAGACCCAAACAAACTTCACCTTTACGAAGTGTATAAAGACGCAGAGGCTTTCGAAAAGCATACGACAATGCCGCACTTCACCAAATGGGTTGAAGCCACAAAAGACTGGCTGGCCGCCCCGTTAGATATCTCCACAGGCTCTCATCTCTTCCCGGATGACGCCGTTTGGACAAAACAGGCATAAACAAGACCAAACAAAAACCTCTTCGGGTTCTACCGTATCATGCCACAACCCAAGGCTCAAACCGATCACGGTTTGAGCCTTTTTAGGGACCAAATTAGCTGTTTTCAGACCAATTAAACTTCGTGAATTGTTGAACAAGCGCGTTTTTAGAATACTACCAGTCAGGGGAAATACATCGCGAAATGAAAAAATAAATCAATTATATTATGCTATTACATGAATAAATTTTATTTCATATTTGTGCCAGCTTAAATAACACTTAGTGTTGACGCAGTTTATTACTGGTGCTAGTTTTATGCCCGTCTAAACACAATGACTAGTCCGCATTATACACGTACTCTATAGAGCGTATCAGTGGACTGTATCTGTCCGTTTACCGACATGCTCAAAATGGCATAATGCTCAACTCACACACTGAGCATACCGAGCATTGTTCGCATTGATCCATCTTGGATTATGCCTTTTTAAGCATAATGATAGCAACACTTTAACTGAAATAGACGTATTTTTGTAATTTTAAAGAGACCGAGAATGGAGCAATAGCCACATGAAAACCGTGCGCGTAGAAGAGGCTGTCGGCATGGTCCTGTGTCATGATATGACCAGGATCGTACCTGGCGAAACCAAAAGTCCTGCTTTCAAAAAAGGACACGTTATCGCCGAGGAAGACATCCCCACCTTGTTGGAAATCGGAAAAGAGCATGTCTACGTGCTCCATATGGAAAAAGGGACTGTGCACGAAAACGAGGCTGCACATCGCATAGCCAACGCTGCCGCCGGTCCGGGCATCACGCTCTCGGAAGTCTGTGAAGGCCGTATCAATTTCAAAGCCTCACCCGGTCTCCTCGACATCAATGTGGAAGCCCTCAATCGCATCAACTCCATTGAAGAGGTTGTTCTGGCCACCATGCATACCGGCCAGCAGGTCACTTCTCCCCAGAATGTCGCAGGAACCCGCGTGGTCCCTCTGGTCATCGACGAAAAGAAAATCGAACAGGTCGAAGCCATCTGTGCCGAGTACCCCTATGTGGTCGGCATCCGTGAGTTCAAACACCACAAGGTCGGTGTGGTAACCACGGGCAATGAGGTCTACACAGGCCGCATCAAGGACAAATTCGGTCCGGTTATCAAAAACAAATTTGCCAAGCTGGGGTCCACAGTCATGGACCAGCGGCTGACCTCGGACGACCCGTCCATGACCCGTGATGCCATTCTCGCCTTCATTGCCGAAGGTGCCGAGATGATCGTGGTCACCGGCGGCATGTCCGTGGACCCTGACGATCAGACGCCCACGGCCATCAGGGCCACTGGCGCCGAGGTCATCACCTATGGCTCTCCGACCTTCCCCGGCGTCATGTTCATGATTGCCGTGCTGGACGGAGTCCCCATCTTCGGTCTGCCCGGCTGCGTCATGTACTACCGGGCGTCCATATTTGATCTTGTGGTACCCCGCTTCCTTGCCGGGGAACACGTTACTCGTGAAGACATTGTGGCTATGGGTCACGGCGGTTTCTGCGCAACGTGCGACGTTTGCCGCTATCCCATTTGTCCCTTTGGAAAATAGTGTCCTTAGTAAGTAAGCCGGTGCTCCCCTCGCATTGGCTAGACAGTGAAATCAAAGGAGGAATACTGTCATGTTGAAACTCACACTCATGGTGAATGGCATAGCCAAACAGGTTATCTGCGAAGCAGATGATTCGCTGGCCACAGTGCTGCGCGAAAACCTGGGCCTGACCAGTGTCAAGGTTGGTTGTGGAACTGGTCAGTGCGGTAGCTGCAGTGTCATTATGAATGGCAAGCTGATCCGTTCCTGTTCCATGAAAATGACCCGTGTCAAAGAAGGCGCAGTCATCACCACCCTGGAAGGCATCGGTACCCCGGACAACCTGCACCCCATTCAGATGTCCTGGATTGCCAATGGTGGCGCACAGTGCGGCTTTTGCACACCCGGCTTCATCGTTTCCACCAAGGCTCTGATCGACTCCAACCCGAGCCCCTCCCGTGAAGACGTTCGCAACTGGTTCCAAAAATATCGCAACGCCTGCCGTTGCACCGGCTACAAGCAGTTGGTAGACTCCGTTCAGGATGCAGCCGCTGTCATGCGCGGAGAAAAGACCATGGACGAGCTGGCTTTCCAGATCCCCGAAGATGGTCGTATCTGGGGCACCAAGTACCCCCGCCCCACCGCAATTGCCAAGGTCACAGGTACTCTGGACTTTGGTGCTGACCTCGGTATCAAGATGCCTCAGGGCACCCTGAAACTCGCTCTTGTTCAGGCTGAAGTTTCCCACGCAAAGATTCTTTCCATCGACACAACCGAAGCCGAAGCAATGCCCGGCGTTGAAAAGGTCGTCACCTACAAGGACGTCAAGGGTAAGAACCGCATCACCGGTCTGATCACCTTCCCCACCAACAAGGGTGACGGTTGGGATCGTCCCATCCTGTGTGACGAGAAAGTCTTCCAGTATGGTGACGCTATTGCCATCGTCTGCGCAGACACCGACAAGAACGCCAAGGCCGCTGCCGCCAAGGTCAAAGTCGAACTGGAACGTCTGCCCGAATACATGAGCGCTCAGGCTGCCATGGCTGACGACGCTATCGAAATTCATCCGGGTACTCCCAACGTCTACTACGAGCAGAATGTCGCCAAGGGCGAAGACACCGCTCCGATCTTTGATTCCGCAGATGTCGTTGTCGAAGGTGACTACTTCACCACTCGTCAGCCGCACATGCCCATCGAACCGGACGTAGGTTTCGCTTTCATGGACGAAAACGGCAAGCTGAATATCCACTCCAAGTCCATTGGTCTGCATCTGCACATGTACATGATCGCTCCCGGTCTCGGCATGGAGCCTGAGAACATGATCATGGTGCAGAACCCCACCGGTGGTACCTTCGGTTACAAGTTCTCCCCGACCATGGAAGCCCTCGTCGGCGCAGCCTGCATGGCTACCGGCAAGCCCGTATTCCTGGCTTACGACTACCACCAGCAGCAGACCTACACCGGTAAGCGTTCTCCCCAGAACACCACCGTTCGTCTGGCCGCTGACAAAGACGGCAAGCTGCTCGGTATGGAAACCGACTGGACTGTCGACCACGGTCCCTACTCCGAATTCGGTGACCTCGTGACCCTGCGTGGCGCACAGTTCATCGGTTCCGGTTACACCATCGACAACATCCGCGGCACAGGCCGTACCGTTGCCACCAACCACTGCTGGGGCGCTGCCTTCCGCGGTTACGGTGGTCCTGAAGCCGAATTCCCCTCTGAAGTACTCATGGACGAATTGGCTGAAAAGCTCGGTATGGATCCGCTGGAACTCCGTTACAAGAACGTCTACCGCAAGGGTTCCACAACCCCCACCGGTTGCGATCCTGAAGTATACTCCCTGCCTGAGATGCTCGACAAACTGCGTCCCAAGTACGAAGAAGCCAAAAAGAAAGCCGAAGCTGCTTCCACTGCTGAAGTGAAGCGCGGCGTTGGCCTCGCTCTGGGCGTTTACGGTTCCGGCCTTGACGGCCCGGACACCGCTGAAGCCGATGTGCGTCTGAACGAAGACGGTACTGTCACCGTTCTGACCTGCTGGCACGATCACGGCCAGGGCGCTGACATGGGAACCCTGGGTACTGCCCACGAGGCTCTGCGGCCCCTGAACCTGGCTCCCGAGCAGATCAATCTGATCCTCAATGACACCAGCGTCTGCCCCAACGGCGGCCCCGCTGGCGGCTCCCGTTCTCAGGTTGTCATCGGTAACGCCATCAACAACGGCTGCGAGCAGCTGATGAATGCCATGCGCAAAGACGATGGCTCCTACCGCTCCTACCAGGAAATGGTTGACGGTGGCCTTGAGTTGACATTCCACGGCAAGTGGACCGCTCCGGCCAATGACTGCGACGAAAACGGCCAGGGTTCTCCCTTTGCCTGTTACATGTACGGCGTGTGCATGGCTGAAGTTGCAGTTGAGCTCGCCACCGGTAAAACCACTGTTGAAAAGGTCACCTTTGTCGCAGACATCGGTAAGATCAACAACAAGCTGGTTGTCGATGGCCAGATGTACGGCGGCATCGCCCAGGGTATCGGCCTGGCATTGTCCGAGGACTACGAAGACATCAAGAAGCACTCCACCATGAAGGGTGCAGGCTTCCCGTACATCAAGCAGATCCCGGACGACATGGAGCTGATCTACGTCGAGTCCGAGCGTCCCAACGGCCCTCACGGCGCATCCGGTGTTGGTGAAATCCCGCTGTGCATCCCGCACCCGGCCATCATCAACGCTATCTACAATGCTTGCGGCGTTCGCATCAAAGTGCTGCCCGCACTGCCTGAAAAGGTCCTTGCTGGACTCAAAGGCTAATTAAGCCAAACAACTATACTTGGCGGCCCGGATTCGGTCCGGGCCGCCATTTTACTTTTCGACTACCTGCGGGAGAGTTCCGATGGAACAGGCTGATCTGCGACACTGGGAAAACAAATGTGTGCAGGAAGAAGCGCCTCAGTGCACTGCATCCTGCCCCCTTCATGTTGATGTACGAACGTTTTGTTCGCTCATGGCCCAGCGCCGATGGGACAAAGCATGGACAATTCTTGCCAAGACGCTGCCACTACCAGGCGTACTGGCCCGACTCTGCAATGGACCATGCAAATCCCACTGTGTCCGCAAGGACGCCGGGGGCGCCATCGCCATGGACTCTCTGGAACGTTTCTGTGCGGACAACGCAAAGCCTGTTGCGCCACCTCGTCCGCTCCCCAACCGCAAAAAAACCGTGGCCGTCGTCGGCACCACGCTGACCGGTCTCTGCGCGGCCTGGGAAATGGCTCGCCGCGGTTTCGACGTCACCCTGATCAGCTCTGACATCGCCAATTCACTTGCCTACCTGCCCATAGACTCGCTCCCTGAAGGGACCGTTGAACGGGAACTGGCAAATCTCGAAAAACTCGGTGTTGTCGTCAATGACAAGGAGACCCTTTCTGCAAAGCTCATCACCTCGCTAATTGAAACCTACGACGCGGTCTTTCTGGACAGTGATGCAGCCCCAGCCCTGTCTACCGAATATGGTACACCGGACGATCTGACGTTCGGTACGCAGATAACCGGATTGTTTGTCAGCCCGAAAGGCGAGACCTCCGCCATTCTACAGGCTGCCTGCGGCAGACGCGCAGCCAATTCCATTGAACGCTTCACACAGGGTGTTTCCCTGGTATCCAATCGCGAACTGGAAGGCCCCTACCCCACACGGTTGTTCACCAGCCTGGAAGGCGTGGAAGTACAGGCGCCGCTCATTGACTCCGGCAACTGTACCGAGCTTGAGGCGCGCGATGAAGCCAAACGGTGTATCCAGTGTGAATGCATGGAGTGCGTCAAGCAATGCGAATACCTGAAGCACTTCAAGTCGTATCCCAAAATTTACGCCCGACAGATTTACAACAACGAATCCATCGTCATGGGGACACGTCAGGCCAACAGCATGATCAACTCCTGCATGTTGTGCGGATTGTGTGAAACCATCTGCCCCGAAGACTTTTCCATGGCCGATGTCTGTCTCGCGGCACGCCGAACCCTGGTGGAACAAGGCAACATGCCGCCCTCGGCCCACGACTTCGCCTTGCGCGACATGGCCTTTGCCAATGGCGAGAAATGCACCCTGGTCCGGCATGCCCCCGGTACAGACACCAGCGAATACCTGTTCTTCCCCGGTTGCCAACTGACGGCCTCCGATCCTGACGGCGTGGAACGCGCATATGCGGACCTCCGCGCCCGCATGGACAATGTCGGTCTCTTCCTGCACTGCTGCGGTGCACCGGCCAAATGGTCCGGCAGGGAAACGTTGACCAACTACGTCATGACCGAACTCAGAACCGGGTGGGAATCACTGGGCAAGCCCAAGATCATCGCAGCATGCCCGTCATGCATAAAGGAGCTCCGCGAAGGGTTGCCCGATGCCGAAATCCTCTCCCACTGGTCCATTCTGAGCGCTCTCGGAGTGCCTGAAACCGCCCTCAAGGCAACGGCCACATTTGCCATCAACGACCCCTGTGCCGCCCGGCACGACAAGGTTGTGCAGGACGATGTACGCGCTCTTCTGGACAAACTACAGGTCACGGTTGTGGAGCCTCCACTGACCGGCGAGACCACACAGTGCTGCGGCTATGGTGGCCTGCTTTCCGAAGCCAATCCGCAACTAGCAGACATTGTGACCAGACAACGGGCTGGGACAATGGACGAAGACATTGTCACCTACTGTGTCATGTGCCGCGACATGATGGCCAAAACCGGCAAGGGAGCCATACATATTTACGACCTCCTCTACCCGGAAACGGGCAATCGGGCAGACCGTGCCGCCCCGGGCTACTCCGCCCGTCGCGAAAACCGGGTCCACCTCAAGGAGGCACTCCTCTCCGGCGTCTGGCAGGATGCGGATGACATACCAGCCTTGCCCCATGAATCCGTTGTGGTTCAGTACACCGACAAAGCCGCCGCCATCATGGAGGAACGACGCATCCTGCACACCGACGTGCAAAAGGTCCTCTACGCAGCATCGCAGTCAGGCAAGCGATTCGTTCACTCCGAATCCGGCCATCTGCTGGCTTCGTTCAGACCGGTTGTCGTGACCTATTGGGTGGAATATGAACCCGTTGACGATGGATATCTGGTCCACAAGTCCTGGTCTCACCGCATGCATATCAAAGGAGCCAAAGCATGAGCGTCATAAGAGTCCCTGAAGCAGATGCCGCTGGCTGGGAATGTGCGTCCTGTGGCGAGAAACTGGTCACCAAAGTTGTCGAGCTGGTATACCTGGACGCCAAATTCGATGTTGAACTCCCCACGTGCAGCAAGTGCGGACAGGTCTTGATCACGGAGAACCTCGCACTCGGTAAAATGCAGCAAGTGGAGCGAATGCTGGAGGACAAGTAGCCGTGGTTGATACGCGTCCTTTATGGGAACAGCCCGTGCTGCAACAGGCCGCCGGAGACACGTTGCGCCCCGGCGGCTTCGACATCACCGACAGGGGGGCGGAACTGGCAGGAATTCTGCCGGGATGGCGCGTCCTTGATATCGGCTGCGGCCTTGGCGCGACTGTTGCCAGATTACGTTCCCGATACGGTGCCAACGCCTATGGCATCGACGCCTCAAGCGAACAACTGCAACGGGCTGAAGACAACACGTATCTCTTTGAAATGAGAGGTGATTCCCTACCCTTTTCCGCCGACTCGTTTAACGCTATCTTCGCTGAATGTGTCCTCTCCCTCATGCCGCATAAGGATACCGCGCTCGAACACTGGTATAGGGTGCTCAACCCTGGTGGTTTCCTCATTCTTTCCGACATTTTTTCCGACGGACACATCAGCGCGAATTCCAGCCCCTGCGCACAGGGAAGCATTCCGCTGGCCGACACGCGGACGCTGGTAGAAAAGGCCGGTTTCATCGTCCGTCAGGTTGAAGATCATTCACATCGACTCAAGGAACTGGCGGCCAAACTCATCTTCGCCGGTCATACGGGGGAGAGTTGTCGTTGTCAGAATGGAAAACCGGGATATTACTTACTGGTCGCACAAAAAGGAGGAGCATCACATGCTGGATGATGCCGGATTGAAAGTAATGGAGCTGGGTGGTAAAGGCTATTGCTGTACTCAGATCATGATCCTGTTGGCACTGGACGAGATGGGCAGAGAGAACCCTGATCTGGTCCGCTCTGCGGCCGGCCTGTGCAACGGGCTTGGAGACTGCTCTGGCCCATGCGGCGTACTCAGCGGCGCGGCCATGATTCTGGGGTTGTACAGCGGCAAAGGCTTGGACATGGAAGAGGCCGAAGAGTGTCTGCCGGTCATGCTCGAAGAACTCAGAGACTGGTTTACGGAAACAACCGCTGAATTTGGCGGCACAACCTGCACGGCCATCCTCGGTGGCGAATGCGGACAGCCCGACCCGATCCGTTGCGGTGGGCTGCTGTCAGCAGCCGTTGAACAGGTGCGCGAGATTCTGGTTGCCAACGAACTCGATCCCACTGAAGGTCGTGACGAATAATGTCCTCCCCCGCCCGTAGCGTCTGTCCCATATGCCTGGCACCGATCCCGGCCTCCCATGAGACCGTGGGGCAGGACACCTATCTGGTGAAAACCTGCCCTGAACATGGAGCGTTTCGCACCATCGTCTGGAGGGGCGCTCCTGATCATGCGGCATGGGCCCGGCCCAAGATTCCCTCCCGTCCCAAGACACCCTTCACCAAGCGGGAAAAAGGGTGCCCACAGGATTGCGGTCTGTGCGAAGGCCATGGGCAGCATACCTGCACCGCTGTTTTGGAAGTGACCTGGAGATGCGACCTTGGCTGCCCGGTCTGCTTTGCCTCGTCCGGCAAGAAAGCCCCTGCAGATCCCACGGTAGAAAAAATCGATTTCCTGCTGGAGCGCGTCATCCTCGCCTCCGGCCATTGCAACCTCCAGCTCTCAGGCGGCGAGCCCACGGCCCGACACGATCTGCCAGCCCTTGTTTCTCTGGCAAAAGAGAAAGGATTCCCCTTTGTCCAGCTCAACACCAATGGCATCAGGCTGGGCACTGACCGGAACTATGCGCAGACTTTGGCCCAGGCCGGACTGGATTCCGTATTTCTTCAGTTTGACGGCATAACCGATCAATCCTACATGGCCCTGCGGGGCCGCCCCCTGCTGGAAGAAAAGTTCGCAGCAGTACGTAACCTGGCTGAGGCCGGTATCGGCATCGTTCTGGTTCCAACCGTGGTGCCCGGCGTCAACGATCTGGGACTGGGCGACATCCTGCACTATGCCGCGCAGAATTCACCTGCCGTGCGTGGCGTCCATTTTCAACCGGTCAGCTACTTCGGTCGGTACCCGGAAGCGCCCGGTGATGACCAGCGCATCACCCTGCCCGATGTCATGCGGCGGCTGGAGGAACAGACCGACGGCATGGTCAAGGTCACGGACTTTCTGCCTCCCGGCTGTGAGCATTCCCACTGCTCTTTCCATGGCAACTATCTGGTCTCCGAAGACGGTTCGCTGCAACGACTGTCTGCAGGTGGTTCCTGTGGATGCGCGCCCCGCCCCGCCTCAGAAGGCGCGGACAAGGCCAAATCCTTTGTCCGTCAGCAGTGGGCGCCCCCGGCCGATGGCTTTGCAATCGAACAAATGGCGAAAAAGGACGACCTTGATGCCTTTATCGCTCGGGCGACCTCCCATAAATTGGCTGTATCCGGCATGGCTTTTCAGGACGCCTGGACACTGGACCTTGAGCGGTTGCAGGGGTGCTGCATACATGAAGTCTCACCGGACGGCAGGCTCATTCCATTTTGCGCATACAACCTGACAGCCATGAACGGCGAACCGCTGTATCGAGGCAAATGTCATGACAACGTTGAAGCTTGATACCTGTCTCATGCGCCGCATGGGCCTCCCCGAAGGCTCTACTCCACCGTCCTTTGAGGCGGTCCGCGGTTGGCAGGCAAGAACCTTGCGAGACCTTGTCGCTCACGCACAACAGCGCAGTCCTTTCTACGCCCGTCACTTCGACGGTGTCGAAGCGGACCAGATAAAGAACCTCGACGATTTCTCCCGCCTCCCGATGCTCACTGCGGACGATGTACGGCGCAAGCCAGAGGACATGCTCTGCGTTTCGCAGGACGAAATAACCCGCATCGTCACACTGCAAAGTTCCGGCACAACCGGCGAACCCAAGCGTATTTTCTATACCAGCGAGGATCTGGAAGCCACGGTGGATTATTTCCACTGGGGCATGAGCCATCTCGTGGGGCCGGGCGAGACAGCCTTTGTACTCATGCCGGGAGAACGTCCGGGCGGCGTAGGTCAACTGCTGATGCAGGCGCTTGAACGGGCTGGTGCCCGCGCCGTTGCGCACGGTGTCATGGAGGACAGCGAGGCCGCACTGGATCATCTCTTACAAGAAAACGGGACCTGTATCGTGGGACCGGCATCCCATGTGAATATGCTTGCCTGCGCCTGGCAGCGCCGCGGACTGCCCAAGGGACGCATCAAATCCGTGCTGCTCTGCTGGGACGCGACCCCGGACGCCGTGGTCCGACGCGTGACCGATGCCCTCGGCTGCCGAACATATCGCCACTGGGGCATGATTGAAACCGGTCTGGGTGGTGCCGTTGAATGCGCCCCCGGGGCAGGCATGCACCTGCGTGAAACCGATGTCTATCTGGAAATAATCGATCCGAAAACAGGAACCCCGATGCCAGACGGCGAATTTGGCGAGATGGTGGTTTCCACTCCCCTGAAGCGGGGAATGCCTCTTATCCGTTACCGCACAGGCGATCTGGGACGGATACTCCGGGGGCACTGTCCGTGCGGCACGCCCCTGCGTCGATTGGATGCAACTATTTGCAGAATTGGCGGCGGTACTCCCTTGCACACGGGCACGCTGGAACTCGGCGAATTGAACGAGGCGCTGTTCGCTCTTCCCGAAGTGGAAGATTTTGTTGCCTCTTACGGGGACGGCCTTCTTCGCCTGGAAATATGCAGCCCTGAAACAGACAGTGCAAAAAATGTCATGAAGACCCTTGCAACAATACCTGTTGTAAGGCTAAATACAAACGCAACTCAACTCAATATGGAAATCGTCATTCGCAACACCAGTGAACCCGCCATTCACGGTCTTGCCAAACGACAAATCATGCGAGTGAAAGGAAACTGATTCATGAAAGCGTTCGTCCGCTCCGTCTGCGAGCTTATTGAGAATGGTGAAACATTCACCCTCGCTTCGGTTGTTCACAGCACCGGTTCAACCCCCCGTTCGTCCGGTGCAAAAATGGCTGTACGTGCCGACGGGTCCATCTTCGGCACCATTGGTGGAGGGCTGGCCGAAGGCATGGCCTGCAAAGACGGCAAAGACATGATCGCACTCGGTGACGGCACCACCCGGTTCATGTTTGTGGACATGACGCAGGAGCTGGCCGCCAACTCCGACATGATCTGTGGCGGCGGGTTGTCCGTACTGCTGGAAGTCGTTGCTCCCGATGGTCCCTGCGCCCAGGCGTACAAGTCCATCGACACGCTGCTCCGCTCCGGCTCCAAATGCGTTCTGCTTTCAACCTACACCGGTGAAGACAAAGCCAGCGGTCATGTAATCGTCACTGCCGACGCAGTGGGCCCGGAAATGGTCATGACCGCCTTTAAAGAAGCCGCCCCCGTATTCAACAAGACCGATGCGGCCATGGCGCTTGCCGAGCCGTTCATTCCGCCCGCATCCGTCTATATTTACGGCGCGGGACACGTCTCCCTGTTCACGGCCAAGGTCACGGCCATGATCGGCATGCGTACCGTGGTGCTGGATGATCGGGAAGAATTTGCCAATACGGACCGGTTCCCTGATGTCGACGAAGTGCGCGTGATTGATTCCTTTGACGGATGTTGCAATAATATGCCCATCGATGAAAGCTCGTGCATCATCATTGTCACCCGAGGGCACCTCCACGACCGCAATGTTCTGGCCGAAGCACTCAGGACCAACGCGGGATACATCGGCATGATCGGCAGCAAAAAGAAACGCGATAAAATTTATGATTCCCTTCTGAATGACGGGTTCACTCAAAAAGATATCGACCGATGCTATTGCCCCATCGGGCTAAGCATCGGCGCAAGCACACCCGAGGAGATCGCAGTCTCCATCGGTGCGGAACTTATACAAGCACGATCAAGGTAAGGTTTATGACGAAACTGGCAGCGATTATTCCGGCTGCGGGGCTTTCCTCCCGCATGGGTGCTTTCAAGCCCTTGCTCCCGCTGGGCAACGGCACAGTCTTGTCGGAATGTATCTCAGCCTTTCGTGTCAACCACCTGAAACAAATCGTGCTGGTCACAGGCAAACGTGCCGGAGAAGTGGGGGCGGAAGTCCTCCAGACCGGCATCCAAATCGTCCATAATCCCAATTATACCGACGGCATGTTCTCATCGGTACAGACCGGCGTGGGCATGCTTGATGATGACATTGACGGATTTTTCATGCTGCCCGCGGACATGCCTTTGGTACGCTGTGAAACTGTCGGACGGCTCATGGACGAGTTCACCATGTTTCCCTCTTCCGTGGTCTACCCCCGTTTTCTCGGCGAACGCGGACACCCGCCGGTCATCCACAGAAAAATGATCCCGGAAATACTGGCCCATAACGGCACCGGCGGTCTGCGAAGCATATTGGAACGGTACGAAGACACGGCCCGCGATCTGGATGTGGCTGATTACGGCACCCTCCACGACCTTGACCATCCCGCCGACTACGGGCTGGCACGCGCCCTTGCCAAGAATCAGTATCCTACCAAGGATGAGTGCCTCCAGATCTGGAATGTGTATGACACCCCACAGGTCGTCAGACGCCACTGCATTGCTGTTTCCAAGGTCGGCGAAGCCATTTGCCGAAAGGTAAACGCCATGCGGAGCAACGGCTCGAAGCTCAATCGCGGTCTGGTGGTGGGCGCCGCTTTGGCCCACGACATCGGCAAAGGGTACAAACAGCACGAGCATGTCGGGGCGGAACGCTTGCATGATCACGGATTTCACGAAGCGGCCTATGTAATCGCAGCGCACACGGACCTCCATCTCTCCAGAAACCAGCCTTTGACCGAGCGGGAAATAGTCTTTCTTTCGGACAAGCTGGTTCGAGGCGTGGTTTTTTCTCCGCTGAAAGACCGCTACACAGCCAAAATGGCCAAGTACGGGCACGAACCGGAAGCCAAGAAAAACATACTCAACCGGCTGAGCAGAGCGCAGAATATTCTGGAACGCTTTGACAAGGAAACCGGGATATCAATGGAACAGCTCGCCCAAATGGTACTCTCATGATCCTGTTGGCGCGGCACGCCCAAACCGTTGGCGGTAAAGGCCGATGTATCGGCAGGACCGCACTCCCCCTCTCGGACATAGGCAAGGAGCAGGCCAAACACATGGCCGAGGCACTGGTTCACATTCCCCTGAGAAGGCTGTGCACCAGCCCCTCCCAACGGGCTCTGGACACCATTGCGCCGCTGGCGAGACGGCTCGACACCATGCCGGAAGTCCATCATCAGCTGGATGAAATAGACATGGGAGAATGGGACGGTGTCCCCTTTGACGACATACAGAAAGACTACCCGGAAGCCTATGCCAAACGCGGCATGGACTTCAGTGGATTTCAGCCGCCCAACGGCGAGAGCTTCAATCAGGTCGCGGAACGTGCCATGGCCGTGCTCAATGCCCTGGCGCAAGGTCCCCGCCCGGTGCTGGCCGTCACCCACGCAGGGGTTATCCGATCAGTCCTCTGCCGCCTGATGCAACACACGCTGGATGATCTGTTCAACTTCAAACCCGCTCACGCCTGCATGACCATCATCTGGCGTGGCCCGACCGGGTTGGAAATCATCGAAACCAATGTCGCCCCCGAAGATGTTGGGAGATATGTCAAATAAAAAGCGAACAGAGAACACCACCCCGTCTCCATTGAATTTTCTCCTGTTATGCGGAACGGTTTTTCTGATCGTCTGCAACGTGGCGGTCTATTTCAGCCTGCATGTCTACCTCCAGCGGATCGGATTTTCCGGCAGTCAGTCCGGGCTTGTCATCAGCCTGTATTCTCTGGCGGGAATGATACTCTACGGAACAATGAGCAGTCGGATCACCCCATCCAATGCCTTCCTGTCCATGACCATAGGTCTGATCGCGATGTTTCTGGGCGGGTGCGGCTACCTCTTTACCACGTCGCTGTGGGGATTGCTGGGGCTGCGCATCGTGCAGGGCATTGGCGGATTTTGCGTTTTTGCGCCATGCACGGTCCTGCTTGTCTCCATCATCCCCAAAGGCAAGGAAGGGTCGGCCTTCAGCCTGTACTCGGCAGCCCTGCTCCTCCCCTACTCAATCCTCCCAATTGTATCGGACGGCCTGAGCACTCTGGTCTCCAGTCCAACATGGCTCTATGCCGGGGCCGCCAGTTTGATGCTTCCAGCAGCCGCTTTCACACTCTGGCTCAAGGGTAATATTCATCTCTCACTCGACGGCAAATCGAGCAAAAAACGATTGGGGACCAGGGACTCCTTTGCCAACCTGAAACAGCCCACCATTCTGGCTGTCCTGGTGACAAACCTCTTCTACTTCATAATATTTACAGGGATCTTCTTTCTCTTTCAGGGCTTCGCACTCTCGCGTGGCATCGAAAACGCGGGCATCTTTTTCACGATCCAGACGGGAGTCATGATAGCCATTCGACTGGGGGCAAACCGCATCTTCGACACTCTGTCCCCCAAACTGCTGATCACTACAGCCATGGTACTCACCAGCGCAAGTCTGGGGTGCCTTGTTCTGCTCAACGGGAGCACCCTGCTCATACTGCTGGCGATCCTGTTCGGTCTCGGCATGGGGCTGTGCACCCCGCCACTCAATGCATTACTCTATCAGAGCGGCGATCCGCAATTCCGTGGGTTCAATGCCAACATGATGATCCTGACCATCCACGCCGGTTCCTTTCTGGGACCGCTGCTGGGAAGTCGCATGGTGGAAATCACAGGCTACACGACCTTTCTCCTGGCATCGGCACTCACAACGTTGGGCGTGGGAATCCTCTTCATGCTGCTGGCCCCCATACCCCGAGGACACTCCACCCGGCCCCGGTAAACACAGATCGAACAGACTTCTCCCCTATCCGAACAGTGCACGGTATCAGGGGATGGCAAGGGACTGCTGGCCGACGAACTCCGGGGTGACAAGAAGCTGTACGCCGTGTTCTCCGGAATCAAAATTCTGCTGACTATTCAACCCTTTTGGGATGTCCTGCAACAACGACTCTCCCCATGTGTGCTGAACGGCACTACCCCTGACATCTGAAAGATTGACCAGACTGGACATGGAAAAAAGCAATTGTATGCCTGCCCCCTCTCCCAGATGAATGGTCTCCTCCACTTCCTCGGCAAAAAGCAGCGCCCCATCCAGGGCAAACACCATGACCATGCCATGATACAGCCCACTTCCCTGCGAAAAATTGAGCTTCAGCAATGAACCGGTTCCTTCACGCGGCCCGATGCCGAACTGTTTCTCCGTCAGTTGGACATCCTCATAAAGCCAGACCATCCCCTCTCCCAAGCGCGAAATAGTGGTTGGTGGCCCCAATTCGGCGAGAACGTCCCAATAATAGGTCGAATGCGTGGTAAAATGCGCTGCATTTACGGGTTGGGGCGCTGTTGATTCCGACTGAATAATAGTGCAACCGCTCACAAACACGGTCAAAAGCAGCACACATGAAATCAGGATGCTACGGCTCTGCATACTCTATGGACTCCTGGCTCATGGAGTACGTGCGTAGCGCTCCTTTTTCATCAAAGAAAAATACGGCCCTGTCATAGGTTATCTTCTCATTGAGCGAATTGAAGAGGATCAAAATCACACCGCCGCCCTCTGTCTGCTCGGCAAGATAGTAGAAAACCGGACCGGCCTGAAGATTAATGATCTGCGAAGGAGGTCCGAGACTTTTGATGATGTCAGTCTGCGTTGTTTCGCCGGGAACAAGTTGCGACTGATCAATACTCCGCCACGTATTTTTCACTCCTCGCTGCCGGTGATAACTCGTACACGAAACAAGCAATACGAGTGCAACAACCGATGCGACTAATACTGAGAACACAGATCGAACGCACATGACAAGCGACTCCTTATTGATTCCATCCTAGCAGTTGTGACACTTCGCGTCAGAAATTGTCAATTTTCATTTAAAACGGTACACAGTCATGACGACTCAAGGCTGGCATTTGCAAAGGACACCCCCACGCGACATCCAAGGAAAAGGCTCTGGAAAACGCTGCGGGAACTCCCTGATATGGCACATGAAACCGGCTCTCGAATGGACGGCGTCGATCCTCTGAGTGAAAGGCATTGGAAATTCGAATTTGAATAACGCCACACCCATAACGTAAAAGATTGGAATTATGGAACAAAAAAATATATGTGCAAACCTTGAATCCAAATTGTAAAAAGCAGTGGCATCGCGTACTGTCGCGCCGCATAAACTGGCTAATAGATGAGATAAATTGTATCTCTTCTTCCCAGTCAACAGAGACGAACCCATCACGGGAAACGAGACGAAATTCAAAGAGCACCCTATCATGTACTCAAAAAACATATCATCCAAGCATATATCCCTGCACGCCCGCTACGTACTCTCCCTGGCAGCAGTCCTCTCCCTACTGACAATCCTTGGACCGCTGAGCATGACTGCCTCTGCACAGGACGAACCGCAGTCTCAACAGCAACCCCCACAGCAAACCGAAGAAACAGAAACGCCATTCAACCGTGAGATCCTGGTGGCCAAGGCGCTTGAGCTCAGCCTGTCCCCATTCGAAATCCCACAGGGACAAGTACCGCAACCTCTGCTGGATCTCAGCTATGACGCCTGGCGCGAAATACAGTATCGCCCAGAACGGGCACTCTGGAAAAAGGAAAGGCTGCCGTTTGAGATCCAACTCTTCCACCCAGGCATGATCTATGACCACCTGGTGGACATCAACATTGTCAAAGACGGACACTCCCACAGGGTGGCCTTTGACTCGACCATGTTCGACTACGGCAGCAACCACGCTGTGCCCGAGCAGATCCCCGACCACTTCGGTTTTGCAGGGTTCCGTATCCATGGTCCGATCAACACGCCAAAATATTTCGATGAAATCGCCGCATTTCTAGGGGCAAGCTACTTACGCGCCGTAGCAAAGGGCGGAGTCTACGGACTCTCTGCCCGAGGACTGGCCGTTGATACAGCCCAACCGGATGGTGAGGAGTTCCCCTATTTCCGGGAATACTGGATTGAAAAACCCACCAGACACAGCACAAACCTGACCGTCCACGCGCTGCTGGACAGCAGAAGCATGACCGGCGCCTATACCTTTGTCATCACAGGGGGCAAGACCACGACCATGGATGTCACGGCCACGCTTTTTCTGCGAAAATCCGTGTCGAAAATCGGCATAGCTCCATTGACCAGCATGTTTTTGTTCGGCGAAAACACCGACACCCGCAAGGTCCGGGATTTCCGCCCGGAAGTGCATGACTCCGACGGTCTGCTCATCAAGTTTGAGTCTCAGGAGTGGTTCTGGCACCCCCTGAACAATCCGGAGACCCTGCAAATAGACGCGTTCAAGGCGGACAACGTCCAGGGATTCGGGCTTATTCAGCGCGATCACGACTTTGAGCATTATCAGGATTTTGAAGCCAACTACGAACGCCGCCCCAGCCTGTGGGTCGAACCACGCGGCAATTGGGGCCGAGGTCACGTGGAGTTGATCAGCATTCCGACAAATCAGGATATCCACGACAATATCGTGGCCTTCTGGACTCCGGATGAACCGCTGCCAGAAGGGGTTCCGCAGACGTACGAATACCAGCTGCGCTGGTACAGCGGCCGCTTCACCCATCCGCCTCTGGGATATGTCGAATCCACCTGGGTCGGCGATTCTGAAGACGGTGGGAAGCAGTTTGCCATTGATTTCAACAGCAAGGCACTGGGGATGCTGAAAGAGAGCTCCCCTGTGTTGGGCATTGTCACCTGCGGCAAAGGAGCGGTAATAACCGACCAGAATGCACAAAAAAATATGCACACCGGCGGTTGGAGACTCACCTTTGTCATCCACCCCGACGAAAAACCGTCGGCTCTGGACAAGGTCCTCCTCAACCGCAAGCCTCCCGTCGATATTCGTGCTTTCCTGAAACTGAACGAGACAACACTGACGGAAACCTGGAACTATGCCTACCAGCCCTGAGACCCATACGGTCACAGACAGCGCACAGCGTGACAACACCGCCCGCTGTCTGCTTGCATACCTGGAACAGTTGCCCATGGAGATGGAGACGCGCCTGGAGTTGACGCTGGATGTGTTGCGGGAACTCCCCAGGGAAGCCACGCCCGAACAGGCGCTGGAAGCCCTGCTTTCCCGACTGCCGACACATGACCCAGAGGATTATCCGCCGAGTTCTCCGCCCATCACGCGAGAGCACATGCCCGCCCAGTATCTCGGTCGGCGACGCTCCGGCATCCCCGGCTTCGCCTCCCAGTGGGGCTGGCTGCTCATTGTCGGGCTGTTGCTGGCCCTGACCCTGTTGTTGCATATTTCCCAGTGAGCTTAGCGATGGATAACATGTCTACACCTTCCTGGCGAAGTGCCACCATCAGACGCCGTCTGGTACTGACCCTGCTCATCCTGATCCCGTCAGCACTGGCGAGCTCCTATGTCGGCTCCGTCCTTCCCAACAAAGGCTCCACGCCTCTGGAACTGGCGATCATCATCGTATACTCTGTCCTGTTCGCCTGGATAT
Organism: Pseudodesulfovibrio sediminis; assembly: GCF_020886695.1. Lineage (NCBI taxonomy): Bacteria > Pseudomonadati > Thermodesulfobacteriota > Desulfovibrionia > Desulfovibrionales > Desulfovibrionaceae > Pseudodesulfovibrio > Pseudodesulfovibrio sediminis. Next base: position 1,372,040 of record NZ_AP024485.1, read on the forward strand.
CGGTCGGATTCTGGACCGCCATTCTCGGGTGCTTCACGCTGCTGCGCCGCTACGACCGTTTTTCGGTCAGCCACGCGCTGTCCGAACCGCTGGAGCAGGACACAGCCGCCCGCACAGCCGTACTCTTTCCCATCTGCAACGAAGACACCCCGCGCGTCATGGCCGGGATCAAGACCACATACCTCTCCCTGCAACAGACACCGGGCGCGTCCCAGTTCGATATCCACATCCTGAGCGACTCAAGCGGTGCGGACAAATGGATGGAAGAAGAGGCAGCCTGGGCCGATCTGGTGGAAGAGCTCGGAGCACAAAACCGCATATTCTACCGCAACCGCAAGGTGAACCTTAAACGCAAGAGCGGCAACGTGGCCGACTTCTGTCGCCGACACGGCAAGGCATACACGTACATGGCCGTGTTCGACGCGGACAGCGTCATGAGCGGCGAAACGCTGAACGCCATGCTCCACATCATGGAGCGGCGCCCGAAGATAGGCATCCTGCAAACCGCACCAGCCTGTTTCGGCCACGACACACTGCTCGCCCGTCTGCAACAGTTCGCCAACCGTGTGTACGGCCCCATGTTCGCCGCAGGCCTGCATTTCTGGCAGTTGGGCGACGCCCAATACTGGGGCCACAACGCCTTTATCCGCATTGAACCGTTCATGCGCCATTGCGGATTGCCCAGACTCTCCGGCAAACCGCCCCTTGGTGGCGACATCCTCAGCCATGACTTTGTGGAAGCCGCCCTCATGCGCCGTGCCGGATGGGGCGTATGGCTGGCCTTTGACCTGCCCGGCAGTTGGGAGGAGTGTCCGCCTAACCTGCTGTCCGAACTCAAGCGGGACCGCCGCTGGTGTCAGGGGAACCTGCAACACCTGCGCCTGCTGTTCACTGAAGGCCTGTTTCCGGCCCACCGGGTCCTGTTCCTCAACGGCGCCATGAGCTATGCCTCGGCCCTGCTGTGGTTCACGTTTCTGATGCTTTCTTCCGGCGAAGCCGTGCTTCAGGCCATTGTCGGACCGAGTTATTTCGCGGCCACCCGCTCCCTGTTCCCGGCATGGCCCGTATGGCAGCCGCTGTGGGCGCTGGTCCTGCTGGCCACGACAGGTGTCCTGCTCTTCTTCCCCAAGCTCTTGAGCTATATGCTGATTGTCATCAAGACCCGGCGATCGCGCCTGTTCGGCGGGCCGTTCAGGCTCCTGCTGAGCATCTTCATCGAGGTTGTTTTCTCGGCCCTGCTGGCCCCCATCCGCATGCTTTTTCACAGCAAGTTCGTGTGCATCACCCTTCTGGGACGGCAGATAGGCTGGGGATCGCAACAGCGGGACGACCGCCCCACGACCTGGGGAGAGGCCATCCGGTTTCATGGTGGAGGCGCGTTGTTCGGGCTGCTTTGGGGCGGCGTTGTCTGGCTCTATTCACCCGATTTTTTCTGGTGGATAGCGCCCATTGTGGTGCCCATCATTTTTTCCATGCCGCTCTCCGTCATCACCAGCCATCATGGGCTGGGCCTCTGGTTGCGCAAAAAGAAACTGTTGCTCATCCCGGAAGAAGCCGCTCCGGAAAAAGAGATCAGGGATGTCACCCGATTCACCCGGGAAATGGAAGACACGCCCGTCCCCCTTGCCCTGCCGCGTGAGGCAGGATTCCTGCGCACCCTGCTCGACCCCAGAGTGAATGGTCTTCGACGCGCGCTGCTTGCCCGACGCGGCCAACACACCGGGAAAGTATCCAATGCCACCCTTGAACAGATTGAAGAGAAAATTCTGCAGACCGGACCGGCATCACTGTCTGTCAACGAAAAGCTGACCCTGCTTCGCGATGCGGGCCGACTCCGCAGGCTCCACACCATGGCGTGGACCAAGAATAACGGCTCGCTACGCGAACGGTGGATGAAGTGAGTATTTCCCCCAAATCGCTCCGAAACTCCCGCCTCAAATCAGGTCGGAACTTCGGACGGATTGACCGAAAACCACCACCCTGCACAGCCCAATCAACCAGACCGCCCCACCACTTTGGGAAGATCGCTCCCGACGCCCATGCAATTCTCTGCTTGAACCCGAGAGAATTGCCATGTAGGGACCGGCGTATGCACTGGTCACACCAAATGCCAAACGGCTTTATCTGGATTTTTCCCACTCGATTTCCGTGATCGTGACAGGACATCTGACACAAATGCCTTTTTCACACAGCGACATTGTCGTCTGTATACTTCATTTCTTTATTGATTGAGTCATAAACGTATTAAGGAGTTTTGACATGGCTATCCAAAGCCTGAATCCGGCTACAGGAGAAGTGCTCGCCACATTTGACGAATATACCCCTGAACAAACCAATGACATCCTGACATCCACTGCCACTGCATGGAAGACATGGCGCACGACAACGTTTGCCGAGCGTGCAGCCTGTTTGCAACGAGCAGCCACGCTGCTGCGTGAACAGAAAACCCGCCTTGCTGAAACAATCGCCCTTGAAATGGGAAAACCCATTCGTCAGGGCAGCGCAGAAGTGGAAAAGTGTGCCGCTGTCTGTGAATACTATGCGCAGGAAGGCGAAGCCATGCTTGCCCCGCAGCCGGTCGACGGGCCGGGCCGCAAGGCGTACATCACCTTCGAGCCACTGGGCACGGTCCTCACGGTCATGCCCTGGAACTACCCGCTCTGGCAGGTCTTCCGCATTGCCGCCCCCTCCCTCATGGCAGGCAACGGCGTGGTGCTCAAGCACGCCTCCAACGTTCCCCAGTGTGCCCTGGCCATCGAGCAGATCTTCAAGGATGCGGGCTGTCTCGAAAACATCTTTCGCACCCTGCTCATCGGAGCGCGTCAGGTGGAGGCCGTACTGGACCATCCGTCCGTGTTTGCCGTCAGCCTGACTGGCAGCGAATATGCCGGTCAAAAAGTCGCAGCCGCTGCCGGCGCACGCCTGAAAAAAACCGTCATGGAGCTGGGCGGCAGCGATCCTTTCATCGTGATGCCCGACGCGGACCTCGACGAAGCAGTCAAGGTCGCCACCCACTCCAGATGTGGCAACACGGGCCAGGCCTGCATCGCAGCCAAGCGTTTTATCGTCTTTGACACGGTCTATGATGCATTCGTGACCCGCCTTGAAGAGAGCATGTCCCGTCTTGTCATCGGCGACCCGCTGGACCAAGCCACGGACATGGGTCCCATGTCCTCGACAACGCTCCGCGCCGAATTGCAGGGCCAGATTGACCGTTGCGTTGAGGCTGGCGGAACCATCCGCATGGGAGGGGCCACCCCCAAAGGGCCCGGCGCCTACTATCCGCCCACCATCATTACCGATGTCCCACGCACCGCCGCCATCTGCCAGGAAGAATTTTTTGGTCCGGCAGCGCTGATTTTCAGCGTCTCGTCCGAGGAAGAGGCGCTGGCTCTGGCCAATGACACTCCCTTCGGCCTGGGCGGCTCCATCTGGTCTCAGGACGAGGAAAGCGCTCTGGCCATGACATCCGAAATCAGGACGGGCGGCGTCTTTGTGAACGGACTGGTTCGCAGCAGCCTGCACCTGCCGTTTGGCGGGGTGGGCAACTCCGGCTACGGTCGTGAGTTGGGAACCTACGGCATCCGCGAATTCACCAACGTCAAATCAGTCTGCGTCGGCTAAAAAAAACGGCTGGCACAGGAACAAGCCTGAACCGCCGCAAGACGCAATCCGATCATCACGGCAGCCCGGGGAGAATGAACTGACCATTCTTCTCGGGCTGCTTATTCAAAATACCGAAATTCTCTTCCCTCTCCCTGAGTGCAACTCTACTCACGGTTCAATGGTAAGGTGAGGAAAAAGGTGCTTCCTTGTCCCACCTCGGACTGAACACGAATTGTACCACCATAATGCTCCACGATCTGCTGTGAAATGGAAAGCCCGAGTCCTGACCCGTGCGTGCCTATATCCTTGCCCTCCTGCCCTTTGACCTGGTGGAACTTGGAAAACACCTTGGCAATATCATCGACCGGTATGCCCACTCCCGTGTCTTCAATCTGAATCTGTATGGCATCCGACTCCGTATCCGGCGCGGCACGCAGGGCGACATGCCCTTTGTGCGTAAATTTCACGGCATTATTGAGCAGATTGATAATCACCTGAGTCATGCGGTCGGGATCAATGGTCATATCCGGCAGGTCTTCAGGGACATCAAACACGAGATCCAGGCCGGGAGTCTCGACGAACAACCCGTTGACCGCATCAGCGGCCCCTTTGAGAATCCGTGTGGGAGAGACGCGCTGGTCATCCCAGTTCATGCGTCCTGCTTCAATCCGGACCAGATCAAGGAAGTCATTGACCAGCCGGGTCAACCGCTCCCCTTCATTGACGATGATATCAAGGTTATCACAGATGCGATCGCCCATCCTGTTCATCTTTTCATCCACACCGGACGTAGGCAGAAACACCTTACAAAAATCCCGGTGGATAAGCTTGGCAAAACCGAGCACGCTGGTCAGGGGAGTCCGTAATTCATGGGAGACCGATGAAAGGAAAGCCGTCTTGTTCTGGTCGACTTCCTGAAGGCGGCGATTGGCCTGTTCCAACTCCAGAGCCTTTTGTTCAAGCTCGCTGGTGCGGTCAGCCACCAACTGCTCCAGTTGCTGGTTCATGTTCGCCAGTTCGGCCTCGGCTCGTTTTCGCTTTGAAATATCAACGACAAATCCTTCGATCAGCTCCAGTTTTCCGCTGTCATCAAAGAGCCCACGACTGTTGATGACAATCCAGGTACGTGAACCGTCCTTGCGATAGACCTCCACTTCAAACCCCGAAACCATGCCGTGCGCCTCAAGAATCTCCAGCATCATGTCCCGACTTTCGGAGTGGACATACAGCTCATTGGAAATATTCCTCACACTGTTTATGAGTTCCTGCGGAGAGTCATACCCGGCGAGCACCGCCATGGCGGGATTGGCAGTCACAAACCGGCCGGCAGGCGTTGATTGGAAAATGCCCTCGACAGCGCTCTCAAACAGATTGCGATAGCGTTCCTGTGCCTCGGCCTCCTGCTCCTCGGCCCGTTGCTGCTCACGACGCCCCCTGGCCTCTCGCAGTTCCCGGCCAATGGCTGGAATCAATCGGGACCAGTTGCCTTTCCTCACATAGTCGCTGGCCCCGGATTTGAGAATCTCGACGGCATCCTCTTCCACCAGCACACCGGAGATGATGACAAACGGCACATCCAGCCCTCGCTCCCGAACGATACGCAAGGCTTCTCGTCCATCAAAGGAAGGCATATGGAAGTCGGACAGGACGATGTCCCAGGTCTCTTCGAGCAGGGCATTCTCAAGGGCGGCAGGCGTCTCCACAATACGATAGACCGGATCATAGCCCCCCTTTCTCAACTGACGCAGCGTGAGCAGGGCATCATCTTCAGAGTCCTCGATGATCAGAAGTCGTATCGGTATACCTACGTTTTTCTCCATTATACCTGCCCCAGGAAGAAGAACACCGTTGTCCCGGCATGCTGTACGGATTCGGCCCATATCCGTCCGCCGTGTCGGTTGATGATTCGTTTGGCTGTCGCCAACCCCACGCCGAGACCGGCATATTCCTCGTCGTCATGCATACGCTGAAATGCACCGAACAGCCGCTTCTCAGCATAGTTCATATCAAATCCCACGCCGTTGTCCCGTACATACAGGACCTGATCACCTGCACGGTCCATCTGCCCAACCTCGATGGCCGCATCCTGTACCCGGCTGGTAAACTTCCACGCATTGTCCAGAAGCTTTTCCAGTAGAAGACGCAACAATCGGAGATCGGCAACTACCATGATATCTTCCTCAACATTGAACCGAGGTACATGATTATCGTATCGGGTTGACACAACCCCCTCCACCTCGCGGACCAGCCTGGTGAAATCGACTTCACCCAACGCCATCTCTCCACGCGACTCCCGCGAAATCAGCAGCAGTCCGTCAATGTACTCATGTACTTTTCTGCCGCCACTGCGCACCCGTTCAAGATACTCTCTGCCGGTCGCATCCAGTTGGTCGCCATAATCCTCGACCACCGCCTGACTGAAACCGTCGATGGCCCTGAGCGGCGCACGAAGATCGTGAGAGATCGCGTACAGGAGCTGGTCAATCTCAATATTCAACTCGTCAATCTTTGATTGGCAGTCATCGGTTTTCATCCGCGCACCTCAAGCCTGTTCCGGCCCGGTATTGAGTACCAGCCAATACAGCCCCAACTGTTTGACCGCCTCGGTAAACTGGTCAAAATCAACAGGCTTGCGGATGTAGCTGTTTGCCCCCTTGCCATACCCGTCCAACAGGTCCTGCTGCTCCTTGGAAGAGGTCAGGATGATCACCGGCAACAGCCGTGTCCGGTCGTCGTCACGAATGGCCTTGAGCACCTCAAGCCCGTTTATCTTGGGCAGCTTGAGATCAAGCAGAATCATCTGCGGAGTGTCCGTCATGTCACGAAGGGCGTACTCTCCCTTGCAAAAAAGATAATCAAGGGCCTCGGCCCCGTCTTTGGCAACGACGATTGAATTCATGATCTTGTTTTTCTTGAACGCCCGCAACGTCAAGGCAACATCGTCAGGATTGTCTTCAACCAAAAGGATGGATCCAGATGCATCATTGAACATGCTCCCTGCTCCCTGTCTACAGTGTGAAAAAGAAGGCGGCACCTTCATCGACTCGCCCTTCGGCCTTGACCTCTCCGCCATGTTTCCGAACGACTCTTTCAACAATAGCCAATCCGATACCGGTCCCCTCAAATTCTTCCTTGGTGTGCAGCCGAGAAAACGGCAAGAACAGCTTGTTGGCGTACTGCATGTCAAACCCGGCCCCATTGTCGCGCACGACAAACCATTCTTTCCCTTCCATTTCTTCCACAGAAAACGAGATATGCGGTTCCTCTGTGTCCGCACTGAACTTCCAGGCATTACCGAGCAGATTCTCAAGGAGTAAACGGACAAGCCGAGGATCAGCCTCTGCTGTCAGTTTCGGCTGTATCTCCACATTCACATGCGGCCCGGCTCTGTGCAGTTCATGTGTCTCCTCGACGACATCAAGGACTATGTCGCTCATGTCCACGAGCTCTCGCTCAACCTCCAGAGCCGCCACACGGGACAGGGCAAGGATATCATCGATCACGTCGCCCATGCGCTGGCTCGCCTTGCGCACACGGTTCAAGAAATCAAGCCCTTCTGCATCAAGCCTGTCCGCATAGTCTTCGATCAGGGCCAGGCTGAATCCGTCAATGGCTCTGAGCGGAGCGCGCAAATCGTGGGAAACGGAATAGGAGAAGGCCTCCAGCTCCTTGTTGGCCGACTCCAGATCAATGGTCCGGGCCTTGACCCGCATTTCCAGATCCGTGGCCTGTTGTGAGAGCAGGCATTCTCGCTCCTTGTAGTAGTCCACGCGCCGTTTTAATTCACCGGGAGTCAGCTTCAGATCCGCCAGGATTTCAGCGTACATATTGGAAAGCCGCGCCCGCTCTTCTTCGGTATAGACGTCAGTGTCCATTATCGCGGTATGCGCTTCTGCCGCCCCCACCGTGCCGGACAACCTCTTTTCCACCTCTCCAAGCAGCTCGGCAAGTTCGGAAAGAGAAACCTTGCAGCACTCTGACAGCCCGACCCTCTGCACGCTTTTCACGAACATGTTTTCCGCATCTTCACTTTCCACATAATGTGTCAGGGTCTTGATGATGGCATGCGTTTTTGATGTGAGGTCAATGGTCGCATTGTCGGAATCATGCAGCGAAGGGGTTTCTGAAGCAAAAATATTGACGAAATCACGCGCCAGTTCAATGCCCGAGGCCCTGGCTTCACAGAGCATGGAGCCGGTCATGTACAACCCCACATTAAACAGCATGGTCCAGAACACGCTTTGACTGAGCGGGTCCATGGAGGTCATGCCGAACAGTGCCTCAGGTTTGAGAAAAGCCATATTGAACAGACCGAACTCGGTGATTTGTTGAAAGAACGGGATGTTCTGTGCAAAGGCTGGGACCACCAACGTGTAGAACCAGATGGCGTAGCCAGCCACCAGTCCGGCCTGTGCGCCAACCTTGTTGCCCCGCTCCCAAAAGATACCCCCGAGGATCGACGGGGCGAACTGCAAGGCGGCAGCAAACGAAATCATGCCCATATTGACCAGCATGAACGAATCGCCCACCGCTTCATTGAACCAGTACCCCGTGAGAATGACCAGTGTCACGCCGAACCACTTGAGCCGAAGCAAATGACGGCGCAATGGCCTCAAAAATTTCACGGCACTGAGGACTGGCAGGAGGATATGATTGGTGAGCATGGTCGAGAGAGTCATGGACGAAATCATGACCATGGAGACAGCGGCCGAAACACCCCCGATATAGACGAAAAGCGCCAGCCAGGGGCGGTTGTACCACATGGGCAGTCTGAGCACATAGGTGTCGGCCATGGTCTCGGCAAAGCCGACCCGCATGCCCTCCAGGGCAATAGGCACGACAAAAATGCTGATCAGCAGGACATAGAGGGGAAAGAGCCACATGGCTGTGGCGATGTGCCTTTCTTCGCTGTTTTCAATGACGGCCACATGAAACTGCCGCGGCAGAAACATGATGGCGGACATGGCCAGCAGCAGGTAGGTGGACCATGTGGAGTACGGAGTCTCCACTGAGCCGGACACTGTCACGATTTCGTCCACGGCAACACCCGCCGTACGCGCTGCTGAAAAAAGGTCCGCCACACCGTTGTGCGCGATATAGGTGATGAATATGCCGCACGCCAGAAAGGCGGTCAGCTTGACAATGGATTCCATGGCCACGGCAGTGACCATGCCCTGATGGCGCTCGGTGGGGTCAATTCGACGAACACCGAACATGATGGTGAACGTGATCATGAGGATAACGGCAATGGGTCCTATTTGTGACTGTACCCATGATATATTGGTACCGGAATCAGTGGCGATGATGCCGAATGTGGCGACAACCGATTTTATCTGTAACGCGATGTAGGGAGTGGAACCTGCCAAAGCCGCGCATGAAGCCAGCGCGGCCAGAGAGCTTGACCGGTCATAACGGGCCGAGATGAAATCCGCGATGGAGGTGATATGATACCGGTTCTTGATGCGTGTCATCCGGCGCATGATCTGCCACCACAGGATGATCGTCAGGGTCGGGCCAATGTATATTGTGGTGAACAGCATGCCTGAAGTCACGACCTTGCCCACGCTGCCATAATAGGTCCAGGAGGTGCAGAACACCGCCAACGACAATCCATAGACCAACGGACTGCCCGCGATCTTCCGGCTCAGTGCGGATTTCCCTTCAACCCATTGCGCCAACAGAAAAAGCAGACCGAAATACAACAGCAGGACGAGCAGGACGGTCAGTGGACTGAACATGCCTAGTCCCCCTGATCCCGTTCTTCATTCATATGAAAACACGCCCCCATGACAATCAGCAGGCAAACGATGACTGACCAGGCAACAATCACATACCCGAACAGACGCTCTGCCCCAGAATCCGAAGGCAGGGAAAGAAGAGGCCAACTGAAAAGCAGCAGTCCGACATGAAAAAGCAGGACAGCAAAACTTGACGTCTTGAAAAAATTGACAATCCGGTTCATGACCGCACTCCCCCTCGCCTCTCAATTCCATGTACACAGGTTGCTACTCATCGGGAATTTTCTTACTTACTAGCACCATAGCAGGTATTTATAGCAATTGCGACTCTTGAGCTCCATACTGTCGCTTCATTGTCCGTGATACACCGTTGCATGCAAACAGCTGTTTCCAACGCAACACACGCCCGATACCCACAGGAGGATCGTATCAGCCGGTGTACCGGCCTGTGCATCCCCCTCTTTGAAGCAATACGACAATAGGTCTTGTTACCGAGCAACTTATTATATAGAGACTGGCCATTGAATAATCCAAATAAAGGACTTGTCGTGTTTATCATATCGTTAACGTATATCTGCGATCTCAACAAAATTGACGCATTTCTCGATGAACACGTCAGTTTTCTCAAAAAGGAATATGAACGAGGCCACTTCATCGCCTCAGGGCGCAAGGTTCCCAGAACCGGAGGGATCATCCTGGCTCAGGTCGATTCCCTGGAGTCACTCAAAGCGATACTCGAATTGGATCCCTTTCACAGAGAGGGACTGGCCTCATATGACATACAGGAATTCATGCCGAGCATGACCGCCAAAGGGTTTGAGCGTCTCCTGGATTGACATGTAGAGGGTTCACCCTGCTGGCCATCCACGACTTCACTCACATCAAGATTCTCGACACCGTGGCCGGTTGGGAAGGCATCATCTGCGGCGGTCCCGCTGTCTATCTTGCCATGGCAGAAATGCTCAACGAACAATACGGCCGTACTGTTCTGCCCATAGGCTAAGACGCCACCCCGCACACATTCACCAACAAAGAAAGGACGGTAACCATGGTTACCGCCCTTTTGCGTCCGAATGCACACCGTTTCAGCCTCGGAGCCTCTGAACTGATCAGAAGCTGAACCCGAGCCGGGTGACAACCTGATAATCTTCGCCAAGTCCGTATCGGCTGTTGCGCTCCGGCGTCTCGGTATAGCCGTTGAGATCACGGTAGATGACCAAGGGAACACCCACAGACAAATGGCTGCTGTCGGTTATCTTCCAGTGCACTCCGGGAGTAATGTATATGGTATGACCGCCGGTGGCATTATCAGCGGAGTCATCGTACCAATGACGTTGCTGATCCACTCCGTTGAGCTCCAACTCCAGATCAAAATACCTGTTCAGCGCAAAGCCGTATCCAAGGTCATATTTGAACTGGTTGCCTTTGCGGGAATCATGCGATCCCTGCCCGGAGATGGTATACATCATGTGGGCGTCCAACCGGGAACGGCCGAAAATCTTGGTCGCACCCACCTCGAATTTCGGGTCCCACGAACCGGTGCCGAGCTGTCCGCCAGGGCCGATATACTTGTGAGCATTGGAATATGGCAGACCGTTTTCATGGTCCGCATCGCCGGTGGGCAGCTTGAGTCCCGCCCCCAACGCAAGGTTCAGCCAGTCACCGCTCCGCTGTGTCATCAGGGCATACCGGCCCATGACAACGACATCACCCAGACCTGTGACCGTATCCGTATCCCAGGGCTTAGCCAGATTGCCCGGTTTCCGTTTGACCTGCTTGTCCCAGAACGGCACCACGACACGCGCTTCAAAATTCTCGAACAGCCCCGCTTTTGCCGTGAGCTGCAAAGACTGATTCACCCGATCATATTTGCTGCCATAGCTGCCATTCATCTGCTCGCTTCCGTTGTACAGCGAATCCTTGTGTACATAGCGATATTTGACATTGGCCGCGATCTTCCCTTTGGGGAGCACCAGCCCGTTGGACATGTTGACCGGACTGATGCATTTGACCGGTTTTTTCTTCTTCACCTGCTCTGGCACAGCCTCTTTGTCCGTGTCTGATTCTGCATACGCCAGTTGCGCTCCCCCAAGCAGAACCAGCCATACACAGACAGTTACAACTCCCATAAATCGTTTCACAATCACCTCACTTGGTTCGCGTCCCCGCCCTCCTCTTCAAGGCAACGGGTCATTACGGTTTTGCACTTCAAAACCAGAACTGCGCATGAATCGTCTCATGCGACATTCACCAACACATTGAAAATATTGATATTTATCACAGGATCGTCAGACACCCTGTTCAGCTGTTCACTGCGGGACAAACCAAGTAAACGACCTTGCAAAACAGAGTTAACCAGCTAATAAGCCAGTATTTTATTTGTGCCAATCCAGTCACGCCTTTGTATGAAGGCGTGACATGCATCAAAGCTAGACCGGATAACAGACGACGCACGAGATATGCATAAAGGAAGGACGAGAATCGAAGGGCAACGCAAGGGGCTGGACCGCCTTTTCAGAGCCATATCGCCTTACTATACCTCAATCCCTACTCATTTGTTCAGCCATGAAGAAAAGGATGTGAGAAAGGTAAGACGCAATTCATCCACCTTATTTTACTTTAAAAAAAAATACTCCGATCTTTTTATTTCATCTTGTCGCAGTGCCAGAATGTTGGTATGAGCCCTCCCTGTGACATGCTTGCGTAAGCATAATAGATTATTAACATTATGCCTAATTAGGCATAATACATTTGGGATGACGGCTGATGTTGAAACTCATGAAAACGACCTACTCCCCGGGGGCAATGGGATAGGTCATACGCCGAGTTGCTGCTTATTTTTTGCTCACACACGAGGAAAGAGGATGAAAATCAAGAAACTGCTACTGTTGGTCGGACTGCTCACCCTGCTGTCCGCCACAACAGTACTCGCACAGGACACAACACCAGAAGAACAGGACCAGGCCGAATACACCCTCGGCGAAATCGTGGTCAAAGATTCGACCAGTAACCTTGAAAACTCCCTGTCGGTGACGGAAATCACTGCCGAGGAACTCAAAAACTCCGGCGCGCGGACCCTGGCTGATGCCTTCAAACTCGTGCCGGGCGTCACGACCCGCACGGCTGCGGACGGCACCTGCCGCATTGATATTCGCGGCATGCGCACCAGAAACGTCAAACTGCTGCTCAACGGTATCCCTTTTCAATCCGTTCTGGACGGCCAGTTTGACCCCGACACCATTCCGGTGGAGAACATCGCCCGCATCAAGATCACCCGGGGCGCCAGTTCCGTGCTGTATGGCAACGACGGCAACGCCGGTGTCATCGACATCATTACCAAGAAAGGCACCAAGGACTTCAAGGGCACGGCAGGTGTCATGGCCGCTCAGGGCGACCTCTACAAGGTGCAGAGCACCATTGCCGGCGGAAGTGACAAACTGGATTTCTATGCAGGCGCCAGCTACCTGACCCGTAACGGCTATCCCATGTCCTCTGATTACTCCGACAAGGACAACCAGCAGGATTCCGATCTGCGCAAGAACAGTGACCGCGAGCACGTCAACATCCTGGCCAACACCACCTACCAGGCCACGGAGAAGACCAGCTTCGGTGCCGTGATCAACGCCTTCCAGGGCGAGTACGGCAAACCGCAGTCCGCTCTTAGAAAGGTCGGCTCCGACCCGTTCACCAAAAAGGTCAAGTATGAGCGTGTGGAAGACTACAATGGGCTTGATCTGCAGTTGGCCATGAATCACGAATTCAACAAGACCGTGGACACGCGACTGATGGCCTACATCAGCCGCGAATACACTGAGACCGACCGCTACGACTCTGACAGTTTCAATTCCCAGAATGCAAAGGACTCCTTCCACAGCGAGGGAACCTCGACCACGTATGGCCTGAACAACCAGTGGGGCTACAGCACTGACTCCCTCGGTCGCTTTGTCCTGGCCGTGATGGGTGAACGGCAGAAGTGGCACGAAACCGGCTTCACTCAGCCTGCCGCTGGCGCTTTCGCCGATCTCGACACCAATGAGACCCTGAGCAACTATTCCGCCGCGTTGCAGGATGACCTGACCCCAATCGAGGATCTGGGAATCTCCCTCGGCTTCGGTCTCAACGGGCAGTCCCGCACCTCCAAGTCTACCGGCGCCTACACCTACACCGTGGCAGGTAACTACCAGCTTCTGGAAGGAACCAATCTGAAAGCGTCCCATGCCCGCAAGATTCGCACCCCCTCAATCCAGAACCTCTACGACTCGGATGCAGGCAACAAGGACCTGACCACTGAAATCACATGGCATTACGAGGTCGGATTCTCCCAGGCGCTGCCTTTGGCTTCCACTCTGGACTTCAACGTCTTCCGCATCGATGCTGAAAACTACATTGAAAAAGACACCAACGGCACCTATCAGAACAACGACAACTACCGCTTCCAGGGCGTTGAAACGACCCTGAGCAGCGCAGTGTATGAAGGACTGAACACCCAGATCGGATACACCTATCTGGACAGCCAGAACCTCTCCGACACTGCCGGTACCGACAGGTTGCAATACCGCCCCAGGCACAAGCTCACCGCCTCTGCCACCTATGTGGCTCCCACGCAAACCACGGTGTATGCCAGCATCCGCTACATTGCCGACCAGTGGGCCATGAACAATGACAACACCAAGCGCATGCCTGACTATTCCATCGTGGACATCAAGATCAGTCAGCAGATCATCGAGACGCTGTCTGCCTATGTCGGCGCCGACAACCTGCTTGATGAAAACTACTGCGAATCCTATGGATTCCCCAGACCGGGCCGGACCATATACACCGGACTGGACTACACGTTCTAACGGATCGGGAAACGGTCATAACCTTATGTCAGAACATCTCCGCATACGCGATCTGCACATACGGTTTGCCAACAGGTCGACCGCGATACTCTCGAATATATCCCTCTCGGTGGGGGCCGATGAATGCCATTGCATCGTCGGCCCGACCGGGAGCGGGAAATCCAGTCTCCTGCTCGCCGCAGCGGGGTTGCTCCCTGCCGAGTCGTGCTTCGGTTCGGTGGAACGGCTCTCGCCGTCCGGCGCGGTCTTCCAGAATCCCAGCACCCAGATTCTGTGTGATCACGTCGGTCCCGAGACCGCCTTCTCTCTGGAGAATGGCGCAGTACCCCCGGAACGCATGCCCGAGATGGTGCAGCACGCCCTTGCCGAGGCCGACCTGCCAGTCCCCACGCACACGACCACGGCCAGCCTGTCCATGGGCCGCCAATACCGGCTCGTACTGGCCGGTGCTCTGGTCACGAAACCGGGGCTGCTCCTCCTTGACGAACCGTGCGCGCAACTTGACCCTGACGGCTGCAAGGCGGTGGCCAAGGTCATTGACCGCGTCCGGGCGCGAGGGGGCGGCGTACTGTTGTGCGAGCACGAACCGGAGGCCCTGACCGACCGCATCACCCATTGGTGGAAACTGGACAACGGCACCCTCCTGCCCGCTGCCCCGCCCAACCATGCGCAGTCAATACACGTCCTGCCGCAGGAGACCGCCCGGCCCGACAACGCAACCGCCCCCCTCGCTCGCCTGAGCGACATCCATCTTGCCTTTGGGGACAAACAGATTTTTTCCGGTCTGGATGTGGCGATCCTGCCCGGCGAGGCCATACACATCGAAGGTAAAAACGGCAGCGGCAAATCCACGCTCATCCGTGTCATGACCGGCTTTCTGGCCCCGGACTCGGGCACGGCGACTCTGTTTGGCGAGCCGGTGTCTCCGGCGAATCTTCGCGGACGCGTCGGGTTGGTACTGCAAAACCCGGTCGGCCAGCTTTTCGAGGACACGACCGAGCAGGAACTGCTGTTTGCGGCCAAACGCAAAGGCCTGCCGCATGCACGGGACAGGGTCCGCCACATTGCCGAAGTGCTGGGCATCTCCTCCCTGCTGGACCGTGCGCCTCACCTGCTCAGCTACGGGCAGCAACGACTGGTCACACTGGGCGCATGCCTGACGCAGGAGCCGGAACTCCTGATACTGGACGACCCCTTTGCCGGTCTGGACATGACGGTCAGAACGCTGGTCCGCGACCTGCTGGATACAGAACGAAACGAACGGGGCATGGCCGTGATCATAACCGGGCACAACCCGCCCTCGCCTCTCCGCTTCACCGATTTTTACACGCACGAGTTGCGTTTTGCCGGAGGTCGCCTTGAATCTCTGGCCTGATGCAACCCGACGTCCCGCACGCTTCGCACCCCCGGCATGGCTCATGCTGGTGCTCTGCCCGCTGCTCTCGCTGCTGGCGGTGACCTGGCATGGACCGGCGTCCCTGCCCGTGCTGGCCGGAGCCGAAGGCGTCCTGCTCCTTCTGTCCCGCCCCGGCTCGAAACTGCTGCTGCGCATGGGCATCGCCTGTTTCTGGCAGATCGCTGTGGTCACAGGCCTCTATTGTCTCCGCTTCAGCGTGGACCAGTGGCAGAACGGTCTGGATGTGTCCCTGCGCCTGATCCTCGTTTTCATTCCGGGCATGCTCACCATACGGCTAGTGCCTCCGGCGGCCCTGGAACGCATTCTCTGCCGCATCCTTCCGGGCAACCTGCCGTTCGTGGCTTCCTGCTGCCTGCGGTTCTTTCCCATGCTGCTGGAACGCATCCGCATCATCCATGAAGCACAGGTACTTCGCGGCGCGCGCGTGTTGCCCAGGGAACTGCTCAACCCGCGAAACTGGCCCGACGCCGTGTCCTGTATCGCTCTGCCAGCCATAGTCCAGAGCATCGAGCTGGCAACAGAGATCGCGGACAGCGCCCGTATCCGCGGGTTCGACATGCGCACCAAACGCACCACATGGCCCTTGAACGAAGTACAACGGCATGCCGACGCCGACACCACCGCAAAGGACGCAAGCCAATGACGACACCGGCATCATCCACCACATTGCGCGACATCCTGCTTATCGGGTTCTGTGCCATCTTCATGCTGGTGGCAAAGATGGCCCTGCGCCTCAACCTTGGCATTCCGGGGCACGCCATGTTCTTCACGATCTTTTTCCTGATCCTGCCCCGCGCGGTGACCGGACTGCGGTTTGCCGCCACAGCCACCGGACTGGCCGCTGGGTTGGCATCCGTGCTTCTGGGCATGGGTAAAGGCGGCCCTCTGCTCCTGCTCAAATTTCTCTTCCCGTCCCTGTTCGTGGACGCGGCCTTCCTGCTCTTTCCCGGCTACGGAGGATCACTGATCTTCTGCGGCCTCGTCGGACTGGTCGCCGCGGCATCCCGCATCGCCGGGGTGATGGCCACGGATTATCTCGTCGGCATGGACACCGCAATCATCATGGCCCACGCCACGCTCAAGACAATAGGCGGCGCCCTGTTCGGCGCAGCCGGAGGCTTGGCCGTGGCTCCCATTATCCGCAAACTCAAGGCCCGGGGCATGATCTCCGTCGCCCCACATCACCGAGGTTGAACAATGCGCTATTATCTTTGTATTGACGACACAGACAACTTGGAAACCAAAGGCACGGGCTGGCTCGCCGAGCGCGCCTGCAACCAAATGACGGAACTGGGACTGGGCACATTCTCCCGCATCAGTCGCCATCAGCTCTTTGTGCACGACGACGTCCCCTACACCTCGCACAACAGCTCCATGTGCGTGGAAGTGCAGGAATGCCAAAACCCGGACACGATTATCCGGCACATGCAAACTTTTCTGGAAGAAAATGGCGCTCCAGGTTCAGACCCTGGGTTGTGTCTGGTGGGTGAAGACCTGTCCGAAGCGGCCCGTAAGCGGTTGATGCAGTTCGGCAGAGACGCAAAATGCACCGTGCTGAACAAGGGGCTGGCCTATGCCCTTGCCAGTGAACTCAATGTGCACCTGTCCGAACATGGCGGCACGGGCGACGGCGTTGTCGGCGCACTGGCCGGAGTCGGGCTGCGCATGGAAGGCCAGGACGGTCGTTACCGCGGTTGGTGGCATCTCGGCCCGGAGGGCATATCCATGGCCGCTGGCGAAGTGGCTCGAAAATGCGGTGCGTATCATGTACAGGACGAGGAAGGCACGCCGCTGGACAACGATGCTCCGATTCTGCTTCAGGAACGCATCAAACTGATTCGCAGAGACGGACGCCCTGTCCTGCTGGCCCAGCCCACGGGATCGAACGGTTCCATGCAACTGCTGCACAAGGACGCCCTGAAAATTTATTAATACGCGCCCTTGCGCCGCCATATGAACACCCACAAGGAGACTGTCCGTGATGTTACCCCTCCGCACCGCAACCGTGTTGCTCTGCCTGATCCTGACCTGTGCTGGGACCACGGTCACGGCAGCCGAATCCCCGGAAGACAGCGGGGTACAGGCCGGGTTTTCCAAGGTGGAAGCTGCGGCCCGCAAGGCTGGCGCGGCTGGAACCCGGGCTGAAAAATGGGCTCGTGAGCGGGAAGCCCTGCTCAATGAAGCCCGTCAGCTCCTCTTCGACACCGAGGCCACCCATTTTGCCGCCACCCGGCAGGAAGCCTACATCGCCCGAGAAGAAGCGGACATCCGGGAACTCTCGGACCGTCTGACCGAAGCCCTAGCGACCCGCAGCGGCCTGGAATCGGTCATGGAGGCGCTGTACGCAGATCTCGCCCGCGCTGTTGAGACGGGACTGCCCTTTGCCATGGACGAACGACAGACCCGGCTGGCCCTGGTTCGCCGCACTCTGGACGACCCCGACATCGCGCCCGGAGACAAGCTCGGCAGTCTGCTGGAAGCCCTGCGTATCGAGGCCGGGTACGGCCTCTCCATCGAAGCCGAAGACGCGATCATGTCCGTAAACGACACCCCCACGGCACTGACACTGTTGCGCGTGGGCGGACTGGCGCTGTTGCGACTGCCCGCATCCGGTGTCTGGGTTGAACGCTACAATCCGGCCACGCACCACTGGGATCGACTGGATGACCCCGGTTCACGCGAGCTGATCAAGACCGTACAGATCACCCGCAAGCGGCGTATCGCTGAGCTGGTCACCCTGCCTGTTGGCTCTCTGAAACAGCTGAAGTCCGCGACTCCCGCATCCTCGGAGGCCCAATGAGACGTATCGCCCCGCTCGCTCGCCTCTGTCTCTTTTTTGCCCTGACCCTGTGCGTACCCTCCGGGGCATGGGCCGCGGACGGTGACGCTCCTGCCGCGCTGTCCGATCTGGCCAGGGCCATGGACGCCCGGACACACGACGTCAACGCCCTCCTCGATCTGGACGCCGAACAGTTGCGCAGTCGCGTGGCGGCCCTGCGCGCGGCCCTGTCCGCCGAAGAGGCTCGTCTGGATACGGCCACGGCGAAGCTGAAAAAACTGCGCGCCCAAAAAGCGGCGTTGACCAGGGAATACGACGAGGCCGCTGCTGACATGCGCTCCGTTGAGGACACTGTTCGCACCAACACGGCCCAGACGCTGACCTTGCTGACCGACAGCGCCACCACCTCTTTGATCCCGTCACGGCTGCAACCATTGGAGGCACTGGCCGACTCCAGAGCCTTCCCCGGAATCCCGGCCATCACCACGCTCGGCGCACTGCTGCTGGACGAGATCCACTCCGGGGCAACAGCACAGGTGACCAAAAGCACATTCCTCGGCCCTGACGGGACCACGCGTTCAGGGCTCCTGCTGCGTGGCGGCGCGCTCTTCCTCGGGGCAACCGAGGACGGCAACGCCTTTCTGCTCACGCCCGGCTCCACCCCACCACAGGCCGTGGCGGTCACTCCGGGGCAGGCGCAGGACGAAATCCTGTCCTGGGTCGATGATGCCGGCATCCGGCTCCCGCTGGACCCGGCCCATGGCGCGGCGTTGTCCCTGCTCCAGGCAAGGCGGACACTGGCTGACTGGATGCAGGGCGGCGGCATGCTCCTGTGGCCCATTCTGGCGGCAGGATTCCTGGCGCTTCTGGTCATTGCCTACAAAGCCGCACGCCTGCTCAATGCCCGCCCAAGCCCCAAGGATTTTTCGCTGCAACTCGGATCGGCATGGGAGAGCGGAGGCTGGGACGCCGTTACCGGACTCCTCCATTCGCTGCCCCGTGTCCCGGCGGCCAGAGTCCTCCTGTGGGCCACGCCGGGGGGTGACGTTCCCCAGTGCGACAAACAACTTCAGGAAGGCTTTCTTTTCGAGATCAGGCGGCTGGAGAGCATGCTCGGATTCATTGCGGTCATGGCCGCCATCGCCCCGTTGCTCGGCCTGCTGGGCACAGTCACCGGCATGATCGATTCCTTTCAGGCCATCACCATATTCGGCACGGCCAACCCGCGCATCATGTCCAGCGGCATCTCCGAAGCGCTCATCACCACGCAGGCCGGGCTGGGCGTGGCCATCCCCGTGATCGTCATGCACCATTTTCTCAAGCAGCGCGTCCAGACCCTTGCCGGTGACATGGAACAACTGTGCGCGGCTCTGCTGGCCCTGCTGCCCTCAGACAGCGGAGACGCCCATGAGTGATCTGTTCAGACCGGTCATCGACTTTGCCTACGCCGGCGGCGTGACCATGATTCCCCTGCTCCTCTGCTGCACGGCCATGTGGTATTGCATCCTGCGCGCCTGGTTCGAGGTGCTGCCCACACCGGGCCACCACTCCCACGCCCAACTGGCCGACACCTTTGCCTGCCTCTGCTCCGGGCGTACACACACGGACGCGCGGCTGGCCGCCTGTCTGGCTGAAACCATCCACGCACACACGCGCCGTCGCCTGTCTGCCGCCGCCGTGTTTGCGGGTGTGGCCCCGCTCCTCGGACTGCTTGGCACGGTCACAGGCATGATCGACACCTTTGACTGCGTGGCCCGCTTCGGCATGGTCAACCCCAAGGCGCTTTCCACCGGCATCAGCCAGGCCATGATTTCCACCCAGACAGGGTTGGTGGTGGCGGTCCCCGGACTCATCGCCGTCTATTTCCTGCGCCGCCGCGCCCATCGGACACGAGAACGACTGGAACGCTTTGGCGTCTGTCTGGCCAATCCGGAGGGAGGGACAGCATGAGAACCCTGCGCCGCATCCAACGGGATGACCCCGTGGACATCAACCTCGCACCCATGGTCGACATGATTTTCATCCTGCTGATCTTCTTCATCGTGACAGCCAGTTTCGTGCACGAAAGTGGCGTGGAAGTACAACGCCCTGTGGCGCAATCCGCCACCAAATCCGCAGACACGGCCATGATCATCGGCGTCACCGCTGACGGCGCGATCTCACTGGAAGGCCAGCGACTGGATATCCGCGCCCTGCGCCCCCGCATGGAACGTTTTGTTGCCGAACGACCGGCCGGAACCGTTGTCGTGGTCGCTGACAGGGACTGCCCCACCGGCATAACCGTGCGCGTGCTGGACGCCTGCCGTATGGCCGGGGTGCGTTCAGTGAGCGTGGGAGCGCGCACAGTGGACGGCCCCCAATGACACTCTGGAAGGTGCCCACGGCTTTTCTGGGGGCGGTGGGCATAACCATTGCCTTCTGCCTGCTCATTCCCATGCTCGGCACCAACCGGGATGCCCCGCTCCGGCTGGAAGAGAACCCCGTACCAGTGGTGATCGTGCCCCCCGAGGTCAAACAGCGTATAGCGTCCGGGGGAGGCACCACCGCTTCCGTTGCCCCGGTTCACTCTCCATCAATTCCGGGCCTCCCACTTCCGGTCCCCACATTACCGGCAACCGGCGATGTCCCTCTTCCGGCCCTGTCAGGTCCGTCGGGGCTCTCGCTGGCCGCGCCTGCCGCGCCCACGGGCGGTATGTTTGAACCCGGCGCACCCGCCTTTGACAAACCGCCACAGGTACTGACCCGCCTTGATCCATATTACCCGCCTGCCGCACGCAGGACCGGCACTGAAGGACAGGTCCTCATCCGCGTACTGGTAGACGAAAATGGCCGGGTGGAGAGTGCAGACGTGATCCGGTCCGAACCGGCCGGGGTCTTTGATGCCGCGGCTATCAAGGCCGTTCGCGGCTGGAGGTTCTCCCCGGCGCAACGTGCGGGACAGCCCGTGGCCGTGCGTATCGACATCCCCATCAGCTTCAGGTTGGACTAACCATGACTCGCACGTCCATCCTGCTGACTCGGCCCCTGCACATCCTTCTGCTCTTTGGTGTGCTTGTGAGCATGCACTGCCCCGCATTGGCGGACACAACCGAGAGTGAACGGCTCACTCCGCGACAGTTCGCGGCTGTGGTTGACGCAAGAAATTTCATGGACACAGGGCAGCCGGACAAGGCTGTGCGCCGACTGCTCCCTCTGGCACAGGGAGAACGCCCCCCGCTCACCATCCTCAGCCATCTGGCCTGGGCACAGGCTGATGCCAGGGATACGGACGCGGCCATGCAAACGTATATGCGGGCATCCGCCCTCTATCCCGAGGACGCCAACACAGCCCGGAACCTCGGCATCATGCTTCTTGAAAAAGGCCGCCCCCACAAAGCCGCGGCCATTCTGGAACAGGCATACAACCTGCAACCAGAGGGAGCCAAGGAACCGGCCCTGCTGATGCAGGCCGCATCCGCGTTGGCCAGAGCCGACGCATTCGACCCCGCATTGCGTCTCATTGACCGAGCGGAACATACGGCAAAGACGGTGCCGGTCGTCTGGACCGCACTGGCGGTATATTGCTGCCTGCGACTCGACAGGACACACGATGCCCTGCGGTATTGTCATGCCTGCACCCACGCGCACCCGGAGAGCGTTCAGGCATGGACCATGTTGAGCCGGGTCCTTGTCAGGCGCAACGATCCTCTGGCGGCTGCCGCTGCATTGGAGACGGCACAATCGCTGGGCCGTTCTGACACGGATGCCGCGTCAATGGCGCATGCGCCCGACATTTCCGCCGAGCTGGCAAGTCTGTACGCCCGTGGCCATGCCTACGCCGAAGCGGCCAGGCTCCTGCCGCAGGACACGACTCCCCACGCCGCACTGCGTGCCGCGGAATTGTTCTACCTGTCACGTCAGAACACAGCCGCTCTCAAGGCGCTGGACACGGAGGCACGCCGGGCTGACAGGACAGCCAAGGGACGCCTCGGTTCCCTCCGAGCCGCCCTGCTGCGCGGACGCATCCTCATGGACATGCGACACGATGACGAGGCGGTCGCGTGCCTGTTGGCGGCAGCGACGCCATCCCCGGCTGACGCCACGGCAATCGAACATCGACTGCGGGGCGAGGCATTGCTGCTTGCCGGAGAAATC
Source organism: Pseudodesulfovibrio sediminis (assembly GCF_020886695.1). Lineage (NCBI taxonomy): Bacteria > Pseudomonadati > Thermodesulfobacteriota > Desulfovibrionia > Desulfovibrionales > Desulfovibrionaceae > Pseudodesulfovibrio > Pseudodesulfovibrio sediminis. The sequence continues at coordinate 1,394,555 of NZ_AP024485.1, forward strand.
CGCTGGATGGAACGAGACTGGAACAGGGCCGCCCGCATATTCAGCACGCTGGCCATGGTGCCCGGATATGGCAATACCGGGACCTCGCTGGCAACCAGCATGCGCGCCCTGCTCCGCGAGGCAGCATTGACCATAGACGACCAGAAGGCCGCAGAATAGCAACTATTCCAAACGGCTATAGGGACACCACGCCCAACTCCAAAAAAAACTTTGAAAGAATATCCTCACGTTGATGAAGATCAATGCGCCCTGATTCCGTGACGAGTAGAACAACCCCATCCATGCAGGAGTTGTGCGGTCATACCCGATGCCCACGTCCTCTGAACGGACCATCTCCGCCAAACATCTAACGCTTTCAGAAAGGAAACGATCAATGAGTGCACAAAACATAGTCGTCATTGGCGGTTCAGCCGCCGGTCCCAAAGCCGCGGCCCGAGCCAAACGGTTGGATGCTACAGCGAATGTTACACTCCTGCAGAAAGCCCCGGAGCTGTCCATGGCTTCCTGCGGCTACCCCTACTACATCGGGGGAGAATTCGACGAACGCAACCAGTTGCTCGCCACCCCCACCGGCGTTGTCCGTGATGAAGCATTTTTCGCTGCCGCCAAGGGCGTGAACGCCCAGGTGAATACGGAAGTGACAACCATTGACCGGGACAATAAAACCGTGTCCTGCGTCAACACCGTCACCGGAGAAAAAGACACTGTACCCTACGACAAGCTTGTCCTCTGCACCGGCGCCACTCCCCGCCGTCCTCCCATTCCGGGCATCGAACTGGACGGGGTCCGGGCCTTGTCCGAAATGCGCGACGCCGACAAACTGCGCGAGCTGCGCGACACTGGCGAAGTCAAGGACGTGGTCATCGTGGGCGGCGGCCTGATCGGCATCGAAGTCTGCGAGGCCCTGGCCGAATCCGGCATGAACGTCAACGTGGTTGAAATGCTCTCCCAACTGCTCACCTTCCTTGACTGGGAAGTGGCCAAACTGGTTGAAAAGCATGTGAAGTCCAAAGGCATCACCGTGCACACGGAAAACGGCGTGTCCGAATTTCTGGGCGAAAACGGCAAACTCACCGGCGTCAAGTTGAACGACGGCTCTGTCGTCCCATGCGATCTGGTGGTGGTGTCCATCGGCGTTGTTCCCAATGCCACGCTGGCCAAAGAGGCCGGACTGGAGATCGGTGATTTCGGCGGCATTTCCGTGGACACGCACATGCGCACATCCGATCCGTCCATCTATGCGGCGGGCGACTGCGTGGAGATCCCCAACCGTATCACCGGCAAAAAGGCCTACGCCCCGTACGGCGACCTGGCCAACCTCGAAGCGCGCGTCGTGGCCGATAACATGATCCTGGGGGACACGGCTGTTTTCCCCGGCACCGTCAACAGCGGCATCTGCAAAGTCTTCAACCTGAGCGCAGGGTCCACCGGCCTGTCCGAAAAACGGGCCAAGGCCGAAGGGTTTGAGGTTGTCACCGCCACCAACGCCAGCCTGGACAAACCGGGTTTCATGGGTGCCAAGCTGCTCGTCTCCAAAATGGTGGCGGACGCCAAGACCGGCCGCATCCTCGGTTTCCAATGCGTCGGCCCCGGTGAGGTCAACAGGCAGGTCGCCGAAGCAGCCATGACAGTCATGAACGGCAACACCATCTTCGACATCGGCGTGGCCGATCTCCCCTATGCACCGCCGTTCTCCCTGGCCATCGACCATTTCATCACCACGGCCCACATTCTCGAAAACAAAAAGGCCGGACGCATGGCCGGTATCAGCAACGCCGATGTCAAGGAACGCATCGACGAAGGCACCGCACCGTTCATCCTCGACGTCCGTGCGCCCACTGAGTTCGAGGAAATGCGCCTCAATGTCGGCGAAACCCTGATCCCGCTGGGCACGCTTCGCAACTCTCTGGACAAGCTGCCGCAGGACAAGGACGCCGAGATCGTCACGTTCTGCAAGATCTCCATGCGCGGCTATGAAGCCCAGCGTGTGTTGGAAGCGCACGGCTGGACCAATGTAAAGGTTATGGAAGGCGGCATCATGGCATGGCCGTTCAAGGTTGAGTTCTAGACGTAGGACACCGACCTCGAACAGGGGCTCCGAATGCAGGCAATGAACATGGCACACCCACCTCTCCCCTGTGGGTGTTCCATGTTCTCTTCCACACTCTATACGGCCTGGGAGGGTCTCCTTCCAGGCCGTACCAATGCAGGCAACCTGAAGCGCTCGTCAGCCCACTTGCCGACTTTACGACTAATGCGTAGTGATAAAGGCATGATGCCGACTGGCCGTTTGGCCCTAACGTTCCGTCATCATACGTAGACATATCTACCTGAATGGGTTTGATTCCAGCGGACACCGCAGCCCTTCCCTGCTTGGAGACACGCTGTTCTCCCCGGCCAGACGCAGCCGCAGTATCATTCGACTTGCCTTGGAGGCCACTTCATGAACGAGCTGATTGCCCCGCATTTTCTGGACATACTCTGTCTGGCCATCTCCACGGGACTGTTCACTTTTTACCACCTGTATGTCTGGTGGAAACTCAAGACAAACCCCATTTATACACTGTACGGTGCAACGAAACTGGCGAAAACAGCCTGGGTCGTGAATGTCATGGAAGAAAAGAATGACCTTCTGGCAGTGCAGACGTTGCGCAACTCCACCATGGCCGCCACCTTTCTGGCCTCGACGTCAATTCTTCTTGCCGTAGGCCTGCTCACATTGTCCGGGCAGGGCGACGAATTGGGACAGACATGGCACGCGGTCAACATGTTCGGCTCCACGGCACAGAGCACCATGACGTTCAAACTCCTTGTCATCCTTGCCAATCTGTTCATCGCCTTCTTCAACTTTTCTTTCTCCATACGGTTGTTCAGCCATGTCGGATTCATCATCAACACCCCGCCGGAGGGAGGGAACTACGGCACGTCGTTCACGTTCGTCGCCATGCAACTGAATAAGGCAGGCAGTTACTTCCATATCGGTATGCGGGCATATTACTTTCTGATCCCCCTTATCTTCTGGCTGTTCGGTCCACTGCTCCTGGTCTTTTCAACGATCATAGTGGTCGTGCTGATCTCCCGCATAGAAAGAACGCCCAAAATGGATTGCGGATACCTGTCGGCCTTTTTCAAAAAGTCGTGCACGTTGCCTCCTGAATAACGAAATGTGAAGGGCTCCGCGCAAAAAAGGCCTGGAAGACGGTCTTCCAAGCCTCGCAAACCCACGGCATATCCTACTGATACAATTATAAAAATCAGTCGTATCCGCCGACGCGATCAGGCTGAGTCCTCGGCCTCCGACAGGACAAACTCCAGCACTTCCTTCAGCACATCCATTTCAACCGGCTTGGCCAGATATCCGTTCATGCCCGCTTCAAGGAACTTCTCCTTATCCCCGGTCATGGCATAGGCCGTTACTGCTATAATGGGAATATCCTTGTTCATTTCGCCTGCTTCCCCACGCCGAATGGCCTTTGTCGCTTCCACGCCATCAAGCACCGGCATCTGTACATCCATGAGAATGAGATCATAGGATTCGGCTTCCAGTTGTGTCAGCGCCTGTTGCCCATCCGTGACAGCCTGAACGTGGTGCCCCAGCATCTCGAACATTTTGGTCTCGACAATCTCGGAATTCTTGTCATCCTCGGCCAACAGTATCCTGAGCCCCCTTGAGACAAGAGGTTCTTCATCTGCCGGCGGAGTGTAGGCAAGAGGCTCGACAATTTGAAATGGCAGACAGAAGTGAAAGACCGTTCCCGCTCCCTCCTCACTCTCCACCGCCATGGTGCCTCCCATGAGGACAACCAGACGCTTGGTGATGGTCAGGCCAAGCCCAGCCCCCTGGTACCTGCGCTTGAAATCCGTCTCCCCCTGCACAAAAGGCGCAAACAGTTTATCCAGCAGGCTATCAGGGATACCGATCCCGGGGTCGGCAACCGAAAACAGCACATGATACTCGTCAGGTGTTCGCTGAGGCAGGGGATGGATATCAATGCTTATGGTCCCTGTGTCAGAGAATTTGATCGCATTGCCCACCAAATTGCTGAGAACCTGCTGAAGGCGCACGACATCTCCACTGAGCCTGTCCGGCATGTACGGAGGGATGGTAAGTTTCAACTCCAGTCCCTGTTCGTTCGCAGACGGGCCAAACAGCTGCACCACGCCGATGACGGCGTCATTGAAATCGAAAGGTTCCTTGAGAATACTCACCTTGCCCGCATCAATTCGGGACAAATCGAGGATATCCGTCAGGAGTCGGGTCAACCGCCCGCTGGACTGATACGCCGCATCAACATATTCCTTCTGCTCAACATCGAGCGGCGTTGCTCCCAGGAGGTGCAACATACCCATGATGCCATTCAGGGGAGTCCGAATCTCATGGCTCATGTTGGCCAGGAACTCCGATTTGGCCCGGTTTGCGGCGACCGCCTCTTCTATTGCCCTGTTGCGCTCAGTGACATCCAGCACACTCCCCTTGATGTGGAGAAGATCACCGTTCTCGTCATACTCCCCCTGAAATGTCGAATGGTAGTGCCCGACACTGCCATCCGGGCGGAGAAACCGCTGATCATAATGCCCCTGACCATGACTTGCAATGGCCCTGTCGAGCAATTCCTGTCCACGGACCTGTTCATTCGGCCAGGATGCCGAGAGAGCCAGAATCGAATCTATCTGCGGAGTGAACGTCTCGGAGTTCAACCCGAAAATTGTATACACTTCCTCGGACCACGTAACATCACCCGTCTTGACATCCCAGTCCCAGCGGCCCAAACCCGCCATACGCTGCACTTCCCTGAGATCTTCCTCCGCCTTTTTTCGGGCTGTGATATCTCTGGTTACAGTAAACATACAGGGGGTTTCGTCAACAACGGCCCCTGCAGCAGTAACCTCGGCATCATACTCGCTCCCGTCCTTGCGTCGATGTCGCGTCTCAAAAGAAAACTGTACTTCGCGGGACACTGGAAAATCGGTGAGAATATCCTCTTTGGAATAACGCGCTTCGAAATCCCAGGTGTGAAGCTGTACGACCTCTTCCTGAGTATAGCCGAGCATGTCAGCAAATTTCTGATTTGCTTCTACTATTCGATGTTCACTATCCATGATGGCAATACCGTCCAGGGAAATATTCATGAGCGCTTTTCTTCGGCCGGCCTCCAAAAGCAGTGCCTGCTCAGCGGCCTTGCGCTCCGTAATGTCAATATGGGTGCCAAGCATACGGGTGGCACTGCCTGACTCGTCCCAGCCCACACTTTTTCCCCGGGCAAAGATCCACCGCCAACTACCGTCCTTGGCGTGCATGCGAAACTCGATTTGAAACGGCTCACCAATTTCAAGGTGCGCCAGCACAACGCCCCGAGCCGTCTTAACATCGTCGGGGTGCAGCAACTGCTCCCAGGTGGCAAAGGTTTCCGGCAATTCATACGGGACATAACCAAGCATGGTGTACCAGCGGCTACTGAAATAAACTTTACCGGTCTTGATATCCCAATCCCAGATAGCGTCATTGACGGCATCCATGGCCAGAGCCAATCTGTCCTCACTTTTCCTCCGGCTTTCTATTTCACCAGCCAGAAGATACACATAGAACACACTCGCCCAACAGACCGGACCCATCATCTGAATGTAGTCTTCGGCTTCACTCAAATACGGTACAACGACTATCTGTTCCAGGATATTGGAAAAAGCATGAAAGGCGCACCAGATGATCAATCCTGCGATAACACTCTTGGCCCGAACTTTTCGCGCGGTTTTCCACCCTGCAAGAAGGACCCATGCCGCGATGAGGCACAGCACAACGGAAAGACCGTCCAGGAAGAGTACGGGAGTCATACGTTCTTCCTCTCCCGCTTGAAGGCCAACCACACCCAACAGGTCAAAAACAGCGTGCTGACGCAATAGAGCAGGTGCTCAAGAACATTCATGAAGTCAGACCAGAAAAATCCCTCCGCAATCGTCACCAATAGTCCGATATACAAGAGGAAATATCCTGTCACCAGCAGGTGAACCCGGGGAATCACTTTGAACTTGTCGCGGTAAATGAACAAGAACAACACCACGGGCAAACCGAAGAAAGCGGTTAATATTTCATTAGCCTGTACCATGCAGAGACACACCTCGGCGCGCCCCAAAAAGAACGCGACATTACTTAATCATACACTATATATTACAACCATTTATACTACTGCAAAATTAACGAAAAGACGCTAAAACAGAGAGAATTCAGAGTCTATAACCTACGCTCATCTTTGAAAAATAACAATTAGAGAAGTGAAGATATCTGCCTGATGATGCCGATAGACGCTACGGTCAATGCCTCGGACTCCATTGCCATGGGCAAACACCGTGTCTGACCACTACCGCATGAACGCGAAAAGGCTTGGAAGGATGTCCTTCCAAGCCTAACTCGCTTTGGTAGAATAGGAGGTGATTACTCCACACAAATCCATATGCCGGCAATGATCCCATTTGCAAGCTCACCGGGTTCCGGTATGCACTCAACCCGCTCCTGAACGCCATGACTGTCGAATAAGACGCTTCCCTGCCCTTCGCCAGTTGTATTCGTTGCGTACCTGCCGGGGTCATATGCAAAAGAATCAGTCTATCCGTATTACGGTCTGACGATAATCTTGATGTTCTCGTCCTTGTTGTTGATCAGCTCAACAAAGCCCTTCTCCACGATATCTTCCAGCTCAATCCTGCCGGTAATCATGGGTTCTGCCTTGAGCTGCCCATTGGCCAGCAATGCGGAAACGCCCTGAAAATCCTTCAAGGTGTAGGCAAGGGTGCCGATGACACGCTTATCCGTTCCACTCAGGCTGAAGAAGTTGAAGGAGCTGGGTTCTTCGAAAATACCGACGATAACCGCGCGTCCGGCATTCCTGAGAACGTCAACGGCCAGCGGGCCGGTGAACTTGTTGCCCACGCATTCGAACGAAACATCGGCACCGGAGCCATTGGTCAGAGTCTTGATCTCGGCTATGGCATCGCAATCCTTAGGATTGAGGACAATATCTGCCCCACATTCCTTGGCTTTCTCCGTGCGTGCGGTCGACATCTCCAACACGATGGTCTTACCGGCACCGGCTGCCTTGGCGGCCATGAGCGTTCCCAGGCCGATGGTGCCCGCGCCGATAATGACAACAGTCTCACCGAGGATGGAGCCAGCCTCGCGCACGGCCTTGAAACCTGTGGCCAAAGGTTCGATCAAAGCACCGGCTTCGGGAGACACGCCCTCGGGGAGGACATAACACAATTCGGCGGGAATATTGACGTATTTTGCAAATGCACCATCGTTATGCAGACCGGTGAAGGCCAGCTTTTCACAAACATTATAGCGACCATCCCGGCAGGTCACACATTCACCGCAATGCTGACAGGCATCCGGAGCGACAAAGTCCCCCTCTTTCACATTGGTGACCCCTTCGCCAACCGCAACCACGGTACCAGTGAACTCGTGACCAAGAATCACGCTTCCCTGTTTACCGGTCAGGGGATGGGGAGCATCCATGGGAATGAAGATGGGACCAGCAACAAATTCATGGAGGTCCGATCCGCAGATGCCACACCAGTCAACCTTGATTTTGACCCATCCGGGCTGTGGGGTCGGGGGAACGGGAACGGTCTCCACACGTACATCCTGCTGTCCATGCCAAACGGCGGCTTGCATTGTTTCGCTCATAGGATCCTCTCTTTGGTTTATGTTATCAGACTTCCTGATCGCAACTATTGAGATTGTGAATAACCCACCATAGACTGCACCAGTTGTGCCAAACCAAGGCCGGGAACACATGGACCACATAGCAGCCTACAAAACCAGGCATGTCATATCTGTCTGGATATTCAACTGTTTTTTATTCACACACTGATGGAATACATCGTGATGAGTGAACACCCGCCTTTCCCACTCCTGTCACCTGCAAAGTATCTACACCTGTTCAGATTTCGAGCAGGTCAAGCAAACCTGTTCAACTTCAGGACAACAGAGTGCTGCCCCCCCCCAGCCTGAAGCGGTGTGTTTCCCTACGAAAAAAGGCTCGGAAGGAAATCCTTCCGAGCCTGAACGGTCGTTGGTATGGAGCCTGGGTATTTCACTCCATGGCGTTCTCCGACAGACGCCGGAAAACAGTTGTCATTGTGGCTACAAGCCCTTTTTCACCATGTAGTCAACGAGGTCGGCCACCCGGCAGGAGTAGCCCCATTCGTTGTCGTACCAGGAGTAGATCTTGGCCAAATTACCGCTTTGAACCACGGTGAAGTCAGCCTCCACGATACTTGAATGCGGATTACCAATGTAGTCAGAGGACACCAGCGGCTCTTCGCTGTAGTCGAGGATTCCCTTCAGCGGACCGTGGGCCGCATCACGCAGCACGGCCTTGAGGCTCTCGGTGTCCGTGTCCTTTTCGAGCACGGCCACGAAATCCACCAGGGAGACCGTGGGGGTAGGCACACGCACGGAGTAGCCTTCGAAACGGCCCTGCATCTCGGGGATGACCAGTGCCACGGCTTTGGCGGCGCCGGTGGAGGTGGGGATCATGTTGCACGCAGCGGCCCGCGCCCGGCGCAGATCCTTGTGCGGCAGATCCAGAATACGTTGGTCGTTGGTATAGGCATGCACCGTCGTCATGACGCCCTTGCTGATTCCAAAGGCCTCATGCACCACCTTGACGACCGGCGCGAGGCAGTTCGTCGTACAGGAAGCGTTGGAGACGATGTGGTGCTGTGCCGGATCATAGAGGTGCTCGTTTACACCCATGACCAACGTGATGTCCTCTTCCTTGGCCGGAGCTGAGATAACGACTTTTTTCGCGCCGGCCTCGAGGTGCTGACCAGCGGTGGGGCCGGTGCGGAAAATACCGGTGGCCTCCACCACGATGTCAACGCCCATCTCTCCCCAGGGGATATGACGGGGGTCGCGCTCGGCAAAGTTGTGTACCGTAAAGTCATCGCCGACCCGGAAGATGTCCCCATCAACGGTGATGGGTACCGGCAGGCTGCGATAACAGGTGTCGTGACGCAACAGATGTGCGTTGGTTTCTATGTCAAACAGATCGTTGACCGCGACGACCTCAAGGGTGTCACGATGATATTCCCATATGGTCTTGAGCACTTGGCGACCGATGCGGCCGAAACCGTTGATGCCCACTTTTATTTTGGCCATGCTGTCCTCCCGAAGCGTTACTGACGCTCCTGATGCAGGTTCATGATGCTAGTCTTCAAACACGCGGTAGTTGAATTCGTCAGCCAACTCACTGGCACGTTTGAGCGCCTTGTACATTCGGGCATTTTCCAGAGCAAGGCCGGAAAGATTGGCTATGCACTGGAGGAAATCCAATTCTTCTTCGCTGAATTCGCGGACCTCTCCCGAGTAGACCCGCAGCACGCCGATGACTTTATCACGCGCGTTGAGCGGTACCACAACAAGGGAGACAAGCCCCTCTTCCGATGCTTCCTTGGGATACTGGAACCGGTCGTCCTCGCGCACGTCGGCAATGGTCACGACCTTGCCTTGCAGCACTTCCTGGTCCAGACGGCTCTTGTCCACCTTCACAGGTCCCTTGTGGGCATAGCGCTCACTGAGCCCATAGACGCCACCAGGTTTAAGCATGGTTTCGCGGGTATCAAGAACGCGGATAAAGCACCCTTTGGCCTCCATGGTGAGGGCTACCTCTTTGGCAATGGCCATCATTACTTCAGAGGGGTCCAGACTGGAGTTCACCGTCCGGGCTATATTATAGATTGTTTTGTAAAGCCGCTGGCTCATATCGTACCTGCCTTACTCATAGTTTCTTGAACAACTCCAAACCCCGCCAATCGAGGTTTGCATGAAAACCGAAATTTCGGTCATGTCTGCACAGATTAGGGCATCCACAAAAAAAATCAAAGAGAATCTGCAATAAATAATTGTGCTATGTAATTGTTGTAAAAAAACTCTCCTATAACCCGTTAAAAAAACCGGCGATCCGGTGAATTGCCGACAGTTGCGCAACGGTCGTTGCACGAAGTTTTCGGCTCTCGACGAGACCCTTTACTTACAAATCGAATGGAGACACAGTATGGCAGCACTGTTTTACCGCCCCCATTTACATTCTTCGAGAGGACCATGGAGATCAAAGAAATTCAACAAACGGACGTCTTCTACCAACGAGCACGCGACCTCCGCCACACCCTCTTTTTCAAGAAACACGACCTCCCCTTCAGCATCCTTGATGATGAAAAGGAAGTATGCAGCGCGCATGTCGTGATAGTGGAAGGTGATACGCTGATAGGGTACGGACGCCTGACCCGACTGGACAACACCACATACCAGATATCCCAGATGGTCATAGACCCGCGACACCAGTCTCAAGGCTACGGCACGATGTTGCTCAAGGCATTAATTGAGAGAGCAGTCGCCTCAAGCGCCCAGAAGATCACCCTGAATGCACGAACCACGGCAACACGACTCTACGCCAAACAGGGCTTTGTTTCCGAAGGCGAAACGTTCCCATCAAACACCACCGGCGTTGAACATGTGACGATGGCATATATACCTTAAATAGAGCGATGCCGGTGTCCCGTTCCCCATCCACCCGATTGCATGTACCTGTTTTTGTCTGCTCAGCAAAAAGAGGCTTGGAAGGAAATCTTCCAAGCCTCGTATGTCAAAGAAGCCCGTGGGCTTCGAGCGGAGGAGCTTCCAGTTAGATCTGGAGAGAGCGACTCTTGCTAGATAATTCCTTCCGGCATCTCTTTACCTGGCAGAATTACCGTTTCAACTTCTCCACTCTTCTTGATTATCTTGAATTCAACCACATATCCGCCATCCAAAAGCGCTTTGCTTTTGGGGAGCGTTTGGGTTGTATTCGATTGTATATGTGACAAGATGCGATCAAGGTCATCGGACAAGCTGACAGTCTTGATGTATTCTCGATAGTGATCCGGTGGACACCCTGGATACAAACGACTTATTTCTATTTCCTTGACGCTGACAGTCTGTGCCATGTTGCCATTATCCTTAAGGATTACTCTGGAGCGTTGCCAGTCATTGGCACGGAATCAACGACATGCTGATCCGTGATGACTTTTCCAGAACTCTACGCCAGCATAACGCGATCATGTCTTCTTTATCAAGCGACTGAGGTTGAACATCTGGAACTGCAGAGGATTCATATGACCTTCATAGGCAATCCAGAACGTACCGTCCTGGTTCGGGCCTGTACTTCTCCCCCAACTGTTTTTCAGCAGCCACGCACCCTTGCTGTCGCTCCAGCCAATGATCTGAACGGCATGCCCTCCCAGCGGATTACCACTTTCCTGTTGGTATACTGCGCCGAGTTGCCCTTCCTTCCAATAATCGTAGAAGTCCTCATAGACATCGTAACGAAAATAGCAGGGACCATGGTCAAGGAGAGACTTCTTCATTTCACTTGCGTTGTTGGGAACCGTGTAGAAGCCCTGGCCGAGATAGTCGATACCTTGCGCTTCGAAGTCCTGGCATTCCCGTGTCCTTTCTTCAGGGCATCGAGTGGAGGCATCGTAATAGATTACATTGTGTTCAAGCCATGGCTTGTTGTTTTGGTAGAAAAGCAAGGCTCTTCCATCGCCTCCGCAGCACCCCTTCATCGTCGTGTTGCATGACACAAGCTGTTGTTCGGAGATGTTATACAGCTGACCGTTGAACTTGAGTATTTTTGATTCCATTGTTCCGGCGGCGGCGAAAGCCCAACAAGAGCCACACGTTCCCTGGTCCTTGGGAGGGCTAACCAACCCGTAGTCTCTGGCGTCGTATTCAGATGTAGCCTGCTCCTCGAACAGGATGGCACTATCCAACTCCAGAGTCTCTATGGACACCATGAACTCGTTGTAGAAAGTTTCCTCGACAGCCTCATCGCCCAATCCATACTCTTCTGGCCTCAATATTTCGGTCATAATGATCTCCTTTGATTCTTTACGAACACGTCTCAACCTCGTTGCGTGTTGCTCCAAGATTGATATGCAACGTCCGACTCAATAGTGAGAGTGCGTTCATGAGTGGCTAAAAGCTGGAATTCCAGCTGGTACATTTATCGATTCTGCTTGCTCTTGTTTCCCTACTACACACCTCCTTGGTATGGAGTGCCATCCTGCCCTGAGGATATCCTCTGCAAACACCGCGTTTGCCTTGTAACTCGTCTATTCTGTGAATTGCCCTTTCGCCTCCGAAGACAACCCATGGGCAGCCGACTGTTTTGGCCAAACGTCCTGTACAGGGCTTTTTCACAGGAGTTCTTCTCTCCTAATCACACTTTCCGGTTGACGCACCAGCTTGTGCAAAGACGTACAAAACACTATTTTTTAAGGATATTTACACCGAATAAATATCAGAATGGAGATAAGCAGGAATGAACAGCGTGCTGTGTCGAACAGCGAGCCGCCCACTCAGTTTGTCCTCTTTTGTATCCCCATAAAAAAAGACCTAGAAGGCTTTCCTTCTAAGTCTTTTCAATCGAGGGCTGAACCTGGGGTGAAGCCCCCCATGTCTTCTTGAATGCGCTACTGGACCTCGGCTTTCAGAGCGACACACAATTGATCAGCGCATGAAGTGGATTTCATGCCGCAAGTGATGCCACTGAGTTTGCTGATAACATCGGCAATCTCCATCCCTTTCAGCAGGGTGGACAAGGCCTTGAGATTCCCTTCGCATCCACCGACAAAATCAATGTAGGCCAGCTTGCCGTCTTCAACCGCGTAACGGATACTCTTTGCACAGACCTTTTCCGGTACAAATGTGACAGCATCGCTGGGAGCGCCAACATTCATTAATGAGACTTTCATAACTATACTCACCTGGATTGCTTCTCTTTCGCAATCCTCTTGCTAAGAATTAATATTCTTTTCTTCGAGCGATACTGCCACCCAGTACACTGAACGTATTCTCGACGATAAAAATAGCTTCCGGATCAATATCAAACACCGCCTGCTCCAGAGAACGAAGCTGCAGGCTGTCCGTGATGGAAAAAACCATGTCGATACTGTCGCCGGTGTAGCCCCCTTTGCCAGGAAAAATGGTGGAATGCAACTTGCGCACTCAGGTGATGCTCTCTACCAGCTCTTCGCCCTTTCTCGTAAGAATACGGACCGCTTATCGCTGGTTGAACAAAGTGACCTGCCCCCTCGAAAGCTGGCCCACATCGAATGTTACGTGCATGGGCCACGAAGGAGGCAGGAAATGGCCATCAAGCGACACACCCCTGAACAAATTATTTTCAAACTCAGAGAAGCTGATGTTGCCTTGGCTCAAGGAGCACGAGTTGCTGATGTCTGCCGTCAATTGGGCATAACCGAGCAGACGTATTACCGCTGGCGCAAAGAGTACGGCGGCTTGAAGACGAGTCAGGCCAGGCAGCTTAAGTCGTTGAAGCGAGAGAACTCCAGACTTAAGAAACTCGTCGCTGATTTGAGTCTGGATAAGCAAATCCTTTCAGAGCCACTCAAGGGAAACTTCTAAACCCAGAACGTCGTCGCAAATGTGTAAATCATGTTCAGGTAGTTATCGAGAACTGGCGGCAGGAATACAATACGATCCGACCTCATAGCTCGCTGGGATACAAGCCGCCTGCGTCGGTCGCGCGGCTCCCCTAGGGGAACCCTAGGCTGGGGGCTGGAGAACCTCAGCAGAAAGAGTGCAGACTAACATAAGCCCGGAACATCAACAGGGGGCAGGGCATGGCTTTCAATACGTCAATGTTGTATGCCACTTCATTCTCCTATTGCTTTGTAATCCGATGCATAACTATCGATTCATCACGAATGGGCTTCTTGGGTCACGAAGCTCTATTGCTCTGAAAGGTTCAAGGGCTTCAACTCCTCCAAACACGTCTTGTATCCACGGAAGATGTTGTTTAATACCACCGCTCCGATACGGATCGTCAGTCATTTCGACCCAAATCCGATCAATTGAGAACCCTTCACCATGACTTAAGAACATTGAACCGCGGTAGACCCTCACCATTGAATTCCGGTCATTGGTGTCGAGAAAGGTCACTAAATTGGGGACAAGATCACGTGTAAGGTCATAGCGTCCTGAGATGAATGGTTTGTGTCTATCAGAATAATCAAATGGTTGCCCCGCAGCACGCCAAGGCAAAGTACGAAGAGTAAACAAACCATAATGGTCTCTGTAAAAACTAAGAAGAGCCACTAAATTTTTATCATCTCCGAGATCGCAATAAATCGCTTCGCCCTTTACCTTCGGCTGGCGAGTGAATGGGGGGAAGCTTGTGTTATTAAGTTGTACCATGCTTGTGCAGCTTTTAAGGCCGGTCGGCGTTTTTACATCTATTCCTATGTAGTAAGTGTCCGTAGCGGGGAAAATTGCACCTAATACACTGGCAGAAGCAACTATAAACAATAAAGCTACTGGTCCCGTCCAGACGAAGACAATGAATGGCTTCAGAACGCCGAATATGAGAAAACCTAATGAAAGGAGCAGACAAAAGGCATAAGCTGGAATGAAAAGATAATGAACTGGACCGGGCAGAGATGCGAATAAGAACAGCCAGGGGAATATCCAGATAAACAAGGAAGTGAAAAATACCGGATGTCTTTTTACAAAATCAGTGAGTATTTTTTTCATGGGATATGTGGCTATTTTACCAGAAAACTGGAGATATTTTACTCATTAAGGCTCTACAATTAGTGGACATCTTTAAACTTATCCTCCCCTCTTCCGCACATTTCGGGGTTTGTTCTGGCCATATAGCCCTCTGAGTCCTTGGACAAACGGCATCCCACCTATCCACCGACCAAACGACTTGTTGCTTTGAACTCATCAAATTTCACCTTTCACATAAAGATCAAGATGTAAAGTACCCGTATAATAGGTCCAACGCACAGTAGAGACTTCTGACACAAATTGCGTCCAGGAGTTTCACATGCGCAAATCAAGATTCACTGAGTACCAGATCGTCAGAATCCTCAATTCCGTGGAAGGACCAACAAGGACGTATGCCGTGAAAACGGCATCAGAATGCCACCTACTACAAATGGAAATCGAAATACGGGGGCATGGAGGCGTCCTACATCCAACGGATGAAGGATCTCGAAGCCGAAAATCGCAAACTCAAGAGATGTACGCCGACCTCAGCCTGGAAAACACTGCGCTCAAGGACATCATCGAAAAAAAGCTCTGAAGCCAGTTGAACGCAAGCAGTTCGTTTCGCACATGGTCACGAGCATGAGATGAGCATCCGTAAGGCGTGCGCCGGAGCTATTGCGCCTACAAGCCGCATCCTCGGGACGAGAGTGAATTGATCACTGCTTTGACTGAACTGGCCGAGAAGAAACCGAGATGGGGCTTCAGCAAGCTTTTTGCCTGACTTTGCAAGCCGGGCAAGCCGACACAAAACGCATACATCGAGCGCTTCAACAGGACCTATCGGGAGGAAGTGTTGGATTTATATATCTTCGACAGCTTGAGTGAAGTCCGCCAATGCACCGAGGAATCTATCAGAGAGTACAATGAGGAACGGCCTCACTCTTCACTGGGCAACCTGACGCCTGTGGAGTTTGCCATCCATTCCGGGCAATTGCCCGGAATGGATGGGCTGGAAAGACGCCGGGAACTCATACAAGCCCGGACCTAAAACGGGGGCATCTCCAACCGACCAGGAGGCTCTACTCGTAACTGGCCCTAAGATGGGGGACTTTACACCCCAAAGACCTGCTTTGGATAATGCTTCCGCCCCTGGATATAATCACCCTGAACGAGCTGGTTGAATCTTCGAAAGATGCTCCATCGAAGATGGTACCAATCTACTGCGACAAGATTTGAGTCTGCCCGTCTAATTGCGAGGCAAACTGGAGAACGGAATTGTTTCCACGAGCGTCATATTCGACTACTGTTCCAAGCATTTCCCGGAAACCTGTAGAAACAAGCGCAACCATTACAATCCATTTCGCTAATTTCATCATCCTTGAAGTTATATGAAGCTCATTCCGATCGGCTTTACTATTTGGGCTATTGCTTTTTCCCCTCTCCCGTCTTCTTTTTTGGGGCTTCGACCTGATGAACGCTATAGTGTCTGCCTTCGCCACCGACACCGCGACCACCATCATTGCCCACACTGCCTGCCTGAACACCCCCAAGTTGTCCAAGAGTCGGCCCACTACCAGTTCCCGCACGGGACATGCTCGATTGGATGGAGGACTCAACCTCTGCGGCAGCGCCCAGAACAGACTGTGCACAGGCAGGAGAAGTATAGATTATCAAGGTCAGAACAAAGGCCAATGTAAATGAGAAAATTGTCCTCGAAGACATATTATTTTACCTCCGCAATTTGCTGCTTTTTAAATTTTGCGAGCTGGATATGAATGGTTCTGTATGTGGTACCGATGGAGGAGGGAACCTGTTCCCAGGTTTCAATGGCGTTGGCTGTGTCGCCAAGTTTGGCATATGACAGTCCAAGGTACACATAAATCCAAGGATAATGTTTGGCCAGGTTCGGGTCGCCACCCTTGTCAGCCTGGATTTGCAAAGCCAGGTTGTACAGTGTGGTGGCGCGGGCATAGTCGCCCAAGGCGTAGGAGCATCGGGCTGATCCAATGAAATACTCCGTCTTGTTCGGAACGGCCTGCATCAACTCTTCTCCGCTCTCAAGAGCCTTTTGCCAATACTCCCTGGCTTCCTCAGGATGATTCCACCGTTCTTTCTGCAAAGCACGGTTAATGTCCCTGTGGAACTCCAACTTGGGCAATCCCCATGCGTGCGACATGGCCGTCATGCCGAAAAGAAGAGCGAATGTGATTACCATTAAACTTGTGATGCGTCTCATGATGCCCTCATATTTGATCGTGATAGAACTCAATTATGCCCCGAATTTTCAAACTTGTCGGAACACCCCCAGAGGCAGCTCCAGACAAACTTGAGCGGCCAAACAAACGAATGGTTCATTCCTTAAATGGTCAGGGGGGGCTTGTATGTCCGGGAAAACCCGGACATCAACATAAAAAAGATGAAGATGAGATGGAATTGGATAAGAAAATGAGCATACCCAGCGTTTGTTTCAGCCTAGGCACACTGTGAATTCCCAAGCTGTTAGACAAGCCTGTATTCTCGGAGGGCATATTTTCTGAGGGCTTTCATACCATCGAGTTCGAGTTTCACTTGTATTCTGGAATAATACGTTTCCACTGTTCGGATGCTTACGTCGAATCGCGCTGCTATCTCCGCATTGGTTTCGCCCTTTGCAAGAAGGACAAGCACTTCTCTTTCCCGTTCGCTGAACTGCGGGGGCTCGACCGGGACATCGCTCAGGCCACCATCGGTTTCAAGACTCGCTGCCACCCGGGGGCTAAAATACGTGCCACCACCGAGTATTGCCTGTATCGCTTCCAACAGAACGACCGAAGTCTCACATTTGGTAACAAAACCTTGCACGCCGCGATTCAGAGCCCGCTTCACGATTTTCGCGTTTCCATGCATGGAATAGATAAGAACCGGGATGTCTCTTGAGAGGAGGTCCTGAACACAATCCAGTCCGGATTCATCACCCAAGGAAATATCCACCAGGGCCAACGTCGGGCGAATGGGATCAAGCAACGCCATTAGTTCATCCCGGCATGACGCTTCACCGCAAACCGCATGGCGCCCCTTTGCGAGCAGCAAGCCGAGCCCTTCACGGACAGCCGGGTGATCATCCACAATGATTATGTTAGCAACGGTGCTCATATCTCATCCTCTCCATGATTCTTCTGAAGGCCCAAACCACAGGCAACCGAGCAGGAAACCATGGTCCCGCCGCCTTCGGATTCGTCAATATCCACAACCCGCAAATCGCCACCGATCATCATCGCCCGATGCGCCATGATGCTCATGCCCAACCCGCCTTTGGACCGGGCCGCCGCAGATATGCCAACACCATCATCACGAACCAAGAGAGTAGCCATACCGTCTCTAGAACAATCGAACGAGACCGTGATTCGTGTGGGGTTGGCGTGTTTAACGGCATTGGAAATCGCTTCCTGCGCAATGCGATAAAGCTGTGCCACCTGCATTTTCTGGCATATTTCGCAGAGTCTTTTATCATAAAAATCTATGGGAATACCGCTGGACCGAGAATACCGCTGAACCATGTCAGCTAATGACGGACCCGAGCCCGCAGCTTCCGACTCCAACGGCCAGATACCACAGGATAGGTCGTATGCCTGGACCACCAATTCATCCAGGATGGCAGAAAGCTGTTCCAATTCTTCCTTTCCCCTCTCCGGGTTTTGCACTACCTGCGATAGCGATGCACATCTCAAACAAGCTCCTGTCAACTGCTGGCAAATGCCATCGTGGAGATCGATGCTGATACGACGTCGCTCTTCTTCGCTGATGTTCACGATCTCCCGTTCCAATCTGCTGCGCTCGGCAACCTCCTTTTCGAGATTGACGTTTTTGTTTTCAAGATCCTCGGAAAGGTTCTCGACAGCGGCAAAGGAATTGGAAAAACGTTGGGCCAACGCCACGGCTTGGGACAAAACAAGCGCAAATAACCCCACCGGCAAAAGACTCATCACATGGGTACCGAAGATAAGATAATATATGTCGTGGGTTGAAGTGAGCCCGAGCAGGATTATGCCACAAAGAAGAATAAGGGAGCCGCTGTAACCTCGCCGGAAACAAACAAACAGCAGAAAGACAAAATATGCAGTAAAAAATACAGCCGTAAGCGCAAATAATTGAAGCGCCATCTGATAAACGACACCGGGCAGAAACAGAACGGTGAAGAGAAAAAGAAGCCCTCGTATGTCAACGATATATAGAAAAACTCGCCCAAACTCTTTCGGGAATAACGACCTGTAGAATCTGTAGAGTATGGAAGTCGAAGAGGCGTAGCAGATAATTGCTATCTTGCTCACGACGATGAATTTAAGCTCTGGGAAATAGGCCCTTATCAACCAGTCCGACGCATCATTGGAGGCAACAAGCATCGTCAAAACGATGCAATAAATACCGAAATACAGCGTGGAGATATCCTTCTTTCTCAATACGTAAAGGATGAAGTGGTACAATGCCATGATCAGCATGCAGCCCGCAAACAATAACCCCCAGCTCCGTGCATTCTCATGGGCCTGTTCCAGCACCCCCGGCTCAGCCAATACGATTGGGTTTTGCACCCCACCGCCGGGAAAGAAGTGGTTGGATATCTGCATTACCAGATCAACCGGCGTTCCATCGTTTGTGATCTTCGCCAGGACAAGCGACCGGTCCGGGACCTCCACCTCATCACTCCGTCCCACCACGCCGCTCGCAGCAAGCAGGGTCCCATTGGCCCAAATACGGTAAGCGGACCGGATCGAGAGCAGTCGCACTGTCAAATTATGAAGATCAGGGGGCAGCAGAACACGCAAGCGGAATGTTGCCTGCCCAGTGCCAGGCAAAGGCTGCCCATTCAAATCATACTTTTTCCAGTAACCGGGAAAAGTCAGATAACCGCTCTTTGCCGGTGCATTGCCGCCAATCGCAAAGTCCTTAGGAGTCAAAAGCTGATCCCAATAAAATTCCCACTCCCCATCAAAAGCGGCCAGGCCGTCCCGGGTCGGGTCCCAATCGGAAAGATCAAGCACGCCACGCTCGGCAACTGGCATGGCCTTTTCATTTTCGCGAGCTCCGACAAGACAGACAAAGGCCACCATGATAAGCAAAAGGAATCGAATGTTCTTCACAAAAAATAGCCCTTCATAGAACTGTTCGATCAGATGGAAAACAACAAACACTATAACACCAAGAAAGCCAGCTTGATCTTCTCAGGCTCTACTGAACAGCAACCAGAAACCCTATCATGAGGCGGGAACACTCTCTATAGAGGATCAAACCAACGATCATCCGATATCATTTGTATATTCTTTTGTATATTCCACAAAAAAAGGCTTAGAAGTGAAATCTTCTAAGCCTTTGATTTCATTGGTGTAGTTGAATGAAATCGAACCCGCAACCTCTTGAATGCCATACAGGAAGGCACGCGTGTAACATTTGAAATGCTTTGACTTTTAATTTTGAAGTCAACAGAAAACCAGTGATATTGGAGGCGTGTTGAAGGCGTTTGGTTGACCGGATGGTTGACCAAAATTGGGCCTGCTTACAGCCAAAAGTTGAACATTTAATGACTCACAACACACAATCAGGAGCGTATGATCTGTACATAGTTGAACACGGACATTTTTTTATTTTCGGATAGATATGACTCTTAGAAATCAACAAGGCCAAAATTGGTTCAACCCATGAAGCTATTTTCTCTTTCTCGCCGTCATATCCTTCCGCTGTTTTGCCTTCCGACATTTCAACATAAAGTCGAACAAAATAGCACAAGAAATCAGCCAGTTGAACCAAGCTCACATCTCTTGAGTCACAAAAGTACGGCACGTCAACAATTTGATCCAATCGTTCTTGCTTCTTTCCCTTCTTATAGAAAGAATCCGTCCATTCTGGAGGAGATTTTACGGCAGATAAAAAGCGAGCTTCTTCTCTCACTTCTTCATCAAACACCAAGACGGTGTTACCCTTGTTCTTCTTTTCGTTCTGATGAAACTTTTGCAATTGGAGACAAATATGCATTCCCATAAATTGCCACAAAGAATTTATGTCGCTTGAGAGCTCTTCGTTTTTGAAATTATCTGAAAACAAGTCCTTATCGACAACAGAATAGACTATCTTGTGCCCCCGATCCTTAATCCAAGAAAAAATTTCTCCGATAATCTCAGCCCTCTCTTTTCCTGGAACCCCTCTCCAAATGCCATTACCACGATAAAAATCCCTAGTATGCAATTCCTGCATTGGTTTTTTTGCTTTATCGGATAATCCTAGCAACAATTTTTCCCACTCATTTTTCGTCCTACGCATACGATATGAATCAACGATGACTCCTAGCATTACAGCAATAGGTTCATCACCTGTCCCGCTTTCATCTAAATAGCAAAACTTCATCATGACCTTCTCGGTAATAAACAACTTAAAGTAGACAACCCTATAACACCAACACAGGGAACGTTCAACCTACGTTTGACCAATGCTAGCAACTAAAAACAAGAAAAGATTAAACTTAACCCCTCCCCCGCCTCAAACATCCTCCAACACAGTTCATACACAACTTTAATCAGCTATATTAAACATTTTGGTCATCAAATGGTCACCACCAAAAGAAAAAGGACCGCATAGCCTATCAAGCTAACCGATCATTTTTCTTCGGAAATTTAAGTGATGGAGCTGGAGGGAATCAAACCCACGACCTCTTGAATGCCATTCTTGAGGGCATTCAACCAACACCTCAATATAACACTTTAAATAAACGGGACTTAATCATCGCCAAGCCTATTCGAAACACGCTGTAGCATGATGTGCGGAAGGCGCGGAATGTCGTCGTTTTTGCATGGCGTAGTGGGAAAAGCGGACACATAGCGGACATCGACTTGAATTTCGAGCCTAACTCTTATTGTGTTGATAATAATTCGCGACAGTTGACAGTTCCTCACAGAATCATGCAATACTTGGCTATAACACCATCTTCACCAAGCAAGGAGAGGACTTATGAACGCAGCAACACAGGGACGTATTCGGTTTAGGAATGAGGCTCTCAAGGTCACCGAGTTCGGCTTTACCTTACGGGATGCCCTGCTTGAGGTTAAGGGAGTTGTCCAGGTCCAGGTCAATAAACGGATCGGGTCCATTC
Organism: Pseudodesulfovibrio sediminis; assembly: GCF_020886695.1. Classification (NCBI taxonomy): domain Bacteria; kingdom Pseudomonadati; phylum Thermodesulfobacteriota; class Desulfovibrionia; order Desulfovibrionales; family Desulfovibrionaceae; genus Pseudodesulfovibrio; species Pseudodesulfovibrio sediminis. The sequence goes on from NZ_AP024485.1 coordinate 1,416,223, forward strand.
TTATTCTGTTCGATAATACGAAAATTTCCGCCGAAAAAGTGTTGAGTAAAATCGCCGACGCACTTGGCGTTGATCTGACCAAAGTGAAAAGCGGCATGAATGATGTCCACAAGGCGCTAACGGGCATGAAAGGTCGCCGCTATGTCAAGCGCGGCATGCTTGCGTCCATGGCTACTTTGCTGGGCATAGTGTACTTCTCGGAGAAGTGGCATGTCGCGGCTGGTGTAGCCTTTGTCCATCTCATCGCTCTCCATCTCTACCAAAACAAAAAGACACTGATGAGATAGCTGACCAGTCCCTCCTCGCCGGAAACCGGGAAGACTCCTTCCATGGATTGTCTGAATGTCGTCAGCCTGCTTTATGGATGGGCGTGCCGAGCGAGGCAAAGATTAGACAAAGATTAGGTCATGACAAATGACCCAATCCGAATTCGAGCGCATTACAGACCAGCACACCGCAGAGGGAAAGCAATACCCCCCCTGCCCCGAAGCACTCGTATGAAGCTGTTGCGACGTACGCTCTTCTTCAAGCGACAGGTAGACGTCCTGACGCACTTTTTTCATTGATCCCCCTTTGATAAAGGTTCGGCCATCAAAGGAGGTGTCCACTGGGTGGAGGGCACGTTCCAGAACGAACACTTCCAGTTACGATTCCTGAAAAAAAAGAAAAAGCCGACCCCTTTTAGTGGTCGGCTCATCATGCTTCGACAGAATTGAATTGGTCAGGGTTCATCTTCCAGGACCTCTTCTATTTCTTCTTCCAGTTCTTGGAGCAACGCTCCTTTTTGGCCTCTCCGATTGCCCCTTTTCCTTTCTGGTTCATCTTCCAAAGCCTCCAAGACAAGCCCAGAAAAGAGATCGCTCTGCCCTTTGCCGCTGCCGCGCATACCGAGGACCGACAAGGCGGCTATACCAGCTCCACCACCGCTCCCCCCGCCAGCAAAAGTGCTGATGGCTGCCACGCCGCCAAACAACATAGACTGCTTCACGACATCAATCACGGCCTCCTGGTGGGAGACTTCGCCGTTTTTGTATCGCTTCCACATTTTGTAACCAGATATACCGACTCCGACGAGGGCACCCAGTCCAGCAGCGGCCCATGGATTCTTTGGTAGAAGATTCTTCATGGTTTCACCTTATCAATTCCTTGTAACATTGCAAATACCCGCCCATGATTATTGCTCCGGCAGCATGGGGCGCATGCTGTAGGCGCATGTCAGGACCGTTCCCGAATTATGCAGCAACGCCAGCACTGCTGGAGTTATGAAGCCAAAGATACCCAAGCCTATGAACAAGGTGTTGCTGGCCACAATGAACTTGTAGTTGCGCCGGATACGCTTCATGACCAGCCCTGAGATGGACATGGAATCAATAAGGGAATCGAGGCGTTCGCTGGTCAGCATGACGTCGCACGTCTCCTGGGCGATGTCGGCTCCATGCTTCATGGATACGCCGACGTGGGCGTGGCTGAGGGCTGCGGAATCATTGATGCCGTCGCCGACCATGGCCACGGTGTAGCCTTCGGCGCGCAGGGTATCCACCAGCTCGGTTTTGTCATTGGGAAGGACCTGAGCGTAGAACTCCTCGATGTCAAGTTCGCTGGCAACAGTCCGCGCTGAGGCCTCTCCATCTCCTGTCAACATGATGATACGCCTCATCCCCATGTTCTCCAGTCGCCTGATAAATCGGTACGCGGAATCCCTGACGGGGTCCTCCAGGGCGATGACCCCGGCCAATTCGTTGTCCACAGCCATATACAAAGTAGAATGCCCCGTATCCGTGCAACGCTTGATCTGAGCATCGGCAACATCAAGGTCAATCCCTTCATCCTCGTGGACGAAATGCCTGCTGCCGAGGATCATTCGCTTCCCGCCAAGGGTTGTGGATATACCGTGGGCAAGAATGTACTCAATCTCGGCATGGCGTTCATCATGGATAAGCCCCTCTTCATCTGCCTTGCGAACGACTGCATCTGCAACGGGATGGGGGAAATGCTCTTCCATGCAGGCGGCATTGCGAAGAATGAACTCGCGAGAGTAACCGTTGACCGGACAGACATCGACCACCTCCGGGATGGCACGAGTCAGTGTGCCGGTCTTATCCAGCACAATAGCGTCGACCTTGGAAAGTTGTTCGATACACTTGCCGCCCTTGATGAGCGCACCGAAATAGGCCGACTCCAGCATGGCGGAACGAACCGCGAGCGGCGTGGACAACTTTATGGCGCAGGAATAGTCCGCCATGAGCACTGCGGCCGCCTGCATCCAGTTGCGGGTAATGACGAAGATAACGCCGGAAAGGACGAAGGAGAAGGGAACGATCTTGTCCGCAAGCTGGATGGCCTGGCCATGAATCTCCGCCTTCATGGCTTCGGAATCGGATATTACCTGCGCGATCTTGGCGAACCGGGTCTCGTCGCCAACACCTTCGGTGAGGATGACAATCTTACCCTCTTCGACCACGGTACCGGCAAACACCTCTTTGCCGATGCCTCGTTTGACGGAAAGAGGCTCCCCTGTCATGGACGACTGGTTAACCATTGCCGTGCCATCAGCGACCACGCCGTCCACCGAAATGCGAGCGCCAGCGCGAACCACGACGAGGTCACCCACTGCAACATTCTCCTGTGGGATTTGAACCTCTTCACCCTTGCGAAGCACCCACACCGGCTTTCCATCACCGGCAAACAGCGATGCCAAATCTTTACGGGACTTCTCGCGAGTCCAGTCTTCCAAAGTTTCGCTGATGTCCAGCAGGAGATGGATGGTGCCAGCCGTACTGAAGTCGCGCATGGCCAGCGCCGCGCCGATGGCGGCGCCATCAAGCACTGCCACGTTGAGCTTGCGTTGGAAGAGGTTGCGAATACCCTCGAATATCAATGGGGCGACATTGAAGGCTGTCCAGTAGGGACGCAACCTCATGGGCATCAAAAGACGCGTGGTGTAAAAGTTGAAAACCTTTTTGGCAACGATCCAGAAAGGATTCTCCAGTTCAGCAGGCTCGTATATGCCCGGCGCATGGGCTGGCAGGGTGCAGGCAAGCTCGTCACCAAGGGCAGCACTGCGGCAATCCGACAACTCCGGCAGCAAAGGGATAGCCAAGGCATTAGCCACAACCTCTTCGACGCGCTCAGTAAGCATGCGATCAGGAACAAAGCGAACAAGCGCCCTGCCGGAACGTTCGCTGTAACTGAATTCGAGGTCGACTGCGTCATCGCCAAAATCAGCCAATATCCGTTCCTGCACATGCAGGACTTCCTGTCCTGAGTCGACTTCGAATCGAATTCTACCAGGTATGCTTCGGACAATACTCATGCACCAACCATGATCCCATGCTTGTGATTTCTCATTTCACCAAACGGTCCGCTGAAAGCAGACCATCGTCGCAGTTAGGAGGAAGTGGAATTCTTCCCTGCTCCAGTCTCGACAACAACTTTCTTTTCTGGTGCGGCTTTCTTGGCCGCAGGCTTCTTCGTCGGCGTCTTCTTGGGTGCAGCCTTCTTGGGTGCGGCCTTTTTGGGTGCGGCCTTCTTTTTGGGTGCGGCCTTCTTTTTGGGGGCAGCCTTCTTTTTGGGGGCAGCCTTCTTTTTCGGAGCCGACTTGGCTTCCTTTGCAGCTGCTGCCGCGGCAGCGGCCTTCTCCTCGTGCATGTACTTGGCCTCGGCGAGGTAGTCCTCTACATCTTCCTTGATTGTCTCGACGGTGCAGAGCAGCTTTTCTGTCAGCCCGTGTCCGCCCTGAACCAGACTTTGAAGAAGATTCTCACCCTTGCCTTCCTTGACCAATGCGGTACCTGCTGCACCCAGCGCTGCACCCGCAATAAGGTATGCCAATCTATTCACAGCCATAATCCCACCCTCCTAAATGTCCTTGGCCGGATCCATTTGCTCAGCCATTTCGGTTACCGTTTTCTCAAAAAAATTCTGTCCCAATTCAGCCGCATCGCCCATGAATTCCTTCAACTCATCAGGATGCTTGACAGCCATGTACCCGACGGCTCCCGCGGCAGCACCGACAGCGATCAGCAACAGTTTTTCCGTCAATTTGTCCATATTCCACATACTCCTTGTGGTAGTAGAGAGTTACGCACTACCACAGTATGGATTTTTTAAAAATTATAGGGAATTATTTTTTATCACCCGCGAACACGGGCAGCGGAGAGACGCCGAAGGGGAGCACCAAGGGAAGCGACAAGGAACCCATGACACACTGCACGTCCAAGCCCCAAACCGAGATAACTGCAGCCCAAGACACCTGCCAGGGACAAAAGCACGCATCCAGTCTGAAGGAAGGACTTATTGGGGCCTCTGGGAGCGTGCTCCTGCTCCGGTTTGATGGGTGTTCTATGATTTATGATAGACTTTCTATTGGATGTTTTTTCCGAAGGCATTAAATCACCGTGTCTTGCATTTATTTACGCCTGGGGCACGCGAAATCATTTTCCGCATCGTTTTCAGCGCATGATGGAATCGACTCTATTGAAAACGATTCTCACAGTCAACATCAAAGCACACCAAAATGGTATGTTTTTGTATCATGCTTCAAAAAATTTTGGACACAGGGGGGTTATACGTAAAGAATACCGTGCAGTTCTTTAACGATTTCTGCTGCGCGGTCATCATTATCGGTAGTGACGAGCTCTTCTAAGAGAGATGGCGAAACCCGCTCGGCATCGTACTCTATGAGTAGAGTCCGGGATAAGATATTCAGCTTGGTTTCGGTGACGGCATCCGGCATCTCAGGCGGGGATTGAGCCAAAGCCAATGCTTCCGGTTTTTCCATGATGGCAAGGGCAAACTTGATCCGAATACGTCCCGGAAGGCTATGCTTGATGGATAGATACTTTCTCAGTGATGCTATCGTCGCGAAGTCCATTGTGTTTCCTCTCGTTGGAATGATACATCAGGCTGTCTTCTCATGCAATCAAACGATTGGCTATGCCTTCCCGCTACAATCGAAACAAACACCATAAAGGTACATGCGATGTCTTGTCAGGGTGAACCCATACTGCTCGGCAATGTCAGCCTGCCTATTCTCGATGGCACCATCGAATATTTCGATGTTTTTCTGACAACGAATGCATACGAGATGGTCATGATGATCATGTCCATAAGCGTGTTCATAGAGAGCTCCCCCCTCCCCCACGTCAATGCTGTCGGCCAGCCCGGAATCGACCAGAAGCTTGAGAGTTCTATAGACGGTTGCCTGGCCAACCTCAGGAGCCCTCTCTTTGACGCGGGCATACAATCGCTCGGCAGAGAAATGCCCTTCAGTTTCAAGGAATGTTTCGACAATAACTTTTCGCTGCGGAGTCATACACAAGTTGTTGTCTTTGAGAAACTCTATGAAAACTTGTTCTGCTGATTTCGACATAACTACTATATATTGCTTTGATGTTGATTAAAACCCAACTGCGGAAAGAAAGCGGGCTGAAGCAACCCCTGCGGCTATCTTGTTCCTAGTATTTTCAGTCAGTTCCAAATGTTCGACAATCTCAACCGGCGCGCTGTCGTTGGCACAGGCCAACACCAACTCGAAATCCTGACGTAACCGGGTAAAGGCAACTTCAATATCTTTGAAACGGCTCCCCTGCGATCTCCAGGGCAAAGTGATCTTCCCCGAGTTCATGACCTGCTTGTGCGAAGGCGTCATCAGCGAATACCAATCAAGCGCCTCCCCAGCCCTTTCATCTTCATCGGGATAACAAAAGGAGCGCCATGAGGACGGCGGTTTCGGCAAGGCATTATCGATGACCACCTGCGGCACAGCGAGATCGATCTCAAACGGTTCAAGCTCGATTTCATACGTCAAAACCGGGCGGTGATTGCCGCGCTTCTTGTGAATTGACCACTGTATATTCATTACATCGCTCCTATTGTACTTCGAGCACATCCCCAAAAGGCGGCACTTTCCGGCCGCCCCCGATCTGTGCCCATAACACCGGATATTCCGGCTCTTTCTCGGGATAATGGATGCACTCCATATCCGTTAGGTAGACCAGGCAGACCGGCGTGATGTTTTCCCGCTCCACCCATGAAAAAACAGGGCGGTAATCGGTTCCGCCGCCGCCTTCTGGCCGAATCTCAAGCGGCAAGTCGTTACGGTCGAAAGAGTCGAAGCCGCTGACCTGACTGTCGCAGTATACAACGTGGATGGTCGTATCAAACGACTCCAGAATGCCGGACAACTCCGCACCGAACTGGTTCATCTCCGCCTCACTGATGCTGCCGGAGGTGTCGAGGGCTATAACAACTTCCGGCAGCTTCTGGTGTGACAAGGACGGCAACACGACGTCCATGTGAAGAAATCGTTTGTTGGGAGGGGTCCAACTATAGTCGTCACGAGCCCTATCACAAATAAAACGGGCCAGATACTCTTGCCAGTCGATCTTGGGATACAGAACTTCGCCAATCAGCCGTTCCAATCCGCCGGGCAAATCGCCCATGTCGCGGGCCTGCTGCGCTGCCTGGGCCAGTGCCAGCGCCCATTCCTCGTCATTCCCGGACTCCTCCGCACCAGCTCCCTGCTCGCTTTGGCCGGAGTCACGGACTTCACCGCTCCCGCCAGGGTCGCCGAACTGCTCGCTGCCTTCTTGCCCTTCTTGCTCGCCGGTGTGGGTGTCGTTGATTTCACCATCGCCGCCAGACTCACCACCTGCCGACTGCTCGCCATCGCACGAATCTTCGCCGTCCCTGGCCTCACCGGGCAAACCGTCCCACTCTGTATCGCCATCAGACTCACCCTGCTCATCAGAAAAAGAAGGACGATCTTCATCGTCATGCTCTTCCTTGATTCTGAAATATATTTCATCGGCAGTGAGGGCATGGTACTTCGGATTGTCAAAATACTTTGGCGGCAGTTCTATTCCTGCCTTGAGCAGAATCCAGTTAATGGCATGATCGCAGGCGACATTCCACAATTGCGGATCGCGTCCCTTACGGCGGGTGTGATGCTGACAGGCCGGGTGCATCACGGTATGAGCCATGAGCCCCCGAACCTGCACATCGGTCAATCCATTCACATAGCCGGGATTGTAGGCAAGCCGCCTGCCGTCGGTCCACGCAGTGGCGCAACAGGTGTCTTCGGTCGGCTCCATGCGCAGGCACAGCGAACCGAAGAACGGATGTTCAAGAAGTAGGCTTGTCCGTGCCTTGATTATTTTCTGCTTTGCAGCGTCCATGAGCATTATAGCAAGACAGTGGAATTGGCCGTCGCCCAATGCGAAAAGGCTGGGGATTCCACTACGCCTCGGTGGTTTTTCACGGCATCTCTGACAAGGAGGACGCCGAACTCAGAGGGCAGTCGGGATGCGTACGTGACGATACTATCCGCAGTCTCCTCCCCGGCCATTTTCGCCAGGGCCTCGCACAAAGCGTACAAGGTCGCGGGTTCCTCGGGTACATTTGCGGTACTGGGATGGTTGATGACAGCATCCGGATCGGGCAATTGCTTGAACATCCGAGAAAACCCGGCGAACTCAGCTGCCGCGCCAGGACCAACTGTCCCTTTTAGCAGACTCAGTTCAAGTTCTTGGTCAGTTTCCATAGCGACTATACCGGCTGCGAACTCCCATGATCTGGGCGAAGGGAACGCTTTCTCATTTTTCTTGGGGTCAAAATTGTGCAAAAGATTAGGTCTGAAACGTATGAATGCCCTGACTTCCTCATGCAGATCTTTCTCTTCTGCCCAGGTCAGCCACGACTCGACATCAACGGCAAAATCGAGATGCACGAAACGGTTGGCAAGGGCGGAAGGCATGCGATGTGTCACGGCACGATCGCTTTCACGGTTGCCTGCGGCGATGACGGTCCACCCTTTCGGCAAAGTGTACTCTCCGACCTTTCGGTCAAGGACGAGCTGATAGCAAGCAGCTTGCACCAGCGGTGGGGCAGCGTTGAGTTCATCGAGGAAAAGAACTCCCTCTCCTTCAGTAGGTAGAAAAGAAGGAGGAGCCCAATGCGCCACGCCTTCCTTGACTGAGGGCAAGCCTCGAAGATCCACCGGATCAAGCAATACGGCGCGAACATCGGTTAATTCGACACCAAGATCATGAGCGACCTGTGCTACGACCTGGCTCTTCCCGACTCCGGGAGGCCCCCATATGAAGACGGGCTGCTTAAGCGGAATAAGAGTTTTCAAGGACAGTTTGATTTGATCAGGTTTCATTGTTCCTCACATGAAATGCACAACCCACGTGCATCCTGTCGGTCTGTTTGTTGTTAGGAGTAAATTAAGTACCCTTTCAAATGCCGCCATTGAGCAAACGGATATCACTGCAACGGTAGCCATCTTTTTCACTTCTCGTTGAACTGTGCGACGAGATTTGGCCGCTGTCGTACCTGTAAGAATAATGACGCAACCGACATCCTTGATCGAGTCGACAAAAGACACTTCTTCTCCAGAGAACAATTTAAGCAGCACACCTTCGCGTTTTGCTTCATTGACATATAACTTCTTGTTCTAACGACTTTCCCGACAAGAGCTGCGCACATGGGCCCCCCTCTTTTGTTGATATTGAAAGTCGTTTTCATCAACTACATGTCTCTTATTTGCCTGTCAACAACAAATTGCAGCCTGTATTAGTATGAATAAAAGAGTTGACTAACCCCCACTCCATTTACAGGAAACTCTCTTGATACCGACAGCTTATGCCAAATGTTATGGAGAATTTTTTATGGAATATAGCCAAGAGATAAAAGCCTTAGCGAAACAGTTTCAGTCAATTCTGAACGAACTCTTGGACTTAAAAAGCAAATTGCCAATCAATCTACAAAAATTGAATCGGCAATTGACCTAGCTAAAAAGAAAACCTCTGATTACGAAGCTGAAGCACAAACGTCTGCTCATGATGCGGCTTCACTTCAAGGGAAAGTACAAGCAGCAAACCAGCGAGTTCTCAAACTTGAATCCGATGCCAAAGGGCTACTCAAAGCGGTTGAGTCTACAAGGGACTCGGCTTCAACAGCCTGACCTGCCCTACTCGTTTGTACCACCTGTAATGTTAGTGCTCTTCCCTTGGTGTTTGGAGGGCTGGCTCCACTCTCCCCCCGGGGGGAAAGTGACCTCTGGCGCAGGTGGCTTGTATTCCAGAGCACTATGAGGCCTGAAGGTATTATAGAGCTTCCCTGAGCGTTGTGAAAATTTCTCCATTAAGCAGCTCGTCACGCAATTTACCATTGAAACTTTCGTTGTACCCGTTCTCCCATGGACTTACAGGTTCGATAAACAAAGTCTTTACTCCAACGCGCCCCAGCCATTTCCTCACGGCCTTAGCCGTGAACTCCGGCCATTGTCTGACCGGATGTGATCCGGTGCTCCTCGCTCAACGAACTGTCTGCTCAAGCGGTAAAGCACATCTTCCGACTTGAGTCTTCTGGCTACCGGGATTGCAAGGCATTCACGAGTGAATTCATCAATCACCGTCAACATGCGAAAAGCTTTGCCATCATGAGTTCTTCCCATGACGAAGTCATAGGCCCAAACATGATTCGGCCAGCATGGACGGAGGCGAATGGAGGAGCCGTCTGCAAGCCATAGCCGTTTACGTTTCGGTTGCTTTTGCGGGACTTGCAGCCCCTCACGACGCCAAATGCGCTCCAGCCTTGTGTGGCGGGCTTTCCGCCACTGGCAGGTCATCTTCTGGCTAACAGAAGAAGTCCGACCTGCTTTGCTCTGGGGCACTGCCCCGAACTTATAACGGAAGGAGCATTCCATGCGAAAATCCAACAGCCTCAACTATGGTGTGAACCGGGCAACCTTGTCCGGGAACAAACCAAAACAGTACCGAATCAGCCAAAACGCCCGACACTTCGCCAAGGTCTTGCGCCAGACAGGAATGGGTGCCCGCAAGTGGACCAGGGTAACTAAAAAACATTTTCAACGCCCATCAAAAATAATATAGCTCCACTCACTTTAGAAGCTGCTCACACCATCTATCAACCGCAACATGTCCCTCTCAGCAAAGACACAGCCATCAATATCTTTGCCGCTATAGGGTGTCTCGTTGAGTAAACCCGTAATCCATTGAATCTCACTCCGAGTCCTCGGCAAATGGCCAAGACGATTTTTCAGCATATACTCCATGTTGAACTTCATGTCGTTCATCGTTCCAAGCACACTTCGGCTATGGGTCTTGCCATAAGAGAACGGGGCAAGCAGCAACTTGGCTTGAGCTATTTGTGCTGATGTTGCTCCAATGCCCAGAAGAGCTATCTCGAAGTGCTTGATGAACACCTTGTCAAAGTTCATGAAGTCCTTCTTGACCAATCCGGGCATGAATACGGCAAACCGAGTTTCATCATTAACCAATAGAACGGATTTTCTACGGAAGAATCTGAAGATGTTGCCATGCCAACCTTGTAGCCCACGTTGACTGGAAGACTCTAGGATTTGTTCTGGTTTGATCTCACTTAATAGCTTCTGGGTGCATCCGATGTAAGGCATCTATGATCTCATCTCGTTGTGTGATGAAGGATTCCTCACTCAGATAGCCACAATCGGACTTAGGATCAACTTAGATGGATATTCTAGGATGATGTGGTGGGTTATTCATTAAATTGGTATGGTGTACCCCTAATTCCAATACCCATATATACTCCGTGGCCAATTATTAGTCATCTTCTGGTTCATTTTGAAGGTCGTTCAAGTTATCAATAAGAGTCTGGTATTCCTGCCTATAATTATCAACCCTAATCTCGGCAATTGGAGGTCTGAAGATTAAGCCACGACCACTCCCAGACTTTCTTCCATCAGGCAAAGTAGTGGTCCATATTAATGGGACAACTGAATTCAACATTTCCCTTGCTGCATCTAAGTTTTGCGGATCGTTAACACAGTACCGGAAAGAACCTAATACAATGTCCATTGCTGAGTTCGCATGACTAGCCTCAACACAAGTAGCACTGAATAATTTGATCCTATCAAGCACTCGATTTCCATCAGGAAGTTGTAAGCCGGTACAGAACTTCTCTCCTAAATATTTCCACTGTCCCATACATGGCAGGTTATCTATGACACAAATCCCATCATCACCTACTATATTCAAATACTTGTTATACCTTCCAATTACGTAATCAGCAGCCCATTTTACATGACGGTCTTGATCCTGATTTCTAATAATCGCATGAAGTATAATATGAACGATAAACTTACATTCTAACTCGTTGCATAAAGCAATTACCTGACGCTTAGCATCCGTGCATGCTTCGATAGCAACTTGTTCTGGGCGCGCGTTTGTATCAAACTTAAGAACATCTGTAGAATTGTAACCAGCCTCTTGCCTGATATGCTTAATACCATCATCTAGATCACTGACGGCATCAACAGGCATCACTAGCCCGCCGTAAATAAAGAATTTATTCCTAGTACTTGGTCTTCTGTTCGTTTCATCTGTGAGCATAATATGCATAACGATTCTCCAATGAATGCATGAATAGTTATACCAAGCCACATACACCGTCAACATGGTGTCTAATTCTGGCCCAATAGGTATACCCTAATGTCCTCAGGAAAATGCACGGACATTTAAGTTGACATTTCCCCCTTTCGGGCACAGGGGTGCTATCATCTTGGAATTAGGGGGACACCATACCTAATTCCCTATCCCCAAAACAAATCACCATCCACCCTGATTTCATTTGTATATTCTTTTGTATATTCCACGAAAAAAGGCTTAGAAGGAAAACCTTCTAAGTCTTTGATATCATTGCTGGAGCTGGAGGGATTCGAACCCACAACCTCTTGAATGCCATTCTTGAGGGCATTCAACCAACACCTCAATATAACACTTTAAATAAACGGGACTTATTCATCGCCAAGCCTATTCGAAACACGGTGTAGCATGATGTGCGGAAGGCGCGGAATGTCGTCGTTTTTGCATGGCGTCGTGGGAAAAGCGGACACATAACGGACACGGAAAGGAATAGCCATACAACAAAGATCTCACAAATCGAACAACGCATGAGACTTGTCCTTGACACTTACTGATTACGTAGAAACCCAAATGAGTTTGGAGCAAAAGCTTTCTTTAGCTGATTTTATAGATTTTTTTTAAATCTGACGCTGTCAGTATCTCCCAGAGTCCTCCGAATACATTCATGTCTTAACTCATATTTTTAGGGTGAAACAACTTCTGTCTTAAAGTAGCTCCGGATATCCGAGCCACTTAATGGGGGCGTTACGGCTGGCTGTTTACAAAATGCACCGTTCGGTTATCCAGTTCACACCCTGGTTCATCATACGGATTGTTGGGGGCTTGACGAAATGGTTAAGTTGCTTTATCTTATTCTCATGAGCCTGACACAAGACGCAAAACACCTTATATACGAACGGTTGCGTAGAATCGTTGACAAGCATGTCCGTGTCGATGAACAGCCATTTTCCTTGAGTGACTCCGTCAAGCTATCCCCTCGTGAGGTCAGGGCCATCGAGTTCCTGGGGCAGAGCGACACGGTGAACGTAACCAACGTGGCGACCCATTTTCACTTTACCAAAAGTGCCGCTTCCCAGTTGATAAACAGGCTCGTGAAGCGCGACCTGGTCAACAAGGAGGTCGCGCCCAACAGCGACAAGGAATACCGTCTTACACTGACGGCCGACGGGGAAGCGGCGAGACAGCTCATCGCCGACATGAACCAGAGTCGGCTGGATATGTTTCTGGAGGCAATCCACGACTTTTCGGACAAGGAGACAACCGCCACGGCCAATGTGCTGGGCGCGCTCGAAAAGCTGGTAGACCGGCGGCTGCGCCAGTTTAAATAATTTTTTTCCGCCAATAGTTAATCAACTTAACTTTTTTGAGGTCCCAATGACTATGAGCCAGAATGATTTGAATACGCCAACTGTTCCGCCAAATTTTTATTCTATGGAAAACAGTTCGCTGCGTGATTCGCTGTATGAGACGGTCATCCACGAAGACCGCATGGCCTGCCTGCTCCGCGTGGGGGAGTTCCATGGCCATCTCTGTCCCGGTATAGCCCTTGGCATAATGTCCACGCTCACCGGACTCCGGGAGATGGGAATCCTCCATGCCGTAAACAACGGTATGGAGGATATGCTGGCGATCGTTGAGACGAACGCCTGCTTCACCGACGGGGTCCAGTACATTTCAGGCTGCACCCTGGGCAACAATGCCCTCATTTACCGTGATTTCGGCAAAACGGCGGTCACTTTCGCACTGCGCAGCCGCTCCCTGGCAGTTCGAGTCAGGGTGACGTCCGAGTATGCGCGTGTCATAGCCGAGGGCTCGCCCGACTTCTTCCCGCTGATGGAGAAAGTCGTCAGGGACCGGTCCGGTTCCGGGGAAGACGAGGCCGCCTTCATGAGGGCGGGCAGACAAGCCGCTGTCTATCTGATCAACCAAACTGCCGACAGATTTCTTTCCACCGCGATCGTGGAGCCCCTGCTCCCGCCCTACGCGCCCATCACCGAGACCCTGGTCTGCTCTGCCTGCGGCGAACCATTCATGGCAACCAAAGGGGTGTCAGCGGACGGCAAAATTCTTTGCCGTGCTTGTGCAGGACATGCGCACCCACAGGTCGAGGGCGGTGGAATCCTGTCCGTCCCCCCTGCTGACGAGGGACGGGCATCGAATTTCCGCGCCCAATTGATTAAGTAGATTAACCATTTTCCACGCTTGTATTGGCAAAAGGCAATTCCCGGTCCACTTCGAGAAGGGAAGACAACTACCTGCAAGGAGGGAGTACGAATGCAAACTATTGGAATTGACATCGGATACACGTCGGTCAAAACCGTTATCCTGGACGCCTCCGGCGGAGTCGTCCACACCTCCTATACCCTACACAAGGGGCACGGGATTCGCGAACTGGCACGGCTCGTCAGGGAGATTCTGCGTCAGCCGGAAACGGCGGGCATCACTTATGGCGCGGTCACGGGCAGCGGGGCTTCGCTGCTGTCGAAATTCGGAGACTTCCATCAGGTCAACGAGGTCGCGGCTCTGGTGGAAGGCGCGTTGTTCCTGGATGGATCCAGCTCTTCAATCCTGGAAATGGGGGGCCAGACAGCCAAGTACATAACCGGATTCTCGCCGGAGGACAAAAGCAACGTCCAGGTTTCCATGACGTCGAACTGCTCCGCCGGGACCGGCTCGTTCCTTGAGGAGCAGGTCTCAAGGCTCGGGGTGGGCATAGAGGAATATTCAGAACTGGCTGCCAATGCGGCCAGCGTCCCCCGCATTGCCGGACGATGCAGCGTTTTTGCCAAGACGGACATAACCCACCATCAGCAGGAAGGAGTTCCGGTGGCCGACATCCTGGCCGGATTGGCCCATGCCGTGGTCAGGAATTACCGCGGCGCGGTCATGCGGGGCCTTCCCAGGACGCCGCCGTTTTTCTTTGCCGGTGGCGTAGCCCGCAACCGAACCATCCGGGAAGCCATGAAGACCGTGCTCGGCTTCGACGAGGACCAACTGCACGTCCATGAACACGCCGACAAAGCCGCAGCCTTCGGGGCGGCTCTGCTGGCCGCGGAACAACGGCTTCCCCTGGACCTGATCGCAGTCGTCGGCATCAAGGACAAGGCCGGGGCCGCTGGCCTGCACAGGCAGGATGCGGTGAGGCTGGAGCCTCTACTGGGGTTCGGCAAGGGCGATGCCGAGGGCAAACACGACTGCCCACGGCCCCATGCCGCCGCAAAGCCCGTGGACGCATGGCTGGGCATAGACGTGGGATCCACCAGCACCAACGTTGTACTCTCGGACGGAGACGACCATATCCTCCAACATCTCTACCTCCGGACCGCAGGTGATCCCAATCGAGCTGTCCGTTCCGCGTTGCAGCAAATGATTCAGATTATCAATGGCAACATCCGGGTGGCCGGAGTCGGTGTTACGGGTTCCGGAAGGCACATGATCGGAAGACTGGTAGGCGCGGACCTCGTTCGGGACGAGATCACGGCCCAGGCCCGCGCGGCCGTAGCCATGGATCCCGAAGTGGACACCATCTTTGAAATCGGGGGCCAGGACTCGAAATTCATCGCCTTGAAAAATGGCGTGGTTACGGATTTTCAGATGAATAAAATATGCGCGGCCGGAACAGGTTCGTTCATTGAGGAACAGGCAAAAAAACTGGGCCTCACCCTTGATGAGATTGGCCCCAATGCCCTAGCTGCTTCATCACCCATAAGCCTGGGCGAACGCTGCACGGTGTTCATGGAAAGCAGCATCGCCGCCCACTTGTCGCAAGGCGCAGACATTGCCGAACTGGCTGCGGGCCTGTGCTATTCAATCGTCAAAAACTACTTGAACCGGGTGGTCAGCAACAAACGCGTTGGACGCAAGGTATTCCTGCAAGGTGGCGTGGCGCACAATCAGGGCGTGGTCAACGCCTTCCGCTCCGTGACAGGAAAGAAAGTCATGGTACCTCCGTTCTTCAGCGTTACCGGGGCATACGGGGCGGCCATCCTGACCCGCGAGACCATGGCGGCGGAGCACCGTTCGGATACAGTCTTCAAGGGCTTTTACCCGCCGGATATTCCGCGCGCCAACTCCTCGGCGGCCGTGCCGTCACCGACGGGATCAGCCTTCAACAAGGAGCTCCAGGCGTTCATTTTCCGGGATTACGACCCGACCATAGACCCTTCGCGCAAGACCGTTGGCATTCCCAGAGCGCTATTCACCTTCGGGATGTTCCCCATGTTCTATCCATTCTTCAAAGCCCTGGGCTGCAATGTAATCTTGTCCGAACCCACGTCCGAAAAGACCGTCCGTCTTGCCCAGGAATACTCCCTGGACGAGACCTGCTACCCCGTCAAGCTGATCAACGGCCATGCCGCGGAGCTGGTCGAAAAGGGGGTGGACTTCCTGTTCTTCCCGGACCTGTACACCGTGTCTCACCCCGGTTCCCTCTCCAGGCAGAACTATGGCTGCCCCTACATGCAAGCCGCCTTCAAGATCATCAACAAGGCCATGGACCTGAAGTCCAAAGGCATCAAGCTGCTGGCACCGACCATCGCCTTCAACCAGGGCAAGAAATTCATGCATAAGGTCTTCATGGATATGGGCTGGGAGGTGGGCGGCAACAAGGAACAGACCATGCTGGCCCTCACAACGGCCATGCAATCGTTCAAGGATTTTGAAGCCCGCATGGAAAAGCGCGGCAAGGACCTCAAGGACCTGGTCCCAGGACGCAAAACGTTTGTGCTGATCTCGAAAATATACGGTGTGGCCGATCCAGTGCTCAACCTCGGCATACCGGACAAGCTGGCTGAAATGGGCTATCAGACCCTGCCCTTCTACGCCCTGCCGGAAGTCGGCATCTTTGACCAAAACCCCAACATGTATTGGCCCTTTGGCCAGCACATTCTTGAAGCGGCCAAGCAGGTAGCGGCCCACCCCGACCTGCATGCTATTTTCCTGACGCACCACGGTTGCGGACCGGATACGGTGACCGCGCACTATTTCAGGGAGATCATGGGGGACAAGCCGTACCTGACCATTGAAGTGGACGAGCACTCCTCCGGCGTGGGCGTCATCACCAGGGTGGAGGCTTTCGTCAACAGCCTGGAGCGCCAGGGAGCTGGAAAGGCCCCCGCACGGGAGTCCAAGACAAAGCCGGTTGCCATCTCCAGCAGCATCAAGAGACGAGACGGCACGCTCCTGCTGCCCAACCTCTACCCCTACTCCCAACTGTTTGCGGAATCCATGCGCAGGCGAGGGCATGATGTCACGCTCTTCAACGCGAGCACCATGGCCTCGGTGGATTTCGGCCGACGGCACACGGTGACCAACGAATACTTTTCGCTGGTGGCCCTGCTGGGAGACATGCTGCACACCCTGCGGCTTCCGCACATATTGCCCAACCGGTCCACGGTCGTGCTGCCGCAAAACGAGGGGGCGGAAGTGGACGGCCAGTACGCACGGTTCCTCCGCGCGAAACTGGATGAAACCGGATACGACGGCGTCGGGATCTGCGCCCCTTTCCTTGAAGACCTGCTTGACATGGACAGGGATCACCTAGACTCGATATTCCTCTGCCTCGTGGCGGGCGATCTCGTCATGCTCACTCCCCCCGCACACCGAAAGTACGTCCTGGAAACAATCCTGGAAAACGAACGAAACGGGAACCTTGACCGCTGCCTACTGACCTCTATCGCCCGACACATTCATACCTGGAATGCAACGCCGGATACAGGCAAACGCGTGTTCGTCCTGGGTGAACCGCTGGTCATGTTCAACGATTTCCTCAATGACGGAACCTTCAAGCGCATGGAGGCAAACGGGCACCGGGTGGTCCTTGCCCCGCTGAGCGAATACCTCTGGAGCTTCTGGCGCGACCATCTGGCCCTGGACAATGGCCTGAACCGAAAAAACCGCAGCTGCCGCCTGTGCGATTTACAACGACTCATCCGGATCATCAGCGAGGAGCTCGGCCCGCAAACCCACTTCGCTCCAGATCTCGAATCACTCATGCTCGAAGCGGACCGGGGACTCGGATATTATACCGGAGCCTTCGGTCGCTACCGTAGCGTCAAGGCTGGGAGTCTCCCTCCCGGACCGGACGGCATCATCTCCGTCTCCTCGATGTATGAAAACACCGGAATCTCGCTGGAAATTCTTCGGAACGGATCGGATGGAGGCCTCCCACACCTCCACCTGACCTTTGACGGCAACCCCAACGCCAATGACCGGATCAAGACGGAATCGTTCCTCCACTATCTGTGAACCCACCGTCCCCGGACTCGGTAAAAATTCCAACCAAAGGAATCATATGCTGAACGTTCTCAACATTTACGCGTCGCTCAACGGTCAGACCAGAAAGGTCAGCCGCGAGATAGAACGGGCCTGCGCCGAACAGGGGTGCACGGTCACTTCCCTTGATGTCGCAGGGCAAGAGCACCCCTACGACCTCCTGGCCCCGAACCTCACCTTCATCGGGTCGGGCGTGTACACATGGCTACCCGGCAAGCCCATGCTCCAGTGGATCGACAGGCAGTTGAAACACGCCAGGGAGCATGAACTGATCAAACCCGGCTCCCCCCGCCTGCCCGGCAGATTCGCCTGCGCCTACTGCACCTATGCCGGCCCCCATACAGGAGAGGCCGAGGCGATCCCCGCCCTCAAGTATATGGAGCAGCTCTTCGACCATCTGGGCATACCCGTGGTCGCCGAATGGACCATTCCGGGAGCGTTCATCCCGAAGAAAATGCGTTTCATGAACGTCCTGGGGCGGCTGGGAGACATCAGCGACAGGCCCAACGCGCACGACCTGAGCGAGATTCGCGAAAAAGTCCGCGGGCTCGTCCTGTCGCTCGAGGCCGCCATGGCCGGACTGAAATAGACGCGCCGCGAAAACAATAGAGAGGAGGAGCAATGCCATCCGTAGACAAACGCCAATCCGCCTTTGGGCAACGAACAGAGCATTCCGGCTGCCCTTATGCCCGGGCCTTGCAGCGCCGCAGGTTCAAGCGGACCATGCAACGTGAGGTCATCTGGGATGTGCTCTGCCGTACCGAAGGGCATCCTACCCCGGACGACCTGTTCGCGGAGACCATCAACCTCGGACACAAACTGAGCATGGCAACGATCTACCGCACGCTGAGGCTGTTTAGGCAGAACGGCCTTGTCCGCAGGGTGGAATTCGGCGACGGGCAAAGCCGTTACGAACAGCTGAGGGACGCCGCGCAGCACCTGCACCTTGTCTGCGACAGATGCGGACGCACCCTTGATGTGGCCGATCCGGCGGTAATCGATCGCTACCGGGAGTTGGCGGACACCTATGCCTTTCGCATACACCAGCAGGCGACCTGCCTCTACGGCATTTGTGACGCATGCAGGAAAAAAGCAATGACGAACTTGAGGGAGAATCATCATGACTGAGTCCAGGAAACAGTGCAAAGGAAGCGGCCGAACCTCCGGCGGACACGGCCCGAGCAGTTTTTGGCTGCAAGAACCGCAATCGGTCTTCGACCACTTGGCCCTGCAAAAGGGAATGGTCTTCGTGGACGCTGGTTGCGGAGCTGGGGACTACACCCTGCATGCTTCAGCCATTCTCGGAAGCGGCGGGGTCGTCATCGCCCTGGACCAGGCCAGGCAGTCCGTTGAGTGGCTGAATTCCCGGACGCCAGAGCCCGGCAAGGCGCCGATCACAGCTCTTGCCTGCGACATAACCGAGCCATTGCCCCTGCAAAGCGGAATTGCCGACGCGGCCATGCTCGGGACGGTGCTGCACATCCGGCAGGTCCGCGACGGCGCCGCCGTGCTCTTCTCCGAGATGCGGCGGATTCTACGGCCCGGAGGCGTTCTGGCCGTGCTGGAGTGCAAAAAGGAGGAGGCTGATTTCGGCCCACCGCTTCACTCCCGCCTGTCCCCTGACGACGTGGCCGAGCTGGTGGCGCCGCAGGGATTCAAAAAGGAATCCGATCTGCTCTTGGAGCATACGAATCTGACCTGCTTCAGGGCCGGATAGGCTGTTGGCCCAATAGCCGGAGAAACGCACAGTCTTTTTTTTTGCACAGAATGTTAAAAAGATTAACTAAAAATCCCTATGGGACAGATGAGGGACCAGTATGACCATTAAACGCCTTATTGCCGTGGCTGCCGCCATATTGCTGGTGCTTTGCGCCGGTGCCGGGGGCCTCTCCTTTTTCGTTTCAGCCCCCCCGGAGGATGTTGCGGCGTTGAACAAATCGGCGTTCGCTTCGATCGAGGATTCCATAAGCGCACCCGTCATGCGTCCCATTCCCACGGCTGTTGCCGAGCTTGTCGGGAATGGCCGTTCCCGAATATTTCCCGGCAAAGTCCGGGGCAACCGGCGCGCCGAACTGTCGTTTTCAGTTGGAGGCAAACTGGTGGCACTCAATGCCCAGGAAGGGAGCCGTGTTCAAAAAGGGCAGGAGTTGGCCCGGCTGGACCAGCGGGACTTCATCAACGAACGGGACGCAGCCAGGGCCAGGTTCAAACAGGCAAAGCGTAATCTGACCAAATTCCGCAGCCTCCATAAGCAACGGGTGGTGACGCAGACGCAGTTCGACGATATCCGGACCGCCTATGACATTGCCCGCGCCGACCTGCAAATCGAACAAAAAGCACTGGAAGATACAGTCCTGCGCGCTCCGTTCGACGGCGTAGTCGTCAATCGGCACATTGAAAACTTCGGCTCTATCAAAAAAGAGGAAGCAATTCTCTCCCTACAGGACATATCAGGTATCGAGGTGGTCATCCAGGTCCCGGAGCGCCTTTTGGCGCGTGACGGAACGGACGGACTGACTCAGTTACAGGTCAACTTTGACGCCGATCCGCACGGGGATCGCTGGTTCAAAGCCTTGATACATGAATATAGCATTGAGTCGGACAAAACGACCCGAACTTATGACGTTGTCGTTGCATTGGCGGCACCCGAAGACCTGAAGGTGTTTCCGGGAATGACAGCATCCGTGCGCGCTCTTATCGACAAGAAAAACGGCTCGTCTGAAAAGCGTGGCGCAGCAATCACTCGGATTCCGGTCGAAGCCATTTGGAACGGGATCGACGGAAAGGCGTATGTCTGGGTGATCTCCCTACAGGGGGGC
This sequence comes from Pseudodesulfovibrio sediminis, assembly GCF_020886695.1. Taxonomy (NCBI): domain Bacteria; kingdom Pseudomonadati; phylum Thermodesulfobacteriota; class Desulfovibrionia; order Desulfovibrionales; family Desulfovibrionaceae; genus Pseudodesulfovibrio; species Pseudodesulfovibrio sediminis. The sequence continues at coordinate 1,436,744 of NZ_AP024485.1, forward strand.
CACCCCGAAAAACGGAAGGTTGAAATAGGAGCGCTGCGAGGGGATTGCGCCGAGGTGGTTAACGGACTGGAGCCGGGATCGCATGTGGCGATCGCAGGCGTCCAATCATTACAAGAAAACGCCCTTGTCCGGCCTCAGGCCGAAGGGAAGGAAGGGTTGGACGGATGAATCTGGCCGGATATTCAATGCGGCACAAGGCCGTCATGCTGGTTCTGATGAGCCTGGTTGTCCTTGGCGGAGTTTTTTCCTACGGCAGGCTCGGGAGGCTGGAAGATCCCGAGTTCACAATCAAGGAAGCCGTCATCGCCACGCAGTATCCCGGCGCGACGGCCGCCCAGGTGGAGATCGAAGTGACCGAACCGCTGGAGACGGCGGCGCAGCAGCTCAAGCAGCTCAAGGAAGTGCGGTCCATATCCAGACCGGGCCTCTCCATCGTCTTTGCCGAGATTCAGGAGACCTACGACAAGGAGACGCTACCCCAGGTGTGGGACGAGCTGCGCAGAAAGATCGAGCAGGCCTCGGGCTCTCTTCCTCCCGGATGTGGAATGCCGTTCGTCAATGACGACTTCGGCGACGTGTATGGCGTGTTGCTTGCGTTGACCGGAGAGGGATACTCACAGCATGAACTCCGGAAAATAGCGGAAGACCTGCGCAGAGAACTGCTGCTGTGCGACGATGTCGGCCGCATAGACTTCTGGGGGTTGCCGGACGAGGTCGTGCATGTGGATATTGATCGTTCCAAGCTGGTGCAGCTCGGCTTCCCCCCCGAAACCATCTTCAACGCCATTCAACAGAGAAATGAAATCAAAAAATCCGGAAAAGTGGCGGCCGGAAGCGAGGACGTCCGTTTCCGGGTGACCGGAGACTATACCGATGTCGACGATCTGGCCGAGCAGCTCATCCAGGGCGGGCCGAACAACAGCATGTTACGCTTCGGGGATATCGCCACCATTGAACGGGGATATCGGGACCCGCCCGACACGGTCATGCGCTGGAACGGTAAACCCGCCGTCGGCATCGGCATCTCAACCGTGTCCGGGGGGGACGTCATCGCAATGGGGGATTCCATCAACTTGAAATTGAAAGAGTTGGAGAAAAGAATCCCCTACGGAGTCACGCTGCATACCATCGCCCATCAATCGGAGACGGTAAAGGAGTCGGTGCGAGGGTTCGAACTCAATCTCGCGTCCGCCGTGGCCATCGTTATCGTCCTGCTGATGATCTTCATGGGACGACGCGAAGGGTGCATTATAGGCGTGGTCCTGCTGCTCACCATACTCGCGACCTTCATCTGCATGTACGCCATGGACATCACCCTGCAGCGCATTTCCCTGGGAGCCCTGGTCATCGCCCTTGGAATGCTGGTGGACAACGCCATCGTCATCGCCGAGGGGATCGCCATCAAGATACGAGGAGGGATGGATGCGACCTCGGCAGCCGAACGCACCGTTCAAGAATCCCAGTGGCCACTGCTCGGAGCCACAGGCATCGCCATCTTGGCTTTTGCGGCCATCACCCTGTCCAAGGACATGACCGGCGAATGGCTGAAGAGCCTGTTTCAGGTAATCTGCCTGTCGCTCAGCCTGAGCTGGGTATTCGCCGTGACCGTCACACCGTACCTGTGCGCCACATACCTCAAGGGCAAGGACGGAGAAACGGGACAAGAGCATACAAAATTCATCAAAGGATACCGGCATATTGTCGGGAAATGCATCGACCACCGGTGGCTGACGTTGGCCTTGGTCATGACCACCCTGATGATCGCAATGTGGGGGTTCCGATTTGTCAGACAGGACTTCATGCCCGACATGAACCGTTCGCAAATGACGCTGGATGTCTGGATGCCGGAAGGATCACTCATATCCCGCACCACCGACGAACTGGCAGAAATCGACGCCTACGTCCGGTCCCTGGACGGCGTGGAGGACGTGGCCATGTTCGTGGGTCAGGGACCGTTGCGCTTCCTGCTGACCTATGAACCGCAAATGCCGGACAGCGCCTATGGGCAACTCATCATCAGCGTGGACGATTATACCAGGATACCGAGTTTGCGCGCCCACCTAACGGGCTATCTGGAGACGCGCCACCCGAGAGTCATCTCCAGCGTCGACGCCTTCAAGCTCGGTCCCGGCGGCGGCGCGGTGGTCGCGCGGCTGAGCGGGCCGGATGCCAACGAACTCCGGGAATTGGCCCTGAAGGTCAAGATGGTGATGTGGGAGAACGAAAATACGCGAAGCGTGCGAACCGATTGGGGAGAGCCAGTGAAGGTCCTTTCCGTGAAGATGGCCGAGGAACGAGCCAGGGAGCTCGGCGTCTCCCGGACCGAGGTTTCCCAGGCCCTGAACATGAACTTTTCAGGAGGCACTGCCGGGATGTACCGCCAGGACGACGACCTCCTGCCCATCGTCTTGCGGCCGCCGCGCGAGCAGCGTAGCGGCATCGAAAATGTCGACAATGTCCACGTCTGGAGCAAAACGCAAAAACGCTGGATACCACTTGGGCAGGTGACCGACGGCAACGCCGTCCGCTGGGAAGTTCCGGTCATCCATCGCCTGAACCGGATGCGCGTCCTTCGCGTTTTTGCCAAGCAGAGGACAGGCACGACAGACGGCCTCCTCCGACAGTTGAAGGACCCCATAGAGCGCATCGCCCTGCCCGAAGGCTATACGCTGGAATGGGGTGGCGAGCACGAGGAGCAGGTCGAGGCCAACACCAAGCTCATGGCCAACGTGCCAATCGCGTTTACCGCCATGTTTCTTATCTCGGTCATGCTCTTCAACACCCTGCGCCATCCGGTGATCATCTTCCTCGGGCTGCCGTTGGCCAACATCGGCGTCGTCGCCGGGATGCTTATAGCGAACAAGCCGTTTGGATTCATGGCCATGCTGGGCTTTCTCAGCCTGTCCGGCATGCTGATCAAAAACGAAATTGTGCTGCTCGATCAAATCAACATAGAAAGGAACAAGGGCAAAAAGGATTTCCCCGCCGTCATAGACGCGGCGGCCAGCCGTGTGCGCCCGGTGAGCATGGCCGCGTTCACAACGGTTCTGGGCATGATGCCGCTGCTCTGGGACGCCTTTTTCGCTCCCATGGCGGTCACTATCATGGGCGGCCTGACGTTCGCGACCTTCTTGACCCTGGTGGTCGTTCCGATGCTCTACTGCACGATCTTCGGAGTCCACCGAATTGAGCGGACACGCAAGTTCAGGAGGCTCCGCCTTCCATTCCGCAGGGTTGGTAGGAGTAACGTCCAAACTTTGACTCCGCCTAATGACTGACGGGAGCAAGAAAGGAGTGGATTCACTTTATCGGACCACTGAGCGGCGTTTTTAGAGTGAACAGCATAACGAGCTACGCCGTCTTGCGAGGCCAACCCAGAGGGGGGTACCCCTGCCCCCCTCCTGCCCAAGTTACTTTCCATCAACCCGATTTCTTTTGTATATTCCACTAAAAAAGGCTTAGAAGGAAAACCTTCTAAGCCGTTATAATCTTGGTGGAGCTGGAGAGAATCGAACCCACGACCTCTTGAATGCCATTCAAGGGCATCTTCGTCACAAAAACCACGTTAACCACCTATAATAAAGACGAGTATTCGCTTTGCTTCACCTGATGAGTCACATAACAATTCCTATCCGTGACTTGATATTTTGCGCACCCAGAGTTCATCGCTCTCTAAAAGATTGCACTAAAGAAAGGTAAATGGGTTTCATAAAGTAGCCAATAAGCGTCTTTTCACCTGTTTTAATGTCGGCCTGCACAGTCATTCCAGGAAGAATCAGGTGCTTCGTAGTCCCGCTTTCCAGATGCTTGGATTCAAGAGTAACGATTCCTTTGTAGTAAACCCTTCCTTTTGCATCAATAATCGTGGTCGGAGAAATATCCGTAAGCGTCCCCTTCATACCGCCATACCTGGCGTAATCATATGCAGTGAGCTTAACTGTTACAGATTGACCTTCTTGGATATGCCCCACGTCACGAGATGAGATTTGAACTTCCGCAACAAGCGACTCCCCCATTGGAACCAACTCAAGGACCGTTTCTCCCGGTTTTATAACTTCGCCGGACGAGTTGATCTGAAGGTTGTGTACAACGCCATCTTCCGGAGCTTTAATGGAGAGTTGAAACACATCCATTTCATAGCGTTTGACCACCTCCAGGACTTCCGATGATTCGGCCTCAATCGTTGCGAGTTCCGCCATCCAGTTCTCAAGAGCATCTTCTTTCAGTTTTACGAGCCGATTTTTACTTTCCGTTAACTTCTCACGGACCTGAATACGACGAACAGGGATCTGATTAAGATACTCCTGAACCTGTAGGAACTGACGCTTGATACCAAAAAACTCTGTCTTACCAATCAGTTCTCGCTTGAACAAGGATTCGTAAGTTTCATACTCCTCCTTCATCAATTGATACTGCTGGCGAAGAGTTTTCTCTCGGTTTTTGAGTTCCTTAAGCTCTGCCTCATATTGATTGATCTGGTTATTCAGGATGGCGCGTGTCACTTCCATTGATTGCATTTTCTGCCCATGAAGCCGTGTTTGCTGACCTGCCAACTCAGCATACTTTGGATCAACATTTGAATAATCCGGCTTTCTTCCATCAATGAGAGCCTGCAATCGCTCCTTGCGCAAAATCAATGATGCATTCCGAACCAAGTGCTGATCCAGATTAGAGACTGAAATTGTCGGGTCCATTATGATGAGATCCTGTCCTCTTTTTACAGCCTCCCCTTCACGCACGAGTATATCCAAGATAACTCCACCATCTTCACTCTGAACTTTTTTCACATGCCCCGAAGGGATAATCTTGCCAGAAGTCATCGCGACTTCATCTATTTGGGTGATGGATGCCCAGGTAATGAATGCGGCGATAACCAATGTCAGAGTCAGAATGACATATCGGATCAAACGCGGAACGCCAGTCTCTTCCAAAAGCAGCGCCTGAGAAAGGTGCATTGATTTGCGTCTGTCGATGCGAATTTTGTTGGTAGGGCTCATACTATGATCCTTCTCAGCATTTATATTCTTCGGGGAGATCGGGCAGGATATCTTTCGGTGCGCCAAATTTACGCACACGGCCCTTTTCCATCCAAAGAATCTTGTCTGCGACAGAGAGATAAGCCGCATGGTTGGTGACGGTGACAATTGTTGCATTACCGCGCAACTCCTCCAACATATCAAGGAAGACATCACGCTCATCAAAATTCGGGCGCTCCATGGCTTCATCCAGAAGCAACAAAGGAACTGAACGGACCAATGTCCGAGCCAGATTGAGTTTCTTCAGAAACGCCACTGGCATCATTTTCATCTGGTAATCCCCTATGCGGGTATGGATGCCTTCGGGTAGAGCTTCCACTTCATCAAGAACTCCGGCACGAAGACAGGCATCTATCAACTCTCCTTCTGGTGCCATAGGATTGATAAGGCGTAGATTCTGGGCAATGGTTCCATAAAAGAATTGCGGGGTCTGCGGCGCGTAGCCCACAGACCTGCGTAAGGTAAGCGGGTCCATTTGACGTAAGCTTATATTGCTCAAAGTGATACGACCGGCTTGAGGACGATACAATCCCATGAGAAGTTTGAGGATTGTGGATTTGCCCGCACCATCGTGTCCTGCAATAGCGAGCACCTCTCCATGCTTCACGGAGAAAGAGACACCAAGCAATGCGGGATAAGCATCAGACATATAACGAATGGAAACCTGAGAAAACGCGAGATCACCACGCAACTCTCTATTTAAAGTAAGTTGTGACTCTGTAAGCTGTTCGATATCCAAGGCCATAAGACGATCAATCTGTTTGACGGACTTGTTGATCCGCTCCACCTGAAGCATAACCACGAAGCCCGACCGCAGGGGAGCCAGGATGCGCCAAATCAATATCATGCAGGCCACCAAGGCACCCATGGTCATCTCATTGTTGATAACCCCAGTCACTGACATGGCCATGGTTGAGACGCCCGCCCCCATGATCAAAGTGTTGGTCAGAGCATTGATTTGTGAAGCGAGTTGGCTTGAATGATAGGCATTGGCCGCACATTCTGCGGAAAGCTGGCGATACCGATTCTCCCACATCACCGGGGTACTGGTCAGTTTGATGGCGCGCATTTTTGTAAGCATTTCCATCACCAGCTCCTGACGTGCCGAACCGGACTTCGCCATCATTTCATTGGAATTCTTAACCAGCGGCAGATAGATAGCTGCCAGAACAGCAAAAAGCAGAATTGCGATGAGTGGTACCATAATGACCGTCCCACCAAGAAACCACATGGCAGCAATCAAAATGATGATAAAAGGTATTTCCAACAATGCAACGAAGGCCTGCCCCGAAAAGAAATCACGCACAGTATCAAAATCTTTAATACGAGATGCCTGGGAGCCAATAGAGGCTGATTCGGTATAGGCTGGTGGCATGTAAAGGATGCGCCGAAAAACTTCATTGCCCACGATGTTCCCCAGCCGTGCTCCAATAAAACTCAAGATACCGGAGCGAATAAGCCGCAACCCGAAATCGCTAAGGATAAAGACAAGAACGCCGACAACAATATACGCCAGAGTAATATTGTTCTCAAAAAACGGCATCTGGTCATATATGGTCATAACAAACAAGGGCAGGGTCAGAGCAAGGAGACTCAGTAAAAAAGAGATAAACAAGCTCTGTTGCAACGGTTTTGTGAAGCGCCGAATGACCTTGCTGAACCACTTGGTCTGTTTGCGGTGCAACGAATGACCTCTCGTGTCCACTTGAGCAAAGAAAAATGCCGTCCCCTTGCGAGAGTCCGGGCTGATCTCGTTGTAAGATTCAGTGTCTGCATCAAATACGAGAATGGTGTTGCCATCGCCCTTGGACAGCACCATGGCTTTCCCTTCGTCGTCGATGAACAAGCAAGGGAACATGCGCACATCAAGATGATTGAGACGGATGTCCATGGACCGACTGCCAAATTTAAGATTTGCCATGACATTGAGCAAGTCGGACAGATCGACAACATCCATGAGATGGGGCATTGCTTCGGCCAAATGCACATCACTGCCACGCCAGCCCAAAGCATCCAGCAAGGGAGGGATGCAGGGTGCAAGGCCGCCTGGCAGCCGAAATTCAGTAGAGACTGACGGTTGTACCATCACTTAACCAGCCGCATATTATCATTTTTGCCCAGAACAAACGTCTTGTAATCAACAACATTGATATGATTAACCCACCAGTCCAAAATAGAGAGTTTGAGACCGGAGACCATCTGCAGACGTCCCCTCTTAAAATCGCTGTAATGGTCTTCGATCATGCCGAGAAACATGGCATGTTGCTCAAGATGCTCTTGGAGCATGGGACTTTCCATCTTGCGCATGATCCGTTTTTCACGGTTGAAATGAATCTCAGCATAATCAAGCAAGTGTTCAAATATTTCCGCGCCCCGATGCAGATTGTCGAATGAAACATCACGGTTATTCAATGCCTGAATGATTAGATTAAGATCGAGCGCGTATTGGGTGAACTTACGATGGTCTTCGTCCACGGCATGAATACCTATGGTCTGAACAATACCCGAGACATCTCCCCATATTCTGGCGGACTGGAGCACCCACCGAGTCCAGGCGAGTTCGTGTTTGGAGTCATCCTTGCTCTTGGTTAAAAGCATTGCTGCGCCTCCATTTCTATCAACTTTCCGTCTACCAGACGATAAATACCATCAGCCATAGAGAGGATCTTCGGATTCGCCGTAGCCATGACTATGGTGCAATTACCTTTCAGTTTTTCCAACAGCCAAAAGAAGAGCTGCTCACTCTCGCTATCCATCGCATCATTGATTTTGTCGAAGAGCATGATACGTGGCCGGATAGTCAGAGCACGCGCCAGACAAATGCGCTGAATAACGCCCGTTGGCAGGAATTCATAAAGCCGATTACCCACCTGAGTTTCATAGCCCAATGGGAGTTCGGAGAGGGCGTCATCAAGTTGGAGCAGACCTGCAGCATCCATGGCCGCATTCCTATGCGCACTGTTGAAGAGCGTCAGATTATCGATAATTGTGCCATTGAAAAGAGTTCCCTGCTGGGGAATGTACTCCACCCGTCCCTTAAAATCATTATGGCAAATTTCAGACAAATCTAAATCGTCAACAAACACCCGGCCAGCATCAGGTGGCAGCATCCCATAGAGGAGATTCAGTAAAGTAGTGGTTCCACTCGCCCCCTGGGCATAAAGACAAATCATCTGGCCCGGCTCAACTCTCAAGCTAAGGCCATCCGCTACCTTTCTGGAATTATTATTATACTGGAAAGTGACATCTCTCAGTTCCACTGATCCATCAATTTCATTGGGCAAACATTGAGCTGTTGGGTCCGATTCTTCCCGAAGATCCGCAATCCCCTTGATCTGTCCTTTGGCAATGAGGACATCTGCGTGTTTCACCCAAAAAGAGGCCAAGCTTCGAAAAGGAGAAAAGAATCGACCACTGAGCAATGTGCAAGCCGCCAAACTACCAAGGGTGAGGGTACCACCTATAACAAGACTCCCGCCCACAAACAGAACTCCAAAAAGAATAATCTGGGAGAACATGTTTCCAAGACTCAACGGAAGATTGCCCACTAAAATGACATCATAATCGTTCTTGGACGCTTCAGCTTCCAACCGTTCGTGGCGGCGGAGCATGGACTCTTCAAGAGTGATGGATTTGATAGTGTGAATGCCGCCCAAGGACTCCACGAGAAAATTGTAACGCCTGTCGGCAATCTGCTTTTGTTTTAGACGCTTACGGCTATACCGGCTCCTTATCATTCCAACAACTACAAGGAAAAACAAGGTCGCACCGCTCACGAAAACCGCCACCTGCCAACCGCCAAGAAAAGTAATGACCGCCAGAAAAATCAATGCAAAAGGAAGGTCCAGAATAAGCTGAAACGCCTGCCCCGCGTAAAAGGTTTTGAGGGCATTAACCGCACGCAGACGATCAAGATGCACACCAGCACCGTCTCCTTCAAAATCCTCAAGGTTGCAATTGAGCCACCGGGCTACGCACGCGTGTGCCAAAGAGTGTTCGAAGCGAGCGGAAATCCAGTTGGAAATTGTTGAGCGGCATAGCCGAAGTATGGATTCGAGAATCAAAGCGCAGAAAAACCCCACCGCCAACCAGAGCAGGGTTGATGTGGCTTTGGTCGGCACAATACGGTCATAAACCTGCATCAACATAATGGGGAGTGCCAATGAAAGGATATTGATGCTCACAGAAGCAAGCAAAAGATCCACCGAACTGTTTAAAAAGAGCGGCATGGAGCCGATATCCCGCAGTAGGCTTCTTGATCGTTTGAAATAGGATAAATCCATTGTAGTCCCGTAGATGCTTAAATTGCCTTAAAGGCAAAAGAGATTAAAACGACTTATTGAAGAACGTCTACTTCACATTAGCAGACGCAATTCCAATGTAATCCTACCAATCGCTTTGATCGGAAAAGTCTTCGACATCGTTATCAAACGCTTCGAGACCATCATCGCCATGGTCGCCATCATCTTCATCCTTCCCTTTACCCTTTCCCTGACCTTTGCCACCACTGGAATCGGGTTCGGATTCAACGGTTTCAGCCCATCCATTTTCACTTATGAAGTCTCCACCGGGGACATCATCACCACCTTCCGTGGCTTCCGTCCATCCTCCTGAAGGAGCCGCCCCCTCTTCTACGTCGAAAAGGAAGAAATCCGTTTCAAGAGCGTCTCCACCATCGACCGTCCGCTCATCGTAATGAGGTTGATCTTCGGTAACTCCTGGAGGCGCGTCGTCAATGCCATTGCCAAGCCCCATGTTGGCTCCATCGCCCCCATATCCCTGCCCTTGACCGCCAGTATCGGAAATATCACCGGAACCCTGATCACCAGCTTTGCCGGAATCGGGACCTTCCTCTACCTGTCCAAAACGATTGCCGGGCTTTCCGCCGCCATCGCCGCGACCACCGGAATCCTCATCACCATCACTTCCCTGGCCCTTATTGCCGCCTTCTATCTCCTCAGAGTTATCTGCCCCTTCAGTCCGCTCATCATAATGCGGATGGTCTTCGGTAACCCCGGAAGGTGCATCATCAACGCCATTACCAAGCCCCATGTTGGCTCCATCGCCCCCATGCTCCTGACCCTGATCGCCAGTTTCGGAAACATCATCGGAATCCTGATCGCCAGCTTTACCGGAGTCAGGGCCTTCCTCTACCTGTCCAAAACGATTGCCGGGCTTTCCGTCACCATCACCAGTTCCCGGTTCAGGCTCGGGTGTCGGTTCAGGCTCGGGCTCGGGTGTCGGTTCAGGCTCGGGCTCGGGTGTCGGTTCAGGCTCGGGCTCGGGTGTCGGTTCAGGCTCGGGCTCGGGTGTCGGTTCAGGCTCGGGCTCGGGTGTCGGTTCAGGCTCGGGCTCGGGTGTCGGTTCAGGCTCGGGCTCGGGTGTCGGTTCAGGCTCGGGCTCGGGTGTCGGTTCAGGCTCGGGCTCGGGTGTCGGTTCAGGCTCGGGCTCGGGTGTCGGTTCAGGCTCGGGCTCGGGTGTCGGTTCAGGCTCGGGCTCGGGTGTCGGTTCAGGCTCGGGCTCGGGTGTCGGTTCAGGCTCGGGCTCGGGTGTCGGTTCAGGCTCGGGCTCGGGTGTCGGTTCAGGCTCGGGCTCGGGTGTCGGTTCAGGCTCGGGCTCGGGTGTCGGTTCAGGCTCGGGCTCGGGTGTCGGTTCAGGCTCGGGCTCGGGTGTCGGTTCAGGCTCGGGCTCGGGTGTCGGTTCAGGCTCGGGCTCGGGTGTCGGTTCAGGCTCGGGCTCGGGTGTCGGTTCAGGCTCGGGCTCGGGTGTCGGTTCAGGCTCGGGCTCGGGTGTCGGTTCAGGCTCGGGCTCGGGTGTCGGTTCAGGCTCGGGCTCGGGTGTCGGTTCAGGCTCGGGCTCGGGTGTCGGTTCAGGCTCGGGCTCGGGTGTCGGTTCAGGCTCGGGCTCGGGTGTCGGTTCAGGCTCGGGCTCGGGTGTCGGTTCAGGCTCGGGCTCGGGTGTCGGTTCAGGCTCGGGCTCGGGTGTCGGTTCAGGCTCGGGCTCGGGTGTCGGTTCAGGCTCGGGCTCGGGTGTCGGTTCAGGCTCGGGCTCGGGTGTCGGTTCAGGCTCGGGCTCGGGTGTCGGTTCAGGCTCGGGCTCGGGTGTCGGTTCAGGCTCGGGCTCGGGTGTCGGTTCAGGCTCGGGCTCGGGTGTCGGTTCAGGCTCGGGCTCGGGTGTCGGTTCAGGCTCGGGCTCGGGTGTCGGTTCAGGCTCGGGCTCGGGTGTCGGTTCAGGCTCGGGCTCGGGTGTCGGTTCAGGCTCGGGCTCGGGTGTCGGTTCAGGCTCGGGCTCGGGTGTCGGTTCAGGCTCGGGCTCGGGTGTCGGTTCAGGCTCGGGCTCGGGTGTCGGTTCAGGCTCGGGCTCGGGTGTCGGTTCAGGCTCGACCGCTGGCGCGGTTACGCCCTCTTCAAAGGAGGGCGTTTGAATTCCTTCAGAAGCAAGATCGCTCTGCTGTAACAATACTGACTCTGTTGCCGTACCAGTATCAGCTAGACTTTGCCCAGATTCTGAAGCCGGAGTAGCAGAAATATCGGAAGCTAATTCTTGGGAATTCTCATCCTGCTGATTTGCTCGACCCTCGGCTCGTCTAGTAACTCTAGAGGATGCATTAGCAGCACCGACTCTTTCAGTTGGGGCTATATCGCCAGCACTGACAGAAATTCCAGACAAAGGCACAGTCTCCACATCATAGACTGCTCCCACTTGGCTACTAGAATCTTTTTCTTCGCTCTGCGGTGAGCCCAATCGAGCATTTGTATCCAAATCAGATTCATCTTGTCCGGAAACAATGCTTCTGTCCGTAGCGGCACCCCTTTGCCTTCTAGGCTCAGCAAGTAAGGTCCCGGCAATATCAGACGCATCGAGGGATTGCCCCTCAACAGCTTCAACACCAGCCTGCTCTTCAGCCGAAAAATCTCGATTATCGGCCTCCTGCAACACCGTCATCTCATCGAGTTCTTGTTGTTCCTGATCAACGCCCTTTTCATCAGCCATATTATTTCCCCCAAAACGCACTTTAGGGTTTACTCAACAATTAAAGCCAGTTGTAAAAACAATTACCCCACAATTCAAAGTATTACCATTATTAAAACCTTTAGGATATTACGACAATCTTAATAGTATGATACTTCACACGGGAATTTAGAACAATATAAACTATAACTACATTAACTAACCGTAATGACGAATTTCCTCGAAGCCCTCGCCTCTCCTGACATCGCACCCGTAGCGGAAAACCTCCACCAAGCACTGATGGCGGCTCGGTATTCCTACCTCGAAGCGGCAAGATAAAACGTCATTCAGGACAACCTAGCCGCTCAGTATGAAGACCCAAAAGCTATGGCTTCGAAAAAAAGGAACACATAGCGGACATATTCTCAAAAACAGCTCTTCAGACACGAAAAAAGGATTCCAAGTATACACTTGAAATCCTTGTTTTTCTTGTGGTGAAGCTGAGGGAAATCGAACCCTCGGCCTCTTGAATGCCATTTTTGCAGGTTGTAGAGCATCTTCAGATCGTTTCGTTCAAGGAAGTGTACTGAATAATCGCAAAGCCGTGTCATCATCTCCAGCGACCTGCTGCCATGCGGACCTCGACTTCTTCATGCCCTACGTAATGGGAGAGAACAAACCATCCCTGGATGCACACCGTCGAGAGAATCAGCTCAAAGAAGTGCCTAGCACTGTCAGCCTTAACCACTGATCCTTACGTTCTGCACAGGGGTTTTACTCTGCCCACGGCGACAAGAGCTATAAGCCCGTACACCCCCATGACCGAAAGAATTGCCAACTCCCAAACGGTGGGGTTCCCCCTGAAACGTTTCCGCACAAACAACCAGTATGTCACAAGGCACAGGAATATACCGCTCAACGTCCACATAGGATGAGATGAAACCACCTTGAAATGAAATGGCTTGAACTTGCTAAATCGACTAGTTGATTCCAATTCAAAAGGAAAAAGTAAAGCAGCCAGACGCTCACGCATTGCCAAAGGAGATAGATCAATCATTTGACCAAATTGGCTCACAGGATCCCAATTCCCATCCAAAGCAGTGAGCAACACCTGATTTTGCGTTCGCTGCTGCACAACCCTATGAGTAAGAGTAGCTAACAGCATCACCGAATCGACATCAGGATTATAGTCCAACAGAGGTAAGTCAATTAACTCATAGTCATCACAGGAGATCAAAAACATGTTTGTGGCTGTGACCACAACTGCATAAAACTCCTTTCGGGGGTGTTCAACCACTGTAATATGGCGAACAGGTGCCTGGAATTGTTTCCCGGTGTTCACGCACAGAGGCTGTCCCTTGACCATCATCAAATGAAAGAGTGTGTTCGTACTATCCAGTAAAAAATATCCCCAATCAAAAGGTTTTCGTGCATCCGGGTTTCCTCCGGCAATGCGTGCAGGAAATACGAATCCTGATTCCAACATGGCTGCTGTGAACAGCTCTGACTTCGCCTTATCAAGAGAATTGTCTGCACATCCATAAAACTCAATGCCGTCCTTCAGCAAAAACATATCTGATGGATACTCAAGATGTGCCCCTTCCGGGCTGGACTCCAGCATCATATACATCTCAAATTTGGGCGCGTTTATATCGCGAGGAGAGATGCGTACAAACTGTAACTCACGAGCTGCTATACTTGGATCAACCTTCACTCTGCCCACACGGGACGGGAACTCCCCCCATTTTACCAAATCAGCACGATACAGAAACGGCAGGGAACGCCGAAATTCGCGCGCGCTGAGTATATTTCCATACTCATCCCTATGTTGTTTGCCTTGTTGCATCACGAACCGTTCCAACAGTGGACTGTAGTAGATACCTGGAGGACGGACCTTCACACTTGTGGCCTTTATAAAAAGACCAGGCAGGGTCATGGACAGCCCCAGAACAATAACCAAGACTGCGGAAAACCGGGCCACACTTACCATGACACCCCCTGTTTGAAACGATATGCCGAAACTTCAATGGGCAGTATCCATAAAAGACAGGCCAGTGCATAGTAGATCAGACTGTATTCGAACGCCCCCTGTGAGGCCGAAGATATGAGCTCTTGCACGAACAGGATGGAGACAAAGCCATGCATGAACTTGTGGGGCCATGCTGGATCCATAATCACCAACACAGTACCCAAGTAGGCAGGAAAACCAGCCATGAACCACGGCGCACAGGTAAACACCACACATCGCACAGCCTGAAACGGCATATAATGACCAACGATCAAAGCAAGTCCAATGGCGCCAATCACACACACGACCCCAGTGCAGGCCAGACCGATGCCCACCATAAAGTACAGAGCTCTCCGCCTTGGAACCGGCAGATGAAACAAAAGCCGCAATCGTTTCCCCGAACATTCCGGGATAAACTGAAACAAAGCAAACCACATCGCCGCAAACACCGGCACATATCTCAGATCGTTATAAAAAATCTTGTCCGCAACAGCCACGTCGATCCAGAGCATGGTCGGCCCAATGATCTCATTGACGTGCCTGAACGAAATGAAAATTGAAGCCAAAGCCCCTAGCACCACGATGAGTGGAACCCAAAAGACACGGCGCAACTTCAGCCACTCCTTGTATGCCAATGCAGTGTACATTGTATTTCTCGCTTGAATATCGCCTTTCGGCCTGATTATCCTAAAGGTCAATATTTACCAGTAATACCGATAAACGCATCTTCAAAATCCATGAAAACCTCTTCCAGTCCCTGCACCGGGATGCCCAAAGACGACAGGTATGAATCCATCTCTGTCTTGACACAATACCCGAAGACACTGACTGATGAGCGCCCCTGCTCCAAAGCGACCACAGGTCCTTCAACACTCAGTTTGTCCAGTGGCACAGACGCAGGTAAACGAAACTGTCGGAATGACTCCAGGAAAGTCTCTTTATGTCCTTCCACGAGGACCCTGCCATGCTGAATAATGATCATTCTATCAATAATCTTATCCAGATCCTGCACTACATGGGAGGTTAACAGCACGGTTGTCCCTTGCTCTCGCACGTATTCCTGCAAAAAATCCAAAAAGAGACGGCGATACCCAACATCCAGCCCCATGGAGTAGTCGTCCAGAATCATCAAAGCCGGCTTTTGCGCCATGATGAGGCCGAGTACGACTTGTGAGCGTTGTCCACATGACATGCGAGAGATTCGCCGGTCATGCGGCACATCAAGTCGACTCACGAGATCATAAAAAACATCCCGCTCCCATTTGGGATAAAAACGGGAATGAAATCGCTCGATCTCATTGATACCCATGAAGTCGTATTGGATAAATTGCTCATGTAACAACCCAATGTTCTGGCGGACTTCCGGGCTGATGCCGTGGCTGGGCAATCCCAGCACACGGCATTCGCCGGACAAGGGTTGAAGGAACCCCATTAGAATATTGATTGTCGTGGTTTTGCCTGCGCCATTTTTTCCCAACAAACCAAAAATGCCGCCCTGTTCAATATCAAAACTCAGACCATCCAGCACGACCTTGTCGCCATAGCTATGCCGTAGGTCGCGGCATGTTATCATCTGTCTCATCGCTATCCTCTAGAAGGTATATGTAGAACCAACCCAAAGCTGTCGTCCTGCGCATCGATTACCGTCACTGTCGATGACCGCAGTCTCGTCAAAAACGTTATCCACGACAAAATCCAGCTGCATGGCCTGGGAGTTATGGGCGAACACTTCGTAGACAATCTTCCAATCCCAAATGATGGATTCACTGAGAGTTGAATCTTCGTACTTGTAATATTTCTCTCCCCCAACGGTCTCAGTTCCCTTGACGGAAATTGTGTCCATTTCACTTTGATAGCGGGTTACACTCGTAAATTTCAACTTATCGAAAAAAGTCCCTTCATAGATAAAAGTTCCGACCCAAGGCCGATTATAGTTTGCGGCGGGGAGTTCACTTCGATCTATAAGCTTACCGTTGTAATAGACTTTGTCATAATTAATGGTCGATGAAGACCCGTCATTTTTCTCGTCGCTATAATCGCTGAAGTTGGTTTGCTGATCGGAATATGTGGCCCCAAGTGAGAAGTGGTGGTTATCGACTGTTTTCTCCAAAAGAAGAGTATAGCCCCAATACTTGGTTTCACCGTCATTGGTCAGAGTTTTGAAGTATTCTGACCCTATTTTCTGGGATTGTGTCGCAAACTGATTGCGTGCCTGGCGTTTTACATAATTCAAAGAAGCATCCACTCCCAGGAATTCCGTACTCACACCGACGGCGACTTCGTCAGAATACGGCGTATTCAAGCCATCCAAAGAATAATCGGTATGCGAAGAATTGTACTCGGCCCAACTGCTCAAATTGCCACCGGCATCAATTGTTCGACTGTAGTAACGAAGAGGTACAGTCGACCTCAGGGCGTACCCAAGCAAGTTGGTACCATAGTATCGATTCATACCAGCAGTGAACACCAACCCGCTATCGCCCAGCACGTCATATTCAGCGGCAAAACGCGGTGCCACATTGATATTCTCCATCAAATCATCATAATCAACTCGTGCCCCCGGCCGGAAAGTCACCCGCCCCCAATTCAACTCATCCTGAAGATAATAACCAAGGGAATGATAGTGTGCTGATCGGATTTGACTGGCGGAGGAACTCTTTCTGGACGCGTATTGCTCGTTGGCAATTATCCCCCCTTCCCCATTGTCCTGGACATTACTAGAGGTCTTGGAACTAAAATACGATGAAACATCGTCCAGCCTCTCATACCGCCCTCCCACGTATTCATAGGAAGTCCCCAAACTGAAAACATGGGTCAACGGACCAGAAGCGACCGGCACGGACTCGTAATCCATCAGAAAGCTCAGGTCCCGTTCACGCCGATATGAATCGCCAAACCCTCCTTCCTTTGCCGTCGTGGCACTGGAACCCCACTGCGTCGAAGTTGTTCCGCCCCCTTTTGTCCAGTTAAACGTTTCGCTTGCTTCACTCTCTCGTTCCAATTCAGTCTCAGCAAAGGCGGCTGTCAGGGTATAGGTGCCCTCCTTGGCTTCGTGTTCATAAAGCAAAGCGATTTTTTTGGAGGGATTGACAATGTCATATCCAGAATCCTTCATTTCATTAACAAACTTCTGAGCCTCATACTCTGACAGGGTCACACTGAAATCCAGGCTGTTTTTGGAATCAATATCAACCGCCAATTTCCCAAAAATGGTTTGATTGGTTTTGTACTGATCCTTCAAACCCTCCATATACCTTAGTGGAATAACAGAATTTGTAATGTCGTAGGAAAGCATCACACCCGCTTTATGGTTCAATGGTATATCGATATAAGAGGAGACAAGGTTCTTGGTGAATTTTGGATTACCATTGCTGTCAGATGAGGAATCTTCAAATTTTTCCCTGTCAGCAGGACGATGATTTGCCCAGGTGTCACGGGTGTGCATCCATGAGACCTTACCACCAAAGACATCAGCAGGTTTGCGGGTTTTCGCATCCACGACGCCACCAACAAAGTTTCCATACTTGGCGGGAACATTACTGCTGTAGACCGTAATTGAATCCAATAAATCCGTATTCAAAAAAGAATTCTCAGCCTCCCCACCCAAAGTGGTATTCGAACCAACATCATCGATTCCCGACGGATCGATACGGTTGTTATTGGAAATCCCGTCTATACTGAAATTATTCTCATAATATTTACCACCCGAAATAGATATTTTCGGAGGCACGATGCTGCCACCACTCATGGAAGACCTGGATGCATCATCAAACTGTACATTGGGCATTCCCTTGAGAGCTTCCGTAATGCTACCAGAAGAGTTGGGCATTCGCTCCAACTCTTGCTGACTGAGTTCAGCCTTACCATTCTGGTTTTTGTCTGCCTCCACCTCCACTTCTTCCAGATGAAGCACCTTATCTTCATCAATTTTCGTTTTCTTCTCTTTGTCTTTCAAATCATCCAAAGCATCCACAGCATGAGCAGGACCGGACAGTAAGAGTGCCACAATAGCCCACCCCAACAAAAAAACACCCCATCTTGTATTTCGAACTTTAACCATGAGTCCCTCCTAGACTTTCGTCTCACACGCCAGCGAAAACGAAAGTCATTATCATTTCAATATTTTAAAAAAAGATGGCCTAAGCCATCCTTTTAATTCTTGTTTTAGTCGGTTCTATAAATCCGAAGGCAAAACTGTAAAGAGTGCAGCATTATCCAACATCAGGTATTTACGAGCCAGAACAGTCATATCCTGCGCGCTTACAGATTCAATAATTCTGGCCGCAGAGGCTGCACGCTCAAAGCCATCCGGATGAACACGCGCCGTGGTGTAGAGTAAAGAATTCCAGTACCCTAACCGATTCACCACCTTCTTCTGCAAAGCCAAAGACTGCCTTACGACACGATTCAGCTCTTCAGCAGTAACACCGGAATCGGTCAGATCCTTCATGATTTTCCGAATTTCTTTCTCCACAACCTCTGTGTTACCAACCTCGGTCTCCACTTGAACCCCCAAATAGCCATACCCTTTGTAGAGAACAGAATTCTTCAATATCGCTCTAGGCGAATAGGAGACACCTAACCGCTCTCGAAGATTCACCCGCAGTCGATCAGCCAAAACCCGTCGCAAAAGACGAAGCTTCACTTGTTCAACGTATACAGCATGTCCCCCCGAAACGTTCTCACCGGAATCGATATACGGCACCGGAACAGCCAGCAACACACCAGCTTGAGACGACTCATGTTTAATATGAGCGGTCTCACTTTGCCCAACAGGAAAGTGCAACTTCACAGGATCACCATCTGCCGCCTTCCATTCAGGCAATGTGCCAAAGAATCGGCCAGCCAAATTTTCCATGACATCGGGCTCAAAATCACCGACCGCGCACAGAAAGAGAGGGCCTTGCCTAAAGGCACTACTGATATAATTCCGCACATCTTTCAGGGAGAACGTCTCAACCTCCGCATAATCAAGGTCAGCAAAATGCCCTGCTCCTTCAGCCAAAAATCGCTTCCCCTTCATGGACAGCACCCCGGAACTTGTGTTGGCCTGCTGAGAATTATCGTTTTTGACCTGAGTCAATGCAGCGTCATACTGATTCTGCCGCACCACAGGGTTCAGCAATGCAGTTCGCAAAAGATGAAATGCCATATCAAGGTCACTTCGCAAACAGGAGACATAGAGACCCAGGCCCATGGACTGAGCCTTCCAGGAGAAATCAATACTCCTTCCAGCCAACACCTGGGACTGCTGCAACGAAGTCAACCTGCCGACACCACTATTCCGAAGCACTTTGAGAACAAATCGAGCCAAAGCCTGCTCCTTGTCGCTCATGAGCGCAGTCCCACGGCCGAAACTGAGATTGAGGAACACTTTATCCTTTTCAACAGAAGTGTTTTTCATGAATAACGAGAATCCGTTAGAAAACTCTGTCCGCTGATAACAATACGGCTTAGTCAAGCTTATTTCCTCAAACCGCTCAACTGACTGCCCTGAATAAGAGGGGACTTTGAGATAGGGAAACGAGACTTCATCTTCAGCTTTCCACGCGACAACCGGATCTTTGGAAGCAGCTGTCCACACGGCTGATAACTCCGCTTCGGGTTCAACCTTGGCGTCCAACTCCACACCGGACAGTCCTACCATTCGATTACCGGAATCCCATGCATCACGAAAAGTCGCATTGACTTCATTGAGGGTCAGTTCGGACAGCATAGGCAAGAACAACTCATAGGTCTGACTCGGAGATTGATAGACCCTGTCCTGATTGAGGCAGGCCACAATTTCTTGGGCAATGTCAGCACTGTCACGTGCGGTCTCCTTCTTGAGAGACTGTTTGAAATAATTGCCGTAAAATTTCTTGGCCCGCTGCAACTCAACCGAGGTGAAGCCATGATCAAGGGCACGGCGTAATTCATTTTCCACCAAATGAACCGCCTGTTTCCATTGACCTTCACGTGGGATGGCAATGATTCGAGCATTGTCAAAGAGGCTGAAAGTTCTCCCGATGCGACTCATAGCCTTGATGCAAGGAGAGCCTTCACGGTCAACGAGTGTCATAAGCCGAGCCTGAAGCATGCGCACGGCAAGCTGCCCTTTAATCAAGGTACGTTGCACAGCCAACGAATCATGCTCATATTTGCGAGGATGCAAGGCTTCGACCGAGACCATGCCCGAAGCATCCGGCCTACGGTCATAATAGAAATGCACGCCTTTGAGAGAAGCATCTCCCCAGGCAGGTACTTCCGGGCGAACACCACGAGCCTTTGCCGAAGAGAAAACAGCTTTTACCTCGGCTTCGAGCGCTTGCACGTCAAAATCACCGACAACCACCAAAACAGCTAATTCCGGACGGTACCAGCTGTCATAAAAACCCCGCAGCAACTTGGCGTTCGCACCTTTGATCACCGACTCAACACCAATGGTCGGATTCACAAAACGGGTACCTGGTAAAAGAAAATTCAACCTCCGTAGGGAAGCGCGAAAGCGTTCTGTATCGCGTGCGATTTTTTCCTCCAAAATCACCCCACGCTCATTGGAGACCTCCTGCTCGGAAATACTTGCTCCACCCAGGAAATCACTCAGAACCACCAGTCCTTGATGCAGAACGTCAGCATCCGAAGTTGGTACTTGCAATTTGTATACGGTTTCCTGCGTTGAGGTGTGCGCATTGGCATCGGAGCCGAACCTCATCCCCACGGACTGAAAATATTTTATCAGCTCTCCCGGAGGAAAATGTCGGGAGCCGTTAAACACCATATGCTCCATGTAGTGGGCAATTCCGGCCTGGGCGTCCGTCTCCATGAGAGACCCGACCTGCATATCCAGATACAGCGCCGCCCTTCCTTTGGGAGCCCCATGACGGAGCAACACATACCGAAAACCGTTCTCAAGACGCCCGAACACGGCATCAGGGTTGGGACGCAGTGAACTATGTTCATGCGGCCAGGAGCCATCCAACCACCATGCTTCAGGGGGTACGGTTCCTCGGGCAAATGCGGGAGAACTGCAAGTCATGGTTACAAGTGCACACAACATCACCCACAGAACAAACTGGGACTGCATCGTCCTGGAAAAAATCAAACGTTTTTTACATACTGAATACATCATTAACCTCGTCTGTACTCGAATAAATTGAGCAGGGTGGAGACAGTTATCCTACTAAATTGGGAAACAATCTGAAAATCGTCAAAAGTACCTAGCAACGCTCCCCTCTCTCTGTCAATAACGATTTTCATTTTCAACAGGAAAACACTCATTACCTGCTATAGTAATTAAGTATTATACTAGGAGCTCCTTTATATTTTATAAAAAAAACTCTCACTCAATATCTTGACACTGATTTTCATTTTCAATAATGTGCCTCGACTTAACGACCCAATAAACATCAAACACACGAAACAAATGACAACACTCAGACACATTCTATTCTGCCTTGGTTGGCTTCTCTACTGTACCCCAGCTTTCGCAGGCTCCCAGCAGGTTCTGTTTATAGACACCCTGCCGCGACAGTTTCAAATACCCTCACATTTTGCATACGCCGACCCGAATGCCCTCAAAGGGGGGTCTCTCCGGCTGTCCGCTTCAGGAAGTTTTGACAGCTTCAATCCGTATATTCCATATGGCGTGCAGGCTGCCGGTGTGTCTTTGACCACCGGTACGTTAACGGCAGCATCCCGCGACAATCCGTTCGTTCAATATCCGTATGTGGCTGAAAAGTTTGAAATAGCCAAAGATAACGGGTGGATTATCTTTCATATCAACCCCAAGGCATGTTTTTACGATGGCCATCCGGTTTCCGCCGATGATCTGGTGTTTACGTTCAACACTCTGATGACCGAGGGCACCCCTCGATACAAACAGTACTACAAGGCCGTTGACCACATTGAGAAAGTCAATCCGCTTGCCGTAAAATTCGTCTTTAAAGAGAAGAACAACCGCGAACTACCTGTGATTGTAGGACAATTGCCGGTCCTCCCTGCCCACTGGTGGAAAGATCGTGATTTCACCAAAGCGTCACTCGAGCCGCCCTTGGGATGTGGTCCATACAGAATAAAAAGTTTCCGGACAGGCTATACCGTTGAACTTGAGCGCGTGAAAAAGTGGTGGGGAAAAGACCTCACAATCAGCAAAGGACGATATAACTTCGACTCGGTCATCTACAATTACTACCGGGATCGCACCGTTGCAGGTGAAGCTTTTCGCGCTGGAGAATTCGACTTCATCGTGGAAAATACGGCAAAAAACTGGGTACACGATTATACTGGCCCAGCCTTCAACCAAGGACTCATCAACCGCCTTGAGCTCAAGCACTCCCGAAACGCAGGCATGCCCGGTTTCTACTTTAATACGGACCGGCCCCTGTTTGCCGACCGTCATGTCCGGCAGGCTCTGGCTCTGGTTTTTGATTTCGAATGGACCAACAAGACCCTATTCTACGGGCAATACACACGTTGCAACAGTTTCTTTTCCAATTCAGAACTCGCCTCCACCGGCCTTCCCACAGAACAGGAAGCAGCGCTACTCTTGCCATGGAAAACACACCTTCCTCCGGAACTTTTTACTTCCGCATTCGTCACTCCCAAGAGTAATGGAACCGGTCGAATTCGCACTCGTCTTCAAAAGGCACTCTCCCTGTTGAAAAAGGCTGGTTGGCAACTCAAGGATGGCGTCCTGAGTAATGCGTCCGGTACCCCGTTCACTTTTGAACTCCTTCTGCGTTCAGGCAGCCTGGAACGTGTAGCGCTGCCGTTTCGGCACAATCTCAAACGACTGGGGATCACCATGGATATCACCATGGCAGACACGACCAGATATATTCGGCGCACCCGTGACCATGACTATGATATGATTTATGCAACAATCCCTCAGTCTGACCATCCCGGCAATGAACAACGCAACTACTGGGCCTCGACATCAGCAAACACCCCCGGATCACGTAACTGGGCCGGAGTATCCAGCCCGGCAGTTGATGACCTTATAAACAAACTCATTGGCGCACAAAACAAGCTGGAACTGCTCACAGCCACCCACGCTCTGGATCGCGCTTTGCTCTGGAACTATTATGTGATCCCCGGATGGTACTCCCCTGTGGACAGACTCGCGTACTGGGATAAATTCGGCATTCCCCAAACACGCCCCAAACGTGGAGTTGATATCTTCAGTTGGTGGGTTGATCCGACCAAAGATCAGCGCATCCAAAACAGCGCATACCGATCTGGGGATGCAGGCCGATGACCACCTATCTGCTGCAACGACTCAGCTATATGATTCCAACCCTACTCGGTATCATGGCTCTCAATTTTTTCATCATTCAAGCCGCTCCAGGTGGACCAGTTGATCAATTCATAGCCAAACTATCAGGTGAAGGCGACATGGTCATGGAGCGTATTACGGGCCAAAGTTCCGAAGTCAACGCAAACCCCGCTCTTGATGAAGGAGTCCTCTCCTCTTCACACAACATCTCCCCGGAACTCCTGCGTGAAATTAAAAAACTTTACGGTTTTGACAAGCCCATCTGGGAACGGTTCACCATCATGTTGAAGGAATACGCAACATTCGACTTCGGCAATAGCTTTTTCAAGGGACGCTCTGTCGTGGGGTTGCTTCAGGACAGCCTGCCCGTGTCCATGTCTCTCGGTATATGGAGCACGCTGGTCATTTATCTGATCTCCATCCCTCTGGGCATTCGCAAGGCCATACGCCATGGCTCTCGTTTCGACGCAGCGACTGGGATTGCCGTGGTGGTGGGCAACGCCATCCCGGTCTTTCTCTTCGCCATTCTGCTCATCATGTTGTTTGCCGGTGGGAATTATCTCAAATGGTTCCCCCTGCGCGGCCTGGTATCGCCAAATTTTGAAACACTCTCCTTCTTGGGGAAAATAACAGATTACTTCAGGCATATGGCTCTTCCTATCACGGCCATGGTCATCGGCGGATTCGCCACTTTGACCATGCTCACCAAAAATTCTTTTTTGGACGAGATTGGCAAACTGTATGTAGTAGCAGCCCGAGCCAAAGGCTTGACCGAGAAAAAAGTCCTCTACGGTCACGTATTCCGCAATGCCATGCTCATAGTGATCTCCGGCTTTCCCTCCGCGTTCATCCACATGTTTTTTACAGGATCACTTTTGGTTGAAGTCATCTTTTCTCTCAATGGCCTAGGGCTTCTGGGCTTTGAAGCCGCCATGCAACGAGACTACCCGGTCATGTTTGGCACACTGTATATTTTCACTCTTATGGGGCTGTTCACCAAGATTCTGAGTGATCTGACATATACATTCGTCGACCCCAGAATCGACTTCGACCATCAGGAAGCACTACATGGCTAGATTCTCCCCTCTCACCATACGTCGGCTCCGTTCTTTTCGTAATAACCGTCGAGGATGGTGGTCACTGATCATCTTCACCGCCTTACTCATACTGTCGTTTGGCGCGAATATCATAGCCAACGACAAGCCACTTCTGGTCCGCTATCAGAAGGCCTTCTACGTACCAGTAATCTTTGACTACCCCGAGACCACTTTCGACGGCGACTTCGAAACCCCGACAGATTACCTCGATCCCTACATCACGAAAAAGATTCATGCCGACGGCTGGATTGTATGGCCACTTATTCGATTCGCGGATAGCACCATTGATTACGATCTCCCGGTGCCGGCACCGGCACCACCAAGCCTGCGACACCCTTTGGGCACAGACGATCAAGGACGCGATCTTATTGCACGTCTACTATACGGGTTCCGTATTTCAGTCTGCTTTGGGCTTGTTCTCACTCTTTTCAGTACTGTTGGAGGCATACTCGCAGGTGCAGTACAGGGATATTACGGCGGTCGCATTGACATGTTCGGTCAACGGTTCATGGAAATCTGGTCAGGCCTCCCTGTCCTTTATCTGCTTATCATCCTTTCAAACATGCTGCGCCCAGGATTTTGGTGGTTGCTTGGCATCATGCTACTCTTCAGCTGGATGTCATTGGTCGGTGTAGTCCGAGCCGAATTCCTCCGTGGCCGAAAGCTCGACTATGTCCGCGCAGCGCAGACAATGGGAGTACGCGACCGAAGCATCATGTTTCGCCACATTTTGCCCAATGCCATGGTCGCAGCTCTGACCTTTTTGCCATTCGTCCTCAACGGGGCAATCACCACGCTGACCTCTCTGGATTTTCTCGGATTCGGCATGCCACCTGGATCGCCGTCCCTTGGCGAGCTTCTTGCCCAGGGCAAGGCCAATCTCCATGCTCCATGGATTGGGCTCTCCGCATTTATCATTTTGTCCCTTACCCTCACCATACTCGTATTCATCGGCGAAGCCGCACGCGATGCAATGGACCCCAACAGGAATGCTGCATGACCACTCCAATATTAAACATACACGACCTGACCGTCACTTTTGGTAACCAACCGGTAGTGAACAATGTTTCCTTCAGAATCAATCCGGGGGAAACCCTGGCCCTGGTTGGAGAATCCGGCTCCGGCAAATCCATAACAGCTCGTGCTGTCATAAACCTGCTCCCGCCGGACGCCAAAGTACTGTCGGGCACCATAAGTCTCAATGGAACCGATGTTTTCAACGCTTCGCCTCAAAGAATGTGCGACCTCCGAGGACACGGAGCAGCAATGATCTTCCAGGAGCCACGGCCCAGCCTCAACCCTCTCCATACCGTAGAAAAACAGATCGGAGAGACTTTACTGCTGCATAGGGGACTGACTGGAAAAACAGCTCGCAATCGTACTTTGGAACTTCTGGACTTGGTAGGCATCGATTCTCCACGACAAAAAATGTCAGCCTATCCCCACGAACTGTCTGGAGGACAATGCCAACGAGTCATGATCGCCTCGGCACTGGCAGGAAAGCCAAAATTGCTCATCGCAGACGAACCGACAACGGCCTTGGATGTCACTGTCCAACGCCAGATTCTCGACCTGATGACCTCTCTTACCCACAAGCTCAATATGGCCACTCTCCTCATCAGCCACGATCTCAGACTTGTACGGCGGTATGCCCAAAACATGTGCGTCATGCATCAAGGCCATTTGGTAGAACAAGGACCCACACAACAGGTGTTTACTTCTCCCGGCAATGAAAACACGCGAATGCTGCTGGATGTTGACCACAACCTGAGCCCCGTAAATGTGTATTCAGACAAACAACTGCTCCGCGCGGAAAATGTAAAGGTCTGGTTCCCGATTAAAAAAGGGCTCCTGCGACGCTCCAAAAATCACGTCAAAGCAGTGGATGGGGTTTCGCTCAGTCTCAACAAAGGTGAGTGCCTTGGCATTGTGGGGGAATCAGGCTCGGGTAAAACGACCCTTGGACTGGCATTGCTCCGCATGGTTCCCGCTACTGGGCAGATAAACTTGGGTAATACGCGAATCGACAGACTTAACGGAGAAAAACTTCGTCTCCTTCGAAGGCGCATCCAAATTGTTTTTCAGGATCCTTTCGGCTCCATGAACCCACGCATGAGCGTGGAACAAATCGTGTCCGAAGGGTTGTCCACTCATTATGATCTGTCCAGGAGAGAGCGGGATCACAAAGTGGATGAAGCGTTGAAAGAAGTAGGGTTGTCGCCAGACATGCGTGACCGCTATCCTCATGAATTCTCCGGCGGACAACGGCAACGCATCGCAATTGCCCGCGCCCTCATACTCCGCCCCGAGTGCATTATTCTGGATGAGCCAACTTCATCGTTGGATCGAACCGTACAATTCCGCATTATTGAACTATTGCGAAATCTGCAGGCAAAAAAGGGACTTTCCTTTGTCTTCATCACTCACGACCTCCACCTGACTCGCACATTCTGCCACAGAGTCCTGGTCATGCGAGAAGGGCGAATAGTGGAGTCTGGCCCCACCAAAGGAGTCTTCGAGATGCCCAAAAAACACTACACTCAAGCGCTACTGAAGGCTGCTGATCTTTCACAGACAGAACAGTACCTCCCAAAAAAGGAACACACTGCATGAAATACAAACACTATTTAAACAACGGCCCAATGCCAGTCATGCCGCTCTTGGCTCTTTTGGTATTCCTGTGTGCCACACCCCATGCACACGCGAACCAAACTGACGCCCAAAAGATAATGGACCAAACCATCACCGTAGAAACTAATGCTCAAGAAAGACAAGCTCAATGGGTTAGCAAACGAGCGGCAATACTGGATGAAATACGTCAGCTCAAGAACGAAAATCTCTGGCTTTCTTTTCAAGAAAAGAAATACTCCAGATACGTCTCTGCCATGGAAGGAAAAATCGAAGAACTGCAACGGATCAAAACAGAATTGGAGCGTCTTGAGCAGGATTTGGAACC
Source organism: Pseudodesulfovibrio sediminis (assembly GCF_020886695.1). Lineage (NCBI taxonomy): Bacteria > Pseudomonadati > Thermodesulfobacteriota > Desulfovibrionia > Desulfovibrionales > Desulfovibrionaceae > Pseudodesulfovibrio > Pseudodesulfovibrio sediminis. Next base: position 1,464,048 of record NZ_AP024485.1, read on the forward strand.
TCTGCTCTACGAATTGGTAGACAAATTTACAAAGCAGGTATTCAACGACCTCCCATTCCTTAAGGATGAAAGGAATCGACGCATTACATTTTTGAACAAGACACTTGATGATCACACTCTTTCCAACGGCGAAAAACTGCGCCGAGTGCTGGAGGCAATGGAAGTCGAAACCGCCTACGGCCGCAGCACAGAGCTATTCGAGACACGCGTCCAACTTGACGGGGAAGAAACGGAAGTAACGGTTCTTCGCGCCGGACGACTCGGCCTCTATTGCTTAACACCCAATCGCGCCACGGCTGGGAAATACGATCCGCAAACGAAAGAGTACGTCACCATTCAATCAGACTTCGTTCAACCGCTCATACAACTTGAAACCATGATCAAACACAAACGATTCACCAATTTTGTATTCCTGCCAGTAAAGGAGACCCGCTAATGCGCCTGTTCCTTATACTTTTTAGCTTACTGATCTTTACAACGCCTCTGCTGGCGGCCCCATCCAACTCGCCCTCTCCAAAAACGACATCAGAGAGCAACCAGTGGCGACAGACTGTAGGCGAAATCAAAGAACTCCATGAAGCCACCCAAGCTGACGCCCAAGTCACGATCCAGTCCATTACACAAGAACAAAACCTCCTGACCAAGGAGCTCCTGGACTTAAAAGCGGAAAAAAGACGACGCGATCAAAATTACCACGCTCTGACTCAAAAATTCAACTCGCTGGTCGAACAGAAGCACGAGTTGGACAAGACTCTGGAGAGCCAACAGGACTCTATGCGCCTCATTGAAGGCACCGTACGCACCTCGGCAAAGCAATTTCAAAAACGCGCCATGAACAGCCCGGTAACGGCAGAACGGCCTGATAGATTGACCAATCTTGCGCAGCTCCTTGACTCAGTCCATTTTCCAGGACTGGAATCCATCAAGACCCTCACGGACATGTGGTTCCACGAGCTGGTCGCATCCGGAGAAGTGATAACCCATGAATCCAGGTGTGTGGCTCCAGATGGCAGTCAGAGACAGGGAATCGTGACCAGATTGGGAACCTTGGGCGCCCTGTTCAAGGATATGGACGGCAATGCAGCATTTTTACGCCCTAATGCTGGAGGCCACTTGGAAATGGTATCAGGCGATTTCGACAATGTAGTAAGCAAGGCCGATCAGTTCCTCTCCGGCGAACAAACGGACGCTCCCATTGATTTCTCTGGTGGAGAGGTCTTCAAGCGTTTTGATGGACAATCCGGAATACTGACTACGCTCATGAACGGAGGCATGCTAATCTGGCCCATCCTGCTGGTTGGATTGATTGGTTTTCTCCTTTCGGGAGAGCGATTCCTGAGACTGGCCAGTATTCACACCTGCCCGGATTGCAAGATGGACAGGGCCATGGAATGGGCGAGCAAAGGCAATTTGAAACAATGCGCTGACTGCCTGGGCCCCAAGGGGAACACCCCCACTTGCAGAGTCATTTCCCATGTGGTGTTGCACTCCGGCAGCACATTGGTGAGCATGGAAAAAGGACTGCAAGAGGCCATCCTTCAGGAGCTTCCCAAACTGGAACGCTTTCTACCTACCATCAACATTTTGGCAGCGGTAGCCCCGCTCCTGGGACTGCTTGGTACAGTCACGGGCATGATTGGCACCTTTCAAGTCATCACTATCTTCGGAACCGGAGATGCACGCATGATGTCCGGCGGTATCTCCGAGGCATTGATCACGACTCAACTTGGTTTGGCCGTGGCTATCCCCCTCACCCTGATGCACCATTTCCTTGAACGTAAAGTGGACCGCATGGTCGCGGACATGGAAGAAAAAGGAACGACTCTAGTAGCCAGAATTATTTCGTCGGAAAAAGGAGAACACGTATGTTCGACCAGTTATCCAAACAGCTGATGCAGGGTGGCAGCATCATGTTGCCCATAGGATTCCTGGCCCTCGCTCTATGGTGGCTCGTATTTCTCAAAGCATGGGAAATATGGGTACTCAATCATGCTGAAAATAAATCCGACATGCTCCATGTCCACGAAACCCAAGGATGGCAAAATGCGCTGTCGAAAGAGTATCTCACATCCCGATCAGGTAATGAGGAACTGGATGTAGAACTGGCGCGGGTGTTGGTGGATCGCCACGCAGGCTACGTGGAAAAAGGTATTACCACCATCATGGTACTTGCAGCAACAGCCCCCCTACTGGGACTTTTGGGCACCGTGTCGGGCATGGTTGATACCTTTGATGTCATAGCCCAGTTCGGAACAGGTAACGCCAAGGGTCTTGCTTCAGGCATATCTCAGGCACTCGTAACGACTCAGAGTGGGCTCATCGTTGCCGTTCCCGGCATGATGGCAGGAGGATTTCTCTATCGAAAAGCCAACAAACTCAGAAGGCGCATGGAACTCTTTCTCAGCAGAATGGAACGCATGATCACCAATAAGGAGGCGCAGGCATGAGTGCTTATTCCCCGTATCGCAAAAAGCGAAATGCCGACTCAAGCATTAACATGACACCGCTTATCGACATGGTTTTCATCCTGCTCATTTTTTTCATTGTCACCACCAGCTTTGTCAAAGAATCTGGCGTTGATATTCAACGCCCCTCGGCAAATACAGCCGAAAACAAGGAAAATGTCAGCGTTGTTGTGGGCATAGACTCCACGGGTACAGTGTGGCTGGACGGCAAGACAATTGATATTCGTTCGGTACGCTCATGGATGGAAAATTTTGTAGCAGAGACTCCGGAGGGCGTGGTTGTCGTAGCCGCAGATACCAAAACGGAAAGTGGTCTGCTTATCAATGTACTGGACGCCTGTCGCGAGGCTGGTGTCAACAATGTGAGCGTCGCGGCAAGGAAACCGCAATGACCCTGCAAGCCATCCAACGGCATTTGGCATCCGGCACTGCAGCCCTCGGCGTAACCCTGTTTTTGTTTATGCTGCCTCTTCTCATGTCCGGACTCAAGGATGCCCCGCCCCCATCCCTTGAGCATGGCGCAATCCGTCTCTCCAGCACTCCCTCTCCAAAGCCTCCTTCGGAACAGGACAATCAGGAAACTTTTGAGCAATCTCCCCCTGAGCCTCTCAAGAATTTTGCTCCACCGACACAGGACATGCAGATAACCCCCGAGGCTCCTGCTGCCAATATCGATCTGCCGGATGCACAATTCTCCATCAATCCGCAGCTTGCTACAGACATGAATCTGCCCGCTCCAGCATCCGTTCTGGGCATGTCCGCTCCGGCAACCTTGTCAGGGGGCGGATCTCTCAAAATTGGGGAACTGGACAACACTCCGGCATTGCTTTTTTCACCCAGCCCACAATATCCGCATGAAGCCCGGCGAAGACATATAGAGACCACCATTACAGCAGAACTGTACGTAGACAAAAATGGCAATGTTACCCTTGTTAAAATTATCAAAAACGAACACTCGCATCTTTTTGAAGCCACAGTGCGCAAAGCCCTGCTTCGCTGGCGATTCAAACCTGGAACCAAAGATGGCAGCGCTGTTAAGTGGACCGCAAGGGTTCCCATCAAATTCAATGAGAGGTAGCTCATGCGTTCGCTTGTTTTCATCATAGCCTTGTTGCTCCTGCCTGGTCTCGCATTTGGAGACAACGCTCTCTCACGGCCCATGACTGAACAGACCAGAAGCAAGCTGCAAAAGGCCTATTCATGCATAAAAAACAACCAGCCCGAATGCGCACGTACCATCCTCAGCAGATACATGGAAAACTCGACTCGGCCGCACCCATTCGGAATTTTGCTATACGGTTCCCTGCTCATGGAGCAAAACCAATTACAAGAAGCAGCACAAATTCTGGAAAGAGGCTATGCAGATTTTCCACAATGCAGACAAATCGTACACAATCTGGCCGTTGTCCGATATGAACAAAAGGAATTTACCAAGGCAGGAGAGCTCTTTCTCAAAAGCTGTCTGTTGACCAAAAAACCAGCCCACAACACCCGATATCAGGCAGCTACTTGTTTTTTTCAAGCAAAGAAATATGCTCAGGCATATGATGTGACAAAACCTCTCCTGGGGCTGAAAACCGTCAAACCAGACTGGGTGCGGCTGGCGGCCCACAGCCTGATCCTGCTCAAACGCTGGCCAGAAGCAGAGCGCACCCTGATACACTTTCTGAGGCGTTCTCCGACTGAGCACGCCTACTGGAAGCTACTGGCCAATATCCGCATGCAGCGCAAGCACTACAAAAAAGCGGCGGCGGCATTGGAAATAGCCTATCGCATCGCTCAGCCCACCGCTCTGGAGCGGCGCACGCTTTCCCAACTCTATCTCTATATAAATGCGCCACTCCTGGCTGCTCATGCTCTGGAGGGCAGCTTTACACATACCCCTTCACCCAAAGTCTGCGATCAACTGGCCCAAGCATATCTCACAGCTGGACGCACGAAACAGGCTCTAGATATGCTGGACAAAGCCATGGCTCTAGAAAAAACTCCCGAGCGTTCGCTCATCAAGGGCAGGATTCTCTATGCCAAGCGTCGATACCCAGAAGCCATCGCAGCTTTGCGCCAAGCCGTGCAACTCAATGACAAAACAGGACTAGCAAACTATTTACTCGGCATGATTTTCTGGGAACAGAAGCAGTGGGATGAAGCCCGGCATTGGTTCCAAAGTGCTGAAAAATTCAAGCACCATGCGCGACACGCTACACGCGCAATCAACGCTATCAACGCCATGGAAGAAAGCTCTCGCCAAAGTAACCTGCCCTTTGATGCAAGTTGACAAAGCACAAAGAATAGCATGCTCGCCTCCCCATCCGTATTCCCGGCATGACAGTGTCTGTTTCGCCTTGAGCTCTCCCGCTCCGGTTGGGTGACTCTTTAAGCGCGGCTTAATGAATCTTGAAGACAGAGGATATCCTGTCGAGAACGCCCTGCACCTTGGAGATAGCCACCCCGTAGTTGGTAATGGGAACCCCCCGAAGATGACATTCGCGCATGCGGTGGAGCATCTCCCGCCTGTTGATCATGCAACCGCCGCAATGGACAGCCAAGGCGAACTCCTCAAAATCTTCCGGAAAATCATGGCCGGAGTACATGGTGAACTCCAATCTTTTTCCCGTGTACAGGGTGAGCCAGCGCGGGATTTTCACTCGCCCGATATCGTCTGCGACAGAGTGATGCGAACACGCTTCGCACATCAGGACCTTGTCGCCGTCTTTCAAGCCGTCAATGGCTTTCGCTCCCTGTAAAAAAATACGCAGGTCCCCCTTGAGACGAGCGAACAGCGTGGAAAAGGTGGTCAAGGGGATGTGTTCGGGAACATCGGCGACCACTTTCAACACCACCTGGGAGTCGGTCACCACCAACGCCGGGTCCTTTTTCAATTGATCAAGGGCCTCGGTCAGCTCCCTTTCCTTGACGACCATTCCCAGGGCATCGTTGTCCAGCACGTCCCGCAACACCTGAACCTGGGGCAGGATAAGCCTTCCCTTGGGTGCGCCGAGATCCACGGGCACGACGCACAAGACCGTATCCCCCTCGGAGACAAGATCGCCCACCAACACGGGTTCCTCTCTGAATTCACGGGGAGCGGCTTCCACCAGGCTCCGTTTGAGTGCTGCCATCCCGCGGCCGTTGAGAGCGCACACCTCCAGATAGGACAACCGCAAAGACCGGCAGTAGGTGAGACTCTCCTCCGAAGGAGGAACAAGGTCCGTTTTGTTGAAGACCACGAGGACCGGTATTTCCATCTTCCATAACTTATCCAGAATGGCCAGTTCCGGCTCGCCCACCCCCTCCTCGCCCACGACGAGCAAGGCTATATCCGTGCGATAAAGGACTTGATGCGAGGCCTTCACGCGCAACGCTCCCAATTTGCCCGGGTCATCTAGTCCAGCCGTATCGTAGAACGTGACCGGGCCGAGCGGGAGCAGTTCATAATGCTTGGCCACGGGGTCTGTCGTGGTGCCCGGACAATCCGCCACGATGGCGATGTTCTGCCCGATCAAGGCGTTCATGAGAGAAGACTTTCCCACATTACGCCTTCCCACGAGGGCAATGACCATGCGGTCTCCTTTAGGAGTGTTGTTGGGCATTTTTATTCTCCTGAAATTATGCACAATAGGCAGGGGAGACGCCCCGTGCCGATGAAGGATGATAACCGGCTTCCCGCAGCCGCTGCTGCAACCGGCGGATGGTATTCACGACCGGGACAGAAGAGTCGTTCTTGCCTGGATATAAAAAGTATTCGCCCCTGACGGACTCCGGGGTGACAGAAGGCATGACGACGTTGGCCCCGACGGATAGGCCGAGTTCTCGCCCTTTCGGAGTCAGGGCGTCCAAGGCGCTGGTGGCTGGAATATTGGCCTTGGGATTCAACACACGCAGCAAGGCGGTCGCTCGCAGGGACTCCTCAAGGGAACCGGCAGCACTATCGCCCAAAGGCGTTTGTGGATGGGGAACAAAAGGGCCTACCGCGATCATGTCCAGCGAAAGCTGGCTCAACGCCAACAAATCGTTTGCCAGAATTTCCGGGGTCATGCCCGGAAGCCCCGTGATAAGGCCGGACCCCGTCTCATAGCCCAACCGTTGGAGAAGCCGCACCTTCCCCAACCGCGTCCTGCCGGTCTGGCCGGGGCGGCAGTGCCGATGCACCCCGGCATGAAACGTCTCCATTTTCAGCAGGTAGCGGTCCGCGCCACAGTCGCGCCAATACCGGTAGTCATCCTCGCCATGCTCACCAAGACAAAGTGTCACGGCGACATCTCCCAACCGCTTGATTTTCGAGATAATCCTTCCGACACGGCGGATATCCAACGCGCTCTCTTCCCCGGATTGCAAGACGACCGTGCCCATGCCCATCCGCACCGCACAGTCCGCTGCCTGGACGATGGCCTGGCAATCCATGGAATATCGCGGCAGGTGCGCATTGCCCTTGCGCAGCCCGCAATATCGGCAATTCTTTCGGCAGTGGTTGCTGAACTCCACCACGCCCCGTTGAAACACCTCGCGGCCAAAGACGCCGTCCCGAACCTCCTGGGCCTCGGCAAAAAGCGCCGAGGCATCCGGGGCTCGAAGCAACGCCACGACCTCACGCAACCGTTTTGGCATCGAGTCTCTTCCCCCTTTCAAGGGCCTGGGCACACTCCGCAATGATGCGAAAGGCAGCACGCTCTTCCCGTGCTGTTTTTTCCGGCACACGGCCTGTCCGGGCCATGGCAAACAGCGCCTCAACCGGGACATCCGCAACACACCAAAAGCCATCCGGGGTAAGGACCGGGGAGTGGGCGAAGTGACCAAAATACACACTGTCATCAACGATGAGCGCGGGCAGAGACGGCCTGAACGGCATTTCGATCAACTCGACCCGGTCGCCAAACAAGGACTGAAGCTCGTGCAGAAAATGGCGCGAAGCGGCGAGTTCTTTCTCAATGACCTCGACACCGGCCTGCGGCCGCAGAAGCCCCATGACCTCCCTTGTCCACGCATCATCCGACAGGAGCGGCAGACAACACGCCATGAGAGAAGTCCCGCCACAACGGGACAGGGCCGTTTCCAGTCCCTGACGCACCGATTCGTTGGCAGCGAAATTGCCATAGGGCGGCGCGTAGAGAATGATGCGCCTGCGCGCCCCCCCGAACACTTCACCCAACCGCAGAGCTTCAATACCGGCAAAGATCATGTGTCCTCTCCGGCCCCATCCATCACGGCGTAGGTGTCCTCGGAAAAACCGAGCTGCCGCATCCTGTCCGGGAGAAAAAGCGCTTCCACGGCCTCCACGCCCAGCCCCAGTTCCCCGGCAGCCGCTTGCGCCACGGAAAGTCCTTCCTTTCGGGCACGCCGGGCGATCCGCTCGGCCTTTTCATACCCTATGGCCGGTACCAGGACCGTGGCCAGGGCACCCCCTCGGCGCACATTGAACGCACACCGCTCCACATCCGGCTCCGCTGTCTCCAGACACGAGCGATGTAGCAGCGGAACCGCATTGTTGAGCAAATGCAAAGACTCCAAAAGGGTCTGTGCCATCAGGGGCATAAACTGGTTCAGCTCCAGGTTGCCCAGCGAGGCGACCTGCCCCGCCAGCCCGTCGTTTGCCATGACACGCAACGCGGCTTGCGACACAGCTTCGGGCACCACGGGATTGACCTTGCCGGGCATGATGGTGGACCCCGTCTGCAACGGCGCGATGCGCAACTCCCCAATGCCCGCGTCCGGGCCGCTTCCGAGCAACCGCACGTCGCTGCTTATCTTGAAAAGGTTGGCAGCACAGACTTTGAGCATGGCGGAAACTTCCACCAGACTGTCCGCATTCTGGGTCGCGTCGACCAGATTCTCAGCCCGCGCCACCTTCAAGCCGGTGATGCGCCGCAGTTCGTCGGTCACGCGAAAGATATATTCACGCGGGGCCCCCAGGCCGGTCCCCACGGCAGTGCCGCCGAGATTGACCGTCTTGATCCGCTCTCGGCACTTGAAGACCCGCCAGCGATCACGAGCGAACGCCTCGGCCCATGCGCCGAACGTCATTCCCACAGTCATGGGAACGGCGTCCTGCAACTGGGTACGGGCCAGACGGAGGACCGAGTTGAACTCCTGTTCCTTGAGTTGCAGGGTCTCCTGCAACTCGGTCACGGATTGCTCCAACCGCGTCAACTCATGGAGCGCCGCCACCCGTAATGCCGTGGGGAACGTATCATTGGTGGATTGATGCAGGTTCAGGTGATGCAACGGATGCACGGCATACGATCCGTAGGCATGGCCCAGCAATTCTCCTGCCCGGTTAGCCAGGACCTCGTTCATGTTCATGTTGGCCGAGGTTCCGGCCCCGCCCTGGAACGCGTCCACCGTGACGTGATCATGGTGAACGCCGCGCATCATCTCGCAACAGGCTGTTTCCACGGCCCGAGCCACATCCGAGTGCAAGTAGCCGAGCTCCGCATTGGTCCTGGCGCAGGCCAGCTTGACCTCGGCGTACGCCCGGATGAACACGGCGGGGAGGCGTTGCCCCGAAAGCGGGAAATTGACCATGGCCCGCGCCGTGTGCGCACCGTACAGGGCCAAGGACGGCACTTCGATACTGCCGAGCGCATCCTGTTCAATTCGAAATGAAGTCTCCATTGTTATCTCCGGGAACAAGGACGAGAGCCGTCCGGCTAAAAATAAAGATCCCGCTCGCCCTGCTCAATGCGGGACAAACGCTCCATCAGGACCTGCCGCCCCTTTTCCGGTCCGTTGGCCACCTCCGCACGGACAAAGGGCTCAGCCAACTCCCGCGTCGCATGGCTCGCGTAATCCTGCAGGTATTCATTGAAAGTGAGGAGCGCATTGGGACGGCAGAACTCCTGAATAAATCCGTTCTTGGCCAGCTTCATGAACTCCTCCCCGGTCCGGCCCAGGCGATAGCAGGCGGTGCACCATGAGGGGATGTATCCGTGCTGCACGATTTCCCGGATGACCTCGTCCAGACTGCGGTTGTCGCCCACACAGAACTGCTGCACGTCCGGACGGTCGTACTCAGGATCGGTATAAGCACCGGGATAGGTGCGAGACCCGGCACTAAGCTGCGATACGCCGAGATCAAGCAGTTCCCGCCGCATGGCACGACCCTCCCGGGTGCTCAGGATGAGGCCCGTGAAGGGAACCGCCAGACGGAGCACGGCCACCAGTCGCTTGAACTGTGCATCCGTGAGCGCATGGGGCGGATTGAAAGCGAGTTCCGCATTGAGCGCCGGTTCCAGACGGGGGAAAGACAGCGTATGCGGTCCCACGCCGAACCGACTTTCCAGTTCCGCGGCATGAGCAAGCAGGGCGATGGTATCAAAACGGTAGTCGTAAAGACCGAGCAACGCCCCCATGCCTACATCGTCAATGCCCGCTTCCATGGCCCGGTGCATGGCGTGCAACCTCCACAGGAAATGTTTCTTGTGCCCGGTGGGATGCAGGTCGGCATAGGTCTTAGTGTGATAGGTTTCCTGAAAACACTGGTAGGTCCCGATACCTACTTCATGCAGCGTGCGGAATCCCTCGACGTCCAATGGCGCGCAGTTGATGTTCACCCGCCGGATTTCACCACTCTTTTCGGAGACAGTCTCGTACACCGTACGAACGGTCTCGGCGATCCAGTCCGCGCCGAATTTTGGGTGCTCACCGTACACCAGAAGCAGCCGCTTGTGCCCCAGGTCTTCCAGAACGGCCACCTCCCGTTTAAGCTCTTCCGAAGTGAGTGTCCGCCGGATCAGCTCGGTGTTGGTCTCCTTGAAACCACAATAGACGCAACGGTTGCTGCACTCGTTGGTGACGTAGAGAGGCGCGAAAAGGACGATGCGGTTACCGTAAATGGCGTGCTTGATCCTGCGGGCTGCATCGGCGATAGCCTCGTTCAGTTCCGGGTCCTCGACCTGCAACAGACAGGCCGCCTCGGCCAGATCAAGCCCCTTGGCTTCCCCTGCCTTGTCAAGGATGTCCCGGATCCGAACCGGGTCCTGGACGGCGTTGCGGTTGACGATATCCCATATGGCTTCTTCGTCGATAAAATTATCCAGTTCGCTTGTATCCAATTTCATTTCCAGACTCCATGTAGAATAAAGAGTGACTGTCCACCTCTTTTGAAGAGGCAGATTAACTAGCTAAATATATTGAAAATACCCGCAAAGAGATTCCCGGGCGGGAGACCGATTCCGGCACGACCGGAGTGCTACGTCCAGATCATTGCGTTTCCGACTCGTTGTTCGTTCTGGCGGCAAGCCGATAATACAGCATGCGAATGGAGATCCCGAGCTGAGCTGCGGCTTGGGTCTTGTTGCCTCCGCTCGCGGTCAGGGCCGCGTCTATCTCCGCTTCCGTGGGCCGATATTTTTTTCGGCCTTGCCGTAAAGGCGGAGCGGCCGACGGGGTGGGGATGGTCACCTCCTCCCGGTCGTCCAACGCACCCCTGAGGTGTTCCGGACGCAAGGCGGTCCCGTCGTACATGACGGAAATCCACTCCAGGGTATTTTTCAACTCCCGCACATTGCCAGGCCAGGGATGGGCCAGGAGTTCCCGGGCCACCTCCGGGGATATCTCAGCGAATCCCTTGCCGCGTTTCTTGGCAAAGGTCACGAGAAAGGACTGCGCCAACGGAACAATGTCATCGGGGCGTTCGCGCAGGGGCGGAACAAGAATGCTGCCGACCCTCAGCCGGTAGTAAAGGTCCTTGCGGAAAAGCCCCTGCTCAATGCGCTCTCCCAAGTTGATATTCGTGGCGGCGATGATGCGAACATCCGTCTTGATACTCTGAAGCCCGCCTACCCGGTAGTAGGTCCGCCCTTCGATGACCCGCAGGAGTTTTGCCTGCAGCTCCACGGGAATCTCGCCGATCTCATCGAGAAAAAGGGTGCCCCCTTTGGCGAGATCAATTTTGCCCCGGGCTCCGCGGGAGGCGCCGCCGGTAAACGCGCCCGGCTCGTAGCCGAACAACTCACTCTCGAACAGCGAAGGCGGCAGGGCAGCGCAATTGATGGCCACGAACGGCAGCGAGGAAGCGTCCGTCCCATAATGAATAATCTTGGCGACGATCTCCTTGCCGACCCCGGTTTCCCCCTGGATCAACACCGGCAGGTCCCGGTCCTCGTGATACCGCTTGGCATGAGAGACTACGCGCCACATGGCGTCGGAAAAAATTCCGATGTTGTCCAATCCGGCCTGCTTCTCCAGCAACTCCCGCAGGCGCGCCAGTTCGGCCCTATAGTCGTTAGTGGCCTCGGCCACGACCTCGTCAAACTTCCGGGTCAAGCGATCGTTTTCGGACAGCAGGGACTGATGCTCGGCAACCCGTTGCAGGATCGCCTTGAGTTCGTCCAGGTTGATGGGCTTGGTGAGGTAATCATACGCACCGGCCCTGAGCGCGCCGATGGCCAGTTCCAGGTCGGCGTGACCCGTGTACAAAACAACGTCGGGCAGCCGTGGCCCAGACAGTCGCTTGATCTCCCGGACAAGCTCGATGCCGGTCTTGCCCGGCATCTGGATGTCGGACAACACCATGTCGAAATCGTGATTTTGGCACAACCGCAAGGCGCTGTCCGCGTCCGGGCAGGGCGTTACCGCCTGCCCCAACAGGGTCAGATATTCCGCAAGGGATTCGCGGGTGGCCGCATCATCGTCTACCAGCAGGATACGCACGTCCCTCACTCCCCTGCCCCGCCCGCCGCAGGCAGCAGCACCTCGATCAAGGCACCGCCCTCAGGCCGGTTTATGGCCGTCACCGAACCACCCGCCGCCTGGACTATGGTTTCCACGATGGACAATCCAAGCCCCATGGAGGTTCCCGATGACTTGGTGGAAAAAAACGGTTCGAACATCTTGGCGGTCATCTCCCTGGCAAAGCCTGGCCCGTTGTCGGCCACAGTCAATTCCACCGAACCCGGGGTGGTGCCCAACACTTCCACCCGAATCTCCTTCTGGTCCAGTTTGACCTCGTCCATAGCCTGCATGGCGTTGGCCACCAGATTGGCGACGAGCTCCTCGAAACGAATGCAGGAGCCGTTGACGGGCGGCAGATCGGCATCGATATGCAGATCGACCCCAATATCCCTTGCGGCCAGTTGCGCACCAACCAGGGACAGGGCAGATCGCACGGCATCACCGAGATCACAGGTCTTGGAATCGACTTTTTGATTCTGTCGCAGATGCTCCCGCAGATGGTTGACGATGGCGTCCGCCCGGTCGACCTGGGCGGCGATGTCGCGCAGGATACGGGCGAGATCCTCCCCGGGCGAATCGGCCCGCTCGGCAAGCAGCTGGGCCGACGCGGTCAGTATGCGGAGGGCATTCAGGGGCTGATTTATTTCGTGTGCGATACCGCCGCCGATCACGGCCAGGGTCGTCACCCGGCTGGCCTTTTCCATTGCCATTCGAGCTTCGGCAAGGGTCGTTTCCGCCTCCCGCTGGGCAGTGATGTCCCGCCCCACGGACTGATACTCGACGACATTCCCGAACTCATCGAAAATGCCCCGGGTCACGTACTGCACAAAGCGCAGCCTCCCATCGGCATCCACATAGCGCGGTTCCGTGACGATTTCAGGTTTCTCGGGAGAAATGGATAAAACCTGCTCCACAATCGAATCGCATTCTTCCGGATCAAGCAAGTCCCTGAAATTCGATCCAAGCAACGCTTCGGACTCCATGCCATAAAAACGACAAAAAGCACCGTTGACAAATGTCAGCTTGCCGTCCGGCCGAAAACGGCGAATCAACTCCGTCTGGTGCTCAACCACTGCTTGGTAAATGGAATCGGCGGAAGTCATTGTTTCAATATACATCTATCTGCGTCCAAAGGCTACCTGAAGGGCGCTGTTGCGGCGTCTGCCGCCGGAAATCCCCTGAAGCTCGGCCTCGCCCAAAATCCGCAGGGCTCCGGCGGGACACACGGCCACGCAGGCGGGACCTTCTTCCCGCCCGACGCAAAGGTCGCACTTGTAGGCCAACAACCGCTCCTCGCTGCCTGGAAGCCGTCCCACCCGCATGGCCCCTACCGGGCAGACGGCCATGCAGGTCTTGCAGCCGAAACAACGCTCCGCAAGTACGCGCACAGTCTGCCCTTCATGGACAATGGCCCCGGCGGGACACACGGCCAGACACGGGGCATCCTCGCACTGACGGCACTGAATGGGCGCCGTGACCTCAGCCTCGTGCACCACGTTGATACGCGGGACGAACGGCAGATCCCGCTCACCGGCCTGCCCCAGATCCTCCGCCATGTGGGCGTCGACGCAGGCGATCTCACAAGCCCGGCAGCCAATGCAGCGTGCAGGGTCCGACAAAACGAAAGTATGCATTACTCCTGCCTCCCGGCGTCCTCACCGTATCGGGTATGGAGCAACAGGTGGGAACGATGTCCCAACGGTTTTTCCAGGTAGTTTTCATAGAGCGCCATCACCGAGGTATTCTTGTGCGAGGCTCTGACAGGCAACGCCTTGTCGTGTTGGTGCAGGCTTTGACGACGGCGGGCGATGGCATCGGCCACATCCACGCCCGGTAGCAGCTTGGGCTGTCCGCCACCCGCCACGCAGCCACCGGTACAACACATGACCTCCATGAATTCGAAGTCCGCCTGCCCCTGACGAACGTCCTCCAGCAGGCGCGTGGCATGGTCCAATCCCGACACGATCACCGCCTGAACGGTGCGGCCCGCCACTTCCACAGAAGCCCGGAAAACACCTTCGTCGGCCCTTTCGAAAACCACGCCGCTTTCGTCCACATCCTTGCCCGTGGTCACCGCAATGGCGGTGCGCAACGCGGCTTCCATGACACCGCCGGAAGCGCCGAATATGGTGCCTGCCCCGGAATAGAGCCCCAAGGGAATATCGAACGGCTCTTCTGGCAGCGCCTCCAAACAAATGCCCTTTTCCTTGAGCATGACGGCCAACTCGGTCACGGTGAGGACAGCGTCCACGTCAGATATCCCGTCCGTGGCCATCTCGGGACGGTCGGCTTCCCTTTTTTTGGCCGTACACGGCATCACCGCAACACTCGCGATCTCTGCGGCCCCCTTTCCCGCCATGTCCGCGCCATAGGTCTTGAAAAGCGCTCCGGCCATCTGCTGCGGCGATTTGCAACTGGAAAGATGAGGAATCAAATCAGGCCATGCCGTTTCCACATAGCGCACCCAACCGGGGCAACAGGAAGTAAACATGGGGAGTTCTCCATCGGAGTTGATGCGATCCAACAACTCCGAAGACTCCTCCATGATGGTCACATCAGCGGCAAAAACGGTGTCATAGACGTAATCAAAGCCCAATCGACGCAGGGAGGCCGCGAGTTGGCCGGGAGTCAGCGTACCGGGGGCCATGCCGAATTCCTCGGCGATGGAGGCCCGCACTGCCGGAGCACACTGGACCATGGAAACCCGAGCGGGGTCGTCCAACATGGCCGCAACTCGTCCCCGATCCACCCTGAAATGGGCGGCAAACAGCGGAGTGGGATCGTCCGGTTCCAGCCCACGCTCACGGCGCAACGCGGGAAGGCATTCGGCATTCTCGTCGAATGGCGACATAAAAGCCGAACAGGTCAGCACGCACTGGCCGCACATCACACAACGTGCCGTGTCGATGGCCTGCGGCTCATGCAGTTTCCCGACCACCGCGTTGACCGGACAGACTTCGGCGCACCGGCGGCAGCCGGTGCACAATTGAGGATCAATGGAAACAATTGGGGAAGACATGGGCATTACAACTCCTCGCAGGTCCGGCTCAACGCCAGGGCGGCTTCAAGATTGCGGCGACGTTTGATCCCCACGGGATCAATCAAGGACAGCGCCTGTTCCGGGCAGGCTTCGACACAGGCTGGGCCCGACTCGCGCCCCTGGCAAAGGTCGCATTTGCTGGCCAGCAGGGCCGGCTCCACCGCCGCAACATCCGGGTTCAAAGGGTCCACCACCCGGCGCACGGCAGGTTTTCCATCTTTCCAGACCTGGGCCATTTCCATGGCACCCACCGGACAGACGGCCAGACATGTCTTGCATCCGACGCAGCGGTCCTCGACGACCTGGACGCCCGACTCTGTGCGAAGGATGGCACCATTGGGACAGACCTCAGCACAAGGCGCGTCCTCGCAATGACGGCAGCCAATGGGAATACGGACATTTCCGGCGCGGGTCAGATACAACCGGGGGGACAGGGGGCCATGCAGGCTTCCCACGGACACTCCGCCCGCCAGATGGGCCGCGGAACAAGCCAGTTCGCAGGCTCGACAGCCGATGCATCCGGCCGCGGTAACAAGAATGAAGGGACTTAGGCGATCGTGCATGGTGCAGGCTCCTCTTTCCATATTGAAGTCACTTTTCGAGCGGGATCAGTGAGTTTACGAACGGCCACGGCGCACATCTTGAGCTGCGGCGTGTCGGTCACCGGGTCGGCGGCCGAGATGGTCAGGAGATTGGCCGGGGATTCGGAGAAGTGGAAGGTCATGAAGACCAACCCCGGACGGACCCGGCGGGTCACCCATGCCCGGGCCTTGACGGCCCCCCGGCGGGAACGGACCTCTATCAGGGCACCGTCGGCAATACCGTACGCCGCAGCATCCGCAGGATGGATCTCCACCCGCTCTTCGGGCCAGGTTCCAACCAGGCCGAAACAACGTCCGGTCATGGTCGAGGTATGGTAATGGGCCACCACACGTCCGGTGGTGAGGATCAGGGGATAGTTGACATCCGGCGGTTCGGCGGCCTCCCTGTGGGAGAGCGGCACGAACTTGCCCGGTCCACGCATGCACCGGCCCACATGCAGAATGGGCGTCCCAGGATGCGTTTCGTCCGGGCAGGGCCATTGCAGCCCCCCGGCCTCCAGCCGCTCGTAGGTAATACCGGTGTGGGTGGGCATGAGCCCACGCATCTCGTCGAACACGTCCGAAGCGCTCGCGTACTGCGCTGGTTTGCCGAGCCGGACCAGCAAATCAGCCAGAATCTCCCAGTCGGGACGGCTCTCTCCCACAGGCGGCACGGCCCGGCGCACACGCTGGACCCGTCTTTCAGTGCTGGTGAACGTCCCGTCCTTTTCCGCAAAGCTGGCTCCGGGCAAGACCACGTCGGCGAGCTGTGCCGTTTCCGTCAGGAAAAGATCCTGGACCACCAGAAAATCCACATGATGCAGACAATGTTCGACGTGCGTGATGTCCGGATCGCTGCGCATGGGATTTTCACCGAAAACGAACAACCCCTTGAGCCGATCCTCTTCGATGGCCGTCAACATTCTGGGAATGGTTAGGCCCGACTTCGCGGGAAGACGGGTGCCCCAGGCACCCTCAAACACGGCGCGAACCGTCTCGTCCGTCACGGAACGATAGCCGGTCAGCACGTTGGGCAAGGCGCCCATATCGCAGGAGCCCTGCACGTTGTTCTGTCCACGCAGGGGATTCACTCCGGTCTTGGGCCGTCCGATATTGCCGGTCAACAAGGCCAGATTGGAGACGGCCAGGACGTTGTTGGTGCCAAAAGTGAACTGGGTGACGCCCATTGTGTAATAGAAGGCGGTATTAGCTGATTCTCCGATGCAGTGCGCCGCTGCTCGGATGGTCTCGGCAGGAACTTCCGTCAAGGTGGAAACGGTGTCCAGATCGAATGCCGCCAGATTTTCCCGAAAGGCTTCGTATCCTTCCGTGACGGAAGCCAGGGCAGCTTCATCCACCAACCCCGCGTCCAGGAGGTGTCTGGCGATGCCCGAAAGCAGTGCGGTGTCGGTGCCGGGGCGCAGCCGCAGCCAGACATCGGCATTACGGGCAAGGTCGATTTCACGGGGATCAATGACGACCAGACGAGTGCCGTTGCGCTTTGCCTCCATCATACCCAAACCGATAATCGGATGGCAGGCGGTAGTGTTGGAGCCAATGACGCACACGCAATCCCCCTGCCCCATATCCCAGAGTTCCCGAATGGAGTTGGTCATGGAACCGCTTCCCAGAGAGGTGGCCAGCCCGGCCACGGTGGGAGCGTGTCAGAGACGGGCGCAGTGATCGATATTGTTGGTGCCGATCCCTGCGCGAAAGAGTTTCTGGAAAAGATAATTTTCTTCGTTGGTGCAGCGGGCGCTGCTGAAGCCGCCAAGAGCGTCCGGACCATGCGTGGCCGCGATTTCGGCAAACCGCTCCGAGACCAGCCCGAGGGCTTCATCCCACGAAACCGGCACCAACTCCCCGCGCTTGCGAACCAGGGGACTTTTCAGCCGATCTGCATGATGAACGAAATCGAAGCCGAACCGCCCTTTGGAACAGAGGGCGCCCTGATTCACCGAGGGCTCAGGTCCGGGGGAAACACTGACAATGCGGTCGCCGTCCACGTTCAGAGACAAGGCGCAACCGACGCCGCAATAAGGACAGGTGGTGGAGATGTGTTGCATGCCCCAACTAAAGCAGAAGGCGTGCCAATCTGAGAAGAGCCTTTCAATTTTTTTTCTTATTTAATATAAAGTAGTTACAAACACAGGCTCCCAATTGTCTGCAATAAGAATACTGCAATTGCATGCAACAACACCTGCAATCGGCAAAATTGCATGCAATACCGTTTCTTTCCTCCATCACCTGCTTCGCACCATGTCCACCTCTGATCCTCATTCCGTAACCACAAGCCTGAATCTCGCATTACCACCCAGACAACAAGGTATCCCTCACCAAGCTTCGGGAAGACTTGAATCAACCACTCAGGGAAAAAGAAGACAGGCAGACTCCAAAAAAAAGTGCGTTAAAACCAAACGCGGCAACCCGCTGTTTGATAAGGCGATCCGCTCCATCCTTTTCATTCTCGATGATATCGACGCCGCGGGCATTGAGGAGTATCTTACCTCCCGTGCCAGCCGCACCTGGGCCGAGTCCGACATGGAACAGACCGGTAAAACCTGGCGCGAAAATTTGGGAAAGAGTACTCCATCTACCGGGAACGGGGGAAACGACCTCTCCCCCGCCTCCAGCCACAGCAAAGCAGGCCGAACACAACGAGATTAACCATGTCTTATCCTGAAGGATTCTTGAAAAACCGGTCGTCTTACGAGCCCGGAAAATATGCGATCATCACCACCGAGGGCCGCGTCATCAACCTCATCCCGGGCATCACGGGATGCGCCCTGTCCATCCTGGCTTCACCCAAGCTTGGAGCCAATTTCGTACAGCTGGAGGGCACGGTCTCCACTGAAGGGAAGACCACCATGCCCTATGGCCAGGCCGAAAACATAGAAACGTTCCTCTTCGTCATGGACGGCAAAGGGTCCCTGGACGTCACCGTGGACGGCCAAACCGAAACCTTGAGCGCCGGGGGCTACATCTATTCCCCGCCCGGCATGGGCATCGACTTCGCCTCCAAGGGAGACGCCCCGGTGACCATTCTCCTTTACAAACAGCGGTTCATCCCCCACCCGGATCCGGCCATGAAACACCCCTGGAAGGTCAGCGGAGCCATCCACAATCTTGAAGAGGGGTTGTATGACCAGATGGAAAACGTCTTTGTCCGCGACCTGCTGCCCGTGAACGAGGCCTTTGACATGAACTTCCACACCCTCGCCTTCCTGCCCGGCGGCTGCCACCCCTTTGTGGAGACCCATGTGCAGGAGCACGGCATGTACATCTATCAGGGCCAGGGGCTCTACCTGCTGGACGAAAAATGGCTGCCAGTCGAATCCGGCGACTTCATCTGGATCGCCCCGTTCTGCAAGCAGGCCTGCTACGGCACCGGCCTGAAACGCATGGAATACATCTATTCCAAGGACTGCCATCGGGATGAAAGTATCTAACTTACGCGCACCATAAAAAAATGTCACGATCTCTTGAATGCCATGCATGAAGACACATGCATAACCTTTGAAATACTTTGACTTTTTATTTTGAAGTCAACAGAAAATCAGTGATGTTGGATATGTGTTGAAGGCGTTTGGTTGACCGGATGGTTGACCGAAAAATGAGCTATTTGGGGCTAATAATCGTCCATTTTGAAAGATCGGATGGAACACCAGAGTCAGGATTCTCTTCTACCCCAGCTGGACCTATCACCAACCCACAACTCGGACAAAATACCTCTGAAGCGACTTGGGCGCACTCCTCCCGAGAAGCCGCTTCCATCAGCTTCTCATTACCATTTATCAGTGCATACCCCGTCCGCCATGAAACTATTCTCAAGTATTCAAAATTCCATTGGTAAGAGTATACCGCCCCACTCCACGCCACCTCTTCATAAGGTAAAAGGTAGTCGGGGATTTCTGGAAGTGAGATTGGTGCTCCTTTGGGAGGGATTAAACCTCCGACAGGGCTCCTATTCGGGCTAGAATCAGTAGACAAAGGCCACCTATTAAAATCCATCTTCACTATGTAGTTCTTTAGTTGTTCTGAAAGAGGATTGTTTGATTCAGGATGTTCAATAAGTTGGGGGGTGGTACTTCGCTTTAGCCCACTGAAGACTTCAAACGTGGAAAAAGACGGAGCGATCAAAGCAGCGGAAACATAATCGGCACCGTCTAGAAAGGAGAGAGCAGCTTCCTCCTTTGTCACCTCTCCTGGTCCGTGCATATGACCATATTGTCGACATCTATCAGTGCCGAGACAAACAACGAGCGGCCCTTCAATCCCCGCTTTCTTAGCCTGATCTTCCTTTTTCCATAATTTTCTTCGAATAGGGTGCTTTGAAAATCGATCGATATACCCGTTTACCTCTACCCGTCTAAATGTTGCTTCAATCCACACCCACTTTTCATCATAAAACTGCAAACGAAAGTCTGGCCCCCCCCCATTTTCCCCTTCTGGCTCATAATCAACATTGGCAATCTGAAGCGCGGCGTCTAGCACAATTAACTCCCAGACCATAGCCAACCATTGTTCTCTTTGAACAAGCTTTTGTCGAAGCGACAACAAAGGTTGACCCAACTTCTTTTCGCACCGATCTAACAAGTGAAGTATTTGTTCAGAAGAAAGCATAGAGCTTTAAATATAACACACTCAAACAAATCTCAAATCAAACTGAAAACCGCTTGACTAAAATCCAAGTGCTCTTCCACTTTCCGCCAAAGCACCAGAGACCTCCCCACCCATCCCCAAATTTCGCGCAAAAACACACAATCCTGAGCGTTTACAAAACTCCTGCTGAACACTCCCCCAAACTCCCAAAACGGGCAGGAGGAGCGAAATTATCACACCCCGAAAAATCGCCTCTAAGCACTGGCTAAAACCAATCCCACCTCATACATCCTCAAACACAGTTCATACACTCCTTTAATCAGTAATCTCAAACACTTTGGTCAACAACCTGTTGACCAATTGGTTCACCACAAACAGAAAAAGGACCGACTAGCCTATCAAGCTAAACGGTCCTTTTTCTTCGGAAATTTAAGTGGTGGAGCTGGAGGGAATTGAACCCACGACCTCTTGAATGCCATGCAAAGGGGGCTTTTACAGGCAACGTCCCACTAAATCAGCTATAAAAATGAAATTCATCTTGTATAATGAGATGTTGCATTATGTGCAGGCGTAACCACATGAGCTACCAGAGAAAAGTGCTCCCTTTTTTGCCGAAAACATTCAGCTCAAAGCACTCCCGACAAGAGCGCTTGGCCACGCCGTAGCATACATGCAGCGGCAGGAGATGTTCCTCGCGGGGGTGGCAGTATCGAGCGTGAGGTGCGGACTCCCAACTGAGCAGTCGGCCCGCTCTCGTCTTTTCGTCAAGCTCCTTGTCTGCGCATGTCTCTATGAGCCATCGCTCGAACGCTTCGTTCCAACGTCTTGTTTCCGAGGTTTCGGGAGCAAAAAAAGCGTTCATATTGTGAAAGGAGAATCCCGACCCGAGGATGAGCAGATTTTCGTGCTCGACTGCGGCCAGGGCTTCACCGAGGGCGATGTGAGTGGCTGGGGCGAGATCTTTAACAAGCGACACCTGCACGCAAGGGATATCCGCCTCAGGGTACATAATCTTGAGCGGTATAAACAGGCCATGGTCAAAGCCGCGTTCGTTGTCTAAGCGGCTTTCGATGCCTCCCGCTGCCAGGGTCTCATGAATGGACTGGGCGAGGGATGAATGTCCCTTGGCCGGGTAAACAATCTCATAGGCTTCTTCGGGGAAGCCATAGTAGTCATACAAGAGCGGCGGATTGCCGTTGGCCGTTATTGAGGGTACCCCCTCCTCCCAGTGCGCGCTGACGACGATGATAGCGGAGGGCTTTTTTATCCTGGCCTTCAACAGCTTCAGATTCTCCACCATTTCCTCGTGCCGTCCGTCACCCAGAATGGGCATGGGACCGGCGCCGTGCGAGATGTACAGGACTGTGTGTTCGTTTTTTTGCGTGCTCATGAGTATTCTTCTCTTTGCGCGGTCGGGCTAGTCGCTTTTGAGCTGCGCCTGTTCGGCCAGTTTGATGGCAAGCCCCCGCAATTCTTCGCCTCCTTCCAGTTTTTCCAGAAAGCGTGCAGGGATGCCTGAGAGACCGACCTGGGCTCCCACAAGGGTACCGGTCAAAATAGCGCGACCCTGATTCTGTCCACCGCCGTTAATGGCGTGGAGCACCGCCGACTCGAAGTCATTCTTGAATCGGGACGAGAGATAATACGCTGCAGGCAGCATATGGTAAATAGCGCAAGACATCCCGTAGACAAGTGAAACTTTCCATGCGGGCTCGATTTTGATGTCCGGATCAGTAGCGGCCATGGCCATATTCCCCGGAGAAAGCAGAGCATCAGGAGAGGCGAAACGACCCGCGCGAGGAGGGTCCGGGTCGCCGGGCTGGGGAGGCTTGAGCCCTTCTCTGGTGACGGCGTGAAATGGAAGGGTGCCGTCCTTCACCAGATTCATCAGTTTCTCGGAAATGTCGGGTTCAAGACTGTTCCCCTGGATAAGCATGGCAAGTACTGAGGAGTATGCTACTGTCATTGATAGAACGACGTCGTCGAACTGGGTCAGCACCGCATTGCTGCTGACGGCATTGGCCAAGAGGTTAGGGGTCAGGGCGTAGCGAACCCCGATGGCAAGGGTACGTTCAATGGCCTCTGTCGTGTCGGCGTGGCCGGCTATCTCACCCCAGGGAAGTTTCTGTTCAACTCGTTTCCTCCATGCGGCACGGATGGATTGGCTGGTGTATCCTCCCGGACCGGAAGCAGGCTCACCATTGAGGAGCGGAAAAAGCTCTGTGTCCATCCGCCGGCAGAAGTCCGCTTCATCATAGGAGCCGCTATCCACCAGAGAGCGAACCATAAGCCTGAGAATAATGCCAGACTGGGAGAGTTGTCCCGCTTTCAAGCCTTCATGATACCGTCCCGGTTTCGGGTCGGTGTAGTCGTTCACCCACCCACCATAATCCTGTCGCAGTTCGTTCAGGTCGTAATACCAGTGAGGCCCTACTCCTAGGGCGTCGCCAATCCAGGCACCCATGATAGCCCCGGCTGCACGATCCATTATATTCTTATCCATCACGGTGTACTCCTGATCACGTCGGTTGATACGTCTTCTCGGCATGAATTTCGGGACTGTTTCCAATCATCCTATCATACTCTGTAGAACGGGAAAAGGGAGGTAGCCTCGGCTCTTCGAAACTCTGGGCGGCGTTTTTGGGCGGATAGTTTATTGGAAGTTTCAACAGAGTGCCTCCCATACCATTTGTAAATACCACAAAAAAAGGTCTAGAAGGAAAACCTTCTAAGCCTTTATAATCATTGGTGGAGCTGGAGAGGATCGAACCCACGAACTCTTGAATGCCATTAATGACGCGGTCTACGAACACGATCAGCAGACGTAAGTATTGTATAATTTAGTAAGGTGTCCCTCAAACGCTGAAATCGAAATAGGACAGCCTCATTTGATGGCCTTAATAGGCCAGTTCAAACATCAGCTTGGCGCCGGTATCACCAGCATTATCAGACGACATGGTGTGCGTTGCATCAAGCTCGCAGCTTATGACGCTGTCTGCGCTTGTGAACTTCAGCCCGGCTCCGAAGACCTGCCCACCGTCGGCATCCAGGTTGGAGTTCACGAAAGGAGCCAGAGTGCCCATCTGGTTGCCGTCATCGCCATTCAAGGCGAAGTTGTAGGCGAGAAGTCCTTTGATGGTGTATTCGGAGTAGTCATCTCTGCAAAACTGGCGTTCACCTTCGATCACGCCGGACAATCCGGTTTCGCCGGATAGGACCCGCAAACCACCACCGAGATTAAGCGCATTGCTGTCATCGTTGATTTCATCGACAAAGTCATGAATGTAATCGGCCTTGACGAAAGGTTGCAAGGTCACCCCCTGTGCATTGAAGCTGTAGGCGACTTCAACTCCGGGTTTGATCTGGCTGGTGTCAGCAGTGGACTCGCCGACACGGGTTCCATCGCTTTCGGTAAAGGAATCAAGCGTTTTTTTCGACAACAGGTAACCAAGTCTCGCAGTCAACTCCAGAGGAATGGAGTCGGACGGCTGCATCCTGTACTCGCCTTCCAGTGCCGTATACCACATGTCACTGTCGGTGTTTCCAGTGACAGTGGAGTTCCGCTTGCGGTCAACATCACCAAAACTATACCCTGCAATAAACGAAATCAGTGCGCCATCGACAGGTTCGTACATGACATAGGGTGAGAAGTTCCAACTCTGTTCTTCATACTTGCCGGAGTTGTAGCTGGTCGTAATATCTGTATCAGTGTAGCCGACAGAAAGACCGGCAATGACTTTTTCATGAAAACGGTAGTCTGCACCGAGGCTGTAGCCCCACACATTACCATTGTACCGTCTGTCATCCCCGCCCTTGTTGAAATCGTTATCGGCAGACGTAAAAGACGCATGCCCCCAAATGGTGAAAGGGTCACTTGTAAGGATACCACGTCGCTGTTCTATGCCGGAGACGCCGCCATCAGCCGCCGCAGCCACACTTTGTGACGTATTGAAGGTGGCGAACTGCGCCAGTTCCTTGATGGACATTTCTCTGGCTTCATGCTGCTCGCCCCTTTGATAAAGAGAACCTTTATTGAATGATGACACCAAATTCCTACCTCGCCCTTCCTGCGGCGGAGCACCAAAAGAGGCCGTTGCGGTCCGGGACATGATGTTGCCCGTTATGACGGAAGTTTGTCCTCTGGAGGCAGAGGCAACGGTGTTGGAAAAAGCATCGGCATTATCAGCAGCACTGGCAGGATTTGGCTCAGCCACGGCTATTGATATGCGCGCGTTCCCGCCAGCTGTTGAAACAATAAACGTAAATACACCAGTCGATGGAACAGTCAGCGTGAGCACGGCAGGAAACGAGTTCGAAATTTGAGAAACATTGCCAGCACCGCTCATCAAAGAAGCGGCAGCGCTCGTTGCCCCAACAGGATTGTCGACGGTAACAGTAATTATTTCCCCTGCATCGAAGAGGTTAACAGTATGATAGAAATTTCCAACAGAACTATGACCGTTAATATTTGTCGCTCCCGCAGACAAAGCCATGGCAATGCCAGGCGCACCCCAGAGGGCTAAAGACAGACCAACAGACAACACGGAACGCAATAGGGACATAGACATCGATTCTCTCCAAGGCTGACCAATTGGGTTGCAATGCATAAATCATCCAAATTGTCGGCACGCATGATCTCATTTTCGCGTCGAAGAAACCTCCACTAAATAGCCGAGCAGAATATCAGCGCTGCTGCGACTTCGGCTGAGTATCGGCCGACAGAAGTATTCCTAAATACTTGGAGAATTTTTGTCTGTCCGGGAAAACCCGGACAAGCGTATTGCAGTGGTGATTAATTACCGAGAGACGAATCAAAGGGCGAGTGGGTTTACAGCAAGGCAACACATTAAGTTTAAAGTCCAAGGAGGTTTGAGAGGTGAGCCCACTTTGTTGGACCACTGAGCGGCGTTTTTAAGGTGGACAGTTTACAGAAAGACCGAGCCGAGTGCCCCTCAATATCCACCCGATTTCGTTTGTATATTCCACTAAAAAAGGCTTAGAAGGAAAACCTTCTAAGCCTTTATAATCATTGGTGGAGCTGGAGGGAATCGAACCCACGACCTCTTGAATGCCATTCAAGCGCACAACTTGTAGTTGTTTGGAATATTTATCTTTTTCAGAGAGGAATATACATCGAGAGTATATTTGCGGGCAAAAGGTATATTTTTTGTATATTCTTGGGAGGTATAGAAATGGAATCTATTTGACCTCCCAAGGCCCTACTCTACAGGGCCAGCTTGTTCTCAGACCGGAGACAATCAGATATCCAGAACTTGACCAATGCCTGTCTGGAGATACCGAGCCGTCCAGCCTTCTCGTCCATTTCCTTGACCATCCATACCGGGAAATCAACATTCACACGTTTGATCTCACGCTTGTAGGTTTCAGAATCGGAGACGCTTCTCTCGAAGTTGTCCTTGGACTTCATACACCACCTCACTAGTTTTCATAGAACGGACGAACAAAGACAGCCGTCGTCCTCGTTGGAATTCCCATGAGGGTATCCAACGTGTAGGGGGATGGCTAGGACTTTGCCCTTAAATACTGATATTCTTGATGAAATGGTATACTTCACATCTCAAAAGTACACCATTTA